>NZ_JAKWJU010000002.1:3882500-5255000 GCF_022524345.1 Streptomyces marispadix | reverse complement strand
GGCACGCAGGTCCGTGAGGCGCCCGTCCAGCGGGAGCTGGTCCATCTTGAAGTCGCCGGTGTGCACGACCATTCCGGCGGACGTGCGGATGGCCACGGCCAGCGCGTCGGGAATGGAGTGGTTGACCGAGACGAATTCGCAGTCGAAGGGCCCGATGCGTTCGCGGTGGCCCTCCTGGACCTCCAGCGTGTACGGACGGATGCGGTGTTCCTGGAGCTTCGCCTCGATCAGCGCGAGGGTCAGCTTGGAGCCGATGAGCGGGATGTCGGCCTTCTCACGCAGCAGGAACGGTACGCCCCCGATGTGGTCCTCGTGCCCGTGCGTAAGGACGATGCCGTCGATGTCGTCGAGCCGGTCCCTCAGGGAGCTGAAGTCCGGGAGGATCAGGTCGACTCCGGGCTGTTCCTCCTCGGGGAACAGCACACCGCAGTCGATGATCAGCAGCCGGCCGCCGTATTCGATGACCGTCATGTTGCGGCCGATCTCGCCGAGGCCGCCGAGCGGTGTTACGCGCAGGCCGCCTTCGGCCAGCTTCGGCGGCGAGCCGAGTTCGGGATGCGGATGACTCAAAAGACTCTCCTCACCAAACGCGCGCCACGCTCCCCTTGCCTCCGGCAGGGGGACCCCACTGGCCTCCGGCATGGGGGACCCCGTGGGACACGTGGCGCGCGCGATATTCGGGAATGGGTTCTGTGCTTCTTCGCTCGTACTGACTGTCTGCGTTCTCTGGTCTTGCCCTATGCGGTTGTGGCGTCGCCGGTCAGATCTCCACGCCGCCGTGCGCGAGGTCGTGCCGTAGCTGCTGGGTCTCCTCCGGGGAGAGCTCGACGAGCGGCATACGGAGCGGCCCGCCCGGCAGGCCGCGCAGCGTGAGGGCCGCCTTGGTCGTGATGACGCCCTGCGTACGGAACATGCCCGTGAAGACCGGCAGAAGCTTCTGATGGATCTCGGTGGCCTTCGTCACGTCGCCGCTGAGGTGGGCTTCCAGCATGGAGCGCAGCTCGGGAGTGACGAGGTGGCCGACGACCGATACGTAGCCGACCGCGCCGACGGAGAGCAGCGGCAGGTTGAGCATGTCGTCGCCGCTGTACCAGGCGAGTCCGCTGGTGGCGATGGCCCAGCTCGCGCGGCCCAGGTCGCCCTTGGCGTCCTTGTTCGCGACGATGCGCGGGTGTTCGGCGAGCCGGACGATCGTCTCGGTGTTGATGGGGACGCCGGAGCGGCCGGGGATGTCGTAGAGCATCACCGGCAGTTCGGTGGCGTCGGCGATCGCGGTGAAGTGCCGGTAGAGCCCTTCCTGCGGCGGCTTGCTGTAGTACGGGGTCACCGCGAGGAGCCCGTGAGCGCCTGCCTTGGCGGCGTCGCGGGCGAGTTCGAGGCTGTGCGCGGTGTCGTTCGTACCGGCTCCGGCGACGACATGGGCGCGGTCTCCCACTGCTTCGACCACTGCCCGCACAAGCTGGGCTTTCTCGACATCACTGGTCGTCGGGGACTCGCCAGTGGTGCCGTTGACGACCAGGCCGTCGTTGCCGGCGTCCACCAGATGGACGGCGAGCTGCTGCGCACCGTCGAGGTCGAGAGCGCCGTCCGCGGTGAACGGCGAGACCATCGCTGTCAGAACCCGCCCGAAGGGCGTGTGCGGTGTGGAGGTCGGAGCCATGGGGTCCACGCTACTCGCAGCACGGGCGGTAGTGCCCCCTCGGGGCCATGGTCACGGTCGTGGACCGGGTCGTAAGGGGCGGTGAGAGACCGTGCGAGGCGACGTACGGCGCGGGGACCGGCCGGTGTACGGCGGGTGTCCCGGCGCTTCCCCGCCGGGACCGAAGCCGGTACTCGGCCGGACTTGTGCCGGATTTCTGCCGGGCTTCTGCCGGGGCTTCGCGGCCGTCTCCGTACGTCGGCGGAAGCCGGAAGTCCGTGTCCGGGAAGGGCGACCCGGCACTGCCTGCTCGGGGGTTCAAGCAGTGCCGAGCCGTGATTTCAGCGTAGACGTACTGCGCGAAAGCCCGCAATCCGGGCATCCGTGATGCTATGGGGCGACGCGGCCGTTGGCATTGAACGCCTCATGGGTGAGCGGCATCAGCTTCGACCACTGCTCCTCCATCAACTCGCCCACCATCTCGATCTCCCTCTGCGGGAACGACGGCACCTTCGCCTGCTCGTGCTTCGTACGGAGGCCGAGGAAGTGCATCAGCGAGCGGGCGTTGCACGTCGCGTACATCGAGGAGTACAGGCCGACAGGGAGGACGGCGCGGGCGACCTCGCGGGCGACGCCCTCGGCGAGCAGACGCCGGTAGGTCTCGTACGCCTGCCGGTATGTCTCCTCCATGGCGGAGACCGTCAGCTCGTGCTGCTCGGGGGTGCCCTCCACGAACTCGTACTTGCCGGGGCGGCCGCGCTGGACGAGCTTGCGCGCGGCGTCCGGGGTGTAGAAGACGGGCTGGAGCTCGCGGTAGCGACCGGACTCCTCGTTGTACGACCAGCCGACCCGGTGGCGGTGGAACTCGCGGAAGACGAACAGCGGGGCGCTGATGAAGAAGGTCATCGAGTTGTGCTCGAAGGGGCTTCCATGGCGGTCGCGCATCAGATAGTTGATCAGTCCCTTGGAGCGCGCCGGGTCCTTGTGCAGCTCCTTCAGGGACTTCTCGCCTCCCGTGGATACCCGGGCCGCCCACAGCACGTCGGTGTCGGCAGCGCTGTGCTTGACCAGCTCGACGGTCATGCCGCCGCGGAAGCTGGGCGCGGCGGTCTGGTCTTCGGTGTCGGTCACGGAGGGTCCTTCCGGGGTCGTACGGCTGCCGGGCGCGCCCAGCCTAAGTCGAGCCACTGACAGTGCTGTTGCCCCGTCTGCCGAGCCGGGTGCGCGACCGGTTCGCACCTTACGTCCGGACAAAACGGGCCGTCTGTCCTGATAAGGGGGGTCGGTGCATGAAGGCACCCGGGCGCTTGGTATTTTTTGACGTACGTCCTCTTCAACCCGGCACTTCTGAGCCGTCACGGACGTTCCACCTACGAAACCCTCCAGAACGATCTCGACAGGAGTCCCCTGCCCATGCCCCGCCGCGGAGAGTCAGTACCGTTCGCGTTCATCGCCGACGCCGACCGGTTCCGCAGCAATGTCGCACCGCCGCCCCGTGCTCAGCGCAGCGTCGCCGAGAAGGCGGGCAGTGCGCTGTTCGGCCTGACCGTGGTGGCGGGGCTGGTCGGTTCGCTGATTCTGGGCGTTCCCGCCCTCGATCCCGACCGGCAGTCGGAGCATCACGGGCCGACCGCGGCGGAGAGTCGCTGACGTTCGCCGTCGGCCCCTCGGCCCGTCGGCAGGCGTCGGCGACCGCATGCACAACCGCTGTCGTCGGCGTCTTCGAACCGCCGTCCTCACGGGTCGTACTCACGCCCGTGTCCGGCGGTCGCCGCGCCGCCGACCAGCGGCGCTGGCCGCGTCCCGTACACCTCGCTAGTGTCCTCGCGCATCAACGATCCACCCGATCGAGACCTTTCCGAGCGAGGACCACCAGTGCCCCTGCCCTTCATGACGGCCGCAGGACAGACCGGCGCGGCCGACCCCGCAGAGATCAGCCTGCTGCCGCACGACGCCCGTGAGCACTGGCGCCGCCCGTACCGTCCCGGACCCTGGAGGGTCGGCGGCGCCGCGGTGCTGCTGCTGCTCGCCTCGTATCTGCTGTTCTCCGCGCTGATCATCGCCCTCGCGGGGGCGGTGCCGGGCGCGCTCGTGTGCGTAGGCGCCGGTCTTGTGGTGATCGCGCTTGCGTTGCGGCTGCTGCGCGTCGGCGTGTGGGTCTCGGCGTACGGGCTGCGGCGGGTGGGCCTGCTGAACACGGTGACGCTGCGCTGGTCCGACGTGGCCGCCGTCCGTACGGTGCAGCAGCCGGTGCGCTGGCTGGGGCTTCCGCGCACCGTGCAGGGGCAGGCGCTGGACGTCGTACGGGCGGGCAGCGGAGAGCCGCTGCGCACGCTGCTGACCGATCACAACGCGGACTTCCTCGCGCGGCCGGAGGCATTCGACCGGGCCGCCGACGTCATAGAGGCGTGGGCGGCAGAGTCGTGGTCGGGAGCGCAGTCAACGCAGTCGTGGTCGGGGACGCAGTCGTGGTCGGGCGCGCGAGGGGCCCCGGCCCGCTAGCCGGAACCCGCGGTCCGCCGGCCGGCTGCCCGCGTACTGCTGCCGTGCCCGCTGCTCTCGTGCAGGGAGATGGCGTGCTGCATCGCCTTGCGGGCCCGCGGGGTGTCGCGGGCGTCCCGGTAGGCGACGGCGAGCCGGAACCAGTTGCGCCAGTCGTCGGGGGCGGCCTCCGCTTCCGCCTTTCTGCGTGCGAAGACCTCGTCGGCGGAGTCCCGGTCGACCCGTCCCGACGGCGTGCGGCGCAGCTCGTCGACGGGAAGTCCGCCCTCGGCCTCCAGCTCACGGGACAGCCGTTCGGCGTCGCGGGCGAAGCGGGTGGTGCGCCACAGGAACCAGAGGCCGATCAGCGGCAGTACCAGGACGGCGAGACCGAAGACGACGGTGACCGGTGTCCCCTGCGCGATCAGCAGGACTCCGCGGCTGCCCGCCAGCGCGAAGTAGGCGAGCAGCACCGCGGCGAGCGTGAAGTACGTGATCTTCGCGCGCATTCCGTCAGCCTTCCAGGTCGAGGAAGTGCTCCAGACCGTAGGTGAGTCCGGGGGCGGAGACGATGCGGCGGACTCCGAGCAGCACCCCGGGCATGAACGAGCTGCGGTGCAGCGAGTCGTGCCGGATGGTGAGGGTCTCGCCCTCGCCGCCGAACAGCACCTCCTGGTGCGCCACGAGTCCGCGCATCCGTACGGCGTGCACGTGTACGCCGTCGATGTCGGCTCCGCGCGCACCGTCCAGGGCGGTGGTGGTGGCGTCGGGCTGCGCGGGCAGGCCGGCGTCGTCGCGGGCGGCGGCGATGAGCTGTGCCGTACGGGCCGCGGTGCCGCTCGGTGCGTCCGCCTTGCCGGGGTGGTGCAGTTCGACGACCTCGGCGGATTCGAAGAAGCGCGCCGCCTGCCGGGCGAACCGCATCATCAGCACCGCGCCGATGCCGAAGTTGGGGGCGATGAGGACACCGGTGTCCGGTGACGACTCCAGCCAGCCGCGCACGGTCGCCAGGCGCTCGTCCGTCCAGCCGGTCGTGCCGACGACGGCGTGGATGTCGTTGGCGACGCAGTGCCGGAGGTTGTCCATCACGGCGTCGGGGTGGGTGAGGTCGACGGCGACCTGCGCCCCGGAGGCGGTGAGCGCGTCGAGGTGGTCGTCACGGTCGAGGGCGGCGGCCAGCTCCATGTCGTCGGCGGACTCGACCGCTCGTACGGCTTCGGAGCCCATCCGTCCTTCGGAGCCGAGGACGGCCACGCGCAGCTTGCTCATCTTGTTTCGTTCCTTCGGGGGCCGTTGCGGAAGGGGATGCCTGTGGGGGCTGCGGGTCAGGCGACCGCCTCGTGCAGTTCCGTCGTCTGACGGTCGGTGAGTGGGCCGATGACGGCGAGGGACGGGCGGCGGCCGAGTACGTCGCGGGCGGCCTCCCGTACGTCGTCGGGTGTGACGGCGGAGATCTTCGCCAGCATCTCGTCCACCGACAACTGCTCGCCCCAGCACAACTCGCTCTTGCCCAAACGGTGCATCAGCGCGCCCGTGTCCTCCAGCCCGAGAACCGTCGCGCCGGACAACTGGCCGACGGCGCGGCGCAGTTCGTCGTCGGGCAGGCCGTGCCGGGCGGCATGGTCCAGTTCGTCGCGGCAGATCTTCAGCACGTCGGAGAGCTGTCCGGGACGGCAGCCCGCGTAGACGCCGAAGAGGCCGCAGTCGGCGAAGCCGGAGGTGTAGGAGTACGTGCTGTAGGCCAGGCCGCGCTTCTCGCGGATCTCCTGGAACAGGCGGGAACTCATGCCCCCGCCGAGCGCCGCGCTGAGCACGCCGAGCGCCCAGCGGCGGTCGTCGTTACGGGAGTAGCCCGGCATTCCGAGGACGAGATGGGCCTGTTCGGTGCTGCGGTCGGCGATCTCCACACGGCCGCGGGCGCGCAGCGGGCGTGCGCCGGTGCGCGGGGCCACCGGGTCCCGGCCCTCCGTACGCTCCAGTGCACCCGCCTTGTCGAAGGCCTCGCGCACCTGCCGTACGACCGTGTCGTGGTCGAGATTGCCGGCGGCGGCGACCACCAGGTGCGGGGCGTCGTAGTGCTTGCGGTAGAAGCGTGCGAGACGGTCGCGGGTGAAGCCGTTGACGGTCTCGACGGTGCCCAGAACGGGGCGTCCCAGCGGTGAATCGCCCATCAGGGCTCGGGCGAAGAGATCGTGGACGCAGTCGCCCGGATCGTCCTCCGTCATCGCGATCTCTTCGAGGATGACGCCCCGCTCCGCCTCGACCTCCGCCGCGTCCAGTACGGAACCGGTGAGCATGTCGCCCAGTACGTCGATGGCGAGCGGCAGATCGGAGTCGAGGACCCGTGCGTAGTAGCAGGTGAACTCCTTGGCGGTGAAGGCGTTCATCTCACCGCCGACGGCGTCCAGCGCCGCGGAGATGTCGAGGGCGCTGCGCCGCCTGGTGCCCTTGAACAGCAGATGTTCCAGATAGTGGGTGGCGCCGCCGAGGGCCGGGGTCTCGTCGCGGGAGCCGACGTGCGCCCAGATGCCCAGGGTCGCCGAGCGGACGGTGGGCACCGTCTCGGTGACGACGCGCAGACCGCCCGGCAGGACGGTCTTGCGGACCTCTCCTCCGCCTGCCGAGGCGGTACCGCCCGCGTCCGCGCGCCCGCGCCCGGCCAGGGGAAGGCCGCCGCCGGACATCGCCCTCACTCCCGATGGTGTACGGGCGACGGCCCGCCCCTCCGCGGTGGTGGGGCGGGCCGTCGCACGGTGCGTAGGTGTCACTGGTCACCCGCGGCGGCGTCGGCCGGCGCGGACTCCTTCGGCTCGGAGCCCTCCGACTCCTCTTCCTCCAGCACGGGGATCAGCGACAGCTTGCCGCGCTGGTCGATCTCGGCGATCTCGACCTGGACCTTCTGGCCGACGCCGAGGACGTCCTCGACGTTCTCCACGCGCTTGCCGCCGGCGAGCTTGCGGATCTGCGAGATGTGCAGCAGACCGTCCTTGCCGGGGAGCAGCGAGACGAAGGCGCCGAAGGTGGTCGTCTTCACGACGGTGCCCAGGTAGCGCTCGCCGACCTCGGGCATCGTCGGGTTGGCGATGCCGTTGATCGTGGTGCGGGCGGCCTCGGCGGCCGGGCCGTCGGCGGCACCGATGTAGATCGTGCCGTCGTCCTCGATGGTGATGTCGGCGCCGGTGTCCTCCTGGATCTGGTTGATCATCTTGCCCTTGGGGCCGATGACCTCGCCGATCTTGTCCACGGGGATCTTCACGGTGATGATCCGCGGGGCGTTCGGGGACATCTCGTCCGGTACGTCGATGGCCTCGTTCATCACGTCGAGGATGTGCAGACGAGCGTCGCGGGCCTGCTTGAGGGCCGCGGCGAGCACGGAGGCCGGGATGCCGTCCAGCTTGGTGTCGAGTTGGAGGGCGGTGACGAACTGGCGGGTGCCGGCGACCTTGAAGTCCATGTCGCCGTAGGCGTCCTCGGCACCGAGGATGTCGGTGAGGGTGACGTAGTGCGTCTCGCCCTCGATCTCCTTGGAGATCAGTCCCATGGCGATGCCCGCGACCGGGGCCTTGAGCGGCACACCGGCGTTCAGCAGCGACATCGTGGACGCGCAGACCGAGCCCATGGACGTCGAGCCGTTGGAGCCGAGCGCCTCGGAGACCTGGCGGATCGCGTACGGGAACTCCTCACGCGACGGCAGCACCGGCACCAGCGCACGCTCCGCGAGGGCGCCGTGGCCGATCTCGCGGCGCTTCGGCGAGCCCACACGGCCCGTCTCACCCGTGGAGTAGGGCGGGAAGTTGTAGTTGTGCATGTACCGCTTGCGGGTCACCGGCGAGAGGGTGTCGAGCTGCTGCTCCATGCGAAGCATGTTCAGCGTCGTGACGCCGAGGATCTGCGTCTCGCCGCGCTCGAAGAGCGCCGAGCCGTGCACGCGCGGAATCGCCTCGACCTCGGCGGCGAGCGTACGGATGTCCGTGACGCCGCGGCCGTCGATGCGCTTCTTCTCCTTGATGACGCGGTCGCGGACCAGTTCCTTGGTCAGCGTCCGGTACGCGGCGGAGATCTCCTTCTCGCGGCCCTCGAACTGCGGGAGGAGCTTCTCGGCGGCCAGGCTCTTCACCCGGTCCAGCTCCGCCTCGCGCTCCTGCTTGCCGGCGATGGTGAGCGCCTGTGCCAGCTCGTCGCGCACGGACTCGGTGAGAGCCTCCAGCACGTCGTCCTGGTGGTCGAGGTAGATCGGGAACTCGGCGACCGGCTTGGCGGCCTTGGCGGCCAGGTCGGACTGGGCCTTGCACAGCACCTTGATGAAGGGCTTGGCGGCCTCGAGACCCGCGGCGACGACCTCCTCGGTGGGGGCCTCAGCACCGCCGCGCACCAGCTCGACGGTCTTCTCGGTGGCCTCGGCCTCGACCATCATCACCGCGACGTCGCCGTCGGGGAGCGTACGGCCGGCGACGACCATGTCGAAGACGGCGTCCTCCAGCTCCGTATGGGTCGGGAACGCGACCCACTGGCCGCGGATGAGGGCGACGCGGGTGCCGCCGATGGGGCCGGAGAAGGGCAGGCCCGAAAGCTGCGTGGAGCAGGAGGCGGCGTTGATGGCGACCACGTCGTAGAGGTGGTCGGGGTTGAGCGCCATGATCGTCTCGACGATCTGGATCTCGTTGCGCAGGCCCTTCTTGAATGAGGGGCGCAGCGGGCGGTCGATCAGGCGGCACGTGAGGATCGCGTCCTCGGACGGGCGGCCCTCGCGGCGGAAGAAGGAGCCGGGGATCTTCCCCGCGGCGTACATCCGCTCCTCGACGTCGACCGTGAGCGGGAAGAAGTCGAGCTGGTCCTTCGGCTGCTTCGAGGCGGTGGTGGCCGACAGCACCATGGTGTCGTCGTCCAGGTATGCCACTGCGGAGCCGGCGGCCTGCTTCGCGAGCCGGCCCGTCTCGAATCGGATCGTGCGGGTGCCGAACGTGCCGTTGTCGATGACGGCTTCGGCGTAGTGGGTCTCGTTCTCCACCAGGGATATCTCCTCGTCTGCGTCCGGCGCCCGTGTGGCGGCGGACCGGCTGCGGAGGAGCGCTCCGTTTGCGGGCCGGTCTTCGATCGAAGCACCCGGAACATCCTGTGTCCGGGGGCCACTACCGAGGACCGGCGACGGGCGGCGCGCCCCTGCCGCGTCTGTTTGCCTATGTGTGCGTGTATGCGTTGTGCGTTTTCGGGACCGCTGTCCTGTGGGGGCGGTCCGGTGGCGCACGCCGCGGTGTACGTCGTGCTGGGACCAGCCTACAAACCATCCGGTCCTTCAGATACGGCGAAGGGAGCGGCCCCCTGTGATGGGGCCGCTCCCTCCGTCACATGTCAGCGGGCGCCCGCCGCGCCGCGGCGGATGCCGAGGCGCTCGACGAGAGCGCGGAAGCGCTGGATGTCCTTCTTCGCCAGGTACTGAAGCAGGCGGCGGCGCTGGCCGACCAGCAGCAGCAGACCACGGCGGGAGTGGTGGTCGTGCTTGTGGGTCTTCAGGTGCTCGGTCAGGTCCGAGATACGACGGGAGAGCAGCGCCACCTGGACCTCGGGGGAGCCGGTGTCACCCTCCTTGGTGGCGAACTCGGAGATGATCTGCTTCTTGGTCGCGGCATCGAGAGACGACACGCGTACTCCTCTTGGTTACGGCCCACGAGCGCCCCTGGTCTTCGTCTCAGGGATTCCTTCGGTTACTCGGAGGGCCGCCCAAGCCTACCAGCGGTTCCTCATGCCTCCGCCCGCCCCCGTACTGCCTTGGGGGCGGGCGGAGTTCGGCACAGGGGCCGCACGTCTTCCGCGTGCGCGGCAGCCGTACGAATGCCCGCGGCCAGCCCGTACACCGGGCCCGTTCACGGCCTGCGGATCGGCAGGTACCGGACCGGTCCGGTGCCTGCCGCCTGCTGCCTGCTGCCTGCTGCCGCCTGCCTTGGGGTCAGCCTCCGATGGATCCGCGTACGTCCGCGTAGACGTCGAGCACCGCGAGGCACAGCGGGATCAGCGAGAGCAGTACGAACGTCTCGGTCAGCTCCATGAACCGGCCCCAGAACGGCGTCAGTCCCGTACGCGGCACGATCAGGCCGATCGCGGTGACCAGCGCGGCGGCGACCGCGATCGACGCCGCGATCCAGACCGTACGGACGTCGAGCCCGGAGGTGTCACCCGTGACGAACTCGCGCAGGAGCTGGCCCGGAGGGTTGAGGGACAGGCCGAGCGCGAGCAGCGTGAGGGTGCCGAGGCCCGCGACCAGCGAGCAGGTGACCTGCGAGGTGTAGCGGAAGAGGCGGGCGCGCAGCAGCATCGCGATGCCGGTGGCGAGGGCGAGGAGCTGGCCCCAGCCATTGTGGGAGAAGCCGAGCACGGCGGCGGTGCCCACCACGGCGGCGCACCAGCCGCCGACCAGGCCGACGAGCATCTCGTGGCCGCGGCGGGCCTGGGCGGCGATGCGCTCGGCGTCGACGGGGCCCTGGGTGCGGCCTGAGTCACCGTCGTAGCCGCCGGGGCCGCCCGCGCGGGGCTCGAAGCCTATGGGAAGCCGGGCGAAGCGGGCGGAGAGGCCGGGCAGGAACGCGATGGTGCCGACCGATACGGGCGCTGCGACGGCGGCGGCCTCGGCGGCGTCCATGTCGGCGAGCACGGCGATGAAGGTGAACACGGTGCCGACCGCCGAGACGATCGCGGAGGCCACGAACGGTCCGTCGCCCCTCGGTGTGATGGCGATGAGCACCGCCGACGCGAGCAGCACGGCGACGCAGCCCAGCAGGAACTGGAGTCGTCCGATGCCTTCGCCCTCGTCGAGGGGCAGGATGCCCGATCCGGCGATCATGATGTGCGGCATGGCGCCCAGCCCGAGCGCTATCGACGAGGCCCTGTCGCCGTACACCCTGGCCCGTACGCAGGCGAGCGCGACGAGGAGGACGCCGGCCCCCGCGGCGATGATGCCGGGCAGCCCGTGCATGTCGTGCTTGACGGGGTCGGCGAACCACAGCGCGAAGGCCATGAGCACCAACAGCACGCCGCCGCCGGTGAGTCCGGCCGCGCGCATCCGCTGCTCGTTCCACAGCGCGCGGTCCTGGCGGACCGCCGAGGCGACGGCGTCGCTCACGTCGTCGAAGACCGCGGAGGGCAGCGAGTCGGCGAACGGGCGCAGCAGCAGGACCTCTCCGTCCTTGATGCCGTTGCCCGCGAGGGACAGGCCCGATTCGAGGACCCGTCCGTCCCTGCGGACCAGGTGGTATCCCGACAGGGAGCCCTCGGCCGGGCTCCCCCGGAGAGCCGGGCGATCTCCGGATAGACGTCGGACAGGGGCACGTCCTCGGGAAGAGCGACATCGATGCGCCCCCCGGGAGCAACTACCGTGACGCGGCAGAAGCCTGTCGCTGCGGTCGTGGCCACCTTCTTGTTCCCCCTTGCTCGATGCTCGCACTCGGCGTCACGATGAATTTACAGACATCTTGGGCTCGTCGATTGCCCCAAGCTCCCCCGGCAGGGAAGCACTTGGGAAGATTGCGGGTCACCTTACCGTCCACGGCGGACAGTCGGTCCTCCCGGACCCGGAGACTCTCACACCTACTAGGATCAGCGTCTGCATGACCGGTAGCTGTTGCGATGGCGGGGGCGTCGGTGCGTAATTGCGAATTTATCGTGAAGGACTGATGAAACGGTGAGTGTGGTCATCGTGAAGCGGCAGCCACGGGTCATGCCGCCGACCGTGCCCGAAGGGGAAGTCAAGCTGGAATCCCCTCCAGAACTGCCGCGCGACGGTGACAGCGACATCTGGATGAATCTTCTGCCCGTGATGGGCATGGGAGGTTCGGTCGCATTCTTCTTCATGCCGGGCTCACAGCCCTACATGAAGGTCGTCGGCGGCCTGATGGCGGTATCCACGGTCGCAATGGCGATCGCGCAGGTCGTCAAAGCAAGGCGGGGGGGCCGGGCCCAGATGGGCCAGGCGCGGAGGGACTACTTCCGCTATCTCGACCAGATCCGTAAGGACGTACGCAAGACCTCGGAGGCGCAGCGGAACGCGCAGCTCTATCAGCATCCGAGTCCGGATCAGCTCTGGGCGATCGCCGGAGACAGCAAACGCGTCTGGGAACGCCGCCCGTCCGACAACGACTTCTCGTCGGTGCGAATCGGCACGGGCTGGCAGCAGTTGAGCACTCCGCTCGTCGCTCCGGAAACGGCTCCCAAGGACGAACTGGAGCCGCTCACGGCAGAAGCCATGAAGTCCTTTCTGGACATTCACCGTTCACTTCCGGACCTTCCGATCGCCGTGAGCCTTCGGGCCTTTTACCACGTGGTCGTCACCGGAAGTACGGACGAGGTCTACGGCAATGTCCGTGCCGCGATCGGGCAGCTCTCCGCGCTGCACTCCCCCGAGGAGATGATGATCGCGGTCGTCGCCCACCCGGGCTCGATGGCCGAGTGGGACTGGACGAAGTGGCTGCCGCACGCGCAGCACCCCTCGCAGTCCGACGGCGCGGGACAGGCACGCCTGTTCTACGACGACCTCGGGCAGCTCGAGGAGGCGCTGCACAGCCAGCTCGACGGCCGTCCCCGCTGGAACCGCGACGGGACGCCCCTGGCCGACCAGCCGCACATCATCGTGATCCTCGACGGCGGCTCGATCCCGCCGGACTCCCAACTCGCGGGCGCCGAGGGCCTCCAGGGCGTCACCTTCATCGAGGTCGCGCCCGGGGCGCTGGACGACCAGATGTCCGGCGGCCTGACGGTCCATGTGCGGGAGAAGGCCCTCGACCTCTACGTCGGCCGGGAGTCGGCGTACTCCGGCAAGCCCGACCTGCTGAGCTACGAGCAGGCCGAGGCGCTGGCTCGACAGCTCTCGCCGATGCGCATGGGCAGCGGCGAGGAGGGCGAACCGCTGCTGTCCAACCTGGACTTCACCGATCTGATGGGCATCGGCGACGCCGGCTCCGTGGACATGGCGCGCACCTGGCGCCCGCGTTCGCTGCACGAGCGGCTGCGCGTCCCCATCGGGATCGGCGGCGAGGGCGAGCCGGTGATGCTCGACATCAAGGAGGCGTCGCAGGAGGGCATGGGCCCGCACGGTCTGTGCGTCGGTGCGACCGGTTCGGGTAAGTCGGAGCTGCTGCGTACGCTCGTGCTCGGCCTGGCCGTCACGCACTCGTCCGAGACGCTCAACTTCATCCTCGCCGACTTCAAGGGCGGCGCGACCTTCACAGGCATGGCCGACATGCCGCACACGGCGGCGGTCATCACCAACCTCGCCGACGAACTCACCCTCGTCGACCGCATGCGCGACGCGATCACCGGTGAGCTGAACCGCCGTCAGGAAGTGCTGCGCAGGGCGGGCAACTACGCCAACATCACGGACTACGAGAAGGCTCGTGCCGCCGGTGCCGCGCTGGACCCGCTGCCGTCGCTCGTGCTCATCATCGACGAGTTCAGCGAACTCCTCACCGCAAAGCCCGACTTCATCGACATGTTCATCCAGATCGGCCGCATCGGCCGTTCGCTGGGCGTGCACATGCTCCTGGCCTCCCAGCGTCTGGAAGAGGGCAAGCTGCGCGGTCTGGACACGTTCCTGTCGTACCGGATCGGTCTGCGTACGTTCTCGGCCGCCGAGTCGCGCACCGCGATCGGCGTCCCGGACGCGTACCACCTGCCGAACGTGCCCGGCGCCGGGTTCCTCAAGTACGACACCGAGACGATGGTGCAGTTCAAGGCGGCCTACGTCTCCGGCGCCTACCGCACGGCGGGCCCGACCCGGGTCAGCCAGTCCACGCAGACGCGTCCGGTGAAGTTCACCGCCACGCCCGTTGCTCTGCCGGTGGCCCCCGAGCCGGACACCCCGGAGGCGGAGACCGTCGACGACGCGCTCGCGGACACCGTGCTCGACGTCATCGTGCAGAAGATGGTCGGCCAGGGCCCGTCCGCACACCAGGTGTGGCTGCCGCCGCTGGACGAGCCGCCGTCCCTGGACCAGTTGCTGCCCGCGCTCGCGGCCACGCCCGAACGCGGCCTGACGGCGCCGGACTACACGGCGCTCGGCCGGCTGGCGGTGCCGGTGGCCCTGCTGGACAAGCCGTTCGAGCAGCGCCGCGACGTGCTGTACCGGGACTTCTCCGGTGCGGCGGGCCACGGATTCGTCATCGGCGGCCCGCAGTCCGGGAAGTCGACGCTGCTGCGCACGCTCATGACGTCGTTCGCGCTGACGCACACCCCGTCCGAAGTGCAGTTCTACTGCCTGGACTTCGGCGGCGGCTCGCTGCTGGCGATGGAGGACCTGAACCATGTCGGCGGTGTCGCCAACCGCCTCGACGGCGAGAAGGTGCGCCGTACGGTCAGCGAGGTCATGTCGATCCTCAACGAGCGCGAGGAGTACTTCCGCGCGCACAACGTCGACTCCATCGCCACCTTCCGCCAGCGCCGCGCCGCCGGGCAGCTCCCGGACCAGAAGTGGGGAGACGTCTTCCTCGTCATCGACGGCTGGGCGACGTTCAAGAACGACTACGAGATGCTGGAGAGCGACGTCACCGACATCGCCACCCGGGGTCTCGGCTTCGGCGTCCACCTCATACTCACCGCCTCGCGGTACACGGAGGTGCGTCCCGCGCTGAAGGACCTCCTCCAGAACCGCGTGGAGCTGAGGCTGGGCGACCCGTCCGAGTCGGAGATCGACCGCAAGGTCGCCGCGAACGTGCCCGTCGCCATGCCGGGCCGCGGACTCAGCCCGGACAAGCTGCACTTGATGACGGCCCTGCCGCGCATCGACGGCTCCTCGACGCTGGAGGACCTGCCGGACGCGACGAGGCAGACGATCAGCGCGATCAACGAGCACTGGAAGGGCGAACCGGCACCCGCCGTGCGGCTGCTGCCGACCATGCTCGAAGCCTCCAGGCTCCCCAAGGGCTCCGACTACCCCGAGCACGGCCTCGCGTTCGGCATCGACGAGAGCTCGCTGCGGCCCGTGTTCGTCAACTTCGAGACGGACCCGCTGTTCGTGGTCTTCGGTGAGAGCGAGTCCGGCAAGAGCGCACTGCTGCGTCTGCTCATGCAGAAGATCACCGAGCGCTACACGCCGGACAAGGCCAAGATCGTGGTCGGCGACTACCGGCGCGCGCACCTCCAGGGAGTGCCCGAGGCGCATCTGTCGCGGTACTGCGCCGCGGCTCCGTCCCTTCAGGAGACCCTGGAGGGACTCGCAGGGTCCATGTCGCGGCGCATGCCGGGGCCGGACGTCACGCCGGAACAGCTACGCAACCGAAGCTGGTACGACAGCCCCGACGCGTTCGTAGTCATCGACGACTACGATCTGGTGGCCACCGGGCAGAACCCGCTGATGCCGCTGCTGGAGTATCTGCCGTTCGCCCGCGACGTCGGGCTGCGCGTCATCATCGCCCGCTCGTCCGGCGGCGCCAGCCGTGCGCTGTACGAGCCGGTGATGCAGCGGATGAAGGAGCTGGGCGCTCAGGGCGTCGTCCTTTCCGGTGACAAGTCCGAGGGCGCGCTGCTGGGCAACATCTCTCCGACTCAACTCCCTCCCGGCCGCGGCTACTTCCAGACGCGGCGCCGGGGCGGCCAGTTGGTCCAGACGGGCTGGTTGCCTGCGAGCAACTGACCCCGCGGGCGACTGCCGCGGGATTCCGGCTGCTTGAACGCCACGGAGCCGGGCCGGGGATCGCTTCCCGGCCCGGCTCCGTGCGTACGCGGGGGTCTCGTGCGTGCGTGGAGGTCCCGTGCGTGCGCGGCCGTCGTCCCGTACGTGGCGGTTCTCGGGTCGTACGCGGCGAGTTGTACGGGCAGGGACCCGGCGGTGCTGACTCGATCCCAACTGCACCGTCGGCGCCGCATGGGAGGATTGCGCCCGGGGGCGGCGGGGGCCGGACGCGGGGAGATGCCGACGGTGCGCGGGCTCACCGCCCGCTTCCGGAAGACCGTTGTGAAGAAAGGGGCATGCGCGATGGGGACGCAGCAGGAGAAGGACGAGCTGTACGCGATGGACATCTCCGACGCCGTCTGGGAGTCCGCTCCCGGCGGCCCGGAGGAGGAGAAGGTGGAGATCGCGCATCTCCCGGGCGGTGCGGTCGCCATGCGCAACTCCAAGGACCCCGGCACGGTGCTGCGTTACACCGAGGCCGAGTGGCGCGCGTTCGTACTGGGCGCCCGCGACGGCGAGTTCGACCTTGAGCCGACGCCGGAGAACGGCGGGGCGTAGCGCATGTGAGGCGTGCGGCCCGCATCGAGGGCCGCGCAGCCCGCGTCGGGTCAGCCGCGTCCGGGCGCCGCCGCGAGGATGCTCTCGTGCTCTGCCCTGGCGGTCCTGCCCTCCATGGACAGCACCTGGCTGCGGCGCTGAACCGTCATCAGGCCGCGGGGGCCGGGAAGCGCGAGCACGCCTCCGCGTTCGACGTCACCGGCGAACCAGGCTCCCTCCTCCAATCCCGTGGCCCAGCGGTTCCACCGCAGGGGGTCGCGCGCCGACAGGCTCTGGGACCACAGCGTCCCGTCCTCGTCCGCGTACGCACTCTCGCCGCCGCCCGGATGCGCACCGCCGGGAAGCCGGAGCTGCACGGCTACTCCCCTCGCCTCCTTCGTACCGGACAGCTTCCGAGCCGCCGGGATCGACTGCCAGGGGTATGCCTCCAGAACGCTTCGGGCCCTGCGCAGCCGGGAGAGCGCACCGCAGCAGGTGTACAGCGCGAACGGGTAGCCCAGTACGGCCAGTCCGCCGACGACTCCGCCCACGCTGTTGTCGCCCCGTGCGCCTCCGTCGTCCCACCGGACGTCGGCGAGCAAGCCGCTCAGCGCCAGCGCGGCGACGAGCAACGCGCTCCACAGCCACAGCCTCAACCGCACCCGGCGACGTGTCGCCTTCCACACCGTCTGAGTGTCCAGGTCGTCGAAGGCCACCTTCGCAAGCGGCGGTCGCTGCTCCTGGTCTCCCACTTCGAAGGTCCTTCCTCGATCCGTGGTGTCGCTCGATGGTGTGGTGCCGCTCGTTGCTGCGGCCCCGCACCGTCCCTTTGCCGCCCGTCCCGGAACGCCTCACGAAGCGCTACAGCGAACGCCGGGTGAGCCCCGCTCGCGTGGCACGGTCCAGGCGCTCGGCCCCCGCACGGCTGCGCTCCGCCGCGAGTTCGTCCCACTTCAGCGGCTGTACGCGCATCAACTCACCGGAGCCGGGAACCAGTACGACCCCGCCGAAGATCTCGTCTCCGGCGAACCACACGCCGTCCTCGATGCCCTTCGGCCACAGCTTGCCCAGCGGCTGATGAGCCGCCAGTTCGGGACCGCGCTCGGCGCCGCCTTCTCCCCCGAGCCGCAGCGAACGCTTGCCGGAGCCCCGCAGGTTGAGCTTCTCCACGGGGGCGCGGAAGGTGAACTCGTACGCCTCCAGCACACGTGCGGCGATCCGTACCGACCGCATCTGCTCGCCGCAGAAGAAGGTCCCCACCAGGAAGGTGACGAGCGCCACGGGAGCGCACATGACGGCGTAGTCGGACCGCGTCCCGATCACCAGAGCCACCAGCACGGCGACGACGCACAGGAGCACCGCGTACCGCCGCAGCAGGACCGTGCGGTGGTAACGCACCGCCCCACGTCGGTCCGATCCGTCGGTGGCGTACGGAACTTCGCCGCGGAAGGGCTCGTAGAGCAGCAGAAGCACCGCCGTGGCGGTCAGCGCCAGCAGCGCGATCAGACCCGGCACGGCGAGGAAGACGAGGGAGTCGGTCAGCACCAGGAGTGAGAGCCCGTAGGCGGCGGCGAAGGCCAGGGCCCACTTCGCCGCCGTCAGCATCCGGGACGGCCGGTTCGCCGTCGCCGCCTGCGCCGGGCGTCCGGCTGCTCCGCCGCCCACGGGCCTCTCCTCGCTCACCCGAAGTCGCTCCTCACCGCCGCGGCCCCGGAACCGGGCTCCGGCTGCTCGTCCCCCGTACGGGCGGCGAGCGCGGGGTCCGTGAAGCTCACCGTGCGTCCGATGCCGGTGAGCACGGCACGGTAGTCGTCGGCGAGATGCACCGACGGCGTGACGAGCTGAATGGCGATGATCGCCGACGAGCGGGTGTCCGGGATGGCCAGCAGGCCGCGCCAGACGCGGGTCTCTTCGCCGTCGCCGTCGCCGCCGTCGACCTCCACCGGTGACGCGCTGGGCGGCGCCGAACGCTCCACGGACTCGGTCAGGAACCCCGGCCCGCAGGGCAGTTCGACCGGAACGATGCCCGTCTCCCGCGTCGCCCCGGCGCCGGAACTCAGCAGCGTCGCGAGCACCGCCTTGGGGTTGACGCCGGGCGAGTACACGCTGGAGACGGTGAGCACGGACATCGCCGCGCCCTCGCGTTCGTCCGGGTGCACTCCCAGCGCGCAGCCCTGCACTTGATGCTTCTGCATCTCGTACATCACGAGCGCGTACAGCCGGAACACCTGGTCGGCTCGCTCCCGCATCCCGTCCGGGAGCGCCAGGACCTCGCGTGCCAGCTCCTCCATCCGCTCGTCGGAGGGATAGACCTCCAACTGGGCGTAGCCGTACGGGATTTCGTACCAGAACTGCGGCCGCGGCTTGATCACGGCTTCTTCCTGAACGCTGCTCACAGGCGGAGACCCGTTACCAGGTCGCTGATGCCGCGTGCCGCGTCCGAGGCGTTCCCGCCGGCGCCGTACGCGGCGGCACCGGCCTTGACCGGCCTTGGTGGCCTCAGCGCCGTAGTGGCTCGGCCCGGCATCCGGCAGAACGCCTGCCGTCTCCAGGGAAGAGGCGCTGTTGGCGAGGACGTTCGCGCCGTTGATGCCGTACTGGAGCAGGCCGGTGTTCGGGTCCGTGGCGGTGTCGAGCGCCTTGAAATTGAACGCCTCGACGGTCTCCCGTCCGAACGCGGCGGCCTTCGAGCCCGCGGACATGGCCTCGCCGCCCTCACGGGCCGCGCCGGAGAGCACGCTGACCTCGCCGCCCGCCTTACCGAGAGCGCCGACGCCGGGCAGCATGCCGAGGGTGTCGCCTGCCACGGAGCCCCAGGCGGTGAGGCCCTGGCCCCAGCCGTACTTGCCCGTCAGCGAATCCCGGAAGTCCTCACTGGCCAGGTTCTTGCCCAGCGAGGCCGCGCTCGCGACGACCGCGATTCCGGCGAAGAGCGGGGCCAGCGGCGTCGGGAAGAGCGCCAGCAGACCGGCGATCGCGCCGATGGTGCCCGCGTGGTCGAGGAGGAACTTCCCGGCTGCGGCCAGCCCGTCGCCGATCGCGCTGAGGGTCTTGCTCAGCCAGCCGGGCTCCTCGGGAGCGAGGTCGTCGTCGGCTTTGTCGAGCTCGTCGGCGACCTTGTTCGCCTCGCGCTCGTGCTCCTCCTCCAGCTTCTTGGCCTTCTCGATGACGTCGTTGTACGCCTCGTTGGCCTTCTCCAAGCTGGCCGAGGCCTCCTTGAGACGGCCCTCGGCCGCCCGCAGGCGTGCCGTCGCCGCGTCCGCCTCGGCCTGGCTCGGGTACTCCTTGCCGCCGAGGTTGAGGTCCGGGTCCTTCTGGGCGGCGTCCTGGCGCTCCTTGGCGGTGCCGGCCGCCTCCTTCTTCTCGCGCGCCTCGTCGTCGTACTTCTTGGCCAGCTCACGGTTGGAGGTCAAGTCGCTGTCCCACTTGGCGAGTTGGGCGGCGGCCTTCTCCATCGACGTGGCGGCGTCCTTCATGTACTTGGGCAGGTCGCTGTCGAGCTTGTCGCGGAAGGCGTCCGCGGCGTCGCCCTCCCAGTGGCTGCTCTCGCCGATCAGGCGCTCGATCTGCGAGTGACAACTGCGCAGCGCGGTGGCCGCCTTGGTGACCTTGTTCTTCAACGACTGGACTTCGGAGGGGATTCCGGGAACAGGGTTCCAGCCGAGGTGAGGATACGGATTCGCCATCACTTGCCCCCGCCGGCCGAAGTGCCCTGCTGCTCCATCTGCTTGAGCGCCTTCTCCAGGTTCGTCTCCATCTCCTGGTAGCTCAGCTTGTTCGACTTCACGCCCTCTTTGATGCCGCCGATCATCTCGCTCATCTGCTCCGAGCCGTACTTCCAGTGCTCCTGGAACTCGTCGCACGACTTGTCGAGCCGGGCTGTGCCGATCTGGTCGCCTCGGACGTGCGACAGCGCCGTACGGGCCTCTTCGAGGTCCTTGACGCTGCTGTCCAATGTCTTGACGAACTGATCGAGTTGATCGACATCCGTCTTGAAGTGGTCCCCCATGAAGTGCCTCTCCTCGGTTGTGAAGGGAGCGAACAAGCCGGACGAGAGGCGCATCAACCGGGCAATTCACCCCGGCGGCGATGACACCTCTCGCAGCAGCGCTGATTATATGGGCAGCGGACGGCCCACGGAATGTGATCGTCCCAGGCTCGGGGCCCGGGGGACCGATTGTGCGCCGGTCTGCGACTGCCGTACGGCGATGGGGAGTTGCGGAAGCCACGAAGCGGTTGCAGGCGACCGTGATCCTTGGCATGACCCTTCGGGAAGCTCCACAGGAAATCCACACCGGCCTGTGGCGCGACGGCCGGGCCGACGTACCGTATGGCAGGGGCGGAACCGCCCTCCCTGGACTCCGGCAGCAAGGCAGAAGGGTTCCCGCGTGATGAACCAGCCCACGAACGGGCGCGTCAGAGACGCACGTTCGCTCAAGAAGCTCGAACTGATCTGGTTCCTCTCACTTCTCAGCGTTGCCGCGGCCGTAATCCTGCTGCTCTCGCTAACCGGCGCGACCACCCCCGAAACGGCCGTCACCATCGTGGCGTGGACCTTCGTCCCCGCCGCTGGGATTGTGAGCGTCTGGGTCCGTCGTCAACGGCAGCGCGCCAACTCGATGGCCCTGGACGACGTACGCGAGCGCATCGACGTCGAGGCCGTGCGCTCGGTGAAGGCCAGCAAGGGCGAGGTCAGGGCAGTGAAGGAGCTGCGGAGGCAGGAGCCTCGGCTGTCACTGAAGGACGCGGCGGAGCTGGTCAGGCAGCTCTGAGCGAGGGGTCCTACACCGGACAACTTGGACAGACAGTGTCCCGTCGCTCTCACTGCGGTGAGGAGACCGACGGGACGCTGATCGATTGCCGTTCGGGGCACGGTGTCGTTCGGCGCGCGGCCTCAGCTCACCGCGACGGAGGCTGATTCGGCGGAGGCGGCGGCGAGTTGGGCGGCCCCCCGAACTGCCCTGTGGGCGCCTGGACTTGCTGCCCCGGCTGCTGCGGCGGCACGGACGGTCCTCCGCCCGAGGCCCAAGGATCGCTCACCCGGTCCCGGCTGTCCTTCCGCTTGACGAGGACCACCACGAGGACCGCGACGCCCACGAGCACGAGGAAGATCAGCCCGAACAGCACGACGGGCGGGCCCAGGGCGAACATCCAGCCGGAGGAGTCGTCGGACGACGAACCGGAGTCCGAAGCGGCATCGCCCGCTGACGAGTCCGACGACCCGGACTGCGCGAGCGGCCCGGCCTTCGGCCCCGCCGGAATGTCGTTCGTCACCGCCCGGTACGGCCGTACCACGCCATAACCGAACTTCTCATCGGGCAGCTTGGGGGCGTTGCCCTTGGCGTCCGTCAGCGGCTTGGCCGTCTTGATCAGCCGGTTGATCACCTGCCCGGCGGTGAGATCGGGGTGCTTCTCCCGGACGAGCGCCGCGGCGGCGGAGACGTAGGCGCTGGCGTCGGATGTACCCGATGTGAATCCGTAACCGGACTCATACTTCTTGTCCGGGGTGACGTTCTTCTCGGCCGGGGCGACCAGAGAAACGTTGGAACCCCAAGAGGAGGACTCCCACAGCGTGCCGTCACGCCCAAGGCCGCCCACGGAGAGGACTCCCGGATAGCCCGCGGGGTACTCCTTGTGCTTGCCGGGCGAATTGCCGCTGCCGGCCACGACTACGACGTCTTTGGAGATGGCGTACCTGACCGCCTGTTCGTCGCCCGGAATCAACGGTCCCGCGTAGGAGAGGTTGATGACGTCGGCACCGTGGTCGACGGCGTAGCGAATGCCCTGTGACTGGAAGGAGTTCGTCGATCCGATCTCGGTGGTCAGAGGCATGATCTTCGCCCCGGGAGCCAGCCCCTTCATACCGGATTTGCCGCCAGGCCCATGCCCATGGGCCGCGATCAGGCCCGCCATCGCGGTGCCGTGCCGGCCGTTGTCTCTGGTCCCCTTGCCCTGCGTGTAGTCCTTGCCGCGAAGCACCGATCCCTTGAGGTCCGGTTGCTCGGAATCCACTCCGGTGTCGACGACGGCGACAGTCACGCCCTTCCCGGTGGCATGCTCCCAAATGTCCTCGCCCGCAAAGAAATCCAAGGCCCACTGCCGGTCACGGATGTCGTCCGCGGAGGCCGCGGGAGCGGATCCGAGGAGCAGGGCTCCCGTCAACGCTCCGGTGCCCACCAGGTGCAGCGCTCGTCGGAGACTCAACTCCTGCTCCCCTTCGTGCTCTTGACGACGGCCCTCGCGAATTCCTTTTCGCGAGGGCCATCTGTCTCTTTCAGTGGCTTCCTGCCACCGCTTCTACTCGATCGTCTTCGGGACGCTGCGACCGTCGTCCGGAGTCCAGGTCTCCTCGTCCTCGACAAGGTAGTCGGGACGGTTGCCCTCGTTGCGCTCCTCCTCGTCCGGCCGCTGGTTCGTGCCCCGGGCGCCAGCGAGCATTCCGGCGCGGCCGCCACGTCCGGCAGCTCCGGCGGCGCCGCCGCGGCCCTTGCCGAGACCGGTGCCACCGGGAGTCGCGGGCTTGCCGCCGCTGATGCCCCTGGGGGCTCCGGCGACACCGCCCTTCGCCTTCGCCAGCGCACCACGGCCCGCGGCACCCGCGGCTCCACGGCCACCCGCAGCGGCACCACCACCGCGGGCTCCCATCGCGCCCGCGCCGCCGATACCCGCTCGTCCAGCGGCGCCTCGCGCGGCGGCAGCTCCTGCCGCACCGCCCATCAGGCCACCGCCCGCTACGCCTGCCGTGGTACCGGCGCCCGCGCCTGCACTCACACCGCCGGCCGCACCGGCGCCCGAGACCGAACCGCCGCTCGGAGCACCGCTGGTGCCCGCACCGGAGATACCGGCCGGAGCGCTGTCGACCTTGGTGGCGCTCGCGGGGACCTGCTCGCCTCCGCTGATCCCCGGGTCCCTGGGAACGCTCGCCTGAGCCGGTGCTGCGGAGGTCGCGGCGGCACTCGACGCGCTCCTGACGGCGGCGGAGGACGACGGCGTCGCCGACGATCCCGAGGCGGCCGGGATCGGAGTCGGCATCGGGGTCTCAGGATTGGACGGCGGCACGCCTCCGTCGCCGTCGTCGATTGAAGTCTCAATGCGCCGCGAGTAGCCGACGTAGCTGCGCCCCAGGTTCTCCATGATGGCGACGGCCTTGAGCTGCTCTTCCTTCTCGGCCCCGATGTAGCCCTCGTTGGCCTGGGCGATCAGGTCTTTCGGGATGTTGCCGCTCTTTACGTCCTGCTCCGTGTACTTGTCGTCACGTCCGGAGTCGGTGACGCAGTCCCACGCCTTGGAGAACCAGCTAGGCTTCTCGATCTTGCTGATCGCGTCGCGCTGCGTACGCAGGTCGTTCGAAGCCGCAGTCATGGCCTCGGACACGACCTTGGCGTGCGCGGCGCTGTTCGCGATCTGCTGGAGGATTTTCTGGGCCTTTGTCTTGAACTGATTGGCGCTCTCGCCTTCCCAGTGTTCAAGCACATCGTCGACGGCCTTCTTCAACTGGCCGTATGCGCTGTCGCCCGAGGGAGAGCCTCCACCACCCTCACCGACCAGCTTGTCGTGAACTCGCTTCCAGTTCTTGCCGATTCCGTCGACGCCGTCGGGGTTGGCGTGCTCGATCATGCCCTTGAGGGCATCGATGTCGTGAGCCGTGAAATCGGTCTTCAGAGGGAACTGCTGATTGACCTTCTGGTAGTCCGAGATCTCCTTCTCGTGACCCTCCAAGCCCTCCGCGTGCGACTCCCTCTTGGCGTCTTCGATCGCTTGCCGCTGAGCCTCGATCTGCTCCTGCGTCGGCGCTCCGTAAGCCGGATATCCCACTAGTCGTCACTCCCCACCGTTGAAATCCGGTCGGCCCGCGTCACTTGCCGCCGCCGGCTTCCGTCGAGACACCGTGCTTGGTCTTCTGCTCCTGGTCGTCGTAATTACGGCGCACCTGCGAGGTGTTGGAGCTGAACTGATTGATCAGGCCCTGCAACTGCTTGATGTAGCCCTCGATGTTCCCCTTGGTCTTGCCGTGGGTGACGCGGAATTCATCCTCTTCCGCGAATCCCTTACCCAGCCACCCAGGCGGCAGGTACGTCTCGTACTTCGCGCAGGTGTGCGGGCCGCCCATGTCGTCGACCACGCGGTTCAGCTTCTTGATGACCTCGTCCAGGGCGCTCAGATCGACTTTGTATCCGCTGCTCATAGCCCCGTCTCCTCTCCCCCTGCTGCCTAATGCCTCGTTGAAGTCGTGCTGTCCGCCGAGCCGCCCTCGGGCGTGCGCTTGCGGCGGTGGTCGCGGGCTGCGATGGCAGTGCCGCCGATAAGAAGTGTGAGTACGGTGCCCGCACTCATGACGTAGACCGAGATGCGCTGGGTGCGTTCGGTGTCGCTCTCGCCGACGGTGAGGGACATCGGCGTGACGTGGCGGCTCTGTTGCCGTACGTCCGCGTGCGGCTGGTTCTGCGGCTTGTCGTCACCGGTGAGTGCCGCGACGGGGTCGACGACGCCCCAGCCGAGCTGTGCGTCCTTGGTGGGGCCGGGCCTGTTGGCCGTCTGCTGCATACGGGCGGCGATCTGCTGTGCGTCCCACGTCGGGTACTTCTCGAACATCAACGCGGCGACGCCCGCGACGTACGGCGCCGAGAACGAGGTGCCGTCCGCCGGGCACTGGCCGCCGTTCGGCACGGTGGAGACCATGCCGACACCGGGGGCGGCGATGCCCACGAAGCGTCCGGACTGGGAGAAGAAGGCGCGTTCGTTGTTGCGGTCGGAGGCCGCTACGGCGAGGACGCCCTCGTAGGAGGCGGGGTAGGTGTACTCCAGCTTCCCGTTGGCGCCGTCGTTGCCCGCGGCGGCCACCACGAGAATCCCCGCGTTCACGGCCTTCTGGACGGCGGCCTGTAGCCCCGGGTTGGACTTCTTGTCCGCGGTGTCGGAGGAGATGTTGATGATGTCGACCTTCTTCGACACCGCGTAGTCGATGGCCTCGACCATCGTCGACGAGTCGCCCTTTTTCTCCGGGTCCTCGCTGCCGGTGTAACGGAGCGGCAGTATCTTCGCCTTCGGCGCGATGCCGGAGAAACCGGTGTCCTTGGCCTTGCGGGCGGCGATGATGCCGGCGACCCGTGTGCCGTGGCCATTGACGTCGGTGGTGCCGTTGGACTTGCCGACGAAGTCCTTGCCGCCGGGGGCGAGTGCGGGGCGGACCTGCGAATTGTCCTTGTCGACGCCGGTGTCGATCACGGCGACCGTGACGCCCTCGCCGGTGGCCTCGCTCCACAGCTCGTCGAGAAGTACGCGCTGGAGCGACCACGGCGTGCTCTTGATGTTCTTGCCGCCGAACTTGCACTCGCCGGTGCTGTCCAGGCCCGGATCCTGGCCCGCCTTGCCGGGCTCCTGCCCGGCGGTCGCGTATCCGGCAGCCGGAGCGCTGCCACGCGAAGGGTGCGCCTGGCCGGCGGCGGCCGGCACCGCGCCGACGGCCGTGAGGCCCAGCGCCGCGAGCACCACAAATGCCCGCTGGGCGCAGCGGGTTCTGCGGAGCCGCCGATCGACGGTCCCCGCGCTCAGGGCATTTTCATCGGATCCACTGACAGCCATGGACATGGTGTTTTTCTCCCCCGGGGACGCCGGTCCGTGCCGACGTGCTCACCCCGGCCCGGCCCAACGCCCTTGACGCAACGGCAGGAGCGGGCCGGCCGATGAAGGCCGGACCCACTCCTCATACGGGCGCTGCCGGTTGCTCAGTTGCCCCAGACGTTCGCGTTGCTCTTCTCGGTGGACTGGTAGTTGTCCGCCGAGTTCTGCAGCGCGGTCGAGATCTTGAGCAGAACCTGGTGCAGGTGGTCCGCGGTCTGGTCCCACTGGCGCTGCTTGGCCTGGTAACCCTCCTGAGCGGCACCTTCCCAGGTGTTGGCCACGCGCTTCACCATGGCCTCAAGGTCGTCGAGCTGGCTCTTGATGCGGCCGGCCGTGGACCTCACGTCCTGCGAAGCCTGAGAGACCGTCTGAAAATTGACGAGAATTCCGGACACTTACGACTCCTCCTTCAGCGATTCTTCGGTAGTAGTAGCTCTGAACTCGTGTGGCGCGAACGCCGGTTGACCGGTCGAATGGACCTTGATCAGCCGAAGTCCGACATGATCTTGCTGACCTCGGAGTTCTGCTGCTCTTCCGTCGCCGAGTAGTTCTGGCGGGTGGAGTCGACCGCTTCCTTGATGTCGTTGAGGATGTTGTTCATCTTGCGCGCATCCTCGTTCCACTGCTGCTGGAGCCGGTGGTAAGCGCTGGCCGCCTGGCCCTGCCAGCCGCCGGCGATCTGGCTGA
Source organism: Streptomyces marispadix (assembly GCF_022524345.1). Classification (NCBI taxonomy): domain Bacteria; kingdom Bacillati; phylum Actinomycetota; class Actinomycetes; order Kitasatosporales; family Streptomycetaceae; genus Streptomyces; species Streptomyces marispadix. The sequence goes on along the minus strand of NZ_JAKWJU010000002.1, from coordinate 5,228,382 downwards.
TCACACCGTCGAGGCGCTTGACCTCACCCTGGACGGAGCTGTTGACCTCGCTGATCTTCGACGACAGAGCCCGGAGCTCGTCCTCTGTTACCCGAAACTGTCCTGCCATGGCGCACCTTCCCCCATGTCTTCTAGTGAACGTCTCAGCAGCCCGTGTCGGGCTGGTGGGTCACCCTATGCCACGTACAGAACGGGCCGTCAGCTGACACCGTGAGAACACTACCTTGCCCCACCGACACAGCCGTTCGCATGCCATTACCGTCACGTGGTCAACACACCGCCGCGATCAATTCGTGATCGCACGACGGCCGGCGCATTCCCGCGCCCACTCTCCCCTGCCCCCGGTCCACCCCGCGAAACCCCTGAAAACCCCCGGGAACGACGTAACTCCCGTCCACAAGGCGGGAGTTACGTACTACCCAGGAATCCGCGGGCCGATACGTGTGATCGCCCCGGCTGTCACAGATCCGTCACAGTCCCTGTTCCTGCGAAGCGCTCCTGGTGTCCAGGGTGGGGCCCTTGGGCAGCAGCGAGGACCAACTCTGCGGCACGGGCGCGACCTTGGCCTTCTCATATCCCAGACGCGCGGTGGGGCTCTTCTCACTGGAGCCCGAGCCCTGCTGGTTGTCGCCGCCGCCCTTGGGAAGGGCGTAGCGCAGACCGGAGTCGGTCAGCAGGTACTGCGTGCCGCTGCGGCTGCCCCTGCCGCTGACCTCCTGGTAGAGGAGTCCGGAACCGGAGCTGACGTATGCGCTGGCCGCACCGTCGACGATGTTGGCCGGGTACTCGGGGCCCGCCCACGCGGCGAGCTTGGGCCGCCCGCCCGCGGTCTTGCCGGTGTAGACGCTGCAAGAGACGGTGCGCGAGGTCGAACCGATGCCCTCCGCCGGGCGGTTGACCTGCTTCAGCACGTCCTCGGGCCAGCCCCTTCCGCCCTTGTTCATCTCGTCCGAGGCTCCGGCGCCGGCGACCTCCACATTGCTGACGGTCACCAGATTCTCGTTCTGCTCTACGAGATAGAGCCGCGCCACAAGGGGCGTGATCCGCTGCACTCCGTCCTTCAGAACCACGTAGTAATAAGTGGCTCCTCCGGAAGTGGACTTGAGTACCTTTCCGACCGAACGGGCTTCAGGCGGAAGGGAGTCGGCGCCGTCGAACTGCGGCTGCGATCCACTCGGGGCGTCCAGTTTCGGGAAGACGAGATCCGAACCGGAATTCAGAGTCTTCAGCCACTGCGTGGAGACCTTCTGCGGCACTCCCGGGTCCCTCAGCACCTGCTTGGTGAGCACGTTGCGTTCGGGGATCTTGGCCTTGCTCTTGCCCTCAGGCCCGTCCAGCAGCAGCTTCGTGCCCGTACCGTCGACCACGTACTGGTCGTGGGTCTCGCTGTCCTCGACGAACATGGCCTCGCCGTCGTCCAGGCGGTTGCCGTCCTTCAGCTTGTTCTTGTCCTGGCCGCCGAGCACGAACATGCCCTGCTGCGGCTCCCCTTCGCCGTTGGACGACGGCTTCTCGCAGACCGCCCACTCCTTGGGTGCCTCGGCGTCCGCCGTGCTGGGCAGCCGGTCGGGAGCGTAGGGAATGCCGATGGTGGCGCCACGGGCGATGGTGCTCTCGTCGATGTCCTTGCCGGAGACCTCTATGACTTCGCCCTTGCCCTTGTCCAGGACGAGTTTGGCGGAGGCGAAGTTCAGCACGGGGTGGAGCTGGGGGACCTTCTTGCCGCTCTTGGTCTTGTCCTTGAGTACGACGTAGCGCGTCGTGGAATCGCTGTCGACGATGATGTGTTCGCCCGCCTTGTTCCAGCCGGGAGGCGCACTCGGTGCGATCGCTCCCCAGGCGACGGAGCCCGCGACCAGAACGACCCCCACCACCATGCTGGGCATCATCGCCCGCACGGGACGCGGAGCCTCCTCGTCGGAGACTCTCGATTCCGGCTGCAAAAAGGCTGCAAGCGTGCGCTTCCGCGCGAAGGTGTGGGCGCTGAGCTCGTCCCGCCGCGTCGCCATCGGTCCCCGTCTCTCCCGTTTCCGTGCTGTGAAGTGCCCGGTTTCTGGTGGTGGTTCAAGTGTTAGCCGGCGTGCCGCCGGGGGTGTGCGGCCGCGGGCCCGGTGCGCCGCGCAGCCCTTCGGGCCTCGTGCCTTCGAGCTTCGTTCCCGCCCCCGAGTCCGCCTCCCCCGGCTGCACTACTATGCCGCGCCCCCGTGTGTACGCAAACGACAGGGTGGCCGCACTGGGGGCACATCCGCCAAGGGTCGCGGTATCCGCACAATGCCCTCACTTGCCGGGGCGGTCGGCCGCCTGCGGAAGGCCGCCGGCGATGAGTATCCTGACGTCCGGCCGGCGTCCGCTGCATTGCGGGCCGGTCCGGCTCCGCGTACGTAAGGCACGAGTGAACCGTATGCACGGAGCCGGTGAACCGACGGCACGGCAGGGGGCGACCGCAGACGCCGAAGCGGCGAATCGCTGTAAAGGGACGGCGAATTCACCGGACCGGCGAATCACGATCACCGAACACCGAAGTACCGGTGCTCCTCAGCACCGGCCACCGCAGCATTGCGCAGAATCACCGAAAGCGCCTGCGCGGCACGGGCCGCGCCGCGAGAGAGCACGCCGCCGGCACACACGCGTCCACAAGCGGAAGCGGAATCGGCGGCTTGAGGCCGAAAGGCGACCGCAGGGCGAAAGCCGTGCGGACGACACCTCGAAGGGGAATTACGGGGGATGACGAGCGCCACCCGCAACCGGTCACGGGACCGTAGCGTCCCGTCTCAGCGGAACGACGAGCAACAGGCCCCGGCCGCCTCGCAGCCGCCCGCCAACGCCACGCTGCGGCTGAGCAGCAAGCCCGGCAGCTTCGGCCCCGTCCGGCTCCAGCAGCTCGTGCTCATCGAGTTCGCCGCCGGGCTGCTGCTGGTCGCCTGGATCGCACAGAAGTGGCTGGTCCTGCCGGCCGCCGTGGCGGCCGGGCTGCTGACGCTGTTCGCCCTGGTGCGCCGCAGGCAGCACCCGTTGTCGGAGTGGTACGAGCTGAAGCGTTCGCTGCGGCGGCGCAAGCGCGGCGCCAAGTACCCGGTCCCGGCGGGCACCGACCCCTCTCTCGCGCCCGTCGTCGAGTGCGATCCGGCGGTGCAGACGTCCACTTACGTGACGCGTGAAGACCGTGCCGTCGGCATGGTCGGCGACGGCACGTTCCTTACCGCGCTGATCGCGGTCGAGGGCAAGGACGCACCGCTGCGTCCCGGCCGTACGGGCCGCGTGGAGCGCCCCGTACCCCTCGACGTGCTCTACGACGCGCTGACGACCGACGACATCCGGCTGGAGTCCGTGCAGATCGTCCAGCACACCCAGCCCGCGCCCGCGCCGCACCTGCCCGAACAGTCCGTGGTGGCACGGTCGTACGGGACGCTCCAGGAGGCTTCCGGCATCCCCTCGCTCCGTATGACGTGGGTGGCGCTGAAGCTCACCCCCGAGCTGACGCCCGAGGCGATCGAGGCGCGCGGAGGCGGACTCGGGGGCGCGCAGCGCTCGTTGGTGCGTGCCGCGGACCAGCTCGCGAGCCGCCTCGAAGGCGCCGGATTCAGCGCCACGGTGCTCAACGAGACCGAGGTGGTCCAGGCGCTGGCGACCTCCACCTGCCTCAACCCCCGTGCGGGCAACTCCGCCGCCCCCGACGGGCGTCCCGCGCAGCGCCGTACGGAGGAGTCGGTGCGCGGCTGGCGCTGCGACGACCGCTGGCACACGACGTACTGGATCAGCCGCTGGCCGCAGGTCGGCCCGAGCGCCGTGAGTTCGGCGCATCTCGCGTCGATCCTCACCTCGCTGCGGGTGTTCACCTCGGTCTTCAGCCTGACGCTGGGCCGGGGCGACGGACGCTCGGCCGAGATCTCGGGCCATGTGCGCATCGTGACCCGCAGCGAGAACGATCTGTCCACCGCGCGGCGTGAACTCCAGCGCACCGCGAGCCGGGCAAAGACCGGGCTCGTGCCGCTGGACCGGGAGCAAGTGCCCGGCGTGCTCGCCACCCTGCCCCTCGGAGGCACGAGCTGATGTCCACTCCGATGATGCCCAGGCAGACCGGCATGCCCGGTGCGGGACTTGGCCGGCAGCAGCAGCCGCAGGGCGGCCTGGGACAGGACGGCGAACCGCCGCAGCCGCGGCACGTGGCGACGGCCACCGACACCGGTGTGATACCGGTCTTCGGCCACCCCGACGAGCAGGCCGAGGAGCGGGCGGCACGTCCGCGCCGCCCCGGTTTCGGCCTGCGCGGTCCGCGCCATCTGCGGCACAGGGTCGCCGTCGAGCAACTGGGCGCCATAGGCGTGCCCCTGGGCGACGACGGCGTGGTCATCGGCACGGACGCACAGCGGCAGCCCGCCGTGCTGGGCCTCAGCCGTCGCACGGCCTACGACGTGCTGCTCATCGGCGGTCTGTGGACGGCACAGGTGCTGGCGCTGCGCGCCGCGGGCACGGGTGCGCGCGTCGCGGTGGAGACGGGCCGCGCACATGTGTGGACGACGCTGGTGCGGGCCGCCGGTGCGGAACAGCAGTGCATGACGCTCTACGACGTCGGCCATGTGCCGTCGCTCGGGCCGTCCGTGAGCAGCCCGGTCGTCATCATCCGCGACTGCGGGATGAAACCGCCGCGCGGGCGCGTGACTTCGGCTCCGTGGCAGTCCGTGGTGACGCTGCTCCCCTATCTCAGCCCGGCCGCGCCGCGGCTGTTGCAGACGTCGTCGCTCGTGGGCATCCAGCGGGTGTCGCCGGACGAGTCGGCGCATCTGTCGCGGACCATGCGGCTGCCGCGCGAGGAGACGGAGGCGCTGTCGACGCTGGGCGACGGCGTGACGCTGTGGTGCACGCGTAAGGACAGGTACTACTCGCTGACACAGCCGACGGACGCTGAGGCGGGGCTGCTCGGCAATCCGCGGCGTCTGGACTGACGGCCACGGCGGTGCGCGGGGCTCGCGGAGGCGGATGCCCGGCCGGGGTGAACGCCCGTGGCCGGGCGGGGAGTTCGCGCTAGGCGGATCTGCCGTAGGCGGATTTGCGGGGGCGGTTTCGGCGGGCTCTCGCCGGAACGGCGTCTCCCCGGAGAGAGTTCACCGGGGAGAGTTCCCCGGGGGCTTGGGGCGCACACGGAACGGAGCGCGGACCGTCTCTTCGTTTTCGCCGTGGCGCCTCGGGCGGCCCCTGAGTAACGCCTGACACTCGTCATCCGTACGTTGCCTCAAAGACAAGCGCCCTTACACGAAAACATCTGCCTGGTCCAGGACCGACAGCGCTTCTACGCCGGTGGAAAGTTGACCGCCGCTCCACGCCCTCCGAGACTGGACCGAGACCTTCGACTGGTTGAGTCGGGTCGTGTCGAACAGAAGTGGCCCCCGGGCACCGAGCACGGAAGGGGCCGCAGTGCCGTGCCCGGAGCTGTCGAGATTAGGCTGGGTCACTGCGCAGCAAACGGGGTGTGCGACCACACAGCAGGAGGCATTGTGAGCAGCGATCGGGACGAGATCCGCTGGGGCAGGACGGGGCCCGACACCGATCGATACGATGCGGATTCGCCCGAGAACGACACGGAGTCGACGGGGCAGTTCACCATCGACTACACGCCGCCTGCCTGGTACACGCAGGACGCGGACAGTGCCGCCGCCCCCAACACCCCCGGCGTGGGGGACAATCCGAGCGGTCCGACGACCCCGGCCCCCTTCCCCGGTACGAGCCCGCCGCAACCGCTTCCGGGCGCACACCCCGGTCCGCCTGCCGGTCCCGGCCCCGATTCCGGCACCGGCCCCGTCGCTCCGGACCCTTCGCAGTCGACGCCTCCTCCCCTGCCTCCGCAGTTCCCGCAGGCTCCGCTCTCCGGCGACCAGGACCGCGAACAGGACCGCGAACAGGGTCGTGAACAGGGTCGTGAACAGGGCCCTCAGAGCCCGTCGTTCACCCCGCCCGAGACCCCGGGCAGCGGGTTCGCCACGCCGCCCGCGTCGGACGCCACCCAGATGTTCGCCCCCTTGAGGCGGGAAGATCCACGGCCGCAGACGGAACGGCAGGACAGCGCCGGTCAGCAGCCCCAAGCGCCCGAACCTGAGCCGCGCGTCGGCGGGTTCGGCGGGCCGGGCGGCGACTTCGGGCAGTCGTACGGGCGTGACGCGAGCGCGGGCGTCTCGGCCGGCCTCGACCGTGACCGTACGGAAGAGCCGGAGGGTTCTTCGGAGGCTGCGTCTCAGGCCGCAGCACCCTCCCCGCCCTCTTTCCCCTCTTTCCCGTCCGTTCCGGAATCGTCCACGGACGCTTCGGATTCCTCGGCGACTTCGGGCTCCTCGTCTGAGTCTTCGGACTCTTCGGATGCCTCTGAGCACTCGAACGAGGGACCGGGCGCAACCGACAGGGCAGGCGTGGAGGTCGCGGAGACTTCGCGCACCGACGCCCCGGCCGACGACACCGGCGAGGTCTCCACGTCCGCCGACGACGCACCGCTGCCCGCCTCCTCGGCGACGGACGGCACGAACACGGCGTCGCAGGCCGCGAGTTCTGAGGCCGACGGCAGCGAAGACCCTCCCGAGGACCCGCGTACGTTCGGCAGGGGGCTGCCTACTGCGGAGGAGCCCACGGCGGACTCGGCCTCTGTGGACGAGGGTCCGGACGACTCGGCTTCGAGCGACTGGGACTCGGACGGCTCGGCTTCGGCAGGCACCGGCGCGGAGGGTGATGCCTCCCCGGACGAGAGCGCGAGCAGCACCACGACCGACTCCGCACCGCAGCCCGAGGAGAGCCCGGCACAGCCGGCGCCCCTCCCCCAGCAGGGCGGACCCTGGTCGGCTCCGGCGTCCGAGGGCTCGGCACAGTCCACCGAACTGCCGCCTCTGCCACCGGACTTCCAGCCCGCCACGTCCGCGCCCGACGGTGCGCCCGTAGCGGCCAACCCGCCCGCGGATGCCGCCGCCCCTGCTTCGCAGCAGTCACAGGCGCCGCAGCAGCCGTACGGGTACGGCTATCCGCAGCAGGCCGGGGCCCAGCCGCAGCCTGAGGCGCAGCCCCAGCAGGGTCAGCAGCCCCCACAGACGGGGCAGGCGCAGGGGCAGGGGCAGACGCCGCCGCCACAGCAGCAAGCGGCCCCCAACCCGCAGGCCCAGCAGGCCGGTTACGGCTACCCGCAGCCCGCGCAGCAGCAGCCTGCCTGGCAGGGGCAGCAGCCCGCGCAGCCGGGTTACGGCTATCCGCAGCAGGGACAGCCCCAGCCCCAGCAGGCGCAGCCGCCACAGCAACAGGCCGCACCCAACCCCCAGGCCCAACAGGCCGGTTACGGCTACCCCCAGCCCGCACAGCAACAGCCCTACCCCGCCCCACAACAGCAACAGCCCCAGCAAACCCAACCCCAACAGGGCTACGGCTACCCCCAACAGGGACAGCCCCAGCCCCAGCAGGCGCAGCCGCCACAGCAACAGGCCGCACCCAACCCCCAGGCCCAACAGGCCGGTTACGGCTACCCCCAGCCCGCACAGCAACAGCCCTACCCCGCCCCACAACAACAGCAGCCCCAGCAAACCCAACCCCAACAGGGCTACGGCTACCCCCAACAGGGACAGCCCCAGCCCCAGCAGGCGCAGCCGTACCAGCCCGCGCAGCAGCAGCCGGGCCCGGCAGGGCCGACGGGACCGGCAGGCCCCGCAGGCCCGGCGCCCCAGGGCCCCGGCGTCGACCCCGGTGCGATGGCGCCCGGACAGACGCCCGCCGAAGACGCGCGGCGCCAGGGCCAGGGCGGTAACCCTCTCGGTTACACGGCCGCGGTGGAGCTCTCGTCGGACCGGCTGGTCAACAACCGCAAGAAGCCGCGTTCGCAGAATCCGGCGCTGGGCGGCAAGTTCCGCTTCGGCGGCAAGAAGGAGGAGGCCGAGCGCGAACGGAAGCTCGGGCTGATCCGTACGCCCGTACTGTCCTGCTACCGCATCGCGGTGATCAGCCTCAAGGGCGGCGTGGGCAAGACGACGACCACCACGGCGCTCGGTTCGACGCTGGCGCTGGAGCGGCAGGACAAGGTCATCGCGATCGACGCGAACCCGGACGCGGGCACCCTCGGCCGTCGTGTGCGGCGCGAGACGGGTGCGACGATCCGCGACCTGGTGACGGCGATCCCGTATCTCAACAGCTACATGGACATCCGCCGCTTCACCTCGCAGGCGGCGTCCGGGCTGGAGATCCTGGCGAACGACGTCGACCCGGCCGTCTCCACGACCTTCAACGACGACGACTACCGCAGGGTCATCGACATCCTCGGCAGGCAGTACCCGATCATCCTCACCGACTCCGGCACGGGCCTGCTGTACTCGGCGATGCGTGGAGTCCTCGACCTCGCCGACCAGTTGGTCATCATCTCCACGCCGTCCGTGGACGGTGCCAGCAGTGCGAGCACGACGCTCGACTGGCTGTCGGCGCACGGCTACGGGGATCTCGTGCAGCGCAGCATCACCGTCATCTCCGGTGTCCGCGAGACCGGCAAGATGATCAAGGTCGAGGACATCGTGGCCCACTTCCAGACGCGCTGCCGCGGTGTCGTCACCATCCCGTTCGACGAACATCTCTCCGCCGGTGCCGAGTTGGACCTGGACATGATGCGCCCCAAGACGCGCGAGGCGTACTTCAACCTCTCGGCTCTCATCGCCGAGGACTTCGCACGTCAGCAGCAGGAGCAGGGCCTGTGGTCGGGTAACGGCAACAATCCGCCCGCGCAGATGGCGCCGCCGCTGCCGGGTCAGCAGGGCCAGCCTCCGCAGCAGCCCTACGGTCAGCAGCCGATCCCGCAGCAGCAACAGCCCCAGCCAGGTCAGCAGCCGTATCCGCAGCAGGGCGGTGGCGGCTGGCCGCAGCAGCCCCCGGGGCAGGTGCCGCCGCAACGCTGACGATCGCGAGGAAGCAGTGACGGTCGGCTAGGCAGCGGGTCGACACGATCGAGTGGCCGGGCCGGTGTCCGCACCGTGCCCGGCCCTCCCCTTTCGCTCGCGGCCTCGCCTTACGCCCGTGAATCCCGGGCGCACACGCACGTGTACGCGGCCCCGCACGCACGCGCGGTGCCGCGCCGCCCGGCCTCAGCCTGCGTTGCCCTCCGCCTGGGCCACCAGCGCACGGCAGCGGTCGACGTCCCCGGCCATCCGCTCCATCAGGGCGTCCAGGGTGTCGAACTTCTCCTGGCCGCGGATGTACTGGAGGAAGTCGACCGACACGTGCTTCCCGTACAGGTCCAGGTCCACGCGGTCGATCGCATACGCCTCGACGGTCCGCTCGGTCCCGTCGAACTGCGGGTTGGTGCCTACGGAGATCGCCGCGGGCATCCGCTCGCCGTCGGCGTTCAGCCAGCCCGCGTAGACGCCGTCGGCGGGCACCGCGGTGTGCGGCACGGTCTCCACGTTCGCGGTGGGGTAGCCCAGTTGACGGCCGCGCTGCGCACCGCGTACGACTACGCCCTCGACCCGGTGCGGTCGGCCCAGCACCTCCGCCGCGCCCTCCATGTCGCCCTCCGCGACCAGGCGCCGCACCAGCGTCGAGGAGAAGGGCTCGCCGCCGCCGGCCGCGCCGCGCACATACAGGTCGACCACCACGACCTCGTAGTCGTATGTCTCGCCCAGCTCGGTGAGGAAGGCCACATCGCCCGCCGCCTTGTGCCCGAAGCGGAAGTTGGGCCCCTCCACGACGGCGCACGCGTGCAACTTGTCGACGAGAACCTTCGCCACGAAGTCGGCCGGGGTGAGCTTCGAGAACTCGGCGGTGAAGGGCAGCACCAGCACCGCGTCCACGCCCAGCTCCGCCATGATCTCCGCGCGGCGCGGATGAGGGGCGAGCAGCGGAGGGTGGCTTCCGGGACGTACGACCTCGCTCGGGTGCGGGTCGAAGGTGACGACCACTGCGGGCACGCCCAGTTCACGGGCGCGTGCCACGGTGCGGTCGATGATGAGCTGGTGCCCGCGGTGCACCCCGTCGTACGAGCCGATGGTGACGGCGCTGCGCCCCCACCCCTCCGGGATGTCCTCCAAGCCACGCCAGCGCTGCACGTCCTGCTCCTCGCCGATGCCGATGGGCCGATGGTTCCGCCGGGTCCAAGGGTGCCATGCTGCTCAGCGGCTCACGCACGGGACCCGGGGCCGGGCCGGTCCCCCCGGGGACGGTGCGCCGGGGGCCGCGGCGCCCGCTGCGCCGGTCCGGGCACCGGCGGCGAGCGAGGCGCTGGGCGCCGCCGAGGTGTGAGGCGCGACGGCGGCAGCACCGGATTCGCGCGCGGCGCTGTGGCTCCCGTCGCCGCCGCCGCTGCCGAAGCCCTCCGGCCCGCTTCGCAGCGCGCGGGCGAAGCCCGGGACCTCCCGGGACAGCTCGGCCACGCGGCGTTCGAAGCGTGCCGCTTCCTCCGGGGTACGTGCCATGAGCAGCCCGAGCTGCCGCACGATCCGGGCGGTCTGGCCCGTACGGGCAGCATGAGCCCCCGGGCCGTCCGCGTCGGACTCCCCCTCGCCCCGACGCGCCACCGCCTCCAGCGCCGCGTCGAGCACCCCCGGATCGCGCTCCCCCACGAGCAGCACGCTCAGCAGCTCCTCCGCCACCGGCCCGCCCAGGGCTCCCAGCGCCCGCGCGAGCGCTGCCCGCAGCGGCGCATACGGCGTGCACAGCAGCGCGTCGGTAAGCGACTGAAGCGCCGGGCAGCACTGCCGAGGGCGGCGCGCGATTCTGCCCCGTACGAACGCGGCCAGCGCATCCCCGGCGGTCTCCGGCCGCAACTCCGCGTATTCGCGCACCACTTCGGCGGCAGATACGGCCAGCCGCGGGATGCGCACGGCCGCGAGCACTGCGGTGAGGTGCCGAGCGCCGCCGCCGGGCTGTGCGCACAGCCATGAACGGAAAGCCGCGAGGGCGCGTTCGGGCCGGTGCTCGATCTCGTCTGTGAGGGCGTCCGCCAGCTCCACCGCGCCGGTGGCGGCGAGGAGGCCGAGTGCGGTGCCGAGTTCACGGTCCCCTTCCGCCGTCCCTTCCGGCGGGCGAGACCCTTCCGGCAGCCGAGACCCTTCCGGCTGGCGGGTGTCCGCTGCCGGTCGGGCGGCGGCCGACGATGCGGACGACGGCCCCTGTGCGTCTGGCCGGAGCTCCGGTGCCTGCTGCCGCAGCCGTAGCAGCATCGCCATGGCCGAAGGACCGTGCGTGGCGGTGCTGCCGGGGACGCGCAGCAGGGCGTGCGCCGCCCGTTCCAGATGTCTGCGGTCGGTGTCGGAGCGTGTCTGCCGCACCATCAGCGGCCCGTACTCGGCGGCGGCCGTCCGCCGCAGCGACGCCGCGTGGTTCGCCCAGCGGTCGACGGCACGGCACAGCGCGGAGGGCTCCTCCTGTGCGAGGTCGTCGAGGAGTTCGTCGGCCCGCGGATGGCATGCGTCGGTGAGCAGGTCCAGCAGCATGTCGCCTGCCTGCCTGCGATGGGCGTACAGCAGAGCCTGAGCGGCAGAGGCGACCGTGGCCCGAGGCGCCTCCGCGTCCGCATCTCCTCGGCCGTGGGGGCCGCCGCACGGTTCGGCTTCCCGGAGCCCCGTCAGCGGCCTGCGGTCGGTGAACCAGCCGCACAGCAGCGGCAGTACGGTCTCCGGCTCCTCGGTCAGCAGCTCGCCGACCACGTCGAGGTAGCGCCCGTCGGGTCCGGCTCCGCCGGCTCCAGGCGGTGCGTCGGCGGGGAGCAGCAGCCGCAGCAGACCCGTGCGCTGCGCGATCGGCAGCGCCAGGCGCCTCCAGAACGACGGTCCGAACTCCGCCGCCGCCCCAGGGGGTTGGGCGCCGAAGTGCTCCGCGAGCCCACGCAGCAGTCCGTAGTGGGGGCGGGCGTCGGGGACGCGCAGCAGCGTGTCCCGCAGCAGACGGCGTGCCCACCAGCGGGCCTCGCTTCCCGGGCCGGGCCCACGGCCGGGGTCATCGGTGCCGGTGCCGGAGGGGGTGCCGGGCCGCTTGTCCGGCCGGGTGGAGGTGATCATGTCGGCCAGCGGACGCAGCCGCCGCTCCAGCGCTCCGGCGCCTTCCAGCGCACCGCAGAGCACAAGCGCATGTACGACGGGTCCGATCCGCTCTCTGGGGACGAGAGCGCCGCCCCCGCGCTCATCGGGCTCGTGCACGAGCGCCGAGAGCGCCGCGTCCACATCCAGATGGCGGCCCTGCATCCACTCGCCGAACTCCTCGTCGGCGAAGCGGACTTCGCCGCCGGCCGCCTCCAGTACACCGTCCGCGAGCACTGACTGCGCCCAGCCGCCCTCCCATGGGAAGACCTCCTCGAACGCGGCCCGGCTCAGGACCCCTCGCGCCGGGCCGAGGCTGCGGCGCGCGGCCTCGTGCAGCGCTCCCGCCGTACGGGCCGCGAGTCGCCGCATTCGTACGGGCGTTGCCGTGCAGTCGAGCCTTCGGGCGACGCGAAGCGCGACGAGGTCGAGATATGCGGAGAAGACCGCGTCTCTGCTCAAGTGCCGTGGCTGCGGGGCGACTCGACCCGCCGGCCCGGAGGGTGCGGCGTCTCCTCGCATACGGTCTGCGTGCTGGTCGGCATGGATCTCCGCCAGCATGCGCATCGCGAGCGGATGCGCGGCGTCGGGTGCCGCGAGGTCGGACGTGCCGAGCCCGTACAGTCCGCGTGCGTCTGCGGCCGCGGCGGCGGGCAGGTCACAGAGCCTCACGCAAGGGGGCGGCCCGTCGGTCTCCGCGTCGGGCGTGAGAGCACCGCCCCGCCCGTCGTAGAGCATTCCTGCGGGGAACAACGGGCCCAGCCGCTCCCACTGTTCGGGACCGCAGGCGACGATCAAGCGGGCGCCGGACGCACTCAGCCACCCGGCCGTCCCCGCCGTCCACCGGCGCAGGTCACGGCAGAGAGCCGGGGGCATCTCCTCGGGAGCGTCGAGCAGCACCAGCAGTGGGCGCCGCGCCTCGCGGGCCAGCCGGGACACCACATCCGCGCACGGAGAGTCGTCCGGTCCATCGGCACTCGGCGCTCCGGATTCCACAACCGCCGAGTCCGGACCGCCCTGATCGGACACGTCCTGCTTCGAGACCTGCTTCGACATCTGCCTCGACGCCTGCCTCAACGCCCGTCCCAGTGCCTCCCGTACGCTGCCGTCGCCTGCGCGTAGCTGCGCACCCCGCAGCCACACCGTGGGCGCGGGCCGGGCGCCGTCGGCCCTTATCGCGGCGAACTCGGCCAGACAGGTCGTACGGCCCGTCCCGGGGCGGCCCACCAGCGCCGTCACCGAGGCGCCGCTCTCGCCGAACTCCCGTAGAGCGCCGGTGACTTCGGGACGTTCCACATGGCATGCGGCGGTGGCCTGCGCACGTGCCGCCGCAGGGCGCACGGTCGCAGCCGTCAGCCGCAGGGCCCCCGCCAGATTGAGGTCGGGCCCGAAGCCGGGGACGGTCGCCGCGTTGTGCGCGAGCGTGTCCGCCAACTGTCCGTCCAGGTCCCAGAGTCCGGCCCTGCGCAGCGGAACGGCGAACCCGGCGCCACGACGGTCCGGGAGGCTGCGCCCGCCCTGAACGTGCAGCGCCGTGCCCACCACCCCGAGGACAGCTCCTGTACGCGGGTCGAGTACGGGCGATCCCGTCGCCGTCCGGTCCAGGAGGAACCGGCGAGCAGCGGCGGTGGTGGTGAGGCTCAACTCCAGTGCGCCGCCGTCCAGTTCGTGGCGGCGGGCGGCGGAGGTGTACGTGACGGCGGTGGCGGTCCCGGTCAGCGTGGCATCCGCGCGGCTACCGCTCCCGGCAACGCCCTGCGACTCGCCCTGCGATCGGCCTCCCGACTGGTCTTCCGACTCGCCCCGCAGCGTGAGGATCTGCACGGGCGTCGGGGCTGCCGCGCCCGCCCGGTCCGAGCCGATGAGCAGCGGCGCGACGCCGAGCCCGTCCGTACGGATGAGCGCGAGGTCCCACTCGGGCAGGGGCGTGACCCAGCCCGACTCCACCCGCAGACCGCCCGCTTCACGGGCGTACACGACGAGGCGGTCCAGCCCGTCCACCGCCTCGTGGCTGGTGATCACGGTGCCCCTGCCGTCAGCGACGAAGCCCGTCCCCCGGGGCCGCCCCGCCGGATCGCAGATCCGCACCAGCGCCTGCTCCGCCGGCACCGTTCCCGTCATCCGACACGCACCGTCCACCTCGGCCGATCTGAACTCCCCGACCGTAGAGCGCAGTCGATCAACGACGACAGGCTCTCAAGGGAAAGCGCCCCCGCACGCGCCCTCGACTCACGCCGAGCGCCCGGCCGTTGGAGTGAACAAGGCCGAAGGCAGGAATACGACAGGGACAGAACCACACAACCACGCGACGAGAAGCGGGACTTGGAACACCCGAAGCGGGCCTTCGACACGAGGAGAAGCGGCGCACGTACTTGCCGGACTAGGCAGCCGCGGTCACGCTCACGGTCACGACCTCGCAGGTCCCGTCCGCCGCGAACCGCGACACCTCCCCAGGGTCCGCGTCCTCATCCGTCATGAGCGTCCAACGACCCCCGGGACGCGCGTGGTACGGAAAGGGACTGCCGCCCAGCTTGGAGGAGTCCGCGAGCACGACCGCCTCACGTCCGCGCGCCGCCATCAGCTCCTTGGAATGGGCCTGTTCGAGGCTTGGGCACGAGAGACCGTCGCGGGCGTGCAGCCCGTCGGCGCCGAGGAAGACCAGATCGGGGGTGAGCCGCCGCAGCGTCTCCTCTCCCTCGGGGCCGAGGATCGCACCGTTCGGACGGCGTACCCGCCCGCCGAGGACCACGAGTTCGATGCCCTGCTCCTCGGCGAGATGTCCCAGAGCGATGGTGGAGTTGGTGACGACGGTGAGCCCGCCCCGCCCCTTCAGCGCCCGTGCCAGCCGCCCCGTCGTCGTACCCGCGTCGATCAGGATCACGTCGCCTTCGCAGACGCGCTCGGCGGCGGCCCGTGCGATGGCGTCCTTCTGGGCGCGGTTGCCCGACTCCTTCTCGTCCAGGGTGAGTTCGGCGGAGCGCCCGCCCGCGACGGCACCCCCGTAGGTGCGGTGGATGTGCCCGTCGCCCGCGAGCTGTTGCAGATCGCGGCGGACGGTGGAGACGGAGATGCCGAAGCGGGCGGCGAGTTCGGATATCTCACCGTTGCCCGCGAGCACCTCGCGGAGGATGTCGTCGCGGCGCCGTGCCGTGCCCTTTCGGGTCGCGCGCACGCGTGCGCCGCTCAACTGCCTTCCTCCGCACCGCGCTTGGCCGCCGACGAAGCTGAGTACGCCGCATGGGACGTCTGGGACGGCACCGCACCCGGCCCCGTGGAGGACGACGGGGAGGACCGCGAACCCGATGCCACGGGAGGCGAGTTCGCCGCCTCCGGCCCGGCCGAAGGACCCAGCCCGGTGAGCACCAGCACCACCGCCACGGCCAGGAACGCGGCGAGCACGCCGAAGCCCGTCACACTCGTACCCGTGCTGTCCGTCAGCCACCCCACGAGATACGGGCCGACGTAACCGCCCAGATTCCCCAGGGCGTTGATGAGCCCCATGGCGACCGCCACCACCTCGATCCGCAGCACACCGCCGGGGATCGCCCAGAAGGGCCCGTACGGCGCGTACAGGGCGCCCGCGGTGACACACAGCAGCACCATCCCGAGCACGCCGCCCTGTACGACCTGCCCCAGCAGCAGCGCCGCCACGGCGACGACCAGCGGGACGGCGACGGCCTGACGCCGCTTGCCCGTACGGTCCGACCATGCCGCGTTGGCCACCATCACCACCAGCGCCACGGTGAACGGGATCGCGCTGAGCAGCCCCACCTCCGTCGAAGAACCGTCGTGCGTAAGGGTCTTGACGACGGACGGCAGCCACAGCGTGAAGCCGTAGAACCCGGTGATCCAGAAGAAGTAGATCGCGATCAGCACGAGCACGGACCGCTGCCTGACCGCCTCCGGATAGGAACCTGAACCCGTCTTGGGCTTCGCCGCCTCGTCGGCAGCCAGCGCCTCCTCGACGTACCGGGCCTCGCTCCGCGAGATCCAGCGTGCCTGCGCGGGGTGGTCCGCCACCGCGAACCACCAGACGACCGCCCACAGCAGCGGCGGAAAGCCCTGAAGCAGCAGCACCCAGCGCCAGTCCGTGTGGTCCAGCATCAGGCCGGAGAGCGGGGCCATCACGATGGACGAGACCGGCAGACACGCCATCCACAGCGCGTTGGCCCGCGCACGCTCTCGCAGCGGGAACCACGACGCCAGCAGGATCAGCACCGCCGGCCACACCCCGCCCTCGAACAGCCCCAGCACGAACCGCGCGACGTAGAACTGCTCCTTCGTACGTACGAGCCCGCACGCCATGGCGGCGAGACCCCACGCGACCATCAGGATCAGCACGGTCTTACGGGCACTCCAGCGCTGCGCCAGGATCGCGCCGGGGATCTGGAGGAAGACGTAGCCGAGGAAGAAGACGCCGGTGACCATGCCCTCGTCGGCGGCCGAAAGGCTCAAGTCGCCGTCCATATAGGGCAGGACCACGGAGACGTTGCTGCGGTCGAGGAACGCCAGCATGTACATCACCACGGCGACGGGGATGACGTACGTCCAGCGCCTGGCGGGTATCGGCGTCGTTGCGGCGGCGCTCCGGTCTCCGTCTCCGGGACCGTCCGGAGATGCGGGGGCTGTCATCTGCGGCTCCAACTGCGCTGTTCGATGGAGGGGTTGGGGTCGTCCTCACGGAGGTGGCTCTCGCGGGGGTTGTTCTCGCGGGCCGGGCGCTCAGGCCCCGGTGCCGTACGCGGCCCGGATGCGTTCGGTCCAGGCGCTGAAGTCGACACCGGCGCGGAACGCCGCCGCCATCGTCTTCGGGGACGCCTTGCCGGTGCCCGCGATGTCGAAGGCCGTGCCGTGGTCCACGGACGTACGAAGGATCGGGAGGCCGACCGTCACCGAGACCGTGCCGTCGAAGTCGACTGTCTTGGCCGGGATATGACCCTGATCGTGGAAGTGCGACAGCACACCGTCGAACCGTCCCTGCAGTCCCTGGTGGAAGACGGAGTCGGCCGGCACCGGGCCGGTGACGTCCAGGCCCTCCGCCGCGGTGCGCTCCACCGCGGGGCGCAGGGCGGTGATCTCCTCGTCGCCGAAGTGGCCGTTCTCCCCTCCGTGGGGGTTGACGGCGGCGACGCCCAGGCGCGGCTCGTCGTGGCCGAACACCCGCAGGGCGGTCACCGCATGGCGGATGCTGGCCGCCACCCGTTCCTCGTCGAGCTGGTCCAGGGCCTTGCGCAGAGAGACATGGCGCGTGGTGAAGAAGATCTTCAGCCCACGGACCACGAACATCGTGTCGAAGTGTGCGGCGCCGGTGAGTTCGCCGAGCATCTCGGTGTGGCCGAGATGCTCCGCTCCGGCCGCCCAGACCGCCTCCTTGTTGATGGGCGCGGTGACGATGCCGTCGACTTCGCCCGCCATGGCGGCAGTCGTTGCGGCCTCGATCGCGGCCACCGCGGAACGCCCCGCCACCGCGCTGACCTGCCCCCACTCGAGGTCGTCACCGGCCACACCGAGGTCGAGCACGTCGACGGTGCCCGGCGCGAAGCGCGCCTCGCCGACCGACGACACCGCGTTCACCTCGACGTCGAGCCCGCACACCTTCACGGCCCGCCGCAGCACTGCGGCGTCTCCGACGGCGATGCCGCGCCCCAGCTCCGCCGTACGCGGATCGGCGAGCGTACGGGCCGTGATCTCCGGCCCGATACCGGCGGGGTCGCCGAGGGTGACGGCGAGGACGGGAAGGCGGTCGGTCATGGTGAAACCTCTTCTCCTCTACGGTGGTTGGAATCCGGCGCGGAATCCGGCGCGGAGCCGTCACCGGCCCCCGGAACGCCCACGGCTCCCGAAGTGCCGGACGTGAGACCCGAGTTACCGGACGCGGCGCGTGGACCGCACGATCCCGCGCCCGAACTACTTGCCACGCCACGGGAGTTCATGGCACGCAGCCGTTCAAGGCAGGCCACGGCGGCGTCGGGCCCGCCGATCAGACCGCCCTTGGTGGCGAAAGGCAGTCCGCTGTGCGGTCCGCCGACGAGATGACCGGCGACCGCCAGCGGCAGCACCTCAGCCTCGATGGCGAAGCCCTCGGCACCGAGCGCGCCGGTGACCGCAGCGGTGACGTCGCCTCCGGAGGTGTAGAGGCCGCCGGGGTCCAGGACGTCCACGGCGTGCACCGCGACCTCCGCGAGGCAGCGCAGAATGCGTTCCGCCGCGCCGGGATCGCCTGCCGCGCTCGGGGCGACCCTTACGCCCAGCACCGATGTGCCGGAGTCGGCGGCGGCCCTCAACTCGCGGACGATACGCGGCGGCTCCGCCTCCGCCTCGTCCGGATCGACCACCGCGTAATGCGCGCCGAGCGCCTTCTCGGTCCTGGCGAGCTGTTCGTGGGTGGCGTCCGTGGTACTGCCCACGACGGCCAGGATGCGGGGCGCCTCGCCCGACGGCCGCACGCCCAGCTCCGCTGCGAGGGCGGCGCCGAACGGGCCGGAGTCGAGAGAGATCCAGCGCGTGCCGTCCTCGGCGCTCAGCCGTGCGGCCGCAGCCGCCACGGTACGCAGATGACCGTTCTCGGTGGCGTCGCAGACCATGACGTCCGCACCCGGGCCGCGCAGTGCCTCCAGCACCGCGTCCACGCCGTCCTCGACTACGTCGAGCGGTACTTCACCTGTGCTCAGCGCACTCTGCTCGCCGATGACGGACGCGACCCGGGCATGCCGTACCGGGCTGAAGAGATCCTGCGCGGCGGCCGTACGGGTCAGCGGCACGCCGTCCACGAGATGAATCCCGCCCACGGTCGTACGGCCTGCATCGGGAAACGCCGGAACGGCCAGCACACGTACGGGAGTCGGGGCGCCTGAGGCGGCATGTGCGGCATGTACGGACGCACTCTCCGCGGCGCCGCGAGCGGTGGCGGGGGCGGAGGCGGTGCCGGGAGCGGAGGCGGAGGCAGCGCTGTTGGCAGCGCCGCGGGCGGCGTCCTGGGTGACGTTGCTGGTGGCGTCGCAGGTGACGTCGCAGATGGCGCCGCGAGCGGTGAACGCGTCGACCACTGCGTCCAGTTCACGACCGGGATTGCCGCGCAGAGTCGTATCCACGCGCTTGACGACGAGTACGCCACCGGCCGTGGCCGCCGTCATCGCCGCATGAACGGCGTCGTAGCTCTCCGCGGGCGTGAAGCGACGGGAACCGGTGTTGACGACGAGCACATCGACCGCGTCCGCATAACGCGGCACCTGACCGAGATCACTGACGGTGACAGTGTGCAGCCCGAGCCGTGCGAAGAGAGCGCCGGTGGCGTTGCTGCCGGTGAGGTCGTCGGCAACCACGACGATCTGCGCCACGGGACCCCTCCCACGCCTCGACTTGCTCGATTCACGCAGATTCGTTCGCCATCCCTGCGTGCTCTACGCAATAACAGCGTCATCGTCGTCGATCGAGAGTGTCAATAGGCGCGAGAGGACGACCTCTCGCGCGAACCACGCAACTTCGGCGGGTGACGGGGGCGAGTGAGTGCGTCGCGGGGTGAGGGGGCGACGACGGCTTTAGCTGGAGCAGGCCCGAAGGAGGCCGCCTGAGCGCTGACAGGTGTCGGGGGGCGGGTGCCGCGTGACAGGTGTCGGGTGACGACTGGCCGATGACAGATAACAGATGACCGACGTCAAGTTGCAGATAACAGACGGCAGATGACGGATGACGGATGACGGACAACAAATGACGGATGACAGATGTCCACATCTGTCATCCGTCCATGGTCAGCGCTTAACCGTCATCCGTTATCTGTCACCTGTCACCTGACACCTGCGCCCGGCGGCCCGGCGCCCGGCGCCCGCCACCTCCGCTCAGCGCCCACCCCACGCCGCCCCGCCCCCGTCAGACGAACACCGCGAGACTCTTGACCCGCCCCCCGCGCTCCTCCACGAGCGCAACCAGTCGCCCCTCCGGATCGAACACCGCAACGGGCCCCGGCGCCTCGGCTTCGCCGGCCACGGTGCCACTCACAACCACGCCGCGTTCCCCTGCGGCCTCCCCCGTCGTCCCCGCCAACTCCCCTGCGGGCACACGAAGTTGCACCCCGTTGCCGATCATCCGCGCCTGTTCCGCGTCGACGTCCCAGCGTGGGAAAGCCGCCGCCGCGGCCTCCCCCAGCGGCACCAGCGGAACCCCCCTGCCGCTGTCGACCTCGCTCTGAAGCTCCTCCGGCGACCGGGCGTCCTCCAGCCGGTAAGGCCCGACCCTGGTGCGCCGCAGCGCCGTCAAGTGCCCGCCCGTACCGAGGAGTTCGCCCAGGTCGCGGGCGAGTGCCCGCACGTAGGTGCCGGAGGAGCACACGACCGAGACGAGCACGTCGACGACCTCCGTGCCGTCCTCCGCCCGCTGCTCACGTCGTACTTCGTGCACGTCGAAGGCGGAGACGGTGATCTCCCGGGCGGCGAGCTGAACGTCCTCGCCTTCGCGCACCCGCTGATAGGAGCGTCTGCCGTCGACCTTCACCGCGCTCACCTTCGAGGGCACCTGACTGATGCGCCCCGTGAGCCGCCCCACGGCGGCTTCGAGGTCGCCGCCCGTGATGCCCGACGCGCCCTTGGCGCCGGTGACTTCGCCCTCCGCGTCGTCGGTCACGGTCGTCTGCCCGAGCCTGACCGTGGCGACGTACTCCTTGTCCGTGAGGGCGAGATGGCCGAGCAGCCGTGTGGTCTTCCCCGTACCGATGACGAGCACGCCCGTGGCCATCGGGTCCAGCGTCCCCGCATGCCCGACCCGCCGGGTGCGGGCCATGCCGCGCAGCTTCGCGACGACGTCGTGCGACGTGAAGCCAGCGGGCTTGTCGACGACGACGAGCCCGCCCGGCTCCTGGTCCTTCTTACGCGCCACGGGTCATTCGTCCTCGGCCTGTTCGCCCTCGCCCGGCTTGCGGTAGGGGTCGGCCCCGCCCGCGTAGTCGGCGCCGGAAGAGGCCTTGCGGACCTCCTCGTCCGAGGCCCTGGCGCGTGCGAGAAGGTCGTCGATGGTACGGGCGTTCTCCGGAAGGGCGTCCGCGACGAAGGTGAGGCTCGGAGTGTGCTTCACTCCCGCCGCCGCACCGACGGCGGTGCGCAGCACGCCCTTCGCGCTCTCCAGCCCCGCTGCCGCCGCCTTGCGGTCCTCGTCGTCGCCGTAGACGGTGTAGAAGACCGTCGCCTCCCGCAGATCGCCGGTGACGCGGGTGTCCGTGACGGTCACATGTGTGCCGAGCCGCGGGTCCTTGATCCCCCGGTGCAGCTTCTCCGCGACCACCTCACGGATGAGGTCTGCGAGCCTCTTCGCCCGTGCATTGTCGGCCACTGGTCCGTCTCCTCGCTAATCGTCTTCTTCTCCGTGGAACCGCCGCCGTACAGACAGCAGTTCCACTTCCGGGCGTGCGGCGACGAGCCGCTCGCACCGGTCCAGGACGTCCGTCACGTGGCCCGCGTCCCCCGAGACCGCCGCCAGCCCGATCCTGGTGCGGCGGTAGAGATCCTGCTCCGCGACCTCGGCCACGCTCACGCCGTACTTCCGCTGAAGTTCGGCGACGATCGGGCGTACGACGGAGCGCTTCTGCTTGAGCGAACGCACGTCGCCCAGCAGCAGGTCGATCGAAAGAGTCCCCACATACACCCGGAGATCGTAGAAGATGCCGCCGGGGCCGATCGACGGAGTTTCCTCCACCGACCGGCCCCGGTACGGCTACGAGCCTGACGCGGTGCCCGGAATCCGGGCCGCCGCCTCAGCCGCGGGGCTTCTCCCGCATCTCGTACGTGGCGATGACGTCGTCGACCTTGATGTCGTTGAAGTTCCCGAGGTTGATACCGCCCTCGAAACCGTCACGGATCTCGGTGACGTCGTCCTTGAAGCGGCGCAGGCCCTCGATGTTGAGGTTCTCCGCCACGACCTTGCCGTCGCGCACGACGCGGGCCTTGGAGTTCCGCCTGACCTCGCCGGAACGGATGATGACACCCGCGATGTTGCCGAGCTTGGAGGAGCGGAAGACCTCGCGGATCTCCGCGGTGCCCAGCTCGACCTCTTCGTACTCCGGCTTGAGCATGCCCTTCAGGGCCGCCTCGATCTCCTCGATGACCTGGTAGATCACCGAGTAGTAGCGGACGTCGACGCCCTCGCGCTCCGCCATCTGCGTCGCCCGGCCCTCGGCGCGGACGTTGAAGCCGATGACGATGGCGTCCGAACCGGTCGCCAGGTCGATGTCGGTCTCGGTGACCGCACCGACGCCGCGGTGCAGGATGCGCAGATCGACCTCTTCGCCGACGTCGAGCTGCATCAGCGAGGACTCCAGTGCCTCGACCGAACCGGACGCGTCGCCCTTGATGATGAGGTTGAGCTGCTGCACCTCGCCCGCCTTGAGCACCTTGTCCAGGTCCTCCAGGGAGACCCTGCGGGTGCGCTTGGCGAATGCGGCGTTGCGCTCCCGGGCCGCGCGCTTCTCGGCGATCTGACGGGCCGTACGGTCCTCCTCGACCACCAGGAAGTTGTCGCCGGCACCGGGGACGTTCGTCAGGCCCAGTACGAGGACGGGGGTCGCGGGACCCGCTTCCTTGATGTTCTCGCCCTTGTCGTCGAGCATCGCGCGGACCCTGCCGTAGGCGTCGCCCACGACCATGGTGTCGCCGACGCGGAGCGTGCCGCGCTGCACCAGCACGGTGGCCACGGCGCCGCGACCGCGGTCGAGGTGGGCCTCGATCGCGATGCCCTGCGCGTCCTGGTCGGGGTTGGCCCGCAGGTCGAGGGCGGCGTCCGCGGTGAGTACGACCGCCTCCAGCAGCGCGTCGATGTTCTCGCCCTGCTTGGCGGAGATGTCGACGAACATGGTGTCGCCGCCGTACTCCTCCGCGACCAGCCCGTACTCGGTGAGCTGACCGCGCACCTTCGTCGGGTCGGCGCCCTCGACGTCGATCTTGTTGACGGCGACGACGATCGGCACCTCGGCGGCCTTGGCGTGGTTGAGCGCCTCGACCGTCTGCGGCATCACGCCGTCGTTGGCCGCGACCACGAGGATCGCGATGTCCGTCGACTTGGCGCCGCGGGCACGCATGGCGGTGAACGCCTCGTGACCGGGGGTGTCGATGAAGGTGAGCTTGCGCTCCTCGTCGTTGACCTCGGTGGAGGCCTGGTAGGCACCGATGTGCTGGGTGATGCCGCCGGCCTCGCCCGCGATGACGTTCGTCTTGCGGATGGCGTCCAGCAGACGCGTCTTGCCGTGGTCGACGTGACCCATGACGGTCACGACCGGCGGACGCGGCATGAGCGCCTTCTCGCCGCCCTCGTCCTCGCCGAACTCGATGTCGAAGGACTCGAGAAGCTCGCGGTCCTCCTCCTCCGGGCTGACGATCTGGACGACGTAGTTCATCTCCTCGCCGAGCAGGCTCAGCGTCTCGTCGGAGACGGACTGCGTGGCGGTGACCATCTCGCCCAGGTTGAACATCACCTGCACCAGCGAAGCCGGGTTGGCGTTGATCTTCTCCGCGAAGTCCGTGAGCGAGGCACCGCGCGAGAGCCGTACGGTCTCGCCCTTGCCGCGCGGAAGCATCACGCCGCCGACCGACGGCGCCTGCATCTGCTCGTACTCCTGGCGGCGCTGCCGCTTCGACTTGCGGCCACGGCGCGCGGGACCGCCGGGACGGCCGAACGCGCCCTGCGTACCGCCGCGGCCGCCGGGACCGCCGGGACGACCGGCGAAACCGGGACGGCCACCGCCGCCGGGACGACCGCCGAAGCCGCCGCCACCGCCGCCGGGACGGCCACCGCCGCCGCCACCGGGACGACCGCCGAAGCCGCCGCCACCGCCGCCGGGACGACCACCGCCGCCGCCGGGACGCGGACCGCCGCCGGGACCGCCGCCGCGGCCCGGACCGGGACGCGGAGCGGCAGCCGGACGCTGCGGCATCATGCCCGGGTTGGGCCTGTTGCCACCGCCGCCGCCACCGGGGCGGGGACCGCCCTGGCCGCCGCCCTGCGGGCGCGGCATGTTGCCGGGAGTGGCACGGCCGCCCGGAGCCTGCGGACGCGGACCGCCCTGGCCCTGACCGGGCTTCGGGGGCTGGCCGGGCTTGGGGGCACCGCCGGGACGGGGCGCCTGCGGGCGCGCCATACCGGTGGAACCACCGGACGTGAAGGGGTTGTTGCCCGGACGCGGACCGGACGGACGGGCACCCGGCTTGGGTGCGCCCTGACCGGGACGCGTGCTCTGGCCGCCGCGGCCGGACTGGCCGGGCTTCGGTGCGGCCTGGCCGGGCTTGGGCGCCTGCCCCGGCTTGGGGGCGGCGGCGCCGGGCTTCGGCGCGGCTTCGGCCGCACCGGCGGACCCCGAGAACTCGGGCTTGGCCGGACCCGGCTTGGGGGTTCCCGGCTTGGGTGCCTGCGTCTGCCCGGACGCCGGGGCGGCCGGAGTCACGGGGCCGCCGGGCTCACCGCCGGACGCGGCAGCGGGCGTGACGGGCGCCTCGGGACCCGGCTTCGGGGCACCGGGCTTGGGGGCGGCCTTGGACTGGCCCGTCTTCGCGGCTCCCGCGCCGGGCTTGGGAGCGGCACCACCGGGCTTGGGGGCGGCAGCGCCGCCGGGCTTGGGCGCGGCGGCCTTCTTCGGCGCCGCGGGCTTCGCCGCGGACTTCTTGGCACCGGAGGCTGCGCCGGCACCACCGCCCGCGTCGAACGCGTCGGTCAACTTGCGTACTACCGGCGCCTCGATCGTCGAGGACGCCGAGCGAACGAATTCGCCCAGTTCGTTGAGCTTGGCCATGACGACCTTGCTCTCGACTCCGAGCTCCTTGGCGAGCTCATATACCCGGACCTTAGCCACTTCGCTCCTTACGGTCCGGGGGGCCATCCGCCGCCGGACCTTCGCTACTTATGCATGGGCGTACTCATCGCGTACTCATCGAGTGCTCATCGCAATCTCGACCTACTTCCGACTCGCGAGGTACCTCTCCGAACGGAGGGTTCCGAACGGACTGTCTTACGGTTCCGCCTGCTCGATCTGCTCCACCTGCTGCCGCAGCTCTGCCACGTCGAACGGCCCCGGGCCGCGGAAGGCCCTGTTGAACGCCCGTCGGCGGACAGCCTGGTCGAGGCAAGCCGACGTGGGATGCAGATACGCGCCCCGGCCGGGGAGCGTACCGCGAAGATCAGGGACGCAACGGCCCCCGCTCAGCACCACACGCAGCAGATCGGGTTTGTCCGAGCGCTTCCGACAGCCCACGCATGTGCGCTGTGGGCATGCTCGGACTCGCGTCCGGCCAGACACCGTCAAGTCTACCTCCCCGCACCGTCACGCCCGTCCGGGGGTGATCGGCACCCTGCTGGTTTCAGCCCTGTTCGGCAGCGTGTCCGGGCGCCGCCTCGGGATCGGCGGAGACGACCTCGCCGCCCTCCGCGGTGTCCGGGCGGATGTCGATGCGCCAGCCGGTGAGCCGTGCGGCGAGACGGGCGTTCTGGCCTTCCTTGCCGATGGCGAGCGAGAGCTGGTAGTCGGGCACCGTCACGCGCGCCGACCGTGCCGCCAGATCGATGATCTCGACCTGGTTCACACGCGCCGGGGAGAGCGCGTGGGCGACCAGATCCGCGGGGTCCTCGGACCAGTCGACGATGTCGATCTTCTCGCCGTGCAGTTCGGCCATGACGTTGCGCACCCGGCCGCCCATCGGGCCGATGCACGCGCCCTTGGCGTTCAGTCCGGAACGTGTGGAGCGCACCGCGATCTTCGTACGGTGGCCTGCCTCGCGAGCGATGGCGGCGATCTCGACCGAACCGTCCGCGATCTCCGGGACCTCCAGCTCGAAGAGCTTCTTGACCAGGTTCGGATGGGTACGCGACAGGGTCACCGAAGGCCCGCGCACGCCCTTCGCCACACGTACGACGTAGGTACGCAGCCGGGTGCCGTGCGAGTAGTCCTCGCCCGGGACCTGCTCCTGCGGCGGAAGGATCGCCTCCAGCTTGCCGATGTCGACGAGCACGCTCTTGGGGTCCTTGCCCTGCTGGACCACTCCGGCGACGACGTCGCCCTCACGGCCCGCGTACTCGCCGAAGGTGACCTCCTCCTCGGCGTCACGCAGCCGCTGGAGGATGACCTGCTTCGCGGTGGTGGCGGCGATGCGGCCGAAGCCGGAGGGTGTGTCGTCGAACTCCCGCGGCTCGGCGCCCTCTTCGAGTTCGGACGGGCTCTCCTTCGCCCAGACCGTCACATGGCCGGTCTTGCGGTCCAGCTCGACGCGGGCGTCGCGTCGGCTGCCCTCGGTGCGGTGGTAGGCGATGAGGAGGGCGGACTCGATCGCCTCGACCAGCAGATCGAGCGAGATCTCCTTCTCCCTCACCAGCCCGCGCAGGGCGCTCATGTCGATGTCCACGGCTACGCCTCCTCCTTGCCTTCGTCGTCAGCGGCCGCGGACTCGTCCTGTGCTCGCTTCTCGGCGGCCTTGCGATTGAACTCGATCTCCACCCGGGCCTTCGCGATGTCCTCGAAGCCGAGCCTCCGGGATGTGGGCCTGCGGCCCTTCACGCCGGGGACCTCCAGGTCGATCCCCGTGGCGTCCACGCCCGCGATGCGCGCCGTCACCTCGCCGCCGCCGGCGGTCTCGGTGAGGTCGGCCTTCACCAGCCGTCCGCGGGCGCGGCGGAAGTGGCGCGGTTCGGTCAGGGGCCGGTCGGCTCCGGGTGAGGTCACTTCCAGCACGTACGGGGCGCCGCCCATGGTGTCCGACTCGTCGAGGACTTCGGAGAGCGTGCGGCTCAACTCGGCGCAGGTGTCCAGCAGGACTCCTTCGTCGGAGTCGACCACGACGCGGAGCACCCGCCTCTTGCCGGCGGGGGTCACCTCGATCTCTTCGAGATCCAGCCCCTTGTCGCTCACGAGCGGCTCCAGCAGTTC
This sequence comes from Streptomyces marispadix, assembly GCF_022524345.1. Taxonomy (NCBI): domain Bacteria; kingdom Bacillati; phylum Actinomycetota; class Actinomycetes; order Kitasatosporales; family Streptomycetaceae; genus Streptomyces; species Streptomyces marispadix. The sequence continues at coordinate 5,201,481 of NZ_JAKWJU010000002.1, read as the reverse complement.
GCGCAGCCTCTCGTTCTGGGTGGTGCTCATCCGGGTGACTCCTCGGCCGCGTGTGCTGTTGTAGGGGTGCCTGCACTGGGGAGTTGACGTGGGCGTGTACCGGTCCAAGCCTAACGTCTGCCGCGTGCACCGCCGACCAGACGGGCGATCCGGGCGGGATGTCGGGGACGTACGGGTATTGATGGGCCAGTGAGGGTGGCCCGTCGAGGCGTTCGAAGGCACGCGGGTACCCTCACGGGGCGGTGATCACCGCACGCGGTGCCCGCCGCGCTGTACCCCGCGATCCCCACGCTGATCAGGGAGCCCCCATGCCGCTCACGCCGTCGCCGCCGGGCCCGCGCAGACGGTCGATGGTCGCCGGGACGCTGGGCGCGCTGGGGCCCTTCGCGGCGGTGGGCCGTATCGCCGCGGCGGCGACGACCGCGGTGCCGGTGGGCGCGGTGCTCACGGGCTGCTCGGCCGACGGCAGCGACGCGGACGCCGCGCAGGCGACCGCCGCGGACAAGCGGCTTCGCCGGGAGGCGACCCGGCAGAGCCTCGATCTGCTGGCCCGATACGACGCCACAGCCGACACCCACTCCTCCCTCGCCGACCGGATCCGCCCGCTGCGCGAGGCCACGATGCGGCACGCGGAGGTCCTCAGCGGCGACGACGAGAAGAACCACGGCGCCGGCAGGGGCAGGCACGGACGGGGAAGCGACGGCGGCGGTCGCGGCGACGGCGGCACGGCCGACAAGCACGGCGAGCAGCGAAGGCCGCGGGTGCCCGGCGACGAGAAGGCGGCGCTCGCCTCGCTGGGCGACGCGGAACGGCGTACGGCCGCGGCCCGTACCGCGGCGCTGATGAAGGCGCCGCCGGAGACGGCACGTCTGCTGGCGTCCCTCGCAGCGGCGGGCGCCGCACACGCGTATCTGCTCGGCGCAGGGGACGTGCCTGACGCGGACGGCGAGGACGGAGAGGGCGACGGCACATGAGGAAGCTGGTCGACGCCGTGCAGGCGGCCCTCGCCGCGGAGCACGCGGCGGTCTACGGCTACGGGGTGGTCGGCGGCCGTATCGAGTCCTCACGTCAGGACGAGGCACGTGACGCCTACGACGCGCACCGTGCCCGCCGTGACGCGCTGCGCCGCGAAGTACGCGACCTGGGCGGCGAACCGGAACCGGCCGCCGCCGCCTACGCCCTGCCGTTCGCGGTGCCGGACAGCGCCGCCGCGGTGCGGCTCGCGGCGGAGTTGGAGGACCGTCTGGCCGGGGTCTACGCGGATCTCGTACGTGCCGGGCAGGGCGCCCGCAGGCGCGAGGCGGCGGGGGCGCTGCGCGAGGCGGCGGTCCGGTCGGCGCGCTGGCGGGGCGGGAGCGTAGCCTTCCCTGGTCTCTCCGAGCACTCCGCCTCGGACGGTCCGGCGGCCTCGGGGTCGCCGACGCCGGGTGAGACGACGTCCGGTTCGCTCTGACCTGTCCCAGGAACCGTCCCGAGCAACCGTCCCCAGGAGCGGACCGGCGAGCGCGTTCGTAACGCACCGCCAGCAACATCCGCAGACACCGCACCGCACCGCACCGCACTGCACCGCACTGCACCGCAGCAACGCACGACGCCCACAGCGCTTCGCGGCGCCCGCCCTCAGGGCAGCAGCACAGTTCCACACCGATCCGCACCACATGACCGCACGCATCGCACCGCACCGCACGTCCCCCAGCGCGGTCCACGTCCGCTGTCCGCCGTACGGAAAGGTCCCCTTCACCGCATGCCTTCTGCACTGCCTCTCGATCCTCCGCAGCGGCTTGTGCGCACCCTCGGCTCGCAGCGCGGGCACGCGGGCGAGGCGATGGGCGAGGCCGGTGAGGCGTGGCTCGCGGAGCTGCCGTCGCTGCTGAAGCGGGTGCTGGAGGAGTGGGAGCTGATGGCGGAGCGGGTGGTCTCGCCCGGGGGCCGCAGCAGCCTCGTGATGCTCGTGAGGCAGGCCGACGGCGGACCGGCGGCGCTCAAGCTGCTCGCCCCCTACGTCTCCGGCACACGGGAGCGTACCGAGCGGGAGGCCGCCGCGCTCACGCACTGGGACGGCCGTGGCGCCGTACGGCTGCTGCGCTCGGACGCCGGTGAGGGCGCGCTGCTGCTGGAGCGGCTGCACGGCGAGATGTCGCTGCGTTCGCTGCCGGAGGCGAAGGCCATGCTGGAGGCGGCCTCGGCGGTGCGGCGGCTGTGGATCTCGCCTCCGGGCGGGCCCTCGGCCGACGGCGACGACGGCCGGGGAGGCGGTCCGCCCGCCGTGACGGGTCCGGCGGCGGCAGGTCTGCCGACCGTCGCCGAGCACACGGAGGCGAGCAGCGCGTTCCTGCGTTCGTCAGCGACGCCGGAGGAGGTGCGTCCGCTGCGCGACGAGGCGCTGGAGCTGCGGGACGCCCTGCTGGCGGACCCTCCCGAACTGGTGCTGCTGCACGGCGACTTCCGTCAGGGCGCCGTTCTCGCGGCCGACTCCGGACGCGCCCCGTGGCTGGCGACAGGGCCGGACCCGCTGCTGGGCGAGCGTACGTACGACCTGGCGCGGCTCGTACGGGACCGGCTGCACGATCTGGTGGCCTCGCCCGGCGCCGCCTCGGCGACGCGGCGCCGGCTGCACAAGCTCGCCGACTCCCTGGAAGTGGACCGTGAGCGGCTGCGTGGCTGGTCGCTCTACCGTGCGGTGGAGTCCGGGGTGCGGCACATCAGCGGCGGCAGCCGCCAAGACGGCGAGCTGCTGCTGGAGTTCGCGGGCTGGCTGTGATCCGCGCCGACGAGGACGAGGTCTGACGGAGGCCAGGGCCCCGCCCCGCGGCGCGGACCGGGCGCGTTCGCCTTCCGCCGTCCTCAGCCTGCGGCCGACAGCCGCGCGACCGCGTCGGCCACCGTCAGTTCCTCGCGCTCGCCGCTGCGGCGGTCCTTCAGCTCCACGATGCCGTCCTTCGCGCCACGGCCCACGATCAGGATGGTGGGGACGCCGATCAGTTCCGCGTCCGTGAACTTCACACCGGGCGAGACGCCGGCGCGGTCGTCCACGATCACCCGCACCCCGGCGGCGCCCAGCTTGTCGGCGACCTCCAGGGCCGTCTCCGTCTGCAACGCCTTGCCCGCCGCGACGACATGGACGTCGGCCGGTGCGATCTCCCTCGGCCAGCACAGGCCCTGCTCGTCCGCGGTCTGCTCGGCCAGCGCCGCCACCGCACGCGTGACGCCGATCCCGTACGAACCCATCGTCACGCGCACGGGCTTGCCGTCCTGGCCGAGTACGTCCAGCTCGAAGGCGTCGGCGTACTTGCGGCCGAGCTGGAAAATGTGGCCGATTTCGATCGCCCTGTCGAGCTCGATGCCCGAGCCGCAGCGCGGGCAGGGGTCGCCGGGCTGGACCACGACCACGTCGAGATAGTCGTCGACCTCGAAGTCACGGCCGCACACCACGTGACGGGCGTGCTTGTCGGGCTTGTTGGCGCCGGTGACCCACTCGGTGCCGGGTGCGACGCGGGGGTCGGCGATGTAGCGGAACGCCTTGCCCGCCATGCCGTTCTGCGGGCCGACGTAGCCGCGTACGAGGTCGGGACGGTCGGTGAAGTCCTCGGCGGTGACCAACTCGACCTCGGCGGGCGCGAGATGCTCCGCGAGCTTGCCGAGGTCCACGTCGCGGTCGCCGGGGACGCCGACCGCGGCGATCTCGCCGTCGATCTTCACCAGCAGGTTCTTCAGCGTGGCCGAGGCGGGCACGCCCAGATATCCGGCGAGCGTCTCGATGGTCGGGGTGTCCGGGGTGTCGAGGTCCTCAGCGGGCGGGTGGCCGGAGGACTCCACGGGCACGACGGGCACGGTCATGGCCTCGGTGTTGGCCGCGAAGCCGCATGACGGGCACTGCGCGTACGTGTCCTCGCCCGCCGCGGCGGGTGCCAGGAACTCCTCGGAGGCCGAGCCGCCCATCGCGCCCGAGACCGCGGAGACGATGCGGTAGTCGAGGCCGAGACGCTCGAAGATGCGCTGGTAGGCCTTGCGTTCCTGGGCGTACGACTCGGCGAGGCCCTCGTCGCTGAGGTCGAAGGAGTAGGCGTCCTTCATGGTGAACTCGCGGCCGCGGAGGATGCCGGAGCGGGGACGGGCCTCGTCGCGGTACTTCGTCTGGATCTGGTAGAGCGTCACCGGCAGGTCCTTGTAGGACGTGCACTGGTCCTTGACGACCTGGGTGAAGATCTCCTCGTGCGTGGGGCCGAGCAGATACGCGGCGCCCTTGCGGTCCTCCAGGCGGAAGAGCAGGTCGCCGTACTCCTCGTAGCGCCCGGAGATCTCGTAGGGCTCCTTCGGCAGCAGCGCGGGGAGCAGCACCTCCTGAGCGCCGATGGCGTCCATCTCCTCGCGTACGACCCGGGTGACGTTCTCCAGGACGGTCAGGCCCAGCGGCAGCCACGTCCAGATACCGGCGGCGGCGCGGCGCACATATCCGGCGCGGACCAGCAGCTTGTGACTGACGGTCTCGGCATCGGCCGGGGCATCGCGCAGCGTCTTCAGCATCGAACGGGACAAACGCTGGACTCGGGCTGCCATGGAATTCTCCGTGCGGTGATCGAAAGATGCGGGTTTGAAGGATGCGGTGCCTGAGCGGACGGAACTGCCGCATGAGGACTGAGGACTGAGGACTGGAGACGAGACTATCCGGCTCCGCACACGGCAAGGAAATGCGATTCCTTACCGACGGGCCCCACTGTCCACCGCCCCCGGCCGGGCCAGGGGGCTTTCCGCCTCAGGGTCGGGGCAGCGGCAGCCAGGCGCCCATGACGGCGTACGGGCTCGGCGCGCTCGGAAAGTGCACGTCGCGTGCGAGGTCCCGGTAGCCGAGGCGGTGGTACAGGGAGCGGGCGGGGCTGTCGGTGTCGATCGCGGAGAGCAGCGAGCGCGGTTCGTCGGCGGTGTCGGTGAGCATGGTGATCAGCCGCCGCCCGATGCCGCGCCGCTGGTACTGCGGCAGCACATGGAGTTCGGTGATGACGAAGGAGTCGTCCAGCCAGTCCTCGTAGCCGGCGGCGCGCAGCGGGCCCGCGACGACCGTGGACCACCACTGCGAACGGTCGTTGGGCATTCCGTAGACGAAACCGACGAGCCTGCCCTCGGGAGTGCGCGCGCCCAGTGCCCGCGCCCCCGGCGACTTCAGATGGCGCAGGACGATATGGCGCCGCACTCCGATCTCGTCGTCGCTCAGTCCGAAGGCCACGGCCTGTACGGCGAGCGCGTCGTCCACGTGTGCTTCGAGATCGAGCGGACCTACGACGGGCTCGCGGGGGTCCTGGGGCGGCGGACCCCCGGCGGAATGCAGCATGCCGGGAGGCTACAGGGAGTCATGGGACGGTGGCGCGCCATGGCACCCACGGCCGGCGAAGCCACCGCCGGAACGACGGGGCTGGGGACGGGCAGTGGGTCAGGAGGGGTTCAGTGGATTCAAGCGGGTTCAGAACAGGACGCTCATGAACGAGCCGACCTCGCGGAAGCCGACCCTCCTGTACGAGGCCCGCGCGGCGTCGTTGTAGTCGTTGACGTACAGGCTGACCAGCGGCGCGAACTCGGTCAGCGCGTAGCGCAGCACCGCCGCCATCCCGGAGACCGACAGCCCCTCGCCACGACGATCCGGTGCGACCCACACGCCCTGGATCTGGCAGGCACGCGGTGTGGCCGCGCCGATCTCGGCCTTGAAGACGATCCGGCCGTTCTCGACGCGGGCGAACGAGCGTCCTGAGCCTACGAGTTCGGCGACCCGTGACTGGTAGACCAGGCCGCCGTCGCCCGCGAGCGGCGAGACGCCGACCTCCTCGGTGAACATCTCCACGCAGGCGGGCAGCACGACCTCCATCTCGTCCTTGCGGATGCGGCGCACCAGGGGGTCGGGGCGCACGTTCCTCGGGATCTCGTCGGTGATCATGAGTGGCTGCCGGTGGCGGACCTCGCGTGCGGGTCCCCAGTGCGGTTCGAGACAGGACCACAGGGCGGCGGTCGGCTCGGCCGGGCCGACGATGGACGAGCAGCGCCGCCCCTGCCGCCGTGCACGCTCGGCGAAGGCGCGTACGGCCTCCGGCCCGGCGCACAGCGGTACGAGATTGGCTCCCGCGTAGCACAGGGACTTCAGCCGGCCCCGCTGGTACCAGCCCCACATCTCGCCGCCGAGGCGCAGCGCGTCGAGGCCGGCGGTGTGTACGCGGGAGGCGATGAAGGCGTTGTTGACGGGCTCGCGGTTCAGCACCGCGAGCACGTCGTCGAGTTCGTCCGGCTCGACGACGCGGGTGGAGGTGGTGGTCAACAACGTGTCGGCTGCCTCACCGTGACATGCCCTGGGGACGGAGGAGATGGGGAAGGCGCTCTTCCGACTGTACCCCGCAGGCAGCGGTGCTCACCTGTGGGCCTCTGGGCGTACGGCAGGGGCTCTCGCGGCCTGCGCGGACGGGCTCTTGGGCGTATCCGATGCACGCGGAGACCGGTTCCGGTGAGGACGGCGGCGGGTTCCCGGGCATGCGGCGGCCCCGGAGTCCGTTGCCGCGGAGGCCCCGTGCCGGGGGCCGCGTCAGGACTACCGGGGCCGTCCTCGCGCCTCGCCTCTGTCCGTGCCGGTGCGTGGCTCGCGCCGCCGCTCAGCCGCCGACCGCGACCTGCGGTTCGCCGGAGGCGACGCCGTCCTTCTCCATCTGCTCGGCGATCTTCATCGCCTCTTCGATCAGCGTCTCGACGATCTTGGACTCGGGGACGGTCTTGATGACCTCGCCCTTGACGAAGATCTGCCCCTTGCCGTTGCCGGAGGCGACGCCGAGGTCCGCCTCGCGTGCCTCGCCGGGGCCGTTGACGACGCAGCCCATGACGGCGACGCGCAGCGGGACCTCCATGCCGTCGAGCCCGGCGGTGACCTCGTCGGCCAGCTTGTAGACGTCCACCTGGGCGCGTCCGCAGGACGGGCAGGAGACGATCTCCAGACGGCGCTGGCGCAGCCCGAGCGACTCCAGGATCGAGATGCCGACCTTGCACTCCTCGGCGGGCGGCGCCGAGAGGGAGACGCGGATGGTGTCGCCGATGCCCTCGGCCAGCAGCGCGCCGAAGGCCACGGAGGACTTGATGGTGCCCTGGAAGGCGGGGCCGGCCTCGGTGACGCCGAGGTGCAGCGGATAGTCGCACTGCGCGGCGAGCTGCCGGTAGGCGTTGATCATGACCACGGGGTCGTTGTGCTTGACCGAGATCTTGATGTCGCGGAAGCCGTGCTCCTCGAAGAGGGAGCACTCCCACAGCGCGGACTCGACGAGCGCCTCCGGGGTGGCCTTGCCGTACTTCTTCAGCAGCCGCTTGTCGAGGGAGCCGGCGTTGACGCCGATGCGGATGGGGGTGCCCGCGGCGGAGGCGGCCTGGGCGATCTCCCTGACCTTGTCGTCGAACTGCTTGATGTTGCCCGGGTTGACGCGTACGGCAGCGCAGCCCGCGTCGATCGCCGCGAAGACGTACTTCGGCTGGAAGTGGATGTCCGCGATCACGGGGATCTGCGACTTCCGCGCGATGGTGGGCAGCGCGTCGGCGTCCTCCTGCGTGGGGCAGGCCACTCGTACGATCTGGCAGCCGGACGCCGTCAGTTCGGCGATCTGCTGGAGCGTCGAGCCGATGTCGGCCGTGCGCGTCGTGGTCATCGACTGTACGGACACCGGTGCGTCACCGCCGACGGCCACCGGCCCCACGTGGATCTGCCGGCTCTTGCGGCGATCGGTGAGCTTCGTCGGTACGTCCGGCATTCCGAGCGAAATCGCTGTCCCTGTCATCAGGCGTGCAACCCCAAGGTCTGGATGGAGAGGTCCCGGGAGATCGGCGGGCTCCGGCACCCGAGATTACGGCACGGTCACCGCTGCGAGCACATCGGCGATCCGATAGCGGGGCGAAGCGTGCACACCGACCGGAACCCCTCGCGGACGGCATCAGCGTGATCTACCGGGGCCCTCCGCGGGCGGCCGTCCACGACCGGACCCGGCGTGCGCGGTGACTGCGCACACCCGGTCCGCTCATATGGGTCAACCTGCGAGCCGTACGGGATTGACGACGTCGGCGACGAGCACCAGCAGCGTGAAGCAGATGAATATCCCGGCGACGACGTAGGCGACGGGCATCAGCTTCGCTACGTCGAACGGGCCGGGGTCGGGGCGCCGGAAGACCTTGGCGAAGGCCCTTCGTACCGACTCCCAAAGGGCGCCCGCGATGTGGCCGCCGTCCAGGGGCAGCAACGGAAGCATGTTGAACAGGAAGAGCGACAGATTGAAGCCCGCGACGAGGAAGAGCATCGTCGCCACCCGCTGCGTCGGCGGGATGTCGAGCGAGAAGACCTCGCCGCCCACGCGGGCCGCGCCCACGACGCCCATCGGGGAGTCCTGCTTGCGCTCGGCGCCGTCGAACGCGGCGTTCCACAGGTCGGGGACCTTCGACGGAAGGGCGATCAGCGCCTGCACGCCCGAGGCCATCATGTCGCTCATGCGGTCGACGGACTGCGGGAACGACTGCTGGATCACGCCGCTGGCCGGGGTGAAGCCGAGGAACCCGGCCGTCACGTACTCGCCCTCGACGTAGCCGCCGCGGCCGTCGGACTTGGCGACCTTGTTGGGGATCAGATCGGCCTGGAGCGTCTTGCGGGCGCCGTCGCGCTGGACGGTGATGGTGGCCTGGCCGGTGGTGTCACGGATCGACTGCTGGAGGGTGCTCCACTCGGAGACGCTCTTGCCGTCGAAGGCGACGATCTTGTCGCCCGGCAGCAGCCCGGCGGCCTTCGCCGGTGAGTCCTTCGCCCCCGCGGGGCACTTGTCGGTCTTCGCGGAGGCCGGGATGACGCACTTGGAGACGGAGGAGACCGTGGTGGTCTGGGTGTTGATGCCGAAGGACATCAGCACCACGAGGAAGATCACGACCGCGAGGATCAGGTTCATGAACGGCCCGGCGAACATCACGATGACGCGCTTCCAGGGGGCCCGCGTGTAGAAGAGGCGCTTCTCGTCGCCTGGTTGCAGCTCCTCGAAGGCCGCGGCCCTCGCGTCCTCGATCATGCCGCGGAACGGCGACGTCGAACGCTTTCGCAGGGTGCCGTCCTCGCCGGGCGGGAACATGCCGATCATGCGGATGTAGCCGCCGAGGGGCACCGCCTTGACGCCGTACTCCGTGTCTCCCCTGCGCCGGGAGAAGATCGTCGGGCCGAAGCCGACCATGTACTGCGGCACCCTGATGCCGAACATCTTCGCCGTCGACAGATGCCCCAACTCGTGCCAGGCGATGGAGAAGAGCAGACCGACGATGAAGACGACTATGCCGAGGATGGTCATGAGGGTCGTCATGCGCGGGCCTCCGCTGCTGCCGTCGCCAGTTCACGGGCGCGCTCGCGCGCCCAGTTCTCCGCGTCGAGGACATCGTCGAGCGTCAGCGCCGCCGCGCGGGGCGTCCCGTGCTCCTCGACCACAGCGGCAACCGTATCCACGATGCCGGGGAACGGCAGCCTTCCGCTCAAGAACGCCTCTACGCACTCCTCGTTCGCGGCGTTGTAGACGGCCGGAGCGGTGCCTCCCGCGCTGCCGACCTGGAAGGCGAGGGGCACCGAGGGGAACGCGTCGGCGTCCAGCGGGAAGAAGTCCCACGACATGGCGCGGGACCAGTCGAAGACCGGCCCGGCGTCCGGCACCCGCTCCGGCCAGCCGATGCCCAGCGCGATCGGCAGCCGCATGTCGGGCGGCCCGCACTGGGCGAGGGTCGAGCCGTCGCTGAACTCCACCATCGAGTGCACCGCCGACTGCGGGTGCACCACGACCTCGATCCGGTCGAAGGGGACGCCGTAGAGGAGATGGGCCTCGATGACCTCCAGGCCCTTGTTGACGAGAGTCGCCGAGTTGACGGTGATGACCGGGCCCATGTCCCAGGTCGGATGGGCCAGCGCCTCCTTCGGCGTGACGTCGGCGAGCGCTGCCTTGCTGCGCCCGCGGAACGGTCCGCCCGAGGCGGTGATCAGCAGCTTGCGCACCTCGGAGTGCGTGCCGCTCATCAGCGCCTGGAAGAGCGCCGAGTGCTCGGAGTCGACGGGCACGATCTGTCCGGGCGCCGCCAGCGCCCGCACCAGGGGGCCGCCGACGATCAGCGACTCCTTGTTCGCGAGCGCCAGCATCCTGCCCGCCTCGAGAGCGGCGAGGGTGGGCGCGAGGCCGATGGAGCCCGTGATGCCGTTGAGTACGGTGTGGCACTCGCTCCCCGCCAGTTCGGTCGCCGCGTCCGGCCCGGCGAGCACTTCGGGGATGGGCTCGCCCGGTCCGTACTCCGCGCGCAGGGCCTGGCGGAGCTGTCCGACCTTGTCCTCGCGAGCCACGGCCACGGTCCGCACCTGGAGCCGGTGCGCCTGCCCGGCCAGCAGTTCCACCCGGCCCCCCGCGGCGGACAGTCCCGTGACCCGGAAGCGGCCCGGATTGCTCAGTACGACATCGACCGCCTGGGTGCCGATGGAGCCGGTGGAGCCGAGGATCACGATGTCGCGCGGGCCTTCCGGCACATCGGGCGGGCCGGCGGAGGGCCGTAGGTGCGGATCAGCGAGGGATTCGGTCATGACCCCATTCTGACGGCTCCTCGGCCTGCCGTGTTCACCGCCTCCGTGCCCCTCCCGGGCGGGCTCGCGGGTACGGGAGCGGGGTGACAGGCCGTCCGTGGCCGCCGAAAGGCGCCGCCCGCGTACGGACGTAGGAACCGGCGCGCGGAGGAGAGGACCGGCGCACGCAGACCCCTTACGCATCAAGTGACACCACGGGGCCGCGCATGCGGACGCCCGGCGCACGGCGGCCGTACACCGGGCGTCCACCCCCTCCCACGCGGCCGTGCGCGGTCAGGACCGCACGGCGGAACTCTCAAGCCGGAGGCGCGAGTTGGGGCCCCGGCCGATACGCCTAGCCGATACGCCTAGCCGATTCGCCTGTGCACGTTCTTCTTCTTGGACGGTCCCGGCGCCGCCTCCGCGATCCACGGCCCGTCGGACGAGGGGTCCACGACGCCCTCCTCCAGCCATGTGTAGGAGCCGCCGAGGATGCCCTTCACGACCTTCCGGTCCAGGTCGTCGGTGTTGTTCCACAGCCTGCCGAACAGCTCCTCGACGCGGATCTTCGACTGACGGCAGAACGCGTCGGCGAGCTGGTACGGATACGTGCCGTCGGGCCCGCTGCTGAGCGCGTCCCGGCGGAGCTTGTCCGCCCGCACGCATGCCGCGCTCATCGCGAACAGCTCCGCGCCGATGTCGACGATGCGGGAGAGGAAGCCCTGCTTGGTCTCCATGCGGCCCTGCCAGCGCGACATGGCGTAGAAGGTGGAGCGTGCCAGCTTGCGCGAGGTGCGCTCCACGTACCGCAGATGCACGGCGAGTTCGCCGAAGTCGGCGTAGGTGCCGGGGAGCTGGCCGGGTCCCGCGACGAGCTTGGGCAGCCAGCGGGCGTAGAAGCCGCCCGCGGCCACGGCGGCGCGGGACTTGTCGGAGAGCGTCTTGTCCGGGTCGATCAGATCGCCCGCCACGGACAGATGGGCGTCCACGGCCTCGCGTGCGATGAGGAGGTGCATGATCTCGGTGGAGCCCTCGAAGATGCGGTTGATGCGCAGATCGCGCAGCAACTGCTCGGCGGGTACGCCGCGTTCGCCGCGTGCCGCGAGGGACTCGGCGGTCTCGAAGCCCCGGCCGCCGCGGATCTGGACGAGTTCGTCGGCCATCAGCCACGCCATCTCGCTGCCGTAGAGCTTGGCCAGTGCGGCCTCGATGCGGATGTCGTTGCGCTCCTCGTCGGCCATCTGGCTGGCGAGGTCGAGTACGGCCTCCAGTGCGAACGTCGTCGCGGCGATGAAGGACATCTTGCTGCCGACCGACTCGTGCTTCGCCACGGGGCGGCCCCACTGCACCCGTGCCTCGCCCCACTCGCGGGCCACCTTCAGGCACCACTTGCCCGCACCCACGCAGGTGGCCGGGAGGGAGAGCCGTCCGGTGTTGAGGGTGGTGAGGGCGATCTTGAGCCCTTCGCCCTCCTTGCCGATGCGGTTGGCCGCCGGGACGCGGACCTGGTGGAGGCGGGTGACGCCGTTCTCCAGGCCGCGCAGGCCCATGAAGGTGTTGCGGTTCTCCACGGTGACGCCCTCGGAGCCGCCCTCGACGACGAAGGCCGTGATGCCGCCGCGGTGGCCATCGGACTTGGGGACGCGTGCCATGACGACGAGGAGGTCGGCGACGACGCCGTTCGTCGTCCACAGCTTGACGCCGTCGAGTACGTAGTCGTCGCCGTCGGGTACGGCCGTGGTCGCGAGCCGTGCCGGGTCGGAGCCGACGTCGGGCTCGGTGAGCAGGAACGCCGAGATGTCGGTGCGGGCGCAGCGCGGCAGGAACGCGTCCTTCTGCTCCTTGGTGCCGAAGAGCTTCAGCGGCTGCGGGACGCCGATCGACTGGTGGGCGGAGAGCAGCGCTCCGACGGCGGGGCTGGCGCTGCTGATCATGGCCAGCGCCTTGTTGTAGTAGACCTGCGTGAGGCCGAGGCCGCCGTACTCGGGGCCGACCTTCATGCCCAGCGCGCCCAGTTGCTTCAGCCCGGCCACGACCTCGTCGGGGATGCGGTCCTCGCGTTCGATGCGGGCGCCGTCGATCTTCGTCTCGCAGAACTCGCGGAGCGTGGCGAGGAACTCCTCGCCGCGGCGTACGTCCTCGGGATTCGGCTCCGGATGGGGGTGGATCAGGTCCAGCCGGAAGCGGCCCAGGAACATTTCCTTGGCGAAGCTGGGCTTGCGCCAGTCCTGTTCGCGTGCGGCCTCGGCTACTTCTCGGGCTTCGCGCTCGGAGACAGTCATGTCACTCATCTCGCCGCGTGGTAGGGACAGGGAACGCTCTGTATCGCCGTGCACTACCGGCCGGTGCTACTCGCTCGTATGTACCCGATTCATCCGATGCGTACCAGAGTTTGCGCATGCCCTTCGCGGTAGGGACCCGGTGCGGGCGCGGCGCGGCGGCGGCCGGAGGCGGCCCGGGGACGTGGTCCGGTGCGCGGCCAGTGGGCGGCCCGCTCATGGGACGACGCGGAAGTGCGTGGTCAGACGGCCCTCGTCGTCGTACACGTGGTAGGCGAGCACCGGCGGCAGCTCGTAGTCGATCGGCCCGTCCGCCGTGCCCTCCCACGGCATCCTCAGCGTCGAGACGACGGCCGGTGCCGCGACGAGCGGCAGACCGGCGAAGACCGTCACCGCCGGGGTGTGGCTGTGACCGCACAGCAGGGCCGCCACATGTCCGTGCCGCGCGAGCACGGCTGCGAGGCGGTCCTCCCCGAACTGCCGGATGGGGTCGACGTACTGGCCGTGCAGCGGCAGCGGCGGATGGTGGCAGCAGACGAACGCGGGCCGGTCCCCCGGCGCCCGTGCCAGGGCGTCGTCGAGCCAGGCGAGGGTGGCGTCGTCCAGGTATCCGTCGCCGCGTCCCGGGATGGTGCTGTCGCACATGGCGAAGGTGGCGCCGGGCAGCGTGTGGAGCTGGTTGACGGGCGAGGTGTCCGCGCTGTCGCCGCCGAGCAGGGCGGCACGGTAGGGGCCGCGCACATCGTGGTTGCCGGGGCAGTGCAGCGGGGCGTGCCGGGAGCCGTCGATCAGCTTCAGGGCGTCCGTGTACTCGCCGGGGGTGCCGTGGTCGGTGACGTCCCCGGTGAGGATCACGGCGTCGAGTTCGCCGGGCAGTTCGTCGAGTGCGCGCAGCACCCGCTCGGTGCGCTCGCGGGCGCGTGCGCCGCCGTCGCCGCGGTCCTGGCCGATGTGGGTGTCGCTGATGTGGGCGAAGACGAACATCTGCCTCTCCCCTCCGTCCTCTCCGTTGGCCTTCCGTTCGCTTCCGTCGGCTTTCGTTCTGCGCGCACGCGGCACTGCGCATGCCGCTCTACGTACGCTGCTCTGCGCACCGGACGGCTCCGCCCGGTGAGCACGCAGCCCGAACGGGCCGATTCCCCCCGCGGGCCGGGGGCACTCCGGGTGCTTCCGTCGCATCTCCTCTGCACGTGTACCGCCGGCCGTCGCCGGGACTTCGAGATCTGGAGCATGCCCATGGCGTTCAATCCGCTGGAGCAGCGGGGCATCCCGCTGGACAGGCAGTTGCGTAACTGGCGTGAACTCGACGTCACGCCGATCGACCCCGACCGCTGCGACCCGTACACCCGCTGCCGCGTCATCACCATGAACGGCATCGAGGTGGAGGCGATCCTCTTCAGCCACAACTTCGCCCGCCACTGCACCGACAAGGACGTCCGCGACCAGCTCGCGCAGGTGCGCTACATCGAGGCACAGCAGCAGAAGGCGGTCAACTGGCTGCTGCCCGGGGTCGCTTCGGTGCTGGAGACGACCATCGCCTATGAGCAGGTCGCCGTGGACCTCACCGCGTGGGTGGCGCGTGCCGAGCCCGATCCGCGGCTGACGCAGGCGTACCAGTTCGGGCTGCTGGAGGACTTCGACCACCTGTACCGGTACGCCAACCTCTACGAGATGATCGAGCACCGCAAGGCCGAGTCGATCGTCGACGGGCTGACCGAGGTGATGCCCGGCAGGCCGACGCCGCTGCACCACCGCAACCCGGTCGACAACCTGCGCGAGCCCTACGACGCCTCCCGCACCGACCCCCTGTCGAAGCTGCACGCCCTGACGATCATGGCGGCCGAGCAGCAGACGATGAACTTCTACATGAACGTCGGCCCGACGTACATGGAGCCGATCGCACGGCGCCTCTACCAGGAGATCGGGCTGATCGAGGAGGAGCACGTCACTCACTACGAGTCCCTCGTCGACCAGGGCGAGAGCTGGTGGGAGCAGCTCGTCAACCACGAGTACAACGAGTGCTACCTCTACCACTCGTTCATGGAGCAGGAGAGCGACCCGAAGGTGAAGCAGCTCTGGGAGCTGCATCTCAACATGGAGCTGGAGCATCTGCACCAGGCCTGCGAGCTGATGCGCCGCCACGACGGGCGGGAGCCCTCCGAGATCCTCGCGCCCGAGCTGCCGAACGTGCTGACGTTCGAGCCCAACAAGAGCTACGTGCGTCAAGTGATCGCCGAACAGCTCGACTTGACGACGCTGGGCACCGGCTACGTACGGGAGGCGCACGAGCGGTTCGAGCAGATGCAGGCCGCGGTCAGCGGCGACGGCCTCCCCCCGAGCGACGAGGTCATGACCGCGCACCAGCGGACGTTCGGCCGCGACTACCGCGTCGAGGACACCGAGCACCCGGTGCCCGCGCTGCGTCAGGACTGGAACCACTGGGAGCGCCGGAAACGCTGAGTGCCGCGGCCCCCGCTCGATCCACTCGAAGCCACCGGAGGATGACGTGAGTCCAGCAACACCGCCAGGAGCACCGGACCCCGGCAAGGACGTCGTGGCCCTGCTCGTCCAGCAGCACGGAGAGATCAGAAACCTCTTCGACGAGGTCGAGAAGTCCGACGGCGACGACCGCCGCGACGCGTTCCGCCGCCTGGTGCGGATGCTCGCGGTGCACGAGACGGCCGAGGAGGAGGTCGTACATCCCTTCGTCAGACGTGCCGTCAAGGGCGGCGAGGGCGTGGTCGCGGACCGGCTGGAGGAGGAACGCAAGGCCAAGGAGACCCTCAGCCGCCTGGAGAACATGGACGTCGAGGACTCCGCCTTCCTGCCGGCGCTGATCGGACTGCGCACGGACGTGATGGAGCACGCACGCGCGGAGGAGCGCTACGAGTTCACCCACCTTCGGCGGCTGAAGGACCCGAAGAGGCTGGAGACGATGGCCAAGGCGGTGCGGGCGGCGGAGGCCACCGCGCCGACGCACCCTCATCCGGGCGTCGAGACGGGAGCGAGGAACGCGGCCGTCGGCCCGCTGGCGGCGGTCGCCGACCGGGTACGGGACGCCGTCCGCGCCGCACGCGGCCGGAACGGCCGGCACTAGGCCCGGCTTTCCGGACCGTCACGCGTGGGCCCGCCTGGGCCCCGGCGCCGGCCCCTCACGAGAGCGACTGCCCGCCCCGGCACACCCCATACGCATCGGCGAGAGAGCGGAGGCACTCCGGTGAACGTGCACAGCAGCGACGTCCGTGCGAGCGCCCGGGGATGGTGCCGGGCCGTCGGGCAGGGAATGGCCGCGGGCCTCGCGGGGGTCGTGGCCATGACGCTCAGCGAGAAGGTGGAACAGCGCATCACCGGCCGCCCCTCCTCGTACGTTCCCGCCCGTACGCTCGAACGGGCCCTGGGCTGGCGGGAGTCGACGGGGGCGACGGCCCTCGCACGGAACGTGGCGATGCACACGGGCCAGGCCGTGCTGCTCGGCGGAGTGCGCGGAGTGATGGCCAGGGCGGGGCTGCGGGGCCCCTGGGCGTCGGGGATGTACTGCGTGCTGCGGCTGCTCAACGATCAGACGCTGGAGAACGCGACCGGGGTGGGCGCACCGCCCTGGACATGGCCGCGCCGCGAGCTGGCCGCCGACCTGCTGCACAAGGGCGTCTACGCCCTGGCCACGGGGGTGGTCGCCGACGTGCTGGCTGCCCGCGAGGGCCCCGGACCCGGGCAGCTTCACGCGGCCATGGCACCGGGACGGCACGCGGATGTGGGGCCGCTGCCACGCGCGGTCATGGCAGAGCGGCTGCACGGAGCGGGGCGGGGCTGAGCAGGTTGGCCGTGCGGCCCTCCTTCGCCAGGGCACCGTCCGAGGTCATGTGGAGCACCGGGACGCCGACGGGCGGCTGCCGGCGGTGAGTCGACACCGCCGGCAGCCGCCCGTCTCCCGGATGCGGGGTGCTGCCACAGGGGGCAGGGCAGCCGCTACAGCTCCAGTCCCGTCAGCACCATCACACGCTCGTACGTGTAGTCCTCCATCGCGAAGCGGACGCCCTCGCGGCCCACGCCGGACTGCTTCGCACCGCCGTAGGGCATCTGGTCGGCGCGGTAGGACGGGACGTCGCCGACGATCACGCCGCCCATCTCCAGCGCACGGTGCGCGCGGAACGCGGCCTGGATGTCGTGGGTGAACAGGCCCGCCTGAAGGCCGTACTTGGAGTCGTTGGCCGCCGCGAACGCCTCCTCCTCGCCGTCCACCTTCGTCAGCGACATGACCGGCCCGAAGACCTCCTCGCAGCCGATCTGCGTGTCGGCGGCGACGTTCTCCAGCACCGTCGGGGCGTAGGTCGCGCCCTCGCGCTTGCCGCCCGTGAGCAGCTTCGCGCCGCGTGCGACGGCCTCGTCCACCCAGGACTCGACGCGCTTGGCCGCGTCCTCGCTCACCAGCGGGCCGACGTCCGTGGCCGGGTCGGACGGGTCGCCGGTGCGCAGTGCCTCGATGGCGGTGACGATCTTGGGCACGAGGGTGTCGTAGACCGAGGCGTCGGCGATGACGCGCTGCACGGAGATGCAGGACTGGCCGGCCTGGTAGTTGGAGAAGGTGGCGATGCGCTGTGCCGCCCAGTCGAGGTCGGCCTCGGAGGAGTAGTCGCCGAGGACGATCGCCGCGCCGTTGCCGCCGAGTTCGAGGGTGACGCGCTTTCGCGGCGCGGAGTCGAGGATGGACCAGCCGACGGGTGCCGAGCCGGTGAAGGAGATGATCGGCAGCCGCTCGTCCTGGACCAGTTCGGGCATGCGGTCGTTGGGTACGGGCAGCACCGACCACGAACCGGCGGGAAGGTCCGTCTCGGCGAGCAGTTCGCCGATGAGCAGCCCGGACAGCGGCGTGGCGGGCGCGGGCTTGAGGATGATCGGCGTGCCCACGGCGATCGCGGGGGCGACCTTGTGTGCGCACAGGTTGAGCGGGAAGTTGAAGGGCGCGATGCCCAGCACCGGTCCGTAGGGAAAGCGCCGGGTGTAGGCGAGGCGTCCCGTGCCTCCGGCGTCGGAGTCGAGCCGCTGGGCGTCGCCGCCGTTGAAGCGGCGTGCCTCGTCGGCGGCCCAGCGGAATACGGAGACGCAGCGGCCGACCTCGCCGCGCGCCCACTTCATCGGCTTGCCGTTCTCCGCCGAGATGAGTTCGGCGATCTCCTCGGAGCGTTCGCGGACCCGGGCCGTCACATGGTCGAGGGCGGCGGCACGAACGTGCGCGGGTGTGGCCGCGAACTCGTCGGCCACGCCGGCAGCGGCGGCCACGGCCTCCTCGACCTGGGAGGCGGTGGGGAGGCTGATGCTTCCCACGTGCCGTCCGTCCCAGGGCGAGGTGACATCGAGCGTGGCTTCGCCGGTGGCCTGACGGCCGGCGAGCCAGAACGCGTGCGGGGAGGTCGCTGTCGTCACTGCGGTCCGCCTTCCGAGGTGGTGCTGTCAGTGGAATGGGTGGAGCGGGATACCGATACCGGAGGAGGCCGGTCCGGACGGTGCCGGGCGTACCCGCCGTGCTCTCCCCTCCCAACCGTAGGGCCTGCGCGGAGACGCATTTCTTGTCCGGCACGGCGCAGTCGCGAGGCGGCACACGCCGGATTGTCACGGGCACTTCGGGGGCGGATGCCACTACGCGCGGGGCTGCTTCCGTATGGCCGGGCGGGTGGCCGCGCACGGGCCTCGTGCGAGGGACGGTCCTTCAGGCGCCGGGGGTGCGACGTATGGGACGCATCCCGTCGGCCGGTCGCCCTTCAGGTCTCGTCAGCCTGTCGCCTTCAAGGCGAGCCACAGCTCCATCCGTACGTCCGGATCGTCGAGGGAACGGCCGAGGATCTCCTCTACGCGGCGCATCCGGTAGCGCAGCGTGTGCCGGTGCACGCCGAGGTCGGCTGCGGCCGCGTCCCACTGGCCGTGCCGTGAGAGCCAGGCACGCAGGGACGCCACGAGGTCGCCTCTGCCGTTGGCGTCGTGCTCGCGCAGCGAGCGCAGCAGGCCGTCGGCGAACGCCCGTACCGCGTCGTCGGCGAGCAGCGGAAGCACCGATCCGGCGGCCACGTCCTCGTGCTCCACGAGCGGCGTGCCGCGACGGCGGGCGACCGAAAGCGCCTGGTCGGCCTGCTTGAACGCGACGGCGGCGGCGAGTCCGGTGGGCGCGGAGACGCCGATGACGAGGGCGTCGTCGGGGACGGGCCCCGCCCGGCCCGGCCCGCCGGAGCCGGAAGACTCCAGTGCCTCGGCGCAGGCCGCCGCGTACTGGGCGCACGCGGCGACGGCCGCGCCCCCGTCGGAGGCGAGCACCACCAGGCGGCTGCCGTCCGGGACGACGAGGACCGCCTCTCCGTTGCGTGCGGCGGCGGTCTCGATGAGGTCGGCGAGCTGACCGAGGGGTCCGGGCACGTTCCCGGAGATGCCCTCCGGTACGGGTACGGACACGGCCGAGTCCTCGGTGACGGTCACGACGGGCAGATTGCCGGGCGGCATCCCGGAACCCGAGGCTCCCGCACCACCGGAGGTGCCGCCGCCCGCGCCGCCGCCCGAGGGGCCGCTCCCGTTCACGTGCCGACCGCCCGCGCCTCCGCGCGAGCGGACTCCGGCGCCCGCCGCGGGCTCGGCCACCAGCACCCTCATCGGTGCGTCCAGCAGCCCCCCGTACAGGCTGCCCGCGACGGCACGCGCATGGTCGGCCTCGCCGGACAGCAGCATCCTCATCACCGCGGCGCCCAGGCGCTGTTCGGCCTCCTGAAGGGCGCGGGAACGCTCCATGGTGAGGGTCAGCAGCGCGATCGCGGAGTGCACGGCATAGCGCTCCGCCGTGCCCAGCGGAGCGGCGGTGCCCACGGCGAGGACGGCCTTGGCGCGACGTCCGCCGCCGACCGACTGCAACTCGACGCGGTCGTCCCCCGCGTCCGAGCCGCTTACGACCGCGCTCGCCGGTGCCGGTCTGTCACGCAGCCGTTCGGCGTCCGCGACGAAGCGGGCGGCACGGCGCACCGCCCACGTCGGTGCGGTGGCGACCACGGCGCCGGACGCGTCGTACAGCGCGGCCCAACCGTCCACCTGCGAGGCGAGTTTGGCGAGCAGAGCCGAAGGGCCCTCATGGGAGAGGGCAGCGCGGGTCATCTCGCGCTGCGCCTCGAAGCCGGCCGTGACCGCGCGGTACTGCTCGGCGGCTATGGCCGCGGAGACCGCCTTGCTGATGGCGATGAACGGCGTGCGGCGCGGGACTTCGATCAGCGGCAGGTCCGCCTCGCGGCATGCCTCGACGAGTGCGTCCGGCACCTTCTCGTAGTTGACTCCGGCCGCGAAGCCCAGTCCGACCACGCCGTTTCCGGTCAGGCGCCGTACGTAGGAACGCATGGCGTCCGGGTCCTCGGCGTCCAGCTTTAAGGCCGTGACGAGGAGCAGCTCGCCGCCCTCCAGATAGGGGGTGGGGTCCGCGAGTTCGCTGGCGTGTGCCCAGCGGACGTCGGTGTCCAGCCGGTCCTGCCCGGTGAGCACGGAGAGCCGGAGTGCGGAGTGCTGGACGAGCGAGGCGAGTGTCGGTGGCATAACAAGCCTCACCGTACAGGCGCCCGGCTCATTTCGGTCATTCCCGAAGTCGTCCCGAACCAGGTCCGGCGGTCACTTCCCCAGCTCCGCCAGAATCGGAGGCGTCCGCTCCCCTCGTACGGTCGTCAGCGACAACACCGCGTGCCCGGGCGGGAGATCGTTGGCGAGGTCGGAGGCGGACCAGCGTTCCCGGCGTTCCCTGCGTACGGTCACGGACTCGGCGGTGACGTGTCTGCCCGTGGCGAGCCTGCGTACCGCGTGCATCACCTTGGTGAACGGTTCGTCGGAGACGAGCTGGCGGTTGGTGACGTCACGCGTCTCGACCCACTCGGTGCCCCACACCTCGGCGAAGTGCTCGGCGTCCCAGGGCGTCACGCCCGCGCAGACCATCCGGCAGCCGACCGCGCCCAGCAGCGGGCCGCGAAGCTGCTCCGGCACCTCGTCCAGGGCGCGCAGCGTGAGCAGCACACCGCCGTGTGCGGAGCGCACCCGCTGGAGGCAGCGCAGCGACTGCGGGGTGACGGTCTGCGCGGCGTCGTCCAGTACGAGACCGGCGAAGAGCGACTGGTCCTCGCGTGCCGTGGCGCACTCGGTGAACTGTGCGAGCACGAGCCGGGCGAGGATGCGTGACGCCTCGGCGTGACCGCGCTCCGGCAGGTCGACGCGGACGCGGAGCGGCTTCTCCAGCGCACGCAGCGAGAAGGGCCTGGGCGCCGGTGTGCCCGGGGCGTTTCCGGGGGCTTCCTCCGCGCCTGCGGGCACGAAGAAGCCGGAGAACGCGGGCCGGTCGAGCAGTGCGACCCGGTCTGCGAGTAGCGCGGGCGCGTCGCCGGGCCGGCCCGACTGCCGTTCGTAGGCGTCGAGTTCACGGAGCTGTGCGCCGAGTCCCGCCTCCTCCAGGGCGCCTCGCAGCCTGACGAGTGCGGGGCTGGGGACGTCCAGCAGCTCGCGCAGCTCCGGTACGCCGGGGAAGCGGCCGTGCACGGCGCGGAAGGGGCCGATGAGCTGTGCCAGCGCGGTCGCGGCCCGGCGGCTGTCGCCTCCCGGCAGTGCCTCGGTCAGATCGCCGACGAGTGCTTCGGCGAGCATTCCGGCGGCCTCGTCGGGGTCGGCGGTGCCGCCGTAGAGGTCGAGGTCGTGTGAGGAGCCGGGGTCGCCGGGGCGTACGACGACGTCGAAGCACTCGTCGGGCGCGAGCCGTTCGCCGCGTGCGGTGGCGACGACGACGGCGGCCTGTCCCGCGAGCGCCTGTAGGCACAGCGACTCGGTCACGGGACGGGCGAGGCGCGTGGTCTTGCCGGAGCCGGGCGGTCCTACGGCGAGCGCCGAGGTGCCCAGCAGCTCCGGTTCGAGTGCCATGCCGGCGCCGCGGTAGGGGTGTGGATTGCGTTCGCTGTCGGCGGCGGTGCCGATGCGGACCTGCCCGACGCTCAGGTCGTGCCGCGCGGCACGGCCGTGCGGGAGGTCGCGCCGTCCCGAGGGGTGCACGCAGGCTGCGGCGCCGTGTGCGAGGACGGTGTCGACGAAGGCGGAGAGGCGGGCGGGGCGCGCCTTCACCGACTCCCAGGCGCGGCGGATACGCGCGTGGTCGACGTCGTTCATACGGCCGCCGCGCAGCTCGGAGGCGAGCAGGTCGGCGGCCTGGGAGGCGCCGTGGCCGCGCAGTTCGGGCCACTCGACGGGGTCGGAAAGAGGGGGCGGAGCCGCCGCGGGGGGCCCGTCCTCGACGGTGTGTTCGCGGCCTGCTCCCCCGCGTCCGGCCGCGTCCCGTGCGGCGCCGCCGGTGATGCGCGTGCGTGCGCGGCGGGCGAGTTCGGGCCAGTGGCCCAGGCGTCCGAAGATCACGGCGAGGGCGGCGATGACCATGGCGTAGTAGAAGTACGTCAGCCAGACGTAGACCATCTTCTCGCCGCCTGCCGAACGCCAGGACTCGGGTGTGAGGGCGAGCAGCGGCCAGAGCCAGTAGTCGCCCAGGTAGCCGTTCCACAGCAGCGACCAGACGAGCCAGCCGATGAGGAAGGCGACCAGGGCGCCGCCGAGCAGTTGGCGGGTGGGCGTGCGGTCGGGGTCGCGCGGGGGCAGCGGCCGGTATCCGTGGCGCCAGATGCCGGGCTCGGCCTCGGGCCGCGGGGTACGCAGCCAGTCGGTGAGCCAGGTGCCCGCACCGGCCCCCGTGGAGGGCTCCGCCACCGGCGCGTGGGTGGGCCTGGGCGGTGGGGTGGTCTGCGGCACGGTCTTCGGGGTCCGTGAACCACCGGACGGCTGGGGGGACTTGGGCGCCTGCCCGACGTCCGTGCGGCCCGCCGTACCGCGGTCTGTAAGGTCCCGGTCGCTCCCCTGGCGGGGCAGTTCTCCGCCCGGCCCCGCCTTGGAACCGTGCGTGCCGTCCGTGCCCTGCCCCCGGTGCGGAGACTCCATGTCCATCTGCTGCCTCTACCCTTGCCCGGCCTGTGCCTACGCGCCGCGTCGCGGCCGGATCCCGTTCGCCGGGCCCGGCCCGGGGTCCTGGCCCCGCCCCGGTCCCAATCTAGCCGCCGCGGAGGGGAGTTGAACCACACAGGGGCGACGGTGCCGGGCACCCGCACCGGCTCGCCCGCGCACGTCCCGCATTCGGACCCCGTGCACGCTCACAGCACAGCGCTCGCACCGCACCGCACCGCACCGCACCGACGGTACGGCCGTGACCGATGCGCCCCGTGCCTATAGCCGTGACGGCCAACACGACACGGGGACTTCTCCGCAGCGGTGCATGTCACGGCCTCCCCGTGGGCTCTAGCCTGCGAGGAACGCAGACCCCTTCGTCCTGAGAGAGAGCGATATGAGCACGATGACGGAACTGTCCGGTGGCCCCGCCCTCCCCCAGGAGCGCCGCGTCGTCACGTCCGTCCCGGGGCCCAAGTCCCAGGAGCTGATGGCCCGTAAGCAGGCCGCGGTGGCCGACGGCATCGGCACCGTGATGCCCGTCTTCGCGGCCCGCGCCGGCGGCGGCGTCCTGGAGGACGTCGACGGCAACTCCTTCATCGACTTCGGTTCCGGCATCGCCGTGACCGGCGTGGGCAACAGCGCCGAGGCCGTGGTGCGCCGTGCGACCGACCAGCTCGCCAAGTACACCCACACCTGTGTGATGGTGACGCCCTACGAGCCGTACGTGGAGGTCTGCGAGGAGCTGGCACGGCTCACCCCCGGCGACCACGCCAAGAAGAGCGCGCTGTTCAACTCCGGTGCTGAGGCGGTGGAGAACGCGGTGAAGATCGCCCGCGCCTACACCCGCCGCCAGGCCGTCGTCGTCTTCGACCACGGCTACCACGGCCGTACGAACCTGACGATGGCGCTGACGTCGAAGAACATGCCGTACAAGCACAGCTTCGGTCCGTTCGCGCCCGAGGTCTACCGGGTGCCCGTCGCCTATCCCTTCCGCTGGCTGACCGGCCCCGAGAACTGCGCGGAGGAGGCCGCGGCCCAGGCGATCGACCAGATCAGCAAGCAGGTCGGCGCGGAGAACGTAGCGGCGATCCTGATCGAACCGCTGCTCGGCGAGGGCGGGTTCATCGAGCCGGCGAAGGGCTTCCTGCCGCGGCTCGCGCAGTTCGCGAAGGACAACGGCATCGTCTTCGTCGCGGACGAGATCCAGTCCGGCTTCTGCCGTACCGGCCAGTGGTTCGCCTGCGAGGACGAGGGCATCGTCCCGGACCTGATCACCACCGCGAAGGGCATCGCCGGGGGCATGCCGCTGGCCGCGGTGACCGGACGCGCCGAGATCATGGACGCCCCGCACGTGGGCGGCCTCGGCGGCACCTACGGCGGCAACCCGGTGGCCTGCGCGGCCGCGCTCGGCTCCATCGAGACGATGCGGGAGATGGACCTGGCGGCCAGGGCCAAGCGGATCGAGGAGATCATGAAGCCCCGGCTGCGGAAGCTGGCCGAGCAGTACGACGTGATCGGCGACGTACGCGGACGGGGCGCCATGCTGGCGATCGAGCTGGTCAAGCCCGGCGGCAAGGAGCCCGACCCGCAGACGACGGCCGCGCTCGCCAAGGCGTGCCACGAGAACGGGCTGCTGGTGCTGACGACGGGCACCTACGGAAACGTGATGCGTTTCCTGCCGCCCATGGTGATCGGCGAGGCCCTGCTGGAAGAGGGTCTGGACGTGCTGGAAGGCGCCCTGGCCGGTCTGTGAGCAGGGCCGAAGAGAGTGCGGAAACCGTTCGGCGTGAAGAATGTGTGCGAGGCCGATGGCCGCTACGTAATCCGGCTGTCCGGCCCCGCTGAGCTGCCGTACGGTTTCCGTACTCGGGTACTTCGGAACTCCACTCCGGACTCCCGGCCCGGGTCCGTCTCTCCCCAAGACGAGCCCGGTAGTGCCCTGGCGCACGCTCCTCACCGATCGGGGGACCGCCCGCTCCACACCCCCCGGGGCTTGCGGAATGCCGGTCGATACGACCGCTCCGGAACTTTCCCCCCTGTTCCGGGGCGGTCGGTTTTTCATTGGGCTCTCTGCACGCTGTGCTGCGTGCTCTTCGCGTTCATCACCTGGCAGATCGCCGTCGGCGGGCCGCTGGTGGCCCTCGACATGGAGCTGGGGAACGCGCTGCAACGCACCTCACCGTCCGCCTCCGTCGCCGAAGTCTGCGCGGATCTGGGGAACTTGGCGGTCGCACTGCCGGTGCTCGCCGCCGCGATGACGTACGCGGTGGTGACCGGGGGCGTGCGCCGCTGGCTGCCGCCGTTGTGCGCGGCACTGGCGCTGGCGGCCACCGCGCTGGCCGTCACCCTCGTCAAGGTGTGGCTGGCCAGGCCGGGGCCGCCCGGCGGCACCAACTACTACCCGTCTGGCCACACCGCCACGGCTGCGGTCGCCTTCGGCGGTGCGGCGCTGCTGTTCTCACTGACGGTCCGGCGGCCTCCGTACTGGCCGCTGCCGGCCACGGCCGCGCTGCTCACTCTCGCGTGCAGCGCGGGCCTGGTGTGGCGCGGCTACCACTGGCCGCTGGATGTGGTGGCCAGTTGGTGCCTGAGCTGGGTGGTGCTCACATCGGCGACGGCCGTCGCGGTGCGCGGGCTCCGCCGTCAGTCGTCGTCCTCATCGTCATCGTCGTCGTCGAAGTCGTCGTCGAATCCGGCGGCGCCGTAGTCGCCGTCCGCCTCCACGACGCCCGCGAAGCGGAGCAGATCGGACGGGGTGAACCGGCCGTAGCCGTCGGCCAGCGTCGGACGCCAGTCCGGATAGGCCGAGCGGTAGGAGGTGGGATCGGCGTCGAGCAGGCCGATCAGCACCTCCGCGACGATCCGCGTGCCCACCGGGCCCAAGTGCAGCCCGCCCGCGCGGACTTCGGCCTCCTTCAGCACGTAGTACCACAGATACGCGGGCCCGCTGCTCTCCAGCTCCTCGTCGGTCAGCGGCGTCTCGCCCACCTTGCGGGCCACGTCCTGGCCGGAGGGCAGCCCCAGCGTCTCGCTGCGCAGCAGGTTCCGTACGACGAGGGAGGCGACAGGACGGGCGAGCGCGCCCTCCTTCGCTCCGGGCACGGCGCTGACCGGCAGGTCGAGGAGCTGGCTGTTGAGCACGGCGTCGATCCGCTTGCCGTTCTGGGGTCGGACACGGCCGGGCACCGGGAAGAAGTACCGCCAGTCCACGGCGTGTCGGGGCAGCACCGGGCCGCCGCGCAGATCGGTGCGGGGCTCGGGGTCCGCCTCCGGGTCGTCGGGGAAGATCTTGCCGGTGAAGTCCTCGTTGACGCGGTAGCTGGAGCGGATCGTCGGGTGCCCGAAGCGGAACGCCGCCGCCGCGAACTCGACCGGCATGACGACCGATTCGCCCGGCTTGAAGAACTGCGGCCCGTTCTTCTCCACGTCGCGCACCAGCTCCGGATCGCCCGCGCGCATCAGGAACTCGTGCACGACGATCCACTGGTAGTGCCACCGCACGAGCTGCTGGGCCTTGGCGAAGACGGTGTTGTAGTAGTTCTCCACGTCGAGGAGCTGCTCCAGCGGCACCCCGGGCTGCACGTCGCCGGGCTCGTCCGGCGGCTTCGGCGCGAGCTTCTGGCCGAGGGCGTCGGTGATGCGGCCCGCGCGCAGCGCGTCGACGACCGCGTTGTGGAACTTGATCAGCGCCAGATGGAACTGCCCGAGCAGCATGTTCTCGTCGTTGCGAGGGTCGCCGATGAGTGCCGTGCCCTGTTCCGTACGGGCGAAGTCGACGCCGTCCGCGGAGTGCAGGAGCTTCGTCTGATACGAGTCGCGGTCGTAGAGGTGGTCGCTGACGACGGGGCCCGCGCCGTAGAGGTTGTCCATGTCGAGCCTGGGCGTGCGGGCGTCGGCCAGCGTGGAGGGATCGCTGTGCTGGCCCAGCTCGGAGAGCGCGTCGAGCGTGAGGTCGTGGTCGATGAACTGCCCCAGATATGTGAAGCCCGCGGGGAAGTTCGGATTCTCCTGCTCCTCCGTGGTCTGGCCGCCGTCCATCTTTCCGCCGGGCAGTCCGAACTCCTTGGCCCTCTCCAGCCCGGTGGGGCGGCGGGCCGGCAGGTCGGGGAACATCCGCCCGAAGCTGCCGCTGCTGCTGTTGATCACACGCGAAGAAGAGCCGTGCATGACGGACATGAGTCTCCCCCTGTCGAATCCCCCGTGAGCGAGCGCCGTCGTCCCCCTGGACCCGCTCACTTCTGACAGCCAGGAACGCTAACAGGACAGACCGGCATGGGACGGATGTTGGGAGGAGTCATGGGAACATCCACCGCATCCGCCTGATTCCATGACAAGCGGACGCTCGCGGACCGTTAACGGGCGTGCGTGGTACGGGAGTTGCGCTCGGAGGCGGCGAGCGGGCCGCCCCAGGGAGGCACGCGCCGCGGCCCCCGGTGAACGGGGACCGCGGCGCGGCGGCCGTACGCAGGGCGGAGAGCCCGGCCGCAGGGGGGGTGAGCGGCCGGTCGGGAGGGCCGCCCGGCGTACGGGACCTGGGGGGCCGGGCCGCCGACGGCAGGTTCGGGCCCGGATCTCAGACGCGTCTTACGCGGCGTAGCCCTTCGGCGGGATCAGCGACGCGAGCTGGTCGAAGGAGAGCCAGTAGATCTGGTTGCCGGAGAAAGAGGCGGGGTCGGCTATCAGCACGGACTTGTTGGCGTCGTCGTAGCCGATGACCGTGAAGTAGTGGTAGATCGTCTGGTCCGACGGATAGCCGGGGGGCTGGTTGCCGGGCGGGGCCACGATGTTGGTGACGAGCGGCAGGCCACCGTCGATGTCACCGACGATGTCCTGCCACAGCACGTCCTTCTGCTCCTGCGAGGGCGGGTCGTCGGGCATGTACTTCGACTCGTAGTCGCTGCCGCCGAGGTTGGCGTTGAGCACGTCGGTGACCTGGCGTATGTCGTCGGTGCCGTTCTCGGTGGTGCCGAGCTGCGCCGCGAGGTCCGCCTGGCTGGGGGGTGCCATGCGGGCGGAGAGGGCGATGCGGGTCGCCGCGGGGCCGCACCAGTAGCCGGTCTCCTGGACCTGGTAGTCCACTTCGAGGGTCTTGGCGGCCTTGGACTCGCTCGCCTCCGTGCGTATGTGCGCGCCGTCGCGGCTCACCTCGACGGGGTCCGCCGACGCTCCCGGTTCGGCGGCGATCCGCGACACCGCGGTCTCGTGGGACTCGTCCGCCAGCGCCGTGCCCGGCGCGGCCAGCAGCCCCGCGGCCGTCAGGGCCACGGTCACCGCCATGGGTCTGATACGCATTCAACTGCTCCTCGGTGGGGGGTACTTGAGTGGAGCATGCCACCACGCCACCGGACCCCGGCAGAGGTCTACTCAAGCTTTCACCGGGCCCACCAGTGACGACGGGAGCGGAGCGCGCCGCGCCCGGCCCGGCGCAGGGGACGGCGAAGTCCCCGGGGCGGACGGCGAAGTCCCCGGGGCCGAAGGGCAGTTCGGAACAACCGGGGCAGCGGCCGGCCGTCGCTCAGCCGTGGGTCAGCTGTCGAACCCCATCCCCGCCGCGTCCATCGCCTTCAGCCACAGATTGCGGCGCCCGCCGCGTGCGTCCGCCCGCGTGAGCGACCACTGGGTCATGGCGATGCCCGCCCAGCGCACCGGCTCCGGCGGGAACGGCAGCGGCTTCTTACGCACCAGTTCCAGCTCCGTGCGTTCCGTGGGCTCGCCGCCGAGCAGGTCGAGCATCACCTCGGCTCCGAAGCGGGTCGCGCCCACGCCCAGCCCCGTATAGCCCGCCGCGTATGCGACCCGGCCGCTGTGCGCCGTACCGAAGAACGGCGAGAAGCGTGAGCAGGTGTCGATGACCCCGCCCCAGGTGTGGCTGAAGCGCACGCCTCTCAACTGCGGGAAGGTGTCGAAGAAGTGGGCCGCCAGCTTGCGGAACGTCTCCGGCCGCTGGTCGTACTCGGCCGAGATGCGGCTGCCGTAGTGGTACAGGACGTCGTAACCGCCCCACAGGACGCGGTCGTCCGCGGTCAGCCGGAAGTAGTGGAAGTGGTTGGCGCTGTCCGCGAGTCCCTGACGTCCCTGCCAGCCGAGGGCTTCGCGCTGCTGCCGGTTCAGCGGCTCGGTCATCAGCGCGTAGTCGTAGACGGGGACGATGTACGGGCGCAGGCGCCGCAGCAGCGAGGGGAAGGCGTTCGTGGCGAGCGCCGCCTGCCGTGCGCGTACCCGACCGTAAGGGGTGCCCACGGTCACCACGGTGTCGTCGCTGCTCAACCCCCGTGCCGGAGTGTGCTCGTAGATGCGTACGCCTGCTTCGAGGCAAGCGCGTTTGAGGCCCCAGGCGAGCTTCGCAGGGTGAAGCATGGCGACGCTGTGGCGGAACCAGAGCCCGGCGAGGAAGGAGGGCGAGGAGACCTGCCCGGCCACGGCCTCGCGGTCCAGGAACGTCACGCGGTCGCCGAGCCCGTGCCGCGCGGCCTCCTCGGCTGTCTCCCGCAGCTCGGCGACCTGATGGGGCCGGGTCGCCAGTTCGATCTCTCCGGTGCGTTCGAAGTCGCAGTCGATGCCGTGGTGTCGGACGGCCTCCTCGATGGCGTCGAGATTGGCGAGACCGAGGCGCTCCAGCTTCTCGATCTCGCCGGGCCAGCGGGCGAGGCCGTTGGCGAAGCCATGGGTGAGGGAGGAGTCGCAGAAGCCTCCGTTGCGGCCGGAGGCGGCCCATCCGGTCTCCTTGCCCTCCAGCAGCACCACGTCGCGGGACGGGTCGCGCTCCTTCGCGATGAGCGCCGTCCACAGTCCGCTGTAGCCGCCGCCTACGACGAGCAGGTCGCAGCGGGTCTCGCCCGCCAGGGCGGGCAGTGCCGCGGGCCGGACGGCCGGGTCGTCGAGCCAGAAGGGCACGGGGCGCGCCCCCGCGAGGGCCCGTGCGGCCTCGGACTCCGGCCCGGAGTCCGGTTCGGAGTCCGGTTCGGAGTCCGGCCGGAAGTCCGGCCCCGAGTCCGCGACTTGGCCCGTTCCCGGGTGCGCATCGCCGGTGCCGCCGTCCGCCTCGGGGGCCGTCACGACCGCCTCCGGCGGCGCGCGGTCGCGATCTGCCCGCCGAAGACGACGGCCACGGCGATGAGGAACATGGCCGTACCGATGACGTTGACCTGCACGGGCACACCCCGCTGCGCCGCGCCCCAGACGAACATCGGGAAGGTGACCGTGGAGGGGCCCGCGTTGAACTGCGTGATGATGAAGTCGTCGAAGGAGAGCGCGAAGCTGAGCATGGCGCCCGCCGCGATCCCGGGTGCCGCCAGGGGCAGCGTGACCCGCAGGAACGTCTGAACCGGCCCCGCGTACAGATCGCGTGCCGCCTCCTCCAGCCGCGGGTCCATGCTCATCACGCGTGCCTTCACCGCTACGACCACGAAGCTCAGACAGAACATGATGTGGGCGATGAGGATCGTCACGAAGCCGAAGGCGACTCGGGTGTTGAGGAAGAGCGTGCCGAGCGAGGCGCCCATGACGACCTCGGGCATGGCCATCGGCAGGAAGATCAGCGCGTTGCCCGTGCCCTTGCCGCGGAAGCGGTAGCGGGCGAGCGCGAAGGCGGCGAACGTGCCGAAGGCCGTGGCGAACAGCGTCGACAGCACCGCGATCTGAAGGCTGAGCCCGAGCGATCCGCACATGTCGGCGACGCCGCACGGATCGGTCCACGCGTCGGTGGAGAAGGCCCGCCACTCGTAATTGAAGCGGCCCGCGGGCTTGTTGAAGGAGAAGAGCATCACCACCACGTTCGGCAGCAGCAGATACAGCAGGGAGGCCGCACCGGCGAGTACGACCGCGTTGCGGCGCAGCCAGTGCAGCGGCGCGAGGGTCCGGGAGCGGGTTGCGGCGGCCATCACACGAGTTCCTCCGTTCCGGCCTTGCGCATATAGACACTCACCACGATCAGGATGATCGCCATGAGGATGAACGACATGGCGGCGGCTGCCGGGTAGTCGAGGACGTTGAGGAACTGCTTCTGGATGGCGTTGCCGACCATCTGCGTGTTCGGGGAGCCGAGAAGCTGTGCGTTGATGTAGTCGCCGGAGGCCGGGATGAACGTGAGCAGCGTCCCGGCGACGACGCCCGGCAGGGAGAGCGGGAAGGTCACCTTGCGGAAGACGGTCGCGGGCTTGG
Source organism: Streptomyces marispadix (assembly GCF_022524345.1). NCBI lineage: Bacteria > Bacillati > Actinomycetota > Actinomycetes > Kitasatosporales > Streptomycetaceae > Streptomyces > Streptomyces marispadix. Next base: position 5,170,494 of record NZ_JAKWJU010000002.1, on the reverse strand, counting down.
CGTACAGGTCGCGTGCCGCCTCGTGCAGCGAGGCGTCGATCCGCTCCAGCGAGCTGTAGAGCGGAAGGATCATGAACGGCAGGAAGTTGTACGTCAGCCCGCACACCACCGCCAGCGGCGTCGCCAGCAGCCTGTCGTCGCCGGTCAGCCCCAACTGGCTTGTGAAGTCCAGGAGATGGACCGATTTCAGTACGCCGACGACCGGGCCGCCGTCGGAGAGGATCGTCTTCCACGCGAGCGTGCGGATGAGGAAGCTGGTGAAGAACGGGGCGATCACCATCACCAGCAGCAGGCCCCGCCAGCGCCCCGCGCGGAAGGCGATCATGTAAGCGAGGGGGTAGCCGATGAGCAGGCAAAGCAGCGTGGCGGTGGCGGCGTAGAGGAACGAGCGCAGGAAGTGCGGCGCGTAAGTGGCCAGCGCGTCGGTGTAGTTGGTGAAGTCCCAGGTGACGCGGAAGCCCTCTTCGAGGGAGCCGCTCTGCACGGACGTCGACGCCTGGTAGAAGAACGGCGCGACGAAGAAGAGCGCGAGCCACAGCCCGGCAGGCAGCAGCAGCCAGTACGGGGTGAGGCGGACCCGGCGGCGTGCGGACCGTGCGGACGTGCCGGGGCCGCCGCCGGGGGCGTCGCCGGAGGCGGGCGGCGTCGCGGCACCCGCGGAGGCGGACGCGGAGCCGGAGGCACCGGCCGGGGAACCGGCGGATGCGGATGCGGATGCGGCCGGGCTCGTCACAGCGCCTCCTCCACGGTCCCCGCGTCGGCGTCCTGCGCGGCGTCCAGCGCGAAGGTGTGCGCGGGCCGCCAGCGCAGTACGACCTCGGTGCCCGGCGTAAGCCGTGCGTCCCGCTCGACGTTCTGCTCGTAGACGCTGAACTCGGGGCAGACGGGGCTGTCGACGACGTACTGGAGGGAGACGCCGAGGTAGCCGGCGTCGCGTATGCGGCCGGTGAGGAGGTTGTCGGCGCCGTCGGCGTCACCGCGCGAGGCGTCCTCGGCGTCCGTGTCGTCGGCGTGGCTGAGGGAGATCTTCTCCGGACGTACGCCCACGAGCACCTTGCCGCCCGCCTGGGGGCCGTCGACCGCGCAGCGTTCGGCGGGCAGCCGCAGCCGCGTCTGTGTGCCCACGGCCTTCAGCAGCAGCTCGTCGTCGTTCGCCTCGGTGATCTCCGCCTCGATGAGGTTGGAGGTGCCGAGGAAGTTGGCGACGAAGGTGGAGCGGGGCCGCTCGTACAGCTCGTCGGGGGCGCCCAGTTGCTCGACGCGTCCCGCGTTCATCACGGCCACGGTGTCGGCCATCGTCATGGCCTCCTCCTGGTCGTGTGTGACATGGACGAAGGTGATGCCCACCTCCGTCTGGATGCGCTTGAGTTCGAGCTGCATCTGGCGGCGCAGCTTGAGGTCGAGGGCGCCCAGCGGCTCGTCGAGCAGCAGCACCTGCGGCCGGTTGATCAACGCGCGGGCGAGCGCGACGCGTTGCTGCTGCCCGCCGGAGAGCTGCCGTGGCTTGCGCTTCGCCAGCGGTCCCAGCTCGACGAGTTCCAGCATCTCCTCGACCTGTTTGCGTACGGAGGTGATGCCGCGCCGCCGCAGTCCGAAGGCGACGTTCTCCGCCACGTCGAGGTGCGGGAAGAGGGCGTAGTTCTGGAAGACGGTGTTCACGGGGCGCTTGTGCGGCGGCAGGGCGGTGATGTCGTCCTCGCCGAGGAGTATCCGCCCGCCGGTCGGCTCCTCCAGTCCCGCGATCATGCGGAGGGTGGTGGTCTTGCCGCAGCCGGACGCGCCGAGGAGGGCGAAGAAGGAGCCCTCGGGGATGGTGAGGTCCAGCGGGTGTACGGCGGTGAAGTCGCCGAAGACCTTGCTGACACCGGAAAGAGTGATCGTCATGGTCTGCTCTTCCTCGCCTATGCGCCGATGAGCTTGGCGAACTTGTTCTCGTAGCGGGCGTGTTCACCGGTGGACATGGGCCGGAAGTTCTTGCCCAGCTCGATGGTCTTCGCGTCGGGGAAGATCAGCGGGTCCTCGGCGAGCTCCTTGTCGATCTTCTCCATCTCGGCCTTGGCGCCGGTGACCGGGCAGATGTAGTTGACCCAGGCGGCCAGCTCGGCGGCCTCCTTGGGCTGGTAGTAGTGGTCGATCAGGGCCTCGGCGTTGGCCTGGTGCCTGGCCTTCGCTGGGACGAGGAGGTCGTCGGTGCCGAAGAGGTAGCCGCTCTCGGGCAGGGCGAATTCGACGTCCGGGTTGTCGAACTTGAGCTGTACGACGTCTCCCGCCCACGCCAGACAGGCCGCGATGTCACCGGAGTTGAGTTCGTCGAGGTAGTCGTTGCCGCTGAAGCGGCGCAACTGCTTCGCGTCGACGGCCTTCTGGAGGCGGGCGAGGGTCTTGTCGAAGTCGCCCGCCGTGAACTTCTCCGGGTTGATGCCGCCGTCGAGCATGGCCAGGCCCATGGTGTCGGTCATCTCCGTCAGCATCGACACCCTGCCCTTGAGGGAGTCGTCCTCCAGCAGTTGGGAGACGCTGGTGACCTTCTTGCCGCCCGTGGCCTTCTTGTTGTACGCGACGACGCAGGCGGTGCCCGCCCACGGGTAGCTGTACTGGCGGCCGGGGTCGTGCGGCGCCGTACGGAAGCGGTCTTCCAGGTTGGCGACGGCGTGCGGCAGACGGGCCGGGTCGAGGCGCTGGGCCCAGCCCTGGCGGATGATGCGGCCTGCCATCCAGTCGGAGAGGCATATCAGGTCGCGGCCCGTGTCCTGCCCGGCGGCGAGCTGCGGCTTGATCTTCCCGTAGAACTCGCTGTTGTCGTTGATGTCCTCGACGTACTTGACCTTGATTCCGCTCTGCCGCTCGAAGCGGTCGAGCGTGGGGCGCTTCTTCTTGTTCTTGTCGTCGACGTCGATGTAGAGGGGCCAGTTCGCGAAGTTGAGGACCCGCTCCTTCTTCGACCAGTCGGGGGTGTCCTCGGGGTCGTTGCCGCCGCGGCTGCCCTGAGCGGGCGGGATGCCGCACGCCGCGAGGGCGGCGCCGCCCGCGGCGAGGGCGCCGAGGCGCAGCAGCCGGCGGCGGCTGACGGCGGCGCGTCCCTGGGTGAGGCTGCGTTCCCAGGCGTCGCGCACGGGGTCGGGCAGACCTTCGTAAAGCTGCGGGTCCAGGTCCATCGGGCTGCCTTCCGGTTGAAGGGCGGGGAAGGAAGTGCGGGCGGATCAGGGGCTGTTGAGGCCGTGTCGGTGGTGGCTCGGCGGTTCGCGTTCTCTGGTGCTCACGTGCTCGGGGACTTACGGCATCGGTGCGCGGCCCGGGGTTGCCGCCTCCGCGGTCGTGTCCGCGTCCGCGGGCGTCAGCGGTCGCCGAAGACCGTGCGGTGCCAGTCCTTTCGCGCTTCCCCGGTGACGTCCTGCATGACGTGCTTGACCTGTGTGTACTCCTCGAAGGAGTACGCGGACATGTCCTTGCCGTAGCCGGAGGCCTTGTAGCCCCCGTGCGGCATCTCGCTGATGATCGGGATGTGGTCGTTGATCCATACGCAGCCCGCCCGTATGCGCCGGGCGGCGGTGCCCGTACGGAAGACGTCGCGGCTCCAGGCGGAGGCGGCCAGTCCGTACGGGGTGTCGTTGGCCAGGGCGATGCCCTGGTCGTCCGCGTCGAAGGGCAGCACGGTCAGCACGGGCCCGAAGACCTCCTGCTGCACGATCTCGCTGTCCTGCGGCGCGTCGGTGATCAGCGTGGGCGGATAGTAGGCGCCGTGGGCGAGTTCACCGCCGGGGGCCTCGCCGCCGGTGACGACGGTGGCGTACGAGCGTGCCCGTTCCACGAACCCGGCGACGCGGTCGCGGTGCGCGTGGGAGACGAGAGGGCCGAGGTCGGTGCCGGGTGCGAAGGGGTCGCCGAGGCGTACCTCGCGCATCAGGTCCGCGACGCCGGAGACGAACCGGTCGTAGAGCGGGCGCTGTACATACGCACGGGTCGCGGCTGTGCAGTCCTGACCGGAGTTGATCAGCGCACCGGCCACCGCGCCGTGCACGGCGGCCTCCAGATCGGCGTCGTCGAAGACCACGAAGGGCGCCTTGCCGCCGAGTTCGAGGTGGAGACGCTTGACGCCTGCCGTGGCGATCTGGGCGACGCGCTTGCCGACCTCGGTCGACCCGGTGAAGGAGGTCATGGCGACGTCGGGGTGCCCGACCAGCGCCTCCCCCACGTCCGGTCCGGTGCCGGAGACGACGTTGACCACGCCGTCGGGGATGCCCGCATCGCAGGCCGCCTCCGCGAACATCAGCGAGGTCAGCGGGGTGAGTTCGCTGGGCTTGAGGACGATGGTGTTGCCCGCGGCGACCGCAGGGAGGATCTTCCAGGCGGCCATCTGGAGCGGGTAGTTCCAGGGGGCGATGGAGCCGATCACACCGAGCGGTTCACGCCGTACGAATGAGGTGTGGTCGCCGCTGTACTCGGCCGCGGCGACCCCTGGAAGCTGCCGGGCGGCCCCCGCGAAGAACGCGACGTTGTCGAAGGAGCCCGGAACGTCGAACTCCTCGGACAGCTTCAGCGGTTTGCCGCACTGAAGCGACTCCGCATACACGAACTCGCCCGTGCGCTCGCGCAGTACGGCCGCCCAGCGGTGCATCGCGTCGGAGCGCTCGGCGGGTGTGGCGCCCGCCCACTCGGGCAGCGCGCGCCCCGCGGCCTCGACGGCCGCGCCCACATCGGCGGGGTCGGCGAGTTCATAGCCGAGGACGCTCTCGCCCGTGGCCGGGTCGACGACGGTGTGCGTACGGCCCGAAGCGCCCGATCCGAGCCGTCCACCGGTGAACTGCGCACCCGCTGCGAAGCGTGAGGACACGTCGAAGCGCTGGACCATCGGGCTCTCCTGCCTGGGGCGGGGCGTCAGCTTTTGTTGGACGCCGATCCTGACAGGACGATCCCGATTCAACAAGGGATTCCGTCGTCACCGTTTGATTGCGCTACGGAATCTGCAATGTTGCCCGTACTCGGACCCCACGATCCGCAATGCCGGTTCAGCCGCCGACGGTTGTGCGGGTCACCGCGTCGGCGCCGGTGCCCGCTCCGGAGACCACGAGTACGGCGGCGCGCTCGCGGGCGTCGAGCGAGGAGCCGTCGCCGCCCGGGTCGGAGTCGTACTCGCCGAACTCCTCGTTGTAGACGGTCAGCATCACCACGAGGAACGCGATGAAGAGCACCGACAGGACCGTGCCGATGATCCCCATCACGAAGCCGGACACGGCCTGGCCGCGCCCGCCGGTCTCGCCCCGGTCGGCGGCGCGCTTCGCGGAGAGGCCCAGGCCGAGCGCGACCGGGCTGAGGAAGATCCCCAGGAAGCTCCCCCAGCAGGTCGAGACGGCGAGCAGGCCGAGGATGCCGACCACCATCGCGGCGACCGCCTTGCCGCCGGGCTGCGGCGGAGCGTGCCAGCCGTACCCGCCGGGGCCGCCCGGACCCGGTCCCGCTCCGTATCCGTACGGCTGCGGCGCGGGCGCCTGTGCCGGATAGCCGTACGCGGCACCGCCGTTGACGTACGGCTGTGGCTGCTGGGGCTGTTGCGGCGGCTGTGGCTGCTGCCCGTACGGCGACGGCGCACCGTAAGGCGACGCTCCGTAACCGGAACCAGGTGCACCCCCTGCACCGGCGGGAGCAGCACCCCGAGACGGGCCCGAAGGCGCCCCTGGCGCGGGCGGAACGGGAGGCGGCCCCGCCCCCGGGCTCGCGCCCTGCCCCGAGGTGATCGTCGGCTGCTCCGCGACCGAACGCCGCTTCCGGTCCTCTTCGTTGTGGTCCATGTTCCCCCTGCCGGTTGCGGCCCCGTCGCGAGGAGGCGCCCAGGGATCGTGCCGTGCGCCGCCGGAGGGCGCCGGCCGTCCGGTGTCGTCTTCCATGGCCCCTCCCGGGGTTCCTCGTCGGCGGCCCATGCTATTCGTCCGCTGTGACGCCCCGCATACGATGATCCGGTTCCCTCTCCCCTCTGGAGGCCCCGTTGTCCGAGTTCTCCGGCCTCGACGAGTTCATCGCCGGGCTGCCCAAGGCCGAGCTGCACGTCCATCACGTCGGCTCGGCCTCGCCCCGCATCGTCGCCGAACTCGCGGCCCGCCACCCGGAGTTCGGCGTTCCACAGGACCCGGAGGCACTGCGGGAGTACTTCACCTTCACCGACTTCGCGCACTTCATCGAGATCTATCTCTCGGTCGTCGACATGCTGCGGGACGCCGAGGACATCCGGCTGCTCACCTACGAGATCGCCCGCGACATGGCCCGCCAGCAGGTGCGCTACGCCGAGCTGACCGTCACGCCCTTCAGCTCGACCAAGCGCGGGATAGCCGCCGAGGAGTTCCTGGAGGCCATCGAGGACGCCCGGACCGCCGCCGAGAAGGAGCTGGACGTCACGCTGCGCTGGACCTTCGACATCCCCGGCGAGGCGGGCCTCGCGGCGGCCGAGGAGACCGCGAGGATCGCCACGGAGATGGGCCCTGACGGCCTGCTCTCGTTCGGTCTCGGCGGCCCCGAAATCGGCGTTCCGCGCTCGCAGTTCAAGCCGTACTTCGACCGTGCGATCGCGGCGGGGCTGCGCAGCGTGCCGCACGCGGGCGAGACCACGGGTCCGGAGACGATCTGGGACGCCCTCACCTCGCTGCGTGCGGAGCGCATCGGGCACGGCACGAGCGCCGTCCAGGACCCGCGGCTGCTGGAGCATCTCGCCGAGCGGCAGATCCCGCTGGAGGTCTGCCCTACCTCCAACATCGCGACCCGTGCCGTGGAGACGCTGGACGAGCACCCGCTGCCGCAACTGGCCGAGGCGGGCGTCCTGGTGACGATCAACAGCGACGACCCCCCGATGTTCGGCACGGACCTCAACACCGAGTACGGGATCGCCGCACGGCTGCTCGGCCTGGACGCGGCGGGCGTCGCCGCCCTCGCACGCAACGCCGTACGGGCCTCCTTCATGGACGAGCCCACCAGGAAGCGGCTGAACGCTGAGATCGACGCCTACCTCGCCTCCTGGAAGCGGCAGCGGAGCGCCGCCGACTGACCGTCCGCGCACACGGAAGCAGTCGCAGAAAGGACGCGGAGACCGGACCGGGTGACGGACCCGGACCCGGCGTAGGACAGGGAAGGGGCCGAAGTCCGCGTGGACTTCGGCCCCTTCACATGCCCGTCCGCCCGCGCGAGGGCTGCGCCGGCCGCCGAGCGCGTCAGGACTGGTACGGGTTCTGCGGGGGCTGCCCCTGCGGCTGCTGGCCGGCGAACGGATTGCCCTGCGGCGGCATCTGGCCCTGCCCGGGGTGGCCCTGCCCGGCGTACGGCTGCTGCCCTCCGGGCTGTGCGGCTCCGTAGCCGGACTGCGGCGCGGGGGCGCCGCCCTGGGCGAGGAGCTGCTCGGCGTTCTCCTTCGTCACCTCGCTCGCGCCGCCGCAGAAGGTGCACTGGAGGTAGTGCTTCGCGGGGGCGATCGGGAAGAGCGGGATGAAGAAGAGGGAGAACTTCGTGACCCGCTTACGCAGCGAGTGCGCCGAAGGATTGCCGCAGAAGGCGCACAGCAGGTTCAGCATCGCAAGCTGATGCATCTTGGTCGAGGTGCCGAAGATGAGCACGAGAGCCCCGTTTCTCAGTGTGTGTTCGCGGAGGGATTCTGCGTCGGTGTCTTTCCGGGTCTGCTTCCCGGCCAGAGGTTTCCGTGGCAGCCAACCACCCTGCACATACCGGCAGTCAAGCCGTTCACGTAACGAGACGGCTCCAACCGAACGCGTCCACACGACCGACGGCGGCGCCCGTGACGCGAGGAGGCCCCGGGCGGAGGGGGAACGCCCACCGCCCGGGGCCTGCGAAGCAGCCGCTTGAGGACCGGGTCACCGGGCCTTGCGGCTCACGCTCACAGCGCCGTCATCACATGCTTGACGCGCGTGTAGTCCTCCAGCCCGTACGCCGAGAGGTCCTTGCCGTAGCCGGACTTCTTGAAGCCGCCGTGCGGCATCTCCGCGACCAGCGGGATATGGGTGTTGATCCATACGCAGCCGAAGTCCAGCGACTTCGACATCCGCATGGCACGGCCGTGGTCGGTGGTCCACACCGAGGACGCCAGCGCGTACTCGACGTCGTTGGCCCAGGTCACGGCCTGGTTCTCGTCGGTGAACTTCTGGACTGTGATGACCGGACCGAAGACCTCGTTCTGGATGATCTCGTCGTCCTGGCGCAGCCCCGAGACGACCGTCGGCGCGTAGAACCAGCCCTTGTCGCCTACGCGTTCACCGCCGGACTCGACCTTGGCGTGCGCGGGCAGCCGGTCGATGAAGCCGCTGACCTTCTCCAGGTGCGTCGGGTTGTTGAGGGGCCCGTAGAAGCAGTCGGGGTCGCTGAGGTCGCCGGTCTTCACCTCGCCCGCGGCCTTGGCCAGCGCGGTGACGAACTGCTCGTAGACGCCTTCCTGTACGAGGACACGCGTCGCCGCGGTGCAGTCCTGACCGGCGTTGAAGAAGCCGCCGTCGCGGATGCCCTCGACCGCGGCCTGCACGTCGGCGTCGTCGAAGACCACGCACGGCGCCTTGCCGCCCAGCTCCAGATGTACGCGCTTGAGGTCCTTGGCCGCGCTGCCCGCGACCTCCGTACCGGCACGCACCGACCCGGTGATCGAGGCCATCGCGGGCGTCTTGTGCTCGACCATGAGGCGGCCGGTGTCGCGGTCGCCGCAGAGGACGTTGAAGACGCCCTTGGGCAGGATCTCGCCCATCACCTCGGCCATGAAGACAGCGGAGGCGGGGGTGGTGTCGGACGGCTTGAGCACGACGGTGTTGCCCGCGGCCAGCGCCGGTGCGAACTTCCAGACGGCCATCATCGCGGGGTAGTTCCACGGTGCGACCTGTGCGCATACGCCCACCGGCTCACGCCGTACATAGGAGGTGAGCCCCTCCATGTACTCGCCGGCGGACTTGCCCTCCAGCATGCGGGCGGCACCGGCGAAGAAGCGGATCTGGTCGAGCATCATGGGCAGTTCTTCCTGCCTGGTCAGCTCCAGCGGCTTGCCGCAGTTCTCGCATTCGACGGCCAGGAACTCGTCCGCGCGGGCCTCCAGCGCGTCCGCGATCTTCAAGATCGCCTTCTGCCTCTCGGCCGGAGTGGTGTCGCGCCAGCCCGGAAAGGCCCGCTCGGCCGCGGCCATCGCGGCGTCGACATCGGCGGCGGCGGAAAGCGGCGCGGTGGCGTACACGTCGCCCGTGGCGGGATTCACCACGTCGGTGGTCCGGCCGTCAGCGGCGTCCCGGAACTCACCGTCGATGTAGTTGCGCAGCCGACGCAGCTCGGTGGTCACTTCGCACCCCTCCTGCTCCGTTGTCCATGTCCATTGGGTGAGACCGCCACCCTAACCAGCACTGCAACGCTTTCGATACACCACCACACCGCCTACGACGGATTCGGTTCTCGCAGCCATGTATTGCTTCGAATTGCATTGCTTACGGGTTGCGATTCGGAGGAGGTCTCATGCACAGTGTCGTGCGTGGCCCGAGACGCGAAGAAGACGAACGGCATCCGCTCGCTCGACGATGTGTCGCTTGCGATCATCGAGCAGCTCCAGGAGGACGGCAGGCGGCCCTACGCCGCCATCGGCAAGGCCGTCGGCCTGTCGGAAGCGGCCGTACGGCAGCGCGTCCAGAAGCTCCAGGACCAGGGTGTCATGCAGATCGTCGCCGTCACCGACCCCCTCACGGTGGGCTTCCTGCGGCAGGCGATGGTCGGCATCAACATCGAGGGCGATCTCGAGTCCGTGGCGGACGCCCTCGCCGAGATCGACGAGGTCGACTACGTGGTCGTCACGGCCGGCTCGTTCGACCTGCTCGTGGAGATCGTCTGCCAGGACGACGAGCACCTGCTGGAGATGATCACCAAGCGGATCCGTTCCCTTCCGGGGGTGCGCACCACCGAGAGCTTCGTCTACCTCAAGCTGCGAAAGCAGACCTACACGTGGGGGACACGATGACCGTGACAAAGGATCTGTCGAAGACCGCCCACGACCACCTGTGGATGCACTTCACCCGCATGTCGTCGTACGAGCGGACGCCCGTCCCCACGATCGTCCGCGGCGAGGGCACCCACATCTACGACACCGACGGCAAGCGCTACCTCGACGGCCTCGCCGGGCTCTTCGTGGTACAGGCCGGTCACGGCCGCGCGGAGCTGGCCGAGGCCGCCAACAAGCAGGCGCAGGACCTCGGTTTCTTCCCCATCTGGTCCTACGCGCACCCCAAGGCCGTCGAACTCGCCGAGCGCCTGGCGCACCACGCCCCCGGCGACCTCAACAAGGTCTTCTTCACCACGGGCGGCGGCGAGGCCGTGGAGACCGCGTGGAAGCTCGCCAAGCAGTTCCACAAGCTGACCGGCAACCCCGGCAAGTACAAGGTGATCTCGCGCAACGTCGCCTACCACGGCACCCCCCACGGCGCCCTCTCGATCACCGGACTCCCGGGCCTGAAGGCCCCGTTCGAGCCGCTGGTGCCGGGCGCGCACAAGGTGCCCAACACCAACATCTACCGGGCACCGGCGCACGGCGACGACCCCGAGGCGTTCGGACGCTGGGCCGCCGACCAGATCGAGCAGCAGATCCTCTTCGAGGGCCCGGAGACGGTCGCGGCGGTCTTCCTCGAACCCGTGCAGAACGCGGGCGGCTGCTTCCCCCCGCCCCCGGGCTACTTCCAGCGCGTCCGCGAGATCTGCGACCGGCACGACGTGCTGCTCGTCTCCGACGAGGTCATCTGCGCCTTCGGACGGCTGGGGACGCTCTTCGGCTGCGACAAGTTCGGCTACGTGCCGGACATCATCACCTGTGCCAAGGGCATGACCTCCGGCTACTCGCCGATCGGCGCCGCGATCATCTCCGACCGCATCGCCGAGCCCTTCTGGAAGGGCGACAACACCTTCCTGCACGGCTACACCTTCGGCGGCCACCCGGTCTCGGCGGCCGTGGCGCTCGCCAACCTCGACATCTTCGAACGCGAGGGACTCAACCAGCACGTCCTCGACAACGAGCCCGCGTTCCGTGCCACGCTGCGCAAGCTGCTCGACCTTCCCATCGTCGGCGACGTACGCGGCGACGGCTTCTTCTACGGCATCGAACTCGTCAAGGACAAGGCCACCAAGGAGACCTTCACCGAGGAGGAGTCCGAGCGGGTCCTCTACGGATTCCTCTCCAAGGCGCTCTTCGAGGCCGGGCTCTACTGCCGGGCCGACGACCGCGGCGACCCCGTGGTGCAGCTCGCACCGCCGCTCATCTCCGACCAGAGCATCTTCGACGAGGCCGAGGGCATCCTGCGCTCGGTGCTGACGGAGGCGTGGACGAAGCTCTGACGGGCGCGTGCGCTGAATGGACAACTCGGCGTGTACGTGGGGGGGTTGAGCCCCGGCCTGGCTCCATGCCGGGGCCGCTCAGCGCCACTTGAGCGCGAACCACAGCTCCATCCGTACATCGGGATCGGCCAGGTCCTCGCCCAGCAGGGCGGCGGCACGGGCGACGCGTTGCCGCACCGTGTTGCGGTGTACCTCCAGGGCCACCGCCGTACGGTCCCAACTGCCGTTCAGCGACAGCCACATGCGCAGCGTCTCCACGAGATACGGGCGCCCGTCCAGAGGTGCCAGCCGCGCCCCGGCCATCTCGCGTGCCTCCGCCGGCTCCACGAGCGAGGCCACATCGGCGGCCTCCCCCGCGGCGTCGCCCCGCTGCCGTACGAGGGGGCGGCGCTCGGCGAGGGCCCGGCGCAGCGCGCGTGCCGCCTGGCCGTCCGCGCGGGCCAGTTGAGCGGCGGGGACCGGCCCGCTGACGCCCAGCGTCCAGCCCGGCTGCGGCTCGATGGCTGGGGTTCCGCTCCCGCCGGCCGGGGTGCCGGTTCGCGTGGCCGCGCCCGACCGACCGCCCGCGCCGGGGACTGCGTCGCCTTCGCCGTTCGTGCCCGTACCGGTATCCGTGGCCGCGCCCGTGCCGGTATCCGTGGCCGTACCCGTACCGGCATCCGTGGCCGTGCCGGTATCCGTACCCGTATCCGTATCGCTGTCCGTGACAGGTACGAGGGCACGCAGCTCCCCGTCCGCAAGGTCGATGAGCGTGGTGCCGAGTCCCGCCGCGAGGGCGGAAGTCGCGAACGGGTCGCTCCCGTGCACCGTGCCGTGCCGCCGCTGTCCGCGCACCACGGCCCACCGCCGCGCGTCACCGCTCAGCAGCGTCGCCGCCTCCTGAGGTGACGCTCCCAGCATCAGCCGTACGAGCGCGGCCGAGCGCTGCTCCTCGGTCTCGGCGGCGCGGCGTTCGGTGAGCAGCGCGAGCAGCACCACCGCCACCGAGGCGATGGCGCCGTCGATGCCGTCGCGGTGTGGGGCGCACAGGCCCAGCGCGAGCGGTTTCCCTCCGCCTCCCCCTCCGCCCCCTCCCGCTGCGCCTCCCCCGCCGCCGCTTCCCAGCCCGTAAACGCTCAGGCGCAGCTCTCCGTACGTCCCGGCCGCGGAGGACGGCCCCTGCCGCAACAGGCCGGTGAGCGAGGCGAGTTCGGCCCGCGCCTCCTCGGGGGGCGCGGCTCCGGCGGACGCCAGTTCACGTCCGTCCCGGCCGAGCAGCACGGCCCACGCGTCCAGGCGCTGTGCGAGCTGTCCGAGCACCGCCGGTACGGGATGCGGCCCGGCCGCCGCCGCTGCCAGCGTCTGCTGTGCCTCGCTGAGCCTGCGCAGCGCCTGGTGGCGGCGCTGGGTGACGGCCTGCCACAGGGCCCGCGCCACCGCCGTGAACGGCGTGTCCCTCGGCACCTCCACGAGCGGCAGACCGTGCCGTTCGCAGGCGTCGGCGAGCTGCGCCGGGACCTCCTCGTGCACGGGCGCGACTCCGAAGCCGAGCGCCGCCGCACCTGCCTCCATCGAGCGCAGCACATAGCGCTCCCAGTGCTCGCCGTGGTCCGGCCCCGGCGGGCAGTGCACACCGGCGCTCAACAGCAGCTCGCCGCCGAGCAGATAGGGCAGCGGATCGGCCATCTCGCTGGTGTGCACGGAGTACACGGGAGTCTCGCGCGAGCCGTCAGGCCCTGCGAGCTGCCGCAGCCCCAGCGCGGGGTCCCCGGTCAGCACGGACAGCGGGACCGGTACGGCCGGCGGCACCAGTTCCTGCACGGCCACCCCCGAAGCTCCTGGACGATGGACGATTCCCACAGCAGAGGCCGTGGCGGTGGAGGAAACGTACACTTCCCGGCCGCCTTGACGGCACCTAGGCTCCAGCTCGATCCCCAGCACACACAGCTTTCGGGCACACCCCCGTCCCCCGTGTTCACACCCACCCGCTCCCCCTCCCCTCCCCCTCCCCTCCTTCTCCCCTACGCCCGGCCCGAGGAGCGCTCATGGCCGTCGACTACGCAGTGATCATCGTCTATCTCGTGGGCATGCTCGCCGTGGGCTGGTGGGGCATGCGCCGCGCCAAGTCCAAGAGCGACTTCCTCGTCGCGGGCCGCCGCCTGGGGCCCGTCCTCTACTCCGGCACGATGGCCGCCATCGTGCTCGGCGGCGCCTCGACCATCGGCGGGGTCGGCCTGGGCTACCAGTACGGACTCTCCGGCGCCTGGCTGGTGTTCACGATCGGCTTCGGACTGCTGGCCCTGAGCCTGTTCTTCTCCGCCCGCATCTCGCGGCTGAAGGTCTACACGGTCAGCCAGATGCTCGACCTGCGCTACGGCGGCTCGTCATCGGTGATCTCGGGCGCGGTGATGTGGTCGTACACGCTGATGCTCGCCGTCACCTCGACCATCGCCTACGCGACCATCTTCGACGTCATCTTCGGCCTGGACCGCACGCTGGCGATCATGCTGGGCGGCGGCATCGTCATCGCGTACTCGACGCTCGGCGGGATGTGGTCGATCACGCTGACGGACATGGCGCAGTTCGTGGTGAAGTCCGTGGGCGTGCTGCTTCTGCTGCTGCCGATCGCCGTGTGGAAGGCCGGCGGCATCGACGGAATGCGGGAGCAGCTTCCGGACGAGTACTTCTCGCCCATGAACATCGGCGTGCAGACGGTCTTCACCTACGTGCTGATCTACTCGTTCGGCATGCTGATCGGACAGGACATCTGGCAGCGGGTGTTCACCGCGCGCAGCGACACCGTCGCCCGCAACGGCGGCGCGGTCGCCGGTGTCTACTGCCTCGTCTACGCGATAGCGGGCGCCGTGATCGGCACCAGTGCCAAGGCGCTCTTCCCGAAACTGGACAGCCCCGACGCGGCGTTCGCCACGATCGTCGGCGAGGCGCTGCCGATCGGGGTGAAGGGCCTCGTGCTCGCGGCGGCCCTCTCCGCGGTGATGTCGACCTCGTCGGGCGCGCTGATCGCCTGCGCGACCGTCGCCAACAACGACATCTGGAAGCGGCTGCGCCGCACCCCCGCCAAGCCGGAGTCATCGGCCGGAACGGAGTCCGCGACCGGTGACGGAGGCCATGACGAGGTGCGCGGCAACCGACTGTTCATCCTCGTCATGGGTGCGGCCGTCGTGGCGATATCCATCGCGCTCAACGACGTCGTGGAGGCCCTGACCGTGGCGTACAACCTGCTCGTCGGCGGGCTGCTGGTGCCCATCCTCGGCGGCCTGGTGTGGAAGCGCGGCACGGCGCACGGCGCGCTCGGAGCCGTGGCCGCGGGCGGCGCCACGGTCGTGGCGATGATGGCCTGGAAGGGCGTGCTCGCCAACGAGGCCATCTACTACGGGCTGTTGGCGTCGCTGCTGACGTATGTCGCGGTGAGCCTCGCCGGGAAGCCGACGGATCCGGCGGTACTGGCCGAATGGCGTGCCCGGCTCGCGGGCGAGGGCCACACCGACGCGGGTCCGGGCGTCGGCGCGAGCGGCGAAGGGTCCGGCGGCGCGGACGGCACGGGCCCTGCGGGCGGCAAGCCGGGCACGGGCGCTCCCGCCGGAGTCTGACGGACGCCCCCGCACCCGCCGCTCCCGGCGCGAGTCCCAGAACCTCAGCAATTCCCGGTACCGCTGCAACTCCCAGTACCTTCACGTTCCCTGCCCACCACGTCGAAAGGCGCGACCTACCGCATGGCTCCCGCTTCCGCACCCGCAGCCCGCACCGGTGGAGACCTCGTCGCCGAATCCCTCACCGCCCTCGGTGCCCGCACCGTCTTCGGACTGCCGGGCCAGCACGCTCTGGGTGCCTTCGACGCCGTACGCCGCTCCCCCCTGTCGTACGTGGGACTGCGTATGGAGAACAACGCGGGCTTCGCCGCCGACGCCTGCGCCCGCGTCACCGGCACCGTCACACCGCTGCTGGTCTCCACCGGACCCGGCGCGCTGATGTCGCTGGCCGCTCTCCAGGAGTCCGCGGCGGCGTCGGCGCCGGTGCTGGGCATCAGCAGCCAGGTGCCCCTCGCCGGCCTCGGCGGCGGACGCAAGGGTTATCTCCACGAACTCCGCGACCAGCAAGGCTCGTTCCGCGACATCGTGAAGTCCGTCCACACGGTACGGGCGGTCTCGCAGATCCCCTCGGCGCTCGCGGCGGCATGGGCGGCGGCGCTGGAGGCGCCCAGCGGCCCCGTCTGGGTCGAGATCCCGCAGGACGTACTCCTCGCGCACACGGACGCGCCCGTGCCCGAGTCGCTCGGCGCTGCCGACGGCCCCGCCGCTCCACGTCCGCTGCCCCCGCGTCCCGAACTGACCGCCCGCGCCGCCCGGTTGCTCGATGCCGCGGAGCGACCCGCGGTGCTCGCCGGAGGCGGAGTCGTACGCTCCGGCGCCCGGTCACAGCTCCTCGCCCTCGCGGAACGCCTGGACGCACCCGTCGCCACCACCTTCGGCGGCAAGGGCGCCTTCCCCTGCGGCCACCGCCTCTCCCTCGGCTCCTGGGTCGAGGACCGGCACACCACCGACTTCCTCTCCGACGCCGACGTACTGCTCGTCGTGGGCTCCGGACTCGGCGAACTGTCCACCAACTACTACACGTTGGCGCCGCGCGGCCGGGTCGTCCATATCGAGGCCGACCTGGGCAAACTGGAGGCCAACCACCCCGCGCTGGGCATACACGCCGACGCCCGCGCCGCACTCGAAGCGCTCACCGCCGCGGTCACGCCACGCCCCGCGGGCCGCGCCGAGCAGGAGGCCGCGGCACTGCTGGCACGCGTGAAGGCCCGTATCGACGCCCAGGGCCTGGATCTCGAACAGCGCCTGCTCCGCTCTGTGCGCGACGCCCTCCCCGACACCTCGCCCAGCTTCTGGGACATGACGATCCTCGCGTACTGGGCGTGGTCGGCCTTCGACCCCCGCGAGGGCGCCATGCACTCCGCCCAGGGCGCGGGCGGCCTCGGCTACGGCTTCCCCGCCCGCGCTCGGCGCCGCCGCCGCGGACCCCGCGCGCAGCACCCCGGTCCTCGCGGTCTCCGGCGACGGCGGCGCGATGTACTCCATCGCCGAACTCGCCACCGCCCGCCAGTACGACCTGCCCGTGACCTGGCTCATCGTCGACGACGGCGGCTACGGCATCCTCCGTACGTACATGACGGAGTCCTTCGGCGAGACGACCGGCACCGAACTGTCCCGGCCCGACTTCGCCGCGCTCGCCGAGTCGTTCGGCGTCCCCGCGGTGCGCACCTGCCCGGAACGGCTGCGCGACGACCTCTCCTCGGCGCTCGCCGCACCGGGGCCGTCCGTGGTGGTCCTCCCGGCGGAACTACGGATGTTCGCCCCCACACACCTGGGCGACGACGGCTGAACCACCGACTGCGAGGCGCCCCTTACGAAGCAGCGGGCGGATCTCGTAGGGGCCCCCGAACGGGCCACGGCCAGACCACACGCTGGACCCGGACAGGACTCGGCAGGACGCGGGCAGGACGCGAACGCGGCCCCTCGCAGGGCGCTGAAGTGGGCACCGAACGGGGCGCCGAACGGGCGGGGCCATCTGCGAGGCCCGTTCGGTGGAATCTGCGCCGCGCCCCGGCGGATGGCACTCGATGGCCGCCCCGCTCTCCTTACGGTTCCTGTGACCGACCGCCCCGGGCCCTTGTTCACCCTTTGGTGGGACAGGGCCCGGCAGGGACCAGCAGAGGTGAGTGGAGGTGCCCTCAGTGGCAGCACCCCCGGACAACGACGTGCTATGGGCACGCGGACTGCATTACTCGTACGGCGGTTCCCCCGCCCTGCAAGACGTATCGATCGGCGTACGCGCCGGAGAGATCGTCTCCGTCACCGGACCCCGCGGCAGCGGCAAGACGACCTTGCTGAGCTGCCTGTCGGGTCAACTCGCCCCGCACGACGGCGAGATCTGGTTCAACAGCGTGCCGGTGCACACCCTCTCCCGCACATCGCGCGAGCGGATGCGCCGCGACCGCTTCGGCTGGGTCGGCAGCAAGCCGCAGCTCATCCCCGAACTCACCGCGTGGGAGAACGCCGCGCTGCCGATGCTGCTGAACGGCACCGGCTCCCGCGCCGCCCGCAAGGCAGCCGTCGAATGGCTGGAGCGGCTCGACGTGGGCGAGTGCGCACGTAAACGGCCTTCGGCGCTGCGGCAGTCGCAGCGCCAGCGCGTCGCCATCGCCCGCGCGCTCGCGCCCGCTCCCGCGATCGTCTTCGCCGACGAACCCACCGCTCCCCTGCACCAGGCCGAACGAGCCCAGGTGCTGCGGACGTTGACGACCGCCGCCCGTACGCACGACATCACGGTGGTGCTCACCACCCACGACCCGGCGGTGATGCTGCCGAAGGTGACACCGGGAGACCCGCAGTCGCCCGACGCGGCAGGACCGACGCTCGCGGACCGCAATCTCACGCTCGTCGACGGACGGCTGAGCGGCGGCCTGATCGCTGCCGGGCCCGGCGCCACAGGCAGCCCAGGCAGCGGCCCCAACGGAACCGAAGGCGACGGCGAGGGCGGCGCAGCCGGTGGCAAGGGCATGGCCACGGGCGACGGCGACTCGGACGGCGAAGACTCCAAGGGTGCCGCGTGCTCGCTCTCCGTCTGATCCGCGGGGGCCACCCCCTGACCCTGCTGCGCCGTCTGCTGGTCGCGTGCGCGACGTCCGTCGTGGGATTCCTTCTGCTCGCCGCGCTGAGTCATGCCCTCGCTCATCCGCACCGGTCCGGTGGTTCGCTCGTCCAGCTCGTGTGGTGTCTCGTACCTCTCGCGGCTACCGTGCAGTTCGCGGCGGCGGTCGCCCGTACCGACCCGGGTTCGCGGTCGCGTTCCGCGCTGGACGCCGCCGGGGTGGGCCCGGCACGTGTCCCGCTGCTGGCGGCCGTGTCGACCGCGATGTCGGCGCTGCTGGGCAGTGCCGTGGCGCTGGTGATCTATCTGCATCTGCGCGGGCAGTTGGCGGCGGCACCGTTCGACGGGGCCGCGGTGGGCATGCTCGCCGGGGACCGTCCGCTGCCGGTGGCGGCGACGGTGGTGCTGCTGGCCGTACCGCCGCTGACGGCCGCTTGCGGTGCGGCGGTCGCGACCCGTCCGGCGGCGCTGCCCGCAGTGGCCGGAGCCACGGCGGGCGCTCCGGCCGGTACCGGGGCGGCAGGCGGAGGCGGAGGCGGCATGCACGCAGCCCCGCCGAACGGTGCCGATGTCCGGCACGGCCACGCCGACGGCTCCGGTGAAGGCCAGCCGTTCCGGGTGCTTCCGGGACCGCTGCCCGCATCGGTCACGCTTCCCTGGGGCGCCGCGTGCCTGGCCGCCGGACTGGCCACGGAGACGTATGCGAGCCGTTCGCCGAAGCCGCTCTCGCTGTCGGCCGTGCTGTCCAACAGCGCACCCGGCGTGCTGGGCGGCTGGCTGCTGGCCGCGCTCGGTCTCGTACTGGCGGGCCCAGGGATCACCCAGCTCTGCGGCCGGCTGCTGGCGGTCGGCAGGCCGGGGGCCGTACGGCTGCTCGCGGGCCGGGTGCTTCAGCAGGAGTCCGCACGCATCGGCAGGCCGTTGGGCGTGCTGTGCGCGGTGGCCGCCGCCGGGCTGGCGGCGGCCGAACTCTACGGCGCCTCCCCGCAGGACGGGCCGCGCATGTTCGGGCCGTTGACGCTGCTGGGCGCGGCGCTGGTGGTCGTGTGCGTCACCGCGAGCGCGCTGACGGCGGCAGCGGAGTCGCGTGCGGCCCGCAGACCGGCGAACGCGGCACTGGTCAGGCTGGGCGCTCCGCGGCGGCTGCTGCGGGGGGCGGCGGTGGTGCGTGCGGTTGTCGTGTGTGCCGTGATGGGGGCGCTGACCTGGGCGGTGAGTCAACTCGCGGCGCTGCCGCTGACGTCGTGACGTCCTGACGGGCGGGCGACTCGGCGGGCGGGCGGTCGGGCTGCGGGGCGCATCCTGCTACTCCTGATCGGGCGTCGTCCTCCGTGGCCTGGCTCGGCCCCTCCGGCTCGAAGGGCGGTCCGCTTTCCGTAAGCGGGCCGCCCTTCGCTGTGCGGCGCCTAGGCTGAGGGGATGCTCGACCACGAGATAGAGACGCTCGAAGAGTTCGACGACGTCGTGGAGGCGACCGGCTGCCTCAGCGGCTGGCGTGTGCAGTCGGTGGACCTGCGGGAACGCGGTACGGCGCTCGCCTCGGCGGAGACCGAGGGCGCCGTCTTCCTCGGGTGTGCGATGGACCCGGAGTCGGTCGTGCGGGTGCAGCAGAGCGGCGGGCTGGTCTTTCCGCCCGTGCCGGGCCTGCCGTTCGACCCGTACCGCGGACGGCTCTACTCTCCCGACGAACTCTTCGACGGGCTCACCGCCGGCGACTACGAGCGGACGCCGGACGCCCACTCGTACCACTGGTTCCAGCGGACGAAGAACGACGGCGACGTCTTCTCCTCGATGCTCCGCGCCGTGCACGACGACGCGATCTCCGACGCCCTCGACGAACAGCTCGTCGGCGCAAGGGTGGTCGGCGTCATGGGCGGGCACAGACTCGCACGCGGCAGCGACGCCTACGCGGGCGCGGCCCGGCTCGGACGCGCCCTCGCCCGCGCCGGGCACACCGTCGCGACGGGCGGGGGCCCCGGTGCGATGGAGGCGGCGAACCTCGGTGCGTACGCGGCGCCGTTCCACGACGGCATGCTGGAGAAGGCGCTTGAGATGCTGTCGACGGCTCCGGACTTCGAGGCGTCGGTGAGCGAGTGGGCGCGTGCTGCCTTCGCCGTGCGGGAGGGCTGGCCCGGAGGCGGGGCGTCCGTGGGAATCCCTACCTGGTTCTACGGGCACGAGCCGCCGAACGCGTTCGCCCAGCACATCGCGAAGTACTTCGTCAACGCGGTGCGCGAGGACGGGCTGTTGGCACGCTCGAACGCGGGCGTGGTCTTCCTCCCGGGCGCCGCGGGCACCGTGCAGGAGATCTTCGACAACGCGACGCCGAACTACTACCAGTCGCGCGGCGCTCCCACCCCGATGGTGCTGGTGGACGAGGAGCACTGGACGCGGACGCTGCCGTGCTGGCCGCTGCTGAAGGCGCTGGCGGGCGAGCGGCCGATGGCCTCGCGTATCGCCCTGGCCGCCTCGGTCGATGAGGTGCCGCAGACGCTGGCACGGCTGGCGGGTGGTGGGGACGGGGGCTGACGGGCGTCGGGCGTCGGGCGTTGCCGTGTCGCGGCTGGATGGTGACGGGTGTCGGATGACAACCGGCGGAGGACAGACAGCAGTTGACGGATGTCAGATGACGGCTGACGGCTGACGGCTGACGGCTGACGGCTGACGGCTGACGGCTGACGGCTGACGGCTGACGGCTGACGGCTGACGGCTATCAGCTATCCAATTCCCGGTGACGACTTTCAGTTAACAGCGATCAGTTGACGACTATCAGCTGACGACTGACGGATAACGGCTGATGGATGACAGATAACAGATGACGGCATTTGTCAGCCGTCATCCGTCACCCCGCCCGCCCCCAGCCGCACCACATCCCTCCCGTCGGGAAAGGTCACCCCGACGCGATCCCCGGGCTCCGGGGCCTCGCGCAGGGCGCAAGTGGCTTCCAGACGCGGGCCGTTGTCAGGGCTGAGCAGCAGTGTCACCGCCGCGGCGTCGCCACCGCGGAAGGTACGCGCCTCCACGGTGCAGGGCAGTCCGTCCTCCGGTTCGGTCAGCCGCACGGCGCCGGGACGTACGAGCAGTCGGCAGCGGCCCTCGGGTGTGCCGTCCTCCACGGGGAGTTTGCCCCACGGCGTTTCGGCGGCGGCGCCGTGGACCGTAGCGTCGACCACGTTGTCGAAGCCGAGGAAGCGGGCGACGAACTCCGAAGCGGGCCGCAGCCACACCTCCAGCGGCGTACCCGCCTGTGCGATGCGGCCCTCCTTCATCACCACGACGCGGTCGGCGAGCACGAACGCCTCGGCCTGGTCGTGTGTGACCGCGAGGACGGTCGTACGCAACCGGCGGAAGAGCGCGCGGAGTTCGACGACGAGGCGTTCGCGCAGGCCCCGGTCGAGCTGGCCGAGTGGCTCGTCCAGCATCAGCAGGCGCGGCTGCGGTGCGAGCGCTCGGGCGAGGGCGACGCGTTGCTGTTCGCCGCCGGAGAGCGAGTTGACGGCGCGGCCACGGGCGCCGGGCAGGCCGACGAGGTCGAGCAGTTCGTCGACGCGGGCGTCCACTTCGCGCCGCCCGGCGCCACGGCCACGGCGAACTCCCGTGCCGCTACGGCCCGTTCGACCCGTACCGCTCGTCCTAGCCGCCCCACCCGTACTGCCCGTCCCATCCGTACTGTCCGAACCGCCCGTGCCGCGCATGCGCAGGCCGAAGGCGACGTTGCCGCCCACGTCGCGCTG
This sequence comes from Streptomyces marispadix, assembly GCF_022524345.1. Lineage (NCBI taxonomy): Bacteria > Bacillati > Actinomycetota > Actinomycetes > Kitasatosporales > Streptomycetaceae > Streptomyces > Streptomyces marispadix. The sequence continues at coordinate 5,148,778 of NZ_JAKWJU010000002.1, read as the reverse complement.
TGGGAAGAGCTGGTGGTCCTGGAACATCAGCCCCACGCCGCGCCGATGGGGCGGCACCCCCGACTGGTCGCGGCCGGAGAGCAGCACCCGCCCCGAGTCCGGCTCGTGCAGTCCCGCGACGACGCGCAGCAGCGTCGACTTGCCGCTACCGCTGGGGCCGAGGACGCACACCGTCTCGTGGTCGGCAACTTCCAGGTCCACTCCGTCCAGTGCGCGGTGTCCGGCGCCGAAGCCGGCCGTCACACCGTCGAGTCGCAGCATCTAGAACTCTCCCGAGGGGTGGGTGCGTATGCGTTCCAGCGCGAGGAGCGTCGCCGCGCACACGAGCATCAGTACGGTGCTCATCGCCATCGCCTGCCCGTAGTTGACCTCGCCCGCGCGGCCCAGGAAGCGGGCCACGGCGACCGGCAGTGTCGGGGCGTCGGGCCTGGCGATGAAGACCGTGGCGCCGAACTCCCCCAGCGACACCGCGAAGGCGAACCCCGCGGCCACCAGCAGCGCACGGCCGACCATCGGCAGGTCCACCTCCCGCCACACCCGCAGCGGCGGGGCACCCAGCACCGCCGCGGCCTCGCGCAGCCGTGGGTCCACGGCGCGCAGCACCGGCAGCATCGTCCGTATGACGAACGGGACGCCGACCAGCGCCTGCGCGACGGGGACGATCATCCACGACGAACGCAGGTCCAGGGGCGGTTCGTCGAGCGCTACGAGGAAGCCGAAGCCGACGGTCACCGCGGAGGTGCCGAGCGGAAGCATCAGCATGGAGTCGAAGCTCCGCACCAGGCGCCCGGCCCCCCTGCCCGTACCGGAACCGGCCCCCGTCCCCGAAGCTTCGGCCCCGTCACGGGTCCCGTTCCGTACGGTCAGGCCCAGTGCGGCGGAGCCCCCCGTGACGAGCGCGAGGAGGGTCGCGACGGCGGCGTATGCGAGGGAGTTCCCGATGGCGTCGACGGGCGGCACCGTGAAGGTGGCGGCGGTCGTGGCGGTGTCCGAAGTACGGCCGAGCGCACGGTAGTTGGCGAGGCCGTAGCCGTCGGGCCCGTCGAGGGAGCGCAGCGCCAGCACGGTCAGCGGCACCAGGATCAGCAGCGCGGTCACCGTCAGTACGGCCGTCAGCAGCGCCCACTGGGCCCGGCCGCGTGGCCGGCGGGCGGTCTGCTCCGCGGGGACCATGCTGAGCGCGGACTGCCGCTTCCGTACGGTGCGGGCGTGCACGGCGAGCAGCGCGATGACCGTCGCGAACTGGATCAAGGTCAGCACGGCCGCGGTCGGCAGGTCGAGCAGTGCGGCGGTCTGCCGGTAGATCTCCACTTCGAGGGTGGCGTAGCGGGGGCCGCCCAGCACCTGGATCACGCCGAAGCTGGTGAAGGTGAAGAGGAAGACGATCAGCGCGGCTGCCGCGACGGACGGTGCGAGCGCGGGCAGCGTGACGCGGCGCCACGCGGTGAACCGGCTCGCACCGAGCACACGCGCCGCCTCCTCCTGGCGCGGGTCGAGTTGGGCCCACAGGCCGCCTACGGTCCGTACGACGACGGCGTAGTTGATGAAGACGTGGGCGAGGAGGATCGCCCACACCCCGGTGTCGAGCCGTAGCCCGGCCCACTCCTCCAGCACGCCGCCGCGCCCCAGCAGCGCAAGGAACGCGGAGCCGACGACGACCGTCGGCAGCACGAAGGGCACGGTGACGACGGCGCGCAGCACCTGCTTGCCGGGGAAGTCGAACCGTGCGAAGACGTACGCGGCGGGCAGCGCCAGCGCGAGCGTGCACGCTGTCGAGGCGGCGGCCTGCCACACCGTGAACCACAGCACGTGCAGGGTGTCGGCGTCGGAGAGGACCTGGGTGAGGCGCTCCGACCTCCAGTCTCCGGCGGATGTACGCAGGCCGCGGGCGACGATCGCGGCGACGGGGTAGGCGAAGAAGATCCCGAAGAAGGCGAGGGGGAGCGCCATCAGCGCGAGCCGCACCACAGTTCCGCCGCGCGCGTCGCGCCGTGCGGAAGTCGCCGACTCCCCTTCGGCGTCTGCCCGTTGCTCCGTCGCCCCGCCGCGTGCGGTGCCGGCTCCCCGCCCCACGCCGTCTACTTCACGACGAGCGACGTCCACGACTTGATCCACTCTTCGCGGTGGGCGTCGATCCTCGCGGGGTCCATGGTGGCCGCACCGTCCGCCGACTCCCCGTACTTCGTGAACACTTCGGGCAGTTCGGCGTCGTCACGGGCGGGATCGACGAACATCTGGAGCGGCAGATCCTCCTGGAAGGTCTTGCTCAGCATGTAGTCGAGCAGGGCCTTTCCGCCCTTGGCGTTGCGTGCGCCGTCCAGCAGCCCGGCGAACTCGGTCTGCTGGAAGCAGGTCCGCTCGGCGATGCCCGTGGGGGCCTTCGCGGGCAGCGGCTTCTTGCCGAGTACCTCGGCGGGCGGGCTGGTGGCGTAGGAGACGACGAGGGGCCGGTCTCCCTTGCCCTTGCCCGCGTTGGAGCCGGAGAAGCGGTCGTTGTACGCCTGCTCCCAGCCGTCGACGACTTCGACTCCGTTGGCGCGCAGCTTCTTCCAGTAGTCCTTCCAGCCGCCTGCGCCGTACTTCTCCACGGTGGCCAGCAGGAATCCCAGGCCGGGCGAGGACGTCGCGGCGTTGGGGGTGACGAGGAGGTCCTTGTACTGGGGGTCGGCGAGGTCGTCCAGCGACCGGGGCGGCGCCTGACCGTGCTTGTCGAACCATTCGCGGTCGTAGTTGACGCATATCTCGCCGGAGTCGACGGGAGTGACGCGGTGCCGCTTCCCGTCGAGTTGCAGCTTCTCCGGTACGTGGGCGAGGCCGTCGGCCTTGTACGGGGCGAAGACGCCCTTGCCGAGGGCCCTGGACAGCAGGGTGTTGTCGACGCCGAAGAAGACGTCGCCCTGCGGGTTGCCCTTGTTGAGCACGGCCTGGTTGACGGCGGCACCGGCGTCGCCGCCGCGCAGCACCTTCACCTTGTAGCCGGTGCGCTGGGTGAACTTCTTCAGTACGGGCTTGGAGACGGCGAAGGAGTCGTGGGTGACGAGGGTGACGGTCTTGCTGTCCTCGCCGCCTCCCTGGCCCGTTCCGCAGGCGGTGAGTACGCCGGCGAGGGCGATGACGGTCGTGGCGGCGGCGCCCGCGCGCAGCACGTGCTTGCTCATATGGCTCATCGACTTCCTACCCGGCATGACCCGGGCGAGGTTCGAGGGTCTGCGGGCCGTTCTCCGCGTGTGTTCGCGTGCTTACGGCCGCACTCTCAGCGCTGTGTGCGCTCCCCTGTCGGTCTTGGTCTGTTCAGTTGTCGCGGTTTTGCAGTTGTCAGTTGTCGCGGTGTTGCGGTTGCTTGTCGCAGCTGTCCGGCTGGTGTTCGTCGCCGGTCGGGGAAACCTGCGCTGGTTGATGTGCCTGCGACAAGAGACCTTGCGGCGAAGATTATCAGCCACCTGTACGGGGCCTGGTGCGGGGAGTGTCAGCGCTCCGTGGCGGCCAGTTGTCCGCAGGCGCCGTCGATCTCCTGACCGCGGGTGTCCCTTACGGTCACCGGCACCCCGTGCGACTCCAGTGCCTCGACGAACGCGGCCTCGTCCTCGGGCCGCGAGGCGGTCCACTTGGAGCCGGGCGTCGGATTGAGCGGGATGAGATTGACGTGCACGGGCTTGCCCTTGAGGAGGCGGCCCAGCAGATCCGCGCGCCAAGTCTGGTCGTTGATGTCCCGGATCAGCGCGTACTCGACGGACACACGCCGTGAGGACTTCGCCGCGTACTCCCATGCGGCGTCGAGCACTTCGCGTACCTTCCAGCGGGTGTTGACGGGCACGAGGGTGTCGCGCAGCTCGTCGTCCGGCGCGTGCAGCGACACCGCGAGACGGCACTTGAGGCCCTCGTCGGCGAAACGCAGCATCGCCGGGACGAGTCCGACCGTGGAGACGGTGATGCCGCGCTGCGACAGCCCGAGCCCGTCGGGTGCGGGATCGGTGAGCCGCCGGATGGCCCCTACGACGCGCTTGTAGTTGGCGAGCGGCTCGCCCATGCCCATGAACACGATGTTCGACAGCCGCGACGGTCCTTCGCCGGTACGTCCGCCCTGCGGCGCGTCCCCCACCTCGCCGTCGCGCAGTGCCCGTACGCCGTCGACGATCTGGTGGACGATCTCCGCGGTCGACAGATTGCGGTCGAGCCCGGCCTGACCGGTCGCACAGAACGGGCAGTTCATCCCGCAGCCCGCCTGCGAACTGACGCACATCGTGACCCGGTCCGGATAACGCATCAGCACGGACTCCACGAGCGTGCCGTCGTGCAGCCGCCACAGCGTCTTGCGTGTCATGCCGTCGTCACAGCCGATGTGCCGTACGACGCTCATGAGTTCGGGCAGCAGCACCTCGGCGAGCCTGCCGCGGGCGGCGGCCGGGATGTCCGTCCACTGCTCGGGCTCGTGCGCGAGCCGCGAAAAGTAGTGCTGCGACAACTGCCTCGCCCGAAACGGCTTCTCCCCCACCCCGGCCACGGCCTCCCGCCGCTCGTCGGGCGTGAGATCGGCAAGATGCCGCGGCGGCTTGGCGGCTCCGCGCGGCGCGACGAATGTGAGCTCTCCGGGTGCAGGCATAGCCGTACCAGTGTCGCAGACGGGCGGGGGTGGCCTGGGCCGGAGCGGGGTGGGGACGGTCACCATCCGCCATCACCTGTCATCGTCGGCCAGCCTCGCACGGCCCAGAGACGGCCCAGAGCACTCAGGGCGGTGATCGCTGATCGGCCTTCAGAAGCTGACACAGCAGGTGTAACAGGAGGGCTGGGCCTGTCGAAACCTAGACATCTACTGCAAGTTAGGTGTTAAATCACCTTATGTGTAGCTACACTACATAAGCCCTGTGACAGACGATTCAACACCAGGAGAGCCGATGATTCTGCGCGAGTTCCTTTACGTAGACACCGACAAAGTTCGCGCACTCCTTGCCCAGCTGGATGGTGGAATTGTCGAAGAATCACGGGAGACGGAGCGGGTCGAGAAAAGGACAACCATAGGACCGCGCTCAGCGGCTCAACATCTACAAGGAACCGGCAGTGAGAGTTACACCAATAAGTCTCTTGGCGACGCGCTATTCCCAACACTGGAAGACGCCTTAGAATCGGAACTTCTATTGCATGATATCTCAGTGGAAGCGTCAGAGGTGGACTCCTGGGAAACTGGCAATTTAAAGACCAAGTATCCTCCGGGGTCACTCGTCAGAATTACGGCTCTTGGCTCTCTGTTTGACACAAGGTATGCGGCTTCCGCATTCGCGGCTTTTGGGCATGTGAACGTCGGGCTCCAGGGAATCGGAGCTTCGCCGTCGAACCAATCGCAGCCGCCAGGAAAGGGCAAGCAGGGGCAGCAGCGCGCTAGGCAAGCCAAGAAAGACGACGGCGCCGACCAGCTAGAGGATGCCATCCCTGACTTCCCGGGAATTGATGGGCTGGACGGAAACGCCCTGCGCTCGTTCGTGCGAATCGCGAAAGGCGTGTTCACTCCGGGCTTGCACATCAACCTGATTCCGGCCAAAGGCGCTCTAGTGAGTGCCCGACTCCAAGAGGGTCGGCAGTATCTCGACACTGAGGCAGAGATTCTTTTCGCTCGCTACGGCACCGAGCGAAACGAGTGGACGCTCGTCGGCAGCATCGGGAGCTACGGGACGGAAGAAACGGAGCTGCCGGATATGGATTTTTACAACTCGGACGGAAGCATCAACCGCGGTGAATTCGCTGAGTCCATGAATGCCCAAATGCGAAACCTGGGAAGGATTGGATTTATTGATTTGCCTCAGCATCCAGGGTTCTCTCTCATTCCATTCGCCGTCTATCGAACCATTCCTCGCAGCTCGGAATTGGTGCAGATGCGACCATAGGTCGGCGAAGCGGCTTTGGGGTGGAGCTGGCTTGGGGCGAAAGATCATGGCCCTTACGCTTCTGCGGATCGGGCTGGCTCCTCGGCTACCCGCAATGGCCCGATGTCGGCCATGATCGTAGAGGCTCGCTCCAAGTTGGCTCCGTAAAGCCGTGGAGCCGGCCGGCCCAGCCACAACGGTGCTCCTTCTCTGAGGCTCGCTGCTGCGCGCGGCACGGCGGCCGGGCCGGAGCGGGGCGGAGACAGAAGCGTCGGCCCGGCGGCGAGCCGGGCCGCGCGGCGAGCGAAGCGAGCCCTTGATGAAGTAGGGAAAGTTTTATCGCGCTGGGGATCGTGGTGCGTGTCTGCTGCGGTGCGCTGGACAGCTTCCTCAGGGGACGTCTTCCGGCAGCTCGATGCGGCGGTATTTGGTGAGCCTCAGCAGGAGTTGGCCTGCGCGGACCCAATTGATGAGGGGGTCACCGAACGCGACCGCGATGGCGTCGACCGGGACCGGGTGAGGGTCGGCCGGTTCGTAGAGGGCTCCGCGTACTCCTGCACCCTCGCAGGCGCGGACGCGCACCGCCGTGAACTCGCGCCGTAGATGCGGACATGTGCTGATCGAAGCGTGGGCGCACGGCAGGCACACCGGTGGATGCGGCGTCACGATGTCCTCGTCGGTGGTGTCGAGTTCTTCCGAGAGGAGCCACAGGATGCCGTCGTCGTTTCGGTCGGCGGGCTGTGCGCAGACCTGGCAGAGCAGTTGCTCCATCGCGTTGCGCTGCCGCAGGGCGTGGACCATTCCGAACTCCGGCCTGCCTTTGCCCGGTTGGGAAGGGATGCGGGGCCAGAGCACGCCCTGGGAGTCGCGGTCGTAGGGGCGCTGGTCGGCGTAGGCGATCCGGCCGCGTCGCACGACCATCGGCATGCGTGCTGGGCGTTCTCCGCTCCATTGCGTGATGTACGGAACCGGTCGGCCACGGTGAATCAACCCGGGGCGGCGCGATGTTGGCGGTGTCAGCATGCGGGCACCTCCGAGGCGAGGTGAGCCGCGACCTCGTGCCCGTGCGCGTTCCTGGTGAAGCGCACATCGGTGGCGAGGGTTGTCACGACGGCCAATCCGCGGCCGTGCATGCCGTGGTCGTAGGGCTTCGCCAGGTGTGGAGCGGTGGTGCTGCCTCCGTGATCGGTGACGGTGATCGTCACAGAACCTCGTGCCCGGTGGATCGTGACGTGGAAGTCGGGGCTCGTGGTGTGCGTGACGGCATTGGTGCCCAGCTCGCTCACGATCAGCACTGCGTCCCCAGCGCAGGAGCATCCGGTTAAGACTTCGCGGGCCCAGCGGCGAGCGCAGCCGACCTGCTCCACGTGTCCCGGGAAGGTGCGGCAGTAGGTGGGCATGGCGGGGTCCGGACTCGTACGGATCGGAAGCGGCCCAGCCCCGGACTCGGGGGATCAACCGAGTCGCGGGCTCGTGTGGCGCGTGCTGCCATCGAGTGTGGGCCGTCGTTACGACCAGATAGTGGCCCAGTCTGTCTTTACGCGGGAGGTCTCATGTCCGGTCGGGTCAAGCGTTCCGTCGTCGGCGGGCTCGTGGGTGCGGCTGCGCTGGGGGTGTGGCTGTGCGGTGTTCCGGGTGTGGCCGCGGCTTCTTCGGGACAGGTCACCGGCTCCGGGGCGGTCGGGGAACTGCCGAGGGGCGGGGAGGATCCGGCGGAAGAGGCGAGGGGGAAGCCCGACCCGGCGTGGAAGGAGGCGTACGAGCGGGCCGACCCGGCGTGGAAGGAGGCGTACGAGCGGGTGCATGAGCCTCGAGAAAGGTCGGAGCGTATCGAGGCTGCGCGCGAGAGCAAGACCGGCGGGAAGTAGCCGCTCGAGGCGGGCGATCGGGCAGGTTCGGTCAGCAACTTCCCAAGGACGGCGAGGAGTTGAGCCGTGCGCGGGGCGTCACCCCCGTGACTCCGGAACGTTGAAGGAGATCCACACGTCGGGCGGTATGTCCGGGCGGCCGGGGACCGGGCGGCGTTCCTCCGTCCACGCATCGCCCGCGATCTCCGTGGCGACGCGGCGCCAGAAGTGGACCGCGGTGGGGTTGCTGTCCTGGAAGGCGACTTCCCAGGGGCCCGGGTGTCTGGCGACGACCTGTCGCACGGCGTGCAGGCCGATCCCGGTTCGGCGTGCGCCGCGTACGACGAAGAACGCGTTCAGTACGCGCGTAGGGCCGGACAGTGAACGCACGAACGCGAGACCCACGGGGCGGTCTCCGCAGGTCAGCAGGTAGGGCGCCCAGTCGTCGTCCGTGAGGGCCAGGTGCAGCCGGTCGCTGCGGAAGGTGCCGTCGCGGTCGGGCAGTGCGCCCCAGAACTCCGACAGGTCGTGGCGGAACATCAGCCACAGTCGTTCGACTACGTGCCGGTCGGCGGCAGTTGCCGGTCGTACGGTGACTTCGGGCATCGGGGGCTCCTTCGGTCGGCGGTCCCGTTCGGCGGTCGTCGCGGCCCCGCGGTTGCGCTGCCAGGGCACGAAAAAGCCTCACCGGCGGGGGCGTCCCGTCCGGTGAGGCTTCGCTGTTCCAAGCAACATAGCAGTTGCCGCCCCGGTCAACTCAGCGTTGCGCGCGGTGACTTGCCGTCGGCTCCCGTCGGCGGCCACCTGCCGTGCGTTCCCGGTCGTACGGTCAGGCTCCGCCGACGAAGGCGACGAAGATCAGCCAGACGACCGGGGCCGTGGGAAGCAGGGAGTCCAGGCGGTCCATGATGCCGCCGTGGCCCGGGAGCAGGGTGCCCATGTCCTTGATGCCCAGGTCGCGCTTCATCATGGACTCGCCCAGGTCGCCGAGGGTGGCGGTGACGGCGACGGCGAGGCCGAGGAGGATGCCCTGCCACCAGTTGCCGCCGTCGATGAGGAAGTGCATGCACAGCGCCCCCGCGCCCATGGAGAACGCGACGGCGCCGCCCAGCCCCTCGCGGGTCTTGCCCGGACTGATGCTGGGGGCGAGTTTGTGCTTGCCGAAGCGCCAGCCGACCGCGTACGCGCCGGTGTCGCTGACGACCGTCAGCAGCAGGAACGTCAGGACCCGCCATGGGCCGTCGTCGGCGGCGAGCATCAGCGCGACGAACGTGGCGAGGAACGGCACGTAGAAGGTGGCGAAGACGGCGGCCGTGACGTCGCGCAGATAGTCGTCGGGCGCCTCGGTCATCCGCCACGCGAGCACGGCGAGCGCGGTCAGCGCCATCACCACCCACGCGCCCTCGGGACCGCGGAGATAGCCCGCGATCACCATGGCGGCGCCGCCCACGGCGAGAGGCACCAACGGCGCCTGGATCTCCTTGCGTTCGGTGAGCCGCGAAGTCAGCTCCCACAGGCCGACGACCACGGCGACGACGATCACGCCGAGGAAGACCGGCTTGTAGAAGAACAGGGAGGCGATGATGACGACGCCGAGGCTGACGCCGACCCCTATCGCGGCGCGCAGGTCGCGTCCGGCCCGCTTCTTGCCGCCCAGTGGTGCCGGACCGGAGTCGGAGGCGGGCGCTCCGCTGCGGTCGCCGCGGTCACCGCCCCTGCTGTCCGAACCGCCAGGACCGCCGGAACCCCCGGAGTCGCCGGGTCCGCCCGGGCTGCCGGGCCCTCCGGCGCCGCCTGAGCCGCCGGGACCTCCTGGACCGGAGTCGCCGTGGCTGCCGTGGCTGCCGTGGCCGCCGCCAGGGCCGCCCGGGTCGGACACGATGGGCATATGCCGAGTCTGCGGCACACCCCCCGCCTCGTGCGCGGGAGCTTCACCCGCACCGGGCTGAAACGCGCTTCCCGGCGCGCCGCGCCCCTGCTCGTACGCGCCCTGGAATCCGGCGCGGGGCGTCGGGGGCTGGGCTCCCCACGTTGAGTCGTTCACAGATTGCAGCCTCAGACCTCGGACCTCAGACCTCGACGGATCCCGGACGGACCCCGGACAGCCCCCACGGGGGGCCTAGACCTCGAGCAGCTCGGCTTCCTTGTGCTTGAGCAGCTCGTCCACCTGTCCGGTGTACTTCGAGGTGGTGTCGTCCAGCTCCTTCTCGGCCCGGCGGCCCTCGTCCTCACCGACGTCGCCGTCCTTGATCGCCGCTTCGAAGGACTCCTTGGCCTTGCGCCGGATGCTGCGAATCGAGATCTTCGCGTCCTCGGCCTTGCTCTTGGCGACCTTGATGTACTCCTTGCGGCGCTCCTCGGTCAGCTCGGGGAACGTCACCCGGATGATATTGCCGTCGTTCGACGGGTTGACGCCCAGGTCGGAGTCGCGGATCGCCTGCTCGATGTTGCGCAGCGAGCTCTTGTCGAACGGCGTCACCACCGCCATCCGCGGCTCCGGAACCGAGAACGATGCGAGCTGGTTGATCGGCGTCATCGTGCCGTAGTACTCCGCCACGATCTTGTTGAACATCGCCGGGTGCGCACGGCCGGTGCGGATCGCGGCGAAGTCCTCCTTGGCGACCACGACCGCCTTCTCCATTTTCTCCTCGGCTTCGAGGAGGGTCTCTTCGATCACCACGTGCTCCTGGTTTCCTTGAATGAGCTATGCGGATAAGCCCTGTTTCCTGCACGGTGTCCGACCGGCAAGCGGTTGTCCACCCCGTGTCGAGCCGTTCGTACGACGGTGGGTCACACCGCGGGCACCGAACGCGCCCGGGGCGACCGCCCGACTGCGAACGTCAGCCTCTCGTGCCCTGGTTGCTCACCAGGGTGCCGATCTTCTCACCCTTCACCGCCCGCGCGATATTGCCCTCGGCGAGCAACTCGAAGACGAGGATGGGCAGTTTGTTGTCCCGGCAGAGCGTGACGGCCGTGGCGTCGGCGACCTTCAGGTCACGCGTGATGACTTCGCCGTACTCCAGGGCGTCGAACTTCACCGCGTCCGGGTTCTTCGCGGGGTCGGAGTCGTAGACGCCGTCGACGCCGTTCTTGCCCATCAGCAGCGCCTCGGCGTGGATCTCCAGGGCGCGCTGCGCGGCCGTGGTGTCGGTGGAGAAGTACGGCATGCCCATACCGGCGCCGAAGATGACGACCCGGCCCTTCTCCAGATGCCGCACCGCCCGCAGCGGAATGTACGGTTCGGCGACCTGTCCCATCGTGATCGCCGTCTGGACGCGGGAGTCGATGCCTTCCTTCTCCAGGAAGTCCTGGAGCGCCAGGCAGTTCATGACCGTGCCCAGCATGCCCATGTAGTCGGAGCGGGCACGGTCCATGCCGCGCTGCTGCAACTCGGCGCCGCGGAAGAAGTTGCCGCCGCCGATCACCACCGCGAGCTCCGCCCCGTCCCGTACGACGGAGGCGACCTCGTGGGCCATCTTGTGCACGACGTCGGGGTCGACGCCCAGCCCTCCGCCGCCGGCGAACGCCTCACCGGAGAGCTTGAGCAGGAAGCGTTTACGGCCGCTGCGGCTCCTGCCTGTGTCGGATGTGTCGCTGTCCTTGCCCATGAACTCTCCTCGTGCACATACGAAGGAGGCCACTGCCGTCGGGTCTTGCGAATCCCTGCTGCGGCAATGGCCTCCTCGTCACAACTGCCCTGTGCCCGACCTTATCGGGCGCATGCCCATCGCGGGTCCACGCGGCGGCATGCTCCTACGGGCCGGGCTGCGGGTACCGCCCAGGCCGAAGGCTCTGGGGGGCTCAGGCGCCCACGCGGAAGCGCGCGAAGTGCTTCAGCGTGACACCAGCCTCGTCCAGAACCTTCTGGACGCTCTTCTTGTTGTCCTTCGCGAAGGGCTGGTCGAGCAGGGTGTTCTCCTTGAAGAAGCCGTTGACCCGCCCCTCGACGATCTTGGGCAGAGCCTGCTCGGGCTTGCCCTCCTCACGCGCCGTCTCCTCGGCGATGCGGCGCTCGTTCTCGACCGTCTCGGCCGGGATCTCGTCGCGGGTGAGGAACTTCGGCGCGAACGCGGCGATGTGCTGAGCCACGTCCTTGGCGATCTCCGCGTTCTCCTTGTCCAGCTCGACGAGCACACCGACCTGCGGCGGCAGGTCCGGGCTGGTGCGGTGCAGGTAGGAGGCGACGTAGGCGCCGGAGTACTGGGCGAAGCGGTCGAGGACGATCTTCTCGCCGAGGTTGGCGTTGGCCTCGTCCACGTACGCCTGCACGCTCTTGCCGGGCTCGATCTCCGAGTCGAGCAGCGCGGCGGTGTCGGCCGGGGAAGTCGCGGCGACGTGCGCGGCGATGGCGTCGGCCACGGCGAGGAACTTCTCGCCCTTCGCGACGAAGTCCGTCTCGCACTTCAACTCGACCAGCACACCGGAGGAGTTGTCGTCGGCGATGCGGGCGACGAGCGCACCGTTGGAGGCAGTGCGGCTCTCGCGCTTCGCGACGCCCTTCTGGCCCTTGACGCGCAGAACCTCTACGGCCTTGTCGACTTCGCCCTCGGACTCCTCCAGGGCCTTCTTGCAGTCCATCATGCCGGCGCCGGTGAGCTCCCGGAGCTTCTTGACGTCGGCGGCGGTGTAGTTCGCCATGCTTTGGTTTCCTTCTGTGACCAGGCTCCGCCTCGGGTCTCCGTCATCCGCGCTGAGCGCTGTGGAGGTTCCGGAGCGGAACTCGTCCTTCTTGAGGTCTCTTTGCGGCCACGGATACGCCCCACCCGCACCGAAGTACGGGCGCCGGGGCGGAGTCACGTGAGCGCTGGCTGCGCGATGCGGCGAGACTCCGCGTGAGCGTCGCCTCGGCGTCAGGTCCGTGTCTCTGCCGTGTCTCTTTTTCCGTACGGCCGCCGAACTGGCTACCGGAGCGCGGCGGTCGGCGACGGAAGCGTGCCCCCGCCGCGCTCCGGTGAACGTCAGGCGCTCTCGGAGGTCTTCGACTCGGCGGCGTCGGCTGCCGGCTTCTCCTCGGCCGGGGCGGCCTGCTCCTCGGTCTTGGCCTCGGCGGGAGCGGCCTCGGCGGTCTTGGCCGCCGCGCCCTCGCCCTTCTCGGCCTTCTCGCCCTCCAGGAGCTCGCGCTCCCACTCGGCCAGCGGCTCGGCGGCCTTGTCGCCGCCCTTGGCCGCCTCGGCGGCACCGGAGCGGGCGATGAGGCCCTCGGCGGCGGCGTCGGCGATCACGCGGGTCAGCAGCGTGACGGAACGGATCGCGTCGTCGTTGCCCGGGATCTTGTAGTCGACCTCGTCCGGGTCGCAGTTGGTGTCCAGGATCGCGACGACCGGAATGTTGAGCTTCCGCGCCTCGCCTACGGCGATGTGCTCCTTCTTGGTGTCCACGATCCACACGGCGCTGGGCACCTTCTGCATCTCGCGGATACCGCCGAGGGTCTTCTCCAGCTTCGCCTTCTCGCGGGAGAGGACGAGCAGTTCCTTCTTGGTGAGACCGGACGCGGCCACATCCTCGAAGTCGATCTGCTCAAGCTCCTTCAGCCGCTGAAGACGCTTGTAGACGGTGGAGAAGTTCGTCAGCATGCCGCCGAGCCAGCGCTGGTTGACGTAAGGCATGCCGACGCGGGTCGCCTGCTCGGCGATGGCCTCCTGGGCCTGCTTCTTGGTGCCGACGAACATGATGGAACCGCCGTGCGCGACGGTCTCCTTGACGAACTCGTAGGCGCGGTCGATGTACGACAGCGACTGGAGCAGGTCGATGATGTAAATGCCGTTGCGCTCGGTGAAGATGAAGCGCTTCATCTTCGGGTTCCAGCGGCGGGTCTGGTGCCCGAAATGGACGCCGCTCTCCAGCAGCTCCCGCATCGTGACGACGGCCATGGCCGTTCTCCTTGTGTTACTCGGTTGTCGTCAGCGCTGGCCGGGACGGCCATCGCTTGCCTGACGCCTCTGTCGCGCTGTGCCCGCGGGACCTGCCGAGAGGTCCGCATGGGACCGAGATACGCGGCCACCGGGTGAGGGTGGCGAGGCGTGCGAAGTCAGCCCGGTGCCCGGGCCGCCACCAGCAGTGTACGGGAACGGAGGGAGCCCCGGCTCCCTCGCGGGAGAAGGGCCGGATTTCCGGACATGGGGGCTCGGTAGCGGTGGGACAGGTGAGACCTGCGGGTGACGGGCTTATCCACAACAAGCGGTCTTTCCACAGAAGTTCAGCAAGATTCCTGCCGGAGGCAGGTATGCGGCATGGTGCCTGTACGGGGACGTAGGTGGGGTCGCCTGGCGGAGACGGCGAGAAGCGACGAGGCCGATCTCCGTGTCTCGGCGGAACCCGAAGCATTTGGGATCGGCCCGATGATCGACCGACGGGGGCGCAAGGTGATGGGTGTCCGAGCAGTCCTGTGCGCGGCGGTGAGCGCTGCGCTGGCGCTGGTCGTGTGCGCGGTATGGAACCCACGGGCGCATGCGGACGAGGGAGCTGCGGCGTCCCGTCCATCGCCTCCACGCAGCGGAGGCACTGATCGCGCCGAGGACCGTGTGTGGCCGGTGGCCGGCCGGGCGGGAGCGGCTCGACCGGCGATCACACGCGGATGGGAGCCGCCGCCGAAGCCATGGGCGGCCGGTCACCGCGGCGTCGATCTCGCGGCTCCCCGTGGCAGCCCGGTACGCGCAGTCGCAGGCGGGCGGGTGTCCTTCGCGGGCAGCGTCGCCGGACGCGGGGTGGTGTCGGTCGAACTGCCCGGCATGGGCCGCCCGCCGCTGCGTACTACGTACGAACCCGTACGGGCCTCTGTCCACAACGGCCAGCGAGTACGAGCGGGACAGACCCTCGGCACCGTCACGGACGGGACCTCCCACTGCGGAAGCACCTGCCTCCACTGGGGCGCACGAAAAGGCGAGCACTACCTCGACCCGCTCTCGCTGCTCCCGGAGGCTCTGCTACGCGGCGGCCCGTCGAGGCTGCTCCCGGTCTTCGGGGTGCCATTGCCCAGGGGCCGAGGCACAGCGGGCAGCGGCTCCGGCGGCAGCCCGGAGACCGCAGTCGGCCGGTATCGGACGCACAAGATGCGTCCGGCCGCAGCGGAAACGGGGCCGGACGTCAGCGGAGCACAAGCGGGGGCCACCGGATGGGCACTGCCGGTGGCGGCCGGACTCGGCAGCGCGGCTATATGCGCCCACCGTCAATTGACGCGGGCGGCGCGACATGGGCGCGGAGGGGCGACCAGAGCGGGCCGAATCCAGGGGGCGTGAGTGCGGCATCGACATCGGCATCGGCGAACCAGCAAGAGGACGAGAGGCGAAGGTCCAAGCTGGACGAGGACGAGACACGGGCGAGGGATGACCGCACGAGGCGCTGCGGTGGTGGAGCGCCCCCCGGTACGAGTCATCACGGGCGGACCGTGAGGCCGTCCAGGGTGAGGGCGAGCAGGCGCTCGGCCTGCTGCCGGTGTTCAGCGCCCGCCGAGGTGAGGGCGATGCCTTCGAGGGCGGCGCCGAAGTCGGTGGGCTGGATGTCGGTACGGATCGCTCCGGCGGCCGTGCAAGCGTCCATGAGCGAGGTGATGGCGGCCTGGATCATTTCCCGGCTGTGACCGTAGGGATTGCTTCCCGTCGCGGCGATGGCACGCAGGGCGTCGATCATGCCGTGCTTGGCGGTGACGTAGTCGAGGAAGAGGCGTGTCCACGCGCGCAATGCCTCTACTGGCGACTTCTGCTCAAGCAGGGCGGGGGCGGCGTCGCACAAGCGGGATACCTCGTTGCGGTAGACCGCCTCGATCAGGGTCTCCCGTGTGGGGAAGTGGCGGTACAGAGTCGCACTGCCCACACCCGCCTCCTTGGCGATGCGTTCCAGATGAGCGTCCAGCCCCTCCGCCGTGAACACGTGTACAGCAGCCGTGAGGATCTTCTCTCTGTTCTGCCGTGCGTCAGCCCGCAGCGGACGACGTGCGCCGTCGCTCATCAGTGGTCGCCATCCCCCTGTCGAAGCTCCCGGATTGCTAACGGGGCCACCCCCATTTAGTGTTCAAAAGCGGGGGCGCCTCCGGTTTCACTGTAGGTCACCGCACTGACCTGCGCACCCCCTGAGAGGGAGCCATTCATGTCGGGAATCCAGGGCAAAGTCATCGCCGTCACAGGCGCCAGCAGCGGCATCGGTGAGGCGACTGCGACCCACCTCGCGGAGAAAGGTGCCCGGCTCGTGCTCGGGGCCCGGCGCGAGGACCGGCTCAACGCCGTCGTGGACGGCATCACGGCGAAGGGTGGCACTGCCGTCGGCGTCTTCGTCGATGTCTCTCGCCGCGAGGACCTCCAGCGCCTTACGGACACGGCTCTCGACCAGTACGGCCGGCTCGACGTCCTCGTCTCCAATGCGGGCACGATGGCCGTCTCACCGTTCGACGACCTGCGCCAGGACGACTGGGACGCAATGGTCTCCACCCACGTCACCGGCCTGCTCAACGGCATCGGGGCGGCCTTGCCTGTCTTCCGACGTCAGCGCTTCGGGCACTTCGTCAACGTCGGCTCCACTGCGGCCTACGTCGTCAAAACCCCCCAGGCCGTCTACGCCGCCACCAAGACCGCGGTGAAGGTGCTTACCGAGGGTCTGCGCCAGGAATCGGGACCCGACCTCCGCGTCACCCTCGTCTCACCCGGCTTGACCGACACCGAAGGAGTCGGCAAGGGGGCCAGTCCCGAGGCCGCGGCGGCGATGGCCCAGCAGCGCGATGAGATCGCCATGCCGCCCTCCGCCGTCGCCTCGGCCATCGGCTACGCCATCGAACAGCCCGAGGGCGTCGACGTCAGTGAGATCGTGGTCCGCCCCACCGTGCAAGCCTGATCGCACGAGCCAGGCCGCCCGGACCATGATCG
Source organism: Streptomyces marispadix (assembly GCF_022524345.1). Taxonomy (NCBI): domain Bacteria; kingdom Bacillati; phylum Actinomycetota; class Actinomycetes; order Kitasatosporales; family Streptomycetaceae; genus Streptomyces; species Streptomyces marispadix. The sequence continues at coordinate 5,132,224 of NZ_JAKWJU010000002.1, read as the reverse complement.
TTCTCACCGAGAGCCACTGGACCGCGCTCCCCCGGCGCCGGGATTGGGTTCAGGCACCGATGCGGAGCCGAGGCGTACGTGCACGTCCCGAGCGTCAGCAACGCGATGCGGCGAAGCACCACGACGGAGGCTCTACGAACTTCGTTATTGGCAACGCCCGTTGGCTTCACCAGCCGGGCACCGAGAGCAAGACCGAAGGAGATGAGGAGAAAGGAAGTGAGGGCGGGCCTCCTACCCCCGGACCCCGCTCAGCCCCATCCGAACCGCCGCCTCGGTGATCTCTTCCGGGCTTTCAGCGGCTCCGAGTTCGATGCGCCGTACTGCCGCGTCTACGACGCCTTGGAGAAGCATGGCTGCCAGTCGCGGCTGCTCGTGGCCGAGCGCCGCAAGGGCTTCGACGACCATGGCGACGAGTCCGCCGTGCGCGGCGCGGATCTTCTCCCGTGCGCCCGCGTCGAGTTCACCTGCCGAGATCGCTACGACCGCGCGGTGTCGTCGGTCGCCCACGAGCGACAACTGCTGCCGTACGTAAGCTTCGATCTTTGCTTCCGGGGTTTCGGCTTCGGCCATCGCCGCTTCGACTTCGGCTGCCCATACGGGGAAGTCGACGGCGCAGAGTTCTTCGACGACTGCGCCCCGGGACCGGAAGTATTCGTAGACCGATGAGCGTGCGAGCCCGGTGCGCTGTGCGAGGGCCGGGAAGGTCAGCGCTTCGGTACCGCCTTCGGACAGCAGGGCACGGGCAGCGTCGAGGAGGGCGGAGCGCTGCATGTTCCGGTGCTCGGCCACTGAGGCCGCTCGAATCCTTGGCACGCTGTCCACCTTACGGACGGAGGTGCCGGTTCAGCGACCGACGTCGGCCAGCTTTGCCCGAAGCTGAAGGACCGACTTGGTGTGGATCTGGCTCACTCTGCTTTCGGTGACGCCCAGGACCTGGCCGATTTCGGCAAGTGTGAGGCCCTCGTAGTAGTAGAGGGTGACGACGGTCTTCTCCCTGTCGGGGAGGGTGTTGATGGCGCGGGCCAGGAATCGTCGCAGTTCGCGGTCCTCGGCGACTTCGACGGGGTTGTCCGCGGCGGTGTCTTCGAGGGTGTCCATGAGGCTGAGCCGGTCGCCGCCGTCGCCTCCGACGTGCAGCAGCTCTTCGAGCGCTACGACGTTGGCCAGTGACAACTGGCTGAAGACGCCGTGGAGTTCCTCGAGCGGGATGCCCATTTCCGCTGCGACTTCCGATTCGGAGGGGCTGCGCCGGAGCCTGGACTCGAGGGTGGCGTAGGCACGCTCGACGGCGCGTGCCTTCTGCCGGACGGATCGTGGGATCCAGTCGAGTGCGCGTAGTTCGTCGATCATGGCGCCGCGGATGCGGGTGATCGCGTATGTCTCGAATTTGATGGACCGCTCAGGGTCGAACTTCTCGATGGCGTCGATGAGTCCGAACACTCCGGACGATACGAAATCGGCTTGTTCCACGTTCGGGGGCAGGCCGACGCTGACGCGTCCCGCTACGTACTTCACCAGTGGCGAGTAGTGGAGGATCAGTTGTTCCCTCAGCTGCTCGTCGCCCGTGGCCTTGTACGACCGCCACAGCTCGTCGAGCGCGCTGTGGCCGGGACCGACTGTGGCGTTCTCGGTTCCGGTCGGCGCCGCTGCGGTGCCGACGGGTTCGGGCCCGGAGATGTGCTGGGGCATTCGTTGCTTTGAGCCGTTCTGCTGAGTAGTCGTCACGCGATGAAGGGGTGTGCGTGACCGGATGCCTCTTCCTGGGGAGCTGTGAGCGTAGCGTGACCGAAGGGTCGCAATATGCGATGAGTGCGGGGTCCAGCATGCGCAGATACGTTCCGCTGACCGCACCCGGGAGTTACTCCGACGGCAGTGCCCAGCACCGGCCTTCGCGGGGCTGCGGAGCGGAACCAGACCATGCGGATCACCCTTTCATTCGATAGCCGCAGGTCAAGGACCGGCTCATCACTCGATGGTGTGCCCGGCGCTGTCGGCGGGTGTCGTCGAGCGGCTCAACTGCCAGCCGTCGCCGACTCGTTCGGCGAAGCCGAGCCCGCACAGTTCCTGGAGTCTCGCCACCGCGGCGTCGGGTGTGATGCCGACGGTCTGCGCCAGCAGCCGGGACGTCACCGCGCCGCGTGCGGGCAGCGCGTCGAGCACCAACGCGGCTTCGCGGTGCAGTACGTCGCGGGGCAGTGAGGGGCCGTGTCTTCGCGGTGCGAGGTCGCCGATGCTGCCGACGAGTTCGATCACTTCGGCGGCGTCGGTGACGAGGTTCCCCTCGTTTCGCAGCAGTTCGTGCACGCCTGCCGAGAGCCCCGATGTGACCGGTCCGGGGACGCCCATCACGAATCGGCCGAGGCGCCTGGCATGGCGGGCCGTGGACAACGAGCCGCTGCGCAGCGCGGCTTCGACCACGACGGTGCCTCGTGTGAGGGCGGCGATGACTCGGTTGCGTAGTACGAAGCGGCTTCGTGAAGGGTGGTCCTGGGGCGGCAACTCGCTCAGTAGCAGGCCCTGTTCGGCGATGCGTGAGATCAACTCGCTGTGGCCGGGAGGGTAGGCGACGTCCACACCGCTTGCGAGGACTGCGATGGTGGCGCCGCCAGTGGCAAGGGCTGCGCGGTGGGCGGCGCCGTCGATCCCGTAGGCGGCCCCCGAGACCACTGTCCAGCCTTGCCGGGCGAGTCCTGAGCCGAGGAGGGCGGCCATGTGTACGCCGTATTCGGTACAGGCGCGGGCGCCTACGACGGCGACGGAGCGCAGTGCCCAGTACCGCAGACAGGCCGCTCCGATGATCCAGAGCCCGATGGGACGTGTGGCTCCGAGGGCGTCGAGTTGACCTGGCCATTCGCGGTCTCCCGGGCAGACGAAGCGTCCGCCCGCGGATTCGATGTGTGCCAAGTCGGCTTCCGGGTGGGCTCGTTGGGATCGGGAGCGCAGCCCGGTCCAGCGTTCAGCGCTGATTCCGGGCAGTGGCCGGGCGTCGTTGCGTAAGGCGCGCATGAGTTCTTGTGCGCCGTGGGTGCGGAGCAGTCGGCAGGCGGTTTCGTCGCCGGGTTCGACGATGCGGGTCAACGCGGCCCGTGCGAGCCGTTCTTGGGGCTCGGCCTCACCGGGTTCCTCGTCTCCCGGGGCGTCGCCGTCAGCGGGGCCGGGCAACGGGGTCATGGCCTGCTCCTGGGCACCGTGAGCGGTGCGCGGAACGCGGATGGGCTTCGTTTGACGCCTGTGCGCAGTTCCAGCGCCCAGTCGACGTCTTCGGGCGTGGGGCGGTCGTGTCCGGCGAGGTCGGCCACTGTCCATGCGACCCGGAGCACCCGGTCCATGCCTCGTGCTGTCAGCAGTCCTTGTTCCATGTCGTCTTCGGCCCTGCTGAGGGCGCCTGCTTCGGCGGGCCAGCGAGTGCGCAGCTCGTGGCCGGGTACGTCGCTGTTGGCGGACCAGGGGGTGTCCGCGTAGCGCGCGGCGGCTCGTTCTCGTGCGGCCAGTACGCGTTCGGCGACTGTGGCGGTGTTCTCGGGCTGCCCGTGCTGGCCTGCGAGTTCGGAGCGGGAGAGCGGTTTGACCTGGACTCTGAGGTCGACGCGGTCCATCAGGGGGCCGGAGAGTCGTGCCCGGTAGCGCCTGATGGACGCGGGGCGGCATTCGCATCCTCCGCCTCTTATGCCGTGCCGTCCGCAGGGGCACGGGTTGGCGGCGAGGACGAGCAGGAAGCGCGCGGGCATGCGCATCATGCCGGAGGCTCGTGCGACGACGACGTGTCCGGACTCCAGGGGCTGCCGCATGGCGTCGAGGACCCGTGCGCTGCATTCGGCGGCTTCGTCGAGGAAGAGGACTCCGTGGTGGGCCATTGACACGGCGCCGGGTCGTGGGAGGCCGGTGCCGCCTCCGATCAGTGAGGCCATGGTCGCCGAGTGGTGCGGGGCGCAGTACGGGGGTCGTTGGACGAGTGGCTGCCCGGGTGGGAGCGCGCCTGCGACGGAGTGCACTGCGGTCACTTCGAGTGCTTCCTGGGAAGTCAGTGGCGGCAGCAGTCCGGGCAGACGTTCGGCGAGCATCGTCTTGCCTGCCCCTGGCGGGCCTTTGAAGAAGATGTGGTGGCGTCCGGCGGCTGCGACTTCGAGGGCTCTCCTGGCGGTCGTCTGGCCCGCTACGTCCGCGAGATCGAGGGTGCGTTCCGTTCGCCGCGTGAGGCCGGGTGCGGACCAGCCGTGGGCGGTGAACGAGGCTGTGGGCGGCCTGTGTTCGGGCCGCTGCTCGTGGGGCGGCACGTCGTCCGGGAGTGTGCCGTCGGGTGGCTCCTCGGGCGGGGGTTCGTCGTTGAGGAGCGCGATGAGCTGCCGGAGGCTGCGGACGCCGAGGACGCTGACGTCGGGCACGAGGGACGCCTCGGGCACGGTCTCCTCGGCGACGACGATCTGCCGGTGGCCCGCGTCGGCTGCTGCGAGTACGGCCGGCAGTACCCCGCGGACGGGGCGCACGCGCCCGTCCAGTCCGAGTTCGCCGAGCATCATCAGGTCGGCGAGGCTGCGTGGGTCGATGCGTTCGGCGGCGCCGAGGACGGCGCAGGCGACGGCGAGGTCGAAGCCGCTGCCGCTCTTGGGGACCGCGGCCGGGCTGAGTCCCACGGTGAGCTTCCGCTGTGGCCATTCCGCACCGGCGTTGACGATGGCTGCTCGTACGCGGTCGCGGCTCTCGGTGAGGCTCTTGTCGGGCAGTCCGACGAGGGTGAATGTGGCGACGCCTGGTTCGAGGTCTGCCTGGACTTCGACGACGACGCCTTCGACTCCGACGAGCGCCACCGAGCGGGTGCGGGCGAATCCCATCAGGCCACTCCTCGTGCGTGCTGCACCAGGGGCGCGCCTCGTTCCGGCAGGAGCACTCCGATGAGGTCGATGCGTACACCGCCGCGGGGCGGCTGTCCGTACCGGGCGAGCCAGCGTTCGGTGAGCCAGCGCGAGGCGAGTCTCCGTAGCCGGGCGGATTTGGCCGGGGTCACGGCGGACATCGGGTGTTCGAAGGCGCCTCCCCGGCCTGTGCGCCGTGTTTTGACCTCGCAGATCACGAGGGCGTCCTTGTCCCTCGCGACGATGTCGAGTTCTCCTTCGACGCAGCGCCAGTTGCGTTCCAGCACTGCCATTCCTGACTGGCGCAGCCTTCGGGCTGCTACGTCCTCGCCGTATCGGCCGAGGGCTTTACGGGCGCTCATGCCCACCACCTCCGTCACCGACTGTGACGGAGGTGGGCGTACGTAGATGATCAAGGACGGAATCTGGGGACGACTGGGCTGCTGTGGATAAGTCCGTCACCGCAGAGGGTGAGCCGACCCAGGGTCACCCACCGGCACCGGCACCGGCGCCGGGAATCGTCCCGCAAGGGGCCCGCGAACCGCCGTCAGCCCTTGAAGCCGGAGTTCTCGGGAAGATCGAGTTCGCTCTTGTTCAGCTCCTCGATGTTCACGTCCTTGAACGTCAGGACGCGCACCTGCTTCACGAACCGGGCAGGGCGGTACATGTCCCACACCCAGGCGTCGGCCATGGAGACCTCGAAGAAGACCTCGCCCTGCACCGAGTGGACCTGCATCTCGTAGTCGTTGGTGAGGTAGAACCGCCGGTCCGTCTCGATCACGTACTTGAAGAGACCGACGACGTCCCTGTACTCCCGGTAGAGCTTCAGCTCCATCTCGGTCTCGTACTTCTCGAGGTCCTCGGCGCTCATGGCATGTTCCCCTTCAGCCGTGCGTGCCCCCATTGTGCGTCAGCCGCGAGTGCCCCGTCCGGCCCGCCGCGCTATCGGGCCGTACGCCGCACCGCCCAGGATCAGGGCCGCACCGGCGACGACGGCGACGAGCAGCGGCTGAAGCGGCCCGGGGTCGGAGGTGCCGCCCGGCAGCGCGGCGAAGCCTGCCGGACGTGCGAGCATCCCGAGCCCGTTGAACGGCCAGGCGACGGCGTCGACGCGTGCGTTCACCGCAGACCGGGAGACGGCCCCGTGGTCGCCGTCCTGAAGGTGGACGCGGGAGTCCACGGAGTCCATGCGGTGGTCTCCGAGCAGGAAGAGCTTCCCCTGGGGCACCGTCGTCTTCTTGAACGGGGGCTGGGAGTCGGGTCCGGTGTCCTTCAGGTACGGCTCGTCGAGGGTCTCGCCGTTGACCGAGAGCCTGCCCTGCTTGTCGCAGCAGGCGACCTTGTCGCCGCCGGTGCCCACGACGCGCTTCACCATGGGCACCGAGCCCCACACCGAGTCCTGGAAGACGACGACGTCGCCACGGCGTACGTCCTTGCCGTCTATCCGCTCGGCGAGCACCCGGTCCCCCGCCTTGACGGTGGGGTCCATGGAGTCCGTGGGCACCGTGTACGGCTGGTAGAGGACGGCTCCCAGTACGAAGGCGCCCAGGAAGAGCACGCAGCCGACGGCGACGGCGATGCCGGAGAGCGCATGGCCGAGGCGACCGTGACTTGTGCCCGTACGTCCCGCCTTGCCCATTCCCGCACTCCCGGTCCGCTCGCCGCTTCGGTCTGGGCGCACCTTACCCGGGGTAGAGGGCCGTGAGTACGGGGGGAGGTCAGCCGTTGACGGACCGCTCGCCGGACGGTACGGGTGACGCTCCGGCGGCACGCTCCGCGGGGGCCGGTCCCGTCGCTGTCCGTACCGCTCGCCGCCTGCGGCGCCAGAGTACGAGCGGTACCGCGCCGGCTGCGCCGAGCGCCGCGGGTGCCCCGTCCAGCGCCTTCGCGGCGAGGCCGTTGCGGTCGAAGGTGTCGGGCACCGGCAGGGCGGACCAGCGGGTGGGCGGCCAGGCCACCACGAGAGCGCGTCCGACGACGCGGTCGGTGGGGATCATGCCGTTGTCGAGCTTCTGGTGGAAGCGGGAGTCGAGGGAGTCCTGGCGGTGGTCGCCCATCACCCACATCTTCCCGATGGGCACCTCGACGGGCCCGAAGGGCTTGTCGTCGCAGGGGGTGTTCCCGGGGAAGAGGTACGACTCGTCGAGGGCCTTGCCGTTGACCTTTACGGGGCCGCCCCGCTTGCACTCGACGCGGTCGCCGCCGACGGCGACGACGCGTTTGATCAGGTCCTGCTCGTCGGCGGACGGCATGAGGCCGATGGCGCTGAGGACGGTCTGGATGGCGCCGCCGACGCCGCTGGGCTGCGGCACGGGCGCCTCGTTCAGCCAGCCGCCCGGGTCGTGGAAGACGACGATCTCTCCCCGCTGGGGTTCGGAGCCGAACCAGGGGGTGAGCTTGTCGACCAGCACCCTGTCCCCGACCTGGAGGGTGTTCTGCATCGAGTTCGACGGGATGGAGAACGCCTGGACGAGAAAAGTCTTGATCAGCAGTGCCAGGATCAGCGCGATGCCGATCAGAACCGGCAGCTCTTTGAAGAACGAGCGCTGATGCCTGCCGTGTACGTCCGACGTGTGATCACTTGTGGTGCTGTCTTCCGCACCCGTGCTCACGCTGATGTCACTGCCTTTCTCTGCGGTCGGCGGCTCGTGGCTCGCCGCTGTCTGTGCCTCGGGTCCGGAAGCGGACACGGCTGCGGGTGACGCGGATGCGTCAGGGTTCCTGTGCTCCGTGCCGCTCTCGCCCTCGTCCTCGTTCTCGCCGGAACCGGAACGAGCGCCGACCGCCAAGTCCCCCACAACCACTCCTCACAATCCACTGCCGCCTGTCCCACAGCCGGGACAGGCCCACCACTCCCATAACGAGCGGGAGTTCCGCAGGGATCGGATATTGCGTCAGTCGGTCGTTCGCGCCCCCGATCGGTCCAGCCGCCGACGATGCGCCCGGTGCCTGCGGCACGGCGCTGAAGGTGTCGGACGCCTCCAGCTTGCCCCAGTGGTCGAACGGCCAGGCGATGACGACGGCACGCCCCTGGACCTGGGATTCGGGAACGGTGCCGCTGCCCTCGTCGCGCAAGTGGAAGCGGGAGTCCGCCGAGTTGGCGCGGTGGTCGCCCATCACGAACACGCGGCCGTTCGGCACGTTGACGTCGAACTTGATCTCCGAGGGCTTGTTGCCCGGGTTGATGTAGGGCTCCTGGAGCGGCTTGCCGTTGACCGTGACCTTGCCCTGCGCGTTGCAGCACTTGACCTTGTCGCCGCCGACGGCGATGACACGTTTGATCAGGTCCTGCTCGTCGTCGGAGGGCAGGAGGCCGATGAAGGTCAGGAACTCCTTGCCCTGTTTGACGCCGACGGGGTCTTCCTTGCGCTTCTTCTCCTCCGCGGGCAGCCAGCCGCCCGGGTCCTCGAAGACGACCACGTCGCCGCGTTCCGGTTTCGTACCGAACCAGGGCGTCAGCTTGTCCACCAGGACGCGGTCGCCGATCCGGATCGTCTGCTCCATCGAACCCGACGGGATCACGAACGCCTGAACGAGGAAAGTTTTCAGCACAAGGGCAATGACGAGGGCGACACCGACGAGGATCGGTATCTCCTTCGTCACCGACAGACGTCTGCGCCGCTTGACGCGCTTCGCCGCACGCCGGCGCTCGGCACGCCCGCCGCTCGGACCGGGCGGGATGCCGAGCCTTTCGTCCCTGGTCTCGCGGCCGGGCAGATCCAGAAGCCGTGCCGAGTAGACACTCAGCTTCATGGTCTCGCCGGAACTCACCTGCGGCGGCGGAAGTGGGGCGTTGGGCGGGAAGCTCGCCGGTGACGGTACGCGGGGGTTCGTGCCGGTGGGGGACGCGCCGAGGCCGTTGCCGCTGGGCGCTCCGTAGCCGTAGCCGTTGGGGACCTGGTAACCGTCGCCGCCGGGGGCGCCGTTGGGCGCGCGGGTGCCCTGGGAGCGCCCGAAGTACTCGTACGGCTCGGTGTAGTCGTAGTCGCCGGAGTAGTAGTCGGAGCCGTCGGGGCCGCCGTTGCGTCCGGTGAAGCCGGAGTAGGGCACCGCGCCGTTGCCGTTCGGGCTGCCGTAACCGTTGCCGTTCGGGTAGCCGTTGGCGCCTGCGCTGCCGTAACCGTTGCCGTTCTGGGCGCCGTTGGCGTTGGGATCGCCGTAGCCGTTCGAACCGGCGTAGTCGCCACCGCCGTTGGGGGCAGGCCGGTTGTAGCGGCCGTCGTAGGGCTCGTCGTCGTAGTCGCTCGGTACGCCGTAGTCGTATCGGCGCGCGGGGCCGACCCTGTCACTCATGGGCACCTCCCCCGCCGTGAACCGTTCCCCAGCGGTCCGTCGGCCATGCGATGCCGTCGGCCCGCCCGATCACCCGCTCCACGGGAACGGTACCTCCACCCGCGTCACCGAGGTGGTCCCGTGAGTCGCTGGAGTCGGAACGGTGATCGCCCATCACCCACAACCGCCCTTGAGGCACTTCGATATCGAACGGTACGGCTGACGGGTCGTCACCGTCATGCAGATAGTCCTCGTCCAGCGGAACACCGTTCACCTCGATCCTTCCGCGCTTGTCGCAGCACCGGACCCGATCTCCGCCGACGCCGATCACACGCTTGACGTAGTCCGTCTCGGCCGGCTTCACAAGTCCGGCCGCAGCTCCGGCCTCTCGCAACAGACCGGCTACCGGATTGCCGCCCGTCCCCTCCTCGTCCATGAACGAACCCCTGCCGTCGAAGACAACAACGTCTCCGCGGCCCGGAGAGTTGCCGATTCGGTAGGCAAGCTTGTTCACCAGTATCCGGTCACCGACCGCCAGCGTGGGGGTCATTGATGCAGACGGGATCAAAAAAGGCTGCGCGATGAACGCGCTGATCAGCAGCAGCCCGCTGAGCAGCGACGCAGCAACGGCACACAAACGAGCGGAGCGTGACCATCCCCTCCACACCTGCCCCAGGGGGCCGGAGGAGCGGTCCCGCTCCGCGTCGTCCTGCTGCTGCGTCTCGGTGTCCATCGGGCCGAAAGCCTAGTCGCCCGCCGGACCGCCGACAGCTCGATCAGTTCTCGCGCTTCTCCTTGATCTTGGCGGCCTTGCCGCGGAGCTCACGCAGGTAGTACAGCTTGGCGCGGCGGACGTCACCGCGGGTGACGACCTCGATCTTCTCCACGATCGGGGTGTGCACCGGGAAGGTGCGCTCGACGCCGACGCCGAAGCTGACCTTGCGGACGGTGAAGGTCTCCCGCACGCCGCCGCCCTGGCGGCGGATGACGACGCCCTTGAACTGCTGGACACGCGAGCGGTTGCCCTCGATGACGCGTACGTGGACGTTGACCGTGTCACCGGGGCGGAAGGCCGGCACGTTGTCGCGCAGCGAAGCCGCATCGAGGTTTTCGAGAAGCTGAGACATGACCGTCTGCTTTCCTCGCCGATGCCACAGGTCATCAGCGGAATGTGATCGTGATGCTGACTGGAGGGCTCCGGCCCGTGCGGGCGTCGGTCCCCCTGTGGCAGGGTCGCGCGCCGGTACGGAGCAGCCGCCTATTCTTCCACGTGCTGCCCGGTCGGCCAAAATCGGCCGTCGGTTCCCTCGCTCCAGCCCAGGCGCTCCAGCTCGGCGCGGTCGTGCGCGTCGAGTGCGGCAGGGTCGATGCGGGCGATGAGATCGGGCCGGTTCGCGGCCGTACGGGCCAGGGCCTGGTCCCTTCGCCAGCGTGCGATACGGCCGTGATGGCCGGAGAGCAGTACGTCGGGGATGCCTCGGTCACGCCACTGCGGCGGCTTCGTGTAGACGGGGCCTTCGAGCAGTCCTGCCATGGGACCGCCCGCGAAGGAGTCGTCGCGGTGGGACTCGGCGTTGCCGAGGACGCCGGGCAGCAGCCGTGCGACGGCCTCCACCATGACCAGTACGGGTGCTTCGCCGCCGGCCAGCACGTAGTCGCCGATGGAGACCTCGTGGACCGTCAGGCGTTCCGCGTACTCGTCCACGACGCGACGGTCGATGCCCTCGTAGCGGGCGGGGGTGAAGACCAGCCAGGGTGCGCGGGAGAGTTCGACGGCCAGCTCCTGGTCGAAGGGCCTGCCGCTGGGGGTGGGCACGACCAGCGCGGGCGGGGGCGTGGCCGTGCCGATGATCTCGTCCAGGGCCTCGCCCCACGGCTCGGGCTTCATGACCATGCCGGGGCCGCCGCCGTAGGGGGTGTCGTCGACGGTGTGGTGCCGGTCGTGCGTCCATGCGCGCAGGTCGTGCACGCGCACGTCGAGGAGGCCGCGGGCGCGGGCCTTGCCGACGAGGGAGACGTTCAGCGGCTCCAGATACTCGGGGAAGATGGTGACGACGTCGATCCTCACCGGGGGCCGTCCCCGGTGTCGCGTTCCGGGGCGGAAGAGCCCGTCGAGGCGCCGGACTCCGGGCCCTCTGCCGGGTCGTTCGCGGACGCGCCGGTGCCGGTACGTTCGGTTCCGGCCTCGTCCAGCAGCCCCGGTGGCGGGTCCACGACGATCCGCTGCGCCGCCAGGTCGACCTCGGGGACGATCTCGGTGACGAAGGGGATCAGCACCTCGCCGCCGTCCTCCCTCTTCACGACGAGGAGGTCCTGCCCTGGCGGGTGCGCGACCTCCTCGATACGGCCCACGTCCGTCCCGTCACGGGTGACGACGTCGAGGTCGACGAGCTGGTGGTCGTAGAACTCGTCCGGGTCCTCGGGCTGTTCATCCGGGTCGATCTCGGCGATGAGCAGGGTGTTGCGGAGGGCTTCGGCGGCGTCACGGTCGCGGACCCCCTCGAAGCGCAGCAGCAGCCGGCCGCTGTGCACCCGGCCGCGCTCGATGATCAGCGGCCTGGGCCGCGGAGGGTCGGTGGCGAGCACCGCGCCCGGGGCGAGCCTCGACTCCGGCTCGTCCGTACGCACTTCGACGGTGACCTCGCCCTTGATGCCGTGGGCGCGGCCGATGCGCGCGACGACTAGCTGCACTGTGCCTCTCCGTGCTTTCCGTGCTCTGGATGCCCTGCTGCCTACGGCGGAGTCCCACTGCCTGCGGCTCCTGCCGTTCCCGGGGTGCCGCGGGCGCACCCCCGCATGCGAACGCGGGCCGGGGACGGCCAGTGGCCGTCCCCGGCCCGTGCCGGTGCTGTCTTGTGCGGCTGCTCAGCGGACCTGGTCCACGTCGACCAGGTCGACGCGGACGCCCCGCCCGCCGAGGGCGCTCACGACCGTACGCAGAGCGCGCGCGGTGCGACCGCTGCGGCCGATCACCTTTCCGAGATCGTCGGGGTGGACCCGGACCTCCAGAACGCGCCCGCGGCGCAGGGTGCGCGATTCGACCCGCACCTCGTCCGGGTTGTCGACGATGCCCTTGACCAAGTGCTCGAGGGCCTCCTCGAGCATGATCAGGACCCGGTCGACTCGTCGGTGGACTCGGCCTTCTTGTCGGCCTCGTCCGCCTTCTTGTCCGCCTTCTTAGCCTTCTGGGTGATCGCCTCACCCTTCGGCTCGTCCGCCGACTCCTTGGCCGCGGCCTCGAAGAGGGCACGCTTGTCGGCCTTCGGCTCGGCGACCTTCATCGGCTCGGGGGCCGGCAGACCCTTGAACTTCTGCCAGTCTCCGGTGACTTTGAGGATGGCCGCGACGGGCTCGGTCGGCTGCGCACCGACACCCAGCCAGTACTGGACGCGCTCCGAGTCGACCTCGATGCGCGAAGGGTTCTGCACCGGGTGGTAGAGACCGATCTCCTCGATGGCACGGCCGTCACGGCGCGTACGGGAGTCGGCGACGATGATGCGGTAGTGCGGCGAGCGGATCTTGCCCAGTCGCTTCAGCTTGATCTTGACTGCCACTGCTGTGGTGTCTCCTGGTCTTGACGTGGGTGGACACAACGGGTGACCACGTGGGGTTGCGGTACCCGGAGGTCCGATGGACGCGTCAGCCGAAGGAGAGAGGGGTCCTGTGCGACTGTCGAGTACAGCGCACCATGATGCCACAAGTGACCCGCCCGGCCGAACCCGGTTCGGCCCGATACCGCGGGGGCATCGGGCCGTAGCAGACGGGCGGAAGGGGCCCGCCCGGAGCGACGTAGGGGCGGCGGCGCAAACGATCACCGCTCCCGGCCGACGTACGAGGGACCGCGCGCCGGGGACGTCTCAACTCCCCGGCGCCGCCCTGTACTTCACATCGTCACGCGGAGGAGCAGCCGCGCCCGGCCCGGTGTCAGCCGACGCCGGCGACCGCCTCCACCCGCTCCTCGGAGCCGGAGCCCGCACCGGCACGCCCCACCGCGGTGTCCGCGGTGTCGGGGATGCGGAACGGCTTGCGGCACGCTCCGCACACGATCGGGGCCTGCGCCAGCACCGAGGGCACCACGCGCACGTTCCGCCCGCAGTCGCACACGGCCTTCACGCGCACGCCGCCGCCGCTCGAACCGTGACGGGCCGCGGGGCCGCGGAAGCTGCCCGCGCCGTCCGTCTCCGTCGCGGCGCTGTATGCCTTCAGCGCACGCTGAAGGCGCTCGATCGTGGGCCGGTAGATGCGTCTGGTCTCCGCGGACGGATTGACGAGTGAGAAACCACTGCTGGCGTGCGGCTCTTCGGGATGCACAAGCCCCAACTCCTCGGCCACGGCGAGGAATCTGCGGTTGTGATAGCGGCCTGCGCGGGAGGTGTCTCTGATTCCGCGTGCCGCCGCGATTCCGTGCACGGCCTCGTGCAGCAGCCTTTCGAAGGAGAGTCCGCCGCCGCATGCGGACGAGGACTCCCCGATAAGCGATTCGGGCGCGGCCAAGTCCGGCAGCTCCGGGTGGTGACTTTGAATGTCCGCCCATGCTGCTGCCAACTCGGCGGCGAGGACTGGTGGTGTCGTGCTCACGTCGTGCTCAACGAGTCGGACCGCCTCAGTGTTCCGATTCCGGGACAACTTGAATATTTTGCACGTACCGGTCAGTTGCGATGGTGCCGCACCAGCGGGGCGAGCGGACAGGAGCATGGATGACTCCGCCCGACACGGCCATCCCGGACGTACCTCCGGGATAGGAGGCCCGTCGGGAGCGATCGGTACACCTCGGTGACCATACCGACATTCTCCGGAGTCGTGTGCACCGGGGTACCGCCTGCGACCAGGGAGAGAGCAGGATCACGTGCTCTTCCCGTTGGCAATATCCAGGATTCTGGATATTATCCGGCGCATGATCGGCGGCGACGGGGCGCGCTTCCTCACCCGTAACGGAATGGCAGCACGTCAACTGGCCGCGCTGCTGCTGAATCACGAGGCCGGGCACACGCCTTCCACGACTGCGCGACTTCGCCGCCGAGTTGAAGGTGGGGAACGGCACCGTGCAGGCGGCGCTTCAGCTCCTGGAGGAGGAGGGCGCCGTCGAGACCAAGGCCCGAGGCCATCTCGGCACGTTCCTCGTGCGCTCGGAGCGGGCCATACTGTGGCGGCTCGCCGGGCTGGGCACGCTGCTCGCCGCGATGCCCCTGCCGTACTCGCACCGCTACGAGGGCCTGGCCACGGGGCTGCGTGCGGCGTTCGAGCAGGCCGGGGCGCCGTTCGCCATCACCTTCATGAGGGGCGCGTCCACGCGTCTCGGTGCGCTGCTGGACGGCAAGGCCGACCTCGTCGTGCTCTCGCGCTTCGCCGCGGACCGGATCGCGGAGGAGCATCCCGTGGAGCTGGTGGCCGACTTGGGGCCCGGTACGTACGTCGGCTCGCACGGGCTGCTGCTGCGACGCGGCACCCCGCTGCGAACCGAGGGGCTGCGCGTCGCAGTGGACTCCTCCTCGGAGGATCTGCGGATGCTGGCGGCACGGGCGTTCGCGGGCCGGGAGGACGTGGAGTGGGTCGAGGCGTCGTACATGCAGCTTCGCGGTCTCTTCGCGCAGGGACGCGTCGACGCCACGGTGTGGAACCTCGACGAGGTGCGCGACCATCTCGGCCCCGACGTCGAAGTCCTGCCGCTGGACGAGGAGATCGCCCGTGAGCTGGCCTCACGCAACTCCAGCGCGGCGCTGATCGGGCGGTCCGGTGAGACGCCCGCGCTCGACGCCGTACGGGCGTCGCTGGACTTCTCCGTGGTGACCGAGGTGCAGGGAGAGGTACTGCGGGGCGAACGGGTGCCGCTGTACTGACCGCCCGGGCTTCGCGCCCCGCGGTCCTTTCCTTCCCGGCTCCCCCGGGTCCCGGCTTCCTCAACTCCCAGTACTCCGCGGCCATTTGGCATTTCCTCCGCTGCCTCCGCGCCTGTTTCCATGCGGGCGCCGAAAAAAGGAGCCGCAGCAGGGCTCCCCAGAAAGCAGAATCCTGATTACTGTCGTGGCCGGTGTCAGTGCCGTGGAAGGACGCTCCATGCAGGAGAAACAGGGCGGGAATCCGTACGGGATTCCGGACGGGACGCTGGAGGAACAACTCGCCCTGCGCATCGGGCTGTTCCGCGAGACCGGTCAAGTACGCGCGGAAATCGTGGAGTTCGTCGAGCGGGAGCTGAAAGGACTGGCCCGAGCGGGACTGCCCGTCTCGGAGGAGACCGCCGGAATGCTCACCAGCCATCTGATGACGGCCCTGAACCGGCTGCTCGACGGCGAACCCGTCGACGACCCGGCCGCGGGCGAGCACATGGCGGCCGAACTGGCGGACCGGCCGGGGGCCCTGCGGCTGGCGCGGCAGATCGCCGCACGCGCGCAGCGGACGCTCGGCGCCCCGCCGCTCCCCGGCTCAGAGATCCACTACCTGGCGATGCATCTGGCCGTACTCCAGCAGCGGCCGGGGGCAGGCGAACGAGCGGGCGTGCCCGAGGGCGCGTCCGTACGGCAGAACGGAGAGCAGCCGTGACGAGGATCCTCACCGGAGGCATCGGCAAGGCCCAAGTCGCCGAGGAGCTGGGCGGGTTGGGCATCGACGGCCTGGAGGTCGCCGTGTCCTCGGACATGGAGGCGGCGATGAGGCTGCGCGCCGGGCAGGCCGACTACTACCTCGGTACGTGCCACACCGGTGCCGGGGCGTCCCTCGGGGTGCTCCTCGGCGTGCTCGGCAGCGGCGTGTGCCACACCTTCGGGCGGAGCGTGCCCAGCGAGGCGGAGGTCACCGAACTGCTGGAGAGCGGCAGGAAGGTCTTCGGCTTCGGCGTCGACCAGATCACGGACACCACACCCGTCATCGCGCGTGCAATCGCCGCGCACACCCGCTGAACCGCCGGTCCGCCGGACGAGGAGAGGGAGAATCCCGTGAGCGATCTTCTGGCAGGCGCGGGCAGCGCCGGCGGACACAGCCTGGACTTCTCGGGCGCCCAGCAGACGACCGTGATCCTGCTGTGTGCGCTGACCGCGCTCATATCCCATCTGGCGCTGGCGGTGTTCAACGACGGCGTACGGCCGTTCATGCTCGACTTCATCCAGGGCCGCAGTACGCGCAGTGCGACGACGGCGGTCTCCTTCGGCCTCTCCGCGGGGTTCATCTTCGGGCTGGGGGCGCCGATGGCGCTGTCGACCGGGGTGCTCAACCCCTGGCTGCTGTTCCTGCCCACCGATGTGCTGGGGCTGCTCTCGCCGAAGCGGTGGCTCGCCCCGCTGCTGGGCGGCGCCTGGGGTGCCGTGGTCGTCTTCGGGCTGGGCGGTGCGAACAAGGTCGCGCACGATCTGCCCGTCGACTTCCTCACGGCCATGCAGCAGATGTCGACGCCGATCCTCTTCCTGTTCACGCTCTTCCCGGTGCTCGCGATCAGCAGGCAGTTCGGCAGGCTGCGCGGCGGCATCGCGGGTGTGGTCGAACTGGCCCTGGTCGTCCTCACGATGAAGCTGTGGCCCGACGTGTTCGCCGGTGCGCCGGCGATGGCGGTGGGCGTCGTCATGCTCATCGGCTTCGCCACGGCAAAGGACGTACGGCAGCGGCGCGCGGAGCGGGCGGAGGCGGCCGAACGCGAGCAGGAGGAGAAGGCGCAGCAGGAGGCCGACGAGGCGCGGGCCGAGGCCGGAGCGGTCGCGGGAGTGGGCGCGGGTGCGGGTGCGGGCGGGGCAGACGCGAAGACCGCAGCCGCAGCCGCAGACGCAGACGCGAAGGCGACCGCGACCCCAGCCACCGCCACAGCCAAGGCCGGTACGGCCGCCTCCGCGGCGCCGGACTCCCGTACGGTCTCCGAGGCCGAACTGGAGGACCCGATGCGCTCGTTGTTCAGCGCGAGCGCGACCCGGCTGCGCCGCCATCTGCCGCTGTTCATGCTGCTGGGCGCGGGCGTGTGCCTGCTGGCGCAGATGCATGTCTTCGGCGGCGGCGAGGCCACCAGCTTCCTCATAGCCAAGGGCGACCACGCCGGGGCAGCGCAGGTCGACTTCTACCGCGTGTTCGGCTTCATACCCCTGATCGCCACCACCGCGCTCGCCTCCGGCGCGTATGCGATAGCGGGCTTCACCTTCGTCTACCCCATCGGCTATCTGCTGCCGAACCCCTGGCTGGCCGTGCTCGCCGGTGCGGCCGTCTTCGCCGTCGAGGTGCTGGCGCTCTCCTGGATCGGCAGGATGCTGGGGCGGCTTCCGTCGGTACGGGACTCCTCCGAGCATCTGCGCAGCGCGATCAGCGAAAGCCTGTGGCTGGCCATCCTGTTCGGGTCGCTGCTGGCAGCGAACACCATGGGCGGCGGGCTGGGCATCCTCATCGTCGGCGGTCTCTATCTGCTCAACGAGGCGACGGGCCGGGTCGTGGTGCGTATGGCCGCCGCACCCGCCGCGGTGCTGGTGGGCGGAGTGCTGCTCAACCTCCTTTACTGGCTTGACCTGTTCACCCCGGTCAAGAGCTGACCCCCTCCCCCAGGTGGACAGGCACGGCAGGGAAGGGGCACCGGGCATGTACGAGCAGCGGCCCCCGCAGCGGTCCGAGCGTCTGCTGCGTACCGTCGCGGGGCCGCTCGCAACGGCCCGGGTACGCGGTCCCGTGCTGCCGCACGAGCATCTGGCGCTGGACCTGTCGCACGGCGGGGACGCCGAAGCGGTGCTCGACGGCCGCCACATGGCGCCGGTGGGGGCCGAACTGGGAGCGCTGCGCGAGGAGTTCGGCCTTTCACTGGTCGTGGAGCTGACGTGCCGGGGCATGGGCAGGGATGTTCGCGCCCTGGCGCGGCTGTCGCGGGAGTCGGGGGTCGCGGTGGTGGCGGGCACGGGCTGGTACTACGAGCGGTTCCACCCGGAGGAGGCGGCGACGGCGGACGCGGGTGAACTCGCCGAGCTGCTGATCCACGAGATCGAGGACGGGATCGGCCCCGAGTCCGGGGCCGGCGGCGGAACTTCGGCCCGTGACCACAGCCGGGACGCCGGACGGGACCTCGGCCTCGGCTCCGACTCCGGCTCCGGCTCCGGCTCCGGCGGTACTCCCGTACGCCCCGGGGTGATCGGTGAGGCCGGAAGCCACGGCGACGTACCGAGCGCGCAGGAGGTCCGTACCCTCACGGCCGCCGCGCTCGCCGCGCGGGCGACGGGCCTGTCGGTGGCCACACACGCCCAGTTGGGCCGGGGCGGGCTCGCCCAGATCGAGGTGCTGACCGGTGCCGGGCTGGCGCCGCACCGTGTCTGCGTCGGGCACCAGGATCTGCTCGACGACCCCGGCGTGCACCGCGAACTGGCCGCGGCGGGCGCGTACATCGCGTTCGACACCGTCGGCAAGGAGAACTACCGCAGCGACGGCTCACGGCTGAGGCTGCTGCTCGCGCTGCTGGAGGCGGGCCACGCCGAGCGTGCGCTGCTCAGTTGCGACATCTCGCGCCACGGCTACCTCAGAAGCGAGGGCGGCAGAGGCTACGGCCATCTGTTCCGCTCGTTCCTTCCGCGGCTGCGGGCGGCGGGCGCCGACGACGATCTGATCGACCTGCTGACGCGGCGCAATCCGCTGCGCTTTCTGACGGGCGACGACGGCGACATCGAAGGCAAAGGCGACGTCGAAGGCGACGGCGACGGCGACCGGCTTGCCCACGGCCGGGCCCATGACGACGCCCGGGGCCGGGCCCACGGCGAGAAGCAGTGCGAGGAGGAAGGAGGAGCCGTGAGATGAGCGCGCCACGACTGCCGCGGACGTACCCGCTGCCCACCGTGGGTCTGGAGGAGGCCGTGCAGACGCAGTTCCGGCTGCTGGAGTGCACCGCGCGGCACTTCGAGGGCACACAGCTCCTCGAAGCGGACGCCGGTGTCGTGCCCGGCCTGGGCAGACCCCGTACGACGGCCCGTGTGGAGGCGGTGCTGGCGGACTTCTTCGGCGCGGACGACGCCGCGCTGGTGCAGGGCGCGGGCACCGGCGCGATCCGCAGCGCGCTCGCCGCGGTGCTGCGTCACGGGGAGCCGCTGCTCATCCACAGCGCTCCGGTCTACCGCACCACGGCGGTGACCCTGCGCGGTCTGGGCGTACGCACCCACCAGGTGGACTTCGGCGACCGCGCGGCCCTCGAACAAGCCCTGGCGAGCGGGGAGTTCCGCTTCGCGTACGTACAGCACTCACGGCAGCGGCTCGGCGACTCCCACGACCCGGGGGAAGTGGTGGCGATGTGCCGTGCTGCGAGTGTGCGCACCGTCGTGGACGACAACTACGCCGTCTTCAGGGTGCCCACGAGCGGCGCCGGGATGGGCGCGGACGCCTCGTGCTTCTCGCTGTTCAAGCTGCACGGACCGGAGGGCGTGGGCGCCGTCGTGGGTTCCGGAGCGCTGGTGGGGCGCGTACGCGAGGACAACTACTCGGGCGGCGGCCAGGTTCAGGGCGGTCAGGCGCTGGAGGCGCTGCGTGCGCTCACACACGTACCGGTGATGTGGTCCGTGCAGTCGCGCACGGGCGAGGAGGTCGCGGCGCGGCTGGAGGCGGGCGAGGTGCCAGGCGTGGCGGAGGTCCGGCTGGCGAACGTGCAGGACCGCTGTGTGGTGGTGCGGCTGGACAGGCCGCTGGCGCGTGGGCTGCCGGAGCTGGCGGCGCGCTACGGGGCGGCGCCTTACCCGGTGGGCGCCTGCTCCCGCTACGAGATCGCCCCGCTGTTCTACCGGATGTCCTCCTCCGCCCTGGACGACGAACCGGGGCTCGCCGACTGGACGGTGCGGATCAATCCGATGCGTGCGGGCGCCGGCCTCGTGGTGGACATCCTGCGGCGCGCCCTGGAGGACCTGTATGCGGCGCACGGACCGGGAGCGTCCTGAGAGCGCCGCCCCTTAGGCCACCAGGCGCATCCCGCCCCTCCAGCCACCGTCCCGCCCCCGGAGGACCGACCTTGTTCCTCGACACCGTCCTCGCCCGCAACCCCGGACTCGCGGACACGGCCGCCGCGTTGCACCGGGACGGCGCGATACCGCCGGACACCTACGTCGTCGACCGGGACGCCGTGGAGGCCAACGCCGCACTGCTCGCAGAACGGGCCCGCCGGCACGGCCTGACGCTGTGGTTCGTCGTCAAACAGCTCGGCCGCAACCCCGAGTTGATCGCCGCCGCGGCCCGTCATCTGCCCGCCTCCGCCGCGATCGACGCCCCCGAGGCGCGCGCGCTGCACGCCGCCGGTGCACGCACCGGCAACATCGGCCACCTCGTGCAGATCCCTCGGCGGGCGCTCCCGGAGATGCTGGCCTGGCGCCCCGAAGCGGTCACCGTCTTCGACGCGGCCAACGCCCGTGCCGTCTCCGACGAGGCACTACGGCAGGGCTTCGTGCAGGACGTACTGCTGCGCTTGGCGGGCGGGGCCCGCGCGGTCTTCCCCGGCCAGGAGGGCGGTGTGCCGCCCGGCGGCGTCGACGGCTTCGCGGCCGAGGCCGAGGAGATGCCGGGTGTACGCATCGCGGGCGTGACGGGGTTCCCGTGCCTGGTGTGCGACCCCGCTACGGGACTGCGGCCCACGGAGACCTTCACGAGGCTGCGCGAGGCCCGCGCACGGCTGGAGAGCCGTGGCCACAGCGACCTCAAACTCAGTGCGCCGGGCGCCACTTCGGCCGCCGCGCTGCCGCTGCTCGCCGGACTCGGCGCCACCCACGGCGAGCCCGGGCACGCTCTCACCGGCACCACGCCGCTGCACGCGGCCGACCCCGAGCAGCCGGAACGCCCCGGCTACGTCTATGTCACCGAGGTCGCCCACACCCTCGCCGACGGCCGCCCGGCGCTCCTCGGAGGCGGCTTCTATCCCCGTGCGCACATCAAGGAGGCACTGCTGCACCGCACGGGTCTGCGGCTGCCCGTGCAGGGCATGCCCGCGGAGAACATCGACTACTACCGGCTGCTGGACGCCCCCTCGCCCGGTGCGCCGCCGGTACGAGTCGGCGACACGGCGCTGCTCGCCTTCCGCACGCAGATGTTCGTCACCCGCAGCAGCGTCGCCGTGGTCTCCGGGCTGGCCTCCGGCACCCCGAAACTGACCGGCCTGTACGACCCGCTGGGCCGGGCCCTGTGAGCGCCGGCGTGTCCGGCGCGGGCCGGGGGCTGCCGTCGCCGCCGCCCGCCGGCAGGACGGTGATCGTCGTACTCGACGGGCTGGGCATCGGCGCCATGCCCGACGCGGGCGCCCTGCGTCCCGGCGACCGCGACGCACACACCCTCCGGCATCTCCTCGACCGCTGCCGGGCCGTGAACGGCGGTCATCTGCGGCTTCCCGCCCTCGGCCGCCTCGGACTCGGCGTGCTGTGCCCGCACCCCGCGCTCGCGCCCGCGACGACGCTGCCGGTCGCCCTCGCCCGTGCCGCGCTCGGCTACGACGGCGCCGACACCTGGGCGGGCCACCAGACCATGATGGGCGCCGACTTCACCGGGATCGGCCTCGCCCGTCTCTCGCAGCACACCGCGCATGTGGTACGTGCGCTGAAGGACGCGGGCCATGAGGCCCGACCCCTGGACGGCGGCCCGGTGTTGCTCGTCGACGGCCACGTGCTCGTGCACGACAACCTGGAGGCCGACCCCGGCGTCAACTGGAACGTCTCCGCATGCCTGGACGACCGGCCCTTCGAAGCGATCCTCTCCATAGCCCGCACAGTCCGCGCCGTCGCACCCGTCGCCCGGGTCATCGCGGTCGGCGGTCAAGCCGACGGCCCGCTGCGCTCCTTCGTGCGGCACGGCGACGGCGGCACCGCCGGCCTCGATACCCCGGCCTCCGGCTTCTACCGCAACGGCGGCCTCCGCGTTCAGCACCTGGGCGCGCCGCTGGACCACGCACGGCAGTTGCCGGAGCTGGCGGCACGCGCGGGCACCGCGGTCACCCTGGTCGGCAAGGCGGCGGACATCCTCGCGTGCCCGAGTGCGGTGCGCCGCCCGGCAGTTCGTACGGACGAGGTGATGGCGCACACCCTGGACGCGGTGCGGGACGCCGTACGGGCACGACCCTGGCCCGTAGGGGACGGAGGGAGCGGAGACGCCGGAGACACCGGAGACACCGGAGACGCCGAGGACAGGGCCGTCGCCCCGGCTCTCGTGGTCGCCAACGTCCAGGAGACCGATCTGGCCGGGCATCAGCAGGACCCGCTGCGTTTCGGCGAGGTGCTTCAGCAGGCCGACGCCGGACTGGCCCTGCTGATCGAGGAGTTGGACCGGCCCGGCGACCGGCTGGTCGTCACCGCGGACCACGGCAACGACCCGCTGATCGGGCACGCGTTCCACACCCGCGAGTACGTGCCGGTGCTGATGCTCGTCCGCCGCGCCGGGACGCAGAACGCCGCGTCCGGGGCGCTGCTGCTCCCGGACGCGGCGTCCCTCGCCGACGTGGGTGCCACGGCGGCACGCTTCCTCGGCATCGGCTCACCCCGGAGCGACGGGGAGGACACCGGCCAGGGCCCGCGCGGCACGGCCGCGGGCTCTCCGCTCCCCGTCTGACCCGGGCGGCGCGGGACCGGCGTCCCGGCCGAAGCCTCAAGTCCCGTACGGCTCAGCCGAAGACGCCGTCCCGCTGGTCGGGCACGACGCTGCCGTCGTAGCGCCGCACCGCCGTCAGCGCGCCGTTCTCCTCGATGTACGCGGACGTCGCGCACGGGTAGGGCTCCGGCTTCTGCGGCAGCGGCTCGATGAACATCGGGTTCACCAGCCAGCGGCCGTCCTCGTCGTCGTAGGCGCGGCACATCACCTCGTCCTTGTTGCGGTTGAGCACGAGGTGCCCGCCCGTCGCGTCGCGTACGAAGGTGACGTCGGTGTCGGCGTCGCCCGCGCCGAAGGCGATGCGGTGCGCGCGGTCCTGCTGCTTCCAGGCGGCCGCGCCCTTGATCCCGTAGATGTCCTGATTGATCCAGCAGCGTTTGCCGTCGATGTAGGGGATGGTCTCGCCCTCGGATGCGGGCTCTCCCCCGCATCCCTCGTTGCGGGTGGTGATGCGGCCGTCGCGCAGGACGCTGCGGATGGCGATGGTGTGCTCGGCGTCGATGCCGACGCCCTTCGCCCACACCTCGGCCGCGTACTCGACTCCCGCCGAGACGATGTAGACGTCGAATCCGGCCTTCTTCAGGGTGCCGATGAGGTCCTTCTGCTGCGGGTAGTAGCGCACGTACGCCGGGACGGTGTGGGTGCCGACCTCCATCTCGCTGCCGACGCGGGCGGCCAGGCTCTTCTTGCGTCCGGCCTCGGTGTACGCGGCGACCTGGGCCGGGGTGTGACCGGCGAAGAGCTGCGCCACCCAGGCGTATTCGGGCACCGTGCGGCGGTGGTTCCACTCGCCGCCGAAGGCCGGGTGGCCGTCCATCGTCTGCGCCTCGGTGCGGATCTGGAAGATCTCGTCGGTGCAGTCGGTGTCGGTGGAGGTGGGCAGCGGACGGCCCACGGGCACGGACTCGCCGCACGCCTTCGTCAGCGCACGGTCCGCGGCGGGCGTGAGCCACTTGCTGGTGTCGCGCCAGCTACGGGGCTGGAGGATCTTGTCGTGCTTCAGGGCCCAGGCGAGGGTCACGTCGGTGGTGTCGTTCTTGGTGACGGTGTTGTCCCAGTCGAACGCGGCCACCGGACGGGACTCGCCGTCACCTGCGGCGTGGTGACCGCAGAGCCCGCGCTCGTCGATCATCCGCTGCAACGCGGCCCGGTTGTGGCCGTACCACTTGAGCTTCTTCGAAAGCCGCGGGCAGTCGGCACGTCCGGACGCGGGCGCGGCGGCTCCGGTGCCGGCGGTGCCGTTGCCGGTGCTCCCCGCTGCCGCCGCGGCGGGCACGGGGACCGAGGCCACGAGAGCGACCGCCGCGAGGCTCACCGCGGCCAGAACGGATCGGTTACGCATAAGGCTCTCCGGTGTACGAAGGGGGGCGGAATGCCGTCGGGGCCGTGTCCGAATGACACCGCCCCAGTGGCATGTACCGTACATCTTTCACCTGGCGGGGCATCAGACACTCGCCAATCACCGGTGATATTCCGGGCCTTGACCTGCGCATGGGCGTGCCTTGAACCGGCCTGGGGCTGGACTTCGGCCCGGACCATGGGGCTCCCGCGCCGGGCAGCGAGCCGGGCGCGGGAACGGTCAGTCGTCATCGGGTCGGTCAGTCGTCAGCGGATAGCAGGCGGCCGTCATCGGTCAGCGGTCAGCCGTCGACCGTCAGAACGTCAGTCGTCAGCAGACGGCCCGGTGGCCGGTGTCAGCGGTCGGCGCCCATTCCCACACCCGGTTCGGGCCGCCCCTGCCGCGACCCGGGACGGGTCTCGCGCCTCGAACCGTTGCCACGGGCCTGCTCACGAAGCTGCACGGCGGCACGCGCCTCGGGCCACTCCTCGGCGGTGATGGCGAACCGCTCGTGGTCGCGCCAGGCGTCGTTGAGGAAGAGCATCCTCGGGGAGAACCCCTCGTGCCGGAAACCGAGGCGCCGCGCCATGGCGGTGGAGCGGTCGTTCTCCGGCTGGACGTTGATCTCCAGACGGTGCAGTCCCAGCCCCTGCGGGGCGCTCTCGAAGCACCGGTCGACGATCAGCCGCATGCCCTCGGTCATGCGGCCGGTGCCCGCGTACGGCACGTAACTGTCGTAGCCGAGCGCGCCGTTGCAGAAGCGGGCACGGACGATGTTCGCGACGTTGACGCGTCCCACGAGCCCGTCGTCCTCGGCGTCGAAGATCATGAAGCTGCGCAGCGCGGGGCCCTGACGCCGCAGCAGATCGGGAAGGCCGTCCGGCTCGACGGGGTTCCAGGGGCTGAGATGGTCGGCGGAGCGGAGCACCGCCTCTCGGTAGGCGGTCTCGTCGCCGGGCTGCGGGGGCCGGATGTATACGCGCATGAACGACATCATCCGCCCCCGCGCCCGATGCTTCACTTCGGGGGGAGCATGTCCTTGAACTCCTGAGGAAGTTCGAACTCCTCAGGGCCCTGTCCCGCGCCCGAACCGCCGAAGGCGCTGCCCGCGCCCGCCGCCTTGCGCTGGGCGGCGGCCTGCTCCTCCTGCTTGCGCTTCATCGGGTTGCCCGACTGGCGCTTGCCCTTGGCCTTCTTCTGCTGCTTCGGCTTCTTCTTGCCTCCGCCGCCCATGCCGGGCATCCCCGGCATCCCCGGCATGCCGCCGCCCTGGGCCATGCGCGACATCATCTTGCGCGCCTCGAAGAACCGCTCGACGAGGTTCTTCACCGCGCTCACCTCGACGCCGGAACCCCGTGCGATACGGGCGCGGCGTGAACCGTTGATCATGGTGGGCTCGGCGCGCTCGGCAGGCGTCATCGACTTGATGATCGCGGCCGTGCGGTCGACCTCGCGCTCGTCGAGGTCGTTGATCTGCTCCTTCATCTGGCCCATGCCGGGCATCATCCCGAGCAGCTTGGACAGGGAGCCCATCTTGCGGACCTGCTCCATCTGCGCCAGGAAGTCGTCGAGCGTGAACTCCTTCGGCCCCTTCTGCAGCTTCGCGGCCATCTTCTCGGCCTCTTGCTGGCTGAAGGTCTGCTCGGCCTTCTCGATGAGCGTCAGTACGTCGCCCATGCCGAGGATGCGGGACGCCATGCGGTCCGGGTGGAACGCGTCGAAGTCGTCCAGCTTCTCGCCGTTGGAGGCGAACATGATCTGCTTGCCCGTGACCTGGGCGACGGAGAGGGCCGCACCGCCGCGAGCGTCGCCGTCGAGCTTGGAGAGGACCACGCCGTCGAAGCCGACGCCGTCGCGGAACGCCTCGGCCGTGGTGACCGCGTCCTGGCCGATCATCGCGTCGACGACGAAGAGGATCTCGTCGGGGCTGACCGCGTCGCGGATGTCGGCGGCCTGCCGCATCAGCTCCTCGTCGATGCCGAGGCGGCCCGCGGTGTCGACGATCACCACGTCGTGCTGCTTCTCCCGGGCGTGGACCACCGAGTCCTCGGCGACCTTCACCGGGTCGCCCACGCCGTTGCCCGGCTCGGGGGCGAAGACGGCGACACCGGCGCGCTCGGCGACCACCGAGAGCTGGTTGACGGCATTGGGACGCTGGAGGTCGCAGGCGACGAGCAGCGGCGTGTGGCCCTGTTGCTGAAGCCAGCGCCCGAGCTTGCCCGCCAGGGTCGTCTTACCCGAACCCTGGAGACCCGCGAGCATGATGACCGTCGGAGGGTTCTTCGCGTAGCGCAGCCGGCGGGTCTCGCCGCCGAGGATGCCGATCAGCTCCTCGTTGACGATCTTGATGACCTGCTGTGCGGGATTCAGCGCCTGGGAGACCTCGCTCCCGACGGCACGCTCCTTGACCTGCTTGATGAAGGCACGCACCACGGGAAGGGCGACGTCCGCCTCCAGCAGGGCGATACGGATCTCGCGCGCCGTGGCGTCGATGTCCGCCTCGGACAAGCGGCCCTTGCCCCGGAGGTTCTTGAAGGTCGCTGCGAGGCGATCGGAGAGAGTGTCGAACACGGCGTTCGCGGATCCTTCGCGTCTGGGTACTGGGTCAGGTCGGCAGTCGGCCTCCAAGGGTATCCGTCCACGCGGAGTGCGGTCAGGTCCGGGCGCCGACGGGCTTCAGGCGCGAGGGCGGGGCCCACGCACACGCCGGGCACGGATCTCCGCGAGGTGCCGCGCGCCGAGCGGCGGTCTGCTGGGTGAGCGGTGCTCTGTGGCGTGAGCGGTGGTTGGCCGAGTGAGCGGTGCTCCGTGGCGTGAGCGATGTCCCGCTGGGTGAGCGGTGGTTGAGCGAGTGAGCGGTGCCTCCCCGGGAGAGCACTGCTCCGCTCGGAGAGCAGCGGTCTGCGGGGGTGCGCGGTGCGACAGAAGAGAGCGGCGCTTCGACGCGAGAGCAGTGCTCACCGCATCGTTGGGTGTACAGGGTTCTGTCGGTGCGCTGTGCGGCTACGTGCCGAGGTGCGCCTGCGTACCGGGGCCGCGTGCGTACCGGGGCCGCGCGCGTACCGGGGCCGGGTGCGTACCGGGGCCGCGTTGCTACGTCTCCTCCTCCGGAGCCGCGCCCAGCTCCGCTTCGAGTTCGCGTGCGAGCCCGGCCGCCTCGGTGGAGGGCAGCGGGGCACCGTCGGCCCCCGTGAGATAGAAGGCGTCGACGGCGTTGGCGCCGAGCGTGCTGACGTGTGCACTGCGTACCAGCACACCGGCGCCCTCCAGCGCCCGCCCGATGCGGTACAGCAGACCGGGGGCGTCCTGGGCCCGTACCTCCAGCACCGTCGCGGACTGCGAACCGCCCCTCGCCACCGTGACGCGCGGCGGCGGTGCCTGACGCCCGGTCCGGCGCCGCCTCGGCCCGCGGTAGGCGGCCTCGCGCTCGGCGAGACGGGCGGCGATGTCCAGTGAGCCGTCCAGCGCCCGCGCGAGGTCCGCGCGGAGCCGTGGCGCGGCAGGCAGCGAGCCGTACTCGGCGGCCACCCGCCACGAGAGCAGCAGTACGGAAGCGTCCGCTGCTGGGGCCTCGGAGGCGCCGGGTGCATCGGAGGCGCCGGGCGCACCGGTGTCTCCGTCGCCGACGTGCGCGGCGGGCGCTCCCTCCGTCGCACCCTCCGTCACGCCCTCCGCCACCTCGGCCGGGAGCCGCATCAGGCGCAGGTCCGCCGCCCGTACGGTCATCCGGTGCAGCGCGAGCACGCCCGCGACCGCCGGGAGCACGCCCATCGCATACGGTCCGCTGCCGCCGGGGGCGCCGGGCTGACCGGGCCCGCCGCCCGCCGCCAGGTGTCCGGGCACGGTCAACTCCCGGGCGCCTGCGGGGTCTTCGGGGTGCCCGGACGCGGGACGTGCCGGGACGGCGACCAGCAGCTCGGCACCGACCGGGGCGACGGACGGCTCCACGTCACCCTGGTGTCCGCCGCCGTGGCGTCCGCCGCCGCCGCGCGGATCGCCGTGGCGACCGCCGCCGTGCTCGCCCTCCGCGTGCTCCCCCGCCGCACTCGACGTGCCCGGCGTGCTGAGCGCGAGCGCCGGCCCCCCAGCGCACGCCATGCCTCGACCGCGAGGCGTTCGGCCTCCGCCGACGGCACGAACGGTTCCGTGTGCTCCTCCACCGCCTCCCCCGCGAGCACCCCGCCGACCCGCTTGACCAGGTCCGCCACGAGCGTGCCCCGCCACGCCGACCACGCGGCTGGCCCGGTGGCGAGCGCGTCGGCCTCCGTCAGCGCGTGCAGCAGCTCCAGCGTTCCCACGCCGCGCACCACGTCCGCCACCGAACGGATCGTCGCCGGGTCGTCCAGGTCGCGCCGCGTCGCCGTCTCCACCAGCAGCAGGTGATGCCGTACGAGCGTGGCGAGCACGTCCGCGTCCGCGGCGTCGAAGCCCATGCGCCGGGCCATGTCGTAGGCGATCGTCTCGCCCACCACGGAGTGGTCGCCGGGCCAGCCCTTGCCGATGTCGTGCAGCAGCGCGGCCACCAGCAGCAGGTCGGGCCGCTGCACCCGGCGGGTCAGCGCCGAGGCACGTACGGCCGTCTCCACGAGGTGGCGGTCGACGGTGAAGCGGTGCACGGGATTGCGCTGCGGGCGGCAGCGCACCCGCTCCCAGTCGGGCAGCAGCCGGCCGATCAGGCCCTCGGCGTCCAGCGCCTCCCACACCGGCACCGTCGCCTCACCCGCGCCGAGCAGCGTGACGAACTCCTCGCGGGCCTCCGCGGGCCATGGCACGGGCAGTTCGGCCGCGGCCGTGAGCCTGCGTACCGCGGGCAGCGCGAGCGGCAGTTGGGCCTGTGCGGCTGCCGCCGCCGCACGCAGCGGCAGTACGGGATCGCGTTCGGGGCGGGCGGTGCGCGCCAGGGCGGCCTCGCCCTCGTGCTCGACGACGCCCTCGGCGAGCGGCGTGCGTTCACCGTCCACCGCCTGGTTCGCCGCCGTGAGCCGGGTGCGCCGGGCGCCCGAAGCGCCGCCGCCCAGCAGCCCCCGCAGGCGTGAAGTGCGCCCCCCGCGCGCCTTCAGCACCCGGCCCACCTCGCGCCAGGTCACGTCGGCGGCGTAGGCGATGGTCCGCGCCGACTCGTACACATGCCGCAGCAGTGCGTCCGCGTCGGCGAGGCCGGCGGCCGCCGCGATCTGGTCCTGGTCCTGGAGAGCGAGCCGGTCGGTGGCACGGCCCGTCGACAGATGCAGTACGTCGCGCACGTCCAGCAGCGACTCCCGCGCCCGCGCCAGCCCGTCGCGCGGCGCGTCCGCAAGCCATGACGCGGCGACCGCGCGCAGGGCCGTGGCGTCCCGCAGCCCTCCGCGTGCCTCCTTCAGATCGGGCTCCAGCAGGAAGCGCAACTCGCCGTGCGTGCGCGCCCGTTCCTCCGCCAGTTCCCTCAGCTCGGGCAGCCGCCTGGGGGCCTCCGCCCGCCACTGCGCGAGCAGCCCGGTGCGCAGCCCGTCGGTGAGCGTCTCGTCGCCCGCGATGTGCCGGGCGTCGAGAAGACCGAGCTGGACCTTTAGATCCTCCTTGGCGGTGGCACGTGCCTCCGCCGCCGTACGCACGGAGTGGTCCAGCGCGATCCCCAGGTCCCAGACGGGATACCAGACCCGGTCGGCGATGCGGGAGATCCCGCCGGTGCCTGCCTTGCCGTCGTGGAGCAGCAGCAGATCCAGGTCGCTGCGCGGCGAGAGTTCGCCCCGCCCGTAGCCGCCGACGGCGACGAGGGCGACGCCCGGTCCGGCGTCCCCCAGCAGACCGGCCAGCCACCGGTCGGTCAGCCGCGCCAGTTCGGCACGGCGGGGAGCACCCGCCGCTGTGCCGTCGTCGCCGCGGAGGAGACGCAGCCGGGCCGCGGCGTAGCCGCCCCCACCGTCCGGATCGCCGCCGATCGCATCGGCGGCGCCGGCCGCATCGTCCGGACCGGCGCCGCCGGCCGCGTCGGCCTCGTCGTCGCCGCCGTCCGGGTCGATGCCGTCCGTCGTGTCCTGGAGCCCCGTGTGCCCGCTCATGTCCGCCGACCCCTAGAGGGCGTCCGGCCCGCGCTCGCCGGTACGGACGCGGACGGCGGTCTCCACCGGCACCGTCCATGCCTTGCCGTCGCCGATCTTGCCCGTGCGGGCGGCCTTCACCACGACCTCCAGCAACTCCTCGGCGTCCTCGTCCTCGGCCAGCACCTCGATACGGACCTTCGGCACGAGGTCGACGGTGTACTCGGCGCCCCGGTAGACCTCCGTGTGCCCGCGCTGGCGCCCGTAGCCGCTGGACTCGGTGACCGTCAGGCCCTGCACGCCGAAGGCACGCAGCGCCTCCTTCACGTCCTCGAGCTGGTGCGGCTTGATGACCGCGGTGATGAGCTTCATGCGTCAACCTTCTTCTCGGTCAGGGGGCCGGACTTCGCCGCGTCGTCACGTACGGACGAGGAGGCGGCGGACGACGAGTCTGCCTGGGAGGCGGCGCCCCGGCCGCTGCCCGTTCCCGTGCCCGAGGCGAGCGCGCCCACGCCCGCACCCGAGTGGGAGCCGCCGACGGCGCTGAAGTCGTAGGCGGTCTCCGCGTGGTAGGCACGGTCGAGACCGCTCGTCTCCTCGTCCTCGCTCGCACGCATCCCGACAGTGACGTGGATCAGCTTGGCGATGATCCAGGAGACCGCGAACGAATAGCCCATCACGGAGAACGCTCCGGTGGCCTGCTTGCCGAACTGCGCCAGTCCGGCGTCGCCGTCGACGGCGAGGAACCCGACCATCAGCGTCCCGATGACACCGCCCACGAGGTGCACTCCCACCACGTCGAGCGAGTCGTCGAAGCCCAGCTTGAACTTGAGGCTCACTGCCCACGAGCAGACCAGCCCGGCCACCAGGCCGATGGCCAGCGCCCCCATCGCGTTGACGTTCGCCCCGGACGGCGTGATCGCGACGAGCCCCGCCACGGCGCCGGAGGCGGCACCGAGCGTGGTGAACGCGCCGTGCCGGATCCGCTCGTAGACGAGCCAGCCCAGTACGGCGGCTCCGGTGGCGAGCTGGGTGTTCATGGCCATGAGGGCCGAGGTGCCGTCCGCGGCGAGCGCCGAGCCCGCGTTGAAGCCGAACCATCCGAACCACAGCAGGGCCGCGCCGAGCACCACCAGCGGCAGGCTGTGCGGACGCATCGGGTCCTTCTTGA
Source organism: Streptomyces marispadix (assembly GCF_022524345.1). Lineage (NCBI taxonomy): Bacteria > Bacillati > Actinomycetota > Actinomycetes > Kitasatosporales > Streptomycetaceae > Streptomyces > Streptomyces marispadix. The sequence continues at coordinate 5,101,030 of NZ_JAKWJU010000002.1, read as the reverse complement.
AGCCGATGCGCTTGCCGACGACCAGTACGGCCGCGAGCGCCCCGATGCCCGCGTTGATGTGTACGGCGGTGCCTCCCGCGAAGTCGATGACGCCGAGGTCGAAGAGCCATCCGCCCTCAGCCCACACCCAGTGCGCGACGGGGAAGTAGACGAGCGTCGCCCACAGCGCGATGAACACCGTCCACGCGCCGAACTTCACACGGTCGGCGAGCGCCCCGCTCATCAGCGCGGGCGTGAGGATCGCGAACATCATCTGGAAGAGCGCGAAGGCCAGGACCGGGATGCCGCCCTTCTCGGTCAGCGATCCGTCGGTGATGCCCTTGAACCCGGCGAAGTCGAGGTTGCCGATGAAGCCGCCGGTGTCGGGCCCGAAGGCCAGGGAGTAGCCGTAGAGCACCCACAGGACGCTCAGTACGCCCAGTGAGATGAAGGACATCATCAGCATGTTGAGCGCGCTCTTGACGCGGACCATGCCGCCGTAGAAGAAGGCGAGGCCAGGCGTCATCAGCATGACCAGGAACGCACTGATCAGTACGAATGCGGTATCGGCGCCGTTCAATGGACGTCTCCTCCAAGTACCGGCCCGCGTGGAACGGACGGGGATGCGGGACGGGCGGGCCGACCGGAATGGCCGGGTCGCCAGGTGGCCGGGGTGGCCCAGGGGGGTGTACCGGCAACAGTCGCCGCATTCGGTTTCCGTCGATGCCGCGGGTTGTTTCGCGGCGGTGACGATGCGCGCCGCGGTGTTACGTACCGGTGAACTGCCGGAGAAGGCCGCCCATGCGAAGACGCGAAGGACCCGGGACGGAGAGTGCGGCGGGCGCCTTCGCGCCCCCGGCATGCAGAACCGGCCGTGACCGCACCCTGTACGACAGGAAACGGGGGGAGCCTGTCGGGTGTCCGGGGTGCCGGTCACGGCCGGTTGTCATGGGTTGGACGGATCAACTCCCGGATGGGTTCCACGAGTTCGTAATTATTTTGAGACCCGTCCGTGTCGGTCCGGCAGGCGCCGGTGCGGCCCCGTACGCGGATGGGCGCGACGGCTGCGTGGCTTGCGCGGACGCAGGCGTGGCGTGCGCCGATGCACGCGGGTGCGGCGGCCCGTGCTCATCCCGCCGCCGCGCCCGCCGTCTCCATGTCGGGCAGCTCGGCGGCCAGCCGCTCGCCGAGCTGCACCACCTCCGCCACCTCCCCGAAGTCGCGTGCGGCCCAGGCGGCGGTCCTGCGAAGGCGGTTGTTGACGCGTTCCGAACGGAGGCGCCTGGCCAGGTCGATCGCCTCCCCCGCCAGGTAGGCGCAGTGCTCCGGTTCCCGCTGGAGCAGATGCACGCTCGCCATGCCCAGCAGGTTCAGCGCGTACGAGCGGCGGTGGCCGCCGCCTTCGGTCTCCTCCGCCTCCTGCCGGAACAGCTCGACGGCGCGCTCCATCGCCGGCCGCGCCATCGACGCGTAAGTCGGGCTGCGCCCCTGGGAGTAGGCGAGGTCGCGGTAGGAGTGCGCGGTCTCCGCGTTGAGTTCGCCCTCGGAGAAGAAGCGGATCCAGTCCGGGTCGCCGTCCCCCGGAGTGACGTCCTGGAAGGTGTCCTCGGCCATGCGCACCGCCCGCCGGCACTTACCGGGCTGCCCCATGTTCGCGTACGCACGTGCCTCCATCGCGTGCAGCATCGCCTGCGTACGGGCCGTCGCCCCGTCGCGGCTGCCGTACTGCGCGAGGTGGATCAGCTCCAACGCGTCGTCGGGGCGGCCGAGATGGATCATCTGCCGCCCCATCTTGCTCAGCACGTACGAGCCGAGCGGCCGGTCCCCTGCCTCCTTCGAGGCGTGCAGCGCGAGTACGAAGTACTTCTGCGCGGTGGACTGGAGCCCGATGTCGTAGCTCATCCACCCGGCCAGCGCGGCGAGTTCGGCCGTCACACGGAACAAGCCGGCTTCCCACCGGCTCCGCGTGCTTCTCCTGAAGCAGGTCCGTCACCTCGTGGAGCTGCCCGACGACCGCCTTGCGGCGCAGTCCGCCGCCGCACTGGGCGTCCCACTGCCGGAACATCACCGTGGTGTGCTCCAGCAGTTCGACCTCGGGCATCGACAGTTTCGCCGTGCGCTGCCGCGCCGCGGACCGGCCCCTGGCGGGCATCGCCGCGACCGCGCCGCCGCCGCTGCCGTGGGCCGAAGACGTCGCTCCGCTGCCGTGCGGGGAGGTCACGGCAGCGGAGCCGGCGTCCGAAGGCCCCACGGCCCCCGCCTCGGGCGCCGACGGGCTCGGCACCAGCCAGCGCTGCATCGGCTCGATCAGCGAAGGTCCGGCCGAGACAGACAGGGAGGCGCCGAGGAACCCTCGCCGGCCGAGCATCAGATCGCTGCGCGTGAACTCGTTGATCATCGCTACGGTCTGCGGCCCGGCCCAGGGCAGATCGACCCCGGAGGCCGCGGGGGAAGGCCGGGCGGGACGCAGGCCGAGGTCCTCGACCGCGACGACGCAGCCGAAGCGCTCGGAGAACAGCTCGGACAGGATGCGCGGAATGGGCTCGCGAGGCTGCTCGCCGTCCAGCCAGCGCCGTACGCGGGATGTGTCGGTGCTGATGTGGTGTGCGCCCAACTGACGGGCCCGGCGGTTGACTTGGCGTGCAAGCTCACCCTTCGACCAGCCGCTGCGCATGAACCACGAACTCAGCTGCTCGTTGGGGAGCTTCTCGCCCTCACCAACCGGTAAAACCCCCATCAGTCCCCTCACCGCCCCCATGACACCCCATGCCTCCGGCATACCCACGAGGCGATACCGCCACCGTCGGTGTGTACCGAAAGTAATCCTACGATCACTGGCCGGGCGAGGGGGTTCGCAGAATCGCCACCATTCGCCACCCCTTCGAATGAACCCTTGTGACGCCGCACACGATTCACTTGACACACGACTCGGCCGATGCGGGCGGACGCTCACGCATGTGACCCGTCACTGTGCGCAGTGCGCTCGTAACCATCGGCAGGCAGGACCCGTTGGAGGGAGCATGGGATTCACGATCGGCGCCATCAGCGGTCTGGGCGGCATCCGCGACTCTCATCAGCTCCGCCCGGGCTCCCGCCGGCGCCACCGCGCCTCCGCCGCCACCGCAGTCGCCGAGTACACCGGCCTGTGGGGATGGTCCGTGGTCCCCGGCGCAAGGGCCGCGCGTGGAGCCGGGGGGCGTACGGAATGCTCATGCGGCGCGGCGGTCTGCCCCGCGCCCGGAGCGCACCCGCTCGACGCCTCACTCGAAGTGCCGCCAGGCGCGCCCTTCGACGAGGTGACCGCGGCCTGGGCGCAGTGCCCCGGCGCCGCGCTGCTGCTGCCCACGGGCCGCCACTTCGACGTCATCGAGGTCGCCGAGGCCGCCGGACGGCACGCGCTCGTAAGACTTGAACGCATGGGTCTGCCGCTGGGGCCCGTGGCCCTGGCGCCGCACGGCCGTGCCTGGTTCTTCGTCGCCCCCGGCGCCGCCGCCGAACTGCCCGAACTTCTCTACCGGATGGGCTGGGACGACGCCCGGCTCGATCTGCGGGGCCTCGGCGAGGGCGAGTACGTCACGGCGCCGCCGTCGGACCGCGGCGGGCTCGGCGCGGTGCGCTGGCTGCGACAGCCGACGCTGGAGGCCACGGCCCGTCCGCCACAGGCGAGGCTGCTGCTGGGCACGCTCGCGTATGTGTCCAACCGCTCGGCGGCCTGACCCGGCTCCCGGCTCTTCCCGCCCGGCCGGCGACGGCCGGGACGGTACGCCCGGCGCATACGCCCCACATCCGGAAACCGAGAGCCACGTGAGTCACGCGAGCCATACCCGGCGCACGAGCCGTCCGGACGTGGCAACGCCCCGCCCCCCGGCCTGACTTGAGGCACCGGGGGCGGGGCGCCGCATTGCGGACCCGTGCGCTCGCCGCGGCCACGCGGGGCTCGCGGAACGCCGTCCGCCGAGTCCCGCGCGGTCAATCCCCGCCGATCAGCGCGTCGACGAAAGCCTCCGGCTCGAACGGCGCCAGGTCGTCCGCGCCTTCCCCGAGCCCGATCAGCTTTACGGGTACGCCCAGTTCACGCTGTACCGAGACGACGATGCCGCCCTTGGCCGTACCGTCCAGCTTCGTGAGCACGATGCCGGTGACGTCCACGACCTCGGCGAAGACCCGTGCCTGTACGAGTCCGTTCTGACCGGTGGTGGCGTCGAGGACGAGCAGCACCTCGTCGACCGGGCCCTGCTTCTCCACGACGCGCTTGACCTTGCCCAGCTCGTCCATGAGCCCGGTCTTGGTGTGCAGCCGCCCCGCGGTGTCGATCAGCACCACCTCGGCGCCCTGCTCGGTGCCCTCCTTGACGGCCTCGAAGGCCACGGACGCCGGGTCGCCGCCCTCGGGTCCGCGCACGGTGCGGGCACCGACGCGCTTGCCCCAGGTCTCCAACTGGTCGGCTGCGGCGGCACGGAAGGTGTCGGCGGCGCCGAGCACCACGGACTTGCCGTCGGCCACCAGCACTCGGGCGAGCTTGCCGGTGGTGGTGGTCTTGCCGGTGCCGTTGACCCCGACGACCAGTGCGACACCGGGACGGTCGACCGGGCCCGCGGTCTCGGTGTGGACCGTACGGTCCAGGTCCGGGCCCACCAGCGTGAGCAGTTCGGCGCGCAGCAGCCCGCGCAGCTCCTCCGGCGTGCGGGTGCCGAGGACCCGTACCCGCTCACGGAGGCGCTCGACCAGCTCCTGCGTGGGTGCCACGCCCACGTCGGCCGTCAGCAGCGTGTCCTCGATCTCCTCCCAGGTCGCATCGTCGAGATGCTCACGGGAGAGCAGCGTGAGAAGGCCCTTGCCCAGGGTGTTCTGCGAGCGGGAGAGCCGGGAGCGCAGCCTTACGAGCCTGCCGGCGGTCGGCTCCGGGATCTCGATCGCGGGCTCGGCGGGGGCCGGAGCGGCGGGCGCCTCGGCCTCGGCCTCCGGGAGGCCGACCTCCTCGATCGTTCTTCGGGGCGCTTCGGCGGTGCCCACCGCCTCGTCGCCCACACGGGGTTCGGCGGGTGCGGTGGCCGTGCCCCTGGTGGCGGCGGGCTTCTCGCGGGCGGCCTTCTTCCTGCGGCCGCTGACGACGAGCCCGCTGACGGTGGCCAGCAGGACCACGGCGATGACTGCAACAAGGATGACGATTTCCATAGCCCGTCCAGTATCCGCCACCGTCAACCCTGCACCGGTACGCCGCCCCCGCACGCGCCGCCGCCCCGGCCCGTAGTGGAGGGGGACCGGGGCGGCGACCGTGCCAAGGAGTGGGCGGCGGGGGTCGGTTAGCCCATCTCCTCCAACGCCTTGCCCTTCGGTTCCGGCACCCACTTGAGCAGGAACGGGATCGAGAGCAGGGCGAAGACCGTGTAGATCACATAGGTGCCGGACAGGTTCCAGTCCGACAGGCTCGGGAAGCTGGCGGTGATGACCCAGTTCGCGATCCACTGGGCGGCAGCGGCGACGCCGAGCCCGGCGGCACGCAGCTTGTTGGGGAAGATCTCACCGAGCAGCACCCATACGACGACGCCCCACGAGAGCGCGAAGAAGAGCGTGAAGGTGTGGGCCCCGACGAGCGCCACGGTGCCCTGGGTGTCCGGCAGCGACACGTTCTTGCCCGAGCCCCGTACGGCCGAGAACGCCCAGGCCACGAGCGCGAGCGAGACGGTCATCCCGGCGGAGCCGATGAACCCGAGCGGCTTGCGGCCGATCTTGTCGACGAGCAGCATCGCGATGACGGTGCCGATGATGTTCACGATCGAGGTCGTGAAGGAGTAGAAGAACGAGCTCTCGGGGTTGATCCCCACGGACTGCCACAGCGTCGAGGAGTAGTAGAAGACGACGTTGATGCCGACGAGCTGCTGGAAGACCGACAGCCCGATGCCGACCCAGATGATGGGCAGGAAGCCGAAGCGCCCGCCGAGCAGGTCCTTGAACGTCGACTTGTGCTCGGTGCGCATGCCGTGCTCGATCTCGGCGAGCCGGTCGTCGATGCGCTCGTGGTCGCCCTCGACGCCCCGGAGCACCTCCCGGGCCCTGGCGTGCTTCCCGACGGAGATCAGGAAGCGCGGCGACTCGGGGATCACGAAGGAGAGCAGGAAGTAGGCGATCGACGGGACCACCATGATCCCGAGCATCCACTGCCACGCCTCGAGACCGGCCAGGTTCCCGCGCTGGTCGCCGTCGGCGAGCGTGAGGATCGCGAAGTTGACGAGCTGGGAGACGGCGATGCCGGTGACGATAGCGGCCTGCTGGAAGGAGGCGAGACGTCCGCGGTACGCGGGCGGCGACACCTCGGCGATGTATGCGGGCCCGATCACGGAGGCCATGCCGATGGCGACCCCGCCGAGGACGCGCCACAGCGCGAGATCCCACAGCGCGAACGGCAGTGCCGAGCCGACGGCGCTCACCGTGAAGATCACGGCGGCGATCTGCATGACGCGGATGCGGCCGATGCGGTCGGCGATGCGTCCGGCGAGTGCGGCGCCTATCGCGCTGCCGATGAGTGCGGCGGCGATCACCTGGGCCAGCATGGCGGAGCCGGCGTCGAACCTGCCGCGTACCGCCTCGACCGCGCCGTTGATCACGGAGCTGTCGTAGCCGAAGAGGAAGCCGCCCATGGCGGCCGATGCTGCGATGAAGACGACACGTCCGAGCGGGGCGGTGTGACCGCTCTCCGCCGGGGGCGCCGATGGTGAGGTGCTCGTCAAGGTCTCTCCTGCGTGCCCGGCGTGGGGACCGGGTTCGGGACTGTGTCGCCTCCGAGGCGTGCACGCACACTGCATGCGCCACAGCTTGAAGGTAAAAGTGACGTTGCAGAGACTATGACTTTAAGTATCGAAGTCAATAGGTCCAGACTGAATGAATGACAGTTACGACTGTCACGTACTCGTTCAAAGTGTGAAGAGAGGGTGCCCTGCGCCCCGTTGGGACCTACGGAGCCGCAGGCCGGGGCTCAACTCAGCCGCTGGCTGATGACCTTCGTCACGCCGTCGCCCTGCATGGAGACGCCGTAGAGCGCGTCGGCGACTTCCATCGTGCGCTTCTGATGAGTGATCACGATGAGCTGCGAACTGTCCTTCAGCTCCTCGATCAGACCGATCAGCCGCTGGAGGTTGGTGTCGTCCAGCGCCGCCTCGACCTCGTCCATCACGTAGAAGGGGCTGGGGCGCGCCTTGAAGATCGACACCAGCAGCGCCACCGCCGTCAGCGAACGCTCTCCGCCGGAGAGCAGCGAGAGCCGCTTGACCTTCTTGCCCGGAGGCCGGGCCTCGACGTCCACGCCCGTGGTGAGCATGTTCTCCGGGTCGGTCAGCACGAGGCGGCCCTCGCCGCCGGGGAAGAGGCGCGAGAAGACGCCCTCGAACTCCCGGGCCGTGTCGTAGTACGCCTCGGTGAAGACCTGCTCGACCCGCTCGTCGACCTCCTTCACGACCTGTAGGAGGTCGGCGCGCGTCTTCTTCAGGTCCTCCAACTGCTCGCTGAGGAACTGGTGGCGCTCCTCCAGCGCCGCGAACTCCTCCAGCGCCAGCGGGTTGATCTTCCCCAGCTTCTGATAGGCGCGCTCGGCCGCCTTCAGCCGCTTCTCCTGCTCCGCCCGTACGAACGGCACCGGCTTGTTGCGCGGATGCTCCGGATCCTCCGGCAGCTCCTCGCCCTCGGCGGGCGGGGACGGCGGTACGAGCTGGTCGGGACCGTAGTCGCCGATCAGCCCCGCGGGCTCGACGCCCAGCTCCTCCAGCGCCTTGGTCTCCAACTGCTCGACCCGCATGCGCTTCTCGGCGCCCAGCACCTCGCCCCGGTGCATCGAGTCGGTCAACTTGTCGAGTTCGTCCTTGAGTTCGCGGCCCTCGTTGCGTTCGGCGGTCAGCGCGCGCTCACGTTCGCTCTTGGCCTGGGCCGCCGACTCGCGCTCCTCCTGTGCACGCTCCAGGGACGCCTCTACATGTGCGAGAAGCTGCCGCGCACCGGAGGCCACCGCCCCGGCGACCTCCGCCTCGTGCCTCATACGGGCGCGCCGCCGCTCCGCACGGGCCCGCGCCTCACGCTCCGCACGCGCCGCACGGTCGAGCGAATCCGCCCGCCCCGCCAGCGACTTGACCCGCTCCTCGTGCGTACGCACCTGGAGGCGGGCCTCCATCTCGGTCTGCCGCGCGTTGGCGCCGTCGGCGGAGAGCCGGTCGCGCAGGGAGGTGTCGGGCTCGACGTCCTCGTCCTGCTGCGCCTCCTCGGCCACCGACAGGCGCTCCGCCAGCTCCCCGGCCTCCTCGTTCGCCCGTACCAGAGCGGCCTCGGCCTTCGCCACCGCGGCGGCCGTGCGTTCGGCCTCGCCGGCCGCCCCACGCGCCTGCCCGCCCAGCGTGCCGAGGCGCCCGGCGATCTGCGACTTCTCCTTGTCGGCCGCGCTGCGCCGCTTCCCCAACTCCTCGACGAGTGCCGCGCATTCACGGCGCCGTGCCGCCGCCTGCTCCTGCTGCTCGCTCAACTCCGTGTGCCGGGACGCCAGTTCCTCCAGCTCCGCGGCGGCCTCGTCCACCGACGCCTGCGCCTCCAGGAGGCTGGGCGCTCCGGCCGAGCCGCCGTGCGCGAAGTGGGCCCCGAGTACGTCGCCTTCGGCGGTCACGGCCACCGTGCCGGGCCGGTCGGCGACGGCCTGCTCGGCGTCCTCCAGCGTTCTGACGACCACCATGTCCCGCAGCAGTCTTCGTACGGCCGGCATCAGCTCGGCCGGGGCGGTCACCAGATGTGCGGCCGGGGTCGGCCCGCCGTCGCCGCCGTGTGCGGACCCGGAGGGCTCCTCCCCCGGCCCGGAGGCGGCGGAGCCCAGCAGCAGCGCTGCCCGGCCCGCGTCGTGCTTGCGCAGCAGCCGCAGCGCGTCCGCGGCCGACGAGGTGTCCGCCACGGCCACGGCGTCGGCGGCGGCGCCCAGTGCCGCCGCCACGGGAACCTCGAACCCCGGGGTGACGCTGAGCAGTTCGGCAGCGGGGCCCAGCAGCCCGCTCAGCGCCTCGCCCGCCGACAGCAGCGCGCCCGTGCCGTCCTTACGGCGCAGGCCCAGGGCGAGCGCGTCATGGCGTGCGGAGGTCGCCGCACGCTCCCGTTCGACAGTGGTGACGGCTTCACGCGCCGCGGAGAGCGCGGCCTCCGCGTCGGCCAGTTCACGCTTGGCGGCCTCGTGCTGCTCCGCGAGCTGCGTATCGTCCTCGTCCAGCCCCTCGACCTCTGCCTGGAGACTCTCGTACTCCTGCTGCGCCGCGGCGGCACGCTCCTGCGCCTCGTCCCTCGCCGTGGCCAGCCGGTCGATCTCGGACTGCGCCGAAGCGGCCCTGCTGCGGGCGGCGTTGACCTGTCCGTGCAGCCTCGCAAGGCCCTCGCGGCGATCGGCGATGGCGCGGGCGGCGTCCTTGAGGCGCCGCTCCTCCTCTTGCAACTGCCGCTCCAGCTCGGCCCGGTGCGAGACGGTGTCGTCCAGCGCCCGCTCGGCCGCCTCCAGCGCGGCCTCCAGCTCCGCCTCCTGCTCACGGATGCGTACGGCCTCGCGCTCCATGTCCTCCGGGTCGCGTCCGCGCCGCTCCTCGACCGGCTCGGCCGCCGCATGCTGTACGCGCTGGTCCGCGAGTCCGATGGTGCCGCGCACCCGCTCCGCGAGCTGCGAAAGCTCGTACCACGTCTGCTGCGCCCGCTCCAGACGCGGCGTCAGCATCCGTACCTGGTGCTCCAGGTCGGCCTCGCGGCGCAGCGCGTCCTTCAGCCGTGCCTCGACGGCGTCCTTGCGCTCCTTCAGCGCGGCCTCGTCCTCGATCTCCGACTTCAGGGCCTCCTTCAGCGTCACCAGGTCGTCCGCGAGGAGCCGCAGCCTGGCGTCCCGCAGGTCGGCCTGGATGACCTGCGCCTTGCGCGCGACGGCGGCCTGCCTGCCGAGCGGCTTGAGCTGGCGCCGCAGCTCGTCGGTGAGGTCCTGCACGCGGGCGAGGTTGGCCTGCATCGCGTCCAGCTTCCGCAGCGCCTTCTCCTTGCGCTTACGGTGCTTGAGGACTCCGGCGGCCTCCTCGATGAAGGCACGCCGCCCGTTGGGGTCGGCGTGCAGTACGCCGTCGAGCTGGCCCTGCCCGACGATGACGTGCATCTCGCGGCCGATCCCGGAGTCCGACAGCAGCTCCTGGATGTCCAGCAGCCGGCAGGTGTCGCCGTTGATCTGGTACTCGCTGCCCCCGTTGCGGAACATGATCCGCGTGATGGTGACCTCGGAGTAGTCGATGGGCAGGGCGCCGTCGGCGTTGTCGATGGTGAGGGAGACCTCGGCACGGCCGAGCGGCGGACGCCCGGTCGTACCGGCGAAGATGACGTCCTCCATCTTGCCGCCGCGCAGCGACTTGGCGCCCTGCTCCCCCATCACCCACGACAGGGCGTCCACGACGTTCGACTTGCCGGAGCCGTTGGGACCCACGACGCAGGTGATGCCGGGCTCGAAACGCAGCGTCGTGGCGGAGGCGAAGGACTTGAATCCCCGCAGTGTCAGGCTCTTCAGATGCACGCCGTCGGACTCTAGTCCACTTGCCGCCCGCACCTGTCCGGGACGGGCACCGAGCGCGGCGAACTCCCGCCGGTTCCATTCGGTTTCACCGCGTCAGGCCATGGGCACATCAGTCGGTAAGCGCGCGCCAACTGCCCACAGCACACGAGGTGGTGGAGGAAGAGGCCACCCGGAAGACCTGGATACTGAGGACCTGGAAACAACGAAGGGACGCCGAAGCGTCCCTCGCGGATTTCATGAGCGGCAGCCTGTACGCAAGGCCCGGCCCGGGAGCGGGTCGAGTCAGGTCAGCGCAGGCTCTGCCTGGTGTACGTCGATGTCGATTCCTTCGAGCATCGAGTCCTGATGCCGTGCGGCGGCGGACAGAGCGTCGTTCTCGGCCTGCATCCGTACGAGTTCGGATTCCAGGTCCTGGACACGCTGCTGAAGCCGTCGCATCTCGGCGAGGACTCGGGGGTCGGAGCCGCCGACGTAACCGAGAAGCGCCTTTGCCATGATCGATGGTCCTCCACACTGAGTGACCAACCCGAGTGGTGGCTGGTCGTGAGGGAAAAAATCGCGCCCGCTGTACCACTTCTGAACTTGTTTTTCCGGAGCAATCAGTCCGGTTGCGGGGGACTTCAAGCTTCTCACCAAAAGGTTTGACGGTCAACACGATCACACCCCGCGGCCCTGGGCGGCCCTTGCTCGACGGCGCTCGAACGCCGGAGACGGCGGCCCGCAGGGGGCGTGAAGATCACTCTCAACCACTCGTGGCGGCAGCCTTGCATGGTCAGCCCCGAATGGCAACCGGTTTGGATCATCGAATGGCGAAGCCGTTGTAGCCGCCACGCGGCCGGTCCCAGATCTCCGTGACGCCGTCGACCTGCCCGGGCGTGTCGCCGGATCGCAGCCACTCCAGGAGCTGTTCGCACTGCGGGCGCCGTCCCTCGGCGACCACTTGGACCCGTCCGTCGCCGAGGTTCACGGCGAAGCCCTCGAGTCCGCCGATACGCAGAGCGGCGGCCCGCGTGAACCAGCGGAAGCCGACCCCCTGGACCCGGCCGCGCACCCAGGCCGTCATGCGCGCGGGGACTGCTGACGCGTTATTGTCACCCGGCTTCGTATTACCCGAAGTCATGGCCGCACGCTATCCGGACATTTCCTCGGTCGGCACATGCGCCCCCTCTGTCATGCCGTAAAGTCCCGCGCAACAAGCTTCACCCGTTCGGGGGAGGCTTCGAAAGCCGAACATGTGAGGACTTTCTGAGATGGGCCGTCACAGACGTGTTTCCCACGCTCCCGAGCCGGTCGTCACCTACGACATGGCGGCTCGGCAGCGCGGCTCGCACCGCAGGCCGATCCCCCCCACTCCTCAGCGGGGCGGGTTCTCGGCACGGGCGGGACTCCTGGGAGCGTCCGCGGCGATGGCAATGGGTGCGGTGGCCGTCGCCTCCACAGTGGTTCCCCAGCCCGGAGGTACTGCCGGGACTCAGTACAGCGACGTCGAGGCCGGTGGTCCTCCCGACCAGTCGTCAAAGCCGAACGTGCCCGCGCCTGAGGGCGGTTCGGAGGACCCGATCGGCGACGGAGGCTCGCAGGGCGGCAACGTACCGCCGGACACCTCCCGTCCCGGCAATCAGGACCCGGGTTCCTCGCAGCCGTCGGAGCCGGGCGGCGGCAACGACTCGCAGCGTCCCGCCCCCGGGGACGGCCAGAGCGACGGGAACAACCAGGGTTCCGGCGCGGGCAACGGCCAGGGCAGCGGAGGCGGTTCGGACAACGGCTCCGGCAAGGGCAAGGCCCAGGGTTCCGGCGCGGGCAACTCCCAGGGTGCCTCCCGTCCGGTGGGCAAGACCACCCGCGACGAGGCCGACGTACTGGCGCTGGTCAACGACGAGCGCGAGGACGTGGGCTGCAAGCCCCTCAAGGCCAGCAAGGAACTCTCTGACCTGGCTGGGGACTTCAGCCGCGAGATGGCGATCGAGGGCTTCTTCAGCCATCTGGCGCCCGACGGTTCCAGCCCCTGGGACCGTGCCGAGGACCTCGGCATCCTCGACCTGGGCGGCGAGAACATCGCCCGCGGTCAGGAGAGCCCGGAGAGCGTGGTGGAGGACTGGATGGCCAGCCCGTCGCACCGGGCGAACATCCTCAACTGCGAGTACCGGACCATGGGCGTCGGTGAGTACATCGACGACGACGGCCCCTGGTGGACGCAGGACTTCGGCTACTGAGAGACGGCCGGCTTGCCCGCCCGCCCCGGCGCCACGGACACCGTGGACCGCGGGCGCGGCGGGCGCTGGCATGTCGGGCAGAAGTAGCTGGAGCGGTTCATCCACGGGCGGCGGCGCATCAGGGTGCCGCAGCGCCGGCAGGGCTCGTCCTCGCGCCCGTATGCGTCGAGTGACCGCTCGAAGTAGCCGGACTCCCCGTTGACGTTGACGTAGAGGCTGTCGAAGCTGGTGCCTCCGGCGGCCAGCGCCGCGTTCATCACGTCGCGTACATGGCCGAGCAGCTCCGTGGTGCGGGGGCGGGTCAGCGACGCGGTGGGGCGCTCGTAGTGCAGTCTGGCGCGCCACAGGGCCTCGTCGGCGTAGATGTTGCCCACTCCGCTGATCAGCGACTGGTCGAGCAGGGCCCGCTTGATCGTCGTACGGCGACGGCGCAGCGCCGAGTGGAACGCCCCCTCGTCGAAGAGCGGGTCCAGCGGATCGCGGGCGATGTGGGCGATCACGTCGGGGAGCGCGCCCGCGCCGGGTGCCACGGACTCGGGGTGTACGGAGAGCCCGCCGAAGGTCCGCTGGTCGACGAAGCGCAGCTCGCCGCCTTCGGTGTCGTCGAAGGTGACGCGGATGCGCAGATGCTTCTCGTCGGGGGCGCCGGCGGGCTGGATGAGGAGCTGGCCGCTCATGCCGAGGTGGGCCAGCACGCAGAAGCCGGGGTCGAGCGGCAGCCACAGGTACTTTCCGCGCCGCCGTGCGGGTCCGAAGCGATGGCCGCGCAGCCTCGCGGCGAAGTCCTCCGCGCCGGGGGTGTGCCGCCGTACGGACCTGGGGTGGAGGACCTGGACGTCCGCGATCGTACGGCCGCTCGCCCAGCGCTCCAGCCCGCGGCGGACCACTTCGACCTCTGGCAGCTCGGGCACGGCTTCTCCTCACGTGGGCGGGCCCCGGCGGCGGGCGCGCCGGGTGTTCCGAAGGGTCGCGCCTCAGGGGGACGGGACCGGGCGGCGACGTCTTCGGTCCCATGCGACGCCGGCGGTCCCGCGGGCAGTCGGTCCTGAGAGTCGGGGGTCCTGAGAGTCGGGGGTCCTGCGGGCGGTCCTGCGACGCCGCCGTTCCTACGACGAGGAGGCCGTGGCGTCCGTCGAGGCGCCCGAGGCGTCGTTCCCGGGCGACGCGGCGGCGTCCGCGGCCTCGCGGATCGCCCGCCAGGCCGTCTCCGCCGCCTGCTGTTCCGCTTCCTTCTTGCTGCGGCCGGTGCCGGTGCCGTACGCGACACCACCGACGCGGGCGGCAGCCGTGAAGATCTTCTCGTGGTCGGGGCCCGTCTCCGTCACCAGATACTCCGGGACGCCCAGGCCCTCGGCGGCGGTGAGTTCCTGAAGGCTGGTCTTCCAGTCCAGGCCGGCGCCCAGATTGGAGGACTGCTCGATGAGCGGGTCGAAGAGCCGGTGGATGAGTTCGCCCGCCGCCTCGAGTCCCTTGTCGAGATAGACGGCGCCGATCACGGCCTCCAGGGTGTCGGCCAGGATCGAGGCCTTGTCCCTGCCGCCCGTGCCCTCCTCGCCCCGGCCGAGCCGGATGAAGGCCCCCAGGTCCAGGCCCCGGGCGACCTTGGCGAGGGCGCGGGAGTTGACCACGGCGGCGCGCAGCTTCGCGAGCTGCCCTTCCGGGAGGTCGGGGTGCAGGCGGTAGAGCGTGTCGGTGACGACGAGACCGAGGACGGAGTCGCCGAGGAATTCGAGGCGTTCGTTGGTAGGCAGACCGCCGTTCTCGTACGCGTACGAACGGTGCGTCAGCGCACGCACCAGAAGGGCGGGCTCGAGTTCGTACCCGAGCCGCCCTTCCAGAGTCGCGTGGGTCGAGGCCTGGTCCACTACATCCGCCGCTGCTGCCGCCCTGTGGCTCTTGCCGCGACGGTCAGCGCTTCCATGGGGAGCGTCTGACATGGAGCCTGTCACCAGCCGATCAGACCTCGAGGACCTGTCGCTTGTTGTAGGTGCCGCAGTTCGGGCACGCGATGTGCTGCTGCTTGGGCTCCTGGCAGCGCTCGCACTTCACCAGGGTGGGGACCGCAGCCTTCCACTGCGACCGGCGGTGGCGCGTGTTGCTGCGCGACATCTTCCGCTTCGGAACAGCCACGGCTACTTCTCCTGTGAGTCATCCCCGGCTTCGCGGGGCGCGTCCTTCTCGCCGTCCTTCATGGATTCGGCGAGTCCCTCCAGTGCCGCCCAACGGATGTCGACGGCGTCATCGTGATCGTGTCCCGGGTCGTCCGCCAGACGTGCGCCGCATGTGGCGCACAGCCCGGGGCAGTCTTCCCGGCACACCGGCTGCAACGGCAGTGCCAGCACCACCGAGTCCCGCAGCACGGGTTCGAGGTCGAAGCAGTCGCCCTCGATGGAGAATGTGTCCTCCTCCTCGGCGTCGTCGCCGGCTTCCGCCGTGGGGCGGCTCCGGTCGTCGGCGTCGGGATAGGAGAACAACTCCTGGAAGTCCGCCACGCATTCCTGCTCCAGCGGCTCCAGACACCTTACGCACTCCCCCTTGAGCGGCGCACGGGCGGTGCCCGTGACGAGCACCCCCTCCATGACCGACTCCAGACGGAGGTCGAGCTCGATCGTCGCGCCGTCGGGAACCCCGATGACCTCGACTCCGAGGTCGCCGGGAGACTTCACCGAGCGGGAGAGCTCCTTCATCGCGCCAGGCCGCCGCCCCAGCTCCCGTGTGTCGAACACGAGGGGGGCTCGGGGGTCGAGGCGGGCGTTCAGAACTTCCTGCTTTCTACGGTGCGGCGCCGCCCGGCGGTGGATCTCCGGACAGCAGTCATCGCCATGTGCGCGTGACCGAAGAGCCAGGATACTGGACCGTCGCGCAGCGGCCCAATCGAGATCCGGCCGTCTCAGCCGCCCTGGCCGTAGCCCTGGCCGTGCCCGTTCCCCGGGCCTCCCGGTGAGGCGCCGTGGCGGGCCTCGTACTCGCGCACCTGGTCCAGGTCGATCATGCTCGTGTCGAAGAAGCTGGTCTCGTCGAGCTGCTGCCCGCCGTGGGCCTGTGGGTGGTTCTGGGGGTGCGCCTGCGGGTGGCCGCCGTAGGTCTGGCCCTGCTGGAGCTGGGCCTGCTGCGCGTAGTACGGATCGGGCTGCTGCTGGCCGTAGTAGGCGTATTGCTGCTGCTGGTAGGCGTAGGCGTCCTGACCGCCGTAGTACGCGTCCTGCTGCGCCTGCTGCGCCTGTGCGGCGTACGGATCGGCGCCGCTCGCGACGGGCTCGTAGCCGGGCTGTGCGGGAGCCTGCGGGACGGGCGCCGGGGGTGCCGGTGCCGCGGGCGGGCTCTGGCCCTGGCCGAGGGCGGCCAGGTCGGCCATGAAGTCCGCGTCGCTGGTGTGCACGCTCTGCTCGGCGGCGTCCTGTGCCGCCATGTGTGCTCCCAGTTCGTCGGACGGACGGTGGCCGAGCAGCTTGGAGCGGCCCCTGCCCACGGCCTCCAGCGTCTTGGAGAGCACCGCGGAGACCGAACCGAGCCTGGCGTCCACGTAGTTGTCGGCCCGGTCCCTCAACTCCTGCGGATCGGTGGAGCGTTCGGGAGCGTCCTCGGCGTACTCCTCGTTCCACTCCTCGGAGCCCGGTCCGCTGCCGAGCAGCTTCTCGCGGCCGCGCTCGACCGAGTCGATCGTCTTGCTCAGCACGACTTCGAAGTTGGCGAGCTTGCTGTCGACGTAGTCGTCGGCCTCGGCGCGGATCTCCGCCGCCTCCTGGCGTGCCTGGGCCAGGAGTTGTTCGGCCTCGGCCTGCGCCTGGCGGACCACCTCCGTGCCGGAGACCAGCGAACCGCGCTCCGCGTGCCCGGATTCGATGATCCGCTGCGCCTCGGCCTGAGCCTCGGCGACCATCTGGTCGCGCCCGCCGAGCAGTTGCTCCGCCTGTGCGAGCGAACCGGGCAGTGCTTCGCGCACTTCTTCGAGCATGGCGAGCAGTTCGGCCCGGTTCACCACGCACGACGCCGACATGGGCATCGCGCGAGCGCTGTCCACCGCCGTCACGATCTCGTCGAGTTTCTGCTGAACGTCCACGGAAGTGACTGTACGGCCAGTGGCGCTCGACTCGACAGCGGATGGCCCTACTCGGCGATCGCGGGCCCGGCCGGTGGAGCGCTCGACACGGCGCTCAGGGCTTCGCCAGCCGCGCCGTCAGCGCCCGCTGCACCGGCTCCGGCACCAGGTGGGAGACGTCGCCGCCCCAGGTGGCGACCTCCTTCACGAGGCTGGAGGAGAGGAAGCTGTAGGTGGGGTTGGTAGGTACGAAGAGCGTCTCGACGCCGGAGAGGCCGTTGTTCATCTGGGCCATCTGCAACTCGTAGTCGAAGTCCGAGACGGCGCGCAGCCCCTTGACGATGGCGGGGATGTCGCGGTCCTTGCAGAAGTCGACGAGGAGTCCGTGGAACGCCTCCACGCGTACGTTGCCGAAGGCGGCGGTGACCTCGTGGATGAGGTCGATGCGCTCCTCCACGGAGAACAGCCCCCGCTTCGACTTGTTGATCATCACGGCCACGTAGACCGAGTCGTAGAGCTTGGAGGCGCGGGCGATGATGTCGAGGTGTCCGTTGGTGATGGGGTCGAAGGATCCCGGACAGACTGCGCGACGCACTGGTGGTTCCTCGCTCTCCGGACGTTGGGGGGTCTGTGGGGTGTCCGCGGAGTTCAGCATGGTGTGGGGGCGCCTCCGCTTGCGGCGGCGCGACCGTACCAGAGCGTTCCCTCGCCGTAGCGCCGGGACCTGAGCCCCTCGAACCCCTCCGGCCAGCGGAACGACCCGCCGCGAGTACTGCGCTCAACGGTGACGAGCGCTTCGCCGGCCAGCCAGTGCCCGGAGCGGAGTGTGAGCAGAATCTCGCGCACGTGTTCGTCCGTCATGGCGTACGGCGGGTCGAGGAAGACCACGTCGTACGGGTCCGAGGGAGGGGGCCCCGCGACGGTCTGCTCGGCCTTCGCGTGCCGCACCTCGGCGCCGGGAAGCCCGAGGGCGCGTACGTTCTGCCGGATGGTGCGGGCGGCTCGGGCGTCCGACTCGACGAGCAGTACGTGCGCGGCGCCGCGCGAGAGCGCCTCCAGGCCGACGGCTCCGGAACCGCCGTAGAGGTCGAGTACGCGTCTGCCGCGCCAGGCGTCCGCGCCGGAGGCGCCCAACTGGGCCTCCCAGCTTGAGAACATCCCCTCGCGCGCACGGTCGGAGGTGGGGCGCGTGCCCTGGCCGGGCGGCACGGTCAGCCGCCGTCCGCCGACGGCTCCTGCGATCACGCGCGTCATGGGAGTGCCCTTCGTCTCTGGTGGGGTGTGCGGGGGGGGGTAGTGGGGGGCGCGGTCCGCCGACGGAACCGAGGATCCCACGGCGGGCAGCGGCCCGCCGGTCCCGTCAGCCCTTGTCCAGGTAGTCCTCGCGCTCCTCGTCGAGGAGCGCCGACAGCGCCGTACGCAGTGCGGGCAGCCGCTCCAGCTCCGGATCGTCGGCGACCACGGAGTTCGCGGCCTGGCGTGCGGCCTCGATGATCTCCTCGTCGTCGATCACCGCGAGCATCCTCAGCGACGTACGGACCCCCGACTGCGCCTGCCCCAGCACGTCGCCCTCGCGGCGCTGCTCCAGGTCGATGCGGGACAGCTCGAAGCCGTCGAGAGTGCCCGCCACGGCCTCCAGCCGTGCCCGTGCCGGGCCCGCCTCCGGTGCCTCCGTGACCAGCAGGCACAGGCCCGCCGCGGAGCCTCGGCCGACTCGTCCGCGTAGCTGGTGGAGCTGGGAGACGCCGAAGCGGTCGGCGTCCATGACGACCATGACCGTGGCGTTGGGCACGTCGACGCCGACCTCGACGACGGTCGTGGCGACGAGGACGTCGACCTCGCCACGGGCGAAGCGGCCCATGACCTCGTCCTTGGCGTCGGGCTGCATCCGCCCGTGCAGCGCCTCGACGCGCAGCCCCGCCAGCGGTCCCTCGCGCAGCCGGGCGACCGTGTCGAGCACGGAGAGCGGCGGTCGCCCCGCGTCGTCCCCGTCCTCGGCGCCGGAGGACTTGCCCGCCGCGGGCTCCTCCTCGTCGCCGATGCGGGGGCAGACGACATACGTCTGGTGACCGGCCTCTGTCTCCTCCCTTACGCGCTCCCAGGTGCGGGCGAGGAAGTGCGGCTTGTCCCTCGCGGGCACGACGTGGCTGGCGATGGGCGAACGGCCCGCCGGAAGCTCGTCCAGTACGGAGGTCTCCAGGTCGCCGAAGACGGTCATGGCGACGGTGCGGGGAATGGGCGTGGCCGTCATCACCAGCAGATGCGGCGGCTGAACTCCCTTGCCCCGCAAGGCGTCACGCTGCTCGACGCCGAAGCGGTGCTGCTCGTCGACGACCACGAGACCAAGGTCGTGGAAGCGGACCTTGTCCTCGATGAGCGCGTGGGTGCCGATGACGATGCCGGCCTCGCCCGTGGCCAGGTCCAGCAGGGCCTGGCGGCGTGCCGCCGCACCCATCGAGCCGGTGAGCAGCACGACCTTCGTGGCCTGCTCCGCGCCGCCGAGCATCCCGCCTTCGGCCAGCTCGCCCATCATGCCCGTGACGGAGCGGTGGTGCTGCTGGGCGAGTACCTCGGTGGGCGCGAGGAGCGCCGCCTGGCCGCCGCCGTCGACGACGTTGAGCATCGCGCGGGTGGCCACCATGGTGTTGTGGGTGACCGTGAAGTGGTCGGTGACATAGGCGTGTTCGGGGTGGCGCACGCTGATGCACTGCACGGGCTTGCGGCCCACGGGTTCGGCCGCCCGCACATGGCGGCGCAGCGACTCGGGGTCCGTGGCCTGCCCTGCGCGGCCGGACGTGCGGCTCGGCGAACGGAACGGGGCGTACTCGGCGGGCAGCAGCACCTCGACTCGTGACTCGGCGGGAGGCCCGGCGGGCGGTGCGGCGTCCTGCTCACCGGGGTGTCCGCCGGGGCGCACGGGCGGCTCCGAGCGCCGCTCCGGCGTGATCCGCGCGTGGCCTCCCAGCGAACGGGCCAGCCACGCCACGTCCTCCACAAGGGTCCGTGAGGCCGAGCGGAAGACCACGGGGCGCTCCTCCTCTGCGCCCGCGTCCACCCCGCGGGGCGCACGCTCCTCGTCCGCACCGGCGTCCAACAGGCCCTGGAGCAGGGCGAGTCGGTTCTTGAGGGAGTCCTCCTTGCACTCCCGCGGGACAGGGCTGTGCCTGCCGGGCCCGCCGCACCTGCGGCCCGTCGCGTACGGATCACCTTCGGCCTGCGCGGGAGCGCCGAGATCCACGGGAACGGCCTGCGGGAGACACCACTTCGGCGAACCCCCCGCCGAGGCGAGGTCGTTACGGATCTCCCGCGTGGTCAGCACCCGTGGCGCCTCTCCCCTGCGCCAGGCGCCGGCGGTGCCCGCCAGCCACAGATGCTCGTCGTCGCACTCCACGCTGCTGCCGTCGGAGAGAGTCAACCGCCAGACGTCGCGCTCCCCTTGGGGAAACACTCCGTCGACCGGCGCCCGCTCCCCGGAGGGCGTGATCACCTCGTCTCCGACCTCGATACGGCCCATCTCGCGGAAGCCGCCCGGGGTGAGCACGAGGGCGTCCAGCGGCTGTGCCTTGCCGGAGCCCACCTCGCCCTGGAGGAGGCGGTGCATGGGGTGTTCGGCGGCGAGGTCGTCGAAGATCTCACGGCTCACGTGGCGCTGCCCCTCGGTGAGGGTGAACGGCAGCTTCGCGTCGAAGGCGTCCAGCAGGCCGCCTTCGACGGGGACGCGGGCGACGGCGGGCAGCCGTGCCTCGGCCACCCTGCGCCTGGCGAGGGCGACTTGGAGGACGAACGCCTCGTCCCACTTCAGCCTGTCGCGTGCCTCCGCGACGTCCGCCTTCGAGCGGGGCCTGTGCACCTTCTCGAACGCCTCCGGCAGCGTGATCAGCCGCCGCTCCTCCCGTACCGCCGGGGGCAGCGGGTCGACGAGTCCGTCCCAGCCGGTGGCCTCCATCGACGCGAGCACCATGCCGACCGCCTTGGCGATCTTCCAGGACGCCATCTGCGCGACTGCCGGATAGATCGGCATCAGCCTGTTGGCGAAGGCGTCGACGTCCTCGCTTCCGCTTTCGGCGCCGAGCTTCTCGTACTGCGGATGGGCAAGCTGGAGGCGGCCGTTGAAGATCCCGACCTTGCCCGCGAACATCGCCCGCGTGCCCGGCTGGAGGTCCTTCTGCGGGGCGTAGACGCCCCGTCCGAAGAAGACGAGCTGCAACTGGCCGCTGCCGTCGGTGAGAACGACCTCCAGGCGCTGCCCCTTGCCGCGGTTGTACGTATGCACCCTGGACTTGGCGACCTGCGCGACGACCGTCACATGCTCGTCCAGCGGGAGGTCGGAGAGGCGCGTGAGCTGGCCGCGCTCCTCGTACCGCCGGGGGTAGTGGTGGAGGAGGTCGCCGACCGTGTGCAGGTCGAGGTGCTCGGCGAGCACCTTCGCGGTGCTGCCGCCCAGATGCTTCTTCAGGGATTCGTCGAGCGTCACGGACACAAGCCCATTGCACACCATCGCGCTGACAGAACGGGTGTGGCGGAGGGGCCGGGTGGGATCTACGCGTGTGCGGTGCGCCGGGGGCTCTCCGGCTCGGCGTCCTTCCGATTCCGGTGTCCTTGCGGTTCCGGCGTCCTTGCGGTTCCGGCGTGCTTCCGTTCCGCGTCCTTGCGGTTGCGCGTCTACGAACGGCGATCGTGTACGTGCCCGTACGTGCCCGCTCCCGGGCGGGATACCGTTCCGGCTTGCTCACGCTGCGGACGCCCGGCTCACTCGACGCCGATGAGCAGCAGCGAGGAGTGCCCACGGCCTTCGTAGACCACCGTGTCGACCGCGAGATGGCGGCTGCGCACCTGCTCCTCCAGCCGCTCCGCGAGCCCGCGCGGCGCGTGTTCGCCGACGACGAGCGTGACCAGCTCGCCGCCCGCCGAGAGCATCCGCTCCAGCACCTCCGCGGCCGTCGCGGCGACGTCGTCGCCGATCACCACCACGTCGTCCTCCACGAGACCGAGCGCGTCCCCGGCCTCGCAGACGCCCGCCATGGTCCAGAACCGCCGTTCGGCGACGGCCACTTCGCCGTAACGGGTCGCACCGGCCGCGTTCGTCATGGCGACCACGTCGTCGTCGAAGCGGCGTTCCGGATCGTGTACGGCGAGCGCGGCTATGCCCTGCACGGCCGCACGGGTCGGCACGACCGCCACCCGTAGCTCAGGTACGGCGGCACGCGACTCCTCGGCCGCACGTGCTGCCGCCGCGTGCAGATCACCGTCGTTGGGCAGCAGCACGACCTCCGCCGCACCGGTCGCACGCACGACGGCGGTCAGAGGTCCGCCGTCGCGGCCCTCGCCGCCCTCCCCGCGCTCATCGCCCTGCTCGCCGCCGGTCAATTCCTTGGCCCGTACGACCGATGCGCCCGCCTCCTCGCAGAGCCCGGCAAGGCCGTCGCCGTTGACCACGGCCACCACGGCGCGGCCGTGTGGGGGCTCCTCGCGGTCTTCGGCGTCCGCCCCGCTCCCGGGGTGCCCGGCGGGCTCAGGGGCGCAGTGCTCGCCCGTGGCGGCCCTCGTGAGGTGGGTGATGCGGATGCGGTGCGGCCTGCCCGCGCCCACGCCCGCCTCGACCGCGGCTCCGGCGTCGTCGACGTGCACATGGACGCTCCACAGGCCGTCACCGCCGCCGACGACGAGCGAGTCGCCCAACTCGTCGAGGCGTTCCCGCAGGGCCGCGACGTCGCCGTCGTCGGCGTCGAGCAGATACATCACCTCGTACGCCCCGCCGCCGTCCCCGGCGTCGCCCGCCTCCGAGCCCGGCGAACGGCCGACGCCGTGTGACCGGCCGCCCTCGGGTGACCGGCCGCCCTCGGAATCGGAGCCTCCGCCGGTTCCCGCTGAGCGTGCGTCCGTACGGCGTGCGCGCCGCGAGGCGCCGCCGTCGGCGACCCCGCCTGCGAGGGCGTCGGCCAGCGCGCCGAGCACGGCGACCAGGCCGCTGCCGCCCGCGTCCACGACACCGGCACGGCGCAGCACATCGAGCTGGTCCGTGGTCTCGGACAGCGCCTCCCGCGAACGGTCGTGAGCGGCGAGCGCGACCGCGGCGGCGTCCGCCCCCGGGTCGTCGCGGACGGTACGCACCGCGGCCTCGGCCGCCGCGGTGGCGACGCTGAGCATCGTGCCCTCGACGGGCCGGGCGACGGCCTCGTACGCGGACTCGGCTGCCCGCCGGAGGGCCTCCGCCAACAGCCGCCCCCCGCCCGGGACTTCGGCACCCCCGCCCGCATCCCTCGCGTCCGGGTCCAGGTCGGGGTCCACGTCGAGGTCCGCGCCCCGGTCCGCGTCCGGGTCCACGTCCTGGTCCGCGCCGTAGACCTCGGCCATGCCGCGCAGTAGCTGGGCCAGGATCGTGCCGGAGTTGCCGCACGCGCCGAGCAGCGCACCCCGGGCGAGGGCACGCAGCGCGGGCGCCGCGGAGCCGGGCGGCTCCTCGGACCGCCGGGAAGCGCCGTCGGCGCCGCCGTCCGGTTCGCCGTGGAGGGCCTGCGCGGCGGCGTCCAGGGTCCGGTGGAGGTTGGTGCCGGTGTCGCCGTCGGCCACCGGGAAGACGTTGATCGCGTCGATCTCCGCACGCCCTTCGCCGACCGCGTCCAGGGCGGACGCGATCCATTCCCGCACCACCGCGGAGTCGAACGGCTGCGGCACGTGAGGACCTCCTCCGGTCTGTGTCCCGTCTACGGCCTGCACGGGCCCCGTCCGCGACGAGCACGACGGACGGCTGCGGCTGCGGCTGCGGCTGCGGCTACGGCTACGGCTACGGCTACGGCTACGGCTACGGCTACGGCTACGGCTACGGCTACCGAAGGCTAGATGAGAGCACCGCAGGCATGCGGAGCGGAACCCGCAGGAGGTGCCGATGGTGGGACGGTGCCGGGCAGCCGGGGCCAGAGCGCCCGGGAGCGCTCATGGGCTGGTTTCGCTGTTGATGAGCAGGCGTTGTATGCTGCCCCGGTTGCCTGATGAGTATCGGGCGTCAATCATTCCCTGGCAGTGCCGGTCGCTCACTGTGCCTGCGTCGCCGGGATTTTCCGTACATGCATCTGAAGTCTTTGGAGTGACCCGTGGCTGCCAACTGCGACGTCTGCGGCAAGGGGCCGGGCTTCGGCAACAGCATCTCCCACTCGCACCGCCGCACCCCGCGCCGCTGGAACCCGAACATCCAGCGCGTCCGTGCAGTGGTCAACGGGACGCCGAAGCGCCTCAACGCCTGCACCTCGTGCATCAAGGCCGGCAAGGTCTCGCGCTGACTCCGCCTGGGCCTCCGCGGCCCGGGCGGCGCCCTCGTCCTGGGCCCTGGGGCCCGGAAGGCGCCCTCAACCGGCGCTGACGAGGCGCCGACTGCGCGGCCACCTCGCTGGTTGCTTACGGAGCCGGTCCGTCACGACGACGGACCGGCTTCTCGCGTACCTGCCCACATGGACTCCGCCTGCCCGCGGCCCCAACTGCCATGCAGGGGCGGCGATTCCGAAGCCCGGTCCCGACCGGCCCCGGTCACGATCCTGACCCCGGCTACGGCACCGGCACCGGCACCGGACTCAGCTCCCCCGCAGCCGCCAACCGTGGTCCACCGGCCCCAGGCCCGCCCCCAGCGGGAATCCGGCCGCGATCGCACCCGTCACATACTCCTTGGCCGCCTGCGCCGCCTCCGGTACGGACAGGCCGCGCGCCAGGCCCGCCGCGAGTGCGCTCGCGAGGGTGCAACCGGTGCCGTGCGTATGGCGGTTGTCGTAGCGCGGTGCCCGCAGCCAGTGCTCCTCGTCGCCGTTCGTGAGCAGATCGACGGCCTCGCCGCCCGTGTCGTGCGAGTCCCGGCGATGGCCGCCCGCACCTCGGCCGCCTGCACCTCGGCCGTCCGCACCGCCGCCCCCGTCGTCGGACCCGTCGTCCGCCCCCAGATGACCGCCCTTGATCAGTGCCCATCGCGGCCCGTACGACAGCACCGCCGCCGCGGCCTCCCTCAGGCCCGCTTCGTCCCTGACCCGTACGCCGGTGAGCTGGGCGACCTCGTCGAGGTTGGGGGTGGCGACCGTGGCCGTCGGCAGGAGCTTGGTGCGTACGGAGTCCAGCGCGTCCTGGGCGAGCAGCGAGTCGCCGTGCTTGGAGACGCCCACCGGGTCCACGACCACGGGAGCCCGCAGTTCCGCGAGGAGTTCGGCCACGGTCTCGACCAGTTCGGCGGACGCCAGCATTCCGGTCTTGGCGGCCTCAATGCCGATGTCGTCGGCGACGCTGCGGAACTGCGCACGCACGGCCTCCGCCGGAAGCTCCCAATAGCCCTGCACGCCCAGGGAGTTCTGCGCGGTCACCGCGGCCACGACGCTCATCCCGTGAGTGCCCAGCGCCAGCATCGTCTTCAGATCGGCCTGGATGCCCGCCCCGCCGCCCGAGTCCGAACCGGCGACGGTCAGCACCCTGGGCGGCGCGGGGTGCGCGGCACTCCGTTCGCGGGCGGCACTCGTCTCGCGTGCGGCATTCGTCTCCATGCGCACAAACGTAGTCGTACGTCCAGGAAACACACGAGGCCCGGGACCGACGCTCCCGCGGACAAGGGGACTTGGGCACCCGGCGTACCTGAGGGTTCACGAACCGCGAGCCGCGAACCACGAACCCCCACCGCGCACCGCGAATCCCGTCTCCCCCACCCCGGAGCGGACCGGGACCGCACTGCCACGGAACCGCCCCAACTCCCAGTCACACCAGGGGTCTTACGAGCACACACGCGCCGCGCGGGCTCGCGGAGCCCGGACCCCGGACCCGGACCCACGTCAGACGGACGCCCGGCGGACGCCAGACGGACGCGCTCAGGTGCCGTCGCCGCTCCCGTCGCTGCCGAAGTGGTCCCAGCCACCGGCCCGCTCCCACGGCGCACCGTCCACGGTCACCTGCGGCTGCGCGGCAGGTGCCTGCACCTCGCCGATCTTCCGCCAGCGCGCGGGGAGTTTCGTATCGCTCGGGAACGTGGCCACGAGTGCGTGATCCTCGCCGCCGGTGAGCACCCAGTGCAGCGGATCGACGCCCACCGCCCTGCCGATGTCCGACATCTGCGCGGGCACGTCGAGATCGCGTGAACGAAGATCGATACGGACCTTGCTGGCGACCGCGACATGACCGAGGTCGGCCACCAGGCCGTCGCTCACGTCCGTCATCGCGGTCGCGCCGAGCTCCGCCGCCGCCGGGCCCGCGTGGTACGGCGGTTCGGGCCGCCGGTGCGCCTCGACGAACGCGCGAGGCGAGCGGAATCCGCGCGAGAGCACCGCGTGCCCCGCCGCGGACCAGCCCAGCCAGCCGGTGACCGCCACCACGTCGCCGGGCCTGGCCCCTGAGCGCGTGACCGGCTCCCTGTTGCGCAGATCGCCGAGTGCGGTGACGGAGACGGTGATCGTCGCGCCCCGCACGACGTCTCCGCCGACGACGGCCGCGGCGGCCACCTGCGCCTCGTCGCGGATGCCGTCCATGAGTTCCGTGGGCCAGTTCGCGGGGAGTTCGGCGGGGACGACCAGCCCCAGCAGCAGCGCCGTGGGCACGGCCCCCATCGCCGCGATGTCGGCGAGGTTCTCCGCGGCGGCCTTGCGGCCCACGTCGTACGCCGTGGACCAGTCGCGCCGGAAGTGCTGCCCCTCCAGCAGGATGTCGGTCGTGGCGACGACTCTGCGGTCGGGCGCGGAGACCACGGCCGCGTCGTCGCCCGGCCCGACGCGTACGGCGGGCGTCGTGGGCAGCCGGGACGTCAACTCCCGGATCAGGCCGAACTCTCCGAGTTCGCCGACGGTGCCGGGCGTCCGCGGCCGGCCGCCGCGGTAC
This sequence comes from Streptomyces marispadix, assembly GCF_022524345.1. Lineage (NCBI taxonomy): Bacteria > Bacillati > Actinomycetota > Actinomycetes > Kitasatosporales > Streptomycetaceae > Streptomyces > Streptomyces marispadix. The sequence goes on along the minus strand of NZ_JAKWJU010000002.1, from coordinate 5,074,416 downwards.
TCCCCGCTCAGATGCATCGCTGCGCCCTTTCGCCTGTCTCCCTCTGCCCGGCCCCCGCACCGGTCCTGTTCGCCGCCGACGGCGTCGATCCGCCGTCACGGGCTGTGCTGTGGGTCTCCCGCCCGGTAGCGGCTACGCGGTACCGTGACGATCCCTTTCCTCCCATGATCCTCGTAGCCGCCCTGGAGGTTCCGTGGTACAGGCGTACATCCTGATCCAGACCGAGGTCGGCAAGGCATCGACCGTCGCCGACGTCATCGCGAAGCTTCCGGGGATTCTTCAGGCGGAGGACGTGACCGGACCGTACGACGTGATCGTGCGTGCGCAGTCCGACACCGTCGACGAACTCGGGCGCATGGTCGTCGCCAAGATCCAGCAAGTGGACGGCATCACCCGGACTCTGACCTGTCCGATCGTTCATCTCTAGCTCCCCCGTATGCTCGCCCGGTGAGCTTCTCCCTCCCCCGGGCCTCCTCCGCAGTCACCGCCGCCACCACCGTCACCGCCTTCACCGCGGCCGCCGTGCTGGCGGCGGCGGGCTGTACGGCGGACGACAGCGGCCCGGCGGCGCCCAGCCCCTCCGGCGAGGCCGCCGAGACGTGCCGGTCGCTGCACGACCGGCTGCCGGAGCGCGTGGACGGGCAGCAGCGGATCACGCTCGATCCCGCCTCGAAGTACACCGCGGCGTGGGGCGATCCGGCCATCGAGATGCGCTGTGGTGTGCCGCGCCCCGAGAAGCTCTCGCCCGGTAGTGAACATTACAACCCCACGGCGGAGGCGGCGGAAGTCAACGGTGTCTCCTGGCTGCTGGAACGCCGTGACGACGGCTACCGCTTCACCACCACCGACCGCGTCGCGAACGTCGAACTGACCGTGCCCGGCGAGTACGCGCCGGAGGTCAACGCCCTGCCGGATCTGGCCGAATCGATACGTTCCTCGGTGCCGAGGCGTTCCTGAACGGCGCCCCGGCACCCGCCGCCTCCGCCCGCGTACGCACGCGGCGTGCCTGCGCTGCGGCTCCGCAGCGATGCGCCGCGACCGAAGCCCCCGCCCGAGCCCCCGCCAGGCGAAGACCCCGCTACCGAAGGCCCGTCTCGCGGTTCAGCGCCGCCTGGATGAGCCGGTCCACCAGCTCCGCGTAGCTCACTCCGCTCTTCTGCCACATCCGCGGATACATCGAGATCGGCGTGAAGCCCGGCATCGTGTTGATCTCGTTGATGACGAACTCGCCGCTCCCGGTGAGGAAGAAGTCGGCCCGCACCAGGCCCTCGCAGGACGCCGCCTCGAAGGCCAGCACGGCCAGTTCCTGCACGCGTTCCGTCTGCTCGGGGGTCAGCGGCGCGGGCACGATCCCGGACGCCGAATCGATGTACTTGGCCTCGAAGTCGTAGAAGTCGTGCGCGCTCACGGGCGGGATCTCGGCGGGCACGCTCGCACGCGGCCCGTCCTCGAACTCCAGCACCCCGCACTCGATCTCGCGCCCGTTCAGCAGCGATTCGACGATCACCTTCGGGTCGTGGCGCTGCGCCTCGGCCACCGCGTCGTCCAGGCCGCCGATGTCGTCGACCTTCGTGATGCCCATCGACGAACCGCCGCGTGCGGGCTTTACGAACAGCGGCCAGCCGTGCTCCCCCGCAAGGTCCACGATCCGCTTGCGGGCCGCACCCGGGTCCGTACGCCACTCACGGGGCCGGATCGCCACATACGGGCCGACCGGCAGGCCGAAGGAGGCGAAGACGCGCTTCATGTACTCCTTGTCCATGCCGACCGCCGACGCCAGCACTCCCGCGCCGACATAGGGCACTCCGGACAGCTCCAGCAGCCCCTGGAGGGTGCCGTCCTCGCCGTAAGGTCCGTGCAGCACGGGGAAGACGACGTCGACCTCGCCGAGCGCCTTGGGCACGGAACCCTGCTCGTGGTACGTGACCTCGCGGTTGCCCGGTTCGAGCGGCAGCAGTACGCCGCCGGGCTGCGAGTCGGCGAGTTCGGAGACGCTCGGGAGCCTGCGGTTCTCGATCGCCATACGCTCGGGTTCGTCCGCCGTCAGTGCCCAGCGGCCGTCGGCGGTGATGCCGATGGGCAGTACCTCGTACTTGTCGCGGTCGATCGCGCCGAGCACGGCACCCGCCGTGACCACGGAGATCGCGTGCTCGGAGCTGCGGCCGCCGAACACGACGGCGACACGGGGCTTGCGGGAGGGGCTCTGGCTGCTCATATCGCGTCGACTGTACCGCCTGGCCGCATACGCGTCAGGGTCCGCGGACGCCGCGTCGCCACCGCCGTCCCGGGCCCCCACGGCCCGGCGGACCGAAGCCCTCCGGCCTCAACTCCCTTCTGCGCGCGGGGAGTACGAGGACGGGGACACCAACACCCGGAAAACGAACGCCCGGAAGAAGAACGAAAGAACACGAACGTCGGAACACGTACGCCGGGGCACGAACGCCGGGGCACGAACGCTGAACACGAACACGGGACGCGGGCGGCCGAGCGCACGGTGGTCCAGGCGGCCGCGCCCAGGCGCGAGGCACGCGAACGCTCAGACCCGTTCCGCCTTGGCGCTGCGCGACATCAGCTCCTTCAGCGCCACGAGCGGCGGCTTGCCGTCGTGGACGATGCCGACGACGGTCTCCGTCAACGGCATCTCCACGCCGTGGATACGGGCCAGTTCACGTACGGACTCGCACGATTTGACACCCTCCGCGGTCTGCCGTGTGACCGCGATCGTCTCCTCCAGCGTCATCCCGCGGCCCAGATTGGTGCCGAAGGTGTGGTTGCGGGAGAGCGGCGAGGAGCAAGTGGCCACCAGGTCGCCCATGCCGGCCAGCCCCGCGAACGTATGGGCGTCGGCGCCCATCGCCAGCCCCAGGCGCGTGGTTTCGGCGAGACCGCGGGTGATCAAGGACGCCTTGGCGTTGTCGCCGAGTTCCATGCCGTCGGCGATGCCGACCGCCAGCGCGATCACGTTCTTGACCGCTCCGCCGAGTTCGCAGCCGACGACGTCGGTGTTCGTGTACGGGCGGAAGTACGGGGTGTGGCAGGCCGCCTGGAGACGCTGCGCCACGGAGACGTCCGTGCAGGCCACGACGGAGGCGGCGGGCCGCCGGGCGGCGATCTCCTTGGCGAGGTTGGGCCCCGTCAGCACCGCCACACGCGAACGCCCGACCCCGGCGACCTCCTCGACGACCTCGCTCATCCGCTTCGCCGTGCCGAGTTCGACGCCCTTCATCAACGACACGAGCACCGTGCCGGGGTGCAGCAGCGGCGCCCAGCCGGCGAGATTGCCGCGCAGCGTCTGAGACGGCACGGCGAGCACGGTGAACTCCGCGCCGTCGGCCGCCTCCGCCGGATCCGTCGTGGCCCGTACGGCTGCCGGGAGTTCGACGCCCGGAAGGTAGTCGGGATTGACGCGGCGGTCGTTGACCGCCTCCGCCAGCTCCGCTCTCCTTCCCCAGAGCGTCACCTCGCAGCCCGCGTCGGCGAGCACCATCGCGAAGGCCGTGCCCCAGGAACCGGTGCCGAATACGGCGGCTTTCGTCACGCGTTCTCTTCCCCGGCGCCGCCCGGGGGCGCCGTGTCGTGCTGTGCGGGTTCGGTGCGCTGTGCGGGCCCGGCCTTCGCCGTGTGCCGGGCGTCCGCCGTGTGACCTGCGCCGGCTGCGTGTTCCGGCTGCTGCTGCACGTCGTCGGCCTGCTGTTGCGGCGGGACGTGCTCACGGTCCTGCTGTGCGGCGGCGCGGTGGTCGAACCGTTCGGCCGGCGCGGGCTCTCCACGGATGTCCGAGAGCAGTGCCGTGATCTCGTCCATGATGCGCTCGGTTACCTCACGAAGCACAGCCGCCGTGGGTTCCCGGCCGTAGAACTCCGAGAGATCGATGGGCGGTCCGGCCTTCACGATCAGTGTCTTGCGCGGGAACAACTTGATGTCGCCGCGCTTCGGATACGGGGGCACCGCGAGATTCGCGCCCCACTGTGCGACGGGAATGACGGGCGCCCGCGTCTCGAGCGCGACGCGTGCCGCACCGGTCTTGCCCTTCATCGGCCACATGCCCGGGTCACGCGTGAGCGTGCCCTCCGGGTAGAACGCGACGCACTCGCCCTTCTCGATGGCCGCGACCGCGGCGCGGAAGGCCCCTATGGCGTCCTTCGACTCACGGAACACGGGGATCTGGCCGGTGCCGCGCATGGCCGTTCCCACGAACCCGCTCTTGAAGAGGCTCACCTTCGCGAGAAACCTGGGAACCCTGCCGGTGTTGTACTGGAAGTGCGCATAGGAAAGCGGGTCCACGGCGGAGTTGTGATTGACGACGGTGATAAAGCCGCCATTTTCCGGAATGTGTTCCATTCCGCGCCAGTCCCGCTTGAAGAACACCAAGAGCGGCGGTTTCAGCAAAACCGCGGCAAGGCGGTACCAGAAGCCGATTCTGCGGCGGGACACCCGGACACCATCTCCTCTTGCCTGTTCGAACAGCCACGTGGGTCCCGGCGGGCGGCTTGGCACGGGCCTGCCGCGGGGGTGGGCGCGGGACCCTCGGCACGGCGGGCGTGGGCCTGACCGGCGCATCCGGCGTGCGTTCACCCCGGCGCGCGAGGGGCAAGTCTCACCCCGTACCCCCCACCGTGTCGAGCACACGGTTCGTCTGCGTCTGCCCCGTAACCGTAGCCGGGCGCCTCACGGGCCCCAGGGGGGCGGGTGAGAATGAGGGTGTGCAACGACAAGTGACGCCCGTCGCCTGGACCCTCGTGGTGCCGCTGAAGCCCCTGGCACGGGCCAAGAGCAGGCTCGCCGCCACCGCCGGCGACCAGGCCCGCAGACGGCTCGCTGCCGCCTTCGCACAGGACACGGTGGCCGCCGCGCTGGCCTGTACGTCCGTACGCGATGTGGCAGTTGTCACGGACGATCAGCACGCCGCGCACGAGCTGACCGCGCTCGGCGCACACATCGTCCCGGACGCCCCCGGGGCCGGTCTCAACGCGGCGCTGGCCCACGGGGCGGCAGAAGTGCGCACCGGACGCCCGGCAGCCGCTCTGGCGGCCCTCAACGCCGATCTGCCGGCCCTGCGCCCCCAAGAACTCGCCCGCGTACTGGACTTCGCCGCGCGCTTCCCCCGCGCATACCTCGCCGACGCCGCCGGTACGGGAACCACGCTGCTCTCCGGGCTGCCCGGCCACGCGCTCCGCCCGCTCTTCGGGCCCGCGTCGTCCGCCCGGCACCGCGCCTCGGGCGCGATGGAGATCCTTCTCGCGGATGTCGACAGCGTGCGCACCGACGTCGACACCGCCGAGGACCTACTCGCCGCCCGCGCCCTGGGAGTCGGCCCGTTCACGGCCCGTGCGTGCCGCGAGGACGTCCCCTGCGAGGGGGCCGGGGGCCGCTCCTGCGGGCAGCGGCCTGTGACCCTCTAGGCTTCGCTGCATGCAGGCCACTTCGTACACCTACGACGCCGATACGCGCTCCGGCAGCGTGCTCCTCGACGACGGCACGCCGCTGCCGTTCGACGCGGCGGCCTTCGACGCGGGCGGCCTTCGGCTGCTGCGGCCGGGACAGCGCGTACGCATCGAGGTCGACGGCAGCGGCGAGGAGCGCAGGGTCACCTTGGTGACGCTCCAGACCCTTTGACGGCACGGGAATCGGGACCGCGCCGAATCCGGAGGCGGCCGAACCCGCGGCCCGGAGCGGGGAGTCCGGGCCCGGGCGTCCTCTCCGACTTGCCCGCAAACGCCCGCCGGGCCGGGCTCCCGTGGGGAGTCCGGCCCGGCGCTGCGGGACTTGATGCACTTGAATCGCGATTTGCAAGTTCCGTACTCGAAACAACCCGGTGCTCAGGCACCTCGGTACGTCGTCGCGAATACGCCGTTGCGGTGCGGGGCTCAGCGCTTGCGCGCGGTGGCCCTCTTGGCGGTGGTCTTGCGGGCGGCGGTGCGGCGGCCGGGCGCCTTTCGCGCGGGAGCCTTCTTGGCCGTGCCCTTCTTCGCGGTTGCCTTCTTCGCCGTCGACTTCTTGGCGGCCGACTTCTTCGCCGTGGTCTTCTTCGCCCCGGCACGTCCGGCGGTTGCCTTCTTCGCGGTCGTCTTCTTCGCCGGTGTGCGCTTGACCGTGGCCTTCTTCGCCGTGGTCTTCTTCGCGGCGCCGCGTCCGGTGGTCTTCTTCGCCCCCGCTCGCTTGGCGGTGGTCTTCTTCGCGGAAGTGCCGCCCATCAGGCTGCCCTTCGGGGCCTTCTTCACCGCGACATCGTTCTTCGGAAGCTTCTTCGCTCCGCTGACCAGTTCCTTGAAGCCGGCGCCCGCGCGGAAGCGGGGCACCGAGGTCTTCCGCACGCGCACGCGCTCACCGGTCTGCGGGTTGCGGGCGTATCTGGCGGGACGGTCCACCTTCTCGAAGGAGCCGAACCCGGTGACCGAGACCCGCTCCCCTGCCACAACGGAGCGGACGATCGCGTCCAGTACGACATCGACCGCGTCCGCGGCCTGCTGACGTCCACCGAGCTGGTCCTGGATTGCCTCGACGAGCTGCGCCTTGTTCACGTCTTCCCCTTCGGAACTATTGCAGGAACGAATGTGTTCAAGCTTTTTCGCACGCTAGGCAGATATATACCGCGAATCAAACATGAAACGGGCGAATCACCCTTGTGCCGCAACGAACTCGCCCTTCATCGAGTTCCGTCAGCGCGCTTGCCTGCCTGTTCCTCGGGGAAGCGTCCCTCGTCGATATCCGTCATCAGACGGTCCACGCGCCGCTCCGCGTCGGCGAGATCGTGCTTCGAGGCCGCGGTGATGACGAGCAGCTTGCGCTGCAACGCCACCCGTACGCCCTCGGGGACTTGCAGTGTGCGCACTCGTGTGTGCGCCTCTTTCAAGCGGGCGGCGAGCCGGTCGTAGAGATCGAGTTGACCGTCGCGTTCCATGCACCGATTGTGCCATCTGCGGTGAGTTGTCGCCCACCCGCTTCCCAACACGCACTCGCGCCCCACGCGTCGGAATGCGTGGGGCGCGAGCCGTGGTGCTGTCTCCGTCGTGCGCGGCCGGTGCGCTCGGTCGTGCGTCAGGCTTGCTGCGTAAGGGGTTTGAAGGCGGGGCGCTTCGACTCGTAGGCGGCGATGGCGTCGTCGTTCTTCAGCGTGAGGCTGATGTCGTCGAGCCCTTCGAGCAGTCGCCAGCGGGCGTTCTCGTCGAGTTCGAAGGCGGCGTCGACGCCCGGCGCGAGGACCTTGCGCTGTACGAGGTCGACGGTGACCTCCGTGCTCGGCTCGGACTCGGCCAGCTCCCACAGCTTCTCCACGGTCTGCTGCGGCAGTACGACCGTGAGCAGGCCGTTCTTCAGGGAGTTGCCGCGGAAGATGTCCGCGAAGCGCGGTGAGATGACGGCCTTGAAACCGTAGTTCTGAAGCGCCCAGACGGCGTGTTCGCGGGAGGAGCCGGTGCCGAAGTCCTCGCCGGCGACGAGCACCGTGCCGCCCTTGTACGCCGCCTGGTTGAGCACGAAGTCGTCCTGCTTGCGCCACGCCTCGAAGAGCCCGTCCTCGAAGCCGTCGCGGGTGACCTTCTTCAGCCAGTGCGCGGGGATGATCTGGTCGGTGTCGACGTTGCTGCGGCGCAGCGGTACGACCCGCCCGGTGTGTGTCGTGAAGGCTTCCATGGTGATGCGTTCTCCTCAGACGCCGGCGGGCACGCGTACGTCGGTCAGGTCGGCGGGCGATGCGAGGCGGCCCAGCACCGCGGTGGCGGCGGCGACCTGCGGCGAGACCAGGTGCGTACGACCGCCCTTGCCCTGCCTGCCCTCGAAGTTGCGGTTGGAGGTGGAGGCGGCGCGCTCGCCGGGCTTGAGCTGGTCGGGGTTCATGCCGAGGCACATCGAGCAGCCCGCGTGCCGCCACTCGGCTCCGGCGTCGGTGAAGACCTTGTCCAGGCCCTCCTCCACGGCCTGTAGCGAGACGCGTACGGAACCGGGCACGACCAGCATCCGCGTACCGTCGGCGACCCTCCGCCCGCGCAGCACGGCCGCCGCCGAACGCAGGTCCTCGATACGGCCGTTGGTGCACGAGCCGACGAACACGGTGTCCACGCCGACCTCGCGCAGCGGCTGTCCGGCGCTCAGCCCCATGTACTCCAGCGCCTTCTCGGCGGCGTACCTGGCGGCCTCGTCCTCGAAGGAGGCCGGGTCCGGGACGGACTGCGACAGCGGGGCGCCCTGGCCGGGGTTGGTGCCCCAGGTGACGAACGGTGCCAACTCCCCGCCCTCGATGACGACCTCGTGATCGAAGACCGCGTCGTCGTCGGTGCGCAGCGTCCTCCAGTACTCGACGGCGGCGTCCCAGTCGGCGCCCTGCGGGGCGTGCTCGCGGCCCTTGACGTACTCGAAGGTCGTCTCGTCGGGGGCGATCATCCCGGCGCGCGCACCGGCCTCGATGGACATGTTGCAGATGGTCATCCGCGCTTCCATCGACAGCTTCTCGACGGCCTCGCCCCGGTATTCGATGACGTAGCCCTGGCCGCCGCCCGTGCCGATCTTCGCGATGATCGCGAGGATCAGGTCCTTCGCGGTGACGTCGTCGGGGAGTTCGCCGTTGACGGTGACCGCCATGGTCTTGAACGGGGCCATCGGCAGCGTCTGCGTGGCCAGTACGTGCTCGACCTGGCTGGTGCCGATGCCGAACGCGAGCGCGCCGAACGCGCCGTGCGTGGAGGTGTGCGAGTCGCCGCAGACCACCGTCATGCCGGGCTGCGTGAGGCCGAGCTGCGGACCCACGACGTGTACGACGCCCTGCTCGACGTCGCCCAGCGGGTGCAGCCGTACGCCGAAGTCCGCGCAGTTCTTGCGCAGCGTCTCCAACTGGGTACGCGAGACGGGGTCGGCGACGGGCTTGTCGATGTCGAGGGTCGGGGTGTTGTGGTCCTCTGTCGCGATGGTGAGATCGGTACGGCGCACTCGCCGGCCGTTCTTGCGGAGACCGTCGAACGCCTGCGGGCTGGTCACCTCGTGCAGCAGGTGCAGGTCGATGTAGAGGAGGTCCGGCTCGCCCTCAGCACGCGTGACGACATGGTCGTCCCAGACCTTCTCCGCGAGTGTCCGTCCCATCGCTTTCCCTCCGGCCGGCCGCACTGCCGGCCCACATGTCGAGATCCAATGGCACACTCCGGGCTGCGGCGGCCCCTTGAGAAGCCGCGCGTCCCCCTGGCTTCGCCGCGGGGGTCCCCCGGTGAAGCCAGGGGGAGGCGCCCGGTTGTGCTCTGCCACTCCAGGGTGGCGGGTGGCGCCGGAAAAGGAACTTGCGTTTCACACTCTGAGACGCGAGTATCGACGCATGGACAACTCTAGCGGCGTCGGCGTGCTCGACAAGGCGGCTCTGGTTCTCAGCGCTCTGGAGTCCGGTCCGGCCACCCTCGCCGGGCTGGTCGGGGCCACCGGCCTGGCACGTCCGACGGCACACAGGCTCGCGGTGGCACTGGAACACCACCGCCTCGTCGCGCGGGACATTCAGGGGCGCTTCATCCTGGGCCCGCGCCTGGGCGAACTGGCCGCCGCGGCAGGCGAAGACCGTCTGCTCGCCTCCGCCGGTCCCGTACTGACGCACCTACGTGACGTCACGGGCGAGAGCGCTCAGCTCTACCGGCGCCAGGGCGACATGAGGATCTGCGTCGCCGCAGCCGAGCGGCTGTCCGGATTGCGGGACACGGTGCCGGTCGGCTCGACGCTGCCGATGAAGGCGGGTTCGGCCGCGCAGATCCTGATGGCGTGGGAAGAGCCGGAACGCCTGCACCGCGGCCTCCAGGGCGCCCGCTTCACGGCCACGGCGCTCTCCGGCGTACGCCGCAGGGGCTGGGCACAGTCCGTGGGCGAACGCGAACCGGGAGTGGCCTCGGTCTCGGCGCCGGTGCGCGGCCCTTCGAACCGCGTCGTCGCCGCGGTGTCCGTCTCGGGGCCCATCGAGCGCCTTACGCGGCATCCCGGCCGTATGCACGCACAGGCGATCGTGGACGCGGCAGCACGGCTGAGCGAGGCGCTGCGCCGCACGGCGGGCTGAGGGCAACTACGCGGCGGACGGCGGGCGCACGTCTCCCTACGGGCCCAACCGGCGGGCGGATACGGGGAGTCGGGACCGGGGCGTTCCACAGACCGTCGGGGTGCGCTGCCTTACATGCGAATGTGGGCCCGCACCCGCGGATGTGCACGTTCACCAACTGCACTGCCCGTAAAGCGAGAACGTACGGACAGCAGACCACGCATGAAAAAGCCCCCGCGGCTCGCGGGGGACTTTCCTGATCGAGTACCCCCGACCGGATTCGAACCGGCGCTACCGCCTTGAGAGGGCGGCGTGCTAGGCCGCTACACAACGGGGGCCCCAGCCTGGCCGACGGTGATCGGCCCGTACCCCCGACCGGATTCGAACCGGCGCTACCGCCTTGAGAGGGCGGCGTGCTAGGCCGCTACACAACGGGGGCCTCGATCTTGTGACTTGCGCCTCTGAACGGCGCCGGAATCAAGATCGCGCTGGGCTACCAGGACTCGAACCTAGACTAACTGAACCAGAATCAGTCGTGCTGCCAATTACACCATAGCCCACCGAAACGCAACCCCCAGGTCGAACTTTCCCTGCGGGGCTTTTGTCCGGGTGGCCGCCGTCGGTCGGGCCTTCCGGCCCCGTCCCGCTCGGCGACAGGAAGAACAGTACCCGATCGTCGACGGCGCTCCAAAACGGGTTCCCCGCCGACCGGAGCCGCCGCCTCTGGCCCTGAACGGCCCCGTGCCGGGACGGCCGACGCGGGACCGGGCCGGGGCCCCTCGGGGCTTCCCCGCCCGGCTCAGGCGCTCCTCGGGACCCTCAGGACGCCTGTGCGCCCAGCTTCGCCAGCGCCGCGTCCACGCGTGCCAACGTCCGCTCCCGGCCCAGGAGTTCGAGCGACTCGAAGAGCGGCAGGCCGACCGTGCGCCCGGTGACCGCGACGCGCACCGGAGCCTGGGCCTTGCCGAGCTTCAGGCCGTGCTGCTCGCCCGCCGCCAGCACGGCCTCCTTGAGCGCCTCCGCCTTCCAGTCGGCGTCTGCGAGCTTCGTACGGGCCGTGCGCAGCACGTCCTCCGCTCCCGGCTTCATCGCCTTCGCCCAGGACGCCTCGTCCTCGACAGGCTCGTCGAGGAAGAGGAAGTCGACGTTCGAGGTGATGTCGGAGAGCACCGTCAGCCTGGTCTGCGCGAGCGGGGCCAGTGCCTCGAAGGCCGACTGGTCGAAGTCCTCCGGGCGCCACGGGGCGTACGGGGCACGCAGCCACGGCTCGCACGCGGAGACGAAGTCGGCCGGCGACAGTTCGCGCAGATGTGTGGCGTTGATCGCCTCGCACTTCTTCAGGTCGAAGCGGGCGGGGTTGGCGTTGACGTCGGCGATGTCGAAGGCGGCGATCATCTCGTCGAGGGTGAAGATGTCGCGGTCCTCGGCGATCGACCAGCCGAGCAGGGCGAGGTAGTTGAGCAGGCCCTGCGGCAGAAAGCCGCGCTCGCGGTAGAGGTTGAGCGAGGACTGGGGGTCGCGCTTGGAGAGCTTCTTGTTGCCCTCGCCCATGACATACGGGAGATGACCGAACGCCGGTGTCGTGCCGTTGCCGACGCCCAGTTGCGCGAGGGCGCGGTAGAGGGCGATCTGGCGCGGGGTGGAGGAGAGCAGGTCCTCGCCGCGCAGCACGTGCGTGATCTCCATCAGCGCGTCGTCGACGGGGTTGACGAGCGTGTAGAGGGGCGCCCCGTTGGCACGGACGATGCCGTAGTCGGTGACGTTCTCAGGGGCGAACGTCAGCTCTCCGCGCACCAGGTCGGTGAAGGTGATCGGCTCGTCCGGCATGCGGAACCGGACGATGTGCGAACGCCCTTCGGCCTCGTACCCGGCGATCTGCTCGGCGGTCAGCTCCCGGCACTTGCCGTCGTAACCGGAGGGCCTGCCGGCCTTACGGGCGGCCTCCCGGCGGACCTCCAGCTCCTCGGCGGTGCAGTAGCAGGGGTAGGCGAAGCCCGCCTCCTGGAGCCTGGCCGCGACGTCGGCGTAGATCTCCATGCGCTGCGACTGCCGGTACGGGCCGTGCGGGCCGCCGCTGCCGCCCGAGGCGGCGTCGAAGGCGGTGGGTCCCTCGTCCCAGTCGAGGCCCAGCCAGCGCATGGCGTCCAGGAGCTGCTCGTAGGACTCCTCGGAGTCGCGGGCCGCGTCGGTGTCCTCGATGCGGAAGACGAGGGTGCCGCCGTGGTGGCGGGCGAACGCCCAGTTGAACAGGGCGGTACGGACGAGGCCGACGTGCGGGTTGCCCGTGGGCGACGGGCAGAACCGTACGCGTACGTCCTTCGTGACGGCCGTGGAGGGGGGCGCGGTCGCGGTCGCGTCAGTCACGCTTGACCACCTTGTTGGTGAGAGTGCCGATGCCTTCGATGGTGACGGCGACCTCGTCGCCGACGGAGAGCGGGCCGACGCCCGCCGGAGTGCCGGTGAGGACGACGTCGCCCGGCAGCAACGTCATGGCCTCGGTGATGTGGACGATCAGGTCCTCGACGGAGCGGACCATCTCGCTCGTACGGCCGAGTTGGCGCTGCTCGCCGTTGACGGTGCACATCACGCCGAGGTCGGACGGGTCCAGCTCGGTCTCGACCCAGGGGCCGAGGGGGCAGGAGGTGTCGAAGCCCTTCGCGCGGGCCCACTGCGACTCGGCGCGCTGGATGTCGCGGGCGGTGATGTCGTTGCCGCAGGTGTAGCCGAGGATCACGTCCTTGACGCGTTCGCGGGGGACGTCCTTGCACAACCGGCCGATGACGACGGCCAGTTCGGCCTCGTAGTGCACCTCGGAGGAGAAGGAAGGGTATGCGACGGGGTCGTGCGGGCCGCACACGGACGTGGACGGCTTGAAGAAGACGACCGGGGCGTCGGGGACCTCGTTGCCCATCTCCCTTGCGTGCTCGGCGTAGTTGCGGCCGATCGCCACGACCTTGTTGGGCAGTACGGGCGGCAGCAGCCGGACCTTGTCCAGCGGAAGCCTCTGGCCCGAGCGCTCGAACTCCGCGAAGGGGTGGCCCTTGATGATGTCGAGGACGGGGCCGCCTTCGGTGTCCGCGTCCCCTTCCACGACGCCGAATGCGACGTTTCCGTCGAGGGAGAATCTTGCGATGCGCACGGGTCGGGCTGCCCTTCGGATATGGCCGGACGGGGTGACGACGCCCCAGCGTATGCGATGCGGGGCGGCGGGGGCTCCGCCCCCGTCTTCCCCGCCGGGGCTCCCGCCCCGGGCCCGGGCCTCGCCCCCGGCCAGCTCCCGGCCGGGACGTGCGGGGCGGACCTGCGGGGCGCGCCTTCGGCACGGGCAGGCCACGGTGGGGGCTGCGCCTAGCCCGGGGCGCCTGCGGCGGGCAAGCGGGTACCCGGCATCGCGCAACATGACCGGCCGCCGCGGCCCCGCCATCGGACAGCGCCGTGCCCAACTGCCGGGCCCGCTCGTCGTGGACGAGCGCCGTCGCGGCGGGAGAGAGGTGCCCCGGGGCGCGGGCAGGCGGACCGGGCTCCGCCCAGGGGCCCGTGCGGGCATGCCGTCAATGTCGGGCCGTATGCCCGAACTGACGTGTGCCACGTGGTAGTTGGGGTGCGGGCCCCCATGGGGTGAGAACACGACGAGAGCCGGACCCGAGGTCCGGCTCTTGGTCGTGCGGTGCGCGCCCGGAGACGACGTGGGCCGGACCCACGGCTGCCCGCCGGGAGGCGTATCAGCGCAGCCGTGCCATCAGCGCATGCTCGACCAGCGTGATCAGCGCGCTCTTCGCGTCCGCACGGTGGCGCGCGTCCGTGGTGATGATCGGGGCGTCCGGGCCGATCTGGAGGGCCTCGCGCACTTCCTCGGGGGTGTAGGGCTGGTGCCCGTCGAAGCCGTTGAGCGCGATCACAAAGGGAAGGCCGGAGTTCTCGAAGTAGTCGACGGCCGGGAAGCAGTCGGCGAGACGCCGGGTGTCGACGAGGACGACGGCACCGATCGCGCCTCGCACCAGGTCGTCCCACATGAACCAGAAGCGGTCCTGACCGGGCGTACCGAACAGGTAGAGGATCAGGTCCTGGTCGAGGGTGATGCGGCCGAAGTCCATGGCCACCGTGGTGGTGGTCTTGTCGGCGGTGTGCGACAGATCGTCGATACCCGCCGACGCCGACGTCATCACGGCTTCCGTGCGCAGCGGATTGATCTCCGACACGGCACCGACGAAGGTCGTCTTGCCCACACCGAATCCGCCAGCCACCACGATCTTCGCGGAGGTGGTGGAACGGGCAGCAGCGCCGCCGCTAGAGCTTCCGAAGTCCACTGAGCACCCTTTCGAGCAGTGTCACGTCTGGCTGGCCGTCGGAGTTGGCGTCGTCGCCGCCAGGCTGGTGGATGGCGACGAGACCCGCTTCGGCCAGGTCGGCGACGAGGATACGGGCGACGCCGAGGGGAATGGTGAGAAGTGCCGAGATCTCAGCTACCGATTTGATCTCGTAGCACAGGCGGCAGATCCGCTGGTGCTCGGGCAACTGGCCCTGGAGCCTGGCGGGTTCGGCCGAGGTGTGCACCAGCGCCTCGATGGCGAGCTGGTACCGGGGACGGGTCCGTCCACCCGTCATGGCGTACGGGCGCACCAGCGGCTGCTGCTCGCTGCGCCCGCTCGGGGCGGGCTCCTTGCGCGGCTGAGGCTGCACGGGCTGGATGCGCGGCGGCGGCGACTGCTCGAACTGGCGGCGCTCGTACTCCCCGTAGCGCGAGGAGTCGTAGAGCCCCTCGTCGTAACGGGACGGCTGCCGGCGCCGCGGCGGCGGTGGCGGCTGCTGCTGCGGTGGCTGAGCCTGCCCCTGCGGCTGGTCTCCGGGCTGCTGCGGAGCGGCATGCCGGCTGGGCGTGGAGGGGAAGTTGAAACGCTTCGGCCGCCCGTTCCCATGACCGTTGCCGTACGACGACGGGCCGCCTGGGGGCATTGTCATGTCTCCTCCTCCGACTCACGGACGTGCGGGCCACACATTGTTCCGTCCTGATCCGGCGCCACCGTCAGCGGGCTCCGCACCTCCGCACTTTATGGCGCTCGGGCGCAACGCGCACTGCCTGTCTGCCGGTTGAGAACTAGTTCAGCAGGCTTCCTTGCAGTTCGGCACGGAGATCCGGGGTCAGGACCGTACCGGCGCGATCGACGAGAAGTGCCATTTCGTACCCCACGAGGCCGATGTCGGCCTCTGGGTGTGCAAGAACCGCGAGTGAGGAACCGTCCGAGATGGACATGATGAAGAGAAATCCTCGCTCCATCTCCACAACCGTCTGGTTCACGCCGCCGCCCTCGAAGATCCGGGAGGCTCCGGCTGTGAGTGAGGTCAGCCCGGACGCGACGGCCGCCAACTGGTCGGCGCGGTCGCGCGGGAAGCCCTCGGACATCGCGAGCAGAAGTCCGTCCGCGGAGACCACCACCGTGTGGGACACACCTGGGGTGTTGTCCACGAAGTTGGTGATCAACCAGTTCAGGTTCTGCGCCGCCTGGCTCATCGGGCTCACACTAACGCTCCTGATCGTAGGTGCTGCCGGGGCCGAAGCCCTGTCGGTCATTCTGGGAGGCGTCACCCGCACCGCGCCCTCGGCGAACTCCGCGATGGAGGTTGCTCAGCCTGCCGCGGACGTCCTCGGGTGCGCGGGAGACCATGGGGCCTCCCGGGGGGTTCGCTTCGGCGGTGCCCGCGACCAGGTTGGCCCTGGGCACCCGCCGGGGAAGGCCGGATGAAGTGATCCCACTGGACTGCGGATCACGCAGCCGGCCGGCCCGGCTCCAGCGCTCGTCGTTGGCGTTGCGCCAATCCTCGGAAGGTTCCGGTTGAGGCTGGTGCTGCTGGTGTTGCTCAGCCGGTCCGCCCACTTGCCGTGATCGCTTCGCCTCCCGGCGCGGCAGACCGGCGCCGGTCGTGGTGCGATAACTGCTCGGGGCGGGGCCCGGACGATCGAAGCCTACGCGGTCACGCCCATTCTCGTGAACGCCCGTACCGGATTCCGCTTCTGCGTCCGGGGAGGCGTAGGACGTACCGCCGGAGGACAACTGCTCGGCCTGCGGAGGCAGTTGGCGATCCGTCGGCTGCTGTGGCTCCCCGTAGGGAGAGAGGGGACGCGAGGGGAGGCCCGGCTGCGTACGCGGCTGTTCCGGCTCCTGTCGCCGCTGGTCGGGCTCCTGCTCACGCTGCTCCCCGGTGAAACCGGGGAACGACAGGCTGTCGGGGAAGTGCGGCCGGGACGGGAGCCCCTGCCGGCCCCCGGGCTCCCGGGAGTCGCCGCTCTGCGGGAACTGCCGTGCGCCGCCGTCCTGTTGGGCCTCCCCGGCGTCGCGGGCACCGAAGGCGTCCTGCCACGGCCGCGGTTCTCCCGTGCCGTCGGGCACCTCGCCCGGGTGGCCCGGCTCGTCGCGGCCCCCGTACTCCAGCGCCTCACGGCGTTCGTCGCGGAACTGCGCGCGCCCGGCCGGATTCACGGGACCGAGCGAGGAGAGGTCGTCGGGGACGTCGTATCCGCTGCCCCCGTAGCCGAGTTCGCCTGCGGAGCGCGGCGACGGCAACTGCCCGCGTCCGTACGCCGACTGCTCGGGCGGAGCGGGCGGCAGGGGCGCCTCCGGCATGATGCGGGAGACGGTGAAGTCCTCGTAGCCCTCTTCCTCTCCGCCGCCGCCCTGCGTGATCCCCTCGGGCAGCATGACCAGGCACGTCGTGCCGATCTGCTCGCCGGAGGGCCGTAGCTGGACGCGGATGCCGTGGCGGTCGGCGAGACGCCCGACGACGTAGAGGCCCATGCGGCGGGCCAGACTGGCGTCGACCGTCGGCGGGTTGGCGAGCTTGTGGTTGATGTCCGCGAAGTCCTCCGCGGTCAGTCCGACGCCCTTGTCGTGGATCTCGATGACGACTCGTTCGTCGGGCAGCCGGGTCGCGGTGACGTCGACCTTGGTCTGCGGGGACGAGAACGATGTCGCGTTCTCGAGGAGTTCGGCGAGGAGATGCACCAGGTCGTTGACGACCTGGCCGTGGATCTCGGTCTCGGGGATGCCGGAGAGCTCGATGCGCTCGTAGTGCTCCACCTCGGAGGAGGCCGCGCGCAGGATGTCGACCAGCGGCACGGGCTCGTTCCAGCTACGGCCCGGCTCCTCGCCGGCGAGCACGAGAAGGTTCTCGCCGTTGCGGCGCATACGGGTCGCCAGGTGATCCAGCCGGAAGAGGCTTTCGAGCTGGTCCGGGTCGGCCTCGTTGTTCTCCAGGTCGGAGATCAGGCCCAGTTGACGCTCGATGAGGCCCTGATTGCGGCTGGAGAGGTTGGTGAAGATCGCGCTGACGTTGCCGCGCAGCAGCGCCTGTTCGGCGGCGAGACGCACGGCCTCGCGGTGCACCTGGTCGAAGGCGCGGGCGACTTCGCCGATCTCGTCGGTGCTGTCGATCGGGATGGGCGCGACGCGGGTGTCGACACGTCCGGGGTCGGTACGGGAGAGCTGGTCGACGAGCATCGGCAGTCGCTGTTCGGCGATGTCGAAGGCGGCGGTACGCAGACTGCCCATGCTGCGGCTCATCGAGCGGGCCATCATGCCGGCGAGGAAGAAGGCGATCAGCAGGGCGACCAGGACGATGAGGCCGTTGATCAGGGCGTCGCGTGCGGCGTCGTCGGAGATCTGCGCCGTCTCGTCCACGGCCTTGTCGGCCAGTTCCTTCTCGACGGCACGGTAGGCGTCGAACTTGCCGGTGCTCGTCGCGAACCAGCTCTCGGGCGTGACTCCCTTGGCGGCGAGCGCCTTCTCCTTCGCACCGGAGACGATCAGGGGGATCGCCTGCTCCGTCGGCGGCGGCGGCACGAACTCCTTGCCCGCCGCGGTCGCTTCGGCCTTCGCCTTGGCCGCGCGGGTCTTGCCCTCGGCGGCTGCCTTGGCGGTCTCCTGCTTGAGCAGCTTCACGTCCGCGGGACGGCCGCCGCCGACGTACTCCTCCATGGCGATGCGTTCGAGATACGCGTAGGAGGTCAGCGCGGTGTGCTGCCGCTTGGTGTCGGCCTTGTCCGGGCCGGGACGCAGCAGCAGGTGCATGCCGATGGAACGCTCCAGCGACTGGGCGGCCTTGCCCAGGGACACCGAGTAGACGGTGCGGCCGTAGGAGGTGATGTTGCCGGTGCCGAAGCCGAGTTCGTTGGAGAACTCCATCAGCGGGTGCTGGACCTCGACGTAGCCCTCCTCGGTCTGCACGCCCCCGAGGCGCTGGCTGTAGGCGGTCGCGCGCAGGGGGCCCAGTTTGGGCTCGACCTTGCGGAAGACCGCGAGACGCCGTTTGAGGCCCGGCTTGTCCGGCATGGCCTCCGCGGCGCGGTCGAAGTCCTTCTTGGCCCGGTCGGTGACCTTGCGGGCCCGGTCCACTGCCGGATCGTTACGGCGCCCCGCCAGCAGCGGTGCCGCGGTGCGGTCGCGCTCGTCGATGATGGCGTTGCCGTAAGTGGCGGCGGCGCGGACGAGTTCGGCGGTGCGCTGTGCGTCCTCGGCCTCGTTCCAGGTGCCTATCGAGTCGTTGACGCGGAAGCCGCCGAAGACGAGGCCCACTGCCACGGGGATGAGGAGGATCGCGTAAAGCCTCGTACGCACCCGCCAGTTGCGTACCGCGAAGCGGCTTCTGCGGCCGCCCCCCGGCCCGTCGGACAGGTCGGATGTCACCGAAACCCGCGACGGCGGCGTGAAGTTGCCTCGCGACTCCACCCGGGGACCTGTCGCAGCGCCCGTCTTGCTTCGCCTCACGCGACTCCTCACCTCTTGACCCCCGGTGTCCGTAAACGACGTCCACGGGCCGGCGACGTGCCAACTCGCTACTGCTGAGTTCAGCGCATTTCAGCACGTCAGGGCGGCGTCAGCCAAACACTTCAGCGAGGCCGGTACGAGCGCCCGACAGCCCTCCGAAAAAGGGCATAGGGGGTCAAGAGGTGCGAATGGTCCAGGATTTGTGAGCAGAGTGAAGCCTTTTGCTCGCCAGCCGTGTTCACGCCGGCGTAATTCACTGTCGAAACGTTATGAACCTCAAACAGAGCTCAAGAACGCACGGGGACAGCCGGGCGGTCCGCTGCCGCCCGGCTCCGGCTCGTCGGACCCGGCTCGGGCCCCGGCTCGAACCGGCGTGCAAGCCTGGGCGATCGGGCCTGAACACCGGCCCGCACGCCAGGTCCGCGCACCGAACCTCGAACCCGCGTACCCGGCCCGCGCATTGCTCGGCCCGCGCATCGCTCAGCGCACCGGCCGGCGGCTCGACCGGCCGGGCGCCGCGCTCACTTCAGCCTGGCGAGCAGAGCGTGCTCGACGAGCGTGATCAGTGCGCTCTTCGCCTCGGCGCGATGCCGGGCGTCCGTCGTGATGATCGGGGCGTCGGGCCCGATCTGAAGTGCCTCACGTACCTCTTCGGGCGTGTAGGGCTGATGCCCGTCGAAGCCGTTCAGCGCGATGATGAACGGCAGGCCCGAGTTCTCGAAGTAGTCGACCGCAGGGAAGCAGTCCGCCAGACGCCGGGTGTCGACGAGGACCACCGCGCCGATGGCGCCACGGACCAAGTCGTCCCACATGAACCAGAAACGATCCTGCCCGGGCGTACCGAACAGGTACAGGATCAGGTCGTCGTCCAGCGTGATGCGGCCGAAGTCCATGGCCACCGTCGTGGTGGTCTTGCCGCCGGTGTGAGTCAGATCGTCGATGCCCGCGGACGCCGACGTCATCACCGCTTCCGTACGGAGCGGATTGATCTCGGAGACCGCACCGACGAAGGTCGTCTTGCCCACGCCGAAGCCGCCGGCCACCACGATCTTCGCGGAGGTCGTCGAACGGCTCGGGGCCGGGGCTCCTGCTCCGTAACCCACCATCTGGCCCGCCTGCGGGCTAGAGCTTGCGAAGTCCACTGAGCACCCTTTCGAGCAACGTCACATCTGGCGCGCCGCCGGGCTCGGAGCCGCCGCCGGGCTGGTGGATGGCCACCATTCCGGCCTCGGCGAGATCGGCGACCAGGATCCGGGCCACGCCCAGCGGTATCGCGAGCAGGGCGGAGACCTCCGCGACCGACTTGACCTCACGGCACAGGTGGCAGATGCGCTGGTGCTCCGGGAGCAGACCCTGAAGTTGGACCGGGTCGGCGCTCGTGCTCACCAGTGCTTCGATGGCGAGCTGGTACCGCGGCCTGGTTCGGCCACCCGTCATCGCATAAGGGCGCACCAGCGGCTGGTCGCCCTCACCTCCGTACGGTGCGTGCTGGTATGGGGCACCGTACGGGCCGGGCGAGGCTGGCGGGGTCATGGCTCCTCCGGACGAGGCATGAGGTCGGGGTCTGATAACGGACTGAGGTGGCTCATGTAGGGGGAGCTTTCAGATCAGTTGAGGATGCTCCCCTGAAGTTCAGCGCGTACGTCAGGGGTGAGGACGGTTCCCGCGCGGTCTACCAGTAGTGCCATCTCGTATCCGATGAGACCGATGTCAGCCTCCGGATGGGCGAGGACGGCCAGCGACGAGCCGTCGGAGATGGACATGATGAAGAGGAAGCCGCGCTCCATCTCCACCACCGTCTGGTTGACGGGGCCTCCCTCGAATATCCGGGAGGCACCCGCGGTCAGAGAGGTCAGCCCGGAAGCGACCGCCGCCAACTGGTCGGCACGGTCGCGCGGGAATCCCTCGGACATGGCCAGAAGGAGGCCGTCCGCGGAGACCACCACCGTGTGCGACACACCTGGGGTGTTGTCCACGAAGTTGGTGATCAACCAGTTCAGATTCTGCGCCGCCTGGCTCATCGGACTCAACTAACGCTCCTGCTGGTAATGGGGGCCTATGCCGCGGCCGTTCGTCGTACCGGCTTGTCGGCCCTGTTGGATGCCGCGACGGAGGTTCGTCAGCCTGCCGCGGACGTCATCGGGTGCACGCGAAACCTGGGGTCCTGCTTGTGCGGAGGACTGCTGCTGGGCGGTGCCCGCAACCAGATTGGCCCTGGGCACGCGCCGCGGCAAGCCCGAAGTCGTCACTCCTCCCGCGGCGGGCTGGCGGACCTGCTCCGCGCGGCGCCATCGCTCGTCGTTGGGCGAGGCGCCCCAGTGCGCGCCGGTCTCGCCGCCGTGCGACGAGTGCGCAGCGTGCGACGAGTTCGACGCGTGGCGCTGCGGCATCGGCGGCACGGCGGAGGCCGGCTGCCCGGGCCGCGGTGCGTGCGGGGAGGAGGGGCGCTCCGCCTCGGGCGACTCCCGCTGCGCGGGCGGCGGGGGTGCCGACGCCGAAGCACGGAACCAGTTGGACTCGATCGACTCGAAGATCGGCGTCGGTGCGTCGGCCGCCGCCGCGGCGGACCTGTCGGTATGCCGAAGTCCGGGTCGTACGAGGTCTCCTGGCCGTCCTGGGCCTGCTCGTCCTGCTGCTCACGGCCCGGCGCGGCGCCCTGGCCGCCGCTGGACGCGCCGGTGTATCCGGGGCGGGCGAACTCGCCGGTCTCGCTGGAGTCCGACTCGTCGTGACCGCGCGGACCGTCCTCGGCGGGACCGGAGGCGCTCGCCCAGCTCGGACGCGGCTGGCTCCACTCCTGCGGCCGCATGAACTGCGAGGTGTCGCTGGGCCCTCCGGGCTCGGGGCGCTTGAACTCGCCCGTGTCGGAAGGCGATTGCGGACGCGGGAACTCGCCGGTGTCCGAACCCGAGCGGGGCCGCGCGAACTGGCCCGTGTCGGAGGAGGACTGCGGGCGGGCGAACTCGCCGGTGTCCGAACCGGACTGCGGCGCCGCGTACTCGCCCGTCGACTGGCTCTCCCGCTCCCACGGGCCGGAGGAGCCGCCCCAGTCGGGACGCTCGAACTCGCCCGTGTCGGAGCCGCCTTGGCCGCCTGCCGCGCCGCCGCCCGGCAGTGCACCCGCCGGGCCGGTGCGCTGCGGAAGCGGCGGGATCTGGCGGTTCGGCCGCCCGGCACCCGGGCCCTGGCGGTCCTGTCCGCCCTTGCCCTGGCCGCTGTCTGAGAAGAAGTCAGTGGCCGGTGCGCCGCCGTCGCCCTGGCCGGAACCGGCGCCCACCGGGACGTCCGAACCGGGAAGCGCGGGCCGCGATTCGCCGCCGCCGACCTGGCGGGTGGGGAGCTTGGGCGCTCCGCCGCCGGGGCCGCCGCCAGGACCGCGCTGGAGCGCCGCCGCGAGACCGGCGCCCTTGGGGACGCTGGGGCCGCCGCCGGGACCGCCGGACGCTCCCGGCTTGCCCTTGGCGCCCTGCGGGCTCTGGGCGCCGCCCTGGGCGACGTCCACGGGAAGCATCACCAGTGCCGTCGTGCCGCCCGAGTCGGACGGGCGGAGCTGGATGCGGATGCCGTGGCGCAGCGAGAGGCGGCCGACCACGAACAGGCCCATGCGGCGGGAGACCGAGACGTCGACGGTCGGCGGGCTGGCCAGCCGCTCGTTGATCGCCGAGAGGTCCTCCGGGGAGAGGCCGATGCCGGTGTCGTGGATCTCGACCAGCACGCGGCCGTCGGGCAGTGCGTGACCGGTGACCTTGACCTTCGTCTGGGGCGAGGAGAACGACGTGGCATTCTCCAGCAGCTCTGCCAGCAGGTGCACGAGGTCGTTGACGACGCGGCCCGCGACCTCGGTCGCCGGTACGGAGTTCAGCTCGATCCGCTCGTACTGCTCCACCTCGGAGGCCGCGGCACGCAGCACGTCGACGAGGGGGACGGGCCTGGTCCAGCGGCGGCCCGGCTCCTCGCCGGCGAGGACCAGCAGGTTCTCGCCGTTGCGGCGCATGCGGGTCGCGAGGTGGTCCAGCTTGAACAGGGAGGAGAGCTGGTCCGGGTCGGCCTCGCGGGACTCCAGCTCGGAGATGAGCGAGAGCTGACGCTGGATGAGGCCCTGGCTGCGCCGCGAGAGGTTGGTGAACATCGCGTTGACGTTGCCCCGCAGCAGGGCCTGCTCGCCGGCGAGCCGGACGGCCTCGCGGTGGACGTCGTCGAACGCGGAGGCCACCTTTCCGATCTCGTCCCGGCTGTGTACGCCGACGGACTCGACGGAGGTGTCCACGTCCTGCGGCTCGGACTCCGACATCTGGCGCACCAGCTCCGGCAGCCGCTTGCGGGCGACGTCCTGAGCGGTGTCCTGGAGGCGCCGCAGCGAGCGGACCATGGAGCGGGCGACGACGAAGGCGCCGACGAGGGAGATGCCGAGGACGAGGAGGATCACGGCGCCGTTGATGAACGCCTCGCGCTGTGCGTCGGAACGCAGTTCGCGCGCCTGCTGCTCCATCTGCGACAGCAGCGTGGACTCGATCTTCCCCATCTCGTCGATCTTGGAGCGGTCCTGGTCGTACCAGTCGGGGTACGAGCGGTTCTCGCTCTTGATGCCGTCGGGGTTGTTCAGCACGCGGTCGCGGTACTTGTCCGCCAGCGTGATGTTGACGACGCCGCCGTCGAGGGGCTTCGTCAGCGCGGAGGCACGCTCCTCGCCGTAGATCTGGTTGAAGCTGCCGAGCGAGGCGCTCTCGCTCTCCGCGGCCGTCTTGGCGTACAGCCTGTCGCTCTCGGAGAGTTCGGGGCCGCCCTTGCGCGCGAGACCGGCGGAGATGATCGCGCGCTGGATGGAGGCGTACTCCTTGGCGGTGGAGAACGAGGCCAGGGCACGGGTGCTCTGGATCATCTCCGAGTTGTTCGTCGCCTGCGCCATGTCCTGGGACAGGGACAGCAGCGAATCGATGAGCTGGTTGTAGCTGTTGACCGTCTGGGAGACCGACGAGGGGTTGTCGTACGCCCGTTCACGGATGTTCTTGATCGCGGTGAGCTGCCGGGTGATGTCCAGGACGGTGGACTGCACGCCCGCCATCGACCGGTCGCTGCCGTCGATGTCGGCGGTGGCTTCCTTGAACGCCTGGAACGACTGGTCGGTCTTCTCGCGCGGGCCGACGACGGTGTCGTCCTTGGAGTCCCCGGTGGCGGTCAGCGGACCCGCCGAGCGGTCGCGCTCCTCCTGGAGCGCCGAGGCGAGTTCGGTCGCCTGCTCGGTCATCTCCGTGAGCAGCTTCATGTTGTCGAGCTGGTCGACGTTCCCGAGGGAGTCCTGAATACGCAGGGCGCCCAGGGTCGTTGCCGCGACCACGGGGAGAGCGAGCAGCGACACCAGCCGCGTACTGATGCGCCAGTTGCGCAGGGCGGCACGCGAGCCCGGCCCGGGAGGCGTCCTGAGCCGCTGCTCGGCGCCCTTGGCGTCGCTCTTCACGGCCGGACGATTCGTCGCCGCGCCGTCCTCTTCATGCACGGCGGCCGTGGGGCCGCTCTGCTGGGCGCGCTGGGGTGTGGATCCGCGGTCCGTCATTCCGCGCGGCTCCGGATCCCCCGCGCAGCGCTGCCATCCCTCTTGAAACGTCCCTGCACTAGCGTCGCAACCTCTGGACCAGGCGCCCCTCCGCTTGGGACGGCGGGACGGTATCGAGTCGTGGGGGTCCCAAGGCCCCCCGGGCGGTCGTGAAGTGACCGGCGCGCGTCCCCTTACCCGCCGCGCGGCGCTGCTCTGCGCCCCTGCGCGCCGGTTGTTTCCCGCAGCGGTCCGTGGAATTCCAGCACAGTGCAGGATCTCCAACAAGGGCTGTGGAGAACACGGGAGACCAAGTGACGCTCCGGCGTCGGTCCGTCACTTTCCGTGCAGAGCACTTACCGTGATTCCGGACTTTTCCTCCACGAGCCGCCGGCCCTTCACGCCCCAGCCTTATCAGGCGCGAGGACGTAACTTCACATCTGGCCCCGATGTCCGCTTCGGCCCTCGGAGCGGCTCATCACGTAAGTCCCTTTCGCCCCTGCTCCGGTGAGGAAACTCACACGCTCTGCGTTGTCCGTGTCACGTACGGGAAGGAAAACGCGCCCTAGCCTGGTTTACAGAACGCCGCGGAACGACAAGTCGAGCGGCAACTCAGCGGAACAGCAAGCCAATTGGAAAGTGCGAGGTGCGGTCGAGCGTGAAGACCACCCTTATCATGCGCAATACGGCCAACCCGAGCCGCACCACCCTGGCTCACCTCCAGGACGCGGACGAGTTGACCACGAGGGCCGTCGCCGAAGAAGAGGCCGAGAGCCTCGACGGCCTTCCCGCACAGACCGCGAATCCCGGGCGCACGGTCCTCGATGACGAACTCGCAGGCGAGGACGGGCTCGTGGACATGTACGCCGGCTGACGGGCCGCCGCGGCCCGAGACGCAGCACAACGGCCTCCCGTGAGTACACCGGGAGGCCGTTTCCGTTTCTCCGTGGCTCTGTGCCCTGCCGTACCTGCAAGGCCTGTCGAGCCCTGCCGGTTCTGTCAGCCCTGCCAGCTGTGCGGTGCGCGGAAGCCGCGGGCACGCTCCAGCCGGCGCCAGCGGGCCTTGCCGCTGCCCGCGCTGTGCGCGGCCGGAATCTGCGCGTGCCGGGCGGACGCGGCGGCACGGGCGAGCAACAGGGCGGTGACGGCGGCGAGTTCCTCCTCGCTGGCCTCGCCCTTCTCCACGCGGACGAGGCAACTGCCTGACGTGTCGGTTGCATTCATCGAAGTCTTCATCCCTTACTGGGTCTCTTACCGAGGGGTGGCTGCTACTGAGGGGGGTTGCCGTGCTTGCGTGAGGGCAGGTCGGCGTGCTTGCTGCGGAGCATCTGGAGGGAGCGGACGAGGACTTCACGCGTCTCGGCCGGGTCGATGACGTCGTCGACGAGGCCGCGCTCGGCCGCGTAGTACGGATGCATCAGCTCGGCCTTGTACTCCTTGACCATCCGCGCGCGCATCGCTTCCGGATCGTCGGCGGCGGCGATCTCCCGGCGGAAGATCACATTCGCCGCGCCCTCGGCGCCCATGACCGCGATCTCGTTCGTCGGCCACGCGAAGGTCAGATCCGCGCCGATGGACTGCGAGTCCATCACGATGTACGCACCGCCGTACGCCTTGCGCAGCACCACCGAGATCCGCGGCACCGTCGCGTTGCAGTAGGCGTAGAGGAGCTTGGCGCCGTGCCGGATGATCCCGCCGTGCTCCTGGTCCACACCCGGCAGGAAGCCCGGCACGTCCAGCAGCGTCACGAGCGGAATGTTGAACGCGTCGCACATCTGGACGAAGCGGGCGCCCTTCTCCGACGCCTCGATGTCCAGCACGCCCGCCAGCGACTGCGGCTGGTTGGCGATGATCCCGACGACCTGGCCGTCCATCCTGGCCAGGCAGACGATCAGGTTCGTGGCCCACCGCTCATGGATCTCCAACAGGTCCCCGTCGTCGACGAGTTCCTCGATCACCTTGTGCATGTCGTACGGGCGGTTGCCGTCTGCGGGAACCAGGTCGAGCAGTACGTCGCCGCGCCGGTCGGCCGGGTCGGTGCTCTCCTCCGCCGGTGGGTTCTCCCGGTTGTTGGACGGCAGCATCGACAGCAGGTAGCGCACCTCCTCCAGGCACGTCTGCTCGTCGTCGTAGGCGAAGTGAGCCACGCCCGATGTCGCGGCGTGCACATCCGCGCCGCCCAGGCCGTTCTGCGAGACCTGCGCGCCGGTCACCGCCTGCACCACGTCGGGGCCGGTGATGAACATCTGCGAGGTGTCGCGGACCATGAACACGAAGTCCGTCAGCGCCGGGGAGTAGGCGGCACCGCCCGCGCACGGGCCGAGCATCACCGAGATCTGCGGAATCACCCCGGACGCCTTGGTGTTGCGCTGGAAGATGCCGCCGTAACCGGCCAGCGCCGAGACGCCCTCCTGGATACGGGCACCGGCACCGTCGTTGAGCGAGATCAGCGGAGCACCGGCCGCGATGGCCATGTCCATGATCTTGTGGATCTTCGTGGCGTGCGCTTCCCCCAGCGCGCCGCCGAAGATGCGGAAGTCATGGGCGTAGACGAACACCGTCCGCCCGTGCACCAGCCCCCAGCCGGTGACGACGCCGTCGGTGTACGGCTTCTTCTCCTCCAGTCCGAAGCCCGTGGCCCGGTGCCGGCGCAGCGGCTCCACCTCACGGAACGTGCCCTCGTCCAGCAGGAGTTCGATCCGCTCCCGTACGGTCAGCTTCCCCTTGGCGTGCTGAGCCTGCGTCGCCCGCTCGCTGGGACCCTCAAGAGCCTTCTCACGCAGGGCACGCAGCTCCGCCACACGCCCCCGTGCGTCGCGGGCCTCCGGCTCCGCTGCCCCGGGCGCCGCCACGGACTCCGTGGCCTGCTGCGCCTGCTGCGACGGCTGGGTCTGATCGGTCATGTATAGACCCTACGAAACGGCGGGGTCTTTCATCCTCGTCAGATTCAGACAGTGTCCGGGCACGATTCATGGTCGCGCTGGACAGAACGGCGCCGAAGCGCAGGCTGTGGGCAGGGAAGTCTCACATGTGGGACGCACTGGGCTGTGGGGTTCCCACAGCCCGGTGGCAAGGTCCCGCCAGTGGCCCCGGGCGGCTGTAGCCTCCGCACAAGACGCAGCTCAGGGCAGCCGCACCACACAGCTCACACTCATCCCGCCCGTCCCGGGTGTCACACGCAGCCGCAGAGAACGGCCCGTGCCGAGCACCTCCACGGCGTCGTCGGCGGAGATCACCTCGCGTACGGGACGGTGCCAGGTCACCTCGAACTGCTCGCCGGTACGGGGCGGTTCGGCGATGTGGAGGGTAGCCGTGCGTCCGCCCCGTACGCCACGGGCGTCAGGGGCATCACGAGCGCCACGGCGGCCCGCCCCACTGCGTACCAGGACGCTGGAGGGGGCGGTCGAGGTGAGTCCGCCCGCATGCACGGCCGTACCGGCCCCCGCGGAGTCTTCCGCACCACGCCAAGTCGTCCCCGCCGACCAGAAGTTCGCGGCGCTCAACCCGAGGGAAGGCACCGTCACCGCCTGTACGTCCGCGTCGTTGGCCTCGACGGTCAGCCAGCGCCTGTCGGCGGCCCGCGCGGCGACACGGCCCGCGTCCGCCCCCGGCATCAGCAGAGATACGTAGCCGTCGTCACGGGGGTCGGTGCCGTGGCTGGTCCAGAGGGTCAGATAGCGCCGGGTGACAGGGTCGGTGACGCTGCCGGCGTTGATGTCGGACCAGGCGCCGGTGCGGTCCTCGCACAGCGCCCGCAGCCGCGTGCCCTCGGGCCAGACCCAGCCGCCGTGGCCTTCGAGATGAGCCCAGCGGGCACCCTCCACGACTCGGGGTCGCGCGGCCTCGGACCGCCCCGAGGGAACGGTGCTCTCCCGGCGGCCGTCCACCGTGAACGCGGGCGCCCCTGCCGCCCCGGGGGCGCCGAGGCTGCGGTTGTCGAAGACGGTCTCGACTTCCGTACCGTCCTCGCAGCCGATGCCCGCACCGAGGCAAATGACGGCGTCGTCGACGAAGAACCAGGACTTGCGCGCGGTGAGGGTGCTCTCCAGGCCCTTCACATGCTGGCCGACCGCCGCGAACTCGCCGTCCGTGGCGCCTCCCGCCCATGCGGTGGCGGGCTTCGGCTCGCCCCATTCGCCGCCCGCGTTGTCGGGGAGGCGCTTGGTGGAGACTGTGGTGCCGGGCAGCCGGTACCAGTCGACGGTGGGCCAGAAGTCGTCGGCGTACTGGCCGAGCGTCCGCGGACCGCTCCACCAGTAGAGCATCCCTGAACCGGTGTGCCAGCCGCGCGGATTCTCCCCGTTGCCCGCCTCGTAGTACGCGATGCGGTCGGAGGCCATGGCGACGTTGGCGCACCAGCCGGAGCGGCGGTGCACGGCCCTCGCCATCGCCGGGAAGACGCGGTGCCCCACCGGTTCGGCGGCCGTCTCCCCCGCCTCGTCGGCCACCGCGTGCAGCCGCGCCAGATCCGCCACGTCGAACTGCGGGTCGTTCAGCACCGGCAGCTCGGTGTCACGCTCGATCCAGCCGCGCACCATCGCGTTCCAGCGGCGCCGCTCGGCCTCGCCGGCACTCGTCCCCAACAGCGCGACCGCGGCGATGAGTTGGTGGCCGCGCGTGTGGTCGCTCTGCCGTATCCGCTTGGTGTCCTGCTTCAGCACGCCACGGGAGACGGCCCTGCCGCTGACGCTGTCCATCATCAGCCCGTCGTGGAGGAGCGGCGCGTAGGCGTTCTCGACGCTGTCGAGGATGATCCGCCGTCCCGGGTCGGTGACCTCCCAACTCGTGCCGTCCAGCAGGCTGAAGAGCCTCCCCAGGCCGTCGAGCAGCACATAGCCGTACGTACCGGAGTAGGCGACCCAGGTGTGCTGGATGAACGAGCCGTCCGCGTAGAGGCCGTCCCCCTCGGTGACGTACGGGAAGACCGGCGAGAGCCCGTCGGTGGCCACCGCGATCTTGGCGGGCGCCTCGCCGAGGATGCCGCGCACCGCGTACACGCGGCAGAAGTCGACGCGGTTGGCGCCGGTGGAGCGGCCGGAGTAGTCGTCGAAGACCGACTCGGGAAGGAAGTGGTCGACGGCGGCGAGGTATCGGGCGCGCTGCTCGTCCGTGATCTCGTCGTACAGCATCGCGGTCACGTCCAGCAGCAGGCGGGGGCTGCCGATCTGCCACTCCCACCAGTTGCCGTACGGCTCGGTGCCCGCGTGGTAGACGCGCTCGTGTACGTGTGCGAGGC
The DNA here is from genome assembly GCF_022524345.1 of Streptomyces marispadix. Lineage (NCBI taxonomy): Bacteria > Bacillati > Actinomycetota > Actinomycetes > Kitasatosporales > Streptomycetaceae > Streptomyces > Streptomyces marispadix. The sequence continues at coordinate 5,044,894 of NZ_JAKWJU010000002.1, read as the reverse complement.
CGGTGCGTACGGCGTCGAGCAGTTCGGCGTCGCCGGTGTGGCCCGTGCCGGGCTGGACGTACGCGATGCTCATGGTGGCGAGCCGCTGGTAGGACTGCGTGATCCCGGAGGGCGGGTCGAAGGGGTAGCCGGGGAAGAGCGAGTCGTCGGTGGGGTGCATCTCCTCCAGCAGCGTGGCCGCCTGGCGGCCGGTCTCCGCGAGTCTGGAGGCGTACGGCTCGGAGTACGGGTCGAAACCGGTCCCGAGCGTCAGGTCCAGCCAGCGACGGCGCAGTGCGGCGAAGTCGTCGGCCGCGGCTGCCCGAGCGGCCCAACGGCCCAGCGCCCTGGCCGAGTCGGGGGTCGCGACGCTGAGGGCGGTGGCTGCTGCTGCGGCGGAGGCGGCCAGGACGACGCGTCTGGGCCATTTCGGCGTGGACGGCACAGGAAGTACCCCTCTCGAAGTGGCATAGACCTCTCGGGTCGTCCGATGGTCTAGCAGCCCCTCGATCACCCGGCAATGGAATTCTCCGTACATCCTTCCCACTGACCGCTGTTACGGACCTCTCCCCCGGGTCCCCGGCCGCGCTTCCCGTGCCTTGGCCTGCAACCCCCTTGCAGTGAGGGGCAGTCAGGCGGATTCTTCGCGCGTACGCGACTTTCGCCCGCCGATCGACCATGGCACCAGGAGCACTTTCGACGATGAGCGAGGCAACAGAGGCAACGGACGTCGAGGCAACGCCCCCGCCCTCGCCCCAGCCGCCGCACCGTATGGACCCCACGGGGGCCGAACTCCACGCCGTCAACGAGCAGTTGCGCGCAAGGGGCCCCGCCGTACCGGTGACGCTGCCCGGTGAAGTGGAAGCGGTGGCGGTCACGGGGCACGAGGAGCTGAGGGACTTCCTCGCCGACCCCCGGGTCGCCAAGGACGCCTGCCACTTCGCCGCCCTGCGCGAGGGCCGGGTGCCGGAGGGCTGGCCGCTGACCGCGATCGCGACCGTCGACGGGATGACGACCGCCGACGGTGAGGCACACCGGCGCCTGCGCGGCCTGCTCAGCAGGGCGTTCACACCGCTCCGGGTGGAACGGCTGCGTCCGCGCATCGAGGAACTCGTCTCCGGGCTGCTCGTCCGCCTCCCCCAAGTCGCCGCGAAGGACGGCACGGTCGATCTCCGGCAGCACTTCGCCTACCCGCTGCCGATGAGCGTCATCTGTGAACTCCTGGGCGTCGACAGCGAGTTGCGCGACCGGCTGCACGCGCTCTCCCGTGTGCTGGTCAGCACCACGCCCCGCCCGCAGCAGGTGCTCGCCGCGAACCGCGAGACGGCCGCCATCCTGGCCCACGTCGTGGAGTCCCGGCGGAAGGCGCCCGGGGACGACCTGACCAGTGCGCTCATCGCCGTCCGCGAGGAGGACGGCGACAGGCTGAGCGAGAGCGAACTGACCGGCACCCTCCTCCAGTTGCTCGTCGCCGGCCACGGCACGACCCTGAATCTGATCGTCAACGCCGTGCGCGCCCTGTGCGCCCACCCGGACCAACTCGCCCTGGTGCGGGCCGGATCGGCCTCGTGGCTGGACGTCGTCGACGAGACGCTGCGCTACGACGGCCCCGTGGGCTTCTTCCCGTTCCGCTATCCGACCGAGGGCCTGAGCGTCGGCGGTACGTACATCGAAGCGGGCATCCCCGTACTCGCGGGCTATTCGGCGGCGGGACGGGACCCGCGCACGCACGGGCCGGACGCGGGCCGCTTCGACGTCACACGGCAGCGCGATCCCCGGCGGCGGGAACGCCATCTCTCCTTCGGCCACGGACCGCACTTCTGCATCGGTGCGCCGCTGGCCCGGCTGGAGGCGACGATCGCGCTGCGCGAACTGTTCGGGCGCCATCCCGGTCTCGAACTGGCCGTGGCGGACGAGGAGTTGGCGCCGGTGCCGAGTTTCATCAGCAACGGAAGGCAGAGCCTGCCCGTCCGCCTCGGACGGGCCTAGACGTACCGTTCGGCCCAGACGAACCGGTCGGCCCAGACGTAGCGGTCGCAGCGGGTCGGCTGCCGATCATCCCCTCCGGGGCGTTCGGCAGCCGATCGCACCCCGGGCATTCGAGCCGGTCAGCCGAGGACGAGCGGCAACTTCGTTGCCATAGCGCCCAGTTCGGCCCTCTCCGCGTCGGTCGGCTCACGTCGCCCTGTGCCGATCAGCAGCGCGTCCTCGTCGGTGAACGACGCGGGGAACGCGGCACCGGCGATCTCCTCCAGCATCGCGCGGCAACGGGCCAGCGCCTCCGCCGGCGGCCCCGTCACCTCCGGCAGGTGCGCGGCCAGATCGAGGTGGTGGAGCGTCCACTCCATGACGTACGCCGTGAGGTAGTCGCCCACGGTCAGCACCTCGTCCCGGGTGCTCACCCGCAGCCCGGGATCGGCCAGCCGGGCGGCCCGCCCGGCGGCGGAACCCACGTCGTCGAGGTGGAACCTCAGCAGCCCCGGCTGCTCGTATGCGGCGGCCAGCCGCACGGTCAGCGCATCGAGCGGGTCCTCACCGGTCGGCGGCCGGTGCCCGACGTCCCAGTAGGTCAGCGCGTCGACGGTCGGTTCCGACTCGGCAGGCGTGACGAGGGTGATCAGCACGTCCTGTGCGTCGATGACCAGGTGGCAGACGAGGTCCCTTACGAGCCAGCCGGTGCAGCCGGACGGCTGCTCGAAGTCCTCGTCGGGGAGTGCCGCGACCGCCGTGCGCAGCGCAGCCCAGGAGCGTGAGAAGAGATCCACCCCGGCAACGTAGTGCGGTCCCGTGAGGCCCACAAACGCATTACCCGGGCCCGGCACGGGAGTTGGCGGCAGCGGGGCCGCAAGGCGCAGGGCCCCGGACTCAGCCAACTTGGGCTCTGCGGGATCGGACTCAGCGGGATCGGGCTCAGCCGATTCGGACGAACCCGGGTCGGAGCGGCCCGGCGCACCCGCACGCAGGCCCGCTCGTGCGCCCGGCCCCGCTCCTCCCGTACAAGCCGGGCCCTTACTCGTGCGGTTCGACGCCCGCCCGCAGCAGCCCGTATGTGTACGCGTCGTCCAGCGCCTGCCACGAGGCGGAGATGATGTTGTCGGCCACGCCGACCGTCGCCCACTCCGCGCGCCCGTCGCTCATGGAGACCAGCACCCTGGTCGTGGAGTCCGTGCCGTGGCCGCCCTCCAGGATGCGGACTTTGTAGTCGACGAGGGACAGCTTGGCCAGCTCCGGATGCAGCCGTTCCAGCCCGCTGCGCAGTGCCCTGTCCAGGGCGTTGACCGGTCCGTTGCCCTCGCCGGTGGCGATGATCCGCTCGCCCTTGGCCCACAGCTTGACCGTGGCCTCGTTTGCCTGGTCGCCGTCGGGGCGCTGCTCGACGATCGTGCGCCAGGACTCCAGCCGGAAGAAGCGCCGGGGACGTCCGTCGACCTCGTCGCGGAGCAGCAGTTCGAAGGAGGCGTCCGCCGCCTCGTAGGTGAAGCCCTTCAGCTCCTGGGCCTTCACGCGCTCCACGATCCGCCCGACGAGGTCGCGGTCGCCCTCCAGGTCGTAGCCGAGCTCCCTGCCCTTCAGCTCGACGGAGGCACGTCCGGCCATGTCGGAGACGAGCATCCGCATGGTGTTGCCGACGAGTTCGGGCTCGATGTGCTGGTACAGATCCGGGTCGACCTTGATCGCGGACGCGTGGAGTCCGGCCTTGTGCGCGAACGCCGAGGTGCCGACGTAGGGCTCATGAGTGGAGGGCACGAGGTTGACGACCTCGGCGATCGCGTGGGAGATGCGCGTCATCTCCTCCAGCGAGCCCTCGGGCAGCACCTGCTTGCCGTACTTGATCTGGAGCGCGGCCGTGACCGGGAAGAGGTTGGCGTTGCCCACGCGCTCGCCGTAGCCGTTGGCGGTGCACTGCACGTGGGTGGCGCCCGCGTCGACGGCGGCGAGGGTGTTGGCGACGGCGCAGCCCGTGTCGTCCTGAGCGTGGATGCCGAGGCGGGCCCCGGTGTCGGCGAGGACGGTGCGCACCACGGCCTGGATCTGCGCGGGCAGCATCCCGCCGTTGGTGTCGCAGAGCACGACGACGTCGGCGCCGGCCTCGTGAGCGGCGCGTACGACCTGCTTCGCGTAGGCGGCGTCGGCGAGATAGCCGTCGAAGAAGTGCTCGCAGTCGACGAAGACCCGGCGGCCCTGCTCACGCAGGTGTGTGACGGTGTCGCGCACCATCTCCAGGTTCTCTTCCAGGGAGGTGCGCAGGGCCAGCTCGACGTGCCGGTCGTGCGACTTCGCCACGACCGTCACGACCGGGGCACCGGAGTCCACCAGCGCCTTGACCTGCGGATCGTCGGCGGCGGCCACGCCTGCCTTACGGGTGGAGCCGAAGGCGACGAGCTGTGCGTGCCGGAAGTCGATCTCCCTTCCGGCCCGCTCGAAGAACTCGGTGTCGCGCGGGTTGGCGCCCGGCCAGCCGCCCTCGATGAAGCCGACGCCGAACTCGTCGAGATGGCGGGCGATCGTCAGCTTGTCGGCGACGGTGAGGTTGATGCCCTCGCGCTGGGCACCGTCGCGCAGTGTGGTGTCGAAGATGTGGAAGTTGTCGTCCGGGGCGGCCGGGGCGTCCGTGCTCATGGCTGCTGTGGCTCCTGGTGGATGCTGTGCTCCTGGGCGATGAAGGGAGATCCGTATTGCCGGGCTCCGCCTCGCTCGTTCTGCTTCCTCTTCGCCCCGCTGCTCCCGGCTGCGGGTGGGCCGGAAACCAAAAAAACCTCTCGCGGGTGCGAGAGGTCTGGCGCGCGGGTCTGGGACACGGTGACGGCTGCCGCACGGGTCTTTCCGCGGCAGCCGGTCACTGAGGACCGGCGCGCCTGCTGCCGATAATCATGGCGAACGAGGACACGGGGGGAGTCTTGCACATACCGCCCCCGCGTCCGCAACGTGTCTCACCATCCGGAAAGCGGACGCGGCGGGCGGTCCGCGGCGGGGGCTTCCCGTCGTGGACCGCCCGCGGGCGTTCATGCCGAAGGGGCACGTCAGGCCAGGGGCCGCATCCAGCCGTGCCGGTCCTCCGCGCGGCCCGTCTGCACCGCCAGCAGCGCCTCACGCAGCCGCATGCTGATCTCGCCGGGCTGCCCGTCGCCGACCTTCCATGCGCCGGTGGCGCACTTGGCCTCGCCGACGGGCGTGATCACGGCGGCCGTCCCGCAGGCGAAGACCTCGGTGATGGTGCCGTCGGCGTTGCCGTCCCGCCAGTCGTCGACGGTGAGCCTGGTCTCCTCCGTGGCGTAGCCGAGGTCGCCGGCGAGGGTGAGCAGCGAGTCCCGGGTGATGCCCGGCAGCAGCGTGCCGGTGAGCGAGGGTGTGACGATCCTCGCGTCCTTCCCCGAGCCGTGGACGAAGTAGAGGTTCATGCCGCCCATCTCCTCGATGAAGCGGCGCTCGATCGCGTCCAGCCACACGACCTGGTCGCAGCCCTGCTCGGCGGCCTCCGCCTGTGCGACGAGCGAAGCGGCGTAGTTGCCCGCGCACTTGGCCTCGCCCGTGCCGCCGGGCGCCGCACGCACGTACTCCTGGGACAGCCAGACGGAGACGGGCCGGACCCCGCCGGGGAAGTACGAGCCGGCGGGCGAGGCGATCAGCATGAAGAGGTATTCGTTGGCGGGCCGCACGCCCAGGCCGACCTCGGTCGCGAACATGAAGGGCCGCAGGTACAGCGACTCCTCGCCCGTCCCCGGGACCCACTCCTTGTCCTGGCGCACGAGCAGTTCGCACGCCTCTATGAACGTCTCCACGGGCAGTTCCGGCATGGCGAGCCGGCGGGCGCTGCGCTGGAAGCGCCGTGCGTTGGCGTCGGGCCGGAAGGCGGCGACGGAGCCGTCCGCCTGCCGGTATGCCTTCAGCCCTTCGAAGATCGACTGTGCGTAGTGCAGCGTCATGTTGGCTGGATCGAGCTGGAGCGGCGCGTACGGCTGGAGCCGGGCGTCGTGCCATCCGCGGCCCTCGGTCCACTTGATCGTGACCATGTGGTCCGTGAAATGACGGCCGAAGCCGGGGTTCGCCAGCACCGCCTCGCGCTCCGCGGCGGGCAGGGGCTGCGAGGAGGGCTTGAGGTCGAAGTCGATTCGAGGCGTCGTCATGTGAGCGCGTCCTTCACTGTGTGTCGTGGCGGACCGCGCTCCCGTACGCCCCCGTCTCGTTACTAGGACGTCCGAGCTTTCCCTCAAGCGTCAGCCCCGCGTTCGATTATCACGCGGGAGGGCCCGACGGGGGAGTCCGGGTGGGCGGCCCCTGGATGGATGGTGGCACCCCGACCCCTCACTGGCCCAGCGGCCGGGCACCGATGCCCGGCCGGAACCTGGACCGGGTCAGCCGGATACGGCCGCGGCGAGTGCGTCGCCGGTCTCGTCCGTCGTGCGGGCGGAGGGGCGTTCGGCCAGGTCGGCCGTGACGGCGTCCTCGACGCGGGCGGCCTCGGCCTCGTAGCCGAGGTGGCGCAGCAGCAGCGCGACGGAGAGCACCGTGGCCGTGGGGTCGGCCTTGCCGGTGCCCGCGATGTCGGGGGCGGAGCCGTGGACCGGCTCGAACATGGACGGGAATTCACCGGTCGGGTTGATGTTCCCGGACGCGGCGAGGCCGATGCCGCCGGTGACGGCGGCTGCCAGGTCGGTGAGGATGTCCCCGAAGAGGTTGTCGGTGACGATCACGTCGAAGCGCGCGGGATCGGTGACGAGGAAGATCGTCGCGGCGTCCACGTGCAGATAGTCGGTGGCGACCTCCGGATACTCCTCGCCGATCTTGTCGAAGAGGTTCTTCCAGAGGTGGCCCGCGTGCACCAGCACGTTGTTCTTGTGGACGAGGGTCAGCTTCTTGCGCGGGCGGGCCTGTGCACGCTCGTAGGCGTCGCGGACCACGCGCTCCACGCCGTACGCGGTGTTCACGCTGACCTCGTTGGCGACCTCCGCGGGCGTGCCGGTGCGGATGCTGCCGCCGTTGCCGACGTAGGGGCCCTCGGTGCCCTCGCGTACGACCACGAAGTCGATGTCGGGGCGGCCCGCCAGCGGCGTCCCGGTGTTCGGGAAGAGCTTCGAGGGCCGCAGATTGACGAAGTGGTCGAAGGCGAACCGGAGTTTGAGCAGCAGGCCGCGCTCCAGCACTCCGGAGGGCACGCTCGGGTCGCCGATGGCGCCGAGCAGGATCGCGTCGTGCTGCTGCAACTGCTCCAGCTCCGCGTCCGTGAGGGTCTCGCCGGTGGCGTGCCAGCGCGCCGCGCCCAGGTCGTACTGCTTCGTCTCCAGCTTCACGTCCTGGGGAAGGACCGCGGTCAGGACCTTCAGACCCTGGGCCACGACCTCCTGGCCGATTCCGTCACCGGGGATCACTGCGAGGCTGATGCTGCGAGACATGCGGCGACCTTACCTGCCGTCCCAGGACCCGACATGGGCCGTCCACATGCCGGACCCGCTGTGGCGCGGAGCCGGCATGTACGGGATGCGCGAGTACGGCCAGGACGTGAGCGGACCGGACGTGGGCGATCGGGCCGTCGTGGATCAGTGGCCCGTGGCGCCGCCGTTGTCACGGCGGTCGAGGGCGCGCTGAAGAGCGGCCGCGGCGTTGCGGCGGTCGGCGTCGCGGTTGGTACGGGCGGCGTGCCGGACGCGACGGCGGGCGGTCTCATCCATGATCAGCAACTCCTTCTGCACACAAGGGCATTCGAGAAGGGAAGGTGGGGGCTGCCAGTGATGCCGGAATGGGCGGGGGCGGACGGCGCGTCAGGGTCGCAGGGGTCGCCTGCGCTCGGGCGCCGGGCCTCTTCCGCCTTCGCTGGATGAGCGAGACGTTCGGCTTCCACAAAGGTAGAACCCGGGAGCCGTGATGTCTCGCCAAATAGTTGGCCTTCCTACTATCTGAGACGAACACCACTCGATTCAGGCCATGGACAGAAGGCGGCAGCTCGGCCGGACCGTCTACGGAACGGCTGAGGGCGGCTACGGACCGGAGCCGGCCGCCCCCGCCAGCCGCGTCACAGTAGGGCGGCGAGCAGTGCGGGCAGCTCGGTGAGGCCGCTGATCCTGCGTACGGCAGCGGTGACGGCGGGAGCCGCGGTGCCCGCGCGGTCGATCCAGACGCCGTGCAGTCCTGCCTCGTCGGCGGCGCGTGCGTCGATGTCGTGGCGGTCTCCCACGTAGACGACCTCGTCGGGCCGCAGGCCCAGCGCGTCACAGCCCGCGCGGAACGCCTCCGGAGCGGGCTTGGCATGGCCGATTCCGTCCGCGCAGAGCACGACTTCGAAGCGGTCGCGGATGCCCAGGAGGCTCAGTTTGCGTTCCTGGTTGGCAGTCGAGGAGTTGGAGAGCGCGCCGTGCCGGTAGCCGGGCGTGAGCGCGTCGAGTGCGGGCACGGCGTCGGGGAAGAGCGTCCATGCCTGCTCGTACAGGGCGACGTAGCGGCCGAACCAGGCGTCGGCCTCCTCATCGGTCAGGTCGGCGCCGAGAAAGCCGCGCGCCCTCTCCCTGCGGTGGTCGAGGAAGCTCAGCTCGCCGGAGACGAAACGGTCGAACTGCTCCTCCATGACCTCCTGCCAGCGGGCGAGTGCGGCCTCGGGCGAGGGGTGGCGGTCCAGCAGTCGCTCGGCCTCGATGTGCCTCAGGGCGGCCGCCCGGTCGGAGCCGGTGTAGTCGAAGAGGGTGTCGTCGACGTCCCAGAGGACGGCACGGATCGCCATGCGGGCGACGCTAGCAGGACCGTCGGGCGTCCTTCCTCTGGACTGGGTCCGGGAGCATGCCGCGGCCCGGCACCGTGAGGGTCGGTGCCGGGCCGCGGGCCTGCGTGAGTACGTGCGTACTCACGCGGTGCGTACTCACGCGGTGCGTTTCTCACGCAGGCGCGTACTCCCGTACTCGCGTGCGCACGCGCTCACATGCGGCGTCAGCCCATGTGCGGATACCGGTAGTCGGTCGGCGCGACCTGGGTCTCCTTGATGGCGCGGGGCGACATCCAGCGCAGCAGGTTGAACTTCGAGCCCGCCTTGTCGTTGGTGCCCGAGGCGCGGGCGCCGCCGAAGGGCTGCTGTCCGACGATGGAGCCGGTGGGCCGGTCGTTGAGGTAGAAGTTGCCCGCGGCGAACCGGAGTTTGTCGCTCGCCTCGGCGAGCGCCGCCCGGTCCTTGGCGAGCACCGCGCCCGTCAGCGCGTATGCCGCGACGGACTCCATCTGCTCCAGCATCGACGCCCAGTCGCCGTCCTCGTAGACGTGCACGGCGAGGATCGGGCCGAAGTACTCCTCGGAGAAGACCTCGTTCTCCGGGTCGGTGCAGGCGATGACCGTCGGCTGCACGAACCAGCCCACGGAGTCGTCGTATTCGCCGCCTACGAGGATCTCGCACGTGGGGTCCTGCTTGGCGCGGTCGATGGCGGCCTTGTTCTTCGCGAAGGCGCGGTCGTCGATGACGGCCCCGATGAAGTTGGACAGGTCGCTGACGTCGCCCATCGCCAACCCCTCGGTCTCCGCGAGGAGTTCGTCCTTCAGCCCGCCGTCCCACAGCGAACGGGGAATGTAAGCACGTGAGGCGGCCGAGCACTTCTGGCCCTGGTACTCGAAGGCGCCGCGCACCATCGCCGTCTTCAGCACGGCCGAGTCGGCGGTCGGGTGGGCGACGATGAAGTCCTTGCCGCCGGTCTCGCCGACGATGCGCGGATACGACTTGTAGCGGTCGATGTTCTCGCCGATCGTCCGCCACAGGTACTTGAAGGTCCTCGTCGACCCGGTGAAGTGCACGCCCGCCAAGTCCGGATGGGGCAGCGCGACCTCGGAGACCTCCTTGCCGTCTCCCGTGACGAGGTTGATGACGCCCTTCGGCAGACCGGCCTCCTCCAGCATCTCCATCAGCAGCACTGCGGAGTGCGTCTGCGTCGGGGAGGGCTTCCAGACCACCACGTTGCCCATCAGGGCGGGCGCGGTCGGCAGATTCCCCGCGATGGCCGTGAAGTTGAAGGGTGTGATCGCGTAGACGAAGCCCTCGAGCGGGCGGTGGTCGAGCCGGTTCCACACTCCCTTGGGCTGGATCGGCGGCTGCTCGGCGAGGAGTTCGCGTGCGAAGTGGACGTTGAAGCGCCAGAAGTCGATCAGTTCGCAGGGGGCGTCGATCTCCGCCTGCTGGATTGTCTTCGACTGGCCCAGCATCGTGGACGCGGCGATCGTCTCCCGCCAGGGGCCCGAGAGCAGCTCGGCGGCCTTGAGGATGATCGCGGCGCGGTCGTCGAAGGACATCGCACGCCAGGCGGGCGCCGCCGCGAGTGCCGCGTCGATGGCGTCCTGGCCGTCCTGCCTGGTGGCGTTCGCATAGGTGCCGATGACCTTGGCGTGGTTGTGCGGCTGTACGACGTCGACGCGTGCGCCGCCGCCCATCCGCTTCTCGCCGTTGATCGTCATGGGCAGGTCGACGGGGTTCTCGGCGAGTTCCTTCAGCTTGCGCTCCAGCCGGGCGCGCTCGGGGCTGCCGGGCGCATAGGTGTGCACCGGCTCGTTGTACGGGGCGGGGACCTGGGTCACAGCGTCCATGGCTGGCGTCTCTCCTTCGTATGAGGGCACTGTCAAAGCGTTCAGCCGCGGGTGGCGAGCGAGCGGAGGAAGAATCCGAGGTTGGCCGGACGTTCCGCGAGGCGCCGCATGAAGTATCCGTACCAGTCGGTGCCGTAGGGAACGTATACGCGCATCCTGTGGCCCTCGGACGCGAGCCGTAGCTGCTCGCTCTCGCGGATGCCGTAGAGCATCTGGAACTCGAACTCGTCGTGTTTGCGGCCCAGTCGGCGTGCCAGCTCCTGTGCGACGGCGACCATGCGCGGGTCGTGCGTGCCGACCATGGGATAGCCGCTGCCGGAGAGCAGGATCTTCAGACAGCGCACATACGCACGGTCCACATCGGCCTTGCGCTGGTAGGCGACCGAGGCCGGTTCGTTGTATGCCCCCTTCACCAACCGTACGCGCGAGCCCTGCCCGGCGAGGGCCTTGCAGTCGTCCTCCGTGCGGAAGAGATAGGACTGGAGCACCGCGCCGGTCTGCGGGAAGCCCGCGCGAAGCTCGTCGAGCACGGCGAGGGTGGAGTCCACGGTGGTGTGGTCCTCCATGTCCAGCGTGACGGTCGTTCCCGCCTCGGCCGCCGCCTCGACAACCGGCCGTACGTTGGCGATCGCGATGTCGTGGCCGCCGCCGGGCAGCGCCTGTCCGAAGGCCGTCAGCTTCACCGACATCTCGGCCCGTGCGCCCAGGCCCTCGGCGGCGAGCGCGTGCGCGAGCGCGAGATAGGCGTCGCGGTTGCGCTTCGCCTCCAGGCGGTCGGTGGTGTCCTCGCCGAGGTGATCGAGGGTGACGTCGAGGCCGCGGGCGGTCAGCGACCGTACGGTCTCCAGGCACGTCTCCAGCCCCTCGCCCGCCACGAAACGGTCGACGACGGGCCGGGTCACGCGGGCGGTCGAGACGAGACGGCGGATGCCGTCACTGCGTGCGGCGGCGAGGAGCACTGGTCCGAACACGGGCACCTCCACTGGCGTTCTGCTTCGCGCTCCTGGCGTCGTGCGGCTGGCCGTCCGGCCCGTTCGACGGGAGACGAACGGGCGTGAGGAGCAGGCGCCGCGGCGTCGGAAGCCACCCTGAATCTAAGGATCGCGCCGTCACGGGACCATCGACAGCTGTCACGCATCCGTGTCCCAGATCTCAGACATCTGTACGAGAATGGTGAGGCCGCGGGGGACGGAAGCGGCGTAAGGGCCGGAACGGCACCAGCTACGACGGGATACGGCGGCCCCCCGCAGTGGACACGGCAGCGGTCACAGCGGCGGTCACGGCGAACACGGCGGCGAACCGGCAACGGATGCAGCGGCGGGAAGAGCGATGCGCGAGGACGACTACCAGGCACTCGTCGACGAGGTCTGCGCGCTGCTGGGCACCCCGGCCACGCTGGAGAGCCGCGACTTCGCGCTGATCGCCTTCGGCGCGCACGAAGGCGACGGGGAAGGCGCCGAGCCCGCGCTGGACCCGGTCCGCAGGCGCTCGATCCTGGGACGCCGCTCCAGCGCCGAGGTACGGACGTGGTTCGAGAGCTTCGGCATCACCCGGGCCACCGGGCCCGTACGTATCGACCCGGAACCGTCGGCCGGCGTCGAGCACGGCCGCATCTGCCTTCCCGTACGGCACGGGGGCTTCGTACACGGATACATCTGGCTGATGGACGACGGCGCGCTCGATCTGGGCGATCCACGGCTGGCGTCGGCGATGGCGGTGGCCTCACGCATCGGCGCGCTGCTGGCGGCGGAGGCGCACGCCGAGGCCCGTACGGGCGAGCTGCTGCGGACGCTGCTCGCCGCGGACGACCGGGGCGCGGGCGAGGAGGCTGCGGCCGAACTGCGCGAACGCCTGGGGTCGGCGGCGGCCGGTCCGCTGGCGGTGGTGGCGGTGGTCCCCCGACGGCCGGGAGGCGAGAACGGGGGCCCTGGTGAGCGGGACCTGGGGCAGTCGGCCGGGCCCGGGGCCGGGGGTGCGCCCGCGCCCGTGCCGCCGAATGTTCTGGCACGCTGCGTGCTCACGGTGCCGGGGGCCGGGCGGGCGCCGGGCCCGGACGGGGCACCGGCGGTCGCCGCTCTGGTGCGACTGCGCTCGGCGGAGGCGGCCGAGTCCTCCCGTACGGCTGCGGCACAGCTCGTCCGCATGCACCGCTCCCCCGCCGCCGCGGGCGTGAGCGCACCACGCCGGGGCCTCTCGGACGCCGTGGCGGCCTGGCGGGAGGCGCTGGCCGCGGCACGGGCCGCGACGGCGGAACCTGAACGGCTGGGCCCGGTCGCCGACTGGGCCGCGATAGGCCCGTACCGGCTGCTCACCGCGCTGCCCCCGGGCGCGTGCGCCGACCCCGCCGCGGCGGCGCTGCTGCGGCCCGTGCACGCCGAACTCGCCCGTACCGCCGAGGAGTTCCTCGATCACGCGGGTCAAGCGGGGCGTACCGCAGCCGCGTTGGGCATCCATCGGCAGACGCTCTACTACCGGCTCTCCAGGATCGAGGCCCTCACCGGACTCGATCTCGACGAGGGCTCCGCGCGGCTGCTGCTGCACATGGCACTGAAGGCGGCACGGCTGTGAGGTGAGCGAGGCGCCGGCCTCAACTGGCCCTGCGCTTCCCGCCTTTCCGGCGCTCGCCCAGCGAGTGCTCGCCTCGCGGGTGCTCGCTCGGCGGCTGCCCGTCTTGCGGGTGACCGACTTTCGGGCTCCGTCGAAACTCCTGTCCGTCCGACGAGGCCCTTCCCTACGGTCGGACCGCCGTGACGCCCCCCGTTCTCCAGCACGGCAGTTCGTGTCGGCACACGCCGACGCACGACCAGTGCCGGTGCCCTCGGGGCTGCCGGCGCCTGACCGAGGAGGACTCATTTCCAGGTTGACCGCAATGCGCAGCACCGGCTGGGGCGTGCGCGGCACGCTGACGGCCCTGATCACGGTGGCGGCGCTCGCCGCGGGCCCCGCCGCGACGGCCGACGCCGCGACGGCCGGAACGTACGGCCCGGCCGGGTCGTCAGGTGCGTACGGATCGTCAAGTGCGTCAGGGCCGTACGGGTCGTCAGGTGCTCAAGTCACGCTGGACGCACCCGACTTCAAGGCGCCCTTCGAATGCGGAACGAAGTGGACCTACGCCACGTATGAAGGCCACGGGGAGGGCGATCTGGCGCTGGACTTCAACACGGGCAGCGGACCGGACGGCGACCTCGGGCTCCCCGCGCTCGCCTCGGCCGGCGGCACGGCCCACGTCGCCACGGACTCCGACGGCGGGGGCAAGTACGTCGAGATCGATCACGGCGGCGGCTGGGTGAGCGGCGTCTTCCACCTTCAGAAGCAGACGGTGAAGGACGGCGAGAAGGTGAAGCAGGGCCAGCAGATAGGGAAGGTCGGCGACACCACCGGCAACGGGAGCGATCTGTCCCCGCACCTCCACTACCAGGTGAAGCTCGACGGCAGGCTCCAGAAGATCGAGCTGGAGGGCAAGAAGCTCTACCCGTATCCGTACGAGGAGGGGAAGGAGTTCCTGACCAGCACCAACGGCTGCGACGGCGACGACCCCGACGAGCCGCAGGAACCGAAGAAGACCGAACTCGCCTACACCGGGGCGAAGTCGGCCTCGAACGGCTCCCCTGCGAAGCTCGCGGCCGAACTCACCGACGAGGACGGCGATCCCGTCGACGGACGGACCGTCGGCTTCACCCTGGGCACCGGCGACAGCAAGCAGAAGTGCGACGGCAAGACCGGCTCGGACGGCAGGGCGAGCTGCGAAATCGACCCTGTACGGCAGAAGTTGACGGAGGACGGCACCGTCCCGGTGACCGCGAGGTTCGCGGGTGACGACGAGTACGAGGCGTCGAAGAAGTCGGCGAAGCTGAAGCTGGAGTACGTCTCCGGCCGCGCCTTCGGGCTGTCGGCAAACGCCCCGCTGGGGCTGCCGGTCTCGGTCGAACCGACCCCGGACACGGGAGAGGTCCGTACGGCCGGAGAGGAGTCGAAGTCGCCGCCTTGCGCGCAGAACATACGGGCCCTGGTGCTGTCCGCCGACGCCCTGTGCGCCGAGGTGACGACGAAGACGGGGCCCGGCAAGGTCACGGCGACCGCGACCCTGGCGAAGGCCGGGATCGAGCTGCCGGGCCTGCCGGTCGTGGGGCTCTCCGGCGTTCGGTCGACCTCCACCAGCACCTGCGAGGCCTCGTCCGGCAGCGTCGATCTGGAGCTGACCGTGCTCGGTGAGAGCGTCGATACCGGTGACACACCCAACCTCGAGGTCGATCTCGGGGTCGTGGGCGCCAAGCTCGTCGTCAACGAGCGGATCACGACCGACGACGGCGGGCTGACCGTCAACGCGGCGCATCTGACGGCGCCGGGCGGCATCGACGTCGTGATCGGCTCCAGCAGCAGCACGGCTCACAACTGCACCTGACCTGAGGGCGGTTGAGAGAGGTGCGCCCGGCCGGGGCTCTCTCCGGCCGGGCGTACGGGTCCGGCGCAGGAGATCCGGCGCAAAAGACCCCGCGTACGAGGTTCGTCGTAGGGGGTTCGTCGTAGGGGGTTCGTAGGGGGTCCGCGAGACGGGCTGCCCGCGCCGCGCGGACTGCGTAGCGTCGTGAGGATGACGGACGGCCACGGCGGCGGCAGCCTCGGCGCAGACCGCGAACTGCTCGCCCTCTACGACGAGTCGATGCGCGGAGCGCCCCCCGCCCCTTCGCCGGGGGTGACATATGAGCAAGACGGCCCGCTCATCCGTGCGGTCGGCGGCTTCCGTGGGTTTGTGTTCGGGCCGCGCGACCCCGGGCTGCGCGGCGGTGAACTCGACCGGCTGATCGCAAGGCAGCGGGACCGGTTCGCGGCGCGGGGAGAGACCGTGGAGTGGCGGACCCACGCCCACGACCGGCCGCCGGAACTGGCCGGGCGGCTGCGGGCGGCGGGCTTCGCCGCCGCTCGCAGCATGGCCGTACTCGTGGGCGGGAGCGAGGAGTTGGCGGCGCGGCCGGTGCCTTCGGTCAGTGCGCCGCCCGAGGGAGTCGTGGTGCGCCGCGTCAGCGGCGCCGGGGACATGCGCCGCATCGCGGCCATGGAGGCCGCCGTCTGGGACATGGACCTGGGCTGGCTCGCTGACTTCCTGATCGCACGGGTCGAGGCGGCGCCGGACGACGCCGTCGTCCTCGTCGCCGAGCATCACCAGGGCGGCCGTGAGCCCCAAGTCGTCTGCGCCGCCTGGATGTTCATGTGGCCGGAGCTGAACTACGCCGGGCTGCGCGGCGGTACGACGCTGCCCGCGTGGCGCGGCCGTGGCCTTTACCGGGCGCTGGTCGCCGAGCGTGCCCGTATCGCCGCCGAGCGAGGCGTGCCGCATCTTCAGGTCGACGCCTCGGACGAGAGCCTTCCCGTTCTGCGGCGGCTTGGCTTCCGCACGGTCACGACCGTGACCCAGTACGTGTGGACGCCGCCGGGACGCCCGGCGTCTCCATGACGGCCCCGGCCTCTCAGGCCCAAGTCCCGCCCGAGACGCCCCACTCAGGCTCCGGTGGTGCCGTCGATCGCCTCGCGCAGCAGGTCGGCGTGGCCGTTGTGCCGGGCGTACTCGTGGATGAGGTGCAGCATCACCAGGCGCAGCGAAACCTCCTCGCCGGAGCGGGCGTTGAGGCCGGTGACGTCGAGCGACCCGGCCTCCGCCTCGATGCGCCGCGCATGGGCGACCTCCGCCTCCCAGGCGGCGAACGCCTCGGCGCGAGTGGACCGGCTCGCGTCGTAGGCCGCCTGGAAGTCGCCCTCGCCGGACCAGACGAGCGGTACGTCCTCGCCGTCGATCGTGCGCCGGAACCAGGCCCGTTCGACCTCCGCCATGTGCCGTACGAGGCCGAGCAGACAGAGCGTCGACGGCGGCGACGCGGCGAGGCGCAACTGCTCGTCGCTCAGGCCCTCGCACTTCATGGCGAGTGTCTCCCGGTGGAAGTCGAGGAAGGCCCGCAGCGTCTCGCGCTCCCCGCCGGTCAGCGGCGGAGAGGTCCGTTCCTCGGTCACGGTGGTCCCGGTCCCTTCGGTGGTCGTCGATGGTCGGCGGCATGGTCGGCGGCGCTCGGTGATCCGGCGGTCGCCGGCGGCCGGTGATTCGCCGGCCGTCCCGACGCGAGTGCGCCCGGGCCGTGTCCCCACGACCCGGGCGCACCCTTCTCTACGCTCCAACGCCCTTGCGCCGCAACGTCTTTACGCCGCTACGCGCCCACGCCGCAAAGTACAGCGCGCCGCACTGCGCCGCACCGCCGCCTCAGTCGGAGAGGTCGACGCTGCGGGCGGACGTCGCCCCGATCTCGCCCTTGATCTCGGCGAGCACCGGGGCCGGGATGTTGTCGTCGACGGTCAGCGCCACCAGCGCCTCGCCGCCCGCCGTGGAACGGGCGACCTGCATGCCGGCGATGTTGATGCCCGCCTCGCCCAGGATGCGGCCCACCGTGCCGACGATGCCGGGACGGTCGGCGTAGCGGAAGAACGCCATGTGCTCGGCGAGCGCCAGGTCGACGTCGTGCTCCCCGACGGCGACGATCTTCTGCTGGTGCTTCGGCCCCGCGAGCGTCCCGGAGACGGAGACCTCCTCGCCGCTGCTGAGGGTGCCGCGCACGGTCACCATGTTGCGGTGCTCGCTGGACTCGCTGGAGGTGGTCAGCCGCACCTCCACGCCGCGCTCCTGCGCGAAGAGCGGCGCGTTGACGTAGCTGACGGTCTCGTCGACGACGTCCTCGAACACGCCCTTGAGAGCGGAGAGTTCGAGAACCTTCACATCGTGCTGGGTGATCTCGCCGTACACCTCGACATCGAGGCGGACGGCGACCTCGCCGGAGAGCGCGGTGAAGATACGGCCCAGGCCCTCGGCCAGCGGCAGCGCGGGACGCACGTCCTCGGCGATGACGCCGCCCTGCACGTTGACGGCGTCGGGCACCAGCTCGCCCGCCAGCGCCAGACGCACCGACTTGGCGACCGCGATGCCCGCCTTCTCCTGCGCCTCACCGGTGGAGGCACCCAGGTGCGGCGTGCACACCACCTGGTCGAACTCGAAGAGCGGCGAGTCCGTGCACGGCTCGCTGGAGTAGACGTCGAGGCCCGCGCCCGCGACCCGGCCCTCCTTGAGCGCCGAGGCCAGGGCGTCCTCGTCGACGATTCCACCGCGGGCGGCGTTGACGATGCGGACGCTCGGCTTGACCTTGTGCAGCGCGTCGTCGCCGATCAGGCCGAGCGTCTCCGGGGTCTTGGGCAGATGGACGGTGATGAAGTCGGAGACCTCCAGCAGTTCGTCCAGCGAGAGCAGCTTCACGCCCATCTGCGCCGCCCTGGCGGGCTGCACGAACGGGTCGTAGGCGACGACCTTCATCCCGAACGCCGACATCCGCTGTGCCACGAGCACGCCGATGCGGCCGAGGCCGACGACGCCGAGGGTCTTCTCACTCAGCTCCACGCCGGTGTACTTGCTGCGCTTCCACTCGCCGTTCTTCAGCGCCGTGTTGGCCTGCGGAATGTTGCGGGCACTGGCGATCAGCAGGCCGCATGCGAGTTCGGCGGCGGTGACGATGTTGGAGGTGGGAGCGTTCACCACCATCACGCCCGCCTTGGTGGCGGCCGGGACGTCGACGTTGTCGAGCCCGACGCCCGCGCGGGCGACGACCTTGAGTTTCCCTGCCGCTGCCACCGCCTCGGCGTCGACCTTGGTGGCGGAGCGGACGAGGATCGCGTCCACGTCGGCGATGGCGGTGAGGAGTTCGGCCCGGTCGGCGCCGTTGCAGTGCCGGATCTCGAAGTCCGGGCCCAGTGCGTCGACGGTGGCGGGCGAGAGCTCTTCGGCGATCAGTACTACAGGTTTGCTCACGTGGTCTCCAGTTTGGGGGCACCCCCAGGCCGAAGGCCAAGGGGGAGGATCATCCTCGCTGCGGGCAGCGGCGGGGAGCTACGGCCGCGTCCCGGCGGCCGTAGACGGTGGAGGGGGTCATCCCCGCGGGGCGGCGGCGCAGGGCAGACGCACGACGCTGTGAGCCTGTGGCGCGCTCGGCTTGTGCGTGCAGTGTAGCTACGTACGAGCGGTGCGGGCTGCCCCTCCCCGTAAACGATCACGTACGCACGGGCGCGGAGCGTCACCCGGGGGCGCGGGCGCCCGCGCCGGCACGCACGCTCACCTCTCCCCGGACGTCGCGGCTGGAGTGTGCCGTCAGCAGCCGGTACTCGCCCTCGGGGGTGTGCCAGGAGCCGGAGCCCTCGTCCCACACCTGGAAGGCACGCGGCTCCACGGCGACGGCGGCGCGCACGGTCTCGCCGGGCGCCGCCTCGACGACGGTGAACCCGGCGAGGGAGCGCAGCGGCCGACGCGGGCCACCGGCTCCCCGCGGCGGTTCCAGATAGACCTGGACGACCTCGCGGGAGGAACGGCCGCCGGTGTTCGTCACGGGCACCGCGACCTCCAGCGGCTCGCCCTCGCGCCAGGCCCCGGCGGAAGGCCGGCCGTAGGACCAGTCCGCGTAGCCGAGGCCGAAGCCGAATTCGCGGGCGGGCTCGCGTCCCAGGCGGTCCCAGCCGCGGTGGCCGACGTCGAGGTCCTCGGCGTAGTCGACGACACCGTCGCACGGCACGCCGTCCGGCACGGGGACGTCCTCCGCGGCGGCGGGCAGCGTCCACGGCAGCCGGCCGGACGGTTCGCAGGCGCCTGTCAGCACATCGGCGAGGGCGCCCCCGGCCTCCTGGCCCGGCAGCCACCACCACAGCACCGCGGGTACGTCCTCCAGCCACGGCAGCAGCACGGGCGCACCCGCGTTGACCACGACGACCGTGCGGGGGTTGGCCTCGGCGACCCTGCGGACCAGCTCGTGCTGGCGGCCGGGAAGCGACAGGTCCGTACGGTCCCAGCCCTCGGACTCCGCCTCGGGGTTGGTGCCCACGACGACGACCGCCGTCTCCGCCTGGCGGGCCGCCGCCACGGCCTCCTCGATCTCCGCGTCCGTGCCGGGTTCCGGCGGGAGATGGCGCAGCTCCAGGCGTGCGAAGCGGCCGAACGAGCCGACCTCGACGACCTGCGCCGTCGCCGACACCGTCACCTCCCGGCCGGGCTCCTCGACGGCGACGCGGCGGACATGGCCCTCCGGGTGGCCCGCCGACGCGTCGAGCAGGACCTCCTCGGCCACGCGGTGGGTGCTCTCGCTCAGCAGGTCGCCGTCGATCTCGACGCGGTGGGCGCCGACGGGGGCGACCTCCAGCAGATGCTCGCCGGGCGCTTCCAGCCGCAGGCGCGCCTCGGCCCGTACGTATGCGGCGCCCTCGGGCAGCTCACGAGGGGGACGCAGCGTGCCGTCCCAGGGGGCGGTGCGGGTCAGCGCCGCGAGCTGCCGCCCGGCCTCGTCGTGGACGGTCAGTTCGACGCAGCCGCCGGCCAGGGCGTCCGCCGCTACGAGGGGAGCGTGCCGCAGCGTGCGGCCGCCGCGGTGTGCGGTGACCTCGGCCGAGGGGAACGCCTCGCGCAACGCGTCCAGCGGGCGGCTCAGATGGGGCGGTGTCACATGTGCGCTGCCGCCGCCCTGTACGAAGGGGTCGAGGGCGTTGGCGCCGATCAGCGCGATGCGGGAGGTGGCGGGCGGCAGCGGGAGCAGACCGCCCTCGTTGCGCAGTACGACGGTGGCTCGTGCGGCCGTGCGGCGCAGCAGGTCCCGGGTGGCGGGACCGTGGCCTGACGGTTGCTCTTCGCCTGGCCCGCCGCCGGGCGGATGCTCCGCGCCGGCGCCCGCCGCGGGCGCTGAGACCGCGAAGGGGCCGTCGGGGTCGCTCAGGGCTCCCACGCGTTCGGCAAGGCGCAGTATGCGGCGCACCTTGTCGTCCACGTCCTCCTGCGGCACCTCGCCCGTGCGTACGGCTTCGAGCAGGGCGTCTCCCTCGGACCAGGGGCCGCCGGGGCCCGGCATCACGAGGTCGAGTCCGTTCCGTGCGGAGGCGGCGGTGCTCTTCGTGGCGAGCCAGTCGCTGACCACGACACCGTCGAACTCCCATTCATCCTTGAGGAGTTCACGCAGCAGCCAGCGGTGCTCGGTCGCGGGCGCGGCACCGGGTGCTTCCGCCGGGGGTACTTCGACCGGGGGTGCTTCTCCCGGCTCACCCCGCTCCCCGGGAGCCGCCACGACGAGTCCGTTGTAGGCGGCCATGACCATCCACACCCCGGCCTCCTTCACGACCCGTTCGAAGGGGGCGAGATAGACCTCGCGCAGCGCGCGGGGCGTCAACCGCGAGACGTAGGAGGTACGTTCGGTCTCGGAGTCGTTGGCGACGAAGTGCTTCACGCACGCGCCGACACCCTGCCCCTGGAGCGCCGCCACGTACTGGACGGCCATACGGCCGCTGAGCAGCGGATCCTCGGAGAAGCACTCGAAGTGGCGCCCGGCGAGCGGAGTCCGCTGGAGGTTGACCACGGGCGCGAGCACCACGTCGGCGTTCTTCGCGTGGGCCTCGGCGGCCATCAACCGGCCCGACTCGCGGGCCAGTTCCTCGTCCCACGTGGCGGCGAGCGCGGACGGCGCGGGCATCTGCGCGGAAGTCGTCGGTGCCCGGCCTCTGCCGCGTACGCCGATCGGCCCGTCGGAGAGCGTGAGGGTCCGCAGCCCGGCGGACGGCAGCGGGTACAGCGTCCACAGGGTCTCGCCGGTGAGTACCCGCACCCGCTCTTCGAGCGTCAACCGCCCCAGCAGCGCGTCCAGTCGGTGATCGGTGCTCCCGATGGGAACGTGGCGTCCCGCGACGTTCATGAACTGCTCCCGGGGTCGGTCGATACGTCGTAGGCATCGTCGGAGAGGCCGAACCGGTCACGGCTGCCCCACCGATCGGCGTCGCCATGCGCCTGCCGTCTCACCGCAGCCATCATCCCCAGCCGCGACGGTCCGAACCGCGTTCGCGGGCGGGGAGGTTCACGCACCGGGCCGCTGTCGCGGCGCCGCCCGCGGCTCATACGTCGATCTCACGGGGCCGGCCCGTACGGCGGAGCGCAGGGGGCAGATGCCCCGTGTCGTTGAAGAGGAGCAGCGAGGCCGGGCGTCCCGGCGTGTAACGGACGACGGTCAGCGCCGCGTTGGCGTGATTGAGGCCCATCCAGCGCCACTCGGGTGCGTCGAGGGCGTCGCGCACCAGCCAGCCGATGAGGAAGGCGTGAGTGACGACGAGTTCGTGGCGCGGCTCGTCACCCTCGGCCGGTCCGGTGAAGGCCGCGAGCGCACGCCGGGCCTGCTCGGGTCCCTCCCGAAGCTGCCGGGCCGGGATCTCCGCGAGGCGGCCGAGCATGAAGTCGGCCGATTCCGCGGGAAGTTCGTCTCTGCCCGGTACGTAAGGGATGTGATCTCCGGCGTGCTCCGAGACCTGGAGGGGAACGTCGCCGATCCGGCCGCGGATCAGTCCGGCGGTCTCCGCCGCTCGCGGAAGCGGGCCGTGGAAGACCGAGGAGAGCGGGCTGCGGCGTAGCCGCTCGCCCAGCAGCAGGGCCTGGCGACGACCGGTTTCCGTCAGCCGTCCGTCGTCCGGCGAGGCCTCGCCGTGGCGCGTGAGGTAGAGGTAGCGAACCGCTGTTACTGCCATGTCCTCCGTGACGTCCCCCGGCGCACTCGCGGTTCGGCCCGTGGAGGTCGGCGCGGCGCCGCTCACACGGCGCGGGCGGGGCGGAACGACGGCCGCCCCGTCTCCTCGCGGCGGTTTCGCGGCGGGGAGACGGGGCGGCGGCGTACGCCGGCTGCGCTATGCGCGAGGAGCGCTCACGCCTCCTCGTCGACCCAGCTCATCAGCTTCCGCAGCTTGCGGCCGGTGGTCTCCAGAAGGTGGTCGTTCGCGGCCTTCTTGTACTCGTTGTACTTGGGCAGGCCCGCGTTGTACTCCTTCATCCAGTTGTTGGCGAAGGTGCCGTCCTGGATGTCGTCGAGGAGCTTGCGCATCTCGGCCTTGACACCGTCGTTGATGATGCGCGGGCCGCTGACGTAGTCGCCCCACTCGGCGGTCTCGGAGACCGACCAGCGCATCTTCTCCAGGCCGCCCTCGTACATCAGGTCCACGATCAGCTTCAGCTCGTGCAGGCACTCGAAGTACGCGATCTCCGGCTGGTAGCCGGCCTCGACCAGCGTCTCGAAACCGGCCTTGACCAGTGCCGACGTACCGCCGCAGAGCACGGCCTGCTCACCGAAGAGGTCGGTCTCGGTCTCCTCGGTGAACGTGGTCTTGATGACGCCGGCGCGGGTGCCGCCGATGCCCTTGGAGTAGGACAGCGCCAGCTCGAACGCCCGCCCCGTCGCGTCCTGTTCAACGGCGACGATGCACGGGACGCCGCGGCCCTCCTCGAACTGGCGCCGCACCAGGTGCCCCGGGCCCTTCGGCGCCACCATGCACACGTCGATGTTTCCCGGGGGCTTGATGAACTCGTAGCGAATGTTGAGGCCGTGGCCGAAGAAGATGGCGTCGCCGTCCTTGAGGTTCGGGGCGACGGACTCCTGGTAGACCCTGGCCTGGATCGGGTCCGGGACGAGGATCATGATGACGTCGGCCTCGGCGGACGCCTCCGCGGGAGTGGTGACCCTCAGGCCCTGCTCCTCGGCCTTCGCACGGGACTTGGAGCCCTCGTGCAGGCCCACCCGCACATCGACGCCGGAGTCGCGCAGGGACAGCGCGTGGGCGTGGCCCTGGCTGCCGAAGCCGAGAACCGCCACCTTGCGGCCCTGGATGATGGACAGGTCGGCGTCGTCGTCGTAGAACAGCTCGGCCACTTGGGAAATCTCCTCTTTCGGGTCCGGGGGCTCCCCCGGGGTCGTTCTGTAGCGGTTGTCGGGGGTGTCAGGGATGTCGGGGGTCGCAGCAAAGAACGCGCGCCGCCCAACCTACGACGCCCGTACGGCACATGCGTCCAGGGGGCGCCGGCGGTGCCGGGGCGCGCGCCGCGCTACGCGGAGCGGTCCAGGGCGCGAAGGCTCCGGTCGGTGATGGAGCGGGCGCCGCGCCCGACGGCGATGGTCCCTGACTGCACCAGCTCCTTGATGCCGTACGGCTCCAGCATCTTGAGCATGGCGTCGAGCTTGTCACTGCTGCCGGTGGCTTCGATGGTGACGGCCTCCGGCGAGACATCCACGGTCTTGGCGCGGAAGAGCGAGACGATCTCGACGATCTGGGAGCGGGCCTCGTTGTCGGCTCGGACCTTCACCAGAACGAGTTCACGCTGGACGGCCGAGGCCGGGTCCAGCTCAACGATCTTGAGAACGTTGACGAGTTTGTTGAGCTGCTTGGTGACCTGCTCCAGCGGCAGATCCTCCACGTTCACGACGATCGTGATGCGGGAGATCTCGGGATGCTCGGTCACGCCGACGGCGAGCGAGTCGATGTTGAAGCCGCGGCGGGAGAACAGGGCGGCGATCCGGGCGAGGATTCCGGGGGTGTTCTCCACCAGGACGGAGAGCGTGTGCTTGGACATCTGTCGTTCCTTCTCTGGAAGTTCCCTGAACCCTCGGTCACTCTTCGTCGTCGCCGAAGTCGGGACGGACGCCGCGCGCCGCCATGACCTCGTCGTTGGAGGTGCCGGCGGCCACCATCGGCCAGACCATCGCGTCCTCGTGGACGATGAAGTCGACGACGACGGGGCGGTCGTTGACGGCGTTGGCCTTCTCGATCACCGAGTCCAGCTCTTCCGGGTCCTCGCAGCGGATGCCGACGCAGCCCATCGCCTCGGCCAGCTTCACGAAGTCGGGGCAGCGGGTGCCCTTGTTGGGCTGCTGGACATCCTCGTCGCCGGGGCCCGTATGCAGCTTGGTGTTGGAGTAGCGCTGGTTGTAGAAGAGCGTCTGCCACTGGCGGACCATGCCCAGCGCGCCGTTGTTGATGATCGCGACCTTGATGGGCACGCCGTTGAGCGCGGCGGTGGCCAGCTCCTGGTTGGTCATCTGGAAGCAGCCGTCGCCGTCGATGGCCCACACGGTGCTCTGCGGCCGGCCGACCTTGGCGCCGAGCGCGGCGGGAACGGCGTAGCCCATGGTGCCCAGGCCGCCGGAGTTGAGCCAGGTCGCGGGGCGCTCGTAGTCGATGTAATGCGCGGCCCACATCTGGTGCTGGCCGACGCCAGCGGCGTAGACGGTGTCCTCCGGGGCCAGTTCGCCGATGCGCTGGATGACCTGCTGCGGGGAGAGGCTGCCGTCGTCGGGCATGTCGTAGCCCAGCGGGTACGTCTCGCGCCAGCGGTCGAGCTGCTTCCACCAGTCCACGTATCCGGTCGCGGCCGGTGAACCCTCGGGCGCCTCGCCCAGCTCGGCCTGCACGGCCACCACGAGATCGGCGATGACCTCGCGGGCGTCGCCCACGATCGGCACGTCCGCGGCGCGGTTCTTGCCGATCTCGGCGGGGTCGATGTCGGCGTGCACGATCTTCGCCATCGGGGCGAACGAGTCGAGCTTGCCGGTCACGCGGTCGTCGAAGCGTGCGCCGAGCGCGACGATCAGATCGGCCTTCTGAAGCGACGTGACGGCCGCGACACTGCCGTGCATGCCCGGCATGCCCAGGTGCTGCCGGTGGCTGTCGGGGAAGGAGCCGATGGCCATCAGCGTCGTCGTCACCGGGGCGTTGGTCAGCTCGGCGAGGATCTTCAGCTCCGCGGTGGCCTTGGCCTTGAGGACCCCGCCGCCGACGTAGAGCACGGGCCGCCTGGCCTCGGCGATCAGCTTGGCCGCCTCGCGGATCTGCTTGGCGTGCGGCTTGGTCACCGGCCGGTAGCCGGGCAGGTCGCAGACGGGCGGCCACTCGAAGGTCGTACGGCCCTGGAGGGCGTCCTTGGCGATGTCGACCACGACGGGCCCGGGACGGCCGGTCGAGGCGATGTGGAACGCCTCGGCGATGGTGCGCGGGATCTCGTCCGGGTTCGTGACCAGGAAGTTGTGCTTGGTCACCGGCATCGAGATGCCGCAGATGTCGGCCTCCTGGAACGCGTCCGTCCCGATCGCCCCGGAGGCGACCTGGCCGGTGATCGCCACCAGCGGCACGGAGTCCATGTGCGCGTCGGCGATCGGGGTGACCAGGTTGGTCGCGCCGGGGCCCGAGGTGGCCATGCAGACACCGACCTTGCCCGTGGCCTGCGCGTACCCGGTGGCCGCGTGGCCCGCGCCCTGCTCGTGCCGCACCAGCACGTGACGCACGCGTGCGGAGTCCATCATCGGGTCGTACGCCGGAAGGATCGCCCCGCCCGGAATGCCGAATACGGTGTCGGCGCCGACCTCTTCGAGAGAACGGATGAGGGACTGGGCGCCCGTCATCTCGGCCGGTGCGGGCTTCGGCTGTCCGACGGTACGGGCCCGCGGCTGGGGTTTGGGAGCCGCGGAGGACTGCTCGGTCATCGGTGATCTCTTCTCGGAGAGTGAGGATTGACGCTCGTGTCGATGCGGTCGGTGTGCTGAGTGGCTGCTGCACCTGCCGCCGCGGGGCTTCGCCACGGCGCTTGTGCAACAAAAAACCCCCCGTGCCGTGAGGCAGGCGAGGGGAGCGCGTCGCTGTGGTCGCGGGTCCTGACGGGGACCCGGTCAGTCGACGCGCTTACCAAGTACGAGAATTCGGGTGCGCATGGCACAGACCCTCCCCCGTGGGCACTTTCCGTGTCAAGTGGGTGGGACGCCCGTCTCAGCATGCGAGCAGGGGGGCGACGGCCGTGTGACGGGGTCCACAGGCTCCCGTGAGTCCCCGGACACGAGCCAGGGCTGCATGCTCTCGCGCCGCTCCTGCAACCGTACGGGCAGGGCCCCCGCCACCACGACCGAGCGGCCTCCGCCCCGGCTCCCCTGGGAGTGCCCGGCTCTGCCGCCCGCCGAGCCGCCCGGCGGTCCTCCCGAAGGGCCCGGGACCTGCGGACGCCCGCGCGCGGGCTGACCACACGCGGGCGCGCGTTCGTCGGGCACGGGGAGAACCCCGCGGGAGAGCACGTGCCGTAAGCGGTGTTCGTCCAGGGGGTCGGAGAAGAGCGCACCCTGACCCTGGGTGCATCCCAACTCGCGTAGCAATGCGGCCTGTTCGGGCAGATCGATGCCCTCGGCGACCGACGTGAGACCGAGGTCGGCGCCGATGCGCAGCAGACCCTTGGTGATCTTGCGCAGTCTTCCGGAGTCCACCACGCCTTCGACGAGTACGCGTTCGAGCCTCACGATGTCCACCGGAAGCCTCCGCAGCGCCGACACCGCCAGCGGTCCGCTGCCGAAGCCGTCGAGCGCGATACGGACGCCATGGCTGCGCAGCGCGCTCAGTCGCGCCTCCAGCTCCTCCAGGGCGACGCGGGTGTCCGCGCCCGTGATCTCCAAGATCAGGGAGCCGGGGGGCAGTTGGTGCCGTACCGCCACGGCCTCCACGGTGCCGCCGCCACGTGCGGGCTCCAGGAGTGACGCGGCAGGCAGCCGTACGGAGACGGGCACATGGAAGCCCGCGCTCTGCCGCGCCACGGCCAGCCGTAGGGCCTCCGCGAGCAGCCGGTGGCCGGGCCCGGCCGGTGGGGCCGGGAGGGGCGGCGCCCCGATGTGAGCCCCCGAACCACGGCGACGGGTGTCCCCGCGTGGGCCTCTGCCGTCGACGTCGCCTCTGCCCGGGCTGCCGGCGGGGCCGCTGCCAGGGTCACGGCTTTCGCCAGGCCCGCTGCCTCCGGCCCCGGCAGCGCGTGTGAACTCGGCCGGAGTGAACAGAACGCCCTGCGCCGAGCGCCTTCTCGGATGGGCCGTCACCGCCGTGATCCTGCCCCCTGCCAGCTCCACGACCGGCTGATGGAGCAGCGTGAACTCACTGCCGGGCTGGAACGCGGCCGCCGGGCCCGTGGTGTGCGCCGTACCCGTGTGGGATGCCACCGGTGCGGTACCGGACGCTCTCGCGGTCTCCCGGGCGTCGCCGGTGCCGACGGCGCGGCTTCTCGGTCCGGCCGCGACGGCGTCGCCGCGTTCATGGTCGTCCCGTCCGGCAGGCCGGTCGCCCGGGGCCGCGACGGGAGCCGTTGGTGCGGCTTCACGAGGGAGGGTCGCCGCGCTGCGCTCGGTGCCTTGCGAGGTGCTCCGCGACGTGCTGCGCGAGATCTCCGGCGAAGCGCTCTGCGAGGTGCCCTGCCGGTTCTCGTCCGGGGTTCTCGGGGCGTTCCCGGAGGTGCTCTTCGCATCGGCTGCCCCGGGTGCGCCGACCGTCCCGGCCGTCCCGGCCGGAGTGCCCTCCTGCATGTGCGGCGCGTACAGCTCGACCCGCGCCTTGCCCGCCTGCTTGGCGCGGTACATCGCCAGGTCCGCGTTGCGCATCAGCGAGGTGGGCGAGATGCCGGGCTCGGCGAAGGCGATGCCGATGGACGCCGCGACCCGCACCTCTCTGCCCTCCACCCGGTAGGGCTCGGAGAGCGTCACCCGCAGGCGGTCGGCGATCTCGTGGATGCGCAGCTCCCGTTCGGCGGCGGCATGGGTGCTGGGGTTGCCGTCGCCGAGGATGAGCACCGCGAACTCGTCGCCGCCGAGGCGCGCCGCGGTGTCCCCGGCCCTGACCGACTCCTGGAGTCGCCGGGCGGCGGCCACGAGCAGTTCGTCCCCGCCCTGGTGGCCGATGGTGTCGTTGACGGCCTTGAAGCCGTCGAGGTCGATGAAGAGCACCGCGTGCTCACTGTCCCCGCCGCGCCGTCCGACCAGGGCCTTGCGCACGCGCTCGGTGAACAGCGCCCTGTTGGGCAGGTCGGTGAGCGGGTCGTGCGAGGCGTTGTGCTGCAACTGCGCCTGGAGACGGACCCGTTCGGTGACGTCACGGCTGTTGAAGATGAGGCCGCTGCGGTAGCGGTTGACCGTCGACTCGACGTTCAGCCAGTGGCCGCGGCCGTGCCGGAAGCGGCACTCGATCCGCGTCGAAGGCATCTGCTGCGGCGGCGTCGCGAGGAAGCGGCGCAGCTCGTGCAGCACGCGGGCGAGGTCCTCGGGGTGGATGAGCGCGGCGAGTTCGGAGCCGATGAGGGCGTCGCCGTCCCTGCCGTAGACCCCGGCGGCCGCGGGTGAGACGTAGCGCAGCATGCCCGTCGGAGAGGCGATCATGATGACGTCGCTGGAGCCCTGGACCAGGGAGCGGAAGTGGTTCTCCTTCTGGGCCAGTTCCTGGGTCAGGCTGATGTTGTCCAGCAGCATGATGCCCTGCCGCACGACGAGGGCGAGCACGACCGTGCAGGTGGTGAAGAGCACCACGCGGTCGATCTCGCGACCGGAGACGGCGTTGTAGAGCATGCCCAACGTGCAGACGGCGGCGGCCAGATACGGCGTGAGCGCGGCCAGCGAACCCGCGATCGGACGGCTCGGGGAGTCGTCGCCGTGGAGGACGTCCCGCTCGGGTGCCATGGCGCCGCCCACGCGGCCGTCCACGCCGACCGCGCCGCACCCCCGGCCTGTGGCGCCCTGGGTGTGCCGGTGCGCCTCACGCTCGCCCTTGACCCAGGGCGCGTACGCGAGCAGGAGCGCACCCGCGAACCATCCGGCGTCGAGCAACTGCCCCGAGGTGTAGTGCTCGCGGAGCAGCGGCGAGGTGAACAGCGCGTCGCACAGCACGGTCAGCGCCAGGGCGCCGATCGCGGTGTTGACCGCGGAGCGGTGTGCGGCCGCGCGCCGGAAGTGCAGTGCGAGCACCATGCTCACCAGCACGATGTCCAGCAGAGGGTAGGCCAGCGCCAGCGCCGCACGCGCCACCGAGTCGCCTTCCCAGTACGCGGTGTGGACGAGCGCAAGCGACCAGGAGAGCGTCAGCAGCGAACCGCCGATCAGCCAGGAGTCCAGGCCCAGGCAGACCCAACCGGCTCTCGTCACCGGCCTCTTGGCCAGTACGAGCAGGCCGATGATGGCGGGCGGCGCGAAGAGCAGGAAGCAGAAGTCCGCGGCGCTGGGGCGGGGCACGGGCTGGTGCAGCACCACCTCGTACCAGCCCCAGACGGCGTTGCCTGCGGCGGCCATCAGCGACGAGAGCCCGAACAGCAGCCAGGCGGGGCCCAGTTGGGTACCGCGGTGCATGCGGGCGTAGCGCACGCAGGAGGCCGCGGCGAGCACCCCGGCGGCGCTGAGCCCGAAGTCGCCCATGAACAGCGACAGTTGCCGTGAGCCCCAGCCGAAGGCGGCACCGATCGCATAGCCGCCGCAGAGGACGACGAGCAGGAGTTGCGGCAGCACGCTCACCGGCTGCGCTACCGGCCGCACTTCCGGCCGCGCGCTCGGCTGCCCCATCCCCGGGCCTGCCGTGACCGCTGCGTCCCCGACTCCAGCCTGTGCGACCGCGGATGAGCCGTCCTTCGGGCCCCTGCGCCCGGCGGCGCCGAACTCGCCGTCGTGCACTCGCTCCCGTACGGACGCGGCGCGGGCGGCCGGCACCGGCGACGCCGAGGACGCTGTCGCCGGAGCGGGCACGCCGCCCGCTGCGGAAGTCCTCAACTGGCCGCCGCCCGGCGGCACTTCGGCACAGGTCGGAGAACCGGCCCGCGTCGACGGCGGAGCGAAGGCCGGCGCACCGGCAGGGGTACGCACAAGGCCCTGGCGCGTGGCCGCGCCCCCCGGCATCACCGGGTCCTCCTCTGGGACGGAGGCTTCTCGTACCTCCGGTCCGCGCGGGCGCGGAACAGGCACACGGACATCCCCGCGCTCCGGTCCCGGCCCGGGACCGGCCGACGGCAACATGTCCGTTGTGTACGGCGCTTCATCCACCGGCAGTTCGTCCATTGGCCGCGCATTCGCCCGTCGCCCCCCTCGTATTCGCCTTCGCCCCCCTCTTGGACGATACACCAGAACCGTCACAGAGGGACATAGTTCCGATACAGAACGTGACGACCAGGCACGTTGCGGATACGGCGAGCGCTCGTACGCCTCCGGAGAGTATTTTTCGGTGCTTTGGGGAAGCCTTATGGGCGGCTCCGGGCCTCTCGGGGAGCAACTCCCCCGTGCCCGGGGATCATTGGGCCACGGCCACCGTGTGCTCAAGCGGTTCACCGCGCGCCCAGCGGCCGAGCTGATCGCGCAACAGCCGCTTGGCGCGCGGCAGGAAGGCCGTCGTAGGACCGCCCACGTGCGGGGTGATGAGCACTCCCGGCGCGTGCCACAGGGGGTGCCCGGCCGGCAGCGGCTCGGGATCGGTGACGTCGAGCGCCGCGCGCAGCCGTCCCGAATTCACCTCCGCCAGCAGGGAGTCGGTGTCCACCACTCCCCCGCGCGCCACGTTGACCAGCAGCGCCCCGTCCTTCATCCGCGACAGGAAACCGGCGCCCGCCAGTCCCCGGGTCTCCTCGGACAGGGGCGTGCAGAGGATCACCACGTCGGCGCGGGGCAGCAGCCGCGGCAGGCTGTCGAGTGCGTGCACGGGGCCGCGGGCCGCTTCGCGTGCCGTGCGTGCCACACGGGCCACCTCCGCCACCTCGAAGGGCACCAGCCGCTCCTCCACCGCCGAACCGATCGCCCCGTACCCGACGATGAGCACGGACTTGTCGGCGAGCGCGTCATAGACCCCGGGGCTCCACTCCTCGGCGTCCTGTGCCCGTACGAACGTGGGGAGGCGGCGCAGCGCGGCCAGGGTGAGCGCGAGCGCCAGTTCCGCGGTCGAGGCGTCGTGCACACCGCGGGCGTTGCACAGCACGGTCCCCGGCGGCAGATCCGGCAGGGCACCGGCGACATGGTCTATCCCGGCGGTCAGCGTCTGCACTACGCGCAGCCCGCGCATCTCCGCCAGCGGCCGTACGGCGACGGCCTGGCCCTTCATATACGGGACGACGTAGAACGCGCAGCGGGCCGGGTCGGCCGGGAACTCCTCGTCGCCGTCCCAGAAGTGGTAGGCGGGGCCTTCGGGGAGCCCGTCGATCTGAGCGGGCGGAATGGGCAGCCAGACGTCTGAGGCGTCCGGTGCTCCGGAGTCCTGTGGTGCCGTTGAGGGTGCCATGGTCAGAGGCTAGACGGTGACCGTGGCGCAGGGACGCTCCAAGGCGGCGGGCGGCCGGAGGCCGGCCCTGGAGCGTGCCGTGACGCGGGCGCGGTGCGGTCGTGGTGAGCGCTGCGGGCGGGGTGCCTCGTCCGCCGCCGTCGGGGCCTCGGGTTAGTTTGGGGGCCGTCAGAGGGGAGTCGGGTCCAGTGGAGCGCAGGGCAATCGGCGCGGCAGCGCTGGGAGTTGGTGCGATCGGCCTCGGCTGCATGCCGATGAGCTGGGCGTACTCCATGTCGGAGCAGAGCGGCGAGGAGTCGCTCCGTACGGTCCACGCCGCGCTGGACCGGGGCATGACGCTGCTGGACACCGCGGACATGTACGGGCCGTTCACCAATGAGCTGCTGATCGGCCGAGTACTCAAGGAGCGCCGCCACGACGCCTTCCTCTCCACCAAGTGCGGCCTGCTCGTGGGCGAGCAGCACATCGTCGCCAACGGCCGCCCCGGCTATGTGAAAAGAGCCTGCGACGCGTCGCTGCGGCGGCTTCAGACGGACTTCATCGACCTCTACCAACTCCACCGCGCCGACCCGGAAGTGCCCGTCGAGGAGACCTGGGGCGCCATGTCGGAGCTGGTCACCGAGGGGAAGGTACGCGCGCTCGGCTTCTGCGCGGTCGGGGCGCGTGCCGACCAGCGCGGCCGTGCGGACCAGCGCGGGCGCTCCGCCGGGTCCGGTATCCACGCCGCTACGATCCGGCAGCTCGAAAGGGTGCAGAGCGTCTTCCCGGTGAGCGGCGTACAGGCCGAACTGGCCGTCTGGTCCAGGGAGGCGCTGGATTCGCTGCTGCCGTGGTGCGTCTCGCACGGCGTGGGCTTCATGGCCGCGATGCCGCTGGGCAACGGGTACTTGAGCGGCACCCTCACACCCGGCGGCGGCTTCGAGGAGGAGGACGTACGTGCCCGGCACCCGCGTTTCACCGCCGAGATGATGGCCGCCAACCAGCCCGTGGTGGCCGGTCTCCGCCGCGTCGCGGAGCGGCACGGTGAGGCGACTCCGGCGCAGGTGGCGCTCGCCTGGCTGCTGGCGCAGGGGCAGCAGGTGGTTCCGCTGCCGGGTGCGAAGAAGGAGCGCTGGGCCGTGGAGAACGCCGCCGCCGCGGATCTGCGGCTGACGCCCGCGGACCTCGGGGAGCTGGACGCCCTGCCCGTGGCACAGGGTTCCTGGGAGTAGCCGGCGCAAGGGCTGCCGCGTCCTGGGCCCCTTATGTGTTCGTCCGTCACACCTCGTGTGTTCGTCCGTCACACCGCTGCCGTGCGTCTCAGTACGCGCGTACGTACGGGAAGTTCCGCTGTGCCCGGCGGCGCCGTTACGGATGTGGTGTGCTGAGTCCACCGTTCACGCTGTGCCACAGCACACCGACACCGGGAGGCGCCCACCGTGCGAAGCCGCTATCTGCCGTCCGTACGAGCCGCCGCGGCGGGGCTCGTCGCCCTGGCGCTGCTGACCGCGGGCTGCTCCGACGACTCCGGGGGCCCCTCGGGCGGGAAGAAGTCCGAACCGGCCTCGCCGAGCGGTGAGTCCGCTCCGGAGGGGACGGCCTCGGCAGCGCCCGCGAAGGGCTCCGTGAAGGTGGAACGCACCGTGGCCACACGCCTGAAGTCGCCGTGGGGGCTGGCGCCGCTGCCCGGCGGCGGCCTGCTCGTCTCCCAGCGCGACGACGGCAGGATCGTCCACGTCGACGAGCGAAGCGGCAAGAAGACCGTGGCCGGCACCGTGCCGGGAGTGCAGGCCAGCGGCGAGGGCGGTCTTCTCGGCATCGCCGTACCGCCCGACAACGCGAAGATGGTCTACGCGTATCTGACGACGGCGTCCGACAACCGCATCGTCCGCATGATCTACGACCGCAAGAAGCCCTCCGGCGAACAGCTCGGCGCCCCCGACACCATCCTCAAGGGCATCCCGAAGGGCGAGATCCACAACGGCGGGCGCATCGCCTTCGGCCCGGACAAGATGCTCTACGCCGGTACGGGAGAGTCCGGGGAGGGCGGCCTCGCCCAGGACAAGAAGTCGCTGGGCGGCAAGATCCTCCGCATGACGCCCGAGGGGGAACCGCCCGGCCAGGGCAGCCCCGAGTCCGGCTCCGTCTGGTACACCTACGGCCACCGCAATGTGCAGGGCATCGCCTGGGACTCCGAGAAGCGGCTGTGGGCGAGCGAGTTCGGGCAGAACACCTGGGACGAGCTGAACCTGATCCGCCCCGGCAAGAACTACGGCTGGCCCGAGGCCGAGGGGCGCGGCGGGGAGTCCGGCTTCACCGACCCCGTCGAGCAGTGGCGTACGGCCGACGCCTCCCCCAGCGGCATCGCGATCGTCAAGGGCTCGGTGTGGATGGCGGGCCTGCGCGGTGAACGGCTCTGGCGCATCCCGCTGAAGGGCACCACCAAGGCCGCCGATCCGCAGGCGTTCCTGGAGGGCGAGTACGGGCGCCTGCGCACGGTCGCGGCCGACGGCAGCGGCGGCCTGTGGCTGGTGACGAGCGAGACGGACGGACGGGGAGGTCCGGAAAGCGGCGACGACCGTATCCTGAAGCTGAAGGTGAGCTAGGCCGGGCACGTGGCGTGCACGGCCTACCGCCGAGCGGAGGGCCGATGTTCAATCTGATCGAGGAGCTCTTCTCCCCGGGCCGGCGGCACACCGAGGACGAACGGCGGCGGCTGGAGCACACCCGGGTCGAAGAGGGCAGCAACGATCCGGGGCACGGCCCGGTCGACCTCACCTCCGGGCAAGTGCTGATCCGCCCGCCGGAGCAGCGTGGCCCCGTTCCGTACGAGGACGGACGTACGACCGGAAGCACGGCCGGGCGCGCGAGCGGCGACAACGGCGGGACCGGCGGGACCGATCAGGACGGCGACAGGAGCCGGTGATGGACATTACGGGCGACATCTTCCATCCGGGACTACAGCACGCTCAGCACGAGAAGCAGCGGCTCGACCACACATACGTCGTCGAGGGCGCTGCCGACGGCAGCAACCACCGGGGCTGCGGGCCGGTCGACCTCGGCTCCGGCAAGATCGTCATCGCGCTCCAGGAGCAGCACGCGATCCTTCCGGCTCGGCCGAAGATAGAGGAGGACCCCGACGCGGAGGACGCGGGCGACGGCGGAGACCCGCCCGACCTGCTCTGAGCCGGTCCCCGCACCGGACTGCCCCTGCGCGCACCGGTGAACTGCCCCTGTGCACCTGGCCGTTGGGCTGCGAGGCGCCCGGCGATCCAGCGATCCAGCGTCCGGGTGTTCCGGCGTTCCGGCGTTCCGGCGTTCCGGCGCAGCCTGTAACGCCCTGGCCCCGCTCGTACTCAGCCCGCCGCGGGCCGCCTGTCCGCATCGGTCAGCAGCCGCAGCCGGTAGGCCATCGCCGCCGCCTCGCCCCGCCCGTCCACGCCCAGCTTCGCCAGGATGTTGGAGACGTGCACGCTCGCCGTCTTGGGCGAGATGAAGAGCTGCTCCGCTATCTGTCTGTTGCTGCGCCCGGCCGCCACCAGGTGCAGCACATCGCGCTCGCGCCGGGTCAGCCCGAAGGCGTCCGCGGGCTCCCCCGACCTCGCGGGCGCCGCATGGGACTCCCCCGTCGCGGCCGGCACCGCCTGGGCGACCGGAAGCCGCGCCCGCACCGAGAGCTGCTCGATCTCCGTACGCAGCGGCTGCGCGCCGAGCCGCGCCGCGACCTGATGGGCCGACGCCAGCAGACCGTGCGCGCACTCGCGCGCCTCCCGGCTCTGCGCACCCGCCTCCAGCAGCGCCTCCGCCCAGCGCTGACGCGCCAGCGCAAGATGGTACGGACGCTCCAGCTCCTCGAACGCCCTCGTCACCGCCTCCCAGGCGTCGGGCTCCGAACTCCCTTCCGCCCGGCCGATCTCCGCGGTCACCAGCGCCGAGTACGCCGTCCACACGGGCGCGGGATGCGGCAGCCGCCGTACGGCCGTGCGCAGATCGGCGAGCACTTCGGCTCGGCCTTCCTCGGCGGCGGGCAGGCCCCGCAGGCCCGCCTCGTGCACGGCACCGGCGTGCAGCAGGGGCCAGGCGTAGCGGTGCGTACCGGGTGCGAAGCCCGCCTCGATCGCGGCCCGCAGTTCGGTCCTCACGGTCGTGAAGTCGCCGCGCCCGGCGGCGGCTTCGAGCGCGAAGTGCCGTAGCTGAACGGCCGCGTTCACAGACGTGGCATGGCTGCCCAGCGCCTCGCGGGCCGCCGCCGCGGTGGTCTCCAGCGCCGCCAAGTCGCCGCGGCCGAGCTGGAGATGAGCCCGCATCAAGGCGGCGAAGCCCCTGGTCTCCGCCGAACGTGCGGCGGTCGCGGCCTCCTCGGTGATGCGGGCTGCCTGATCCCACTCGCCCATGGCGTACAGCGACTCGGCCTGATTGCCGAGCGCGAAGCCGCACATGTCGGGACGTCCGTGCGTGGCCGCGCCCTCCGCCGCTCGTACGGCCGCCGCCACCGCTTCGCTGGAGCGGCCCATGGACTCCAGCTCGGTGGCGATGTTGATGTCTGCCCGGCCGACGACTCCGAACGCACCCGCTCGCAGCGCCTGTTCGCGTGCCTGCGTCATCTCGGCGATGCCCGCGTCCAGGTCGCCGGACTCGGCCATGAGGATGCCCAGGGTGATACGGGCCTGAAGCTCGATGGTGGTGGCGCCGACGACACGGGCCAGTTCGACGGCTCTCACGGCGGTGCTCATGGCGTCCGGCCCCGGCCGGTGCATCACGCCCCAGCCGGCGGCGCTGGTCAGCACGTCCGCATGGACGGCCGACGGCGGCAGACCGCGCACCAGCTCCTGGGCGCGGGCGATCTCGTCCCAGCCGTCGCCGCGGCCCAGCGCCTCGACGCTCTTGGAGCGGCTGACCCAGAACCAGGCCGCGCGCAGGGAGTCGGTCTCCTCGTCCAGCAGGTCGAGGGCGCGCCGCGTGAGGGCGAGGGCACGTTCCACGTCGCCTCCCGTGCGTGCGGCGACGACGGCCTCGGCCAGCAGGTCCATGAACGACAGTGATTCCGCGGCCGGTTCGCCGGGGCAGCCGCCGGGGCGCGGATAGACCTCCGCCTCGTCGATCGGCCGCAGCCGTTCGCGTATCTCCGCTGGGACCTCGTGCCACAGCTCGATCGCCCGCTCCAGTAGCTGGTGCTGCTCGGCGAAGGCGTGTCTGCGGCGTGCCTCCACCGCGGCGCCGAGCACGGCGGGCAGCGCCTTCGCCGCGTCCCGGCCGTGGTACCAGTAGTGCGCCAGGCGCGTCGTGCACTGCTCGGAACGTACGAGCGAGGGGTCGGCCTCCAGGGCCTGCGCATAGCGGCGGTTGAGACCCGCGGCCTCGCCGGGCAGCAGATCCTCGCTGACGGCCTCGCGGAGAAGGGCGTGGCGGAAGCGGTAGCCGTCGCCGTCGTCGGTGGGCAGCAGCACGTTCGCACCGACGGCGATCCGCAGCGCGTCCAGCAGTTCGGCCTCGGGCAGTCGGCAGACGGCGGCGAGCAGCGCGTGTTCCACGGCGGAGCCGCCCTGGGCGGCGATCCTCAGCACCTGCTGGACCGGCTCGGGAAGGGCCTCGACGCGCACCAGCAGCAGATCCCGCAGGGAGTCGCTGATGCCGCAGGCCGAGGAGTTGGCGGTCAGCTCCTCGACGAAGAACGGATTGCCCTCGGAGCGTTCGAAGATGACGCGGGCCTGCTCGGGGTCGGGCTCCGGCACGCCCTGGATTCCGGCTATCTGTGCCTGCACCTCCACGCGGCTCAGCCGCGGCAGTTCGACCCGGCGGACGGTGCGCAGCCTGTCCAGCTCGGCCAGGAAGGGCCGCAGCGGATGGCGCCGGTGGATGTCGTCGGAACGGTATGTCGCGAGGAGCAACAGCCGGGAGGTGTGCACCGAGCGGTAGAGATAGCCGAGAAGTTCACGGGTGGAGCGGTCCGCCCAGTGCAGGTCCTCCAGGGCGATCACGACCGTACGGCCCGAGGCCAGCCGCTCCAGGAGCTGTGCGGTGAGCTCGAAGAGCCGGGCGCGGCCGTCCTCCTCGTCGTACGCCTCCGCCAGAGCCGCGGCGGGGCTGCCGGGCGGGGGCGCCAGATCCGGCAGCAGACGCGCCAGCTCCGCCTCCCTGCCGGCCACCGCGGACGACAGCTCCGCCTCGCCCAGGGCGCGGTGCAGACCGCGGAGGGCGGTGGCGAAGGGTGCGAACGGCAGCCCGTCCGCGCCCAGTTCGAGACAGCCGCCGACGGCGGTGACCGCTCCGGCGGTGGCCGCGGCGGACAGGAACTCCTCCAGCAGCCTGGTCTTGCCTACCCCGGCCTCGCCGCCGAGCAGCAGCGCCTGCGGCTCGCCCGCGTCGGCACGGGCGAGCGCTTCGTCGAGCAGCGTCAGCTCGTCGCCGCGGCCGACGAATACGGGGCTGACGGTGGAGTGACTGGACACGTCGTCCAGCATCGCACCAGCCTCGGACATCGCGTCAGCCGCTTTTCGCCACGCCCGCTCCGGCTGCTCCGGTCGCTCTGCCGGGTCCGGTCGTTGCGGTCGTTCTGCCCGCTCCGGCCGGTCCGGCCCGTCGGTGTCCCGCAGCGCGACCACCTCGCCGCGTGCGGGAGTACGGCTCATGCGGTACGGAACCAGTAGCGGCCCGCTCGGCGCCCCGGCCGACGGGGCCCCTCAACGTGCTGGTGGGCGTTCTCCTCGGCCTCGCGTGCCCGGCGTTCGGCCGCGGCCTTCTGCCGCAGCTCGGCGATGCGGAGGAACCCCGCCTCGTGGCCGTAGTACATCTCGCACTCCCCTGGTGTCGATGGATCGGACTGCTTCGTGCCGTATCCACGTTCGTCTCCCAGGGGGGTGGTGCACATCGGGCAACCGCCCCGTCTTCAGACCCAAGGGGGCCTTAGCCGCCGATGGGGAGGTCTTACCCCGGCGGCCCCACGCCGGAGGGACCGCCCGCCGGGTCCTTAGGCGGGCACTTACGCGAGGACTCACGCATGTCCTTACGCATGTCCTTACGCATGTCCCCCCGCATTCCGTCCCGTCCTCGGGTCGTACGCCCGGGCGCTGCGCGCCACGTTCGGAACCGGGCAGTCCGGCATGGCCGAGCCGCCCGTCGCGGGTCCGTGGATGCGGGGCGCGGGCGGCTCGACCGTGTTCGGTTGTACGTGTACGGGCGCGCGTCCGTACGTGCGTGTGCGTATGCGACGTCCCGGGGGCCGTAGAGCCGGGGCCCGTCAGGACGGCTGGCCGGGAACCTTCGGCGGCGCCGCGAAGAGGTCCAGATACATGCCGCCCGCCACGAGCAGCCCGATCGCACCGAGGATCAGCCCGCCCAGCGCGACGGCCTTGACCCAGGTACGCGTCTCGGCACGCTTGGCGACGAGCGCCAGCAGCACACCGCCGACGACGACTGCGAGCAGCGCGAAGATCCCGTTGAGGATCGCGGTGGCGTGCCAGGGGGCTCCGTAGAGCGCGCTGATCTGGTCGGCGCCACCGCCGCCGCCCTGCGGGGCCTGGGCGCTGCTCTCGATCTGGCCGATGAGCTGTTTGCGATCGCGCAGCATCTCGCTGAGCGAGGTGCCGGTGATGGAGCTGAGCCCCAGCCCGGCGCTGACGACGGCCGCGGCACCCGCGCCCAGTCCGCCGCGCACGGGAACGGCGGTGCCGGTCTCGTCATCGGCGAAGCCGCCGTCGGCGTAGCCGTCGTGGTCGTCGTCCGTGAGGGCCTCGGCGCGGGGCTCCTCAGCGGCGGCGGCGACGGCGGAGTCCCTCCCGGCCGTCGCGGTCGTCGTGTCCTTGTCGAGGCCGGTCTCCGGCTTGGTGCCGGCCTCTTCGGTCTTGTCGGTCTTGGTCGTCTCGGTAGCCATGGTGCGTCACCGTAGGGGCCGTTTCTGAGAGTCCGATGAGAGCCCGTCACGGGGCGCGGGCACCGTTCCGCCAAGCCCGGCACCGACGGGGTCCGGCACCGTTCCGGACGCCGTCCCGTGCACCGTTTCCGGCTCCGTACCGGGCACGGGTTCGGGGACGGCCTCCGGCTCGATGCTGACGCGCGGAAGCCATCGCTCCATCCACCGGGGCAGCCACCAGTTGGCGCTGCCCAGCATGTGCATCAGGGCGGGGACGAGCAGCGTGCGCAGCACGAAGGCGTCCAGCGCGACGGCCGCGGCGAGGCCGATGCCGAACATCGCGATGATCCGGTCGCCGCTCAGCACGAACGCACCGAAGACGGCGATCATGATGACCGCGGCGGAGTTGATCACCCGTCCCGTCTCGGCCAGCCCGACCCGCACGGATCTGCGGTTGTCGCCGGTCAGACGCCACTCCTCGTACATGCGGCTGACGAGGAAGACCTGGTAGTCCATCGACAGCCCGAAGAGGACGGACACCATGATCACGGGCAGGAACGGTTCGATCGGCCCGGAGCCCCCCAGCCCCATCAGGCCGCTTCCCCACCCCCATTGGAAGACGGCGACGACCACTCCACAGGCGGCCGCCACCGCCATCACGTTCATCAGCGCGGCCTTCAGCGGGATGCCGATGCTGCGGAAGGCGACCAGCAGCAGCGCACAGCCCAGCGAGACCACGACGCCGACGAAGAGCGGCAGCTTGCCGAGGATCACGGAGGCGAAGTCGTCGTGCGCGGCCGTGACACCGCCGACCTGTACGTCGAGCGAGCTGGAGCCTGTGGCCTCCGGGAGCACGTCCTTGCGGAGGTCCTCGACCAGTTCCGACGTCCGCTCGGACTGCGGTGCGCTGTCCGGTACGACGGTGATGACTCCGGTACCGCCGTTTCCGTTCAGTTCGCTGCCCGAGACATGGGCGACGCCCTCGACGTCCCGCAGCTTCTCGGGAAGCTGCTCGAAGTCGAGCTTGGCCTTGGCGTCGTCGATCTCGCCGACCAGCGTGAGCGGTCCGTTGGTGCCGGGTCCGAATCCGTCGGCGAGCAGGTCGTACGCCTGCCGCGTCGTGGTCGTACGTGGATTGCTGCCCTGGTCGGACGTGCCGAGCTGAAGCCCGGAGACGGGCACCGCCAGCACCACCATCACCAGGGCGGCGATGCCGCCGAGCAGGCGCGGATGGCGTGCCACGAAGGACGACCAGCGGGCGGCGACGGAGGCGCGCGCACGGGCGCCGGGCTTCCGCGCACCGGTGGCCTCGGTACCCGTCGCGTCCGTACCGCGTCCATGCGGCTCTTCTGCGTCCGGGTCCTCCGAGTGCTCGCCCTCCCGGTGCAGTTCGGCGGGCAACTCCGGCCCGTGCTCCGCGAGCCTGCGCCGTTCACGGCCGCTGAGGGCACGCTTGCCGATCACTCCGAGCAGTGCGGGTACGAGCGTCACCGACGACAGCACGGCGAGCACCACGGTGAGCGACGCGGCCACGGCCACCCCGTTGAGGAAGCTGAGCCGCAGCACGAGCATGCCCAGCAGCGCGATGCACACCGTCACCCCGGCGAACACGACGGCACGTCCCGCCGATGCGACAGCACGCTCGGCCGCCGCCTCGACGGACATGCCCTCCTTCAGGCCGCGCCGGTGTCTGGTGACGATGAAGAGCGCGTAGTCGATGCCGACGCCGAGCCCGATGAGCGTGCCCAGCATCGGCGCGAAGTCGGCCACGGTCATCACATGGCTGAGCAGCCCGATGCCGAGGGTCGCCGTGCCGACGCTGACCAGCGCCGTCACCAGCGGAAGCGACATCGCCGCCAGCGAGCCGAAGGCGACCAGCAGCACGACGGCCGCCACGGCGATGCCGACGGCCTCGCTGATGTGGCTGTCCTCCTTCTCGGTCAGCGCGATGCCGGGGCCGCCCGCCTCTACGTCCATGCCCGGCACGTCCTCGCCGGCGCGCTGTGCGGTGTCGACGACGCGCTGTACGTCCTTCTTGTCGAGCTTCTCGACGGACGCGTCGAAGGTCACGGTGGCGTAGGCGGTGCGGCCGTCGCGGCTGATTCGTTCCGACTGCCCGCCGCGGTCGCCCCCGGCGGATGCGGCGTCGCCTGAGGCATTACGTCCGTCCGCACCGCCGGAGTCCGTGCCACCGGCGTCCGAGGCGCGGGCGTCCGAGCCGCCGGTGTCGCCTGCCGCAGCGCCGTAGGGGCTTTGGACCTTGCCGACTCCAGGCAGTTCGGCGATGTCGTCGAGGGTCCGCTCCATGGCCTTCTCGACCTGCGGCGAGCGGACGTCGTCGGTCGAGGCGTCGGTGCCCTTGCCCGTGTGCCACACGATCGTGTCGCTGTCGCCCTTGCGGTCCGGGAAGCTCTCGCTGATCAGCGTGTTCGCACGCCCGGACTCGGTGCCCGGCACGTCGTACTGGTTGGAGAAGGACGCTCCGCTCAGCAGCGAGGAGGTGCCGACGCCCAGCAGCACGGCGCACCAGAGCAGGACCACGGCCAGACGGCGACGCAGGCACCAGCGGGCGAGAGCCGTCATAGATGTCCGACCTTTTCGGGAGGGGGCGGGCGGTATCCCGCAACGGAATCCGCGCGGTGCCGAACGCGCGGGCGGGAGGCAGACGATCCGGAGCACCGTGCACATCGTGATGCGCTTGTGATGTTCCGCTCTGGCAGCGTGACATCGGAGAAAGATCCTTTGCCACCTTTGTGTCTATGACCACAATTGCGCCGCCGCGCTTGGCGTCACGGCAGCTCATCACGTACGTGCTCCCGCTCAGCACATCCACAGAACCGTGTGCGAACGCGAATCAGCGCGCCCGAACCGTGGCCGCGCAGCGCCCGGGACACAAGCGGTGGGGCGCCCGAGCATGAGTGAGGGGCGGCCCTCAGTGGACCGCCCCTCACCTTCGGATGCCGTCGCCCGCGCCCCGGGCCCTGGACGACTCTTCGCCGGGCCCCCGGGCGGAGCCGCCGCTCAGCCCTCGACGCCGAGCTTCTCCAGGATCAGCTCACGCACACGGGCGGCGTCCGCCTGCCCCCGGGTGGCCTTCATGACCGCGCCCACGAGCGCGCCCGCGGCCTGCACCTTGCCACCGCGGATCTTCTCCGCGATGTCGGCGTTGCCCGCGATCGCCTCGTCCACGGCCGCGCCGAGCGCGCCCTCGTCGGAGACGACCTTCAGTCCGCGCTTCTCCACGACCTCGTCCGGTGTGCCCTCGCCCGCCAGCACGCCCTCGATGGTCTGCCGCGCGAGCTTGTCGTTGAGCGAGCCCTCCTGCACCAGCTCACAGACCCGGGCGACGTCCTCGGGACCGATGGGCAGATCCGCCAGATCGGTGCCCGACTCGTTGGCGCGGCGGGCGAGTTCGCCCATCCACCACTTACGGGCCTGGTCGGCGGGCGCGCCCGCGTCGACGGTGGCGACGATCAGCCCCACGGCACCGGCGTTGAGCACGGACTGCATCTCGTGCTGCGAGATGCCCCACTCCTCCCGCAGCCGGTTGCGGCGCAGCCGCGGCAGCTCGGGCAGCCCCGCCCGCAGCTCCTCGACCCACTCGCGGGACGGTGCGACCGGCACCAGGTCCGGCTCGGGGAAGTA
Organism: Streptomyces marispadix; assembly: GCF_022524345.1. Taxonomy (NCBI): domain Bacteria; kingdom Bacillati; phylum Actinomycetota; class Actinomycetes; order Kitasatosporales; family Streptomycetaceae; genus Streptomyces; species Streptomyces marispadix. Next base: position 5,001,999 of record NZ_JAKWJU010000002.1, on the reverse strand, counting down.
GCGGTAGTCCTCCGCCTCCTCCTTGACGCGGCCGGAGGTCGTCGTGCCCTGGTCCTCGTGGAAGTGCCGGGTCTCCTGGACGATCTTCTCGCCCGCGTCCAGCACCGCCGCGTGCCGCTGGATCTCGAACCGGGCCGCGCGCTCCACGCTGCGCAGCGAGTTGACGTTCTTCGTCTCGCTGCGTGTGCCGAAGGCGCTCTCGCCCTTGGGGCGCAGCGACAGGTTGACGTCGCAGCGCATCTGGCCCATCTCCATGCGGGCCTCGGAGACGCCCAACGCCTTGATCAGCTCCCGCAGTTCGGCCACATACGCCTTGGCGACCTCGGGTGCGCGCTCTCCCGCGCCCTCGATGGGCTTGGTGACGATCTCGATCAGCGGGATGCCGGCGCGGTTGTAGTCGAGCAGCGAGTGCGAGGCGCCGTGGATGCGGCCCGTGGCGCCGCCGATGTGCGTCGACTTGCCGGTGTCCTCCTCCATGTGGGCGCGCTCGATCTCCACGCGGAAGACCTCGCCGTCCTCAAGCTGCACGTCGAGGTAGCCGTTGAACGCGATCGGCTCGTCGTACTGGGAGGTCTGGAAGTTCTTCGGCATGTCCGGGTAGAAGTAGTTCTTCCGCGCGAAGCGGCACCACTCCGCGATCTCGCAGTTCAGCGCGAGACCGATGCGTACGGCGGACTCGACGCCCGTCGCGTTGACGACCGGCAGCGCGCCGGGCAGACCCAGACAGGTCGGGCAGGTCTGGCTGTTGGCGTCCGCGCCGAGCGTCGTCGAGCAGCCGCAGAACATCTTCGTGGCGGTGCCGAGTTCGACGTGGACCTCCAGCCCCATGACGGGGTCGTAGGCGGCCAACGCGTCCTCGTACGGCACCAGTTCAGTGACGGTCACGGATACTTCGCCTCTCAGTCGTCCGCGAGGACATCGTCGATGTCGAGCCGCCGCAGCTCCCGTACGAGCAGCGCCACACCGGTGACGATGCCCGCCGCCGACACCGCGACGTCGAGCAACTGGAGCGTGTCGCCCTCGCGACGGGCCTCCCTGCCGCGCTTGATGGTGCCTACGGCCCCGAAGAGGGAGGCGGCGATGGACACGTACATCCCGGTCCGGGACTTCTTGAACCCCTTGGCCTTCTGAAGCTTTCCACTCACAGCGACGGTGCCTCCTCGAGCAGCGGGTGTCCCCAACGTGCCTGGTGGGCGGCTTCCAGGGCCGCACCGACACGATAGAGACGGTCATCGGCCATGGCCGGAGCGACGATCTGGAGCCCCACCGGGAGGCCGTCCTCCTCGGCCAGGCCGCACGGTACGGACATGGCGGCGTTCCCGGCCAGGTTGGACGGGATGGTGCACAGGTCGGCCAGATACATGGCCATGGGGTCGTCGGCGCGCTCGCCGATGGGGAACGCGGTGGTCGGCGTCGTGGGCGAGACGAGGACGTCCACCTCCGCGAAGGCGCGCTCGAAGTCGCGGGTGATGAGCGTGCGCACCTTCTGCGCCGAGCCGTAGTACGCGTCGTAGTAGCCGGAGCTGAGTGCGTAAGTGCCGAGCATGACGCGGCGCTTGACCTCGTCGCCGAACCCGGCCTCACGGGTGAGCGCCGTGACCTCCTCCGCGGAGTGCGTGCCGTCGTCGCCCACGCGCAGCCCGTAGCGCATCGCGTCGAAGCGGGCGAGGTTGGAGGAGCACTCCGAGGGTGCGATCAGGTAGTACGCGGCCAGCGCCTTGGTGAACGACGGGCAGGAGACCTCGACGACCTCGGCGCCCAGCTCCCGCAGCAGCTCCACCGTCTCGTCGACGCGCTGGAGCACGCCCGCCTGGTAGCCCTCGCCGCGGAACTCCTTGACGACGCCGACCCGCAGGCCCGACACCTCGCCGTTGCGCGCGGCGGCGACGACGTCCGGCACGGGCTGGTCGATGGAGGTCGAGTCCAGCTCGTCGTGGCCGCCGATGACGGAGTGCAGCAGCGCGGCGTCGAGCACCGTGCGGGCACAGGGCCCGGCCTGGTCGAGGGAGGAGGAGAAGGCGACCATGCCGTAGCGGGAGACACCGCCGTAGGTCGGCTTCACGCCCACGGTGCCGGTGACGGCGGCGGGCTGGCGGATGGAACCACCGGTGTCGGTGCCGATCGCCAGCGGCGCCTCGTACGCGGTGATCGCCGCGGAGGAGCCGCCTCCGGAGCCGCCCGGGATGCGGGTGAGGTCCCAGGGGTTGCCGGTCGGCCCGTACGCGCTGTTCTCCGTGGAGGAGCCCATGGCGAACTCGTCCATGTTGGTCTTGCCGAGGATGACGACGTCCGCCTCCTTCAGCTTCCGCACCACCGTCGCGTCGTACGGCGGGATCCAGCCCTCCAGGATCTTCGAACCCACCGTCGTGGGCACGCCCTCCGTGGTGAACAGGTCCTTCACCGCGACCGGCACGCCGGCCAGCGGGCCGAGCCGCTCGCCGCGTGCACGCTTCTCGTCGACCTCGCGGGCCTTGGCGAGCGCGCCCTCGCGGTCGACGTGCAGGAAGGCGTGCACCTTCTCGTCGACGGCGTCGATACGGGCGAGATGCGCCTCGGCGACCTCAACGGCGGTGACGTCGCCGCTCGCGATCCTCTCCGCGGTCTCGGCCGCGGTCAGTCTGGTCAGATCGGCCATCGCTCAGTCCTCCCCCAGGATCTGCGGCACCTTGAATCGCTGCTGTTCCTGCGCGGGGGCGCCCGAGAGCGCCTGCTCGGGCGTCAGGCCGGGACGGACGACGTCCGGGCGCATGACGTTGGTGAGCGGCAGCGGGTGGGAGGTCGGCGGTACGTCCTCGTTGGCGACGTCTGAGACGGTGGCGACAGCACCGATGATGTCGTCGAGCTGACCGGCGAAGTGATCCAGCTCTTCGTCCTTCAGCTCCAGGCGCGCCAGCCGGGCGAGGTGGGCGACCTCCTCGCGCGAGATGCCAGGCATGCAGCGGTCCTCTGGGTGAGTGTTGGATTTTCCGCCCCAATCCTATGGCTCCCGCGACCGGGCTCGTGCCGCCGGTGGTTTTCGGCGGTGGGCGCGATGGGCGCCGGGGTACGGCGACGTGTGCGCGTTCCGTACGTGGCGGGTGCGGGGCGGGCCGTTCCGGCGCACATGTCCGGACGGCATGATTTACGGCCCACACTTACGGATACCGGCCTCGAACCGCACGGGGAGTGGCCCGCAAATCACGCTTGAGTGTCCGGACACGCACGCCTACACGACCCGCCCCTCCCGCCGTCCCGCGTCTTTCCCGCAGTGCCCGACGCCGTCCCGCTCAGCACCAACTGCACGTCGGCGAGGGGGCGTTGCACCCGGCCGACATCGGCGGCGCTGATACACCGGCCCGTGGGGCCGGATGGGGAGAGCAGCCGGCGGGCAGGAGGGGGCGGGACGTGGAGGCGGTGGTTCCGGGACACTCAGCGCGATTTGCGTCCCGGCAGCGTGCGGTCACTTCCGGGCTCCGTGGGGCCGCGGGCGAAAATCGTGCCGTCCCGGTGCCGCCGCCGTAGCGGCCCGCACCCGGCACCACGCACGCACCCGAAGCGCACCCGAACCGCTCCATAAGCGCCCCCGGCGCCATACGCACCGGGGGCGGACGCCGCCCGCTTCACGTCGCACCCGCCCCACGTCGCACCACGGCCGCAAGGCCGTTACTGCACCGGCTGCCACCCCGTCGGCCGGTTCGCGTCATGGGACTGGGTCGGTTTGGAGGGCCCGCCCGTGGAGTGCTGGGAGCCGCCCGTGGAGCCCGGGTGCGAGCGGGTCGAGCCGGCGGTCGACGCCGAAGGCCCGCACTCCAGTTGAGGTCGCGGACGGGCGCGCTCCAGGGAGTGCGGAACCCCGTCGCGCGCCCGCAGCCACGCCGTCGTCTCGTCCGGCGGCATCGCGGCCGCCACGAGCCATCCCTGGACCGCGTCGCAGCCCAGGTCCCGCAGCCGCTCCCAGGTCTCGTCGTCCTCCACGCCCTCGGCCACCACCAACAAGCCCAGGGAATGGGCCAGATCGACGGTGCAGCGCACGATCTCCGCGTCCTCCGCGTCCACCGCGAGCCGCGCCACGAAGGAGCGGTCGATCTTCAGCTCGCTCACCGGCAGCCGCCGCAGATGTACGAGCGAGGAGTAGCCGGTGCCGAAGTCGTCGAGCGACATCTTCACGCCGTGCCCTGCCAGCGCCGCCAGGGTGTCGGCCGCACGGTGCGGGTCCTCCAGCAGTACGTGCTCGGTGATCTCCAACTGGAGGGCGCCTGCGGGGACTCCGTGCCGTGCGAGACGTCCCGCCACGGCGCCCGCGAAGCCGGGCGCGTGGACGTCGCGGGGCGAGACGTTCACGGCGACGGGCACCGTCAGCCCGTCCGAGCGCCAGCGGGAGACCTGCGCGAGGGCCGTCTCCAGCACGTACTCGGTGAGCCGTGGCATCAGCCCCGACGTCTCGGCGATCGCGATGAACTCGTCCGGAGGGACACGTCCCCGCTCCGGGTGCACCCATCGCACCAGCGCCTCAAGTCCCGCCACGACGCCGTCGAATCCGACCTTCGGCTGGTAGTGCAGCTCGACCTCGCCGGCGTCGAGGGCGCGGCGCAGATCGGCCAGCAGGCCGAGCCGGTCGGGGGTGTTCTCGTCGCGCGTGGCCTCGTAGACCTCCACGCCCGTACGGTCGCGCTTGGCCTCGTACATCGCCACGTCCGCCCGGCGCAGCAGGCCCTCGGCCTCGCGGGCGTGCTCAGGGAAGACCGCGACGCCCGCGCTCGCCTCCAGCACCAGGGTCAGCCCGTCCAGGTCGAGCGGCGAACCGAGCGCGGACACAAGGGTGCGCGCGGCGCGCATCGCGCTGGTGGTGGAGTCGGCCAGCGGCAGCAGCACGGCGAACTCGTCGCCACCGAGCCTGGCGGCCTCCGCTCCGCGCGGCAGCTCCGCGCGCAGCCGCTCCGCGATCTTCAACAGCAGCCTGTCGCCCGCGAGATGGCCGAGCGTGTCGTTGACGGAGCGGAAGCGGTCGAGGTCGATGAGGACGAGTGCGGAGCGGGCCTCGGTACGGTCCGCCTCGTCCAGCGCGGTCCAGGTGCGCTCCAGCAGCCACTGCCTGTTGGGAAGTCCCGTGAGCGGGTCGCGCAGCGCCTCCTCGGCGCGTACGCGGGCGATCCACAGCGTGGAGTCCAGAGCGATGAGCGGCACCGCGAACAGCGGGAGCAGTATCGGCCGGTACGCGGCCACCACCGTGATCAGCGGTGATATGCCCAGCAACGCGATGGCGACGAGGCCCTGGCGCAGCAAGGCCCTGCGCAGCGCGGTGGGCAGCCCGGTCTTGTGCGGAACGTGGGAGAACCACAGCAGGAGGCGGGTGACCAGCAGATAGGCGAAGGCCGCCATGACGACCTCGGGCAGCGCCAAGTAGCCCCAGTCGGCGGGCCGCCAGGGATGCGCGACCGACGGGTGCACGCCCACGGCTGCCAGCGACAGCGCCGCGGCCCCGATGCCGAGGATGTCGACGGCGCCCTGGACGACCGCCTGCCGCCAGCGGTGACGGCGTACCGCACCCACCAGCACCACGACGGCGAGGCTCACCACCACCGCGGGCGCCCACCCGTAGAGCAGGAGGATCGCCAGGGTGAGCGCGGCGCCCGAGCCGGTGCCGCTCCACCAGCGGTCACGGCCGAGCGCGACGAGATGACCGACGATCACGCCGGTCAGCACCGCCAGCGACCAGCCCGTGACCGCGTCCGGGAAGAGCGCTCTGCCGTCCGTCACCACGCGGAAGACGCATGTGCCGAGAACGATTCCCGCCCCGACGACGACGAGTAGTGGAAGTCCGGGCACTCGCAGCGCCGCCAGGCGCTGTACCCACGGCGCGTCCTCCGCTCCGGCCGTGGACCCCGTACTCCCGCTCGTGCCGTCGGGCAGGCTGGAGTGCGGGGGGCCGTGGCCCCCAGGAATTTCCTGCATGCCCGTCCCTCCGCCGTACCGTCCGTGCCTGCTTCCCCAAACCAGGCACACACATCAACAGTAGGCCGCACACCGCCTCCAGGGCAGCGATCGGCCCGGGTTGGCTGTGTACGACCCGGCTGATCCGGCCCCGTTCACGCACAACTGCCGATGACAGTGCGGCTTCTGAGTGCATACCCGGGCGCAAACGCCTGGGACACCTGTGACGGGCACACAACAGTGGGAAAACTGCGATGACTTGACGAGTCCTCAGTGCCCTATTCGGGATGCTTTTCGGCCACTTCGCGTGCGGCGTCCGGGCCTTGCTCCAGAAGAACGGCGAGACCGTCATCGTCCAAAATAGGCACCTCCAACTGGACGGCCTTGTCGTATTTGGACCCAGGACTCTCCCCCACCACCACGAAGCCGGTCTTCTTCGAAACGGATCCGGTCACTTTCGCACCGCGCTCCTGGAGCGCCTCCTTCGCGGCGTCCCGGGTGAGCGTCGCCAGCGTCCCGGTGACCACCACGGTGATCCCCTCCAGGGGGCGCGGACCCGACTCGGCCGAGCCCTCCTCCTCCATCCGTACGCCTGCCGCGCGCCACCGTTCGACGATCTCGCGGTGCCAGTCCTCCGCGAACCATGCCTTGAGTGAGGCGGCGATCGTCGGCCCCACGCCCTCCGTCGCCGCCAGCTCCTCCTCGTCCGCCTCGGCGATCCGGTCCAGGGAGCGGAACCCCCGCGCCAGCGCCTCCGCGGCGACCGGCCCCACATGACGGATCGACAGGCCGGTGATGATCCGGGCGAGGGGACGCTCCTTGGCGGCCTCGATGTTCTCCAGCATCGACAGGGTGTTCTTGCGGGGCTCGCCCTTCTGGTTGGCGAAGAGGGTGACCACCTTCTCCTCGCCCGTCTCCGGGTCGCTCTTGGGCAGCCCGGTGTCCGGGTCCAGGACATAGGACTTGATGGGGAGCAGATCCTCGACTCTCAGGTCGAAGAGGCCGCCCTCGTCCTTCAGCGGGGGTTCGGCAGGCTCCAGGGGCTGCGTCAGCGCCGTGGCCACCACATAGCCGAAGTGCTCGATGTCGAGGCTCTTGCGCCCGGCGAGATAGAACAGCCGCTCCCTCAACTGGGCAGGACAGGAACGGGCGTTGGGGCAGCGCAGATCGATGTCGCCCTCCTTCATGGGGCGCAGCGCCGTGCCGCAGTCGGGGCAGTGCTCGGGCATCTCGAACTCGCGCTCGCTGCCGTCCCGCAGATCCGCGACCGGCCCGAGGATCTCCGGGATCACATCGCCCGCCTTGCGCAGCACGACCGTGTCCCCGATGAGGACGCCCTTGGCGCGCACGACCTCCTGATTGTGCAACGTGGCGAACTCGACCTCCGAGCCCGCGACGGTCACCGGCTCGACCACCGCATACGGAGTGACCCGCCCCGTGCGGCCGACGCCGACGCGGATGTCGACCAGCTTGGTGTTGACCTCCTCCGGTGCGTACTTCCACGCGATCGCCCAGCGCGGCGCACGCGACGTGGAGCCCAGGCGGCCCTGGAGCCGCACCTCGTCCAGCTTCACCACGACGCCGTCGATCTCGTGCGCCACCGAGTGGCGGTGCTCGCCGTAGTGGGCGATGAACTCCCTTACGCCTGCGAGCCCTTCGACCACCTTCGTATGGTCCGAGGTGGGCAGGCCCCACTCGCGCAGCAGCCCGTACGCCTCGCTGAGCCTGCCGACGTCGAGGCCGTCGCTGGCGCCGATGCCGTGCACCACCATGTGCAGCGGACGCGTGGCCGTCACCTTCGGGTCCTTCTGGCGCAGCGAACCGGCCGCCGCGTTACGGGGGTTGGCGAACGGCTTGTCCCCTGCCTCCACCAGACGGGCGTTCAGCTCCTCGAAGCGCTCCATCGGGAAGAAGACCTCGCCGCGCACCTCGACCAGCTCCGGGACGCGCTCGCCGCCGAGCCGCTCCGGGATGTCGTCGATGGTCCGCACGTTGGGCGTGATGTCCTCGCCCGTACGCCCGTCGCCGCGGGTGGCAGCGCGGGTCAGCCTGCCGTGCTCGTACGTCAGATTGACCGCGAGGCCGTCGATCTTCAGCTCGCACAGGAAGTGGTGCTCCACGCCCTCCAGTTCGCGGGCGATCCGCTCGGCCCACTCGGCCAGCTCCTCGTCGTCGAAGGCGTTGTCGAGCGAGAGCATGCGCTCGCGGTGGGCGACCTCCGTGAACTCCGTCTCGTACCGCCCCGAGACCTTCTGCGTCGGCGAGTCGGGGGTGACCAGATCCGGGTGCTCGGCCTCCAGCGCCTCCAGCTCCCGCAGCAGCCGGTCGAACTCGGCGTCGCTGACGACCGGGGCGTCCCTCACGTAGTACCGGAAGCGGTGCTCCTCGATCTGCTCCGACAGACGCCGATGCCGCTCGCGTGCGTCGGCGGGCGCTGTGGACTTCCCCTTCGAGGCTGCTTTCGAGGCCGCAGTCGAGTTCGCTGCCGCGGGCTTCGCCGTCTGCTCTTTGCCGGCCACCGTCTCGTCTCCCGTCACTCAGGGTCGTCGGCGAGGGATCTCGCCGCCCGGACGCAGTGGTCGAGTGCCGCTCGCGCATACGCGGGCGAGGCTCCCGCCATACCGCAGGCAGGGGTGACCACGACCGACTCCGTGAGGAGGGCCGGGGACAGCCCGAGCCTGCGCCACAGCGCCCTGACACCACCGACGCTACCGGCAGGGTCCGACAATCCCGCCGACGGCGGCCGGTCCCCCGGTACCACTCCCGCGAAGAGCACAGTCCCGCCCTCGACGGCCTCGCCGACCGCTTCGTCCTCACGCTCGGTGAGCAGGGCCGCGTCGAAGGAGACACCGGCGACGCCCGCGCGGCGCAGCAGCGCGAAAGGCGGTCCTGGCGCGCAGGAGTGCACGACGACGGGCACCCGCTGCGCCGCGCACGCGCCGACGACCTCCCGCAGGGCCCCCTCGGCCACCGCGCGGTCGACGGCGCCATGGCTGCGGTAGCCGCTCGCGGTCGGCACCCGGCCCAGCAGGACCGCGGTCAGCATCGGCTCGTCGAGCTGGAGCACCGGGCGCACGCCGGGCACCCTGCGCCGCACGTCCGCGATATGCGCCAGCAGGCCCTCGGTGAGCGACGCGGTCACGTCACGGCAGGCGCCCGAGTCGCCGAGTACGGCCTCTCCGTTGCGCCGCTCCAGGCTGGCGGCGAGCGTCCACGGTCCGACCGCGGAGAGCTTCAGCGCACGCCGTCCGGCGTCCTCGCCCCAGGTGTCGCCCTGCGTGAACTCCTCCAGCGCGTCGAGGTCTTCGCCCAGCCACGACCGCGCACGGCGGGTGTCGCGCCCGGGCCGGTCGCTGATCCGCCAGCCGCTGGGTTCGAGATGGGCGTACAGCTCTACGAGCAGCCCGATGGTGCGTCCGGTCATGTCGGCGCCGGGCCCGCGTGCGGGCAGCTCCGGGAGGAACGGGAACGCCTCCAGCGTGCCGGTGACGGTGCGTGCCGCCTCCCGCGCGTCCTCGCCCGGCATCGATCCGACGCCGGTGGCGGCGCCCGTCCCCCACACGGGGCGATCTTCCCGCACCGAGGCGCCCCCCGTGTCCTCGACCTCCCCCGCGCTCATGCGCCCGGCTTCACGGTCAGATCGGTGACCTCCGCGCCGCGCGGCATGTCCAGCGCGGTGAGCAGCGTCGTGGCGACGGCCTCGGCGGGCATCCAGCGCCCGGGGTCGTACTCCTTGCCCTCCTGGCGATGCACCTTCTCCTGCATGGGCGTGGCGGTACGCCCGGGGTAGACGGAGGTGACCCTGACGCCGTTGCCGCTCTCCTCGGCGCGCAGCGAGTCCGCCAGGGCCTTCAGGCCGTGCTTGCTCGCCGCGTACGCCGACCACTGCGGGTTGGCGCGCAGGCCCGCGCCGGAGTTGACGAAGAGGACGTGGCCGCGGGCCAGACGCAGCTGCGGCAGCAGCAGCCGCGTCAGCTCCACGGGCGAGACGAGGTTCGCGGCGAGGGTCTGGTTCCAGACCCTCGCGCTGAGTTCCCCTACTTCGCCCAACTCGACCACGCCGGCGATGTGCTGAAGGGAGTCCAGCTCGCCGGGCAGCTCCTGCTGGCCCAGTGCCCAGGAAAGCCGCTCCGGCACTCCCAGGTCGCCCACGACCGTACGGGCGCCCTCGAAGCGCTGCCGCAGCTCCTTCGCTCGGCCGGCGTCGCGCGCCAGCAGCCACAGTTCGTCGCCGCGTTCGAGGAGCCGCCGGGTGACGGCGGCGCCGATGCCGGAACCGGCGCCGGTGATCAGATGCGTTGCCATGCCCCCATCGTCTCCCAGCCGCGGCACGCGCCATGACCCCGGTGGCGGACCGATGAGTTTCCCCACGGCCCCCGGTCTGACCGCTGTGAGCCGGGCGGCGCCCGCGTGGGGCCGTCCGCACAGGTTCGTACGAGGGAGCAGCGATGCCGGCGAGGACGGACACGGGCGCGGACACGGGCAACGGCGCGGACACTGGGACCGGTACCGACGCGAGCGACGGGGGCACGGAGACGGACATCTCTGCGGTCCGTGCGCCACGCGCCCGCCCCGGTACGGACGCACCCGCGGTCGAGACGCACGGTCTGGTGAAGGTCTTCGGCGGCAACCGCGCGGTGGACGGCATCGACCTGTGCGTCCCGGCCGGTTCGGTCTACGGGGTGCTCGGCCCCAACGGCGCGGGCAAGACGACCACCGTGCGGATGCTGGCCACGCTGCTGCGCCCGGACGCCGGGCAGGCGCGGGTCTTCGGGCACGACGTGCTGCGTGAGCCGTCAGCCGTACGGGCAAGGGTCAGCCTCACCGGTCAATACGCCTCCGTGGACGAGGACTTGACCGGTACGGAGAACCTCGTACTGCTGGGGCGTCTGCTCGGCCACTCCAAGGCCGACGCACGCGGGCGCGCAGCGCGGCTGCTGGAGGCGTTCGGGCTCACGGAGGCCGCGAAGCGGCAGGTCAAGCACTACTCGGGCGGGATGCGGCGGCGAATCGACATCGCGGCGAGCATCCTCGGCACACCCGATCTGCTCTTCCTCGACGAGCCGACGACGGGCCTCGATCCCAGGAGCCGCAGCCAGGTGTGGGACATCGTGCGGGCGGTCGTCGCGCAGGGCACGACGGTGCTGCTGACCACGCAGTACCTGGACGAGGCCGACCGGCTGGCAGACCGTATCGCCGTCGTCGACCACGGCAGGGTCATCGCGGAAGGCACACCGGGGCAGTTGAAGTCGTCCGTCGGTGCGGGCTCGCTGCACATGCGGCTGCGGGACGCCGGGCAGCGAGACGACGCGCGCAGGGTGCTCTCGCGGGCGCTGGCCGCCCGGGTCGAGCCGGAGAGCGACCCGGTGGCGCTGACGGCCCGCGTGCCGGGGAACGGGGACGGGGACGGGGACGAGGGCCGTGCCACCGGTCAGGCCGCGCTGGCGCTGGCCGAACTCGCGCGTGCCGGGATCACCGTCGACCACTTCTCGCTGGGCCAGCCCAGCCTGGACGAGGTCTTCCTCGCCCTCACCGATCACCGTGCCACGGGCGAAGCCGCCGAGCCGGACGTACCCGGCACGGCGGACGTACCCGGCACGGCGGACGGCCCCGACGGCACGGAGAACGCTGCGAGTTCGGCGCCCGCCGACGCTCACACGGCCCCGGCGGAGGAGACGGCATGAACGACGGCACGACGAGCGACGGCGTGCGCACGGCCTCCGCCCGGCCCCGGACTCCGGCTCCCCGCACGGCCGGCTGGCGCCAGGCGCACCGCCGCGCCCCCGCCCGTACTGCCCGCGGCGGTGCTCGCCGGGACCCGGCCGCCTCGTCCGGGCGCGCTGTCGGTGTGCGTGACGTTCGGTTGGCGGGCGATGCTGAAGATCAAGCACGTGCCGGAGCAGCTCTTCGACGTCACGGCGTTCCCGATCATGATGACGCTGATGTTCACGTATCTCTTCGGCGGTGCGCTGGCGGGCTCGACGGGCGAGTACCTCCAGTACCTACTGCCGGGGATCATGGTGATGAGCGTCGTGATGACCACCATGTACACGGGCGTCGCGGTCAACACCGATATCGACAAAGGGGTGTTCGACCGTTTCCGTACGCTGCCGATCTGGCGTCCCGCGCCGATGGTCGGCTATCTCCTCGGCGACGCCTTCCGCTACACCACGGCCTCCGCGGTGATCCTGGGCGTGGGCCTGGCGCTCGGCTTCCGTCCGGCGGGCGGACTGCCCGGGGTGCTGGCCGGGATCGCGCTGCTGGTGGTGTTCTCCTTCGCCTTCTCCTGGCTGTGGACGATGTTCGGGCTGCTGCTGCGCACGGAGAAGTCGGTGATGGGCGTCAGCATGATGGTGCTCTTCCCGCTGACCTTCCTCAGCAACATCCTCGTCGAGCCCCGCACGATGCCGGGGTGGTTGCAGGCGTTCGTCGACGTCAATCCGGTGACCCATCTCGTCGCGGCCGTACGGGGGTTGATGGAGGGACGCTGGATCGGTGCCGAGATCGGCTGGACGCTGACGGCGGCGGCCGTGCTGGCCGCGGTGTTCGGGACGCTCACGATGCGGCTGTACAACCGCAGATGAACGAGGCGGCGGGCGGGGCGATCGAGACCCGGCCCTGGCCCCGCCCTCCCGTCTCGCCCCTCCGGTCTCAACTCTCCAGCAGCCGCAGCGCGCTCGCCCCGTCGTCGGCGAAGGCGACCAGTTCGGACAGCGGCAACGGCAGGAAACCCTCGGCCTCCATGCGGTGGAGCTGCTCGCGCAGACCGTCGTAGTAGCCGGCGGTGTTCAGCAGCACGACGGGCTTGGCGTGCAGCCCGTGCTTCTTCAGCTCCAGGATCTCGGTGGCCTCGTCGAGGGTCCCGGTGCCGCCCACCATGATCACGAACGCATCGGCACGGGCGAGGAGTTGGGCCTTGCGTTCGGCGAGATTCGCGGTGACGAGCATCTCGTCCGCGTCGGCACGCGCCTTGCTCTGCAAGAACTCCACGGAGACGCCCACCAGCCGTCCGCCGGCGCCCTGTACACCGTCGGCGACCACCTTCATGAGGCCGACGTCCGATCCGCCCCACACCAGGGAATGTCCCCGGCGGCCGATAAGCTCGGCGAACTCGCGGGCCGACTCCGTGTATACGGGGCCGAGTTCGGCCGCCGAGCAGAAGACGCAGACGTTCAAGGGGGAACTGTCCTTGGAGACCATGGACAGCAGCCTAGGCCGCGGCCTGCGCGGGCACATGGTGGTCTGCGGTGACAACGCTCTCGCTCAGCGGGTCACCAGAGAGCTGGCCACGGTCTACGGGCAGCACGTCACCGTCGTACTGCCGTCGCTGCGCGGCGGAAGCCACGGCCCGCAGATCGCCGGACTGCTGGACAGGCGCGGGCTGTCGGTGGAGACGGTCGAGGCGCGGGTGCCCGACGACGACGCGCTCGTACGGGCCGGGATCGAGCGCGCCAGCGCGCTCGCGCTCACCTCGGGCGACGACCAGCTCAACATCTCCATCGCTCTGCGCGCCCGCAGGATCAATCCCCGAGTGCGCCTGGTCATCCGGATGTTCAACGGAAATCTGGGGCAGTATCTCGCCGACCTGCTGGACAGGGCCGCCCGCTTGAACAATCCGCGTTCCGGTGGCGGCGGCACGGGCGACGCCGCGACGGACGCCACGACGACGGTGCTCTCCGACTCCGACACGGCCGCGCCCTCGATCGTGGCGGCTGCCGTGGTCGGCAGCGCCAAGGTGCTCTACGCGGACGGGCTGCTGCTGCGTGCGAAGGAACGCACCCTGCGCACCGTCGACCGCCGGAACCCGCTGTGCACGCTCGCCTTGATGCCCGCGACAGGGGACACCGAGCACGGCGAGGGCGCCTCCGACGACAACGAGGACGACGAGGGGACCGGCGAAGGGGACGCGGCAGACGCCGGGGAGGGCACAGACGCCGGGGAGGGCGCAGTCGGCGGGGAGCGCTCGGAGCGCGGCGACGGAGGGCACGGCGGCGACGGGAGCGCCGAAGCCGACGGGAGCGCCGGTTCCGGTGGAAGCCGCACGGAGACAGCCCCTGACGCACGCGCCTCCGCCCACCCCGGCACCGCCCATGCCCGCACCGCTCACGCCCGCACCGCCCGTCGCCGCGTCCCCGCGAGCCGAGGCCCCGTACTGCTCCCGGACGAGGAGGACTTGAGGGGGCTGCCGCCCGAGCGCGAGGCGGTCGTGCTGGAGGCCATCACCCGCAGAGCCAGCCGCGCCGCAGGTGCCCGTGCCCCGAGGTTCCCGAGGATGACCGCGGTCAAGCGGTTGTTCTCGCGCAGGCTGCGCTACTCGCTGCTGGCCATGACGGGCCTGGTGCTCGCCCTCGCCACCGTGAACTGGCTGATCAGCCGGGACTCCCCGCTCCACGCGGCCTATGTGACGCTCCTGGACATCTTCGCCATCAACGAGCCCAATCTGCACGAGCCCGCGGGCGAGCAGATCCTCCAACTCCTCGCGGGGCTCGCGGGGATGATGCTCCTGCCGCTGCTGCTCGCGGTCGTCCTGGAGAGCTACGGCTCGTTCCGCAGGGCCGCGGCACTGCCCACTCCCCGCGCGGCCTCGGCGGCCATGTGGTGCTCGTCGGCCTCGGCAAGGTCGGCAAGCATGTGCTGGAGCGGCTGCTGGAGCTGAACATCCCCGTCGTGTGCATCGAGCAGAACGACGAGGCACGCGGCATCGCCCTCGCCCGCAGACGGCGGGTCCCCACCTTGATCGCCGATGTGACGGACGACGGTGTGCTGGAGGACGCCAAGATCAAGCGCAGCCGCGCGCTGCTCGCCCTCACCAGCAACGACGGCATCAATCTGGAGGCCTCGCTCAACGCGCGGCAGATCAAGCCCGAACTGCGCGTCGTGATGCGGCTGTTCGACGACGCCTTCGCCACCACGGTCTACCGCACGCTCCGCGACACCTACCCCGCCGCCCAGACCCACAGCCGAAGCGTCTCCGCCCTCGCAGCTCCGGCGTTCGCCGGGGCGATGATGGGACGGCAGGTGCTGGGCGCGATCTCGGTGGGCCGCAGGGTGCTGGTCTTCGCCGCCGTCGAAGTACGGGGCAACCCTCTGCTGGAGGGCCGTACGGTCGAGCGTGCCTTCCAGACCGAGGCATGGCGGGTGGTCGCCCTGGACACCGCCTCCGAGGGCGAACGGCAGCATGACCTGTCGTCCGTGACGTCCACGGGCGAGGGCGAGTTGGAGTGGCGTCTGCACCCCGGGTACGTGCTCCAGGCAGGCGACCGCGTCGTCGTCGCCGCCACCAGGCGCGGACTCAGCAGGCTGCTCGCGGCCGGTCCCGAGAGCGACAGGCCGCGCATCCCGGGCACCGGGGAGCTGCGCCTGCCCGAACCGCGCTTCCCCTGACGCCGACGGCGGCCTGCCGCAGCCGGTCGACGCGCAAGGCCCTGATGCGCCGGGCCCTCAGTCACGTGCCGGGTCCCGGGTACGCGCCCGGTCCCGGAGTACGCGCCGGGTCACCGAGCCCGCGCCTATGCACCTGATGCGTACCTATGCACTGGCCCGGCCCCTTGGGGGGTCCCCCCGAACGTGCCAGGGGGACCGTGTCCCGCCCCCGTACAAGGGGCGGGAACAAGCAGCAAAATCGTTTCTCGACCTGGAATCAGAGCCTGAAGTGGAAGATTCCCCAGGTGAGTTGACGTTCCTTGCCGCCGTTGACCCAGTGTCCGAGGCCCTTCTTCATGTTCGTGAGGTATTCCGAACTCACCTTCCCCGCAAGTCCGTTGACCCCTTCGGCTTCCTGCCGCTCGGTCTCCTGAAGCACACGCCCGTAGTGATTGACGAGCTGTTCGCGGTGCTCCTCGAAACCTCCGCTGCTTGCCGCACTGAACCCGAGCCGGGCGAGTTCACGCCGGTAGAAGCCGGGCGAGCCCATCGTGTCGAGATGGATGCGCTCCAGAATCGGCTTCAGTACGGCAGTCGAAGTGCCGTCGGCGGCCATCGGGTCGGTGAACACGAGCTGACCGCCCGGGCGCAGCACCCGTGCGACCTCCTCAAGCACCCGTGTGCGGTTGCCGCTGTGCAGGAACGCGTCCTGCGACCAGACGACGTCCACACTGTCGTCGGGGTAGGGAATGGTCTCGAACGAGCCGTCCACCACCTCGATCTTGTCCGTCAGCCCGCGCTGCGCGTTGAGTTCGCGGTTGCGCTCGTTCTCGACCTCGCTGAGGTTGAGCGCGATCACGCGGCACCCGTACGTCTCGGCCACGTAGCGCGCGGAACCGCCGAAGCCCGCGCCGAGGTCCAGCACGACTGAAGAATCGTTCAGGTCGAGCTTTTCGGCCATGCGCTGCACCGTGCGGCGGCTGGCGTCGGCGATGGGCTCCTCGTCGCTCTCGTAGAGGCCGATGTGGATGTCCTCGCCGCCCCACACGGAGGCGTAGAACTCGTCCGCGTCGGACGAGTTGTAGTACGTGCGGGCGGTGCTCACGGCGGCCGAGTAGGCGCCCTCGCCCTCCTCGTCCATGCGGTACTCCTTCTCCGCGACATGCACAAAGAAGTCCGGCTGTTCCTCACGGTAGGTGTGCTGGAAGTCGCCGTAGGTCTCGATGTGCTGGAATCCCACCTCGGACATGAGCCGCGTGTAATCCTTGCGCAGCGGGAACATGTTGAGGTGGTACACGGAGTTGTCGGGGAAGTTGTACCGCATGCGGCACAACCCCTCGTCCAGATACTCCGGTTCGACCGCGACGTCCTCGCCGCAGTAGTAGTACGTGTGCTTGCTGGAGAATCCGCGGTCCAGCATCGCGTCGTAGTTGCGCTGGTCCAGGATGAGCACGCCGTCGTGCTTCAGCATCGCGTAGAACTCGGCCAGCGCCTTGCGGCGGTCGCGCTCCGAGAACAGGTGCGTGAAGGAGTTGCCGAGACAGACGATGGCGTCGTACTCGCCGTGCACGTCCCTGTTGAGCCATCGCCAGTCCGCCTGGACGACGCGGAGTATGTGACTTCCGTTCTCCATTCCGTTCTTGAATGCCTTCGACAGCATGTCGGCACTGCCGTCCGCACTGACGGCGTCGAATCCTGCCTCGAGCAGTCGCACCGAGTGGAACCCGGTTCCCGTGGCGACGTCGAGCACGCTCTTCACGCCCCGCTTGCGCAGCAGGTCTATGAAGAAATTGCCCTCACTCTGTGAGCGCTTTTCCCAGTCAATGAGAGAGTCCCATTTGTCGACGAAGCTCGGGACGTATTCCTCCGTGTAGTGCCCGGTGTCCCGGACGTCGACAGGGTTCTCTCCGAATTCCTGCGTCGGTCGCGCGGTAATGGGGTACCTCCGATTGCTGAGAGGGTGGCCTACGGCGCGGCCGACCCGGGACGCCAAGGCTTCAGTCACGGGCACCGCGCGCTCGGACTCCAGCGCATAGCTATCCACCCTCGCCCGGGTCTATGCCACCGAACCGAACGGTCGGCTCCTTGTTCGAGCGTGAACCGCACTCCCACCAGCGTCTTTGCGATCTCAGGTTTCCGGAGGCCGACTTGCCCCTAAACCAGGACAGTTGGGTATGCTGCAAGCCCAGCACGACAATTCGGCACACCCTGCACCGAACCCCCAAGAACGAACACCGCGAGCACACATGGCAAAGAGCACCTCGTTCAGCACGCGTGACATCGGCATAGACCTTGGCACCGCCAACACGCTGGTGTACGCACGCGGACGCGGCATCATCCTCAACGAACCGTCCGTCGTAGCGGTCGAGTCGCGGACCGGAAAGGTGCTCGCCGTGGGCACCGAAGCGAAAGAGGCAGTGGGCCGTACTCCGGGCTCCATCACCGCCACACGCCCCCTCAAGGGCGGGGTCATCACCGATTTCGAAGCGACCGAGGGAATGCTGCGGCATTTCATCAGAGCGGCGAAAGTGGGGCGCGGCAGAGGGCCGCGGGTCGTCGTATGCGTGCCGAGCGGTGTCACGGGAGTCGAGCGGCGGGCGGTCCTTCAGACCGCTGCGCGCGCCGGGGCGCGTTCCGTGCACCTCATCGAGGAGCCGATGGCCGCCGCGATCGGCGCCGGACTTCCGGTGCACGAGGCGCGCGGCTCGATGGTCGTCGACATCGGCGGCGGCAGCACGGAGGTGGCGATCATCTCCCTGGGAGGCACGGTCGTCACGCACTCCGCCCGCGTCGCCGGCGACGCCCTGGACGCGGCGATCGCCTCGTACATCGAGCAGAACTTCGCCATAGGGGTCGGTGAACGCACCGCCGAGGACGTCAAGATGTCGCTCGGCAGCGGCGTCCCGACGCCGGTACGCGGCCGGGACAAGGAGACCGGCATGCCCAAGACGGTGGAGCTGAGCGAGGAGGCGATCCGCGAGGCGACGGAGAAGCCGGTCGCGGCGATCGTCGACGCGGTGCGCACCGCGTTCGACGCCTGCCCGCCCGAGCTCTACGGCGACATCATGGAGCGCGGCATCGTCCTCACCGGCGGCGGCGCACTGCTGCACGGCCTGGACGAGCGGCTGGCGAAGGAGTCGGGCATGCCGGTGTACGTCGCGGAGGAGCCGCTGAGTTGCGTGGCGGTGGGCACGGGGCGCTGCCTGGAGGAGTTCGACAAGCTGGAGAAGGTCTTCAGCGGTACGGTGCACGGGGCGTAGCCCGTGGGCGCGTCCGGCGCCGTCACCGTGAGCCGCTCAACTCACTTGCGGGGCAAGCGCGTTCTGCCCGGGATGCCCGCCCATTCGTACGGCTCTACGGTCACCGCTTACGGCTCATGCGTCGCAGCGGACGGGAGCGGGGCGACTGCCGCCGAAGGGAGCTTGGCAGTGCGGGGCTTGGCGGGGCGCGACGGCGCGGGGCTTGGCGGGGCGCGACGGGGTCCCGCACAACTGCGGTGCGGTGCGGTGCGGGCCGATGGTGCCGTGCGGGACCGTAGGGACACACGGTGGTGAACTCGCGTCCGCTCTGCGCACAGTGGTGAACTCGCGTCCGCTCAGGCCGGTTCGCCGCCCTTCCCCAGAGCGTCCGGCCCGGAGTGCGCCCCCACCCGTGCCCGTTCCGTCGTGGCGATCGTCGCCGAGCCGATCACGCGGTCTCCGTCGTAGAGCACGATCGCCTGGCCGGGGGCGACGCCCCGCACCGGTTCGGTGAAGCGGACCCTCAACTCGTCGCCGTCCGCGGACGGTTCGGCGGTGACCTCCGTCTCGCCGCCGTGTGCGCGGAGTTGGGCGGTGTATCTGCCGGGGCCGTCCGGCGGAGCACCGCACCAGCGCGGCCTGACGGCCGTCAGGCCCTCCACGTCGAGGGAGGCGGCCGGGCCTACGGTGACGGTGTTGTCGGCCGGCGAGATGTCCAGTACGTAGCGCGGCTTGCCGTCCGGCGCGGGGTGGCCGATCCGCAAGCCCTTGCGCTGGCCGATGGTGAAGCCGTAGGCACCCTCGTGGGTGCCGAGCTTCCGGCCGTCCTCGTCGAGGATGTCGCCCTCGGAGGTGCCGAGGCGGCCCGCGAGGAAGCCCTGGGTGTCGCCGTCGGCGATGAAGCAGATGTCGTGGCTGTCGGGCTTCTTCGCGACCGCCAGTCCGCGCCGCTCGGCCTCCTCGCGGATCTCGTCCTTGCTGGTGAGCGTGTCGCCGAGGGGGAACATGGCGTGCGCGAGCTGGCGTTCGTCCAGCACTCCGAGCACATAGCTCTGGTCCTTGGCCACGTCGCTGGCGCGGTGGAGTTCGCGGGTGCCGTCGTCGCGGGTGACGATCGTCGCGTAGTGGCCCGTGCACACCGCGTCGAAGCCCAGGGCGAGCGCCTTGTCCAGCAGCGCGGCGAACTTGATCTTCTCGTTGCAGCGCAGGCACGGGTTGGGCGTGCGGCCCGCCTCGTACTCGGCGACGAAGTCCTCGACGACGTCCTCGCGGAAGCGCTCGGCCAGGTCCCAGACGTAGAAGGGGATGCCGATGACGTCGGCGGCGCGGCGCGCGTCGCGGGAGTCCTCGATCGTGCAGCAGCCCCGTGCGCCCGTACGGAACGACTTCGGGTTCTCGGAGAGGGCCAGATGCACCCCCGTCACGTCGTGGCCCGCCTCGGCGGCGCGGGCGGCGGCGACCGCGGAGTCCACGCCGCCGGACATGGCGGCGAGCACGCGAAGCCTGGGGGCGGCGCCGGAGCGTGGGCTGCTGGAAGCGTCAGTCATAACCCGTCCAGAGTAGACGCAGCGGGCCTCATCCCCGTAAGCGAGCGGAACCGGGACGGCGCCCGCACGCGTTTGCACAGTCATGGAACCGGTCTCTCGGCGCGCTCTGCTCATCGGCGGCGGCAGCGGCGTGGCGCTGGCCACGGCCGCCGCCCTCAACTGGGACACGGCGTCGCGCCTGTGGTGGCGGGTGCCGGGGGTCGACAAGCAGCGCAAGGAGGGGGAGGTCGACCAGCCGGGAGTGCGCTGGATCGCCGCCTCGGAGGCGAACCTCCGCTTCGCGGACCGGCCCGCCGACTACGTCATCGACCGCGTCGTGATCCATGTGACCGAGAGCGACTTCCGTACGGCCGTGAAGGTCTTCCGCGACCCGCTGCACGAGGCCGCGGCGCACTACCTGGTACGGGCCGAGGACGGGCGGACGGTGCAGATGGTGCGGGAGCTGGACGTCGCCTACCACGCGGGGAACCGCGGCTACAACGAGCGCAGCATCGGCATCGAGCACGAGGGGTTCGTGGACCGTCCCGGGAACTTCACGGAGGAGATGTACCGCTCGTCCGCACGCCTCACGGCCCGGATATGCGAGCGCTACGGCATCCCCGTCGACCGGGGGCACATAGTCGGGCACAACGAGGTGCCCGGCGCGGACCACACGGACCCGGGGCCGCACTGGGACTGGAAGCGCTATATGGCATACGTGCGTCAGGCGCGGGCGGGCTCCGGCAAGGCGTAAGGCGCAGCCGCGGGTGCACGCGGCGCCGGACCTCGTGATCCGGCGCCGCGCGTCCGCCCGCCGATCGTCTGCTCGCCGGCCCTCCTCAGCGGCGGGAGGGGAACTCCACCACCTGCTGATAGGTGGGCCGGTTCTGCCAGGCGATCCGGGGCACCGTGATGCCGCCCATCGCACGGTGCACGATCGAGTCGGCGCACACCTGGTCGCCCGCGTCGCACTCCTTGTCGCCGGGATAGATCTCCTCCGCCGGGGTCGCGGCGGCCTCGGCGAGCGTCGCCAGCAGCATCTTCCGGCACTTGGCGAGTGAACCGCCGCCGCAGTAGGGCCTGTCGAGGGGCGACGCGACGTCCTCGCCCTGCACGCTTCGCAGATCCTTCTGCACGAACGACCACCAGCCGTGCTGAAGCGCCGAGCCCTTGTGCGGCTGGTAGCGCCCACTCCTCCGCCGCCGTCGCCGTCGCCGTTCTGGCCGCCGGACGGCGACTCGTTGACCGGCGCGATCGAGGTGAGCGACTTGTACAGCCCCTCGCCGAGTCCCGGTTCGAACTCGCCCTTCACCAGCAGCGGCCACCAGGCGTCCAGCACCCTTATGGCTTCGGCGTGTTCATACGTACCGGCGTCCTGTGCGGCCTCGCGGCGCTGCGAGCCCGACTCCACCCAGGCGCGCAACTCCTTGACCGTACGGGCCAGTTCGGGGTCGGTGACCTCCGACGAGCCGATGACGTCGAGGACTTCGGGCAGCACCTTCTCGGCGCGCAGGTCGGCGCCCGCCGCCTCCTCCATGGCCTGCACGAGCTTCGTACGGGTCACGGAGCCCTTCCCCACCAGGGAGGCGACTCTGGAGTCGAGCAGGTCGCCCCGGTGCACGGGCCCTTCGCCCCAGCCCGCCGAGGTGTAGCCCTTCGCCTGCTTGTTGTTCCAGTTGACGAAGTAGCCCTGGCCGACGGACTGCGGATGCTGCGAAGGAGGCGTGACCGCCGAGGTGTTGGCCTGCGGGTCCCAGTCCTTCCACTCGTAGGACTTGCCTGCCCTGATCGGCTGGTCGGGGTCGGTGTTCTTCGAACGCACCGGATTGGTGCCGGAGTTGAAGTACGCGGTGTCCTCGGCGTCCGCGTAGAACCAGTTGAAGGTGTAGCCGATGTCCCTCGCCGCCCGCTGGAAGCTGCGCGCGGACGTGATGGCCGACGGGTCGTTGAACTTCTGGAAGCCGATCACCGAGTCGGCGTCGTGGTGGTACGTGGAGCGCAGCGCCGTGAAGGCGACCGGCTTGCCGTCCACCTTCCCGGTGTGGCTGACCAGACCGTAGGCCGAGCGCAGCGTCACCACGTCGTACGAGCCGGCCTTGGTGCCGTCCGCGAGGGTGGGCTTCCACTCGTTGTGCCTGGTGAGCCTGTCGAACGGGGTGCACTCGCCGTGCAGCAGATAGCTCCGCGACGCGGTCGTGGGCTTCGCGCCGGACGGCTCGCAGAGTTCGACGGCGAAGGTGTCGGTGATGTCCTGGCCCGCCGAGGTGGCGCTCCAGGAGTAGTCGAGTCCGCGGCCGAGTTCGACGTAGAAGCTGAGTCCGGGGAAGGAGGCGCCGCGTGAGCGCAGTCCGGGGCCGTCCAGCTCCTGCACCATCATGATCTGGGGCGAGTAGTAGCCGGTCTGCGGTCCGAAGACGGCCACGGGGTTGCCGGACGCGGTGTGCTTGCCGGAGACCACCAGGGCGTTGGACATGCCCTTCTTGCCGCTGATGAGGTCGCCGGGCAGCACGCCCGCCCCGTTGGTCCCGCCCTTGCTGCCGCCCTTCGTCTTCCCCTCGGCTGAGCCCTTGGCCGCTCCCTTGACGCCCTCGCCGCCCTCTTCGTTCTGCGAGTGGTCGTAGGCTTCGACCGATCCGCCCTCGGGAGTGGCGACTCCGCGCGGGTCCTTCGGGGACTGCGCGTACGGAAACTCCTTGCCGTGCACGGTGGTTGTGGCCCCCGCGTCGTTCTGGCCGCGCCACGCCGTGTACGCCTTCGCGCCCTCCGCCTTGCCGTACTGCTTCTGGAACGCCAGCCTGGCAAGGGCGTTGCCGACCTCGCCGCCGCCTCCGTTGCCGAAGATGGCGCCGATGACGGAGGCGATCGCGACGACGTCCGTGACCTTGAAGTCGTCGATCTTCGAGCCGTGGCCGGTCAGTACGTACTCGCCGGGGTAGTTCAGGGCGCCCACGGTGTCGTCGATATAGGCGTTGAGACCGCCGACGTAGTTCTGGATGTCCTCGTACGCCTGGGCACCCCGCGCACCCGACTTCCGTATCCGCTCGACCTGACGCTCCAGGTCCTTCTCCGTGTACGGGGCCACGGCCCAAAGGCTCTGTTCCAGCTCGCGGTTGCCCTCGGCGCCGCCCGCGAAGGACGACAACTCGCCGCGCCCGACGTGCCGCAGCACGTCGATCAGCCACAACCGGTCCTGGTCGGCGGCGTATCCGGCGCCGAACTCGGTGCCCGCACGGGTCGTGCCCTTGATGTGCGGCGTGCCGGTGGCCTTGTCGCGGGTGATGGTGACGTCGGAACGCGGCGACTTGACGGACTCGACCTCGTCCTCGGGCACTCCGAAGGAGGCGTCGTTGAAGTACTCGCCCAGCTTGTCGTCGCTGAGGCCGGAGTATTCGTGCAACAGCTTGGCGTACGGGTCGAGTTGGTCGGCGGAGTGCTTCGGGCGGGTGCCGATGGCCTTGTGCAGCAGGATGGCCGCGAGAGTCGCGTGGCCGTTCTCGCCTGCGGGGAGGATGTCGCGGCACTGGCCCTGGCAGGGGTCGGCGGGGGCGGCCTGGGCCGGTGAGGTGCCCACGAGCGGGGCGAGGAGGGCGGCCGCCACGACGGCGACCACCGAGCGGCGCAGCTTCTTCGAGGTGCGCCATGTTCCGTACGAAGCACGGGAGTTGATCACCGGAATCTCCTGTGGGGGGTGAGATGCGGCAGCGTGCGACGAACGTTAACCCTCGTTACTACCCCTGGGTAGAGGGCCGGACCGTTGTGTTCATGCCAATGACAATCCGGCCCTCCACCTGGGTCGTTCTCCCGGGCTCCGGAAGCTATCCGGCGTCGTAGCTCAGCACCGCGCCACGGCGGAAGTTGGCGTCGCCCTGAGCGCCCAGCTCGATCACACCCACGCTCCAAACCTGCTTCGTACCAGGCACGTCGACCATCTCGTCTGGCCAGAAGCGCTGCTTCTTGTCGATCTCCTCGACCTTGCCCGACCGGCCGGGAACCGGCTTGTGGCGGGCGATCTCATGGAGCTTGCCGTCGGCGGTCATGTGCCAGTAGCGGCCCAGCACCAGGCCGCCCGCACCGTCCGACGCCGTCTCGATCGACGCCTTCTCGGCGGCCTTCGCCGGGCCCTTCTGCCACTTGCCTCCCTTCCAGCGCAGCAGGATGTTCTCCTCCTCGGGCTCCGGGCCGCCCTCGCCGTGGTTGAAGGTGTGGCTGCCCACCGCCCACACCTCGTCCCCGGAGACGGCTACGACGGATTCGAGGCTCGCGCTCTCCTCGGGCGGCGCGGGGTCCGGGAAGTGGTACTCCGGCGTCTTCGTGGTCTTCCACTCCTTGCCGTCCCAGTGCACGGCCGAGGGCTGGCTCATCGGGCCGCCGCCGTCGTCGCCGGTGTCGCGGAAGCCCACCGCCCATACGTCGTCGGGACCGCTCGCGTCGATCGCGTCGGCGTTGGCGCCGGCGGGGAGCTTCGACTCGGTCCACTCGCTGCCGTTCCAGTGGTGGACCGACTGGCGCTCGTCGTCGAGCGCCCAAGCGTCGTCCTCGCCGAGGACGGTCACGGTGCGCTTGGTCCAGGCGTTGACGGACGGCGGTGCGGGCGCCGTCTTCCACTGCTCGCCGTCCCAGCGGAAGGCGAGAGCCTTGCCGTCGCCGCCGGAAGCCGAGGCGAAGAGCCAGACGTTGTCCGGGGCGGACCCCTCGATCTGCCCGAGTACGGCCTTCTCCGCTCCCTCGGGGAGCGGACTCTGCTTCCACGTCTTGCCCGAACGGTGCACGAGCACCTGCTTCTGGTCCCCCGTGCCGTCGTCCTTCTGGGACGTGCCGATGGCCCAGCCCTCGTCGGCCGACACGGCGGTCACATCCGTGAGTTCGGCGCTCAGGGACTTGCTGTAGTACGAGACCTCCATCGACGGCGCCGCCGACGCCGACTGCTTCTGCTCCGGCGTGGCCTCACCGCCCATCGCGGTCTGGTAACCGACTCCCGCGAGGGCGGCCACGGCCAGCGCGGCGGCACCCTTGAGATGCAACGGCTTCATGCTTCCCCTCTGTGTTCCGGTCCTCGCGTACACGGCCCCGTGTTCAAGCGCTTCGGCCGCAGCCCGTCCGCGTTCATGGCGTGCGCGGGGCGGCCGACTCCTCGTGTACGCGCCCCCGTTCGGTCAACTGAGCGGACGACTGCGTACGCCGCGCCGGTTGCAGACGGGGACCAAGGGATCGGGGTGGCACGTGAGTTCGGGCCTCGGGGTCACGCGTGAACTCGGGCCCTGCCGGACTGACGGGCCTCGGGCCTTACGGGCCTTACGGGCCTTACCGGGTCTACGGCGGTGCGGCGCACGTATGGGCGACCCCGCTTGCGAACCGCGGTCGGGGAGTCGGCGTCTGAGGGACTCGACGTCGTGAAACACGCGATGTTGTGAATCACACGACGTCGTGAGGAAACGGACGCAGCCAAGTACGAGACGTGCTCGTCAGATCCGGAAGACCGAGCCGACGAACTCCGCCAGCAGCCGTTCCTTCAGCGGCGCGGGAAGCGCGTCCAGCATCGCGAGCACGGGGGCCATCCTCTCCTTCACCGCCGCGCCCCCGCCCCCTCCCCCGCTTCCGTCGCCGTCCTCGCCGCTGCCGCCGTTCCCGTTCCCGTTTCCGTTCCCGTCGAGGCCCGCGTACGCCAGTACGTAGGCGGCCTCGTCCGGTCCGAGCGTGTCGGGGTCCAAAGTCGCGGCGAGCGCCGCCAGTTCGGGATCGACGCCCACGGGGGCGAGCGCGCGTGCGGCGGTCAGCGCCGCACCGAGGTCGGCGAGGAGCGCGTCGACCTGGCCGACGGTCGCGGGGGTCAGCGTCAGATGGAGATTGGGCGGCATGCCGTCGAAGCCGAGCTGAGGCTGGAGATACCAGCCGCGCAGCCGCATCTCGTCGGCGAGATGCAGCACAAGGCTCAAGTCGCCGTCCCCGGCGCCGCGTTCGCCGTCCAGGGTGAAGGCCACCAGCCCTCCCGTCGGCCGCCCGAGTATCCGCAGCCCCTCGACCGCGCGAAGCCCCGCCAGCAGCCGGTCCGATGCCACGGACACCTGCCTGGCCAGCGCCGTGTAGCCGTCGTCGCCGACGTGCCGCAGCACGGCCCACGCCTGCGCCAGCAGCCCGGCCGACTTGGTGCCCTGAACGGTCGGGTTGACGACGGGATAGCCGGGCCAGCGCGCATGAGCGAAGTACTGGTGGCGGCGCAGCTCCCCGTCCCGGTAGAGCACCACGGAGGCGCCCTTGTCCGCGTATCCGTACTTGTGCAGATCCACGGAGAGCGACGTCACGCCCGGCAACGTCATCTCGAACGGCGGGACCTCACGCCCAGCCCGCCGCAGATAGGGCAGCAGCCAGCCGCCGATGCAGGCGTCCACATGGCACAGCACGTCCCGCTCGGCCGCCGCGGCGGCGACCTCCTCGACGGGGTCGATCACGCCGTGCGCATAGGAGGGCGCCGAGACGACCACCAGTGCCGTGTGCTCGTCGAGGGCGTCCGCCATGGCGGCGGCGGGTGCCCGGTAGGTCTCCCGGTCGACGGGCACGACCACCGGCTCGACGCCCAGATAGGCGGCCGCCTTGTGGAACGCGGCGTGCGCGGTCGACGGCAGCACCATGCGCGGCTCACGCACCCCGCGCACCGCACGGGCGTGGTCGCGGGCCGTCTTCACCGCGAGCAGGATGCTCTCGGTGCCTCCGCTGGTGAAGGTGCCCTGAACTCCGGGCGCGCCCAGCAGAGCGGCTGCGCTGCGCACGATGTCGTTCTCCAGGCGCGCGACGCTCGGAAAGACCGTCATGTCGAGGCCGTTGACGGTGGCGTAGGCCGAATAGGCCGCGGACGCCAGCTCATCGAGCCCGTCGAGGCCTGAGTCGTAGACGTAGGCGAAGGTACGGCCGCCGCGCGTCGGCGCGTCCGAGAGGCGCAGGGCGCGCAGTTCGGCCAGTACGTCGTCGGCGGGGCGGCCGGGCGGCAGCGCGGCGGCGGTCACGGGATATCCGAAGTCCCCGGCGGGTCCGGCGGGTCCGGCGGGTCCGGCGGGTCCGGCGGGTCCGGCGGGTCCGGCGGCAGGGTCAGTGGTCACGGCTGGTCTCGTCCTCCTCGGATGACATTCCGGGGCGCGGCACCCCGAATTCCCCTTCGCCGGCGCCCTGTTCGCCGGAGCGCTCCCCAGCGGGCGTCTCCTCGTCGTACCCGCGCAGCAGCCAGAGGCTCACGGCGGCCAGCGCGGCGGGCAGCAGGCTCATGCCCAGGGTGATCCCGGTCAGCGCCGACTCCGGCTGTACGACGGTGTGTTCGGCGTCGGAGGACCGGAAGCCGCTCACGGCGAGCACGGCAGCGAAGGCCCCCGCGCCCAGTGCGAACGCAAGCGTCTCGGCGGCGGTCCACAGCCCGGTGAAGGTCGCCGCACGCTGACGCCCCGTGCGTACGGCGTCGGCCGCGAGGTTGTCGGCGAGCATCCGCAGCGGCAGCAACTGCAAGCCCCCGTAGGCGACTCCGACTGCCGCGACCGCCACGTAGGCGGGCGACTCGCCGCCGCGCGGCGTCAGCACGAGCACCACCGCCGCCGAGAGGAACAGCCAAGTCGCGCAGTACTGGGCGTACTTGACGCCCCTCGCACGCGCGAGCCGGTTCCACAGCGGCATCACCAGCGCCAACGGGCCGATCATGCAGGCGAAGAGCGGCGTCACTGCGCCCGGCGAGCCCAGCGCATACGTCGCGAAGTACTGCACGCCGGCGAGCATCACGCCCACGGCCAGCGCCTGCGCCGTCCACATACCGGCCAGATGCAGAAAGGGCCTGTTGCCGCGTGCCGCCGTGAGCTGGGCCCGTAGCGAGGGCTCGGCCGTCGTACGGACCACCGAGGGCGCCCGCCTCGTACCCCACCAGGCCGCGAACATCCCGCACGCGAGCAGGACCGCCACGGCGATGCCCATCAGCCGGTAGCTGCCGGTGGTGTCGCCGCCCGAGTGCGCGATGGCCGGGGCGACGGCACCGGAGAGCAGGATCGCCGCCCCGAGGAAGCCGACGCGCCAGGCGAGCACCCTGCCGCGTTCCTCTGGGTCGGCGGTCATCTCCGCGGGCATCGTCACGTAAGGGACCTGGAAGACGGCGTACGCGGTCGCCGCCAGCAGGAAGAACACGGCGGCGTACAGGGCGGCAGCAGTGCCCCGCAGCGGGGGCCCCGCGAAGATCAGGGCGAACAGCGGCGGCAGCGTGCACGCGCCCGCCAGCAGGAAAGGGCGGCGGGGCCCGGCACCCAGGCGGCTGCGATCGGACGCGGCGCCGACCAGCGGATTGATCAGCACGTCCCATGCCTTGGGCAGGAACAGCGCCACACCGGCCGCGGCCGCGGGGACGGCCATCACATCGGTGAGGTAGTAGAGCAGCAGCAGGCCGGGCACGGTCGCGAAGGTGCCCGTGCAGAGCGATCCCAGCCCGTATCCGATTCGTACGGAGGCGGGCAGCGGCGGCCGGGCGCCCCGCTCGGCGGGGGGCGCATGGTCTCGGGGTTCACCGCCCACTGCGCCTCTCCTTCAGCCTGTTCGGCGGCCTCGGCCCTCGCCGTTCACGGGACGGGCAGTACGAGCGACGTCAGTCAACGGCACAACCGGGCGGGCGTCCAGACGGTGATCGAGGATCGATGACGCGGGAAGCCGGGGCGGGCCACGACGGCGCGCAGGCGCGGCGGAACAGCGGAACAGCGGAACAGCGGAACGGCAGCGGGAAACGCCGACGGCCCGTAACGGCTCGGCCCCGCCGGTCCGCCCTAACTCCCCGCGCACAGCCGGGACTTGGCACCCCGGCCCAGCGCCTCAGCTCAGGCCCGCGCCACGAGCCCGCTCCACCGCCGGGCCGATCGCGGTGGCCAGCGCCTCCACGTCCGCCTCGGTGGAGGTGTGCCCGAGTGAGAAGCGCAGCGTGCCGCGTGCGAGGTCCGGATCGGCACCGGCGGCGAGCAGCACATGGCTGGGCTGGGCGATCCCGGCCGTACAGGCGGAGCCGGTCGAGCACTCGATGCCCTGCGCGTCCAGCAGCAGGAGCAGCGAGTCGCCCTCGCAGCCGGGGAATGAGAAGTGCGCGTTGCCGGGGAGCCGTCCGTGCGGGCCGGGGTCGCCGTTGAGCACGGCGTCCGGCACCTCCGTACGTACCCGCTCGATCAACTTGTCCCGCAGCGCGCCCACTTCACGCTCGAAGTCCGGGCGCCGCTCGGCCGCCAGCTCGGCGGCCGTGGCGAAGGCGGCGACGGCCGGCACGTCCAGCGTCCCGGAACGCACGTCGCGCTCCTGCCCTCCGCCGTGCAGCAGCGGTACGGGCGTCTGCTCGCGCCGCAGCAGCAGGGCGCCCACCCCGTAGGGGCCGCCGATCTTGTGCCCGGTCAGTGTCAGCGCGGCGAGCCCGGACGCGGCGAAGTCCACCTCGGCCTGCCCCACGGCCTGCACCGCGTCGGAATGCAGCGGGACGTCGAACTCGGCGGCGGCAGCGGCCAGTTCGGGCACCGGCATCATGGTGCCGATCTCGTTGTTCGCCCACATGACGGTGGCCAGAGCGACACTGCCGGGGTCTCGTGCGATCGCTTCGCGCAGCGCCTCCGCATGCACCCGCCCGTAGCCGTCCACGGGCAGCCACTCCACGTCGGCGCCCTCGTGCTCGGCGAGCCAGCCGACCGTGTCCAGTACGGCGTGGTGCTCGACGGGGCTGGCGAGAACGCGGGTGCGGGCCGGGTCGGCGTCCCTGCGCGACCAGTAGAGGCCCTTCACCGCGAGATTGTCGGCCTCGGTGCCGCCCGCCGTGAGGACCACCTCGCTCGGCCGTGCGCCCAGCGACGCCGCGAGCGCCTCTCTCGCCTCCTCTACGGTGCGCCGGGCACGCCGTCCGGAACCGTGCAGCGACGATGCGTTGCCGGTGACCGCGAGGTGGGCGGTCATCGTCTGCACCGCCTCGGGATACATGGGCGTCGTGGCGGCGTGATCGAGGTAGGCGGAGCGAGCCATGATCTCTCGATTCTACGTACGTGGTCTTCGCCCGCGTACGGCGGGAAGGGCCTGCGCACGGGGCCGGGCGGCAGTGGGCCGCGCCGGGCCCGCTGCTAATGTTCCAGGCGCCGCTACGGCGGGGACGGGCCTGAACACAGCCCGTGTCAACGCCCCGGCCTGCGGCCGTATTCCGCGACTCCACGGGATTCACGGACGCGGAGCCGAGGCAGCCGCGGAAGCCTCGGGGGCGGGGCTACCGGAGAACCCCGCAGGGGCGGGGGCCACAGGAGAACAGGTCAGGGGGGTGTGGCGATGCCACAGGTGCAGGTGCTGGGCAAGGGCGCACGGATCACCGGGGGGATCTTCTGTCTCCTCTTCGCACTGCACACATGGATCTGGGTGCTGCGCGACTTCCTGGAACTGGACCCCGAAACCACCTGGAGGGTGTGGACGGGAGCGTTCGCCCTCGGCGGCAGCGCGGACCATCTGGCGCACATCCCCGCCACCACCCCGGACGACGTCGGCCTCGGGCTTCTCCAACTCGCCGCCGTCTTCGCGGCGTTCACCGGCGCCTGGACGGCAGGCGGCCTGACGGCCGTCACCGCGGTGCTCACCCTCGCATGGCGGCTGCCCGTGATCTGGCACGCGGGGCTCCACTCCGAGTCCTCGCAGCAGTACGCGCTGCCGGGCTTCTCCGACGACCCGTCCATGGTCGCGGCCCTGGTGGGCTGCGTCTTCGCCGTGATCCTCTGCGCCGTGCTCGGCATCGTGCTCATGGCAGGGAACCGGCCGTGGACGGGCCATCCGTCCACCGGCGCAACTCCGGGTCCCGCGGCGCAGCCCTACGGTCAGCCGCAGCCGTACGGCGCGCCGGTGCCGGGGCCGCCCCAACCCCAGCCGCAGCACGGTCACCAGCCGTACGAGCCTCCGCTGCCCGGCGAGTCACCGCAGCGCCCGACCGGTGCGCACGGGGCGGTCGCCGCGGCCTTCCTGGGAGTGCTGGCGCTGTTCTCCATCGGCTGGAACATCCAGGCCGTCTCGACGGCGGGCGGCGGCTACTGGCTGCGGCTCATCACCGGCGAAGGCACCGTCTTCACGCTGCTCGACGTCGCCTCCGGCTGGACCTGGCTGACGCTGATCCTCGTCGGCGGCACCGGCGCGGTCCTCGCCCTCGCCCGCACGGTCTCCGCCCGCGGCTTCTCGCTCGGCCTGGCCATCGCGCTGCTGCCGCAGGCCGTCACCGTGCTGTGGTCCTACATCGACGCCGGCACATTCTTCGAACTGGGCGAGGTGGCTCCCGTCTCGGGCGCGTTCAGCAGGCTCCAGTTGCTGATCACTCTGGCCGGTGCGGTGACGTTGATCGTGCTCACGCTGCGTCCGGGCGTACCGGCGCGGCCGGGCGCCGCCGGAATGGCGGGCGGGCCCATGCCGGGTGGCGCGATGCCCGGTGGGGCGATGCCCGGTGCGGTGATGGCTGGCGGCGCGATGCCTGGTGGCCCGGCGCCGTTCGGTGCACCGCCCGGACCGCCCGGACCGCAGCCGCAGCAGGCCCAGCCGCAGCCGTACTTCCCGCCCCAGCCGGGCACGGGACCGGCAGGTCCCGCAGGTCCGGCAGCTCCGCCGGGACCGCCCGGCCCGGCATACGCACCGCCCCCCGCTCACCCCCCGGCCCAGCCAGCTGACCCGCCACCCCGGGACGGCACCGACGGCGACCAGACCGCCGCGGCGGTGACGGCGACAAGCCTGAGGGCCCTGGCGGCGCCTTCGGGCCACCGCCGGTCTACTGACGTACGGACGCGGACGATCGCGTCAATCGCCTTACGCACATGGCCAGTCGACGCAGCGAAGCGGTCAACCGGCGTACGGCCCCGGTGCGGTGGGCTCATGGAACCCGTAACGCTTGGAACCACCGCTCACCGCACCGGGATCGCATCGGTCCGGCTTGCGTCACTCGCCGTCGGTGGCCGCGGACTTCGCCGCGATGGCGGCCGTGATCGCGGTCTCCGCCGCCGACTTGTCGACGCCGAGGCCCGTCAGCGTCCCGTCCCCGTCCTCGAATTCCAGGAGCGCGAGCAGGATGTGCTCCGTACCGACGTAGTTGTGCCCAAGGCGAAGGGCCTCGCGGAAGGTGAGTTCCAAGACCTTCTTCGTCTGCGCGTCGAACGGGATCAGTTCGGGCACCTCGTCCGCCGCCTCCGGCAGCTTCCCGGTCACTGCCCGGCGTACATCGTCCAGCGACACCTTCTGCGAGACGATCGCCCTCGCCGCGAGCGCTTCCGTCTCACCGATCAGCCCGAGCACCAAGTGCCCTGTGGTGATCTCCTTGTTGCCCGCCCTGCGGGCCTCTGCCTGGGACTGCACCACGACCTTCCTGGCCGGAACGGTGAACCGGTTGAAGCCCTGTGCGGGGTCGAGGTCCGAGCCGTCGCCGGGCGCCTTGGGCACGAACCGCTTCTGCGCGGCCTGCCTCGTGACCCCCATGCTCTTTCCGATGTCCGTCCATGAGGCGCCCGACCGCCGGGCCTGGTCCACGAAGTGGCCGATGAGGTGGTCGGCCACGTCTCCCAGGTGATCCGCCGCGATCACGGCGTCGGAGAGCTGGTCGAGCGCGTCGGAGTGTGCGTTCTTGATGGCATCGATCAGGTCGTCCAGGCGTACCCGACCGGCTATGGGAAGAGGATCCGTCATATGGCAACCTTAGGTTGACAGCTTCGAGGCGTCAACCGCCGGTTGACAGTTGTGGGTTGGGGACCCTGCCCGGACGCGCAGAGCGCTGCCCGGCAGAAGCCCGCCCTCGTTCCCAGGGGAGTGGCCGATGCCTGTGATCGTCGCGATACTCGCGCTGTGCGCGGCGGGTTACGGCGCGGCCGCCGGCGCCCTGCTCCCCCGCGCCGCCTACCGGCTGGCGGTGCCGCCGTCGACTCCCCCGCGTGAGCGCTGTCCTTCGGGCCACCGGCTCGAAGGCCCCGCCCACGGCTGGCTGGGCCGCGCCCACTGCCCGCCCTGCGCGGCCTCACGTCCCCCCGAAGCCTCCGAACCCCCCGAATCTCCCGGGGACTTCGAACCCTCCGGCCCCTTCGAACCCTCCGAAGCGTTCGAGACCTCCGAGCCGTTCGAGACCTCCACGCGCTTCTTCGTCTCCGTGTGCGCCTCGGTGTGTGCCGTGCTGGCGCTTTCCGTAGGCGTACGGCCGGAGTTGGGCGTCTGGCTGATCGCCACGCCTCTCGCGCTGCTGCTCGCGTCGGTCGACGCCCGCACCCGACGCCTCCCGGACGTACTGACGTTGCCGCTCGCCGCCACGACTGCGGCGCTGCTCGGCCTGGCCGCCCTCGTCCCCGGCACCGGCGGAAGCTGGAAGGGCGCACTGCTCGGCGGCGCCGTACTGACCGGGGCCTACTGGCTGCTCCACCTGATCAACCGCCGCGGCATGGGCTTCGGCGACGTGAAGCTCGCCGCCTCCGTCGGCCTCGCCCTCGGCTGGTACGGCTGGGACGTCCTCTTCACCGCCACCCTCCTGTCCTTCCTCCTCCACTTCGGCTACGGCGTGACGCTGATGCTGTCCAAGCGCGCGGGCTGGAAGACGGAGCTTCCCTTCGGCCCCTTCATGATCGCGGGCACGCTGGCGGGGGTGGTGATGGGAGGGGTCACGGCGTGAGGGTGCTGGACTGACGGGTTTCCGTGGGCCCGTCTGCGGAGGCGGCCCGTGAGTCACGCCGGCATGCGCCGACGCTTCTGCCCAGCGGACGTCACCCGCCCCAGGCGCTCGGATCTCTCGCCTGGGGCGGGTGAGTTGGGGGTGAGTTCGCAACGCACAGGTCAGGCCGCGGGCGCGGCTCACTGCCGGCGCGACGTACTCGGGGCCTGCCGCGGCAACCGAAGCCGCGGTCTCAACTCCCGTTCTCCGCCTGGAACATCCAGTGATGCTTCTCCAAGTCGCCCGTGAGCTGGATGAAGATGTCCTCCGTCACGGGGTCCGGTTCGCTCACCGACGCCATGCGTTCGCGGGAGCGGCCGATGACCGACTCCAGGGCGTGCACCATCGTCCGTACGGCGTCGGTGTCCTTCTGCCAGCCCTCCGTGACCCTGTCGATTCCGCTCGTGGCCGAGACGGTCGAAGAGCGGCCGTCAGGGGGCAGGCCGACGGCGGAGGCGCGTTCCGCGACGGTGTCGGAGTACGAGCGCGCGGTGGACACCACGTCGTCGAGCTGAAGGTGGATGGAACGGAAACGGGGGCCGATCACGTTCCAGTGGATCTGCTTCGCCACGAGGGAGAGATCGACGAGGTCCACGAGCGCGCCCTGCAATGCCTCGCCGACGGTCTTCAGGTCGTCGTCCCGGAGTGTGCTCTTCACTGCGTAGGTCACAACCTTCTCGCTTTCTCTCGCCCGGCCCTGTGTTCTCATCCGCCGGGTAACCGGATGAGCGCTCGCGATTCATGGCCCGCCACAGGGCAGCGGGACCGGCACCACCACCGGCGCAGGCAGGTCCGGCAGCCCTACGGAATCCGAGCGTCGCCATCCGTGCGTGACCAGTCGCATACGAAAGGTCACAAGAGATCGCCGCCGCCCGGCGCGGACAGCCGGGCGGCGTGCCCGGAACCTGAGCCCGGGGCGAGGTCCCGAGTCAGGGCGCGAAGCGTCAACCGGCAGCAGTGGCAGAGGAGTTGGACTCGGCGGCGCCCGTACGTACAGACGCACCGGCCCAACTGGCCGTCTCATCACGGCACTTCACAGCACTTCACGCAGCGCAAACGGCAACGACCGCCTCCCGCAGCACCGGCTGGCCGACCGTGCAAGGCAGAAGGTACCCGCAACTCCCCCTCGGTCTTCGCGAAATCGCTGTATCGTACAGAAAAATTCCGCACCTCCGGTTCCGCTCCTAGCGTGCTGCAAATGCTTCAGGCCGGTATCGAACGGGCGCCGCTCCCCCCACTGCGTGCCGAACCCGCCCCCGGTGCCCCTGGTTCAGCGACGGTGCCGGACCGGGACGGTACGGGCGCGACGGATCGCACAAGCGAAGCAGTACGAGCCGTCACCGCGGAGAAGAGGCAGGGCGGAGGGGACAGCGGCCCGACACGCGACCCGTATCTCGACAACGCGAAGTATCTGACCATCGTGCTCGTCGCCGTCGGGCACGCCTGGGCACCGCTCGCCGAGGGCAGCCGCTCGACCAGCGCGCTGTACTACCTGCTGTACACGTTCCACATGCCGGCGTTCATCGTCATCTCCGGCTATCTCTCACGGAACTTCGAGTGCCGTCCGCGCCAGATCAAGCGTCTGCTGACGGGCATCGTCGTGCCGTACCTCGTCTTCCAGACGGTCTTCACCCTCTTCATGCGGTGGGCGGCCGACGACCCGGAGCGTGAATTCAGCTACCAGGAACCGGGGTTCGCGCTGTGGTTCCTGGCGGCGCTGTGTCTGTGGCGGCTGACGACGCCCGTGTGGCGGCTGCTGCGGTGGCCGCTGCCCGTCGCCGTGGCCGTCGCGGTCGCCGCGAGCGTGACGCCGACGATGAGCGACGATCTCGGGCTGATGCGGGTGGCGCAGTTCCTGCCGTTCTTCGTGCTGGGTCTGCGGCTGCGGCCCGAGCACTTCGAGATGGTGCGCCACCGGGCCGTACGGATACTCGCCGTGCCTGTGACCGCGGGCGCGCTTGTGGTGTCGTACGCCTCGGTGCCGTACATCTCCGCCGCGCCGTTCCTGCACGACAGGGACGCTCAGGGACTGGGGCTTCCAGCGTGGCTGGGCGGAGCGATGACGCTGTCGGCGTTCGGCTGCGCACTGGTGATGACGGTGTGCTTCCTGGCGTGGGTGCCGCGCGGGCGCACGTGGTTCACGTCGCTGGGCGCCGGGACGCTCTGCGCCTATCTGCTGCACGTCTATCCGATCCAGTACGCCAAGGAGGCGGGCTGGTTCGAGGCGGAGGGCGCGAGGCATCCCCTCGACCGCTTCGCGATCACGGTGCTGGCCGCGGTGATGATGACCCTGCTCTGTACCTGGCCGGTGCGGCGGGCGCTGCGGTTCGTGCTGGAGCCGGGGCTCACGTGGTTCTTCACGCCGGAGGCGAACGGCGCTGCCGAGGCGAGCGCCACCGAGGACCGGAAGGCGGCACCGGCAGGGGCACCGGCGGAGGGTCCGCGGGAGCTTCCGCCCGGGCGTTCGGCCGCCTCCGCACGGGGGCGGCCCCTTGAGCTGCCACCGGGGTCCGGTGCCGTCCCGGCTCCCGAACCGGCGAACGGACCGGCGAACGGACCGGCGGACGAAGCGGCGAACGGACCGGCGAACGACGCAGCGGACAAGGCTGCGAACAAGGCAGCACCGGCGCGTATCGACGCGGTGATCAGCGGCCCGGCGCCCGCCGAGCCCGCGGCACACCCGACGCCGGCCGACCCGGTGGCAGCCGACCCGGTGGCAGCCGACCCGGTGGCAGCCGACCCGGCGCGGCCCACCGACACCGGATCACCACCGGCGGCGGCCGGGCCGCCCTCGGGTCCGCCGCCGTAGCGTCTCGTACGCCTTCGCCGCGCGCTGCGCCGTCGCCCTCGCGCTCTCAGTCCCCGGCGCCGAACCCCTGGCCCGAAGGCTCGCCCAGCTTGGCCCTGGCGAGCTGCCGTGACTGGGTGACCAGCCGCCCCGCGCTGTCCCAGATCTCCACGTCCTCCTCCAGGAAGCCCCCGGCGAGGTTGGCGGTGGTGACGGAGACCCGCAACGGCCCGGGAGCGGGGCGTGCGCGCACGTGGACGGTGAGTTCGACGGTCGGGACCCAGCCGGTGAGGCCCAGTTCGAACGCGGTGGGCGGGAGAGCGTCCACCGCCATCAGCAGCGAGAGCGGGTCCGCGTCGCGGCCGTCGGCCAGGCCGAACCAGGCGCGCATCTCACCGCGCCCGCTCGGCGCTCCGACCGCCCAGCCGCAGGTCGCGGGGTCGAGCCGCAGGTCGAGGCGCTTGCCCATCTCGGGGCCGGCGTCAGGCCCTGCGGGGTTGTCCTTGGCGCTGAAGCACTGTTCGCGCGGCGGCATCGCGGGCGGCTCGGCGCTCGTACGGATGTCGCCGTCGACGGTGTCGAGGTCGCCGTAGGAGGCGAGAACGCGGATGCGCTCGATCTCGCGTCCGTCCGCGCCGGCCTGGAGGAGGCTCGCCGACCCGGTGGAGAGGGTGCGGCCCGTGCGGACCGTCTCGCTACGGATCACGGCCGGGCCGGGGACGGTCGCTGAGAGGTAGTGCGCGGTGATGGTGAAGGGGTCGGAGTGCGGCAGCGTCTCGCCGAGGGCGCGGCCGACGGTCGCCAGGAGATAGCCGCCGTTGAGGGCGTGGCCGATGGCCCATCCCGGGGAGAGGTGAGTGTCGTGGACACCGGGCTCACGCAGCCGTACGGCGGTGTCGCGGTCGAACTCGCTGAGCGTTGCTTCGGAGATGGTTCCGGACATGGAAGCACCGTACACGGAGAAGTTACCGACAGGTAGCCCAGTGGGGGCGCGCAGACCGCAAACGTCACGCCGCCACCCGCCACCCGCCACCCGCCGCCTTCCGCCAGGCACCCGTCCGCTGCCGAAAAAAACCGTGCCCAGATACGTCAAACACCGACTGCGTCAGGCACCGGCCACGTCAGGCACCGGCCACGTCAGGCGCCCGACCCCGGTTCCGGCTCCTCCACCGTCGAGCGGCGGTGCCACGCACGCGGCGCCCGCCACCCGAAGCGCAGCGCCAGCAGCCGGACGACGAAGGCCAGTGCCGCGGCCAGCAGCATCGTCCCGGCGTTCAGGGCGCCCTCGTTGAGCAGCAGGGCCGTCATGGTGGCACCGACGATCGCGGGCACGGCGTACAGGTCACGGTCCCAGCGCAGCAGCGAGGGCACCTCGTTGGCGAGTACGTCGCGCAGCACACCGCCCCCGGCCGCCGTGGCGAGGCCGAGGACGACGGAGGCGACCAGGCCGAGGCCGTACTCATGGGCCTTCATGGTGCCTGCGACACAGAACAGGCCCAGCCCGGCGGCGTCGAAGACGTTGATCGCCTTGTTGATCCGCTCCACCTGCGGATGCAGGAAGAAGACGAAGACGGTCGCGATCAGCGGGGCGTGGAAATAGCCGAGGTCGGTGAAGGCGGCGGGCGGCACCGCACCGATGACGACGTCACGGAAAAGCCCGCCGCCGAGCCCGGTCACCTCGGCCAGTACGGCCATTCCGAAGACGTCGAAGTTCTTGCGTACGGCGAGGAGCGCCCCGGATATCGCGAAGACGAAGATCCCGGCGATGTCCAGCCAGTGCTGCACGTCCGGGTCGAGCGGGTACTGATTCACCCGGCCCATTCTTCCCCTCGGTTCCGTGGCTTTCGTACCGCCGTGACCTGGGACGACGACGTTCGCCGCGAATACGGACAAAGCCCGGCAGGCCGGTGTCGCTGTGCGTTCCGGCGAACACATTCCGTCGATCCGGAAGGCGCCGCGTGTGAGGCGCCGCATAAGACCCACGTCACATACGAATCCGTTTAGTGGGAGGGGCACGGCGGTCCCCCACGGGCTGCGCCATATCGATGGCCCCTACTCCGGCATCCATCTCAATACGGGCATATCACTCCGTACTTGCTTAGTACGTCACATATTTGGCCCCCGCATCACGAGCCTTTACCAATGTCAGCGTCGCTTCGCGCCGAAGACCGAACTCGGCGCTCCGCCGAATCCGGCCCTACGCGACAACGGCAATCGAAAGGTATTCGCTCTTCCATGCGCATTTCCGCTGTCAACCGCCTGACCAGGACCCAGAAGTCCGCCGCCGTCGGCCTCGCGGCTGCCGCAGGTGTCGCCGCCCTGACCGCCGGCGCAGCGCCCGGTGGCCACTCGGACGCCCACACGGGCCAGGGCCCGGCCAAGCCGGTAGCCGGACACTCGGTGGACGTATCCGGCCATCCCTCGGCCAAGGCCGCCAAGGCCGCGACGGGCGCCGGCGACCACGCAACCGACAACACGCGCAGCCACTCGCCGGCCAAGCCGCTGGTGAAGGGTGAGAAGACCAAGCAGATCTCCGCCGCCAAGCCGGCCGACGAGGCCGGCCGTGCGGAGAAGGCCGAGAAGGCCAAGCAGACCGCCAAGGCCGAGGAGGCCCGTGGCGAGAAGGCCGACCGCAGTGGTCGCAGCACCCTCAGCGCCGAGCGCGCCACGAAGGCCGACAACCTGGACGGCTGGATCAAGCAGGCCCGCTCCATCATGAAGGAGGAGGGCATCCCCGGCTCGTACCACGGCATCAAGAAGAACATCATCCGTGAGTCCGGCGGCGACCCCAACGCCATGAACGACTGGGACGTCAA
Organism: Streptomyces marispadix; assembly: GCF_022524345.1. Lineage (NCBI taxonomy): Bacteria > Bacillati > Actinomycetota > Actinomycetes > Kitasatosporales > Streptomycetaceae > Streptomyces > Streptomyces marispadix. The sequence continues at coordinate 4,962,679 of NZ_JAKWJU010000002.1, read as the reverse complement.
CGCCAAGAAGGGCACGCCCTCCAAGGGTCTGCTCCAGACCATCCAGCCGACCTTCGACCAGTACCACGTCAAGGGCACCAAGCATGAGGTGACCGACCCGGTGGCGAACATCGTGGCCGCGTGCAACTACGCGGCGGACAAGTACGGCTCGATGGACAACGTCAACAGCGCCTACTGATCCGGCGCGGCAGATGAGCAGTACAACTGGAGACACAGCAGAAGAGACAACTGCCGGGAAAACCGCACAAGTACGAGGCGTACGGGAGGGGCGGCCGCGAAGCACGCGGCCGCCCCTCTCACGTCTTCATCCCCGGCGGCGGGGCGCCCCGCCGCCGCGTTCAGCCCGCGGCAGCGTTCAGCCCGCCGCGGGAAGCTTGTCCTCGGGGTGCTGGTCCGGGGCGTTCTCCGGGTGGTGGCAGGCCGCCTCGTGTCCGGGCGCCAGGGAGACCAGCGGCGGCTCGGCCGTCTTGCAGACCTCCGTCGCCTTCCAGCACCTGGTGTGGAACCGGCAGCCACTCGGCGGCTTGATCGGCGAGGGCACATCTCCCTGGAGCAGGATTCGCTCGCGTCCGCCCTCCGCCCTGCGGCGCGGGTCGGGGACCGGTACGGCCGACAGCAACGCCCGTGTGTAGGGGTGCATCGGCGACTCGTAGAGCGACCGCCGGTCGGTCAACTCCACGATCTTGCCGAGGTACATGACCGCGATCCGGTCCGAGACGTGGCGGATCACCGACAGGTCGTGAGCGATGATCACGTAGGTGAGGCCGAGTTCGTCCTGTAGGTCGTCGAGCAGATTGATGACCTGCGCCTGGATCGACACGTCCAGCGCCGAGACCGGCTCGTCCGCCACGACGAGCTTCGGATTGAGGGCCAGCGCGCGGGCGATGCCGATGCGCTGCCGCTGACCGCCGGAGAACTCGTGCGGATAGCGGTTGTAGTGCTCCGGGTTGAGGCCGACGAGGTCCAGCAGCCGCTGCACCTCCTTCTTCACGCCGCCCTCGGGCGTGACGCCCTGGAGCTTGAAGGGGGCGCTGACGATCGCACCGACGGTGTGCCGGGGGTTCAGCGACGAGTACGGGTCCTGGAAGATCATCTGGACGTCGCGCCGCAGCGGACGCATGCCGCTCACGCCGAGGTGCGTGATGTCGCGGCCCTCGAACTCGACGGTCCCGGCGCTCGGTTCGAGCAGCCGCGTGATGAGCCGGCCCATCGTGGACTTGCCGCAGCCGGACTCCCCCACGACGCCCAGGGTCTCCCCCGCGCGTACGTCGAAGTCGATGCCGTCGACCGCTTTGACCGCGCCGACCTGGCGCTTGAGGATTCCCTTGGTGATGGGGAAGTGCTTCTTCAGGCCGGTGACCTTCAGCAGCGACTCCCCGGGCGCCGGGTCGGCCTTGGTCTGCACGGTGCCGGCTGCCGCCTCGGCGCCGTCGCCGGTCGCGCGCTGGGACGGGATCGTCATCTGCTCGTCCTCACTCACAGCTTCGGGGCAATCTCTTCGTTCCAGACGCGGTCCCGGTCGGCCTTGTCCATGTGGCAGGCCGAGAGGTGCCCGCTGCCCAGGTCCCTCAGCTCGGGACGTTCGGTGCGGGTGACATCGCCCTTGGGCACATCCGCGTACGGGCAGCGCGGGTTGAAGGCGCAGCCGGCGGGGATGTTGATCAGGCTGGGCGGCGAGCCCTTGACGGGGATGAGCCGTTCGCTCTGGGCACGGTCGATGCGCGGCATGGAACCCAGCAGGCCCCAGGTGTAGGGGTGCTGCGGCTCGTAGAAGACCTGCTCGGCGGTGCCGTACTCGACGCAGCGGCCCCCGTACATCACGAGGATGTCGTCCGCGAGTTCGGCGACGACGCCCAGGTCGTGGGTGATGATGATGACCGCCGAGCCGAACTCCTTCTGGAGATCGCGGATCAGGTCGAGGATCTGCGCCTGCACGGTGACGTCGAGCGCCGTCGTCGGCTCGTCGGCGATCAGCAGCTCGGGGTTGTTCACCAGGGACATGGCGATCATGGCGCGCTGGCGCATGCCGCCGGAGAACTCGTGCGGATAGCTGTTGACGCGCTGGTCGGGCTGGGGAATGCCGACGCGGTCGAGGAGTTCGACGGCCCGCTTCTTGGCGGACTTCTTGTCCACGTCGTGGTGGACGCGGTACGCCTCGACGATCTGGTGGCCGATGGTGAAGTACGGATGCAGCGCGGACAGCGGGTCCTGGAAGATCATCGCCATCTCACGGCCGCGCAGCCTGCGCACCGAGTCCGGGTCGGCGGAGAGCAGTTCCTGCCCGTCGAGCCAGATCTCACCGGACAGACGTGCCTTCTCCCGCCCGTACTGCCCTACGGTGTGCAGGCCCATGACGCCGAGGGACGTCACGGACTTGCCGGACCCGGACTCGCCGACGATGCCGAGGGTCTTGCCCTTCTCCAGCTTGAAGGAGAGCCCGTCGACGGACTTCACCAGGCCGTCCTCGGTGGGGAAGTGCACGTGCAGATCGCGTACTTCGAGGAACGAACGGGAGGGGCTGCGGTCGGCCACGGGCTCGCCGACCGCCGAGGCACCCGTCTTGTGCGATTCCGTCATGCGAGCCTCACTCGGGGGTCGATCACGCCGTACAGCAGGTCCACGACCAGGTTCGCCACGACGACCGCCGAGGCGGTGATCAGCGTGACGCCGAGGATCAGCGGCAGGTCCTTCTCGCCGATGGCCTTCAGCACGGCCTGGCCGAGGCCCGGAAGGCTGAAGGTGGTCTCGGTGAGGATCGCGCCGCCCATCAGGGCGCCGAGGTCGACGCCGAGGAGGGTGATGACGGGGGTCATCGTGGAGCGCATGGCGTGCTTGCGGATGACGACCGGCTCCGGCACGCCCTTGGCGCGGGCGGTGCGGATGTAGTCCTCGCCCATCACTTCGAGCATGGTGGCCCGGGTGAGCCGGGCGTACATCGCGCCGAAGAGGAACGCCAGAGTCAGCCAGGGCAGGATCATCCCGCTGAACCAGTCGGGGAAGCTCTCCTCCATGGGCGTGTACTCGTTGCTGACGAGGCCCAGCCCGTAGGAGAAGACCGCCAGCGACAGCAGGCCCGTGAAGTAGATCGGCAGCGAGACGCCGCTGAGGGCGAGGCCCATCGCGGCGCGGTCCCAGATGGAGCCGCGGCGCAGCGCCGAGACGACACCGGCGGACAGCCCGATGACGAGCCAGATGATCGCGGCACCGACGGCGAGGCCCAGGGTGACGGGCAGCCGGTCTGCGAGGACCGGCCAGACGGCCTGCTCGGTCTTGAACGAGTAGCCGAAGCAGGGCGCCGAGCAGTGGAGGGTGTCGCCGGCGCTGACGTAGTCGCGGCCGACGAGGACGCCTTTGAAGAAGTCGAAGAGCTGGACGAGGATCGGGTCGTCCAGTCCCAGCTTCTGGCGGATGCCCTCCAGCGCCTCCGCGTCGGCCTGCTTGCCGACGAACATCGTGGCGGGGTCGACACCCGTCCACTTGGGGATCAGGAAGAAGATGCCGAACACCGCCAGCATGACGACGACCAGCATCACGACGACGGCGAACAGCCGCCTGATGAGATAAGTGAGCACTGCTTCCGGCCCGGCAGGGCCCGGTGAACTCGCCTGCTTTCACAGGGAGTTCACCGGGCCACCGCTGCGGCCCTCACCTGCCCTTCGTGACTGGCGGCGGGTGCGCCGACAGGGTCGGACGGATCACTTGACGCCCAGCAGGGCGTAGTCGTAACGGCCGCTCCAGGCGTCTGCCGTGCCGACGTTGGTCAGCCTGCTGGACCGCCAGATGATGTTCTTCTCGAACGTGAAGGGCAGGTAGTAAGCGCCCTTCATGACCTCGGCGTTGATGGCCGCGTACTTCTGGGCCGCCTTGTTCTTGTCGAGTTCGGCGATCGCGTCGGCGAACATCTTGTCGATCTTCGGGTCGTCGATCATGGCGTAGTTGTTGTTGCCGTTGTCCAGGATGTACTTGCTGTGCCACAGCGGCATGCCGTACCCCTGGCCGGACGGGAAGTCCGGGCCCCAGCCCATGATGATGATCCCGTAGTTCTTCTTCTTGACCACGTCGGGGTTGCCGATGATGCCCGTGGTCTGCGCGCCGTCGTACTCGTCGACCTCGGCCTCGATGCCGATCTTCTTCAGCGACGCCTGCATCGCCTCGGCCGAGGCGACCTCGACCTGCTTGTTGTTGCGGACGGCGATGGTGGTCTTGAAGCCGTTCGGCTTGCCGCACTTCTTCAGCTCGGCCTTGGCCTTCTTCACGTCGGCGGCGCCGTCGTTCTTGGCGATGCCGTACGGGTCGAACTTCAGGTCGGAGCCCGGGACGAGGGCCGGCAGCATGTTGGTGCCGATGTCGCCGCCGGCGAGCGGGCCGCCGCGGGCGTTCTGGATCGACTTGTGGTCCGAGCCGTAGATCATCGCCTTGCGGCAGTGGATGTTGTCGAAGGGCTTCACCGTCTGCGGGAAGACCGCGTAGCGGATGTAGCCCGTGCTCGGGTTGTCGATGTTGTCCTTGTGCTCCTTGAGCGCCTTCTGACGGCCTGCCGCCTCCATGCCGGTGGCGTTGATGTCCAGGTCGTAGTCGCCGTTGATCAGACGCTTGTCCATCTCGTCGGCGTTGGTCAGCAGCGTCAGCGTGATCTTGTCAGGGAGCGCCTTGCGGATGTTGTCCGAGGACTTCTTCCACTCGGGGTTGCGGACCAGCGTCAGCTTCTTGTTCGGCGTGTACGACTGGAACTTGTACGGGCCGTTGGAGAAGGGCTTGAGGCCGTACTTGGACTTGGTGTCCTTGTCCTGGCGCACCGGCGCCGCAGCCGGCATCGCGATCATCTGCTCGAAGTCGCCGTTGCGCTTGGGCAGATGGAAGACGATCTTCTTGTCCGTGGGCGTCTCGATGGCGTCGAGGCCCAGCTTGTCCTTGGACTTGTCCTTGTACGGGCCCTTGTACTTGCCGTCCGGGTCGAGCACGTCCTTGAGGTAGATGGGACCGCCGGACAGCACGTCCTGTGCCCACTGCCGCTCGATGCCGTACTTGATGTCCTTGGAGGTGACGGGCTTGCCGTCCTCCCAGGTGATGCCGTCGCGCAGCTCGTAGCTGTAGGTCTTGCCGCCGTCCGTGATCTTCGCCTTGGACTTGGCGAGGTCCGGGACGAGTTCGGAGCTCTCCTTGCCGGCGACGGGCTTGCTCGTCATGAGCGTGCGGCTGTAGTAGCGCATGAAGTCCCAGGCGAACCCGTAGTAGCCGCGCGTGGTGTCCCACGAGTCGGCGTCCTGGGTGCCTATGAACTTCAGCGTGCCGCCCTTCTTGTCGGACGGGTTGGCCAACTTGGCCCTGGCCGCGTTGAATCCGGGCGCCTTGCCGTCTCCGCTGTCGTCACTGCCGCCGCCACCACAGGCCGCGGTGGACAGGAGGGCAGCGACCGCGACGGCCGACGCGGCGATCCTGCGCCTCGATGAGCGTTGGGTTGTCACGATCTGCATCCTCCGGTGTGAGTCACGGCCCGCACTGCTGCGCCGGGCCGGGGTCCAGAACCAGGGCGGGCCTGGCGATGGCTGGTGTGGGGGGTCATCGGGAACCCTTGGGATCGAGCGCGTCACGCACGCCGTCTCCGAAGAGGTTGAAGGAGAGGACGGTGATGAAGATGGCCACACCCGGCACCACCATGAACATCGGGTCCGCCTCGTAGTACCGGACCGCCTGCGAGAGCATCTGCCCCCACGAGGCGGTCGGCGGCTTGACTCCCACGCCCAGGAAGCTGAGTGCCGCCTCGGTGAGGATGTTGGTGGGAATCATCAGCGTCGTGTAGACGGTGATCGGCGCGATCAGGTTGGGCAGCAGCTCCTTGAAGAGGATGTAGCGCCGCCCGGCGCCGAGACTGCGCGCCGCCTCCACGTACTCACGCTCGCGGAGCGAGAGGGTCTGGCCGCGGACGATGCGGCCGATGTACGGCCAGCCGAAGAAGCCGATCACGAGGATCATCACGGTCAGCCGTACTCCCGTCCCCGTCAGCCCGAACATCTCGTTCGGCACCACGGAGATCAGGGAGATGATGAACAGAAGCTGCGGGAAGGCCAGCAGCATGTCCATCACGCGGCTGATGGCCGCGTCCAGCCAGCCGCCGAAGTAGCCCGCGAGAGCGCCCAGTACGGTGCCGACGACCACGGCGACCACCGCGGAGAGGAAGCCGACGAGCAGCGAGACGCGCGCTCCGTAGACGATGCGGCTGAAGATGTCGCGTCCGTTGCCGGGCTCCACGCCGAGGAGATGGTCGGCGCTGATGCCGCCGAGGGCGCCCTTCGGCGTCTGGAAGAGCGGGTCGATGGCGCTCTCGTTGTGCTGGTCCGGCGGGTGCCCCAGCAGGCTGACGATGATCGGCGCGCACACCGCGACCACGATCAGCAGAAGGACCACCGCGCCGCCGGAGAGCGCCACCTTGTCGCGCTTGAGGCGGTTCCAGGCGATCCGTCCGAGAGAACGCCCCTCGATGGACTTGCTGTTCGTGCCGTCACCGAGAGCAGGATCGACAGGCGCGGTCTCCGCGGTCGTGTCGTGCAGTGGTGCCGTCATCGTGGGGGAACCCTCTCTCGGCCGGGGGGTGACCAGCCACGTCCGCCGCTGTAGCGGCCAGTTCGCAGGTAACGCGTTCACAAGGCCGAGTGGCCTCGACGGTCGGGAGTCTTCATCGGGCCCGCGATCACCCGCCAGTCCCCATGTGGAAAGGATGCCTAACTGTGATGTGGCGCGTCAGATTCCGTTATACGAACGGGAGCCGACGACTATCGGAATTCTGTCAATGCGCGTGGACAACCGCCCACCTGCGGTTCCTTGCGCCAAGCTCCCCCGGCGCGGGGCGGGTTGGCAGCCGACCGGCCGGACGGCCAGGAAACAGCAGTACGGGCGCGTGCCGAACGGGAGCGCCCCGCCCGCCGGTTGTACGGCGTGCGGGGCCGGGCCGAGGCAGGACTCGGCCCGGACGCGCCGAAGTCGCGTGCGTCCGCTGCGAGTCGGGCCGGGTTCCGGTCGTGGTCCGCGGTCCGCGTTCCCCAGTCCGCAGCCGAGGTCGCAGTCCGTGCTCCGCGGGCCGTGGTCCGCGTGGTCAGGTGCGCGGATAGCCGTAGCCGTGCTGCGGCCCGGCGTGCGCCGTCGACACGTCACGGTCGAAGAACGGCCGCGAATTGCGCCGGAGCCACATCGCCACCGGGTCGTAGTCGTCGGACATCGAGACGCTGGAGACCGGCAGCCCCTCCGGAACGGCCGCCACGGACTGACGCATCATCTGCTGCGCCGACTCGACCGCCTGCTGCCCCGTGTCGTAGAGATCCAGGCCGATCGCGAGATATCCGGCGCCCAGCGCGGGCTGCACCCAGGCGCGGCGCAGCGAGCGCACGGCCGGGGTGCTGTGTGCGTTCTGGCTGAGCAGGGCGTAGAACTGCGCGACGTCCAGGCTCGGTTCACTGATGCGCAGCGGCCCGGCGGGCAACTGGTCCAGGCCCAGGGCGATGCGCCGCAGATCGAGCCATGGGATGCCGACGCCGCCGCCGGGAGCGTGCGGGTTGAGCCAGATGCCCCAGCGCTCGGGGAAGAGCGCCGCCGCGATCTCGCGGCCGGTGACGATCTCGTGCGACCGGTCCCAGCCGGAGGCGGCCAGCTCCTGGGCGGAGGTCACACAAGGCGCGTAGCCGTACCCGCCGACCTCCATGTTTCCGTACTGGGCGTCGGGCGCGCCCGGGCGGCCGTTCCACAGCAGCATCCACACTTCGCCGTCGGTGAGCGCATCGAGCAGCGCCTCATAGGTGTCGTACCTCCCCGGCGACACCTGCCCCAGCCGCTGCTCGACGCCTGCACCCGCGCTCACCTGGCCGCCCTTCCTGCGTAGCCGCTCCCGCGCCTCACCGGCCTCCCCCAGAGCCTGCGGCCTGGGTGGGGGTCCCCCCAGCGCAGCGAGGGGGAATGCCCCCAAGCGGCACGGCCGGTGAGGGAGCGGTATTCCACCATGATCCGAACCGGGCCCGCGAACGCGGCCCTCCCCGTTGTCCCCGTCATCAAACCAGCTTAAGAGCAGGCACCGACACGGTACGTCGTGCTGAAGCGCTACATCCTGGGGCGGATTCTGCCCGGGACGCTCCGACCGGGGTGCGGGCGGGGCCGGGCCGGTCGCGGTGTGACGCCGGACCGGCCGAGGCGGTACAGGACGCGTCCCGGGCCTAGTCGCGGGTGTAGAAGGGCCGCACGCAGTGGCGCATCCAGTCCACGACGGGGTCCTGCGCCGCGTCCATCAGCACGAGTTGTACGAGCCAGTCGACCGGGACCTGGCCCAGGGCGCGTGCGAGCGCGTCGTGTGCGGCCTGGCGGATCTGCGGGTCGAGCTGGTCCAGCTCGATGCCTACGAAGAGCGCGGGCGGGTCGCCCTCGGAGCTGGCGAGCGCGCGCCGTGCCGTACGCAGCCACGGCAGCGCGGAGAACTCCCCGGCCGCGGCGGCGAGGAAGTCGACCGGCTCGTCCTGCCAGTCGGGTTCGAAGAGCCGCACCCGAGCGCCCCGCGCCACGCCCCAAGCCGCTTGCTCAGCAGGGGTGTTGGCGCACAGCTCGGCGACCGCCTCGGGCGGCAGCGGCATGCCGACCGTGCCCTCCGGGTTGACGGCGATGCCGACCTGCGGCGGCAGGCCCCGGGCGAACTCCCGGGCAGGCGCGACCGTGAAGGACATATGGGTGCCCACCACATGCAGGAACTGCTGCTCGGAGCTGAAGACGGGCACGTACACCTGGCCGTCCAACTCCACGGTGGGCAGGTCGAGATCGGGGCTGTTGGGCCCTCCGCCCTCGGGCAGCGGCACCCAGACGCTGCTGCGGCCCAGCACCTCCAGCAGCCGGGCGCCCGCGCCGGGCACTTCGAGGGAGGCGGCGAGGGCCTCCTCCAGCTCGTTGCCGGGCCAGCCTCCGCCGTGGCCCGGTCCGTACTGCTGAGGAATGGTCATGACGGCAACCCTAGTGCGGTGGTCACAGCGGGTCGCGGCCGGTCCCGCCGTAGATCGTCGGTCCGCTGGGCGGACGGCCCCGCTCCCAGGAAGCGCGGGCGTGCGCACGCCGGGACACCGCCCGACCGGGTCCGGCGGCCCCGCCGGTCGCCGGTCACCGGTCTCCGCGAGGTCCGCCGGTCTCCGCGAGGTCCGTCGGTCGCCGCGCGGTCCGTCGGTCGCCGCGAGGTCCGTCGGTCGCCGCGCGGTCCGCTAGTCGAAGGCCATTCCCGCGAGCGCTCCCGCGGCGCCCCGGTCGAGGAGCACAACCGACTCGATGCCCCGGGGCAGTCGCCCGGACTCTGCGTCCGCGATCAGCCGCCGTACGGCCCGGCGGTGGCGCATGAACGCGTAGTCGGACACCGTGCGTCCGCGTTCGGCCTGGCTGCGCAGCGCGGTCTCGGGCGGCACGTCGAGGAGGACGAGATGGAGCGCGCGTCCGCGTCGGCGGGCGTCGCGGGCGAGCCAGTTGCGCACCCATGCCTGGCTGCCGCAGTCGTGTACGACGACGCTCGCGCCGGAGGCCAGCGCGCGCCGCAGACCCGTGTAGTGCGCTATGCGGACGAGCGGACGGTAGACGGCGTACGGCAGCAGGCGCGGCAGCGCGGCGGCCCACCGCTCGCGTACGTCCTGGGAGTCGATGCGGCACACGGCGTCCTCAAGGGCGAGCACGCGGCGGATCAGGGTCGACTTGCCGCTGCCGGGCAGGCCGGAGACGACGACGCGGTCGCCGGTGGGGAAGCGCAGCGTGCGGCGCGTGACGGTGCCGCGAAGGTCCTCCCGCAGTACGGAACCGCCGTCGGCGGCCGGGAGCCGGGCGGCCGTGGCGGAGACCGGGACGGGGGCGGGGGCGACAGCGGGGCCGGTAGACGTGCCGTCAGGCGTGCCAGGAGCCGCGTCGGCTACGGGAGTTGAGCCGGCACCGGAGGCCGGGCCGTGAGCCGCGCCGGCGCCGGGAGCACCAGGTTCCGCGGCGGGCCTCGGAACGACCGGCTCCGCGGCGGCGGGCCCCTGAGTCCTCGGATCGGCGGCTCCTTGGGCGGCTGATTCCGCCGGGGCACGCGCAGTCGCGGGCGCACGGGCCGACGCGCCGGCGTCTCTGCGCTGACCGGAGGCCGGATACCCCCGGCCCGTCACGGTCGCGTACGCACTGCGCAGGCTGCCCACCTGATCGCCCTCCCCGGATAAGGCCGCCGTCCGGCGGCTCGCCCCTGAGAGTGTCAAGAAATGGTAATGCGCAGCAAGGCGGCATCCTCCCCGCCGGTCGAACGCACCGTCGACGCCCCCGTTCCTCCGTGCCATGATGAGCGGGCCAGCCAGTCAACTGCATAACGGCCGTTTGAATCCACGCGGGAGAGTCCCCGGCCGCGCGCAGCGCGCGGGCACGCACGGGGCGCCGAAGGAGCAAGTCCTCCCTTGAATCTCTCAGGCACCGATACCGCGCAGGACGAGGCAGATCTGAAAAGCGGGCCGCCCGGGTGCGGTCCCACCCACGGTGCAAGCCGCCGCCCGTGCACGAGGGCTCGTGGCGAACCTCTCAGGTTCCGATGACAGATGGGGAGGACATCCGCGTCACCGAGTCTCGGGAGCCTGACATGAGCGACATTCACAGCGATGCCACCGGCGAGGGTTCCGGCGGCGGCCCCCGCACCACCGCACTGGACGCCGTGCACCGCGCCCTCGGCGCGACGATGACCGACTTCGCCGGCTGGGACATGCCGCTGCGCTACGGCAGCGAGCGCGACGAGCACGTAGCCGTACGCACGCGTGCGGGCCTCTTCGACCTGTCCCACATGGGCGAGATCACCGTCGCCGGGCCGCAGGCGGGCGAGCTGCTGGACTACGCGCTGGTCGGCAGCCTCTCGCGGCTGGCCGTGGGCCGCGCCCGCTACACCATGATCTGCGACGCCTCGGGCGGCATCCTCGACGACCTGATCGTGTACCGCACCGGCGAGGAGACGTATATGGTCGTCGCCAACGCCGCCAACGCGCAGACCGTGCTGGACGCCCTGCGCGAGCGCGGCAGCGGCTTCGCCGACGCTCAGGTGCGTGACGACCGCGACTCCTACGCGCTGATCGCCGTGCAGGGCCCGGAGGCGGCGGCCATTCTCTCGGGGAAGCACAGCCTCAAGGGCCTCACGGACGCCGACCTGGACGGGCTGAAGTACTACGCCGGGCTGCCTGGCGAGGTCGCCGGGTGTGAAGCGCTCATCGCCCGTACCGGATACACCGGCGAGGACGGCTTCGAGCTGTTCGTCTCCCCCGCCGACGCCGTGACCGTATGGGAGGCGCTCACCGAGGCGGGCAAGCCCGCGGGTCTCGTGCCGTGCGGGCTGAGCTGCCGCGACACCCTGCGCCTCGAGGCGGGCATGCCGCTGTACGGGCACGAACTCACCACGCGTACAACGCCGTTCGACGCGGGCATGGGCCGGATCGTGAAGTTCGGGAAGAGCACGAACGACGGTGCCTTCGTCGGGCGTGAGCCGCTGGAGGCCGCCGCCGCGCAGGCCGAGGAGGCGCCGCCGCGCAAGCTCGTGGGGCTGATCGCCGAGGGCCGCCGGGTGCCGCGTGCCGGGTACGAGGTGGTCTCGGCGGACGGTTCGGTGATCGGCGAGGTCACCTCTGGAGCGCCCTCGCCGACGCTGGGCAAGCCGATCGCCATCGCCTACGTCGACCCCGCGTACGCCGAGCCCGGCACCGAGGGCGTCGCGGTCGACATCCGCGGCAGGCACGAGCCTTACGAAGTCGTGGCGCTCCCGTTCTACAAGCGGCAGCGCTGACCCGCCCGTTGATGCCCGTGTCCGTCAGTCCGTTCGTCCATCAGTCCGTCGACCGTCCGTCGATCCGTCCGTTCGGAGGGCGGGGCGGGCAGCCGGAAGTGCCCTCGGCGCTCCGGGGCCCGTGCCTGCCGCCGTGCCGTCCGTCCCACTGACCAAGACTGATTCCCCCCGTACCCCTCTCATCCAGGAGAATCGCAACATGAGCAACCCGCAGCAGCTTCGTTACAGCAAGGAGCACGAGTGGCTGTCGGACGCCGAGGACGGCGTCTCGACGGTCGGGATCACCGCGCACGCAGCCGAAGCGCTCGGCGATGTCGTCTTCGTGCAGCTCCCCGAGACCGGGGATGCGGTCACCGCGGGCGAGCCCTGCGGCGAGCTGGAGTCGACGAAGTCGGTCAGCGACCTGTACTCACCGGTCTCCGGCGAGATCACGGAGGTCAACCAGGACGTCGTGGACGACCCGGCGCTGGTCAACTCCGCGCCGTTCGAGGGCGGCTGGCTGTTCAAGGTCCGTGTCTCGGACGAGCCGCAGGGCCTGCTGTCCGCCGAGGAGTACACCTCGTTCACCTCCGGAAGCTGACTCCCGGCTCAGCAGCACCCTCGCCGGGTCCGCACCGGGCCCGCTCGCCGGGACCCGGCGCCCGCGCCACGTACAGCAACGCCGAAGCCCGTATGTCCGCCAATGTGCCCGACCGGCCTGCCACCAGGGATGGTTCCATGTCGCTTCTCAACAGCTCTCTCCACGAGGTGGACCCGGACGTCGCCGCCGCCGTCGACGCCGAACTCCACCGCCAGCAGTCCACCCTCGAGATGATCGCGTCGGAGAACTTCGCCCCCGTGGCGTCCCTGGAGGCCCAGGGCTCCGTCCTCACCAACAAGTACGCCGAGGGCTACCCGGGGCGCCGCTACTACGGCGGCTGCGAACACGTCGACGTCATCGAGAACATCGCCCGCCAGCGCATCAAGGACCTCTTCGGCGCGGACGCGGCGAACGTACAGCCGCACTCCGGCGCCTCCGCGAACGCCGCCGCGATGTTCGCCCTGCTCAAGCCAGGCGACACGATCATGGGCCTGGACCTGGCACACGGCGGCCATCTCACACACGGGATGAAGATCAACTTCTCGGGCAAGCTCTACAACGTCGTCGCCTACCGCGTCGACGAGGAGACCAGCCAGGTCGACATGGAAGAGGTGGCACGGCTGGCCCGTGAGCACCGCCCGCAGATGATCATCGCGGGCTGGTCCGCGTATCCCCGGCAGCTCGACTTCGCCGCCTTCCGCCGCGTCGCGGACGAGGTCGGCGCGCTGCTCATGGTCGACATGGCGCACTTCGCGGGGCTGGTCGCGGCGGGGCTGCACCCCTCGCCCGTCCCGTACGCGGACGTGGTCACCACCACCACGCACAAGACCCTCGGCGGCCCGCGCGGCGGCGTGATCCTCTCCAAGAAGGAGCACGCCAAGAAGATCAACTCTGCGGTCTTCCCCGGTCAGCAGGGCGGCCCGCTGGAACACGTCATCGCCGCGAAGGCGGTCTCGTTCAAGATCGCGGCGTCCGAGGAGTTCAAGGAGCGCCAGCAGCGCACCCTGACCGGTGCCCGGCTGCTCGCCGAGCGTCTGCTTCAGCCCGACGCGGTGGAGGCGGGCGTGTCCGTCCTCTCGGGCGGCACGGACGTCCATCTGATCCTCGTGGACCTGCGCAACAGCGAACTGGACGGGCAGCAGGCCGAGGACCGGCTGCACGAGATCGGCATCACCGTCAACCGCAACGCGGTGCCGAACGACCCGCGCCCGCCCATGGTCACCTCCGGACTGCGCATCGGCACGCCCGCGCTCGCCACCCGCGGCTTCCAGGAGGAGGATTTCCGCGAGGTCGCCGACGTCATCGCCGAGGCGCTGCTGCCCGGCTTCGACGAGGACAAGGCGAAGTCACTGAGCGCCCGCGTCACCGCGCTCACCGAGAAGCACCCCCTCTACCCGGGCCTGGGTTCGTAGACCAGGCCCCTGTGCCGCGGCGCGGGACCTCCGCGCCGCGGCGGCACGGCCACCGCACGGAAAGGAGGCGCCTGTCATGGCGGTCTCCGTCTTCGACCTCTTCTCGATCGGCATCGGCCCGTCCAGCTCCCATACGGTCGGCCCGATGCGCGCAGCCCGCATGTTCGCCCGCCGTCTGAAGAACGAGGGCGTGCTGGCCCACACCGCGTCCGTAAAGGCCGAGCTGTACGGCTCGCTGGGCGCGACCGGCCATGGGCACGGCACCGCCAAGGCAGTACTGCTGGGTCTGGAGGGCGAGTCGCCGCGCACCGTGGACGTCGAGAACGCCGACGACAGAGCGGCCCGTATCCGCTCGTCGAAGCGGCTGCGGCTGCTCGCCGCCGACATAGGGGACGCCCACGAGATCGACTTCGACGAGGCGTCCGAGCTGGTACTCCACCGCCGCCGCTCGCTGCCGCACCACGCGAACGGGATGACGCTCCACGCCTACGACGCCTCCGGCGCCCCGCTGCTGGAGAAGACGTACTACTCCGTGGGCGGAGGCTTCGTCGTCGACGAGACGGTGCTCGGTGAGGGGGAGGCGGGCGAGGCCCGTATCAAGCCCGACGACACCGTGCTGAAGCACTCGTTCCGTACGGGCGACGAACTGCTGAGGCTCACCCGGGAGACCGGGCTTTCCGTCTCCGAGCTGATGCTCCAGAACGAGCGGGCCTGGCGCTCGGAGGCGGAGATCCGCGACGGCCTGCTGGAGATCTGGGAGGTGATGCGGGCGTGCGTGGCACGCGGATTGAGCCGTGAGGGCATCCTGCCGGGTGGTCTGAAGGTGCGCCGCAGGGCGGCGACGGCCGCACGCCAGCTCAGGTCCGAGGGCGACCGCGCGGCGCACGCCACGGAGTGGCTGACGCTGTGGGCGATGGCGGTGAACGAGGAGAACGCGGCGGGCGGCCGCGTCGTCACCGCGCCCACCAACGGGGCGGCGGGCATCATCCCGGCGGTGCTGCACTACTACACCGAGTTCGTGCCGGGTGCCGACGAGGACGGGGTCGTACGTTTCCTGCTGGCGGCGGGGGCGATCGGGCTGCTGTTCAAGGAGAACGCCTCGATCTCCGGCGCGGAGGTCGGCTGCCAGGGAGAAGTCGGCTCGGCGTGCTCCATGGCGGCGGGCGGCCTGGCCGAGGTGCTGGGCGGCGGCCCGGAGAAGGTGGAGAACGCGGCGGAGATCGGCATCGAGCACAATCTGGGGCTCACCTGCGATCCGATCGGCGGGCTCGTCCAGATCCCGTGCATCGAGCGCAACGGCATGGCCGCGGTGAAGGCCGTCACGGCCGCCCGCATGGCGCTGCGGGGCGACGGGCGGCACCACGTGTCGCTCGACAAGGCCATCAAGACGATGAAGGACACCGGCGCGGACATGAAGGTCAAGTACAAGGAGACGGCGCGGGGCGGACTCGCGGTCAACGTCATCGAGTGCTGAGCGCGGGGGCCGGTGCCGTAAGGGGTGCCGGTGGCGGTGCCGTAGAGGGTGCCGGTGGCGGTGTCGCCGATGCCGCGGACCGCCGCCGAGTCCCGCGCCCCCTGCGTGAGATCTCACACACGACGCCCCGGCCCTGCCCCTGACGCCTCGCCCGTGGCGCATCCGGCGAAAGCTTCCGGCCACCCGCCGCACGCCCCCGTAAAGTCCCTTGCGCGCCGTTCCGACCGCTCCGCCCCCTGCTGCGGCATCGGCCTCGCCGCTACCGTTTCGCGCCGATGCGCCGGATACGGCGATCCCTCGTCCGAGGCACGTAAGGCCAGGTCACAGGGGTCATGATCGGCAAGATCCCGGGGCGTGCCCGCAGCGGCCCGATCCATGGGTACGGTGGTCCCCGCGAGGTCGCGCCGTCCCCGTCGCAGCCCCTCCCTCATGCCGCTGAAGGCGCTGCGTTCCTGGCCGGTCTCGAGCCCTTGACGTCCCCGAGAGGCAAAGAGCGTTGACGAGCGAGACCGGCGTGATGCTGCGTGAGTTCCTTCGATCACCCGCCGACATCGGTGCTGTGGCCCCCAGTTCCTCCAGACTCGCCGAAGCGGTGACGGCGCCCGTACCGGAACTCGGTGATCCGGTGGTGGTCGAACTAGGGCCCGGTACCGGGGCGTTCACCAGCGCCATCGAGGAACAGCTCGCCGGACGCGGCCATCAGCTCGCCGTCGAGATGAACCCGCGGCTGGCGGAGCAGTTGCGTAGCCGCTGCCGTCGCGTGGAGGTGCTGAACGCCGACGCCTCGACACTGCCGCGCCTGCTCGCCGAGCGCGGTCTGGAGAAGGCTGACGTGGTCGTCAGCGGTCTGCCCTGGGCGTCCTTCTCACCGCAGGTGCAGAACGAGATCCTCAGTGCCGTGAGCCGGGTGCTCGCACCGGGGGGCGCGTTCACGACCTTCGGCTATGTGCACGCCATGCGGCTCGCCTCGGCGCTGCGCTTCCGGGAACTGCTGTGCACGACGTTCGAGGAGGTCGTCCTCGGCCGTACGGTGTGGCGCAATCTGCCGCCGGCGCTGGTCTACCACGCACGCCGCCCGCGGACGCAGGCGTCCCGTAGCGTCGCCATGGTGCCCTCCCGGCGTCAGCCTGCGGGCGTGTCCGATCCAACGTCCGTGCACTGATACGGCGTTCGCACCGGGAGCGCCGTGGTCGGCCCACGGCGCCCGTTGCACGACCGGGCGACTGGGCGCTGAACTGCCCGCCCCTGCCCGCCCTTTCGGCCGCTTTGCCGCCGTTTTCGACGCTTCCCGCTTCTGTGAGGGAATCGCAGCGGTGTGGCGGGGGGAGCGTGAAGGGCTCCCCGCCGCGCCTCGATCACACTTCAGTCCCAACTACCCGCGTAGCGACGGGACTTGGTCTGGTCCGACGGAAGCGGAACGGGCACCCCCAGAGCGGGAAACGGGCATCCGCTACGGGCGCGTATCGATCCTCTCGCTGGTCAGCGAAGTCGAATTCGGCCTCAACTCAGGCAAAAGCAAACATGATTGAAGGCCATTCGGGCTTTTTCTCGGCCTTCGCGGGCATGTAGAACTCTCCGCACGATCGGCGTCACACTGCGTACGGGGCCGACCGACCACACCCCCACGCAGGGCCGCGCAAGTTTCAAGGCTAGGAGAGCTCTGTGTTCAAGTCCCGGTTCGAGTCCGGATGCAGAGGAAGGACGGTAAGGGTGGTGACGGCGGCGGCCGTCACGGCGGGTCTGCTTACGGGGTGCAGCTCGCAGGACGACGCTCCGCCGGAGAAGAAGTCCATCAGAGTCCTGATGGTCGACAATCCGCAGATGCTGGAGCTGAAGAAGCTCACCGCCGAGCACTTCACCAAGCGGACGGGCATCAAGGTCAGCTTCACCACGCTTCCCGAGAACGAGGTCCGCAAGGAGGTCCACTCGGACTTCGCCACCCAGTCCGGGCGCTACGACGTCGCGACCATCAGCAACTTCGAGACGCGCGACTTCGCCGCCCACGGCTGGCTGAGGCCGCTGGACTCCTTCATCACCCGCGACCGTTCCTTCGACCAGAGCGACATCCTGCTGCCGATGCAGCTCTCCCTCAGCGGCGCGGACGGCAAGGTCTACGCGGAGCCCTTCTACGGCGAGTCCTCGTTCCTGATGTACCGCAAGGACGTCTTCGAAGACCTCGGCCTGAAGATGCCGAAGAAGCCCACGTGGGGACAGGTAGCGGAACTGGCCGAGCGCGCGGACCGCCCCGAGAAGGGCATGAGCGGCATCTGCCTGCGGGGCCAGCCGGGCTGGGGAGAGATGACGGCACCGCTGACCACGGTCGTGAACACCTTCGGCGGCACCTGGTTCGACAAGAACTGGAACGCGAAGCTCACCGACCCGGCCTTCGCCGACGCCGCGCAGTTCTACGTCGATCTCGTGCGCGACCACGGGGAGGACGCCCCCGAGAAGGCCGGATACGCGGGCTGCCTGCGCAACATGAAACGCGGCAAATCGGCGATGTGGTACGACGCGACGGCGGGCGCCGGCCCTCTGGAGGCCGACGGGTCACCCGTCAAGGGCAAGATCGGATACGTACCGGCGCCGATAGAGGAGACCAGTTCCTCGGGATGGCTCTACACCTGGGCGTGGGGCATCCAGAAGGCGTCGAAACAGCCGCGTTCCGCATGGGAGTTCATGTCGTGGGCGTCGAGCAAGGAGTACGAGGAGCTGGTGGGCCGTGAGATCGGCTGGGCCAACGTCCCCGCCGGGAAACGGCAGTCGACGTTCAAACAGCCCGCGTACAAGGAGGCGGCGGGCGCCTTCGACGACGCGACGGAGAAGGCGATACTCGAGGCCGACCCGCGTAAGCCCGGAGTGCAGAAGCGGCCGACCCTCGGCATCCAGTTCGTCGGGATACCGGAGTTCACGGGCCTCGGTGACAGCGTCTCGCAGGAGCTGAGCGCAGCCATCAAGGGGGAGCAGTCCGTGGGCTCGGCGCTGCGCAAGTCGCAGCTGGAGGCACAGCGGATCGGGGCGAAGTACAAGAGGCGCTGACGCGGCGAACCGCCGGCGCAGGGATGCGCCGGCGTACGGGGAGCGCCGAAGCACGAGCTCCGATCTGCAACGGCCCCGGAGTACGGGCCCGTTCGGCGGGGCCGCCCACGGCTCACCAGTCGTGGACGGTCCCGTCGGCGAGGCGGTTGACGGGCAGATAGGCAGGCTCGTAGGGGAAGCGGGCCGCCGCGTCCAAGTCCAGTTCCACACCGAGCCCCGGGTTCTCCGACGGATGCAGAAGCCCCTCCTCGAACGTGTAGGACGTACGGAAGACCTCCAGGGTCGTGGCGGAGTGGCGCATGTACTCCTGGATGCCGAAGTTGTGCACGGCCAGGTCGAGATGGAGCGCGGCGGCCATCCCCACGGGTGAGATGTCGGTCGGCCCGTGCATGCCGGAGCGGATGCCGTAGACGGCGGCGAGGTCCAGCAGCTTCTTCATCGCGGTGACGCCGCCGGTGTGGGTGACCGCCGAGCGCACGTAGTCGATGAGCCGCTCGCTCAGCAACGTGGTGTAGTCGTGCACGGAGTTGAAGACCTCGCCGATGGCGAGCGGCGTCGTGGTGTGCTGACGGATCAGACGCAGTGCGGCCTGGTCCTCGCCGGGCGTGACGTCCTCCAGCCAGAACAGGTCGTAGGGCTCCAGGGACTTGCCGAGCTTCGCCGCCTGGATCGGCGTCATCCTGTGGTGCCCGTCGTGCAGCAGCGGCAGTTCGGGCCCGAACTCCTCCCGTACGGCCTCGAACACCCTCGGCACATGGCGCAGATAGGCGCGCGTGTCCCAGGTCTCCTCCACGGGGAGGGCGGGGCCGCCGGTGGTGCGGCGGGCCGGTTCGTAGTCGTAGCGCTCGCCGGAACCGGCGCTGGAGGCGGCCACTCCGTAGACCGAGTCGAGGCCGGGGACGCCGGTCTGCACCCGGATCGCCCGGTAGCCGTCTTCGAGGTGCGCCCTTACGGAGTCGAGGAGTTCGGGGATGTCGCGTCCCGAGGCGTGTCCGTAGGCGAGGGCGCCACGACGGCTGGCGCCGCCGAGAAGCTGGTACAGCGGCATGCCTGCCGCCTTCGCCTTGATGTCCCACAGGGCCATGTCGACGGCGGCGATCGCGGCCATGGTGACCGGGCCGCGGCGCCAGTAGGCCCCCCGGTAGAGGTACTGCCATGTGTCCTCGATGTTGCGGGCGTCCCGGCCCTCCAGCAGCGGCGCCACGTGGTCGCGCAGATACGACGCGACCGCCAGCTCCCGGCCGTTCAAGGTGGCGTCGCCGAGGCCGGTGACGCCGTCGGCGGTCACCACACGCAGGGTGACGAAATTGCGGCCCGGACTGGTGACGACCGTCTCCGCGGACTCGATCCTCATCTGGCGCTGTTCCTCTCTCGTCACGGTCCCGTCGGGGCCGCCCTTCCCGCGGCTTCCCGGCCACGGCCGCCGCGGCACGGTGCACCCCGCTGGGCGGGGCCCGTGGGTCCGATGCGTACGGCCCGTCGCTCATCACGGCCAATGTGCTCGGTACGGCCTGTGCTCAGTACGGCCCTGTGCTCAGTACGGCCCTGTGCTCACGGTGCCATCTCCGCGACGACGACTCCGAAGGGGGGCAGCTCGAATTCACGCAGGTCCGCGCCGTCGAGCCCGATGAGCCTCGCTGAGGCGGCACCGCCGGTGAGCACCGGCCGGGCCGTCAGCGGCGCGTCGTGCTGGCTCACGAACCACACATAGCCACGGCCGTCCTCGTGCTCCATCCGCGCCGTCATCACCCTGGGGTCTGCCGTGGACACCTCCGGTGCGGCGCCTGCCTCGGCCGCGAGCGCGGCATACAGCCGCCACGTGGGCTCCGGGTTGACGCGCGGCGTACGGGCAGCCATGTGCTCCACGGGATATGTGCACAGCACGAACGCGCCCTCGCCGGTACGGCGCACCAGCAGCGCAGGGCGGCCGTGTTCGTCGGTGGCGACGACCTCGGCGCCGTCCGCCTCGACGGGCAGGTAGGAACGCGAGTTCTCCGTGCCTTCGACGGGGAAGACCAGCTCCTCGCCCTCGGCGATGCCGCCGAAGTCCCGCCGGAAGACCATGCGCAGCTCGTCGCCCTCGATCGGGTCGGCCAGCCCGTAGCGAAGCTGCTTGCGCACCCCGAAGGTCTCGTCGAGCTTCGGCCACCACGCACCGCGCTGATGGGCGTGCTCACCCGCGAAGTACGAGGCGTAGACCGTGGCGCCCGATTCCGCCAGCGCCCGCAGCCGCGTCCAGCCGGGCGCGGTGAGCTGCTTCGCCGAGGGCAGCAGATACAGGGCGCAGTCGTCGGGCAGCCCGTCGGCCTCCCTCGCCAGTCCCACTCCCAGATCGGCCTCGCGTGCCGCGACATAAGCCTGGCGGGTGTTGACGGCGACGCTGGTGCGGTCGTCGGCCTGTGTGAAGGGATACATCCTCTCCAGGAACGACGAGACGACGATCGCCGTGCGTGCCGGCGGCCGGTGCAGCCGGGCCGCGTCGGTGCGGCGCAGCACCTCCGTGAAGCGCTTGACCTCGCGAAGCTGCTCCTTGGGGCGGCCCTCGCTGTCGGTGATGCCGAAGTGCATCTCGAACGGGTGGTGGCTGTAGGGCTCCTGATCCTCCAGCGCGTCGTAGTCGGTGTTGTTCCAGGCGATCCAGCCGGTGGCTCCGGCGAGCAGGGAGTTGTGGAGGATCTGCCGGTAGTAGTGGGCGGCGTTCTCCTCCGAGACGTAGTCGGAGGTCAGCCCGAACTCCTCCAGGATCACGGGCTTTCCGCCGATGTCGAGCAGCTCGCAGACGAAGGCCGCGCCCAGGTGCTGGCGTACGGCGTCGGTCTCCATGTTGTAGACGTGCGGCCCGTGGAAGTCGACGAGGGGCGCCAGATCACGGACGCGGAAGCCGTTGTCCGCTCCCGAGGTCTCCACGCCCCAGGCTCCGTCGCCGATGGACACCGGCTGGGTCGCCCCTGCCGAACGGACAGCGCCCACAAGGGTTTTCGCCCACGCCGTGACGGTGGCCGCGTCAAGCGTGCCGATACCGCGCGAGGGCCAGTCGGCGTAGATGGGCATCTCGTTCGTCAGCAGCCAGCCCGCGACGGCAGGGTGGTCCTTCCAGCGTGCGGTCGTCTCCCTCACGTACCACTCCTGCTGGGCGACGAACGAGGCGTCCGCGAAGACGTCGCGGCCGTCGCGCCAGGCCGGGTCCCAGTTCTGCCCGGACATATGGCCGACCAGGAAGGTGGGGACGGTGTGCATGCCGAGGGCGGCGTGCCGCTCCAGGAAGTCGTCGTAGCGCTCCAGCATCGCCTGGTCCAGAGAGTTCTCCTCCGGCATGAAGTCCGGCCAGTAGAGGAAGCTGCGGGTGAGGGTGATGCCGTGGTCGCGCATCGTGCGCAACTCCTCGTCGACGACCGCGGCGTCGTAGTGACGCCACATCAGCGGACCGCCCGTACGGGACCAGTAGTTGACGCCGATCCACAGCAGCGGGGAACCGTCGGGGCTGAGGAGTTTCGCGGAGTGGCGCTGCATGCCCTGCCCTTCCTCGTACGAGGCGGCCCGAGCGCCGCCGCTACGGAGATCCACCCTCCGCCGCGGAGGCGATCAAGGGCAAGGGGCGAGTGCGTGGGGCAGGCCCCGTAAGGTCCGAGGACGCAGGGCCTGCCGCGTCACCGCGTCACTTCCCCGGCGACAGCTTCGCCACGGCGCTGTCCTCGTCTATGGAGGTGAACTCGACGGTGACGCCGTTCATTCGGAGCTTGCCCTTGGTCTTGCCGAGGCGTCCGCTGCACGAGCCGTTGGTACAGGAAGTGGAGGAGACCTCCGCGCCGTTCGCCGCCATCGAGACTCGTCCGCCGCTGAAGAGCGCCGTCCATGTGATCACGTGGCCCTTGACGCTCTCGACGGTGAACTCGTCGATGCCGTACGAGCCGCGCGGGTGCAGCTCGTCGCCCGCCGACAGCTCCACCTCGCACTTCGCGTCGTCGCAGGCGCCGAGGTCCTTGCCGTCGGCTGCCCCGCCGGTGCCCTTCTCCGCTGCCTTGCCGCCCTCGTCCTCGCCGGGACCCTCGTCCGGGCCCCGCTCGCCGTCCTTCTCGCCGTCAGGCGCCGACGAACCGTTCTTGCCCCCGGGCGACTCGGACGACTGCGCCTCCTTCGAGGTCCGCGGCGAGGCCTTGCGCGCGTCGCTGTCCCCGTCGTCGTCCGCGCAGCCGGTCGCGCCCGCGAGCAGGACGAGAGTCAGCAGCGGCGCACGGAACAGCGCCCTCGTGGAACGTCCCCCGCACACACCGGTCATGCTCTGCTCCCCCGTGAATCCGGCGACGGGCACTGGTCCGCCCGCGCCTTCCAACAGCCTTCGTGCCAACGCGGAACAGTATGCCGGACATGACTGACATCGCGGCCCTGCGAAGCCTGCCGCCGGCGGCGTTCGGTCGGCCGCATGCTGCCGGACCGCGTACCGTCAGCGGCCTGCCCCCGGCGGCTCGGTACCGTCAGCGGGCCTGCCCGGCGCCTCGCGGTCGTCGGACCGCCCGTCAGGCGCTGATGCGCATCTCGAACCACGTCGTCTTGCCGCGCGGCAGCAGATCGACCCCCCAGCGGTCGGAGAGAGTGTCGACGAGGAACAGCCCGCGCCCGCTGGTGTCCAGACCGTGCACGGGCAGCAGGCACGGCAGACCGCGCGAAGGGTCTCGCACCTCGACTCTGATCCAGCCGCGGCGGCGCATCATGCGCAGCCCGAAGACCAGCGCGCCGGTGTGCCGTACGGCGTTGCCGACGAGTTCGGACACGAGCAGGACCGCCTCGTCCGTGACCGGGCCCGGCAGGGACCAGTGCGACTCGAGTACGGTACGGGCGAGCCGGCGGGGCGCATCTCGCCGACTCGGGACGGTTGGGCAGACGTACTTCACCGATCGTCGGGTCGCCGACGAGATCGAGAACACCGCCGGAGACGTCGTCGCTCGCCGGTTCGCCCGGGACTTCTGGCATCCGCTCGCTCACGCTCGCCACTTCTCCCTGTCCCGCCATGGCCACCATCATGGCGCGAGCAGGGGAATCGTGTGGCCGTTCAACCAGATCCCGGTGCACGGGGCAACTCGCGCGGCGCGCCGCGCCGTTGGGCGCCGTCGGCGCTTCCGCGTGCGCACACCGGCCCTGACCTGCTACAGCATCCCGGGTGCACGTCCGTAAGGCCATGCCGGGCAGTATGAGGCACATCCGGACTTCTGACGGGATCATCCCCTACAAGATGGGACGCGGGAGGACGGTGCGCATCGCGCCGCCCTCCCGCCACGCCTGCCTGAGCCGCGGAGCGCCGGGGCCCGACTGCCCACCGCTCAGGCGAACTTCGCCTTGCCCGGCCCCTCCTCGACGAAGCTGCGCATGCCCGTGGCGCGGTCCTCCGTAGCGAACAGGCCCGCGAACCAGTTGCGTTCGACCGCGAGGCCGGTGTCGATGTCCGTCTCCAGGCCGGCGTCGACGGACTCCTTGGCCGCACGCAGCGCGATCGCCGGGCCCTTGGCCAGCCGCTCCGCCCACGCCCGCGACTCCTCGTAGACCTGTTCGTCGGGCACGACCCGGTCGACCAGGCCCATCTCCAGCGCCTCCGGGGCCTTGACCTGACGCCCGGTGAAGATCATGTCCTTGGCCTTCGACGGCCCGACGAGCCGTGCGAGCCGCTGGGTGCCGCCCGCTCCGGGGATCAGCCCCAGCAGGATCTCCGGCTGGCCCAGCTTGGCGCCCTCCCCCGCGACCCGGATGTCCGCGCAGAGCGCCAACTCGCAGCCCCCGCCCAGCGCGTAGCCGGTGACGGCGGCGACCACGGGCTTGGGGATGCGTGCCACGGCGGTGAAGGAGTCCTGGAGCGCCTTGGAGCGCTTCACCATGGCCGCGTGGTCCATGGCCTGCATCTCCTTGATGTCCGCTCCGGCGGCGAACACCTTCTCGCCTCCGTAGATCACGACGGCCCGCACGTCGTCGCGTTCCGTGGCCTCCTCGGCGAGTCCACGCAGCCGGTCCTGGGTGGCGACGTCCAGCGCGTTCATCGGGGGACGGTCCAGGCGGATCGTGCCGACGCCCTCGGCGACTTCGAGATTCACAGTCATGGGGGAAGGTTAACGGGCGTTATGCCCGCGGCCGATGGTGCCGGCTTACGACGTCCTCGGCACATGGGACGCAGGGGGCTGAAGTACGGGGCCGACGCACCGTATCGGCAGTACGGACCGGCAGTTCGGGACCGGCAGTACGTACCGCACTGCGCGGGGCCCGCCGCAGCGGACCCCGCCGAACTCCGTGCAGAACGAGCGAGTTCAGGCAGGCCCGGCAGCGGGCCCCGCCCCCACGAGCGCTACTTCTGCGGCGCCTTCCACTCGTCCCAGTCCATGTTCCAGCCGTTGAGGCCGTTGTCCGGCTGGATCGTCTTGTCCTTGGAGTTCTTGATCTCGACGACGTCGCCGATGATCGACTCCCTGAAGAACCAGGCGCCCGGCGTGCTCTTGTCGCCGCCGCCCCTCTTGTCGAAGAGCCCGACGCAGCCGTGGCTGGCGTTGACCGTCCCGAACTGTCCCTGCGTCAGCCAGTAGTTGCCGTGTATGAAGGTCCCGGAGGTCGACAGCCGCATGGCGTGCGGCACGTCCTTGATGTCGTAGCCGCCTGCTTCCTCGTCACGTCCGAAGCCCACGGTGTTGCCGTCCATGCGCGTCTCCTTGTGACGCTCACTGATCACCATGCGGCCGTTGTACGTGGGGTGTTCGGGGCTTCCGGAGCTGATGTCGACCTTCTTCAGCGTCTTGCCGTCGCGCTTCACGGTCATCTTCTTCGTCTTCGCGTCGACGACGCTGACCTGGCTGCGGCCGATGGTGAAGCCCACCGACTTGTCCTGCTCACCGTAGACGCCGTCGTAGCCCTCCACGCCGTCGAGGTCGAGGTCGAGCTTCACCTTCGTACCGGACTCCCAGTACTCCTCGGGCCGGAAGTCGAGGCGGTTGTTGCCGAACCAGTGGCCCTCGACGTCGACCTCCGGATCGGCGGTGACGGAGATGGCCTTCTCCACTGCCTCGCGGTCCTCGATGGCGTGGTTGAAGTTGATCGAGACGGGCATTCCCACGCCCACCTTGTCGCCGTCCTCGGGGGTGAAGCGGCCTATGAAGGTGCTGTCGGGGGTGAGGGTGGTGAACCGTGCCCGCTTGGTGGCCTTGAGGCCGTGGGTGTCCTTGGCGTGTGCCTCGACGGTGTACTTCGTCTTCGTCGTCAGGTGCTTCGCGGGCTTCCAGGTCCTGCCGCCGTCGGCGAGTTCACCCTCGACGGCCTTGCCGTCCTCGTCCTTGACGTCGACCTTGACCAGCTTGCCCTTTTCCGCGGTGACCTTCAGGGCGTCCTCTGTGCCGACGCCGTCGGCGCCGTCCTTGGGTGATATCTCCACCACGGCACGGGACTTCTCGGGCTTCTCCTGGGCGCCCGCGCCGCCGGCTCCGCCCGCGCCGCCGCACGTCGTGAGCGTCAGCAGCAGCACCAGCCCGATGACGACGAGGCCGACGGCGGACCCGCCTATGACCTGAGCTCTGCCGTCCCCCTGGACCGCACCCCGCACACCTTGTACGGCCCCCTGCACGGCCCCCCGTATCGCCTCAGGGTTGAGCTTTCCCTTGGCTTCCCTGGCGACGGTCTTCAGATCCACAGCGGGCTACTCCCCTCGCACGGCTGCAAGCACCATCGGGCGGCCCCCGAAACCGAAAATACGACTGTGCAGGCGCTAGGTAATCACACCGAGATGGAGATGGAATCCCCGAGAGTGTCACCGTTCCGTCGCGATTTCTTTCCCCGCGTGAGGGGCGTCAATCACCGGGCCGCGAGACCGCGCACGGCTCTCCGCGCGCCGGGTCAGCTCGCCGGGCGCAGCGCGGAGCCCGCCCTCCACGCCTGCCACGACATGTTCCAGCCGCTCAGGCCGTTGCCGGGTGCGACCGTACGCTCCCCGGAGTTTTTCACGGTGACCACGTCGCCCGTGAGGGAGTCGCGGAAGAACGCACCGGCCGGGCTGCCCGGGTCGCCCCCCTTCCTGTCGCGCAGCCCGATGCATCCATGGCTGACGTTCTCCTTGCCGAACGTCCGCTTCGGGGCCCAGTAGTTGCCGTGCAGGAAGGTGCCGCTGTCGGTGAGGCGCATCGCGTGCGGCACGTCGTCGATGTCGTATTCGCCGCCGAATCCGACGGTCCGTGCGTTCATGCGCGTCACTTCGAACTTCTGGCTGATGACCATGTCCCCCGAGTACGTCGGGTTCTTCGCCGAGCCCGTGGTGACGGGAACGCTGCCTACGATCTGGCCGTCGCGCGTCACCGTCATCGTGTGCCGTCGCGCGTCGACCACGCTGCGCTGGTCCCGTCCGACGGTGAAGTGGACGCGCTTGCGCTGCACCCCGTAGACGCCGGGGGCGCCGCGCACGCCGCGCAGCCGGAGGTCCAGCGTGACGCGGGTGCCCGGCTCCCAGAACTCCTCGGGGCGGAAGTCCAGCCGGGTGGCGCCGAACCAGTGCGGCGCCACCTTCACGGGCGGGGACGCCGAGACGTGGATGCCGCGCTCGACCGCGGCGCGCTCGGTGATCCGGCGGTTGAAGCGGATCGAGAGGATCATGCCGGTGCCCACGGTCTGCCGGTGCTCGGGCGTGAAGAAGCCGATGAAGCGGCGCGGCTGCGCTTTGGTGGTGAAGCTGGTGTGCCGCGCGGCACGACGGCCCTCGTCGTCGAGCGCGACGACGTCGACCCGGTACTCGCTGCCGAGTTCGAGCCTGCGGGCAGGCGCCGAGGGGCGCCAGGTGCGCCCGTCGGGGGTGATGCTGCCGGGGACCGTGTGGCCCGCGCCCCGGCTTCTGCGGGTGACCCGCACCTTGTCCAGGCGGCCCTCGGTCGCGGTGATGCGCAGAGTGTCGTCCTTCGTCACGTCCCTGCTGCCGTCCCTCGGCAGCACCTCGATGAGCTGTGCCGGCGTCTGGGGTTCGACCATCGTGCCGCAGCCGGCGAGAAGAGCGCCGACCGCGCACAGCACCGCCCACGAGCACTTCAGCATCGTGCGTCTCACCGGCAGGCCTTTCCGGCCCGCCTGTCCCGTCCGCCCCACCCGATCCATGTCCGTACTCCCCGTGAAGCTCGTCCGTACGGAGACCAACGACCCGCCGCCGGTGGGGAAACGAATCGGTCACGCACGGTGCTGGAGATATGCCGTACTGGAAGCATCGCGGGCCGACGAGCGACGTGCGAGCACCGACTCGGGACGAAAAAAGCAGATGAAGGACGCAACCACCCGACCGTAGTCTCGGCCCGGTGACGACCGGGGCGGGGACGTACAGCGAAGCGGACGGGGACGCAGGCGGCGGCACGGACGGCGAAACGGGCGGCAGTACCGACGGCGGGGGGAACGCAGGCGCCGACCGCAGGGCGAGCGCCGGTACCGGCTGCGGGACGAACGACGGGACGAGCCGCGAGGCGTTGCCCGGTGACGAGGGCCGTTCCGCGGTGCGTTCGCTGCTGCGGCTGTGGCCCTACGTAAGACCGGTGCGGGTGCGGATGTTCGGCGCGGCGCTGGTCGCCGTGCTCGCCTCGTGCACCGGGCTCGTCATCCCGCTCGTACTGAAGTGGCTCGTCGACGGGCCGGTCGCCGACCGCGACACCGCGGGAGTCTGGGCGGGCGGTGCGCTGCTGCTGGGCGTCGGGGTCCTGGAGGCGGGGCTGTTCGCGCTGCGGCGGTGGCTGAGCGCGCGTCCGCTCGCGGGCGTGGAGGCGGCCATGAGGGCCGACTTCTACCAACATCTCCAGCGGCTTCCGGTCTCCTTCCACGACCGCTGGCCGAGCGGGCAGCTCCTCTCCCGGGCGACGACGGACCTCGAACTGCTGCGCAGATTCCTGTCGTTCGGAGTGACCTTCCTGCTGGTGAACGCGGTGACGGTGCTCGCGGGCTGCGTCATTCTCCTCTCGCAGCGCTGGACCCTGGCGCTCGTGGTCCTCGGGCCTTTCGTTCCGCTGGTGTGGCTGTGCACCGTCTTCGAGAACCGCTACGCACGTGCCGCGCGCCGGGCGCAGGACCAGATCGGGGACCTGACGACGCTCGTCGAGGAGGCCGTGCTCGGCATCCGCGTCATCAAGGGCTTCGGACGGCACCGCAGTCAGGCGCGGGCGTTCCGCGCGCTGTCGGGCAGGCTGCTCGGCACGGAACTGGCCAAGGCACGGCTGCTCGCCCGCATCTGGGCGGTGATCATGCTGCTGCCGGAACTGGCCATCGGGGCCGCGCTGGTGCTCGGCACATTGCAGGTGGCGGAGGGCGGGCTCTCCGCGGGCACTCTCGTGGCCTTCCTCTCCACGGCGCTGGCGCTGCGCTGGCCCGTGGAGTCGACCGGGTTCCTGCTGGCGTTGAGCAACGAGGCGGCGACGGCGACCGAGCGCTTCTTCGAGGTGCTCGACGAGCCGCTGCCGCCGGACGTGCTGCGGGAGGCGGGCACGGGCACGGATACGGGTACGGGCCCCGCGCGGGTGCCGGGGCCTGCCGGGCGCCCGTCCGCTGGTGCGCCCTCGGGCGGCCGTAGGAGCGGCCACGGCGACGGGCTGCGCTTCAGCGGCGTCGTCTTCCGCTACCCCGACTCCCCCGTGGAGGACCCGCCCGTACTCGACGGCGTCGATCTGCACGTACGTACCGGGGAGACGATGGCTCTCGTCGGCGCCACGGGCAGCGGCAAGACGACGCTGACGGCGCTCGTGCCGAGGCTGCACGAGGTGACGGCGGGCCGGATCACCCTGGACGGCGAGGACGTCGGGGCCATGCGCCGTGCCGAGCTACGGGCCAGGGTCGCGGTGGCGTTCGAGGAGCCGACGCTGTTCTCCGCGAGCGTGGCGGAGAACGTACTCATGGGCGCGGACGCGGAGTTGAACCCCGAGGCGGGTCCCGAGCCGAACCCCGGGCCGGGTCCCGGACCGGGCCCGGATTCGAGGGGCGGACCGGACGGGGCCGCGGCGCCGGACGAGGCATCGGACGCGGACGGCGGGTCCGTGCCGTTGCCCGGACCGCGGGCGAACGGCGACGCGACAGCCACGCAAGCCGCACTCGACCGCGCGCTGCGCGTCTCGCAGGCCCACGAATTCGTAGCCGCCCTGCCGCACGGCGCCCGTACCCAGGTCGGGGAACAGGGCCTCAGCCTCTCCGGCGGCCAGCGCCAGCGACTCGCCCTGGCGCGTGCGGTCGTGGCACGGCCGCCCTTTCTCGTACTGGACGATCCGCTCTCCGCACTGGATGTTCACACGGAGGCCGCGGTCGAGGCGGCGCTCCGCGAGGTGCTGGCGTCGACCACGGCGCTCGTGGTGGCGCACCGGTCGTCGACCGTGCTGCTGGCGGACCGTGTGGCGCTGCTGTCCGGTGGACGCATCGCCGCCGTCGGCACGCACCAGGAACTGCTGGAGTCCAGCGCCCAGTACCGCCGCCTGATGTCCGGCAGCGACCAGCCCGCGAAGGAGGGGAGTTGACCAGCACGGCCGAAGCCCCAGGGGGCAGCACCCCCGCCGAACCGTCCCGGCAGTCGGGCAAGTACCGGCTGTCGGCCAAGTCCCGGCAGCCGGGCGGAACACAGCAGCCGAGCCGTACCTCGCAGCCCGGCCTGCCCGGTCAGAGCGGCCGCCCCGATCCCGCGCGACTGCCGGACGGGGCCGACCCGTTCGACGGCGACGTGCTGCCCGCACCGCCCCATGCCGCGCGCACCCTGCTCGCCTCGCTGCTGCGCCCGCACCGTGCGCGCGTCGCCGCGACCGCGCTGCTGCTCCTCCTCCAGCAGGCCGCAGTGCAGGCGGGCCCGCTGCTCGTGGCGTTCGCCATCGACCAGGCAGTGCCCGCGCTGCGCGGCGGGGGCGGCCAGGCACCCGACCAGGGTCCGCTGATCGCGGTCGGACTCGCCTATCTGGTCTGCGCGACTGCTTCGGGCGGCCTCCAGTACGCGTTCATCGTCGCCGCCGCCCGCGTCAACCAGCGCGTGCTGCTCGATCTGCGCGGGCGGATCTACCGTCACGCGCAGGCACTCGACGTCGACTTCCACGACCGCTACACCTCGGGCCGGCTCATCTCCCGTTCCACCACGGACGTGGCCTCGCTGCGCGAACTCCTCGACGAGGGGCTCCAGGAGCTGCTGGCCGTCATCGTCTCCGTCGTGTACATCGTGATCACTCTGCTCTGGCTGGACCCCGGTCTCGGTGCCGCGGCACTGGCGAGCTTCGTACCGCTGGCGCTGCTCGTACGCGGCTTCCAGCGCCGTTCGAAGCGCGTCTACCGCGGCAAGTCGACCGCGATGGCGGCCGTCATCGTCAAGTTCACGGAGACAGTGGGCGGAATCCGCGCGGTGCAGGCGTTCCGCCGCGAGCGCGCCAACGACGGCGCGTTCGCCCGGCTCAACGGCCGCCACTGGAAGATGAACGGGGACTCGCTGCTGGAGATGGCCCGCTACGTCGTCAACTCGCGGGTGACGGCGAACAGCGCGGTCGCCGCGATCGTGCTGTGGGGCGCCTACCGGGTGGCCGACGGCGACCTGGCCCTCGGCGTGCTCGCCGCCGCCGCGCTCTATCTGCGCAGGCTCTACGAGCCGATCGACCACCTCGGCATGTTCCTCAACTCCTATCAGTCCGCGGCCGCTTCACTGGAGAAGATCGCCGGTCTGCTCGCCCAGCGGCCGTCCGTGCCGGAACCGTCCGCGCCCGGCGGCCTCCCGCCGCGCCGCGAACGGCAGCCGGGCCGCGAAGTCGTCTTCGACGCGGTCTCGTTCGGCTACCGCACGGGCGGCGAGGTGCTGCCGTCCTTCCAACTGACGCTGCACGCGGGGCAGACCGTGGCGCTCGTCGGCGCCACCGGCGCGGGCAAGTCCACGCTCGTGAAGCTGCTGGCCCGCTTCTACGACCCTACGAGCGGACGCGTGCTGCTCGACGGCGTCGACCTCCGCGATCTGGCCGGGCCCGAACTGCGGCGCAATGTGGTGATGGTGACCCAGGAGGCGTTCCTCTTCTCGGGCACCGTCGCCGAGAACATCGCCATCGGCCGTCCCGACGCCACCCGCGAGCAGATCGAGGGTGCCGCCAAGGCCCTGGGCGCGCACGAGTTCATCGCCGCGCTCCCCGAGGGGTACGACACCGACGTACGCAAGCGGGGCGGCCGCATCTCGGCGGGGCAGCGCCAACTCGTGGCGTTCGCCCGCGCGTTGCTGGCCGATCCCGCGGTGCTGATCCTCGACGAGGCCACCTCGTCGCTGGACATTCCAGGCGAACAGGCCGTGCAGCAGGCGATGTCGACGGTGCTGCGCGACCGTACGGCCGTCGTCATCGCACACCGGCTCTCCACGGTGGAGATCGCCGACCGCGTACTGGTGATGGACCACGGCCGACTGGTGGAAGACGGCACTCCGGCCCAACTGACCGCCGGCGAGGGAAGATTCGCAGATCTTCACAGTGCGTGGCGGGAGAGCCTGGCCTAGACGGCACCTTTACGGACCGTACCGCCGCGACCTGGGAGATTTCCCAACTCGCCTTTCATGACTGTCCGTTATCCGGAGAAGAAGCTCTCCGCAACGGACAAATCTTGGTCAAGCCGTGAACACTCTCTGACGGAAGCGGTGACATTCACGAGTACCCGACAGTAGGCTGAGGCGGTCGTGCATTCGCACGATGAACAACACTTCGCATTCTGTTCCACAGTTCTGCACGGGCAGCGGCAAGTTCGCGGCTGCCC
This sequence comes from Streptomyces marispadix, assembly GCF_022524345.1. Classification (NCBI taxonomy): domain Bacteria; kingdom Bacillati; phylum Actinomycetota; class Actinomycetes; order Kitasatosporales; family Streptomycetaceae; genus Streptomyces; species Streptomyces marispadix. Next base: position 4,930,670 of record NZ_JAKWJU010000002.1, on the reverse strand, counting down.
GGCCCCCACGGCAGAAGGAGCCACCGAGTGAGATCCCTCAGCAAGAAGCAGCGGATATCCGCCCTTGCAGCCACAGCCGCGCTCGTCGTTGCCGGCGTCACCGCCGGTACGGCCACCGCCGGTCCCTCGGAGAAGGAGTCGACCGCGAAGGCCGGCGCTCAGCCCGCCGCCATGAGCGCGGTCCAGAAGACCCAGCTCATCAAGAAGGCCGACTCCGCCGAGGCGAAGGCCGCGGACGCCAAGGCTCTCGGCCTCGGCTCCAAGGAGAAGCTCCAGGTCAGCGACGTCATCAAGAACCAGGACGGCTCGACCCACGTCCGCTACGAGCGCACGTACGACGGCATGCCGGTCCTCGGCGGCGACCTGGTCGTCCACAAGTCCAAGTCCGGCAAGCAGACCGGCGTCACCAAGAACACCAAGGCCGACATCAAGGTCTCCACCGAGGGTGTCAGCGCCGCCGAGAAGCCGGCCACCCCGAAGGCGAAGGGCAGCAAGGCCCCCCGCAAGGTCGTCTACGCCAGCTCAGGCAAGCCCGTGCTCGCCTGGGAGACGGTCAAGGGTGGCACCCAGAAGTCCGGCGCCCCGAGCCAGCTCCACGTCATCACCGACGCCAAGACCGGCAAGAAGCTCAACCAGTACCAGGCCATCCAGGAGGCCGACGGCACCGGCGCCAGCCAGTACTCCGGCGAGGTCAAGCTCACCACCGACGGTTCGGACGGCAACTTCACGCTGACCGACAAGTCCCGTGGCAGCAGCAAGACCACGAACCTGGAGAACAGCGAGAGCGGTGACGGCAAGGAGTTCACCGACAAGGACAACAAGTGGGGCACCGGCAAGCCCGAAGACGCCCAGACCGCGGCCGTCGACGCTCACTACGGCGGCATGCAGACCTGGGACTTCTACAAGGAGGTCTTCAAGCGCGAAGGCATCGCGGGTGACGGCAAGGGTGCGCCCAGCCGCGTCCACTACGGCGACAACTACGTCAACGCCTTCTGGGACGACTCCTGCTTCTGCATGACGTACGGCGACGGCGAGGGCAACAAGGCCCCGCTCACCTCGCTGGACGTCGCGGCCCACGAGATGTCGCACGGCGTCACCTCCACGACCGCGAAGCTCGAGTACGCGGGCGAGTCCGGCGGTCTCAACGAGGCCACCTCGGACATCTTCGCCGCGGCCGTCGAGTTCCACGCTCCGGAGAACAAGGAGGACGTGGGCGACTTCCTCGTCGGCGAGGAGATCGACATCAACGGCGACGGCACCCCGCTGCGCTACATGGACAAGCCCAGCAAGGACGGCAACTCGCTCGACGAGTGGAGCGACAAGGCCGGCGACGTGGACGTGCACTACTCGTCCGGCATCGCCAACCACTGGTTCTTCCTGATGTCCATGGGCAGCGGCAAGTCCGAGAAGAACGGCGTGAAGTACGACTCGCCGACCTCCGACGGCTCCACGGTCAAGGGCATCGGCATCACCAAGGCCCAGCAGATCTGGTTCAAGGCGCTGACCGAGAACATGACCTCCAACACGGACTACAAGGCAGCCCGTGAGGCCACGGTCAAGGCGTCCAACGACCTCTTCGGCAAGGACAGCACCGAGACCAAGACGGTCGAGGCCGCCTGGACGGCCGTGGCGGTCAAGTGACCTCATGACCGTTTCGGCGGGCCGTAGGGCATAGCCGAAGCAGCAGGTCCGGCAAGGGCCTGCGGTCCCCTGGCACACCGGCGGGGCGGGCACCGTGCGCGATTCGGCGCACGGCACCCGCCCCGCCGTCATGTTCCGCGTCATGTCCTACGGCATGTCATCCGCCGCGGCAGGTCATGTCCGCCTGTGTGCCCGGCAGTCGTTCACCCGGAGACGTCCCCGGGGTCCGACGGCACGGCCGCCAGGCCGAGTTCGGCACCCGACGCGAGGGAGCGGTGCGCGGGCAGCACCCGCACCGTGTATCCGAACGGGCCCGCGCTGCCCGGCGTGACGGTCCCCTCGTACATCCAGCTCCCGTCGAGGTCGGGGCCGCCGCCCGCTGTCGTGACGGGTTTGAGCGGGACCCTCGTGACGTCGCCGCCGACGATGCGGTCCGTACCGTCGACGGGGCCCGCCACCGCCTGCACCTCCACGTCCTCCGGGGACAGCCCGCCGAGGGCGACCCGTGCACGCAGCGTCAGATCCGCACCGAGCCACAGCCCGGCGGGGCCGCGTCCCCCGTCGTCGGCCCCGGTGTCGTCGCCGCCAGGACTCCCATGCGCGGCAGGCCCTTCCTGCGTCCCGTGCTCCACCGGCTCGACGGACACCGACGGCCAGGCGGCACGCACCCTCGCCTTCCAGGCGCCCAGTTCGCGTGCCGCCGCCTCGTCGCTCAGCTCGCGGTGCGAGCGCGCGGCCGGCGCGTACAGCCGCTCCACGTACTCGCGCACCATCCGCTCCGCCTGCACCCTGGGGCCGAGCCGGGCGAGGGTCCTGCGCACCATCTCCACCCAGCGGACGGGTACTTCGCCGGCGCCGCGCTCGTAGAAGCAGGGCGCCACCTCGTCCTCGAGCAGCGCGTAGAGCGCTGACGCCTCGACGTGGTCCCTGCGGTCCTCGTCGCCGGCGGCGTCACCGTCGGCGCTGGGCACGGCCCAGCCGAAGTCCGCGTCGAACCACTCGTCCCACCAGCCGTCCCGCACCGAGAGGTTGAGGCAGCCGTTGAGCGCGGCCTTCATTCCGCTGGTGCCGCACGCCTCCAACGGCCGCAGCGGATTGTTCAGCCACACGTCGCAGCCCGGGTAGAGCGTCTGCGCCATGTCCATCCCGTAGTCGGGGAGGAAGACGATGCGGTGGCGTACGCGCGGATCGTCGGCGAAGCCCACCAGCTCCTGGATCAGCCGCTTGCCGCCCTCGTCCGCGGGATGCGCCTTTCCGGCCACCACGATCTGCACCGGGCGCTCCGGGTGCAGCAGCAGCCGGGTGAGCCGTTCCGGGTCGCGCAGCATGAGGGTCAGCCGCTTGTACGACGGCACACGCCGCGCGAACCCGATGGTCAGCACGTCCGGGTCGAACACCCCGTCCGTCCAGTCGAGTTCGGCGTCCGCGGCGCCGCGCTCCCGCCAGGAGGCACGCAGCCGCTTCCTCACGTCTCGTACGAGCTGCTCGCGCAGCGTGCGGCGCAGTGCCCACAGTTCGCCGTCGGGCAGCGTGTCCGCGTCGGCGGGCATGCGGGGCGAGCGCCAGGTGGGCGCGTGCACACCGTTGGTCACGGAGGTGATGGGCACCTCGGCAGGGTCGAAGCCCGGCCAGAGCCCCGCGAACATGGTGCGGCTGACGTCGCCGTGCAGGGTGCTCACGCCGTTGGCGCGCTGCGCCAGCCGCAGGCCCATCACCGCCATGTTGAACAGGCCGGGGTCGCCGCCCGGGTAGCTCTCGGCGCCGAGACGTAGCACGTCGTCCACGGCGACGCCCTCCAGTTCGCCTTCGTCGCCGAAGTGGGAGGCGATCAGGGACGTCTCGAAGCGGTCGATCCCGGCGGGCACGGGCGTGTGCGTGGTGAAGAGGTTGCCCGCCCGTACGGACTCCAGCGCGGCGTCGAACTCCAGCCCGCGCTCGCCCAGTTCGCGGATGCGCTCCAGCCCGAGGAACCCGGCGTGGCCCTCGTTGGTGTGGAATACCTCCGGCTCGGGGTGCCCGGTGCGGCGGCAGTACGCGCGTACGGCACGCACACCGCCGATGCCCAGCAGCATCTCCTGGAGCAGCCGGTGCTCGCCCCCGCCGCCGTAGAGCCGGTCGGTGACGTGGCGTTCGGCCTCGGCGTTGGCCCGCACCGCGGAGTCGAGCAGCAGCAGCGGCACGCGTCCGACCCGCGCCTGCCAGACGTGCGCGTGCAGCGAACGGCCGACGGGCAGCCGCAGGGTGATCGTCACCGGCATTCCGTCCGCTTCGCGCAGAAGCCGCAACGGCAGCTCGGCCGGATCGATCTCGGGGTAGTCCTCGCGCTGTGCGCCGTCACGGGAGAGGCTCTGCCGGAAGTAGCCGTGCCTGTAGAGCAGTCCGACGCCGATCAGCGGAACGCCCAGGTCTCCGGCGGCCTTGAGGTGGTCGCCGGCGAGGATGCCGAGACCGCCGGAGTACTGCGGCAGCGCGCCGGTGATGCCGAACTCCGGAGAGAAGTAGGCGACTGCCCGCGGGAGATCGGCGGAGGTGTCCGCCGCCTCCCGCTGGTACCAGCGGGGTTCGTTGAGTGCGTCGTGCAGGTCGCCTTCGGCGACGGCGAGCCGCCGCAGAAAGGCCCTGTCGGAAGCGAGCTGAGCGAGCTTCGAGGGCGGCAGCGCACAGAGCATGCGCAGCGGATCGCCGCCCGCGTCCCGCCAGGCGCCCGGCGCCAGATCGCGGAAGAAGCGGCGGGTCGGCGGATGCCATGACCAGCGCAGATTGTGCGCCAGTTCGCTCAGGGGACGTAGGGGTTCGGGGAGTACGGGATGCACGGAGAAACGACGAATGGCCTTCACACCACGACCGTAACGGGACATACGTACGCATTGCGGCAATGGCCGGTCTCATCCTCTATGTCCACCCGGTTCGTCGGCCTGACGTCGCGCCGGATCGCCCGACCCCCCGTCAGCCGGGCGCTGGGCCCGACCCGGCTACGGCGCCGACGCGGTCCCGAACTCGGCCCGGAAACCGCCCAGTCGCCGTCACATCCGTCACATTCCTTCGGCAACTCCGCTCGTCACAGGCCCGGGTCGGAATGCCCAGCTCCACCCCCTCGACCGCGCTCCGCCTCTCCTCCTAAGCTTCGTGACCTCAGTACAGGGGGCACGACTTCTGCACGTACCACCTGCGTCTTACGCACACGCGACGCGGACGCCCGGGGCGTGCGGAGAGCACGGAGGTGAGCGGAGAGCAACGGTGCGGGCCGCGAAGGCGCGGCCCAGGGCACGCTCGCTCCCCGTCGGGGTGAAGTGTGACGGCGCGGTCTGCGGCGGGTTCCTGACCAGTTCCCGGTACCGCCTGCGCCGCTGGAACGGTGTTCCGGTCATTCCGCACGCATTCCAGTCCCGACCCGCGTACGCAATCGGTCGCGATCCATCACACGGAAGGTTTTGCATCGTGACGGCGTATCAACACGCCCACAAGGGGGAGTACGACCTCGGGACCCCGGCTCCGCCTCCGCAGTGTCCCGCCCACAGCAAGGACAACGCCGTGCCGCTCGGCGGCCCCCGCTTCCACACCGACCCCGCAGGGCACTACCGCGAGATGCGCGCGGAGCACGGCCCGGTCGTGCCTGTGCTGCTGCCCGGAGACGTGCCCGCGTGGCTGGTGATCGGCTACCAGGAGATGTACCAGGTCACCACCGACTCACGGCTCTTCCCCCGCGACTCCGGGCTGTGGAACCAGTGGGAGACGCTGCCCGAGGACTGGCCGCTGCGCCCCATGATCGGCGAGCGTCAGCCGTCCATCTACTACACCGTCGGCGCCGAGCACCAGCGGCACCTCCAGATGGTGCAGACGGCCATGGAGGGCATCAGCCCGCTCGAACTGCGTACGCACTGCGAGGAGTTGGCCGACCAGCTACTCGACTCCTTCTGCGCGCGGGGCGAGGCCGACATCATCTCCGAGTACGCGAAGCCGCTGCCGATCCTCGTGCTCGCGAGGCTGCTGGGCTTCCCCGACTCCGACGGGCCCGGCCTGATCAAGGCGATGACGGACCTCGCCGACGGCGGGCCCGAAGCCCTGGAGGGATTCCAGCACTTCGGGAAGAAGATCCACGAGCTGGTGGCGGAGAAGCACCTCGCGCCCGGCGCCGATCTCACCTCCTGGATGCTCGCCTACCCCGAGCACTTCACGGACGAGGAGTACGCGCTCGACCTGATGGCCATCACGGCCGCGGGCCATCTGCCCACCGCCGACTGGATCGGCAACTCCGTACGCCTGATGCTCACCGACGACCGCTTCGCGGCCTCCCTCACCGGGAACCGGCGCAGCATCCCCGAGGCGATGAACGAGGTGCTGTGGGAGGACACCCCCACGCAGATCCTCGCGGGCCGCTGGGCCGCCGCGGACACCTGGCTCGGCGGGCAGCGCATACGCGAGGGCGACATGCTGCTGCTCGGTCTCGCCGGAGCCAACGCCGACCCCAAGGTGCACGTCACCGCCGAAGGCGCCGACACGGGCCTGCGCGGCGGGAACAGCGCCCATTTCGCCTTCAGCCACGGCGAGTTCCAGTGCCCGTTCCAGGCGCAGGAGATAGCGGAGACGATCGCCCGCGTCGGCATCGAGGTGCTCCTCGACCGGCTGCCCGAGATCGATCTGGCCGTGCCGGCAGGCGCCCTCGCACGCCGCCCCTCGGCCTTCCTCCGCGGAATGACCGCGCTGCCCGTCCACTTCGCCCCCACTCCCCCGACCGAAGGCAGGTCATGAGCCTCCCCGCCTCCACCTCTTCCTCCGACGCCGGGCAGGCCGAGTGCCCGATAGTCATCGACCCGATGGTGCGCGACCTCGACGGTGAGACCCGCAGGCTACGCGATACGGGCACCCTCGCCCGCGTCGAACTGATGGGCGTGCCCGCCTGGTCGGTGACCCGGCACGCCGCGGCGAGGCGGCTGCTGACGGACCAGCGGCTGGTGAAGGACATCGAACGGTGGACGCTGTGGCGCGAGGGGCAGGTCACGCGGGAGTGGCCGCTGATCGGCATGATCGACGCCGGGCGTTCGATGTTCACGGTGGACGGGGCCGAGCACCGCAGGCTCCGTACCAAGACCGCGCAGGCCATCACGCCGCGCAGGCTGGAGAATCTGCGCCCGGTCGTCGAGTCCATCACCCACCGTCTGCTGGACGATCTGGAGGAGCAGGGCGCGCGGGGCGAGGTCGACCTCAAGGCGGTCTTCGCACTGCCGCTTCCGATGTCCGTGATCAGCGAGCTGATGGGCGTCGATCCGGCGCTCCATCCGCGGCTGCACACCCTCTACAAGGCGTTCTTCTCGATGCTGACGCCGCAGGCCGAGCGTCTCGCCGTGATCGACGAACTCGACGTCATCTTCACGGACATGGTCAGGGCACGTACCGCCGAGCCGCGCGACGACCTGACCAGCGCGCTGATCCTCGCGGACCAGGGCGGCGAACCGCTCACCGAGGAGGAGGTCGTCGGCAACCTCAAGGCGATGGTCGCCGCCGGGCACGAGACGACGATCGGCCTGATCCTCAACGCCGTACGGGCGCTTCTCACCCACACCGACCAACTGGAGATGGTGCTCAAGGGCAAGGTCGGCTGGGACGCGGTGGTCGAGGAGACCCTGCGCTGGGACACACCCACCACACATCTGCTGATGCGCTTCGCCACGGAGGACATCGAGGTGGACGGCACGGTCGTGAAGGAGGGCGAGGGCGTCGTCATCTCCTATCGCGCGATCGGCTGGGACCGTGAGCAACACGGCCCGGACGCCGACCGGTTCGACATCACACGGCCCACGGCCAGTCGCCATATGACCTTCGGTCACGGCCCGCACATCTGTCCGGGCGCGGCCCTTTCCAGACTTGAGGCGGGCATCGCGCTTCCGGCACTCTTCGGCCGTTTCCCAGGCATCCGCTTCGCGGTCCCGGTCGAGGAGATCGTCAACCAGCCGGTGCTGACCCAGAACGACCTGCGGTCCTTCCCGGTGCTGCTGAACGACGCTTGAAGCGGTAGCGGGTACGGGGACGAGGACGCCCGCGGAGTCGACGGGGCGTCCCCGACCCGCTCGTCATGGCCCGAGCCGTCATCCCGTCATGGACCGGCTCCGGTTCGGCGCCGCCCCGTTCGGCACGGCTCGTTGCGCCCCGGCTCGCCCCGGGCCACCGGGGGGACCCGGCCCGCCTCTCCGTACGCGGCCGGGCGTTCACGGATGCCCGGCCGCCCACGGGACCGGCGGGACCGCTGGGAGCGGTCACGGAGGCGGCTCCGCGGAGCCCAACTCGGCGCCGGGCTACGGCTCTTGGCGCCCGCCCCGGACCCGCAGGCCTCCCCTTACAGACGAACTCGCGGGCGAACTCACGGACGAACTCGCAGACGGACTCACAGCCGGACTCGCGGGCGACCTCCGCACCCGGCCTCCCATCCGACCGTCCGGGCCCCGTACGAGCCCCCGCCGACCCCCCGATACGGCCCCCAACCCCCGGAAATCCAGCGCATACACCCGCCAGGGCCCCTACCCCGCCGGGCGAGTGAACGCGCGTCGCGGCCATGCGCGCGGCACCGGCACTCCAGGCGAAGCAGATAGAACAGGCGGAAGATCACAAACCGTCCGCCTGTTCCACTCCGCACCAAGGTGAAGCAATGATCGGTCGCATCCCCGTCCTGGACGTACGTCCCCTCGTCGACTGCGGGCGCCACCCCGCCAAGGCCGTACCGGGCGAGACGTTCGAGGTCTCGGCCACCGTCTTCCGCGAGGGCCACGAGGCCCTCGGCGCCAACGTCGTACTGCGTGACGCCACCGGCCGCCGCGGCCCGTGGACCCCCATGCGCGAGGTCGCCCCCGGCACCGACCGCTGGGCCGCCGACATCACCCCTGACAGCGAAGGGAGATGGACCTATGCGATCGAAGCGTGGAGCGACCCCATCGCCACCTGGCGCCGTCAGGCGAAGCTGAAGGTCCCCGCCGGCATCGACACCGAAGCGGTGCTGGAGGAAGGCGCGGTGCTGCACGAACGCGCCGCCGCCGACGTGCCCAGAAGCGAGGGCAAGGACGCCGTGCTCGCGGTGGCCGACGCGCTGCGCAGCCGCAGCCGCGGCGTCGCCGCACGGCTCGCGGCCGCGCTGACGCCGCAGGTGACCGCCGTACTGGACCGCTATCCGCTGCGTGAACTGGTCACCGCGACCCGCCCGCTGCCCCTCCAAGTGGAGCGTGAACGCGCGCAGTTCGGGTCCTGGTACGAACTCTTCCCGCGTTCCGAGGGCGCGGTGCTCCCGGAGAAGGAGGGCGAGCCCCCGGTCTCCGGCACCTTCCGCACGGCCGCCGCCCGGCTGGACGCCGTCGCCGCCATGGGCTTCGACGTGGTCTATCTGCCGCCGGTGCATCCCATCGGGGACGCCTTCCGCAAGGGCCCCAACAACGCGCTCTCCGCGGGCCCGCACGACGTGGGCTCGCCGTGGGCCGTCGGATCGGCCGCCGGCGGCCACGAGGCGGTGCACCCCGACCTGGGGACCGTGGAGGACTTCGAGTACTTCGTCGAACGCGCCCGCGGCCTGGGCATGGAGGTCGCACTCGACTTCGCGCTCCAGTGCTCGCCCGACCACCCCTGGATCAAGGAGCGCCCGGAGTGGTTCCGGCACCGTCCGGACGGCACTATCGCGCACGCCGAGAACCCGCCGAAGAAGTACCAGGACATCGTCCCCCTCGACTTCGACACCGATCCGTCGGCCTACTCGTCGCTCGTACGGGAGACCCTGCGGCTGCTGCGGCTGTGGATGGCGAGGGGCGTACGCATCTTCCGCGTCGACAACCCGCACACCAAGCCGGTGGTCTTCTGGGAGAAGGTCATCGGGGACATCAACCGCTCCGATCCCGATGTCGTCTTCCTCGCCGAGGCGTTCACCCGCCCCGCGATGATGCACACCCTCGCCAAGGTCGGCTTCCAGCAGTCCTATACGTACTTCACGTGGCGCAACTCCAAGCAGGAGCTGACGGAGTATCTGACGGAACTCTCCGGCGAGGCCGCCTCCTATATGCGGCCCAACTTCTTCGTCAACACCCCGGACATCCTGCACGCGAGCCTCCAGCAGGGCGGACGCCCCGTCTTCGAGACGCGAGCCGTGCTCGCCGCGACGCTCTCCCCTTCCTGGGGCGTCTACGCGGGCTACGAACTGTGCGAGGCCAAGGCGGTGCGGCCCGGCAGCGAGGAGTACCTGGACTCGGAGAAGTACCAGCTACGCCCCCGCGACTGGGCCGCAGCCGAGGAGTCCGGGCGGACCATCGCACCCCTGATCGGGCAGCTCAACAGGCTTCGCCGCGCACATCCCGCGCTGCGTTCGCTGCGCTCGCTCACCTTCCACCACTGCGACAACGACCAGGTCATCGCCTTCTCCAAACACCATCCGGGGCAAGGCGGCGACCAGACCCCGGAAGCGCACGGCCCTGACCAGGACACCGTGATCGTCGTCGTCAGCCTCGACCCGAACCGTACGCACGAGGCGACGGTGCACCTCTCCGAGCACGACCTGCGCCGCTTCGGCCTCAGCCCGGCACAGGCCGAGGGGCGGGAGTCCTTCCCGGTGCACGACGAGCTGACCGGACGGACCTACGACTGGAGCAGGAGCAACTACGTGCGCCTGTCCGCGGGCGGCGACTCCCCCGCCGCCGCGCACGTCCTCACGCTGCGCCCCCACGACGCCCACCACGCCGGCTACACCGACCACGCCGACAACGCGGCCCCCGACGACCCGAAGGGCACTCACCCATGACCGTCAACACCCCCGTACAGGACACGTTCGAGGACACGCCCGCGAAGGACCGCGACCCGGAGTGGTTCAAGCGGGCCGTCTTCTACGAGGTGCTGGTCCGCTCCTTCCACGACAGCAACGGCGACGGCATCGGCGACCTGAAGGGGCTCACCTCGAAGCTCGACTATCTCCAGTGGCTGGGCGTCGACTGCCTGTGGCTGCCGCCGTTCTTCAAGTCGCCGCTGCGGGACGGCGGTTACGACGTCTCCGACTACACCTCCGTACTGCCGGAGTTCGGGGACCTGGCGGACTTCGTGGAGTTCACCGACGCGGCGCACCAGCGCGGCATGCGCGTCATCATCGACATGGTCATGAACCACACCAGCGACCAGCACCCGTGGTTCCAGGAGTCGAGGCACAATCCCGACGGGCCCTACGGCGACTACTACGTCTGGGACGACAAGGACACCCGCTACCCCGACGCCCGCATCATCTTCGTCGACACCGAGACGTCCAACTGGACGTTCGACCCGGTGCGCAAGCAGTACTTCTTCCACCGCTTCTTCTCCCACCAGCCGGACCTCAACTACGAGAACCCGGCGGTGCAGGAGGAGATGATCTCCGCCCTGCGCTTCTGGCTGGACCTCGGGGTCGACGGCTTCCGGCTCGACGCCGTCCCGTACCTCTACGCCGAGGAGGGCACCAACTGCGAGAACCTGCCCCGCTCGCACGACTTCCTCAAGCGCGTACGCGCCGAGATCGACGCCCACTACCCCGACACCGTGCTGCTCGCCGAGGCCAACCAGTGGCCGGAGGACGTGGTCGACTACTTCGGCGACTACGACAAGGGCGGCGACGAGTGCCACATGGCCTTCCACTTCCCGGTCATGCCGCGCATCTTCATGGCCGTGCGCCGCGAATCGCGCGATCCCGTCTCGGAGATCCTCGCGAAGACGCCTGAGATCCCCTCCGGCTGCCAGTGGGGCATCTTCCTGCGCAACCACGACGAGCTGACCCTGGAGATGGTCACCGACGAGGAACGCGACTACATGTACGCGGAGTACGCCAAGGACCCGCGCATGCGCGCCAACATCGGCATCCGCCGCCGCCTCGCGACGCTCCTCGACAACGACCGCGACCAGATCGAACTGTTCACCGCCCTGCTGCTGTCGCTGCCCGGCTCCCCGATCCTCTACTACGGCGACGAGATCGGCATGGGCGACAACATCTGGCTCGGCGACCGGGACGCGGTGCGCACGCCGATGCAGTGGACCCCGGACCGCAACGCGGGCTTCTCCTCGTGCGATCCGGGCCGCCTCTGCCTACCCGCGATCATGGACCCGGTCTACGGCTACCAGGTCACCAACGTGGAGGCGGCGATGAGTTCGCCGAGTTCGCTGCTGCACTGGACGCGGCGGATGGTGGAGATCCGCAAGCAGAACCCGGCGTTCGGGCTCGGCACGTACACCGAACTCCCCTCGTCCAACCCGGCCGTGCTCGCCTTCCTGCGCGAGGTGCGGCTGCCCGACGGGGGCGACGACCTGGTGATGTGCGTGAACAACTTCTCGCGCTTCGCGCAGCCGACCGAACTGGACCTCCAGTTCTTCAACGGGCGGGTCCCGGTCGAGCTGATCGGCGGCGTCGCCTTCCCGCCGATCGGCGAACTGCCGTATCTGCTGACGCTGGGCGGCCACGGCTTCTACTGGTTCCGGCTGCGCGGGCCGGCCGAACGGGACGCGCATCTGTAACACCCGCCGGGAACCCGCCCGGAGACAGCGCTGAGGCCCGGAGCCGCCGACCGGCTCCGGGCCTCAGCCGTAGGCCGCCGGGTGAAGATCTCCGACACGGCACTCACAAGCGGACACAGAACACCACATTTAGACACAATCTGCGTGCTTTTCGTGTACCCGGGGAAAGGACGCCAGACGTCATGTCGGAAAGTTCCTTGTCCCGCACAGCCCTTCGGACGGACACCGTCCTCTCCGCCGGCGAACTGCTCGGCCCGCTCTCCCGGCCGCTCGCCGAATGGCTGCCCCGGCAGCGCTGGTTCGCGGGCAAGGGCCGCCCGATCAGCGGTTTCGCCCTCGTCGCCGCCACCGGTTTGCTGCCGTGCGACGGTACGGGAGATGCTCCCGGGCTGATCCATCTGCTGGTGCGGGCACGGCAGTCCGGCAGTGACGCGGAGTCCGCCGACTGCTATCAACTGCTGCTGGGCGTGCGGGACGCGGCATCGCCGTTGCCTCCCGTCGACGACGGCTCACTCATCGGTCGGCTCTCGGGCGGGCCGCTGCACGGCCGCGTGGTCCATGAGGCGCTGCACGATCCGCTTCTCGCCGCACATCTGCTGGAGCGGATCACGACCCCGGGAAGCCTCGGGCCGCTGCGCTTCCGGCTCGGGCCCGACGCCACGGCGCCGAGAGGTCTCGCGCCACGCCCGCTGGCAGCGGAGCAGTCCAACTCCTCGGTGGTGTACGGCGATCGGTACATCCTCAAGCTCTTCCGCCGCGTCGAGCCGGGCGTGAATCCGGATCTGGAGCTGCCGCTGGCGCTGGCACGGCACGGCTCGCGGCGGGTCCCGGCGCCGACGGCATGGTTCGAGGCCGAGGTGCCGGCACCGGCCGGTGACCGGTCCGAAGTGGCAGCGGGGCCCGAAGCGGTGTCGGTGTCCGCGACGGGCGCGGCGGTCCCGGTGGGCACGGCGGACACGCAAGACGTGAAGGGCGCGGCGGTCGCGGTGGGCACGGCGGACACGGCTCGCCCTCCAGCCGGGGCGATGACGCTCGGGGTGCTACAGCCCTATCTGCCGGGCTGCCGCGACGGCTGGCAGCTCGCCCTCAACGCCCTCGCCGAGCGGCGTGACTTCACCGCCGAGGCCCGCGGCCTGGGCCGTGCCACCGCGGAGGTGCACACCGGCCTCGCCCGGGCGCTGCCCACCTGCGTACTGGCGCGCGACGCCCTGGAGAGCACTGCGGCGGCGATGACGGAACGGCTGGACGCGGCAGGCCGTGCGGTGCCCGAACTGCGCCCGTACCGGCCGGGACTGCGTGACGCCTTCCGCGCGCTCGCCGCCCTGGGGCGCTATGGGCACACCTGCCACGCGCAGCGCGTACACGGCGATCTGCACCTGGGACAGGTGCTGTCGGGCCCCGAAGGCCACTGGTCGCTCATCGACTTCGAGGGGGAGCCCGCGCGGCCTCTCGCGGAGCGGCGCGTGCCGCAGCCGGTCGTACGCGACATCGCCGGGATGCTGCGCTCCTTCGACTACGCGGCATGCCAGCGGCCCTGGGCCGAGCCGGATGCACGATCCGGCACCGGCTCCGGCTCTCGCGCAGGGTCCGAAACCGGCTCCGGTGAAGAGTTCGCACGGCGGTGGGCCGCCGCCAACAGGGCCGCGTTCTGCGCCGGTTACGCCGAAGCCTCCGGCAGCGACCCCCGTGACGAGGCCACTCTGCTGCGCGCGTACGAGACCGACAAGACGGTCTACGAGGTCCTCTACGAAGCCCGGCACCGGCCCACCTGGCTGCACGTCCCGATGTCCGCGATCCGCCGCCTCGCGGCTGCTCCGCCACACCCGTAGGCGGTGGACCGCTCGTCCGAACGGGCCCTGTCCGCAAGCCGCCGACGCAATCAGGAGGTTCTGATCGTGACCGTTCCCCAGTCGCCCGAGCCCGACGGAGACGCACAGCCGCACGTTCCCGCCACCTTTCTGCCCGCCCGTGGCAACGGCCCGGCCGGAGACGTGCGTTGGGGCCGTACGCTCGCCGCGCTGACCGGTCCGGCCGCACATCCGCCCGGCGGGTCCGCCGCCGCCGGATCGAACGGAGCGACCGGGCAGAGCGGGCCGAACATGCCGAACGTGCCGAATTGGCTCAACGGGCCGAACGGGCAGGGCAGATCGCACAGGCAGCGCACGCGGTTGCCGGGCCCGGCGGCGGCTCAGCAGCGGGCCGCCGTGCGGGCGGCGACGGCGCGTGCCACGACGCCCCTGCGCGCGACGGCGCCGACGAGGGCGGGCGGCGCGGCCGTGCCCCCGCCGTCGCCGGAGCGCAGCGAGCGCCCGGATACCTCCCGCTCCCGGCCGAAGGCCGCGCCCGAGCCCGAGCCCGAGCCCCAGCCCGTGTCCGTGCGAGACCCGGCACCGGCGCCGCCGCGGTCGGCCGATGCCGGCTCCGCGCCCGAAGAACCGCGCCCCGTACGGGAGATGCCACGTGCCGAAGCCGCGCCCGCGCTGCCCGGCGAGGACCGCGAACGGCTGCTCGCGGGCACCCACGACGATCCGCACGCCCACCTCGGCCCGCACGTCACGGAAGACGGAGACATCGCCGTCCGCGTGCTGCGGCCCTCGGCACGCTCGGTGGCCGTAGTCCTCCCGCACGGCGACGCCCCCGAACCCACGCACGTACAAGGGGCCGCCGGCCACGGCGGAGAGGGCGAGCGCGTGCTCGAACTGCTCGACGAGGGCGACGGCTTCTTCGCGGGAGTGGTCGCCTCAACCCCGGGCCCGCCCTCCGAAGCGGAAAGCGCACCGGACAACGGACGGGACAGCGCACCGGACAGCGCGCTGGAAACCACCGGGCTGGAAGGCGCCGACGCCCTTGTTCCCCGGTACGAGCTGCTGGTCCGCTACGGCGAGCAGCCGGACGACGAGGCCGTCCGAGTCGCCGACGCCTACGGACTGCCGCCCGCGCTGGGCGAGTTGGACCTGCGGCTGTTCGGCGAGGGCAGACACGAGGTGCTCTGGCGGGCGCTCGGCGCACGGACGATGACCCACCGCGGCGTCACCGGCACCCGCTTCACCGTGTGGGCTCCGAACGCGCGTGGTGTGCGCGTCGCCGGTGACTTCAACCGCTGGGACGGCACCGGCTGCCCGATGCGTTCACTCGGCGCCTCGGGGGTGTGGGAGCTGTTCCTGCCGCAGGTCGCGGACGGGGCGCTCTACAACTTCGAGGTCGTACGGCACGACGGAACGCGAGCGCTGCACGCCGACCCCATGGCGCGGTCCGCCGAGGCCCCGCCGGGGAACGCCTCCGTCGTGCACACCTCCGGCTACCGCTGGGGCGACGGCGACTGGCTCGACCGCCGCGCCTCGGGCGACCCGCTCGCCTCGCCTCTCTCCGTCTACGAGGTGCATCTGCCCTCGTGGCGCCCGGGACTGACGTATCGCGAACTCGCCGACCAACTGCCGCAGTACGTAAGGGAGACGGGCTTCACCCACGTCGAGCTGATGCCGTGCGCCGAGCATCCCTTCGGCGGCTCGTGGGGCTACCAGATCACCGGCTTCTACGCGCCGACTTCGCGGCTCGGCGGCCCGGACGACTTCAAGTACCTGGTGGATTCGCTGCATCGGGCGGGCATCGGCGTGCTGATGGACTGGGTGCCGGCGCACTTCCCGAAGGACGAGTGGGCGCTGGCGCGCTTCGACGGCTCCTCCCTCTACGAGCATCCCGATCCTTCGCGTGCCGAGCATCCCGACTGGGGGACGCTGGAGTTCGACTTCGGGCGGCCCCAGGTGCGTAACTTCCTGGTGGCCAACGCCGTCTACTGGTGCGAGGAGTTCCATATCGACGGCCTCCGCGTCGACGCCGTCGCCTCGATGCTCTATCTCGACTACTCGCGCGGCCCCGGCGAGTGGACGCCCAACTCCTCCGGCGGGCGCGAGAATCCGGACGCCGTGGCGCTGTTGCAGGAGATGAACGCCACGCTGCACCGGCGGTGCCCGGGTGTCGTCACGGCCGCCGAGGAGTCGACCACCTGGGACGGGGTGACAAGGGCGACGGACCAGCCGGGCGAGTGCGGATTCGGCGGTCTCGGCTTCGACTTCAAGTGGAACATGGGCTGGATGCACGACTCGCTGGGGTACATGAGGCATGAGCCCGGCGAACGCACCCACCGCGGCGGGCAGTTGGCGCGGGCCATGAGCTACGCCTACGCCGAGAACTTCATCCTTCCCGTCTCCCACGACGAGGTCGTACACGGCAAGGGGTCGCTCGTCGCGAAGATGCCCGGCAGCGACGTGTCGCAGCGGCGCGCGGACCACCGGGCGTTCCTGGCCTTCATGTGGGCGCATCCGGGGAAGCAACTGCTGTTCATGGGACAGGAGTTCGCGCAGGACAGCGAGTGGTCGGAGGAACGCGGCCCCGACTGGCGGCTGCTGGGCCCGTCCACGGCGGACGCGGACGGGCACCGGGGGGTGCGGAAACTGGTGCGCGATCTCAACGCCCGCTACACCGGCACGCCCGCGCTGTGGCAGCTGGACGCCGACCCGGCCGGGTTCGCCTGGGTCGAGGACGGCAGCAGCGGCGCGGCGGGGGCTGGCGGCGGCGCCGGTGCGAGCGTCTTCGCCTTTCTGCGCTTCGACGCCGAGGGCGATCCGCTGCTGTCGGTGAGCAACTTCTCGGCGGTGCCCGTGAGTTCGTACCGTCTGGGCGTGCCGTACACCGGGGGTTCCGGCTGGCGCGAGGTGCTGAGCACCGACGACGTGCGCTACGGCGGCAGCCGCAAGAACACGACCGGCCCCCGTACGTTCACCGCCGAGGCGCACCGGTCGCACGGGCAGCCGGTGTCGATCACACCGGATGTTCCGGCGCTGACGACGATGTGGTTCCGCCCGGCCTGACGGAACGGGCAGGAGGGGGACGGACCTGCGCCTGGGGCCCGCACGGTCTTGTACCGTGCGGGCCCCGGCGTGAGTCGCGGGCGGGCGGCGCGCACCGGTGGTCCGGCGGCGCGGCGCCCGCCGCGTCAGCCGTCGCCCTTGCTGGTGGACACCGTCTCGGCCGGGGAACCTGAGCGCGCCCCGGGCACCTCTCCGCCCGTACCGCCCGCGTCGTCGCCCGCGTCGGTGTCCTGGAGCGAGGACTCGTCGAACGGCAGCTCCCCGGACAGCACCTGCTTCACCCGGTCCCGGTCGATCTCCTTGGTCCAGGTGCCGACCAGGACCGTGGCCACCGAGTTGCCCGCGAAGTTCGTCAGCGCGCGTGCCTCGCTCATGAAGCGGTCGATGCCGACGATCAGGCCGACGCCGTCGACGAGTTCGGGCCTGTGGGACTGAAGGCCGCCCGCGAGCGTGGCCAGACCGGCACCGGTGACACCGGCCGCGCCCTTGGACGCCACGAACATGAAGATGAGCAGCGAGATCTGCTGACCGATCGTCAGCGGGTCGCCCATCGCCTCGGCCACGAAGATCGACGCCATCGTCAGATAGATCATCGTGCCGTCGAGGTTGAAGGAGTAGCCCGTCGGCACCGTGATGCCGACTACGGGCCTGCTGACGCCCAGGTGCTCCATCTTCGCGATGAGGCGCGGCAGCGCCGACTCCGACGACGAGGTGGAGAGGATCAGCAGGAACTCACGCGCCAAGTACCTGAACAGGGCGAGGACGTTGATCCCGGTGACGGCCTTGAGCAGCAGGCCCAGCACGCCGAAGACGAAGACGACACAGGTGACGTAGAAGCCGATCATGATGATCGCGAGCGACTTCAGTGCGTCGAGTCCGGTCTCGCCTACGACGGCCGCCATGGCGCCGAAGGCACCGACCGGAGCCGCCCACATGACCATCGCGAGCACCCGGAAGACCAGCCGCTGAAGGTGGCCGATGCCCCGCAGCACGGGCTCGCCCGACGGCCCCATCGCTTGCAGCGCGAAGCCCACAAGCAGGGCGATCAGGAGCGTTTGCAGCACCTCGCCCTCGGTGAAGGCCGAGACCATCGTGGTGGGGATGATGCCGAGCAGGAACTCGGCCGTGCTCGCGCTCGCGCCCTTGGCCTCGGCGGCGCCGGCGTTGCGTGCCTCGTCGGTGATCTGAAGGCCGTGGCCGGGGTCGAGGACGTTGCCGACGACCAGGCCGATGGCGAGCGCGACCAGCGACATCGCCAGGAAGTAGCCCAGCGCGAGACCGCCCACGGCGCCGACCTTCGTGGCCTTGCGGACCGAGCCGACTCCCAGCACGATCGTGACGAAGATGACGGGGGAGATCATCATCGTGATCAGGGAGACGAAGCCCTCGCCGAGCGGCTTCAGCTCCTTCGCCGTGTCGGGCGCGATGAAGCCGAAGGCCACTCCGAGCACGACGGCGCCGATCACGGCCAGATACAGATAGTGGGTGCGGTCCCGCCTCGTACGGGTCCGCTCGGGCGGCGCCGGTGACTCCGGCGGTGTCTGCTGGGACACGTCGGGCTCCTCGTTCTGCGTCTGCGTTGTTGCGTTTGCGTTGTGGCGTCCGCGTTGTGGCGTCCGCTTCCGCGTTCTGGGTCCGCGTCGGCTTCCGCGTTCGCCTCTGCGTCGGCTTCCGCTTCCGCGTCTGCTTCCGCTTCTGCTTCGTTACGGCTCTGACCCGGCGTACCGCTCCGGCTCGTCCTCGGCGGAGGCCGACCGCGCTCGGCCCGAGTCCCGGCGACTATGCACCCCGTAGTGACGGGCGTCACGGTTGCGTGCATTACGTGCACGGAAATTCCACGAGGCAGACTGTCCGCATGCGCACTCCCCGTGCACCCCGGCCTCCCAGGAGCCTCGCAGGGCAGCTCTTCGCCATGCAGGTCGTGCTGGTCGCGGCGGTGGTGGCCGGATGCGCGGTCTTCGCCTACGTCACGGACCGTATGCAGGCGGAGGAGTCGGCCCGCCACCGCTCGTCGGCGACGGCCGGTGCGATCGCACGTTCCCCGTCCGTACGGGAGGCGATACGCGGGCCGCGGCCGAGCGAGGAGCTGCAACCGTACGCGGAGAAGGTGCGCCACGACACCGGAGTCACGTTCATCACGATCATGAACACCGAGGGCATCCGCTGGACGCATCCCGACCCCGAGCGGATCGGGGGCCGCTTCGTCGGGCACATAGGGCAGGCGGTGAAGGGGCGCACGTTCCACGAGACGTACACGGGGACGCTCGGCCCGTCGGTTCGCGTCGTGACGCCGATCTGGGACCACGGGCGGGTGGTGGGCCTGGTCAGCGCGGGCATCGCCGTGGACACCATCACCGAGGAGCTACGACGCCAGGTGGCGGCGTTGCTCGCTGTCGCGGGCGGCGCGCTGGCACTCGGCGGCATAGGCACGTATGTGATCAACGCACGGCTGAGGCGCCACACTCACGGCATGAACGCGGCCGAGCTGAGTCGTATGCACGACTACCACCAGGCGACCCTGCACGCGGTGCGCGAGGGGCTGCTGATGCTGGACGGGCAGAAGCGAGTGGCACTCGTCAACGACGGTGCGCGCGAACTGCTGGGGCTGCGCGGCACCGGACGGGACGCAGGAGAGCGAGACGCACGAGGACGGGACGGCGCCGGGGAGCGCGACCGGCGTCAGGGGGACGGGGAAGCGCCCGTGGTCCTGGGGCGCAGCGTGGCGGACCTGGGGCTGCCGCGGGCACTGACGGGCGCGCTGCTGGCGTCCGAGCCCCGAGTCGACGAGGTTCATCTCACCGACGACCGCGTGATCGTCGTCAACACCTCGCCGGTGGACGGCGGTGAGCAGCGCGGCACCGTGGTGACGCTGCGGGACCACACCGAACTCCAGTCGCTCGCGGGCGAGTTGGATTCCGTACGCGGCTTCGCGGAGGCGCTGCGCTCACAGGCGCACGAGTCGGCGAACCGGCTGCACACCGTGGTCTCCCTGATCGAACTGGGCCGTACGGACGAGGCGGTGGAGTTCGCCACGGAGGAGCTGGAGCTGGCACAGGCGCTCACCGACGAGGTGGTGGCTGCCGTGGCGGAACCGGTGCTCGCCGCGCTGCTGCTGGGCAAGGCGGCACAGGCCAGCGAGCGGGGAGTGGAACTGTCGCTGAGCCCCGGCAGCCACATCGACGACGGGCTGCTGCCGCCCTCCCTCCCCCACCGTGACGTGGTCACCGTGCTGGGCAACCTGATCGACAACGCGGTCGACGCGGCGGCCGACTCCGGTGCCGCACAGGGGACTTCACGACAGGGGACTTCACGACAGGGCACTTCACGTGTGGGGGTGACCGTATGCGGCGAACGGGACGCGGACGGCGCCACGGCCGCGCTGCTGCTCAAGGTCGCCGACTCGGGACCCGGCGTACCGCGGGAGGCGGCCGAGTCGGTCTTCGAGCGGGGCTGGACGACCAAGTCCCCGTCGTCGTCCCGGTCGTCGTCCCCGTCGTCGTCCCCGCCCTCGTCACGGCCGGACGGCGGCCAGGACCACGGAATCGGCGCCAGCGACGGCGACGGCAACCACAGCAGCAACGGCGGTGGCAGCAGCACCGCGTCCGGCACCCCCGGGAACCCCGGCAATCGCGGTGACTTGGCCCGCGGACCCGCCCGCGGTCTCGGCCTGGCCCTGGTGCGCCAGACGGTGCGGCGCCATGGCGGCACCGTCGAGGTCGGCCAAGGGCCCTACGGCGGCGCGGAGTTCACGGTACGGCTGCCCCTTTCCGGAGGCGAGCGATGAGCGGCCCCACGGGCGGTCCCCCGGAGAAGGCGGACGCGATCCGGGTACTGGTGGTGGAGGACGACCCGGTGACGGCCGACGCACACGCGCTGTACGTCACCCGCGTACCGGGCTTCGCCGTAGCGGGCGTTGCGCATTCGCGCGCCGAGGCGCTGCGCGTGCTGGAGCGTACGACGGTCGATCTGATCCTTCTGGACCTGTATCTGCCGGACGGTCACGGGCTGGCGCTGCTGCGCTCGCTGCGTGCCGCGGGCCGTACGACGGATGTCTTCGCGGTGACCTCCGCCCGCGATCTGGCCGTGGTGCGGGAGGGCGTCTCACTGGGCGTCGTACAGCATGTGCTCAAGCCCTTCACCTTCCCGGCGCTGCGCGAACGGCTGCGCCGCTACGCGGAGTTCCGTTCTACGACGGCGAACGCCCGCGGTGAGGCGGCCAGTCAGGCCGAGGTGGACGCGGCGCTCTCGGGACTGCGCGCCACACCCCGGACCTCCGCTCTGCCCAAGGGACTCAGCGCGGTGACGCTGGAAGCGGTGACGGGTGCGCTGCGCGAGGCAGGCGAGGCGGGGCTCTCATCGAGCGCGGCGGCCGAGGCCCTCGGCGTCAACAGGATCACCGCACGGCGCTACTTGGAGCATCTGGTCGCGGACGGCAGCGCGGAATGCAGCCCGCGCTACGGGCAGGTGGGGCGCCCGGAGCTTCACTACCGCTGGCGGGGATGAGCGAACGGGCGCGAGCGGGCCGGGACTTGAGCGGACCGTGGTGAGCCCGTCCGGGCACCCCGGGACTCGAAGGACCCAGCGAACTACTTGGGGGACCTGGAGGGCTTGAGGGGCACAGACCCCGCGAGATCAACTGGAACCTTTCCTTACCTTTCTATTGTCTGGACCAATGCGAGCACGCTAGCGTGCGGCTCCGCACCACGCTTCCGGGACGGCGCCGCTTGTCCCCGGACCGTCCGTGCATCCCGGAACCGGCCCCGGCCCGATCCTGACCGGTACCGGCTTGAAGCCCCATCCGATCCCCAACCGATTTCCGCATTCACGACGGGAGTTCGACGTGGCCCCCCACCTCACGCCGCGCAGACGGATCGCACTCGCGCTCGCCGCTGCCCTCACCGGCTCGGCGGCCCTCGCGGTCAACGCGTACGCCACCGCGGACAAGAGCGAAGGCAACGACACCGCCAAGGCGAAGGCCGCCGCACCGAGCGGGCTCAACGGCCCGTATCTCTACCTCGGTTGGGGCAACCCGCCGAAGGCCGCCGACCTGCTCAAGGAGACCGGCCTGACCCAGCTCACCATGGCGTTCGTCCTCTCCGACGGCGGCTGCTCGCCCGCCTGGGACGGCAGCAGGCCACTGGAGGGCGGCCAGGACGCAGAGACCATCAAGGCCGTACAGGACGCGGGCGGCGACATCACCCCGTCCATAGGCGGCTGGAGCGGCAGCAAGCTCGGCGAAGTGTGCTCCAGCGCCGAGGAGTTGGCCGGCGCGTACCAGAAGGTCATCGACGCGTACGGGCTGAAGTCGATCGACGTGGACATCGAGTCGACGGAGTTCGAGAACGCCGAGAGCCGCCAGCGCGTCATCGACGCACTGAAGATCGTCAAGGAGAAGGACGCTGACACCAAGGTCTATCTGACCTTCGGCACGACGCCACAGGGCCCCAACGCCAACGGCAAGGACCTCATCAAGAAGGGCGCCGACGCCGGACTCGACGTCGACGGCTGGACGATCATGCCGTTCGACTTCGGCGACGGGACCACCGACATGGCGGCGGCCACCAAGTCCGCGGTGGACGGCCTGGCCAAGACGGTAGGCGAGGCGTACGGCATCTCCACCGACGACGCCTACCGCAAGGTCGGCTTCTCCTCCATGAACGGCAAGACCGACGTGGAGGGTGAGTCGGTGTCACCGTCCGACTTCCAGGCGATGGTCGACTACGCCAAGGAACACCACCTGGCGCGGGCGAGCTTCTGGTCCGTCAACCGCGACCGCCCCTGCGACGGCGGCGGCGCCGACTCCTGCGGCGGCATCGACCAGAAGCCCTGGGAGTTCTCCAAGATCCTTGCGGGCTATACGGGTTGAGCATGGCCACGGGCGTCCGGCTCCCGGTCCGCGACGGGCGGTCATGAGGGCGCGCTCCGCACGCGTGGCCGAAAACGTTCATAACAACGTTGTCACGGTGTTGAACTGCGCGTCCGCACGGCCATTGACCTGAACACGACGGACCGGGAGATTGTACGGACAAAGCAGCCCCACGCGGCCTGCGGCCCCTCTCGGTGGCGCCAAACGGCCGTGGCCCGAGGAGGTCATGCCCGTCATGTCCGTGATGCCCGCGCGCTCCACCTCTCCCCTGGTCCTCAGCATCGCCGCCGTCCTCGCCGCAGGCACTCTCACCGCCTGCGGCGGGGGCGCGGCCGGCGATCCCGACACGATCAAGATCGCCTTCCCGAAGGACACGGACAACAAGGTCACCGTCAGGGACAACTACGTCAAAGACATGGCCGAGGAGTTCGAGAAGAAGAACAAGGGCAAGAAGGTCAAGATCATTCCGATCCAGGCCTCCGCCCAGGACTACGTCACAAAACTCCAGCAGATGATGCGCTCCCCGAAGACCGCGCCGGACCTGGTCTACGAGGACACCTTCCTCATCAACTCCGACATCAAGAGCGGCTATCTCCGCCCGCTGGACGACTACGTCGGCAAGTGGGACGACTGGAAGAAGTTCGACTCCACGGCGAAGACGGCTGCCAAGGCGCAGGACGGAAAGATCTACGGCATCCCCGACGGCACCGACACCCGTGCGCTGTGGTTCAACAAGAAGATATTCAAGAAGGCCGGGCTGCCCGAGGACTGGCAGCCCAAGACCTGGGACGACGTGCTCGAGGCCGCCCGTACGGTCAAGAAGAAGGCACCGGACAAGATCCCGCTGAACGTCTTCACGGGCAAGGGAGTCGGCGAGGCCGCCGCCATGCAGGGCTTCGAGATGCTGCTGTACGGCACCGGCCAGGACCCGCTGTACGACAAGAAGTCGAAGAAGTGGGTCAAGGGCAGCAAGGGCTTCAAGGACAGCCTGGACTTCGTCAAGACCGTCTACGGCGAGAAGCTGGGTCCCGAGGTCGACCAGGCGCTGAGCCCGACCATGCAGACCAAGGTGGTCACCGACCTGCTGCCCAAGGAGAAGCTCGCCATCGCCCTCGACGGCTCCTGGCTCGGGCAGCAGTGGCTCAAGACGGGCGGCAGCCCGTGGCCCGAGTGGGACGAGACCATGGGCATGGCCCCCATGCCGACCCAGAACGGGGAGGCCCCGGGCGAGGTGAGCATGTCCGGCGGCTGGACCTGGTCGATTCCCCAGAAGTCGAAGAACCCCGACCTGGCCTGGAAGATGATCCAGCACATGCAGAGCCAGAAGAACGCGGTCGAATGGTGCGTTCGCGGGGCGCAGATCGCAGTGCGCGAGGATGTCGCGGCCGACCCGAAGTACCTCAAGTCGATGCCCGGCATCAAGTTCTTCACCAAGCGGGTCGACAACACCGAGTACCGTCCCACGCTGCCCGTCTATCCCCAGGTCTCGACCGCCATCCAGGAGGCCATGGAAGGCGTGACCACCGGGGACTCGTCGGTCGAAGAGGCCGCCAAGTCCTATGACGAGCAACTGGAGTCGATCACGGACGGAGCGGTCGTCGAGAAGTGAGCACCACCGACCTCGCCGCCGTCGGCAGGGAGGTCCCGGGGCGGGCAGAACCGCCCCGGGACCGGCGGCCCGCACGACGGCAGAACCCGTGGCGATGGCTGCCCATCACCCCGGCGACCGTCCTGCTGCTGCTCTTCCTCGCCGGGCCCATCGCCTACTGCGCGTACATCGCCTTCACCGACATGCAGTTGACGGGGCAGGCCTCGGCATCCTTCGTCGGATTCGACAACTTCAAGAAGGCCTTCGGGGACGCGAACTTCCGCAACTCCGTCGTCCTGACGCTGATCTTCACCCTCGTCTCGTCCATCCTCGGCCAGAACACGCTCGGGCTGACGCTGGCCTCGCTGATGGCGCGCTCGACCAAGTTCGTACGGTCGGTGACCGGGGCCGTCGTGATCTGCGCCTGGGTGCTCCCGGAGATCGTGGCCGGCTTTCTGCTCTACACCTTCTTCAGCAAGGAGGGCACGCTCAACGAGATCCTGGCGTTCCTCCATCTGCCGTCCCAGAACTGGCTGTTCACACTGCCGATCATGGCCGTCTCCTTCGCGAACGTCTGGCGGGGTACGGCCTTCTCGATGCTCGTCTACTCCGCGGCGCTCTCGGAGATCCCCAAAGAGGTGACGGAGTCGGCCGAGGTGGACGGCGCCGGCTCCTGGCAGCGGCTGTGGCACATCACGCTGCCGATGATCCGCCGCTCCATCGGCACCAATCTGATGCTCAACACCCTCCAGACGCTCTCGGTCTTCGGGCTCATCTGGGCCATGACGCGAGGCGGTCCGGGCAACCGCAGCCAGACGCTGCCGATCTTCATGTACGACCAGGCGTTCAACAAGTCCCTCATCGGCTACGGCACCGCGGTGGCGCTGCTGCTGCTGGTGGTCGGCGCGCTGTTCTCGGTCGTCTATCTGCGCCTGATGCGCGAGGAGGTCTGAGACCGCATGGCAGCCATCTCCGAAGCCCCCGCCCCCGAGGCCGCGGCGGGGCCGGCTCCCCGGCGGCCCCGGGTACGCCCAGGTTCGAAGCTCAGCCGCACCACGCGGCAGCGGCTGGCCGCCGACCTCGGACTGCTCGTCATCCTGGGGGCGTTCGTGCTCCCGCTCCTGTGGCTGATCTTCGCGTCGGTCGACACCGACCCGTCCATGAAGGTCGCACCGCCGTCGGGCCTCACCGCCGACAACTTCTCAAAGGTGCTCACCGACGAGATCACCTTCACGCCGATGCTCAACAGCATGCTGCTGTGCGGCAGTGCGACGCTGATGACGGTGACGGCGGCAGCGCTGGCCGCCTATCCCCTCTCCCGCTACAAGGCGCGCTTCTCCCGCCCGTACCTGCTGACCATCCTCTTCAGCACCTGCCTGCCGATCACAGCCGTCATGGTGCCGGTCTACGCACTCTTCGTTCAGGTCAACCTGATCGACACCATGCACGGCACGTCCTTCTTCCTCGCCACGTCCCAACTGCCCTTCGCGATCTGGCTGATGAAGAACTTCATGGACGGCGTGCCAGTGGCGCTGGAGGAGGCGGCCTGGACGGACGGAGCGAGCTGGTTCCAGGCGCTGACGAAGGTGATCCTCCCGCTGATGGGTCCGGGGTTCGCCGTGGTGACCGTCTACAGCTTCATCCAGATGTGGGGCAACTTCTTCGTCCCGTTCATGCTGCTCATCACGCCCGAGCAACTCCCCGCGTCCGTCAGCATCTTCACCTTCTTCGGCAACCTCGGCTCCATCGCCTTCGGTGAGCTCGCCGCGTTCTCGATCCTCTACTCCACGCCGGTGCTGCTGCTGTACATCCTGATCTCGAAGCGGCTGGGCGGAGGGTTCACGCTCGGCGGTGCGGTCAAGGGCTGAGCGCACAGGGCCCGCCGGGGCTTCCCCTGGCGGGCCGCCTTCCCGAGACTGAGGCATGGCCTTCATCGTCTTCATGACTCTGCCGGGGCTCGTGATACTGCTCACCGTCCTGGCCTTCACCGATCAGCTTCTGCTCCAGATCGGCCGGACCCGCGTGCTGCCGTGGCGCAACCCCGGACGTCAAGGACAGGTGTCCGCGGTGGGGTTCGAGCAGCTTCACGCGAGCTTCTCGGCCGGAAAGCAGAACGAGCTGAAGGAGCGCCAGTCCGCGCTGATGCTGCGGGACGACGAGGAGGACGGCGCCCCGCCGAACCGCACCAGGATCGATCTGGACAGCGGGACCGCCGTGGTACGGCTGCCGGGACGCACGCCTTAGACGACCGCGGCCGGGGCTGCGGTGGGGGGCGTCATTCGCGGGACGGCGCTCAGTAGACCGATTCCGCCTCGTCCATGCGGTCCTGCGGCACCCGCTTCAGCTCGCTCACCGCGTTCGCAAGCGGCGTCATCACGATCTCCGTGCCGCGCAGCGCCGTCATCTGGCCGAAGTCGCCGCGGTGCGCCGCCTCCACCGCGTGCCAGCCGAAGCGGGTCGCGAGCACGCGGTCGTATGCGGTGGGTGTGCCGCCGCGCTGGACGTGGCCGAGGATGACCGGCTTGGCCTCCTTGCCCAGGCGGTACTCCAGTTCGCTGGCGAGGCGGTTGCCGATGCCGACGAAGCGCTCGTGCCCGTACTGGTCGATCACGCCGCGCTCGTAGGGCATCGAGCCCTCGGCGGGGACCGCGCCCTCGGCCACGCAGATCAGGGCGAACTTCTTGTCGCGCGAGAAGCGCTCCTCGACCATCTTCACCAGGTCCGCGACCTCGAACGGCCGCTCCGGGATGCAGATTCCGTGCGCGCCCGCGGCCATGCCCGCCTCCAGGGCGATCCACCCCGCGTGGCGGCCCATCACCTCGACGACCATGACGCGCTGATGCGACTCGGCGGTCGTCTTGAGCCGGTCCATGGCTTCCGTGGCGACGCCGACGGCGGTGTCGAAGCCGAAGGTGCGGTCGGTGGCGGAGATGTCGTTGTCGATGGTCTTGGGTACGCCCACCACCGGCAGGCCCGCGTCGGCCAGCATCCGGGACGCGGTCAGCGTGCCCTCGCCGCCGATGGGGATGAGGGCGTCGAGCCCGAGGCGCTCGATCAGCTCCTCGGAGTTCTCGCACGCCTCGCGGAGCCGGTCCCGCTCCAGCCGCGCGGACCCCAGGATGGTGCCGCCGCGGGCGAGGATGCCGGCGACGTCGTTGGTCTCCAGCCTGCGGTAGCGGCCGTCGAGCAGCCCCGTGAAGCCGTCCTCGAAACCGATCACTTCGTCGTGCCGGTCGTGCACGGCCCGGTGGACGACGGAACGGATCACGGCGTTCAGACCGGGGCAGTCGCCGCCTGCCGTGAGGACTCCGATGCGCATGGGGGTTGTGTCTCCTGGGTCGGTGAGCGGCACCGCGGTTCGTACGGGCCGCTGCTGCTGCTTGATCCATGGGGTCGAGCCGAGGGCGAGTGTTTCATGTGTTGAACACACGTCGCACAGCCTGTCCGCCCTTCGGACCCTCCAGGGCTGTTCCCCCGGGCTCCCCTTTGCGCTTCCCGTGCCCGTACCGGCGAGGCCGTACGTACGGACGCGCGGGTACGGTCTGGGGCACGGAGGGGCGCCCTCGCACGCGGCTTCGAGGGGGAGGCGGGTCGGGGCGGTTCTCCCGGGAACCAACTATTCCACGGCCGGTGGCAGCGGCCGTACCGTCCCGCGACGAGAGGAAGAACACCCGTGACCCGCAGCGTGTACGTGACGGGAATCGGCCGGGGCGACGGCCGGCAGGTCGTCGAGCTGGGAGTCATGGAACTCCTGACCCGCCGGGTGGACCGCGTCGGGGTCTTCCGCCCGCTGGTGCACGACGGCCCCGACCGCCTCTACGAACTGCTGCGCAGCCGCTACCGGCTCACCCAGCCCACCGACAACGCCTTCGGCATGACGTACGAGGAGGCGGCGGCGCTCCAGGCCGGCCGCGGCGAGGACGAGCTGGTGTCGCGGCTCGTGGAGCAGTTCCACGCCGCCTCCGAGGGCTACGACGCGGTGCTCGTACTCGGCACCGACTACGCGGACACCCAGCTCCCCGCCGAGCTGGGGCTCAACGCCCGCCTGGCCAACGAGTTCGGCGCCTCGGTGCTGCCCGTCGTCTCCGGCCAGGGCCAGGACGCCGACTCCGTCGCGTCCGAAGTGCGCAACGCCCACCACGCGTTCGCCTCGCTGGGCTGCGACGTCGTGGCGACGGTGGCGAACCGTGTGCGCGGCGGCGAGCGTGCTCAGGCCGTACGGCTCCTGGAGGACCAACTCCCCGAACCGGTCTATGTGCTGCCGGAACAGCCCGCGCTCTCCGCGCCGACGGTCGCGCAGGTACGCGACAAGCTCGGCGCCGACATGCTGCTCGGCGATCCCGCCGCGCTCGCCCGCGATGTACGGGACTTCGTCTTCGGCGGCGCGCATCTCCCCGCGTTCCTGCCCGCCCTGACCGAGGGCTGCATGGTCATCACCCCGGGGGACCGTGCGGATCTGGTCGTCGGCGCCCTGGCCTCGCACGCCGCGGGCTCCCCCGCGATCGCCGGGGTCCTGCTCACCCTCGGCGAGCTGCCCGGCCCGGAGACGATGGCGCTCGCGGCACGCCTCGCGCCGGGCACGCCCGTACTCGGCGTCTCCGGCAGCTCGTTCCCCACGGCGGCCGAACTGCTGGCGCTGGAGGGCCGGTTGACGGCCGCGACGCCGCGCAAGGCCGAGGTGGCGCTGGGGCTCTTCGAACAGCACGTCGACACGGGGCAGTTGGCGGAGCGGCTCGCGGTCGTACGGGGCGAGCGCGTCACGCCGATGATGTTCGAGCACCAGCTCGTGGAGCGGGCGCGGGGCCAGCGGCGCCACATCGTCCTCCCCGAGGGCACGGAGGAGCGCGTGCTGCGCGCCGCCGAGGTCGTGCTGCGCCGCAACATCTGCGATCTGACGCTGCTGGGCGAGCACACGGCCGTGCGCAGGCGCGCCGCGGAACTCGGCGTCGATCTGACACTGCTCGGCGAGACCGAACTGCCCTCGGGCACGCAAGCGTCGGCCCGGATCGTCGACCCGCAGTCCTCGCCGCTGCGGGAGCGCTTCGCCGGTACGTACGCCGAGCTGCGCGCACACAAGGGCGTCACCTTCGAACTCGCCCACGACGTCGTCGCGGACGTCTCCTACTTCGGGACGCTGATGGTCCGCGAGGGCCTGGCCGACGGCATGGTCTCCGGCGCCGCGCACTCCACGGCGGCGACCGTGCGCCCGGCCTTCGAGGTGATCAGGACCAGCCCGGACGCCTCGATCGTCTCGTCCGTGTTCTTCATGTGCCTGGCCGACCGCGTGCTCGTCTACGGCGACTGCGCGGTCAACCCCGATCCGGACGCGGAGCAACTGGCCGACATCGCCGCCCAGTCGGCGACGACCGCCGCCCGCTTCGGCGTCGAGCCGCGCATCGCGATGCTGTCGTACTCGACGGGGACCTCAGGCTCGGGCACGGACGTCGACAAGGTGCGCGAGGCCACCGAGCTGCTGCGCAAGAGCAGGCCCGACCTGCTGGTGGAGGGGCCGATCCAGTACGACGCGGCGGTCGATCCGTCCGTCGCGGCGGCGAAGCTGCCCGGCTCGCAGGTCGCGGGCCGCGCGACCGTGCTGGTCTTCCCGGACCTCAACACCGGCAACAACACCTACAAGGCGGTGCAGCGCTCGGCGGGCGCCGTCGCCGTCGGGCCGGTCCTCCAGGGCCTGCGCAAACCCGTCAACGACCTCTCGCGGGGCGCGCTGGTCTCCGACATCATCAACACGGTCGCGATCACGGCCGTACAGGCACAGCGCGGCGGGGATATCGTCTAGCGCGCTGCCGGGGCGCGCGCCGGCCCTGCCGTACGCCCGGCCCCCGCGCAGCAGACAGCCCCCGTACGCCGTCCCTTCCGTATGTCCGGCGCCGGACGGGCGCCGGACCAGCCGGACGAACACCGGACAACCCGGACGAACACCGGACAACGCAGAAAGCCGAGCCGCCCGTGACCGCGACCCGTGTCCTCGTACTCAACTCCGGTTCCTCCTCCGTCAAATACCAGCTACTGGAGATGGCCGACGGCTCGCGGCTGGCCGCGGGCATCGTGGAGCGCATCGGCGAGAAGCAGTCGCGGATCTCGCACTCCCCGCTGGCTTCAGGAGGTGAACGCCGCGAGCGCGCCGAGGAGTTCGCGAACCACGAGGCAGCGCTGCGGGCGGTCTCACGGGAGCTGGAGACGGACGGCTACGGGCTTGAGGACCCGAGGCTCGCGGCGATCGGGCATCGGGTGGTGCACGGCGGCCAGGCGTTCACCCGGCCCACGCTCGTCGACGACGCCGTGCTCGCGGAGATCGAGCGCCTGATCCCGCTGGCGCCGCTGCACAACCCGGCGAACCTGGAGGGCATCACCACCGCGAGGACGCTCAATCCGCGGGTCCCGCAGGTCGCCGTCTTCGACACCGCTTTCCACACGACGATGCCGGAGCACGCCGCCCGCTACGCGCTCGACGCCGCCACCGCCGACGAGCACCGCGTGCGCCGCTACGGCTTCCACGGCACCTCGCACGCGTACGTCTCCCGCAAGGCCGCGGAGCTGCTGGGCAAGGACCCCTCCGAGGCGAATGTGATCGTGCTGCACCTCGGCAACGGCGCCTCGGCCTCCGCCGTTCGGGCCGGGCGCTGTGTGGACACCTCGATGGGGCTGACCCCGCTTGAGGGCCTGGTGATGGGTACCCGCTCCGGTGACGTGGACCCCGCCGTGGTCTTCCATCTCGTGCGGGTCGCGGGCATGTCGGTCGACGGGGTCGACGAGCTCCTGAACAAGCGCAGCGGACTCATGGGCCTGTGCGGCGACAACGACATGCGGGAGATCCACCGCCGCGTCGAGGAGGGGGACGAGGCGGCGAAGCTCGCCTTCGACGTCTACGTCCACCGGTTGAAGAAGTACATCGGCGCCTACTGCGCGGTGCTGGGCCGGGTCGACGCCGTGGCCTTCACCGCGGGGGTGGGCGAGAATTCCGCCCCGGTACGCCGGGCCGCGCTGGAGGGCATGGAGGGGCTCGGCCTGCGCCTCGACGACGCGAGGAACGAGGCGCGGCCGCAGGGCCCCGACTCCGGGAAGCCCAGACTGATCTCGCCCGAGGGCGCCCGCGTCGCGGTGGCCGTCGTACCGACCGACGAGGAGCTGGAGATCGCACAGCAGACCTACGCACTGGTCAGCGAGGAGGGGCCCGGTGCCCGTCGCTGACCCCGTGATCCACTTCACCCCCGATACGTTTCGCGTTTGAACAAACCGTTAGGATCGCCCTTATGCGCCGTTCCAAAATCGTCTGCACCCTGGGCCCAGCCGTCGACTCCTACGAGAAGCTGAAGACGCTGATCGAGGCCGGCATGAACGTGGCCCGCTTCAACATGAGCCACGGCAGTCAGCCCGAGCACCAGGAGCGGTACGACCGTCTCCGCAAGGCCGCGGAGGAGACCGGCCGCGCCGTCGGCGTGCTCGCGGACCTCCAGGGCCCCAAGATCCGCCTGGAGACCTTCGGCGAGGGTCCCGTCGAGCTGGTGCGCGGCGAGGAGTTCACCATCACGACCGAGGACGTCACGGGCGACAAGACGATCTGCGGCACCACGTACAAGGGCCTTCCCGGCGACGTCACCAAGGGCGACTCCGTACTGATCAACGACGGCAACGTCGCCCTCCAGGTCACCGAGGTCGACGGCCCGCGAGTGCGCACCATCGTGATCGAGGGCGGCGTGATCTCCGATCACAAGGGCATCAACCTGCCGGGCGCCGCGGTCAACGTCCCCGCCCTGTCCGGCAAGGACGTCGAGGACCTGCGCTTCGCGCTCCGCATGGGCTGCGACATGGTGGCGCTCTCCTTCGTACGGGACGCAGCCGACGTACGCGACGTGCACCGGATCATGGACGAGGTGGGCCGCCGGGTCCCCCTGATCGCCAAGGTCGAGAAGCCGCAGGCCGTGGCGAACATGGAGGACGTCGTCATGGCCTTCGACGGCGTGATGGTCGCACGCGGCGACCTGGCCGTGGAGTATCCGCTGGAGCGGGTGCCGATGGTGCAGAAGCGCCTGATCGAGATGTGCCGCCGCAACGCCAAGCCGGTGATCGTCGCGACGCAGATGATGGAGTCGATGATCACCAACTCCCGTCCCACGCGCGCCGAGGCGTCCGACGTGGCCAACGCCATCCTCGACGGCGCGGACGCGGTGATGCTCTCGGCGGAGTCGTCCGTCGGCCAGTACCCGGTGGAGACGGTCAAGACGATGTCGAAGATCGTGGAGGCCGCCGAGGAGGAGCTGCTCAGCCGCGGGCTCCAGCCCCTCGTACCAGGCAAGAAGCCCCGTACACAAGGCGGTTCGGTGGCACGCGCCGCGGCGGAGATGGCGGACTTCCTGGACGGCAAGGCGCTCGTGGCGTTCACCAAGTCCGGTGACACGGCGCGGCGGCTCTCCCGCTACCGCGCCTGCCAGCCGATCCTCGCCTTCACCACCGAGCCCGAGACGCGCAACCAGCTCACGCTGAGCTGGGGCGTGGAGACGTATGTGGTGCCGCATGTGCAGCACACCGACGAGATGGTCGAACTGGTCGACGCGGAGCTGCTGAAGCTCCAGCGCTACGACGCGGGCGACACGATGCTGATCACGGCCGGTTCGCCTCCCGGCGTCCCCGGGACCACGAACATGGTGCGGGTGCACCACCTGGGCGACACCACGAGCTGACGCGGCGCCGGCCGCCCGCGGACGCGCTCCGCGGGCGGGAGACCCGGGCGGCCGGGCCCGGCAGCCGTCGGCGCCAAGCAGCAGGGCCCGCGGCCTCGTTGAGAGGTCGCGGGCCCTGCCGTATGCGGCTCCCGGCTGAAGTCTGCTGTGTCGGCGCTTCAGTCGTTCTTGTTGCGTATGTCGTGCTCGTGCTCGTGCTTCGTGCGCGTGCTGCCGCGCGCGGCCGGCTCGTTCCGCGGACCGGACCCGGCCGGATCAGTCGATCGTCTGGTGCAGTCCGGGCACCGTGAGGTTGCCGCCGAACTGACCTGCCTGGCTCACCTCGACGTTCGTGAAGTACGCCTCGGGGATGTTGAGCGGCGGCGGGTGCTCGGGGTCGAAGACGATCGGGATCAGCCCGAACAGATTGCCCTTGAGCCGCTCGGTGTACATCGTCACCTTGCCGCCCCGGATCGTGGAGGTGGAGCCCTTGGCAGCCTGGACGTGGTAATTGGTGCCGTCCGGGCCCTTCACGATCTGGTGCAGGTCGCCTATGTCGACGCTGCTGGCGGTGAACTTCAGCGCCTGCTTCGTCCTGCCGTCCTGCGTACGGATGTTGACGACGCCCTTGTAGTCCAGGCCGTGCAGGCCGAGCGAGCTGGCCTTCAGCGTCCACGGGTCGTTGGGCAGCGTGTTCGGGGTCTGCTCGTCCTTGCCGGCGGACTTCTTCTCCTCGACGCAGGGGAACGCCTTGCCGTCCTTGCCGGCCTTGCCCTGCGCCGCCTTGTCACCCGCGGTGGGCAGCTTGTCCTTGGCGTCCTCGCCCACCTTCTCGACGCCCTCGCCGAGCTTGTCGGTGGTGTCCTTGAGACCGTCGCCGACCTTGCCGACGGCGTCCTCGACGGGCTTGCCCGCCTTGGAGGCAGTGGAGTCCGAGTCCGAAGAGGCCTTCTCCTCTTCCTGCTTGGCCTCTTCGGCCTTCTCCTCCTCGGCCTTCTCTTCCTTCTCCTCCGGGCTGAGGATGTCGCCGATCGCGTCGCCGACGCCGCCGAGGAGGCCGCCGTCGTCGTCGCCCTCGTCCTCGTCCTCATCGGGCTCGGACGGCGACGGGCTCGGCGACGGGTCCTCGGAACCGCCGCTGCCGCCGCTGCCGCCGCCGTCACCGGACGGTGAGGGGCTCGGCTCAGGCTTGGAGGAGCCCGAGCCGGAACCGGGCTTGGAGGAGCCGGAGCCGGGCTTGCCGGCCTCGTCCTGCTCCTTCTCCTTCTCGGCCTTCTCCCTCTCTGCCTTCTCCTTGGCCTGTTCGTCCGCGTTCTCGTCCTTGTCGGGCTGAGACACGCACGAGCCGCCCTTGAAGGGGTTCTTGGGCAACGGCTTGGCGCTGGCCAGTTGGGGCGTCAGCCCCATCCCCATCAGGACCGCGGACGGCATGGCGGCGAGGGCGATCGCCTTCCCCGCGGGGACATGCAGGCGGTTCAGCAGCGGCCTCCTCGGCGCCGCGTGGCGCGGCCCGATTCTTCCGCGGCCGGCGTCGGACGCTTCTTGCGCCGACGGCACCGCCTCCTCATGAACCTCGTCACCCGGCACGGTGCCTCCCGTTCCCGTGGTTCGCATCGGCTCCGGTCGACGAAGCCGTTCCAAAGACTGAAAGGTCGTCCTGGGCCGTGCCCCTCAGACGGCCGGTGTCCGAGTCCACGTCCCTGTCCGCGTCGCCGGGCGACGAGGAGTACGTGGGGCTCGAAGGTGTCCTGCGAGCGGACGCGTCGACGGCGTCCGGGGACTCGTCACCGTCGTCGCCCTCACGCTTCGCGAGGGGCTTTCCCGGCCCCCAGGACACACCCAGCGCACCGCCGATCAGTCCCAGCAGGAACCCGATCATGAAGGCGCCGACGTTCGAGACGACCAGGGAAACAAGGGACAGCAGAATCGCCGCGATACCGGCGAAGACCCGAGACTGTGGCTGGAACCACATCGTCAGCCCGAGTACGACGAGCAGGACACCGATGATCAGCGAGCCGGCGCCCGCGGTCGTCGACATCCGGATCGTCAGCGAACCCAACGTCAGGTTCTGGTACGGGATGTACATGATGGGAATGCCGGCGAGCAGCGTCAGCATTCCGCCCCAGAACGGGCGCTGTCCACGCCAGTCCCGGAACGAACTGCGCTTCTGGCCGAATCCGGTCGTCAGCCTTTGTCGCGTCTCGGCGCTCATGTCGTACAGCTCCTCGGGACTGGCACAAAGCTTGCGTTGGTGGAGCAGACCGGACGGGCGCGGGGCGGCAAGGAGCAGCCGCGCCACACCCGTCCAGTCAGTGAGTGCGCGTCAGTAGCACTCGTTCTTGCCTTTCTTCACGGCCATCTTCAGGCCGCTGAGCTTGAAAGTACCGGCGGTGGTCGCCCAGGCACGCTGCTTGACATCGGTGAATGTCGCGCTGTCGGCCTGCTGAGCGAACGAACCCGGCGCGTACTTGTCGCCCTTCGACGGGCCGGGGCCCTTCGAGGTGCTGTCCGCCGCGACGCCGATGTCGATGTTGTTGAACTGCGCGTTGGCGCCGATGTCATCAGCATCGATGTAGAGCTTCTTGGCCTCGACCGGGGCGGCGGCGTCGGCACCCGCGCCCAGCTTCATCGTCACGTCGCCGAACGCCGGTACCGGCACGACGACGGACTGGCAAAGATTCCTGATCTTCGCCTCGTTGAAGCCGACCACCGCGACGGGCTTCTTGCCGGCCTTGGTCGAGTCGACGGCTCCGTACTGGACGAAGCCCTTGCCGTCCAGACGGTCAGCGCTGACCTTGAACTGCTGGCCGGAGACGCTGAACGACGCCGCCAGCGCACCCTGCGAAAGTGCCACACCTATCGCTGCGGTTGCAGCGACACTCGGCACCATGACGACGGCGAACCGCTTCCATCTGGTCCCGCCACGAGCCAGGGACTCCATGACTTTCCTCCTTCTCGGACGTACATCTCCGGCCTGGACGAACCGCTCCTGAACGGCCCGCTCCCTGACCTGGGATGGGAGAAGTGCTACGTCCTCGGGAAGGAGAGCGCCGTCATCGACAGACGTACGGATACGTCACGTCCGAGCTGTCGGCGATCACCCCCGAGCGACAACCACTGGCCACGCTCTCGCGCAACCTGCTTTATCGGACAGGCCCTGCCGAGTTCGGCAGAGACCCCCCTGTCCGTAAGACCGGCGATGGTGCTGGATGGGGCTCAAGTCGCGTGCCGGTCTTGCCCGGTGGGGATCCAAAGCCTGCAAAGCACCGAATGGTTGCCGGGCTGCGGGCAATGGACCGAGCTTGGCCGATCGTGGTCCATCCGAAGCCTGCGCACAAGGGGGTGCGTTACCAGTGAGTAACGGCCAGATAACTGCCCGGCGGCCGATCAGCATAGGGCAGACACACAGGGTCGCCACCCCCTGGTCGCAAAGCCCGGAACCAACCGGACATCCAAGAAGAAAGCGCTCGTGGTCACTTACTACGAGTAACAGCGGCTGCGATTACCAAGTTTTGGCAAAACACAGCCGCTGATGTCGCTAAAACCACGAGTCGTGACCGGGCGTGCGCAGTCGCAAGCGTCGGTCAGAACAGCACGCGCGCCAGGGCACTACGCGCGGTGACTACCCGCGGATCCTCCGCACCAATCACCTCGAAGAGTTCGAGAAGCCGGACTCGCGCAGTCTCCCTGTCGTCTCCAGCGGACCTTTTCACCGTCTCCACGAGTCGGCCGAAGGCGTCCTCCACATGACCGCCGGCCATGTCCAGGTCCGCCGCCCGCAGTTGGGCGTCGACGTCGGAGGGACTGTCCGCGGCCTCCTTGCGCACCTGCTGTGCGTCCAAGTCCTGCACACGGCGGAGCAGTTCGGCCATGGCGAGGCCGACCCGGGCCTCGGTGCTGCCGGGGTCGTCGGACAGGACGTTCTTATACGCCTGGATCGCGCCGTTCAAGTCGCCCGAGTCCAGGGCCTGCTGAGCCGCCGCCAGCGCCGGGTCCTCCGGCTGCGCGGGCGTCCGCGCGGCCTCCTCGGCACCTTCCTCGGCTACGGCGCCCTGGAGTCCGGTGATGCCGAACCGCTCCTCGGAGACCTGGATCAACTGGTCCAGCGTCTGGCGGATCTGCGCCTCGGGGGCGGCCCCCTGGAACAGCGGCAGCGCCTGCCCGGCCACCACCGCGAACACCGCGGGGATGCCCTGGACGCCGAACTGCTGCATCAGCATCTGGTTCTTGTCGGCGTCGATCTTCGCGAGCAGCACGCGTCCGCCGTACTCCCGCGTCAGCCTTTCGAGCACTGGCGAGAGCTGCTTGCACGGCTCGCACCACTCCGCCCAGAAGTCGATGACAACGGGCACCTCCGACGAACGCTGGAGGACCTGGGCCTCGAAGTCCGCCTCGTCTACGTCTACGACCAGGCTCACGGGGGCCACGGGCCCGTCGCCCTGCTGCGAGGCGCGTGCCGCCCTGGCCTGCTCTGCCTTCTGCTTGGCCTCACCGGCCGCCTTCACCGCGGAGAGGTCGACCACTCCGCTCATGGACATGTTGCGTGGCTGCATGAGTCCAGTCTCCCCCTTTCCCGCCGTGGTGTGTGCCGCGCCGGTCCCCGACCGGTCGTGACGTGGTCGCTGCGCCTGTCGGTCGCTGCCTGTGGGTCCCGGCCCTGCGGGTGGTCGTGGTCCCGCCGTGGTGCCGGTCGTGCCGTGGATTCTGCCTTCGTGGTGTGCGCGTGGTCAGCGCGCGGGCGTGGTCGTCGCACCGGAGATCCCCGTTTCCGATACGCCCCGTAGCGTAACGCGTCCGGGGGCCGGTCGCGCAAGTCCCCTGCTCATTCCGGAACGGGCAAGCGGGGACAAGCGGTTCCCGGCGCCGACCGGGCCCTGCCCCGGGAGCCCGCCGCCGAACGGCCGGATCCGTTTGCCCGCCGCGGCAGACCGGCCGGTATGGTCTGGCGCCATGCCCTCCTCCGCCCCCTCACCTCGCCGCGCCGGCAGACCGCGCAGCGCCGAGGCCGACGCCGCGATCATGGACGCGACCCGTGAGGCGCTCGTCGAGGTGGGCTGGAGCAAGCTCACCGTGGGGCACGTCGCCGCACGGGCGGGAGTCGCCAAGACCACCCTCTACCGGCGCTGGTCCAACAAGGGCGAACTCGTCGTCAACGCCGTCGCTGCCCTCTTCGACGAGCTCGAACTGCCGGACTGCGGAAGCCTCCAGGCCGACGTCGAGTGCGTGGTGATGGCCTTCGGGGACCTGCTGGAGCGGCCCGGCACGAGCGCGTCCCTGATGGCCGTCGTCGCCGAGTCCACCCACGACCCCGTACTGCGGGAACACATCCGCGAGGCGATCGTCGAACGGCAGAAGCGGCTGGTGCTCAAGGGGCGCGAACGTGCCCAGGAGCGCGGCGAGTTGCCCCCCGACGCGGGCGACCCCGACGAGGACGCCCGGCTCGTCGACCTGATCTTCGACGTCATCGCGGGCGCGGTGGTCCACCGGACGCTGGTGAGCGCGGAGCCGGTGGACGCGGACTGGGCGGGCCGCTTCACGACACTGATCCTCCAGGGGCTCGCGGCGGCGTCCGCGTCCTGGCCTGAGAGCCCGCGCTCAGCCTGACGGCCACGCCCGGCGACGGCCGGGCGGCCGGAGGAGACCGCCGGGCCGCCGAGCCGCCGGGCCGCCGGGCCCGAACCGTCAGAAGACCGGCGGCTCCGTGTAGACGCCCCACTCGTCCCGCAGCGCGTCGCAGATCTCGCCGAGCGTGGCCTCCGCGCGCACCGCGTCCAGCATGGGCTCGATCATGTTCGCGTCGCCGCGGGCCGCGTCCATCATCCGCGCGAGGGCCGCCGATACGGCTGCCTCGTCCCGCTCCTTGCGGCGCCGGCCAAGGGCGCGTACCTGCTCGTGCTCCACCTCGTGGCTGACGCGCAGGATCTCCAGGTCGCCCGTGACCGAGGAGGTGTGGCAGTTGACGCCGACGACCTTCTTGTCCTCCTTCTCCAGCGCCCGCTGGTAGGTGAAGGCGGCCTCGGCGATCTCACCGGTGAACCAGCCGTCCTCGATGCCGCGCAGAATGCCCGAAGTGATCGGCCCGATGGGGTGGTTGCCGGCGGGGACGGCACGGCTGCCGCGCTCCTTGATCTGCTCGAAGATCTTCTCCGCGTCGGCCTCGATGCGGTCGGTCAGTGCCTCCACGTACCACGAACCGCCAAGCGGGTCCGCGACGTTGGTGACCCCGGTCTCCTCCATCAGCACCTGCTGGGTGCGCAGCGCGATCTCCGCGGCCTGCTCGCTCGGGAGGGCGAGCGTCTCGTCGAGGGCGTTGGTGTGCAGGGAGTTGGTGCCGCCGAGCACGGCCGCCAGCGCCTCGACGGCGGTGCGTACGACGTTGTTGTACGGCTGCTGCGCGGTGAGCGAGACACCCGCGGTCTGCGTGTGGAAGCGCAGCCACTGCGCCTTGTCGCTCGTCGCCCCGTACTCGTCGCGCATCCAGCGGGCCCAGATCCTGCGCGCCGCGCGGAACTTGGCGATCTCCTCGAAGAAGTCGACGTGCGCGTCGAAGAAGAAGGAGAGACCGGGAGCGAAGGTGTCGACGTCCAGGCCCCGGCTCAGGCCGAGTTCGACGTATCCGAAGCCGTCGGCGAGCGTGTACGCCAGTTCCTGGGCGGCGGTGGAACCCGCCTCCCTGATGTGGTAGCCGGAGACCGAAAGCGGCTTGTAGGCAGGGATGTTGCGGGAGCAGTGCTCCATCAGATCGCCGATCAGGCGGAGATGGGGCTCCGGCTGGAACAGCCACTCCTTCTGGGCGATGTACTCCTTGAAGATGTCCGTCTGGAGCGTGCCGTTGAGGACGCGGGGGTCGACGCCCTGCCTTTCGGCGGCCACCAGATACATGCAGAAGACGGGCACGGCCGGGCCGGAGATCGTCATCGACGTGGTGACGTCGCCGAGGGGGATGCCGGAGAAGAGCACGTCCATGTCGGCGGCGGAGTCGATGGCGACGCCGCAGTGGCCGACCTCACCGAGCGAACGCGGGTCGTCGGAGTCCCTGCCCATCAGCGTCGGCATGTCGAACGCGACGGAGAGCCCGCCGCCGCCCGACTCCAGGATCATCTTGTAGCGCTCGTTGGTCTGCTCGGCGTTGCCGAAGCCCGCGAACTGGCGGATGGTCCACGTCCGTCCGCGGTAGCCGGTGGGGTAGAGACCACGCGTGAACGGATACTCGCCGGGCCAGCCGATCCGCTCGAACCCCTCCACCGTGTCGCCGGTGCGCGGCCCGTAGACGGGCGCGACGGGGTCGCCGCTGAGCGTGGTGAAGTCGGCATCGCGCTTGTGGGCGGCGTCGTAACGGGCCTGCCAGCGGCGGCGGCCCTCTTCAATCGCGTGAGCGTCCATACGATCGAATTTACTTGGACGTCCTAGTAATTGTCGACCGATCGTTCGGTGACGGGTGTGGGAGAAGGGGCGATCGGGGCGATGAAAGCGGCAGGCGTTGTGCGCGGCGACACGGGAGAGAGGCGCGGGTACGGAACCGCCGGGCGCGAGACCCGCGTCGGGCGGGCGCCTACGCCTCGGCGGTGGCGGCCCCGGCGTCCTCCACGAGCGGTGCGACCTCACGTACGACCTTGCGCTCGACGAAGAACGCGGCGGTCGGGATCGTCCCGGACAGCAGCACCCACAGCAGCTTGCCGAACGGCCAGCGGGCCTTCTGCCCCAGGTCGAAGGCGCAGACGAGATAGATCATGTAGAGCAGGCCGTGGATCTGCGAGACCACGAAGGTCAGGTCCTCGCCCATGTCGAACCCGTACTTGAACACCATGCAGGTGCACAGCACCAGCAGCATCACGGCGGTGACGTAGGCCATCACCCGGTACCGGGTCAGTACGGACTTCTTCATGGGCACGAGCGTAACGGGCCGTTCCGTACGGCCATCCGCCGCCCC
The DNA here is from genome assembly GCF_022524345.1 of Streptomyces marispadix. NCBI lineage: Bacteria > Bacillati > Actinomycetota > Actinomycetes > Kitasatosporales > Streptomycetaceae > Streptomyces > Streptomyces marispadix. The sequence goes on along the minus strand of NZ_JAKWJU010000002.1, from coordinate 4,889,611 downwards.
CGGGCGTACCGGGCCAGGCGAGCCGGAGGCCGGCGCCCCGGGCAGCCGGTCCTCCCGGCTAGTCCTCCGTGAAGTCCTGCGCGCGGATGCGCAGCGGCCGGAGCATCGCGAAGATCTCGCCGCACTCCTCCGCGTCGTAGGCGCTCATGCCGAAGTCCACCGCCATCAGCTCCCGGGTGGCCGCCTCGCACACCTCGCGGCCCTTGTCGGTGATGGAGGCGAGGGTGCCTCGTCCGTCCTCGGGGTTGGGGCGCTTGGCCACCAGCCCGGAACGCTGGAGCCGGTCGACGGTGTTGGTGACCGAGGTGGGGTGCACCATCAGCCGCTCGCCGATCTTCGACATCGGAAGCTCACCGGCCCGCGAGAACGTGAGCAGCACGAGCGCCTCGTATCTCGCGAAGGTCAGCCCGTACGGCTTGACCACGGCGTCGACCTGGGCCAGCAGGATCTGGTGGGCTCTCATGATCGAGGTGATCGCGGCCATGGACGGCACCGATCCCCAGCGCTGCTTCCAGAGTTCGTCGGCGCGGGCAATGGGGTCGAACGTCAGACTGAGCGGCTTCGGCACGCCGTAAACCCTAGTGGGCGCTCACATGTCGGCCATAGGCGTCTCATGCACCGGTCCACCGGCTTCAGCCGCGGAGGCGCTGCCGTCAGCCGCGCGGGCACTGTCGTCAGGGGCGCAGTCGCTGCCGTCAGCCGCGCGAGCGCTGCCTTCCGCATCGGGCGCGGCCGGGACGGCGCCCGCTGCCCGTACCGCGCCGACCGCCGCGAGCACGCATACGGTGCCGAGGCCACCGGCCGCCACGATCGCCCAGTGCGGCGGCATGAACTCGGCCGCGACGCCGCCCGCCGCCATCCCCAGGCCCTGCACGCTCATCAGCCCGGCCGTCATCACCGTCATCGCCCGCGCCCTCAACTCCTCCGGGACGGCGTCGAAGAACCAGCGGTCGAGGCCCAGCGTGTAGGCGACGCCCGTGCCCGCCACCAGCAGCGCGGCCAGCGCGAGAGGCAGTCCGGGCCGCCAGGCGAACAGCAGGAACGGCAGCAGCAGAGAGCCCGCGAGAGGCAGCACCAGGCGCTCCCGCGCCTTGGGCCTCAGCAGCGCGCCCACGGCGAGTTCGGCCGCCACACCGCCCACCGGCATCGCTGCCAGCAGCAGCCCCACGCCGACCGGGCCCGCGCCGATCGCCGCCGAGTACGGGGCGGCCAGGCCCTCCGGTACGACGACGAAGGCCGGGGGCAGCCAGTTCAGCAGAAGCAGGGCCCGGATCCGCCGGTCGGCGAAGAGGGCGCGGGTGCCGCCCGTTCTCGTCCTGCGGGCCGAACCGCGTTTCGGAGCACCTGCCGCACGGCCGTCCGCACCGCGTTCCGTACCGGAGGCCGTACCGGGGGTCCTGTCGGGGGCCGAGCCGGGGGCCGTGACCGGGGCCGGGCGCGCGGCGGGCGGGCGATTCACGGTGCCGATCCTCAACAGCGCCGCGGAGACCAGGAATCCGGCGACCGTGAGCAGCAGCGCACCGCGCGGCGGCAGCGCCAGCAACAGCAGGCCCGTGGCCGCGAACCCCGCGATCTGCGCCCCCTGCGCGGAAATCCTGATCAGCGAACGTCCCAGTACGAACGCGTCGCCCTTCAGGAAGTCGCCGAGCCCGGCAGCACGTACGCCTCCGAACAGGGGCTGTACGAAGGCCGTCAGAGCACGCAGCACCAGCAGCGCGGCGAGCGGCATGCCGGGCACCGCCATCGCCGCGACGCTCGCCGCGCAGATCAGATCGCAGCCGATCAACACCGGCCGCGCCGGGAACCGTTCGGCGACCGGAGCGAGCAGCGCGCCGCCGAGCGCCTGCGGCATGAATCCGAGGCCCATGGTGACGGCGGACATCAGGGGCGAGGCGGTCTGCGTGTACACCAGCACGGGCAGGGCGACGTGTGAGACCACACCGCCGAGCAGGGAGAACACATGGGCCGCGAAGACGAACCGGAACTCCCGCACCCGGAAGACCGCACGGTAGCCCTGAGAGGTCATGACGCAAGACTGTCGCCGCGGCGACGGGCTCTCTAGTCTTTCGGCACAGGGCGAATCACCTGCGGACAAGCAGGCTCGGGAGCCACGAGCGGGCGCGGGAGCGGGGCACGTCGTCGGCAGCCGCCGACGGCGACTCCCGTGGCGTTCACCGGAGTTCGGCGAGGAGCGATGGAACGGGGGGAGGGCAGCCATGCCACTGCATCTGCGGTTCGGCACCGACGATCTGCTCCGCTGCCGCTTCGCCCTCTCCCCCCTCTGCGAGACCCATGAGGCCGTACGCACGCTGCGCCGCACCGACCGGCACAGCTACCACCTGCCGTGGCTGCGACGGATCCACGGCGCCGCCGCCGAACTGGACCTGGCCCCGCTGTGGCTGCTGATGCCACGGACGAGCGGCTACACCCCGGACTTCCTCGGGCCGCCGCCCGCCACGTCCGCACGCCCCGGTCCGGCAGGCTCGTCGGGCTCTTTCGACGACGAACTGGCCCGCGTACGCGCCGTCGACCCCGCACTCGCGCGGGAGGAGATCGCCCGCTCCCTGGCGTGCACGCCGGGCGCCGCCGAGTCCGCTCTGGGCCGGTCGATGCTCGACCACCCGGCGCGTGCCGTACAGGAGCTGGCCGATCTCACGGAGCAGGTCTGGAAGGCGCTGATCGCACCGGACTGGCCGCGTCTGCGCGATCTGCTGGAGGCCGATATCGCCTACCGCACACGGCAGTTGGCGGAGGGCGGCCTTGAGGAGCTGTTCGCCGACCTCCATCAGGGCCTGTCGTGGCGGGAAGCGACGCTCTCCGTACGCACCAAGTCCCGCGACGCGATGGAGCAGGAGCTGAGCGGGCGCGGCGTGCTGCTCGTGCCGAGCGTGTTCATCTGGCCGGACGTGGTCAGCGGCTTCGCACCGCCCTGGCAGCCCACGGTGATCTATCCGGCGCGCGGCGTCGGCGGGCTGTGGCAGCGGCCCACGCCCGACTCGGCGAAGGCGCTCGCACGGCTGCTCGGCGTCAACAGGGCAGCCGTACTGGGCGAGTTGGAGGAACCCGCGTCGACGACGTCGCTGGCGATGCGGCTCGGTCTTGCGCCCTCGTCGGTGTCGGCGCATCTGTCGGCGCTGCGTGACGCGGGGCTGCTCACCTCACGCCGGGCACATCACCAAGTGCTTTACGAGCGGACACCGTTGGGCATGGCACTGCTCGGCGGCGGCGCGGGCACCACGGACGGCGCTCAGCGGACCGGGCCCGCTCAGCCCTCCCGGCCGCCTGCGTCCTGAGCGCCGAGCTGCCGCTCAACGGACTCGACCTTCGAGGTGAGCCCGTTCGTCACGCCCTGCCTGATGTCGGCCTTGAGCACGAGCGATACGCGCGGAGCCCTGCGCTCAACGGCGGCGACGGCCCTGCGCACCACGTCCATGCACTCGTCCCAATCGCCTTCCAGCGAGGTGAACATGGCGTCCGTGCGGTTCGGCAGCCCCGACTCCCTCACGACCCGTACCGCGTCGGCCACGTACTCGCCGACGTCCTCGCCCACTCCGAGCGGCGTCACCGAGAACGCGACGATCACGGCTTCTCCGCGTCGGCCCGTCGGGCGTGCTGCTCCTTGCGGGCACGGGCGGCGATCACGCCCGCCTCCTCCTCGCGGCGCAGCGCCCGGTCGGCGAAGAACCCGCCGGCAGGCAGCACGGCGAGCACGAACAGCAGGGCGGCGCGGCCCAGCGGCCAGCGCACGCGGTTCCAGGCATCGGCCCAGAAGAGCACGTACATGATGAAGAGCACGCCGTGTACGGCGCCCATCACCGGGACCGCGTTGAAGTCGCTGGTCCGCTTCAGCACGGAGCAGCCGAGCAGCAGCAGGAACGAGATCGCCTCGGGGACCGAGACGAGGCGGAGACGGCGCAGTGCGGAGACCGACTTCGGAGGCAGGCCGGTCGGGGTTTCCAGGATGGCCACGGGACAACCTCATCGTTTGTGAAGAGATGCACAAGCGCTGCCCATTGTGGCAGCCCTGCCCGGCGCCGCCCAGCCCAGGGTAGGTTTCCCATGTGCCTCAGTTCCGACTTCACAGTGCGAAAGTGCTCGCCGTCTCCATGAGCGGCGACGCCGTGAAAGCGAAGAACGGTTCCATGGTCGCCTACGACGGCGAGATGGCGTTCAAGAAGATGTCAGGCGGCGGGGAGGGCCTGCGCGGCATGGTCACCCGGCGGCTGACGGGCGAGCAGATGACGGTGATGGAGGTGAAGGGGCACGGCACTTGCTATTTCGCCGACCGCGCCTCCGACATCAATCTCGTCCAGCTCGACGGCGAGACCCTCCATGTCGAGGCGAGCAATCTGCTGTGCACGGACGCGGGTCTGCGCACCGGCACGACCTTCACGGGTCTGCGCGGCGCCTCACAGGGCAACGGGCTGTTCACCACCACCGTCGAGGGCTCCGGACAGGCGGCGCTGATGTCCGACGGCCCCGCGGTGGTGCTGCGCGTCACGCCGGGCATGCCGCTCCAGGTCGACCCCGGCGCGTACATAGCGCACCAGGGCAGCCTCCAGCAGCACTTCCAGTCCGGGGTGAACTTCCGCACATTCATGGGCGAGGGGTCCGGGGAGTCCTTCCAGATCCGTTTCGAGGGAGACGGTCTGGTCTACGTCCAGCCCAGCGAGCGGAACACGATCGGGGGCGAGGTCTGATGCCGTTCCGGGAGATCACAGCCAAGATGGTCGAGGCACAAGTCCAGCCCGGACAGCGGCTGTTCAGCCAGCGTGGCGCCATGATCGCGTACAAGGGCGACGTCCGCTTCACGCCCAACATGCAAGGCGGCCAGGGCGGTCTGATGTCCATGATCGGCCGTCGCGTGGCCAACGAGGCGACGCCGCTGATGACCGTCGAGGGGCAGGGCACCGTGATGTTCGGCCACGGCGGCCACCACGTCGAGGTCATCGAACTCGACGGCGACACCCTCTGCGTCGAGGCCGACCGGCTGCTCGCCTTCGACGGGACGCTCGAACAGGGCACCCTCTTCCTCGGCTCGGACGGCGGCGTGATGGGCATGGTGCGCGGCCAGGTCACGGGCCAGGGCCTGTTCACCACGACGCTCAAGGGCAAGGGCGCGGTCGCGGTGATGGCGCACGGCGGCATCATCCGGCTGCCGGTCACCCCGGACCGTCCCGTGCACGTGGACCCGCAGGCGTATGTGGCCCACCACGGCGACGTACGCAACAAGCTGTCCACCGCGCTCGGCTGGCGCGACATGGTGGGACGCGGCTCGGGCGAGGCGTTCCAGCTCGAACTGTCCGGGAACGGCGCCGTGTTCGTACAGGCAAGTGAGGAGAAGCTTTGACCGCCCCGCAGGTACTGGACGTCACGACGCTTCCGTCCGACGACAACGTCAACCCGTACACCTTCTGCGTGGAACTCGACGGCCAGTGGTTCCTCCAGAAGGGCAAGATGATCGCCTACTACGGGCAGATCGACTTCAACGGCGTCGGACACGGCCGCCTCGACCGCCTCGTCGCCACGAGCTTCCACTCGCCGCTGCACGCCGCGGACTGGGTCGTGGCCGAGGGCAGCGGCAAGATGCTCCTCGCCGACCGGGCCTTCGACGTCAACTCCTACGACCTCGAGGACGGCAACCTCACGGTGCGCTCGGGGAACCTGCTGGCCTTCGAACCGACGCTGTCCCTGAAGCAGTCGATCATCCCCGGGTTCCTCACCCTCATCGGCACGGGCAAGTTCGTGGCCGCCTCCAACGGCGCGGTGCACTTCGTCGAGCCGCCCGTACGCGTCGACCCGCAGGCGCTCGTCGGCTGGGCGGACTGCCCCTCGCCGTGCCACCACTACGACCACGGCTATCTCAAAGGCGTGCTGGGCGGGATCCGCGCGATGACCGGCATCGGCGGAGCCTCGGGCGAGGAGCACCAGTTCGAGTTCGTGGGCTCGGGCACGGTCCTGATCCAGTCCAGCGAGACGCTCATGGCAGAGCAGGCCACGGGTGCGGTGCCGCACGAGGCGGGCGTCCCCGGCGGCGGCCACGGACCGCAGGGCGGGCACCACGGCGGCCAGCAGACACCGCAGCTTCCCGGCCAGCTCGGCAGCCTCCAGCGCAGGTTCGGGCTCTGAGAGCGGAACGCAGACGGAACGGCAGCCGGGCGGGAGCGGGACCGGGCCGTGCGGGAACCGCCCGGCGGCGGTCCGGGGGGGCGTCACGAGGGCAGGAGCAGGGCACATCCGTACGAGCCCTATGTAAAGTCTCGGGCATGGACACCGACAACGGCACCAACGGCACCCGTTGGCTCACCGCTGACGAGCAGGCCGCCTGGCGCGTCCACCTGGACGTCAACCGCCTGCTCATGTACCAGCTCGAGCGTGACCTCCAGCCGTTCGGCCTGACCATGAACGACTACGAGATCCTGGTCAATCTCTCCGAGTCCGAGGATCACCGGATGCGGATGAGCGACCTCGCGGCCTCGACGCTCCAGTCCAAGAGCCGCCTCTCGCACCAGATCACGCGCATGGAGAAGGCGGGCATGGTCCGACGTGAGAACTGCGAGTCCGACAAGCGCGGACTCTTCGCCGTGCTGACCGAGGAGGGCTGGGAGACGATGCGCGGCGTCGCACCGCACCATGTCGAGTCCGTGCGGCGCCACTTCATCGACCGGATGTCCCCTGAGGACGTGGAACACCTGCGGGAGACGCTGCTGCCCGTTGCCGAGAAGCTCCGCGCCGAGCGGGGCCGCTTCTAGCCGCCTCCCGGCCCCGGCCGCGGCCCGGCGAATCCTCCGCTGTTCGTCGCGTGCTACGTCCCGTTCTTCGTCGCTTCTTCTCTTCTTCCGTAACGCCTACGTCTCTTCCTCCGTACGCCGTTCCCGCTCCCGGCTCTGCGCCGCGGGCAGCCTCAGCACGAAGCGGGAACCGGCCCTGACCGACAGAGTCCCGCCGTGCCGCGTGGCCACGTCGCGGGCGATCGCGAGGCCCAGCCCCGCGCCGCCCTCGTCGCGACTGCGGGCGTCGTCGAGCCGCACGAAGCGCTCGAAGATCCGCTCGCGCTCGGCCTCCGGCACGCCGGGACCGTCGTCGGAGACCTCCAGCTCCACCCATGGGCCGTCGCCGTCGTGCGACTCCCTTACGGACAGGTGCACTTCCGAGGACGCGTGACGCTGTGCGTTCTGGAGCAGATTGATCACCACCCGCGCCAACTGCGCCCGGGAGCCGGTGACTTCGCCGTCGGCCATCGTCCCGAGCCGTACGGGGTGCGGGCCCTGCTGCTGTGCCAGTTCCTCCCGTGCGAGCGCGCCCAGCGCCACCCGGCCCTCGCCGGGCCGCTCCCCCGCGTCCAGGCGCGCGAGGAGCAGCAGGTCCGTGGCGAGCTGCTGAAGCCGCACCGTGTCCTGCACCGCGCCGTCCACGTCCAGCAGATCGGGATGGGCGGCGCCGACCTCCAGTTGGGTGCGCAGGGAGGCGATGGGGCTGCGCAGCTCGTGTGAGACGTCCGCGACGAAGCGGCGCTGGCGCTCCACGGAGGACTCCAGGGCGGCCAGGGTGTCGTTCGTCGTGCGGGCCAGCCGTGCGACCTCGTCACGTGCGTCCGGTTCGGGAACGCGTCGCGAGAGGTCGGCGCTCGCCATGATTCCGGCCATCTCGCCGCGGATGCTCTCCACGGGGCGCAGCGCACGCCGTGTCACCAGCCATGTCACGCCCCCTACGACCAGCAGCAGCGCGGGCAGGCCGACGAGCATCGCCTGAGTCACCGACGAGACGGCCTCCTGCTGGTCCTTGAGCGAGGCGCCCGCGTAGACGGTCACGGGTGTGCCGTCGCGGGTTCTGCTCTGCACCCCTACGAGCGTGAAGTCCTGGCCGTTCAGCTTGACGGTCTGCTGCTCGCTGTCGCGGTCGACTTCGGTGTCGTCGCCGGGAGTCGCGGACGGGGTGGTCGCCGGGGCGTCGCCGTCGTCGTCCTCGGGGGAGTCGTCCTCGGGGGAGTCGTCCTCGCGGGCGTCGTCGTCCGAACCGTGGCCGCTGTTGTCCTCGCCGCTGCCGGAGCCCGAGCCGTGACCGCTGTTGTCCTCGCCGCTGCCGGAGCCGGAACCGGGGCCGCTGTCGTCGCCGCCGCGGTTCCTGTGCCGGTCGCGGTCCCGGTTCTGGTGCTCGTCGCCGGTGGCGCCGCTGTCTTCGCCGGTTCCGCTGTCGTCGCCGTCGTCGCCCGTGCTGCGGTCCGGTTCCGGTGTGCCGTCCTCCTCTACGCGGTTGAAGCCCGCGACCGGGCCCCTGCCGCGCAGCCCCTCGCTTGCGCCGAGCACCTTGCCGCGTGGGCCGACGACCTGCGCGGGTTCGTCGTCGGTGTCGAGCCCGTCCAGCCGCCGTACGCCACGGGCGTCGACGTCGGAGACCTCCGCCGCGACGCCGCGTGCCGTCGACTCGGCCTGGAGCTTCGCGTTCCCGGCCAGCCCGTCCCGCAGCACCGCCACCACCGCGAAACCGGCGGCCACCAGCGCCACGGCCACCACCAGGGTCGCGCCCAGCGCCGCACGCGTACGGACCGATCCCCTACGCACCGGCGTCCACCAGCCGGTATCCGGCGCCGCGCACGGTGGCGATCCAGCCCGCCCCCAGCTTGCGGCGCAGCGCGCTCACATACACCTCGACGATGTTGACGTCGCCGTCGTATGCGAAGTCCCAGACGTGTTCGAGGATTTCGGACTTGGAGACGACGTCGCCCGCACGTACCGCGAGATGCTCCAGCACCGCGAACTCCTTCGCCGTCACCTCGACGTCGTTCTCGCCGACGCTCACCCGGCGCGTGCCCGGGTCGACGCAGAGGGCTCCCAGCCGCAGCACGTTGCGGGCGCCGCGGGTGCGCCGCCGCAGCAGCGCACGTACGCGGGCCAGCAGCACGACGTATGAGAAGGGCTTGGTCAGATAGTCGTCGGCACCGGTGTCCAGGCCCTCGGCCTCGTCGTACTCGCCGTCCTTCGCGGTGAGCATCAGCACAGGAGTCTCGTCGCCCGCCGCGCGAAGGGCGCCGCAGACCCGGTAGCCGTTCATGCCGGGCAGCATGATGTCCAGCACGATCAGGTCGTACGTACCCTCGGTCGCCCGGTGCAGGCCTTCGCGTCCGTCGTGCACGACGTCCACGGCGAATCCCTCGGCGCTCAGCCCCCGGGCGAGCGAGAGGGCGAGCCGCCGCTCGTCCTCCACGATCAGCAGGCGCATGGGACCACTCTCCCGCATCCCACCTGAAGTGATCTTCAGGTGGCTTCAGGCTGACTTCAGCATCCTCCCGCCACGGTGGCTCCGGCATCGCAACCACTCGGGAGGAACCATGAAGCGCAAGCTGATGATCGCGACCCTCACCGCCACGGCACTCATCGGCACGGGCACTGTCTCGGCGGTGGCCCTGTCCGGCGACGGCGACCAGAAGAGCGCACAGGTCACGAGCACGAGTGCCGGCTCGCCCGGCGCAGACGACGACGGGGCGGACGGGCGCGACGACGACCGCGACGACCGCCGGGACGGCGACTACTCCGCCGCCGGCCTGAAGATCTCCGCGGAGGACGCAGCCCGTACCGGCGCCGCCAAGGGCACGGTCACCTCGGTCGACCTGGACGACGACTACGGCACCCGCGCCTGGGAGGTCAAGACGGTCGACGGGAACGGCGTGGAGCACGAGTTCCTCGTCGACGCGACCTCCGGCAAGCTCACCGAGCAGCCCGCGGACCACGACCGCGACGACGACCGGGGGGACGACCAGCGCGACGACAGGGACGACCGCGACGACGACGGCGGTTACGACGACAGCTACGAGGACGGCGACGACGACGGCCGCCACGGCGACGACGACCGCTACGGAGACGACGACGGGCCGGACGACGACGACCGCCATGGCGACGACGACGGCCGTCACGGCGGACACGGCCGTCACTGACACACGACGACGGCCGGGGCGACGACTGACACTCGGCCTCGACTGCCCGGTGCGGCGGGACGGTTCTCCGGTCCCGCCGCACCGGCGCCGTGTCAGGGGAGGGCTGGGCGCCGTGACCGCACGCCGAACCGCCCGTCGGCCACGGTCACTTCGGACACGCTCCCCGGAAACGGCTCCCCGGCCGGACCCGGAGGCCGCACCGCAAGCCCGCCCGTCTAGAGGACGCCCCCTGCTGCTCCGCTACTGCTCCGTCACTCCCGCGACCAGTTCGTCCGCCGCCGCATACGGATCGAGCGAACCCGCGACGACCTTCCCGGCCAGCGCGTCCAGCCGCTTGCCGCCGCGCAGTTCGCCCATCCGCTCCCGCAGCGCCGTCACCGCGATCGTCTCGATCTCCCGTGCGGCACGCCGTTCGCGCCGCTGCGCGAGGACGCCGTGCTCCTCCATCCACGCGTGGTGCTTCTCCAGCGCGGCGACGACCTCGTCCACGCCCTCGCTCCGTGCCGCGACGGTCTTAACGATCGGCGGGCGCCAGTCCCCCGGCTTCCTCGCCTCGCCCAGCCCCAGCATGTGGTTCAGCTCGCGCACGGTCGCGTCGGCACCGTCGCGGTCGGCCTTGTTGACCACGTACACATCGCCGATCTCCAGGATTCCCGCCTTCGCGGCCTGGATTCCGTCGCCCATGCCGGGGGCGAGGAGCACCACGCTCGTATCGGCCTGCGCGGCGATCTCCACCTCGCTCTGGCCGACACCGACGGTCTCCACGAGCACCACGTCGCATCCGGCGGCGTCCAGCACGCGTACGGCCTGCGGGGCCGCCCACGCCAGCCCGCCGAGATGGCCGCGCGTCGCCATGGAGCGGATGTAGACGCCGGGATCGGAGGCGTGCTCGCCCATCCGCACCCGGTCGCCGAGCAGCGCCCCTCCGGAGAACGGCGAGGACGGATCGACGGCGAGGACCCCGACCCGCTTGCCCGCGCGCCGGTACGCCGTGACGAGCGCCGACGTGGACGTCGACTTGCCCACGCCCGGCGATCCCGTCAGGCCCACCACGTAGGCGTTGCCGCAGCGCGGCGCGAGTGCGGCCATCACCTCGCGCAGTTGCGGGGACGCCCCCTCCACGAGGGAGATCAGCCGGGCCACGGCCCTCGGCCTGCCCTCCCTCGCCTGCTCGACCAGCTCGGAGACGTCCACCGCCATGCTGCTGCGCTCCCCTGTCCTTCGTCCTTCGCCGCTGTCGCCGGTAGTCCGTACGACCGTGTTCCCGTACGGCCGTGGCCGCGTGCGTGCCTGCTCGTGTACGTCCGTACGGCCGCGTCCGTGGCGTCGGCACGACCGCGTGCCCTTGTACGGCGTGCCGGGCCGGGCGCCGCCGGTCCCGTTTCACGAGGTCCCAGCCGCGTCCGGACCCGGCTCTTACGTCCGGCCCCCGGCTCTTACGGCCTTCAGCCCTTACGCCCGGCAGGCACCGGCCTTGCCTGTCCGCTCAGCCGTCGGCCTGCCTGTCCGCTTACTTGTCCGCGTTCCCCGGAACCCGCACCAGCAGCGCGTCGCCCTGCCCGCCGCCGCCGCACAGCGCCGCCGCGCCCGTGCCGCCGCCCCGGCGCCGCAGCTCCAGCGCGAGATGAAGGACGATACGCGCGCCGGACATTCCGATCGGATGCCCGAGGGCGATGGCGCCGCCGTTGACGTTCACCTTTTCGGGGCTGACGCCGAGATCCTTCGTTGACTGCACGGCGACGGCCGCGAACGCCTCGTTGATCTCGATGAGATCGAGGTCCGCCGCCTTGAGCCCCGAGCCGTCCTTCGCGAGGGCGTGCTCGATGGCCCTGGAGGGCTGCGACTGGAGGGAGTTGTCCGGGCCCGCGACATTGCCGTGAGCGCCGATCTCCGCGAGCCATTCGACGCCCAGCTCCTCCGCCTTGGCGCGGCTCATCACGACGACCGCCGCCGCACCGTCGGAGATCTGCGAGGCCGAACCCGCCGTGATGGTCCCGTCCTTGGCGAAGGCCGGCTTGAGCCTGCCCAGCGACTCGGCGGTCGTCTCGCCCCGGATGCCCTCGTCCTGGCTGAAGACGACCGGGTCGCCCTTGCGCTGCGGGATCTCGACCGGAGTGATCTCCGCTTCGAAGAGGCCGTTCTTCTGCGCGGCCGCGGCCCGCTGGTGCGAGCGTGCCGCGACCTCGTCCTGCTCGGGACGTGCGATGCCGAGGCGGGTGTTGTGCTTCTCCGTGGACGCGCCCATGGCGATGTTCTCGAACGAGTCGGTCAGGCCGTCGTAGGCCATCGAGTCCAGCATCTCCACGGCGCCGTACTTGTAGCCCTCACGCGACTTGGGCAGCAGATGCGGCGCGTTGGTCATCGACTCCTGTCCGCCCGCCACCACGATGTCGAACTCGCCCGCGCGCACGAGCTGATCGGCCAGCGCGATCGCGTCGAGCCCGGAGAGGCAGACCTTGTTGACCGTGAGGGCCGGGACGTTCATCGGGATGCCGGCCTTGACCGCCGCCTGACGGGCGGGAATCTGGCCGGCACCGGCCTGGAGCACCTGGCCCATGATCACGTACTCGACCTGGTCGCCGCCGATGCCGGCCCGCTCCAGCGCGGCCTTGATGGCGATGCCGCCGAGGTCCGCTCCGGAGAAGGACTTCAGCGAGCCGAGCAGACGTCCCATGGGCGTACGGGCGCCGGAGACGATAACCGAGGTGCTGTTGACGGGAGTACGAGCCGACGTACCAGTCATTCTGGTTCAGATCCTTCCTGAGGGTCCCCTTCAGCCCGCGCGGGCTGGAGGGGTTGGAAGTTAACGAGGGTTAAGGGCGGTCCCGCCAATGTACTGAGCGGTACGGTGCCGGGTCACCGGTCGGCGGGTGTGACCGTGCGCACGTTGCGTAACCGAGCGTTCAGGCGCTGCACTGGGGAAATGCTGACGCGTATCGACCACATCGGGATCGCCTGTTTCGACCTGGACAAGACCGTCGACTTCTACCGTGCCACGTACGGCTTCGAGGTCTTCCACAGCGAGGTCAACGAGGAGCAGGGGGTCCGCGAGGCCATGCTCCGCATCAACGGCACGGACGACGGCGGCGCCTCCTACATCCAGCTCCTGGAGCCGGTCCGCGAGGACTCCACCGTCGCCAAGTGGCTTGAGCGGCACGGCGAGGGCGTGCACCACATCGCCTTCGGCACCGCGGACGTCGACGCCGACTCGGAGGAGATCCGCGGCCGCGGCGTACGCGTTCTCTACGACGAGCCGCGCAGGGGCTCCATGGACTCGCGCATCACCTTCCTCCACCCCAAGGACTGCCACGGAGTGCTCACGGAGTTGGTCACCGCGGCAGGGTCCTCCACCACCCCTCATACCTCGCAGGACTCATCGGCAACAACGAGCCACTGACGGCTGCTTCTCGGCCCGGTAGAGTGGCCACTCGGCCGGGGCGGGCCTTCGCACCATCCCGAGGGGAGGGTCCGGGCTGGAGGTCCGGCCCGAAGTTCTGCCGATGTTCTGACACCATCACCACGAAGGGTCAGTTCACCACCACGACCAGGGGACGGATGGGACCGCGCAGTGCGGGGCTACGACCGCTACGAGGCTGACGACCACCTCTCGCAGTTCGAGGCCGAGATGGAGCGGCTGAAGAAGGAGCGGGAGAAGGCCGTCGACCATGCCGACGACCTCGGCTATCAGGTCGAAGTGCTGCGCGCCAAGCTGCACGAGGCGCGCCGCGCTCTCGCCACGCGCCCGGCCAGCTACGACAACCTCTCCCAGCAGGCCGAATCGCTGCTGCGGAACGCGCAGCTACAGGCCGACCAGATGCGGGCGGACGCCGAGCGCGAGCTGCGCGACGCCCGCATGGAGACCCAACGCCTGCTCCAGGAGCGGGCGGAGCAGCAGTCCCGGCTGGAGTCGGAGCTGCACGCCGAGGCGGTGCGCCGCCGCCAGCAGCTCGACCAGGAGCTGGCCGAGCGCCGCTCCACCGTCGAGTCCCACGTCAACGAGAACGTCGCATGGGCGGAGCAGCTTCGCGCCCGTACGGAACAGCAGGCGCAGCGCCTCATGGAGGAGACGCGCGCCGAGTCCGAACGCGCCCTCGCACAGGCGCGTGAGGAAGCCGAGCGGCACGCGGAGGAGACCCGCGGAAGGCTCAACTCCGAGGCGGAGCAGGCCCGTTCGGAGGCCGACGCGATTCTGCGCCGTGCCCGCGCGGAGGCCGAGCGGATGCTCAACTCCGCCTCGACACAGGCCCAGGAGGCCAGTGAGCACGCGGAGCGGCTGCGTACCTCCTCCACTTCCGAGTCGGAGTCGTCCCGCCGTGAGGCCGCCGATCTGGTACGCCGGGCCGGCGAGCGCATGCAGGAGGCCGAGGCCGCGCTGCGCGAGGCCCGCAACGAGGCCGAGCAGAAGCTGACGAAGGCGTCCGAGGCGGCCGAAAAGCTGCTTGCGGACGCCGAGTCGGACAACGAGCAGCGCCTGCGTACCGCGAAGAACGAAGTGGCCCGCATGGTCGCGGACGCCACCAAGGAGTCGGAGGCCGTCAAGGCCGAGGCCCAGCAGCTCCGCGACGAGGCGAAGGCCGAGGCCGAGCAGCTCATCGAGGAGGCCAAGGCCGAGGCCCGTACCCGCTCGGCGGAGGAGTCGGCGAACCAGCTCGCGGAGGCCGCCCGTACCGCCGAGGACGAGCTGGACAAGGCGTCCGAGGAGGCCAGGGCCACCACGCGCAAGGCGTCCGAGGAGGCCGAACGCATCCGCCGTGAGGCCGAGGAGGAGGCCGAGCGGCTGCGCGGAGAGGCCCGGCAGCTCGTCGAGGAGCTGGAGGGCGCGGCCAAGGACGACACGAAGGAGTACCGCGAGAAGGCCGCCGAGTACCAGGAGGAAGCGCGGCGGCTGCGCGGAGAGGCCGAGCAACTGCGTGCGGAGGCGGTCGAGGAGGGCGAGCGCATCCGCAGCGAGGCACGCCGCGAGGCCGTGCAGCAGATCGAGGATGCCGCGAACCGCGCCGAGGAACTCCTCGTCAAGGCGAAGGCCGACGCGGAGGACACCCGCTCCGAGGCCGCCAACGAGAGCGAACGCGTACGCACCGAGGCCATCGAGCGCGCCACGACGCTGCGCCGCCAGGCCGAGGAGACCTTGGAGCGCGCCAACTCCGAGGCGGAGGAGCTGCGTTCGACCGCCGAGGAGCAGGCGGGGAAGACGCGGGCGGACGCCGACGAGGCGGGCAGGCGCATCCGCGAGGAGGCCGAGCAGGCCGCCAAGGACCGAAAGGCCGAGGCCGCCGCCGAGTTGGAGCGGCTGCACGCGGAGGCCGAGGCGAAGCTCGCGGACGCCGAGCGCGAACTCCGCGACGCGCACAGCGAATCGGACCGGCTGCGCGAGGAGGCCCGCTCGGAGACCGAGCGGCTGCGCGCGGAGGCCGCCGAGCGGATGCGCACCCTTCAGCAGCAGGCCGAGGAGGAGGCCGAACGGCTGCGCAGCGAGGCGCACGCGGACGCCTCCCAGGCGCGCGCCGAAGGCGAGGCGCTGGCCGTGCAGTTGCGCAGCGACGCCGCGTCCGAGGCCGAGCGGTTGCGCAACGAGGCGCAGGACACCGCCGACCGGATCAGGGCCGAGGCCAGCGCCGCGGCGGAACGTACGAACGCGGAGGCGGCCGAGGCGCTCGAAGCCGCACGCGAGGAGGCCGACCGGCGGCGGCGCGAGGCCGAGGAGTTGCTGGCCGGCGCCCGCGAAGAGGCCCACAGGGAACGCACGGACGCACGCCGCCAGAGCGACGAGCTGCTGGCCACGGCGCGGCAGCGGGTCGAGGACGCGCAGAGCGAGGCGGCACGTCTCGTCGAGGAGGCGGAGCGCCGCGCGGCCGACATGGTCAGCGCCGCGGAGGAGACCGCCCAGCAGGTACGCGACTCGGTCACCGGGCTCCACGAGCGCGCCGAGGAGGAGATCGCACGTCGGCGGGCCGCGGCGGAGAAGGCCGCCGCGGAGCTGCGGCAGGAGGCGCAGGAGGAGTCCGAGGCCGCCAAGGCCATGGCGGAGACGACCGTTTCGGAGGCCCTGGAGGAGGCGGAGCGCTCCCGCGCGGAGTCGGAGCGGGTGCTCGACGAGGCACGCGAGGAGGCCGCGCGGCGGCGCAACGACGCCGCGGAGCAGGCCGACCGGCTGCTCGCCGAGGCGCGCGAGGAGGCCCGCCGTACGCAGACGTCCGCGGAGGAGCAGGCCGACAGCATGGTGGGCGCAGCCCGGCGTGAGTCGGACCGTCTGGTCAACGAGGCCCGCGAGGACAGTCGTCAGATGGTGGAGAAGGCGCGCAACGACTCCAACACCATGCTGGAGGAGGCCCGCAGCGACGCCGCCGCCATCAGGGAACGTACGCAGGAACAGCGCGCCCGTGTGGAGCGCGAGATCGAGAAGCTGCACGAGCGGGCACGCAGGGAGTCCTCCGAGGCCATGCAGGCCGCCGGTGAGCGCTGCGACAAGCTCGTGAAGGCGGCGCAGGAACAACTGCGTGACGCCGAGGAGAAGGCCGCTCGCGTCGTGCGCGAGGCCGACAACGAAGCGGGCAACGTGCGCGTCTCCGCCGTGAAGAAGGCGGAGGGACTGCTCAAGGACGCAGAGCAGCGCAAGGCCCAACTCGTACGCGAGGCAGAGCAGATCCGGGACGAGGCCAGGGCAGAGGCGGAGCGGACCGTCGAGGCCGGGCAGCGTGAACTGGAGGTGCTGGAGCGCCGCCAGGAGGACATCAACGCCGAGATCTCGCGCGTGCAGGATGTACTGGAAGCACTGGAATCCTTCGAAACTCCCGGACCCGGCAGCGGGCCGGAGGGCAAAACCGGTAAGAAGGGCAAGGCCGACTCCGGGTCAACCAACGGCGTGACAGCGGGAGTTGGCGCAGGTACGACTCGGTCCGCCGGCAAGGAGTCCGGAAGTTAGCCACTCGAACGAGCGCACATTCTCCAGATCAAACCGGCAACGGCTCGATGACACGCCGGTTTGGGCCCTAGGATTCCCCTATCACTCCCCGTCTGATAACCCGTCTGACTCGACAGGAACCCCATGAGCGACACTTCCTCCCCCTTCGGCTTCGAGCTCGTGCGACGTGGCTACGACCGCGGGCAGGTGGACGACCGCATCACGAAGCTCGTCGCCGACCGTGACAGCGCACTGGCCCGAATCACCTCGCTGGAAAAGCGGATCGAGGAACTCCACCTTGAGACGCAGAACGCCCAGGCCCAGGTAAACGACGCCGAGCCGTCCTACGCCGGGCTGGGCGCGCGGGTCGAGAAGATCCTCCGCCTCGCCGAGGAGGAGGCCAAGGACCTGCGTGACGAGGCGCGCAGGGCCGCCGAGCAGCACCGCGAGCTGGCCGAGGGCGCCGCGCAGCAGGTGCGTAACGACGCGGAGGCGTTCGCCGCCGAGCGCAAGGCCAAGGCCGAGGACGAGGGCGCGAGCATCGTCGAGAAGGCCAAGGGCGAGGCCAACGCGCTGCGCACGGAGGCGGAGAAGGACGCCCAGTCCAAGCGCGAGGAGGCCGACTCCCTCTTCGAGGACACCCGCGCCAAGGCCGCCCAGGCCGCCGCGGACTTCGAGACCAACCTCGCCAAGCGGCGCGAGCAGTCCGAGCGCGACCTCGCCTCCCGTCAGGCGAAGGCGGAGAAGCGCCTCGCCGAGATCGAGCACCGCGCGGAGCAGCTTCGGCTGGAGGCCGAGAAGCTGCGTACGGACGCGGAGCGCCGTGCCCGTCAGACGGTGGAGACGGCCCAGCGTCAGGCCGAGGACATCGTGGCCGACGCCAATGCCAAGGCGGACCGCGTCCGCAGCGAGTCGGAGCGCGAGCTGGCGGCCCTCACCAACCGCCGCGACAGCATCAACGCCCAGCTCACCAACGTCCGCGAGATGCTGGCCACCCTCACGGGTGCGGCCGTCGCCGCGGCGGGCCAGGGCGGCGAGGAAGGCGACGTCGCGGCCGACGACGAGGCCGCTGCCCGGGGCGTTCCCGCGCAGCAGTCCCGCTGACGCGACTCCGTCGCACTCGGCGCTAGGGCATACGGCTCATACGGCGGGCCCGGCACTTCTGGTGCCGGGCCCGTCTGCGTACCGCGGGCCGTTCGCAGACCACGGACGGCCCTTCGTAAGCCACGGCTCGTTCGTACGTCAGGCCCGTTCATGCGTCAGGCCCCCTCCTTCGGGTGGGCGGGCGCGGATACGGGCGCGGACCCTGTGCGTTACGCGTCACCGAACCGCCCTCCCCCGTATCGGCCGTAAACGGGTAAACCCGCCGAAAGATCCGGAGGCCGCGGCGGCGCGTTGCGCACGGAGGTGAGTGAGCACGCAACATCCACTGGCATCGGTGGCTCTACACGCATAGCGTCGGCGCATGATTGAGCTGCGCGGGCTGACCAAGCGGTATGGGGACAAGACGGCCGTCGACAATCTCACGTTCACCGTGCGCCCCGGAATGGTCACCGGCTTCCTCGGCCCCAACGGCGCGGGCAAGTCCACGACGATGCGCATGATGCTCGGCCTGGACAGTCCCACCAGCGGCGACGTACACATCGACGGCAAGCGCTACGACCAGCTACGCGACCCGCTCAACCACATCGGGGCGCTGCTGGAGGCCAAGGCGGTGCACGGCGGGCGCAGCGCGTACAACCATCTGCTGTGCATGGCGCAGGCCAACAACATCCCCAAGAAGAGGATCAATTCGGTCCTCGACCTCGTCGGGCTCAGCGACGTCGCGAAGAAGCGCCCCAAGGGGTTCTCGCTCGGCATGGGCCAGCGGCTCGGCATCGCCGCGGCCCTGCTCGGCAACCCGAAGATCCTGATGTTCGACGAGCCCGTCAACGGCCTCGACCCCGAGGGCATCCACTGGATCCGCAATCTGATGAAGCATCTTGCCTCCGAGGGGCGCACCGTCTTCGTCTCGTCCCACCTGATGAGCGAAATGGCCCTGACAGCCGAGCACTTGGTGGTCATCGGGCGCGGCAAGCTGCTCGCGGACACGTCGATGGCGGACTTCATCGCCAAGAACTCGCGCACGTTCGTGAGGGTGCGCACGCCGCAGCCTGAGCGGATGAGGGACGTGCTCACCCACCACGGTGTCGTGCCCGTCTTCGAGCAGGACGGTGCGATGCAGGTCGAAGGCGTCGAGCCCGCCCGTATCGGCGAGATGGCGGCCTACTACCAGGTGGTGCTGCACGAACTGAGCCCGCAGAAGGCCTCGTTGGAGGAGGCGTTCATGCGGCTGACGGCGGAGTCCGTCGAGTACCACGCACAGCATCAGGCCGCCCCCGGGCAAGCGCAGCAGCCGTCCCGGGGCCAGGACCAGGGCGGCAAGCCCAAGCCCGTCAGGAGGAAGCGGTAGCCCATGCCACACACGACGCGCGTTCTCCGCTCCGAGTGGACGAAGATCCGTTCCGTACGGTCGACGCTGTGGACGCTGGCCACGGCGCTGGTGGTCACGGTGGGGCTCTCGGCCCTCATCTGCGCCTTCACCGCAGCACAGTTCGACAAGCTCGGCAAGCAGCAGCAGTTGAGCTTCGACGCCACCCAGACCAGCTTCTCCGGCTCGGGTCTCGGGCAGCTCGCGATGATCGCCTTCGGCGTGCTGGTCGTCTCCAGCGAGTACAGCACCGGCATGATCCGCAGCTCGCTGGCCGCCGTACCGCAGCGCAGCGTCTTCCTGCTCTCCAAGGTCTTCGTCGCCACGTCGCTCGTGCTGGTCGTCGGGATGGCCACCAGCTTCCTCGCGTTCTTCGTGGGGCAGGCGCTGCTGGGCGAGCACAGCGTCTCGATCCAGGACGAGGGCGTGCTGCGCGCGGTGCTGGGCGGCGGCGTCTATATGACGCTGATCGCGCTGTTCTCGATGGGCCTGAGTTTCGTGCTGCGCTCCCCGCTGCTGGCCTTCGCGATCCTGATGCCGTTCTTCTTCCTGATCTCCAACATCCTGGGCACCGTCAACGCGACGAAGAAGTACGCCCAGTACCTGCCGGACCAGGCGGGCAAGACGATCACGGCCGTGGTGCCGGAGTCGCTGAACCGTCCTTACGGGCCCTACGAGGGGCTGGCGATCATGGCGGCGTGGGCGCTGGCGGCGCTCGTGGCCGGGTGGATCGTGCTGAAGCGGCGGGACGCGTAGCCCTCGCCGGGCTGTCACCCGACAACCATGCGCGCCACACCGCGGGTTCAGTCGCCGGGCCCGGCACGCGACCACCCTGCGCGCCCGCGCAGGCGAGAGGCCGAGTGCCGGGCGTCCGGGGCGCGCCCGTCGCCAGGGTGAGGCCCGGACGTGACCGGCGGGCGCCCGGGGCAGAGAACTCGCTGTGTACCGGGGAAAGTTGTCCGTAGGGTCTGCGTCGTGGACGAGAGCGAGCGGGCTGTGAGATGCGCCATCGATGGAGAGCTGCGGCTTCTCGATCCCGAGGTGCGGGCTTCCCCGGCGCTCGTCTTGGAGCTCTTGGACCCGGACTTCGCCGAGATCGGGGCCTCCGGACGCCGGTGGGACGCGGAGTCGATCCTCACGGTGACGAGCGGCGGCACGGTGTCCCCGGAGTCCCCGGTCGAGGTCAGCGAGATGTCCGGGGTGGCGCTCGCTCCCGGCATCGTTCACCTGACGTACCTCGCCGACAACCAGGGCCGCCGGTCGTGGCGGAGCTCACTGTGGCGCCTGACCGCTGCCGGTTGGCGGATGTACTTTCACCAGGGCACCTTGACGGGCTGAGCCGTTCGGTCCGCCGTCCCTCGGAGAAGCGCCCGGCGGGGTGGGCGAGCGGTTGCACCGGCCACCGGTTGGAACCAGAAGGCGGCCTTGTAGCCTCCTAGGCCATGTCCGGGGGCGAGTGCGCCCCGAACTTCGTCCAGGGACAAACGGATGATAGAGGCGTACGGCCTGACAAAGCGCTACGGCGCCAAGACGGCCGTCTACAACCTGTCCTTCCAGGTACGGCCGGGAACCGTCACCGGCTTCCTGGGGCCCAACGGCTCCGGCAAGTCGACGACGATGCGGATGATCCTGGGCCTGGACGCCCCGACGGCGGGTCAAGTCACCGTCGGCGGGCACCCGTTCCGCAATCTGCCCAACGCCCCGCGCCAGGTCGGTGCCCTGCTGGACGCCAAGGCGGTGCACGGCGGGCGCTCGGCGCGCAACCATCTGCTGTCCCTCGCGCAGCTCTCCGGCATCCCGTCCCGGCGGGTCGACGAGGTGCTGGGCGTGGTCGGGTTGCAGCAGGTTGCCAAGAAGCGCTCGCAGGGTTTCTCCCTCGGCATGGGCCAGCGGCTCGGCATCGCGGCGGCGCTGCTCGGCGACCCCCAGGTGCTGCTCTTCGACGAGCCCGTCAACGGCCTCGACCCCGAGGGCATCCTCTGGGTCCGCAATCTGATGAAGCAGCTCGCGAGCGAGGGGCGCACCGTCTTCGTCTCGTCCCACCTGATGAGCGAGATGGCGCTGACCGCCGAGCATCTGATCGTCATCGGCCGCGGTCAGCTCATGGCGGACACCTCGGTCAAGGAGTTCATCGCCCAGAACTCCGTGGGCTTCGCCCGCGTACGTACGCCCGAGGGCGACCAGACGC
The DNA here is from genome assembly GCF_022524345.1 of Streptomyces marispadix. Lineage (NCBI taxonomy): Bacteria > Bacillati > Actinomycetota > Actinomycetes > Kitasatosporales > Streptomycetaceae > Streptomyces > Streptomyces marispadix. The sequence continues at coordinate 4,868,121 of NZ_JAKWJU010000002.1, read as the reverse complement.
AGCGCGAGAAGCTGACGTCGGCCCTCCAGGAGGCAGGCGGGCAGGTGCAGCCGGAGGACGACGGCGCGCTGCGCGTCAGCGGGCTGCCGCTGCCGCAGATCAGCGATCTGGCGCACCAGGCGGACGTACGGCTGTGGGAGCTGTCGCCGCATCAGGCGTCGCTGGAGGAGGCGTACATGCGGCTGACGCAGGGCGCCGTGGACTACCGCTCCACCGCCGACCAGCGCGCGGGTCTCCAACTCCAGCAGCAGCCGCAGCAGTTGGCGCCGGGGCAGTTGGGTGTGCCGATGGGGCCGGGAACACCGGGTATGCCGGGAGCCCAGGGTGTGCCGGGCGCTCCGCCCGCCGTGCCGGGCGCACCAGGGACGATGCCGCCGCCGGGACCGACGGGTCCGGGAGCACCGGGCGGCGGCTGGGGGCCGCCGCCGGGTGGCGCACCGATGCAGCAGGGCCCGTACGCCGGAGCACCGGACCCGTACGCGCACATCGCCGCCCAGCAGCCGCAGGGCGGGCCGCCTCCGATGCCGCCGGGGCATGGCGGGCCCGTGGCACCCCCGGCGCCCGCAGCGCCCACAGGCCCCGCCGCCCCCTCCGACGCTTCCCGGCCCGACAGCGAGGACGACGCCCGATGAGCATGCCGAACCCCCAGCCGCAGCCGCAGTCGCAGCCGTACCAGGGCCAGGGCCAAGGCCCGCAGGGTCAGCCGGGCCCGCAGCCTCCGCAGGGCCAACAGCCGTACCAGCCCCAGGACTTCGGGCAGCAACAGCAGCACGGCGGCCCCGCCACAGCCACCGCGACGGCCCCGCCGCCCCAGCCGGGCCCGGCGCCCGGCGGCGGCTACGCCTCGCCCATCCCCGTGACCCGCACCCACCTCGGCCACGCGATCGTCTCCGAGTGGACGAAGATCCGCTCGGTCCGCTCCACGGTGTGGACGCTCGGCGTCATGTTCGTCCTCGTCATCGGCATCGGCTTCCTCACGGCGTTCGCCCTCAGCGGCACCGACTTCGTGGGGATGCCGCTGCTCGCGCCGGGGCTCTTCGGGCTGATGCTCGGGCAGATCTGCATCATCACGCTCGGCGTGCTGGTGGTCACATCCGAGTACGGCACCGGCATGATCCGCACCACCATGACCGCCTGCCCCAAGCGCGGCCGGGTGCTGATCGCGAAGTCGCTGATCTTCTTCCTGCTGGCGTTCGTCATGACGACGGTGGCCTGCTCGGTCACCGCCCTCATCAACTCCGTGATGCTCAGCGGCCAGAAGGTCCCGTCGTATGTGAGCAAGGTCGACGCGTTCAAGGGCTCCGTCGAGAACGGCGAACTGGTCGCCAGCAACAGCCAGTGGCTCGGCGCCACCGTCGGCGCGGGCCTGTACGTGGCGCTGCTGGGGCTGCTCGCCCTGGCGGTCGGCGCCCTGCTGAGGCACTCGGCCGGTGCGATCACGACGATGCTCGGGCTGGTGCTGCTGCCGCTGGTCATGGCCCTGTTCATGCTCGGCGAGACGCTGGAGAAGGCGCGCGAGGTGCTGATGGAGTACTCGCCGCTCAACGGCCTCGCGTCGCTGTACCGGATTCCCATGTCGGAGGATCAGAGCGCCACGGGCTGGCCGCTGCTGGGCATCCTCGCGGCGGTGACGGCCGCGGCGCTGATCGCCGCGTACGCGATGCTCAACCGCCGGGACGTGTGACGCCCCGGCGGCGCCGACCGGGCTCCGGGCGTCCGTGCTGACGCCTGGTGCCGTACCTCCGCCGAGCTGCCGTACCTCCGTCGTGCTGAGCCCGTACGCCTGGTGTCACGTCAGTCGTGACGCCGTACGTCCGGCGTGACCGGCCGGGCGTACGGCCCGAGGACGCCCGGCCGCCCGCTCCTCCCGCTGATCCACCGCACCCTCACGCGTAAACCCGGCCGAGAAGGGCACTGGTCCCGCGCGATTACGTGGAGGCGCGTGGACGGAGGACGGCGATGGGTGTGCGCACCTGGCTCGAGAGCTGGCCCGTGTACCGGCAGCTCACCGGAGAAGACCCGCTGGGGCGCGGCGCCGCCGCAACCTCCGCCCGCACACGTGAGTTGACCCCGCGTACGGAGGACGCCGACGAGGTAGTGAAGTCGGTCTGCCCGTACTGCGCGGTGGGCTGCGGGCAGAACGTGTACGTCAAGGACGGCGAGGTCGTCCAGATCGAGGGCGACCCCGACTCCCCCGTCAGCCGAGGCCGGCTCTGCCCCAAGGGCGCTGCGACCCTCCAGCTCACCACGGGCGGCGCCCGACGCCACGAGGTGCTCTACCGGCGCCCCTACGGCGAGGACTGGGAGCGCCTGGATCTGGAGACCGCCATGGACATGGTGGCGGAGCGCGTCATCCGTACCCGCAGGGAGACCTGGGAGCAGCAGCACGAGGGGCTGAGCGTCAACCGCACGCTCGGCATCGCGACGCTGGGCGGTGCGGCCCTCGACAACGAGGAGAACTACCTGATCAAGAAGCTCTTCACGGCGCTGGGCGTCGTGCAGGTGGAGAACCAGGCCCGGGTCTGCCACAGCTCGACGGTCGCGGGACTCGGCACGTCCTTCGGACGCGGCGGCGCCACGACCTTCCTCCAGGACCTCCAGAACTCGGACTGCATCGTCATCGAGGGCTCCAACTTCGCCGAGGCGCACCCCGTCGGCTTCCAGTGGGTGATGGAGGCCAAGGCGCGCGGCGCCAAGGTGATCCACGTCGATCCCCGTTTCACACGTACGAGTGCGCTGGCGGATCTGTATGTGCCGATCCGGGCGGGCACCGACATCGCGTTCCTCGGCGGCATCGTCAACCACGTCCTCAGCACCGGCTCCGACTTCCGCGAGTACGTGCTGGAGTACACCAACGCGGCCACGATCGTCGGCGGGGAGTTCCAGGACACCGAGGACCTGGACGGGGTCTTCTCCGGCCTCGACCCCGAGACCCGCCGCTACGACATGCAGTCATGGCAGTACGAGGGCGGCGGCACCGTGCAGGCCGCCTCAGGGGAGCGTGACGCGCTGTACGACGCACGCGTCCAGGGGGCCGGGCCACCGGCGGGCTACGGGACGGCCGAGACCTACGGCTCCGGAGGTCCGGCGCTGGCGGGCGAGTCCGAGTCGCGGCAGGACCGCACGCTTCAGGACCCGCGCTGCGTCTATCAGATCCTCAAGCGGCACTACTCGCGCTACACCCCGGAGATGGTCGAGGAGACCTGCGGCATCCCGAAGGAGACGTTCCTGGAGGTGTGCCGGGCGCTCGTGGAGAACTCCGGTCCCGACCGCACCAGCGAGTTCTGCTACGCGGTCGGCTGGACGCAGCACACCGTCGGCGCCCAGTACATCCGTACGGCCTGCGTACTCCAGCTTCTGCTGGGCAACATCGGCCGGCCCGGCGGCGGCATCCAGGCGCTGCGCGGCCACGCCAGCATCCAGGGCTCCAGCGACATCCCCACCCTCTTCAACCTGCTGCCCGGCTACATCCCGATGCCGCACGCGCACGAGAACGAGGATCTGGACAAGTTCGTCGAGGCGGTGGCCGCCGACAAGGGCTTCTGGGGCAACATGCGTTCCTACTTCGTCAGCCTGATGAAGGCCTACTGGGGCGACGCCGCCACCGAGGACAACGACTACTGCTTCGACCACCTCCCCCGCCTCACCGGTTCGCACAGCACATACGAGACCGTCCTGGCCCAGATCGACGGCGTGTGCAAGGGCTACTTCCTGATGGGTGAGAACCCGGCCGTGGGCTCCGCCAACTCCCGTATGCAGCGCCTGGGAATGGCCAATCTGGAGTGGCTGGTCGTCCGAGACTTCTCGCTCGTGGAGTCGGCGACCTGGTGGCAGGACGGCCCCGAGATCGAGAGCGGCGAACTGCGCACAGGGGACATCGGCACCGAGGTCTTCTTCTTCCCCGCCGCCTCGCACACGGAGAAGGCGGGCTCCTTCACCAACACCAACCGGTACGTGCAGTGGCACGACAAGGCGAAGGAGCCGGACGGCGAGGCGCGCAGCGATCTGTGGTTCGTATACCACCTCGGCAAGCGCATCCGGCAGCGGCTGAAGGACTCCACGGACCCGATGGACCGTCCGCTGCTGGACCTCACCTGGGACTATCCGGTGGAGGGACCGCTGGAGGAGCCCAGCGCCGAGGCGGTGCTCGCCGAGATCAACGGCCGTGACGCGGACGGCAGTCCGCTCAGCCGCTACCAGGAGCTGAAGGACGACGGATCGACCTCCTGCGGCTGCTGGATCTACTGCGGCGTCTATGCCGACGGCGTCAATCAGGCGGCCCGCAAGAAGCCCCACACCGAACAGGACTGGATCGCCGCCGAGTGGGCGTGGGCGTGGCCCGCCAACCGCCGCATCCTCTACAACCGCGCCTCGGCCGACCCGGACGGCAACCCCTGGAGCGACCGCAAGGCCCTGGTGTGGTGGGACGAGGCGCGGGGCCGCTGGACCGGGCACGACGTCCCCGACTTCGTCGCGGACCGGCCGCCGTCCTTCCGTCCCGAGCCGGGGGCGACCGGGCCGGACGCGCTCAGCGGCGTCGACCCGTTCATCATGCAGGCCGACGGCAAGGGCTGGCTGTTCGCACCGGCGGGCCTGCTCGACGGTCCGATGCCCACGCACTACGAGCCGCAGGACTCCCCCGTGGCCAATCCGCTCTACGGGCAGCAGCGCAGCCCCGTACGGCAGATCTTCGACGACGGGCACAACCGCTACCACCCCAGCGGCTCGGAGCCGGGGACCGGCGTCTTCCCCTACGTGGTGACGACGTACCGCCTCACCGAGCACTTCACCGGCGGCGGCATGACCCGCTGGTCGCCGTATCTCGCGGAATTGCAGCCGGAGTTCTTCTGCGAGGTCTCGCCCCAACTGGCCGCCGAGCGCGGCCTGGAGCACGCGGGCTGGGCCACGATCGTCACGGCACGCGGCGCGGTCGAGGCGCGGGTGCTGGTGACGGAGCGGATGGCTCCGCTGCGGGCGGGCGGCAGCGTCGTGCATCAGATCGGGCTGCCGTACCACTGGGGCCGCAACGGCTATACGACGGGCGACTCCGCCAACGAACTGACGTCCATCGCCCTCGACCCGAACGTCCACATCCAGGAGGTCAAGGCGCTCACCGCGGACATCCGTCCGGGGCGCAGGCCACGGGGCCCGGATCTGCTGCGGCTGCTGGAGCAGTACCGCGAACGCAGCGGCGTCGGCGAGGGGACGGGAATGGAGGTACGGGGATGACGGGCTCCGGCACACGGCAGTCCACGGGCGGCACCGGCTCCTGGCTCGTAGGGCGCGATCTGCCGGCGGACTCCGGGGAGGACCCGGCAGGGGCATCGGGACACGGCGCACCCGGCGAACACCCGCCCCGCATGGGCTTCTTCACCGATACCTCCGTCTGCATCGGCTGCAAGGCGTGCGAGGTGGCCTGCAAGGAGTGGAACGCCATCCCGGAGGACGGCCTCGACCTCACCGGCATGAGCTACGACAACTCGCAGGGCCTGGGCGCCTCCACGTGGCGGCACGTCGCGTTCATCGAGCAGAGCAAGCCTCTCGGCCACGCTCACGCGGACGTCGACCACGGCGACGTGGATGTCCTCGCGCTCGCCGCGCAGGGGTCGGGAACTCCGCCCGGGGAGGCGGCGATCACTCCGACTACCCCCGGCACGGGCCCCGCGGGCACGGGCGCCGCGGACGCCGGCGACGGCTCGCAGGGAGCGCAGGGAGTCGAGGGCACGCAAGAGGCTCGGACGGACGGCGACGGCCGCGGCGAACTGCGCTGGCTGATGTCCTCCGACGTCTGCAAGCACTGCACTCACGCCGCGTGCCTCGACGTATGCCCCACCGGCTCGCTGTTCCGTACGGAGTTCGGCACCGTCGTCGTCCAGGAGGACATCTGCAACGGCTGCGGCTACTGCGTACCGGCGTGCCCGTACGGCGTCATCGAGCAACGCCCGCACGACGGGCGGGCGTTCAAGTGCACGATGTGCTACGACCGGCTCGGCGCGGGCCGGGAACCGGCGTGCGCCAAGGCGTGCCCCACGGAGTCCATCCAGTTCGGGCCGCTGGACGAGCTGCGTGTGCGAGCGCAGGAACGCGTCGACCAGCTCCGCGAGGCGGGCGTGAACGACGCACGTCTCTACGGCCACGATCCGCAGGACGGCGTCGGCGGCGACGGCGCCTTCTTCCTGCTGCTGGACGAGCCGGAGGTCTACGGGCTGCCCCCGGACCCCGTCGTCACCACCCGCGATCTGCCCGACATGTGGCGGCACGCGGGAGCGGCGGCGCTGACCCTGCTCGGCGGGCTGGCGGCCGTATTCGCGGCACACGGACGCGACCGCGCACCGGCGAGGAGGTTCTGGCGATGAGCGGCGGCGAGCAACGGGGCAACGGCTCCGGTGCCTACAAGCCCGGTGAGACGTACGGCAATCCCGCGGAGGAACGGGAGTACGGCAGCGTCGCGGACGTCACCAAGGAGGGGCTGCGCGGAGTGCGTCCGGGACGTGCGGCGCTCGTCGGCGGGCAGGACCTGACCGACGGACACGGCGACGGCTCGCGGGCGGCCCCACAGGAGACGGAGACGGCCCCAGGGGCGGGCGCGGGCCCCGGCACGGACACCGGCGCCGAGCACGGCCACGGCAGCGGCACGGCGAGGGGCAAGGGCAGGGGCAGGCACCGCGGCGGGCGGCGGCGCGGACCGCGGGGCGAGCAACCCGTCGTCCCGGAGGCCGAGTTCACGTCGTACTACGGAAGGCCGGTGCTCAATCAGCCCGCATGGCAGCCGCTGAACATCGCGGGCTACTTCTTCCTCGGCGGGCTCGGGGGCGCCGGCTCGGTGCTCGCGGCGGGTGCGGGACTGACGGGACGGCCCGTCATGGCACGTGCGCTGAAGACGTCGTCGGCCGTCGCGGTCGTGGGCTCGGCGGCTGCCCTCATCCACGACCTGGGGCGTCCGGGGCGGTTCGTCAACATGCTCCGGGTGTTCAAGCCGACCTCGCCGATGAGCGTCGGCTCATGGCTGCTCGCGGCCTACGGGCCCGCGTCCGGCGTGGCCGCGCTGTGTGAACTGAGCGGCAGAATGCCGCGGTTGGGGCGTGCGGCCACCGCGGGCGGCGCGCTGCTCGGGCCCGCGGTCGCCGCGTACACGGCGGTGCTCGCGGCGGACACGGCCGTCCCCGGCTGGCACGACGCCTACCGCGAACTGCCCTTCGTCTTCGTCGGCTCCGCCGCGACGGCCGCCTCCGGCATGGCGCTGGCGATGTCACCGACCGCCGAGAACGGCCCGGCACGCAGCGCCGCACTCGCCGGGACCGCCCTGGAGAACGCGGCGGTGAAGGCCATGGAGCGCAGGCTGGGCCTGGTCGCCGAGGTCTACCGGGACGGCACCGGCGGGCGCTGGATGCGCGCCGCCGAGACGCTGTCGGCAGCGGGCGCGGCGGGAGCCGCGCTGCTGGCGGGCCGCAGCCGGTTGGCCGCGGGCGTCAGCGGGCTGGCCCTGCTCGCGGCCTCGGCGTGTACGCGGCTGGGGATCTTCCACGGCGGGCTGGAGTCCTCGAAGGACCCGAAGTACACCGTCGTGCCCCAGCGGGAACGGCTACGACGCCGCGAACAGGACGGCGGAGGCGCGGATCAGGCGGGGCGCCGCGGACAGGACGGCGCGGGCGACGGCTGAACGGGCCGGGGCGGGGCGGCAGTTCGGACCCGGAAGTCCGCCTCGCCGCCCCCTTTCCACTCTGTCCCCCGCCCCGGGGCGCCCCCGTCCCACGCCCCGGGCCAGCGCTATGCGCCCGGTTCCACTGCCGCCTCCTCTCGCGCCCCGGCTGCTCGGCTCTCCGCCCCCGCCGGTCCCGCACCCTCTGCCGAGTCCGCTCCTCCCGACTCCAGCAGCTCACGTACCTCGCCGGCGTCCGTCTCCCGCAGCTCCTCGCCTACGAGCAGCCAGCGCGTGATGCCGACCGACTCCAGGAAGTGCAGATCGTGCGCGGCGATCAGCAGGGCGCCCTCGTAGGACGCGAGCGCCGTCGTCAACTGCCGTACGCCGCCCACGTCCAGGTTGTTCGTTGGCTCGTCGAGCATCAGCAACTGCGGTGCGGGCGAGGCGAGCAGCATCGCGGCGAGGGCGGCGCGAAGCCGCTCGCCGCCGGAGAGGGTGCCCGCGAGCTGTTCGGCACGCGCCCCCCTGAACAGGAACCGCGCGAGCTGCGCGCGGATGTGGTTGTCGCTCACGCCGGGCGCGGTGCGTGCCACGTTGGCCGCGATGCTCGACTCCGCGTCCAGTACGTCCAGCCGCTGCGGAAGGAAGCGCAGCGGCACCGGCACCTCGGCCGTACCGGACAGCGGCTCGGTCTGGCCCGCGAGCGTGCGCAGCAAGGTGGTCTTGCCGGCGCCGTTGCGTCCCACGAGGGCTACGCGTTCCGGCCCGCGTACCTCGAACGTGGCCTCGCGCAGCCTCCCGTAGCGCGGACGCAGACCCTGCACCCTCAGCACGGTGCGCCCCGCGGGGACGGCCGTGCGCGGCAGGTCCACCCGGATCTCCGCGTCGTCGCGCACCGCGTCGGCCGCCTGCTCGCGCCGCTCCCTCGCATCCTCCAGGCGGTCCTCGTGGAGGCCGCGCAGCTTGCCCGCCGACTCCTGCGCCGACCGCTTGCGCTCGCCCGCGACGATCTTCGGGGCGCGCCGTTCGGCGTCCATCTTCCGGCTGTTGCGCTGGCGGCGGGCCAACTTGATCTGCGTCTCCTCCAGTTCGCGCTTCTGCCGCCGTACGTCGGCGTCGGCGGCGCGCAGCATCCGTGCGGCGGCCTCCTGCTGGGCGGCCAGCGCCTCCTGGTACGCCGACCAGCCGCCCCCGTACCAGCTCACCGAGCCGGAGCGCAGCTCCGCGATGCGGTCGACGCGCTCCAGCAGTTCGCGGTCGTGGCTGACGACGATGAGGACTCCCGAGCGCCAGGAGTCGACGGCCTCGTAGAGGCGGCGCCTGGCGAACAGGTCGAGGTTGTTCGTCGGCTCGTCCAGCAGCAGTACGTCGGGACGCTCCAGAAGCAGGGCGGCCAGCCGCAGCAGCACGGTCTCGCCGCCGGACAGCTCCCCGACCGTACGGTCGAGTCCGACGTCTCCGAGGCCGAGGGAGCCCAGGGTCACCAGGGCGCGCTCCTCCACGTCCCAGTCGTCGCCGACGCTCTCGAAGTGCTCCTCTCGTACGTCCCCGGCCTCGATGGCCCGCAGTGCGCGGCGGCGCCCGGCGATGCCCAGGGCCTCGTCGACGCGCAGCGCGGTGTCCAGGGTGAGGTTCTGCGGCAGGTGGGCGAGGGTGCCGCCGACCTTCACGGTCCCGCCGGCGGGGCGCAGCCCGCCCGCGAGCAGCCGAAGCAGCGTCGACTTGCCGGAGCCGTTGGCTCCGACGAGGCCGGTGCGGCCGCGGCCGACGGTCAGGGAGAGGCCGTCGAAGACGCCGGTGCCGTCGGGCCACCGGAAGGTCAGGGCGGAGCACGTCACGGAGGGGCCGGAAGTGCCTTGGCTGATATGGGCGTTCGCGTTCGCCATGATCGTTTCTCACAGTCGTGTGCGCGGGCGGCAAGGGGCTTCGTATGCGAGCACCACGCGTCGGCACGAGCCGTGTGAGTCCTGGAGTGGGGTGCTGCCCTGGCCCTGTCGGAGGGGAGGGGCGGCTCATGCACCGAGGTCGCATCCACGCGGGTCACGGAGCGGACGGGCGTTCACGGGCGGCGGGCGGCCGGCTCGGCGTGACGCTCGTACGGACAGTGCTCAGACGGACTGTGCCGTGACGCGTGATGATCGCGGACCTCAGATGCGCAACGTCCACCTCTATCGGAGACGACAGGACGCTTCCGACTGTACCGGCCGACGGCCGGGCCCGGCACTCGGATTTCAACTGCCCACGGGGGCCCACCAGTTCGTTTGACAAGGCACCCTCATGCCTCCACCATCATTCCACTAACAAACTAGTGAAAGGGTGGTGAGGAAGATCGAGTTCCGGATCGACAGAAGAAGCGGGATCGCGGCCTACCAGCAGATCGTCCTCCAGACCAAGCAGGCGCTGCGGCTGGGCGTCCTCCTCCCCGGCGACCGGCTGCCCACGGCCAAGGAGGTCGCGGAGACCAGCGCGGTCAACCCGAACACGACGCTCAAGGCGTACCGGGAGCTGGAACGGGAGGGCCTGGTCGAACCTCGGCCCGGCATGGGCACGTTCGTACGCCGGTCACTGGCCCAGCCGCAGGCCGCGGCCGACTCCCCGCTCCGCAACGAGCTGGCCGCGTGGATGGACCGCGCACGTGCGGCGGGCCTCGAACGGGACGACGTGAGTGCCCTGGTGGCCTCGGTCCTGGAGGAGCGCTACGCCAGGGAAGCGGCGGCCGGCGCGATGACCCACGCAGACATCCACGGAGACAGCCACGCGGGCGGTCACGCAGACAGCCACGCGGGCGGCCCGTCCGGCGGCCGTCCTGGCGGAAGCGAGGAGCCCCGTTGAGCACGTACACGGACGACGAAAGGCTCGACGCCACGGGCGAGTCCGCGATCGAGGCGTACGGCCTGGGCAAGCGGTACCGCCGCGGCTGGGCGCTGAAGGACTGCTCGTTCCGGCTGCCCGCCGGCCGGGTCTGCGGGCTCGTGGGCCCCAACGGCGCGGGCAAGACCACGCTGATGGGCACGGCCGTGAACCTGGTCAGGCCGACTGCCGGGACCGTCCGGATCTTCGGCGCGGAGCCCGGTTCTGCGGAGGCGAAGCGGCGCACCGCCTTCCTCGCCCAGGACAAGCCGCTGTTCCGGCGGTTCACCGTCGCCGAGACCCTGCGCATGGGCCGCGAGCTGAACCCTCACTGGGATCAGCGCATCGCCGAGCAGATCGTGCGCTCCGGCGACGTGCCGCTCGGCGCCCGCGTCGGCAGCCTCTCCGGCGGACAGCGCACCCGCGTGGCCTTCGCGCTCGCCTTCGGCCGGCGGCCCGATCTGTTCGTGCTCGACGAGCCGATGTCCGACCTGGACCCGCTCGTGCGCCGTGAGCTGATGTCCGTCCTCATGGCCGAGGCCGCCGAGCACGGCACGACCGTGCTGATGTCCTCCCACCAGCTCGCCGACCTGGAGAGCATCTGCGACTACCTGCTCGTCATCGCCGGGGGCGGCGTACGCATGGCAGGCGACGTCGACGAACTCCTCACCGCCCACGCCCTGCTCACCGGGGCGCACACCGGCGACGGGGTCGTGCCGCGCGAACTCGCAGCGCACACCGTCGTCGAGTCCCGCGTCAACGGCCGCCAGGTCACCGCGCTCATCCGCCCCGACGGTCCCGTCGCGGGCGCCTGGCAGGCCGAGATTCCGAGCCTTGAGGAGGTCCTGCTCGCCTATCTGCGCTCCCCCGGCACACCTCCGCTGATCAGCCCCAGTGCCCATGTCGACCCGAAGGCGGCAGCAGCATGACGACCACGACAACCCCCCACACCGGAGGCCAGGCGTCCGCCGCCTCCACGGCACACACCGCGCGCCGCGCCCGCGGCCCGAGGCTCAGCGGGCTGACGTGGCTGGTGTGGCGCCAGCACCGTGCGGCGTTCTGGACCGCGATCGCCGCCACGGGCGCGACCGTCGCATGGTTCGCCTATCAGCGCACGAACATGCTGGCGTTCCTCGACAGGGTCGGCTGGCCGCATCCGGCGTCGTCCGACTGGGAGTCCGGTTTCCAGATCTACAACTCCCGCCTGTCCGACACCGCTTCGGCGCTCGGTCTCCTCCTGCCCGTGCTCGCGGGCGTACTGCTGGGCGCCCCCCTGATCGCGGCCGATCTGGAACAGGGCACGGGCAGGCTCGTCAACTCGCAGGCCGTCAGCCGCGGACGCTGGATCGCCACGAAGCTCGGCATGGCGGTGCTCGTCGTTGCGGTGTGCAGTACGGCGCTCTCCGCCGCGTTCGGCTGGTGGCTCGGGCCCGCACGCGAGGCCGACAAGATCCTCTACTGGGTGGCGGGCGGCGTGACGGGGCCCGTACCGGTGGCGCTGACACTGCTCACGCTGGTCGGCGGCGTCGCGATCGGCATGATCCTGCGCCGCACGCTGCTGTCCATGGTGGTGGCGTTCGGCTTCTCCGTCACGGTGCCCGCGATCTGGGCGCTGAACTGGCTGAAGTTCGGCGACACGAGGACGGCCACCACCAGCGACGGCGTACGCGACCTCCCCCGACTGCCCGACGCCGCCTACGACTTGGACCGCTACTACCTGACCGCCTCGGGCCGCCTGCTCGACCAGAGCGCCTGCACCGGGCGGACCCGGAAGACGATCGACGCATGCCTGGACAGCAAGGACGTCGTCGGCTGGTCGGTGAAGTATCTGCCCACGTCCGAGCTGACTCCCATGCTGTGGACGGGAGCAGCGGTCATGTTCGCGCTCGCCGCCGCCATAGCGGTGTTCGTCTGCTGCTGGGGCCGACGGCGGCTGTACTGAGGCCGGGACCGAGAACGCGACCGAGGCCGGGACCGAGAACGGGAGAGGGGCCGGTACCGGGGCCTGGGCTCCGTCGGCGCATCGACGGCGGGCGCCTCTAGTAGCGGGGCGCGTTGCGCGAGCGCTGGACGCGTGCACCGCGCCTGTCCCGGGCGTTCCAGCAGGACTTGTGCCAGTGACGTCTGTCGTCCACGCCCCCGAGGCGCGGCCACGCCACGACATGCGGCACTCCCGGCGGGATCTCCTGGTCACAGCCGGGGCAGCGGTACCGCTTGCCCGTCGCGCCGCCGATCTGCCGCACGGCCCACTCCTCGCCGCGCCACTCCTCCGTGCGCTCGATCCCGTAGCGCGTACCGGGGCCCTCCTCGCTCCCGCTGCCCACGGCGGACTTGGCTGCACCGCTGCGGGGGCGGTTACGACGCGGCGACACGGAACACCTCGAGAGCTCGTAGGGCGGACGGCTTCCACAGTAGCCATCGGGCCCCGGTATGCCCCGGGTCCGGGCGCGGGGACGGACCGAACGAGTGCGCAGCCTGTTGCCACCTGACGTTCATCGGAAGAATCTTGTGAAAGGCCGTGCCTTTGGCACGTGTCAGCCGTTATTGCCAGGAGGCCGCGAAGCTCAAGAGGACGGAGCAGCATGCGAGTTGGAGCATTCGTGCTGGCGGCACAGTTCCCCGGGCAGGGGCAGGCAGAACCGCTGCACCGCGCGGTACGTACGGCTGAGACGGCGGAGGCGGCCGGGCTCGACTCGGTGTGGCTCGCCGAGCACCACTTCGTGCCGTACGGGGTGTGCCCCTCGGCGGTGACTCTCGCCGCCCTGCTGCTGGGGCGCACCCGGCGCATCGGCGTGGGCACCGCCGTCTCCGTGCTGCCCAACGCTCATCCGGTCGCCCTCGGCGAGCAGTCAGCGCTGCTGCATCTCACGTCCGGGGGCCGCTTCACGCTCGGCGTGGGGCGCGGCGGGCCGTGGGTCGATCTGGAGGTGCTGGGCGGTGGCCTCGACGCCTACGAGCACGGCTTCCCGGAGTCGCTGGACCTGCTGCTGCGCTGGCTGAGGGAGAAGCGGGTCGGTGCCGACGGCGAGCGCTACCGCTTCCGCGAGGTCGACGTGGTGCCGCGCTGCGACGAGACGTTCACACCCGCACGTGGCGGGGCGGGGTCCAATTCGCCGCTGTGGGACGCCGGTTCGGGCACCGGCCCGCAGCGGGCCCGTTCGGGCACCGACGGCACGGAAACGGCACCCGCCGGACGCACCGCCGGAGAGGCCACCCCCTCCGCAGACATCTCGACCGCAGACGACTCACACGTCGACGCCTCGCACGTCGACGCCTCGCACGCGGACGCCTCCGCCGATCACCCGGCGAAGGGCCCCGCGGTCGTCGTCGCCTGCACCTCCCCGGGCTCGGTCCGTCTCGCGGCGAGGCGCTGTCTGCCGATGCTGCTCGGCATGCACTGCGGCGACGAGGAGAAGGCGGAGGCCGTGACGATGTGGCGGCGCGAGGCCCGAGACGCCGGGCACGACCCGGACGAGATCGCACGCGCCGCCTCGCTGCACGTCTCGGCGGGCGTGGCACAGGTGGCCGACACCACCGCGGAGGCCGTCGAGTCCCTTACGAAGTCGATGCCGGGCTGGTTCCGCGAGGGACTCGGTGCCCATCGCACCGTCGACGACCGCGCCCGCACCATGCGCGATCCGGTCGCCTACACCGAACTGCTGTGCAGCCTGCACCCGGTGGGGACACCGCGGCTGTGCGCGGACAGGCTCGCCGCGACGCACGAGCGCACCGGGATCGGCCGCTTCGCGCTTCTCGTGGAGGGCACCGGCGACCTCGCGGCCACCGAACGCAACGTGCAGCGACTGGGCGAGGAGGTCGTGGCGTCGCTCCCCCCGGGGCCGTGACCCCCTGAAACCTCCCCGCCGTTCACACGTCGCGCGTCACGGGCCGGCATCGGCGCCGGCTCCGGAGCTCTCCCCCACGGCACGCTGCCGCTGCCCACGGGAGCAGCGGCAACGTGGCACAAGTGCCGCGCTCCGCGTCAGCAGTCGCGAAGCGTCGGCGACTGGTTGAGCAACTGTCCGCGCACGGAAGTGAAGCGCGCCAGCCGCTCGTCGACCGCGCCGTCCAACGGGAAGACCGCGACCCGGTGACAGTTCTGGAAGGCGAGCCGCACTCCGAAGTGACGTTCCAGCGAGCCGCGTATCGCATCGCTCGCGAGAGCGCGCAAGAGCTGCCCACGGGCCTGCTCGTCCGGTGGCGGCGTCTGGTTGTCGGCGAATTCGCCGCCGTCCACCTTGAGCCTGGCCACCAGGGTGCTGATCATCTCCCATGCGTATGGGAGTGACGTGCGTACGCAGTCGACGAAGTCACGCTCGTCGACTTCGCCCCGTTCCGCCTGTGCCAGCAGGTCCGGTGAGACGTCGAGCGACATAGGGATCTCCTCTCGCGACCCCTGGGGATTTAGGGGTCTTCCTGGTGGATTGGAAGGGACCCCGCTCGGCGCCGAGTGATTACACGACTCCGTACGGCGACACCCCCCATCGTTAACGGTAAGGGGCGGACAGTGACCGCACCATGCGAATGGGCATACATCCGGCCACGGTCGAAGAGGACCATCCAGGGGCGAATCGCATCGCGCGGGCGGGTCCAGTAGCGTGACCGCTCATGCGTCTCGTCATCGCCCGGTGCTCCGTCGACTACGCCGGAAGGCTCACCGCTCATCTCCCCCTGGCTCCACGGCTGATCCTGGTCAAGGCCGACGGTTCGGTGTCCGTGCACGCGGACGACCGCGCCTACAAGCCCCTCAACTGGATGTCGCCGCCGTGCACCGTGAAGGAGTCCGAGGAGGGCACAGGGCCGGTGTGGACCGTGCAGAACAAGTCGGGCGAGAAATTGATCATCACGATGCACGAGATCCTTCACGACTCGTCGCACGAACTCGGCCCGGACCCGGGCCTGATCAAGGACGGAGTCGAGGCGCACCTCCAGGAGCTGCTCGCGGACCGCATGGAGACGCTCGGCGAGGGCTGGACGCTGATCCGCCGCGAATATCCGACGGCGATCGGCCCCGTGGACATCCTCGGCAGGGACGAGTCGGGCGCGACGGTGGCCATCGAGATCAAGCGCCGCGGCGAGATAGACGGCGTCGAGCAGCTCACCCGCTATCTCGACCTCCTCAACCGCGATCCTCATCTCGCCCCGGTCAAGGGCGTGTTCGCGGCTCAGGAGATCAAGCCTCAGGCCCGTGTGCTGGCGGCCGACCGCGGCATCGGCTGCGTCACTCTCGACTACGACGCGCTGCGCGGCATCGAGGACGACAAGCTGCGGCTGTTCTGAGCGGCGCCGGGGCCGGAAGTCACGGCTGCCGGGTCCCCGAGGCCCGGCGCCCGTGTCCCATCCCCCCGTCCACCGCCGGTGGTTGATCCGCACCCTCCGTTTCCACGGGAGGCACACGTCCGTACGGGTCGTGTGCCTGCCACACACCTCACGGTTCACGGAGCGTCCCGCCGTACGGGGATAGCGTCCGGCTGTTCGGCCGGGGAGCCGCCCGGTCCCCGGCCCGTCGGAACCAGGAGTGTGCGGTGCGTATTCTGCTCGTGGCCAGCGCGTTCAACAGCCTCACCCAGCGCGTGCAAGCCGAACTGACCGATCTCGGCCACGAGTTGGACTACGTGTGCGGCGACGACGGCGCGCTGCGGGAGGCGGTACACCGGCACCGGCCCGAGCTGATCGTCGCGCCGATGCTCAAGACCGCGATCCCCGAGGCGGTGTGGTCGCGGCACGTCTGCCTCGTGGTGCACCCCGGGCCGCCCGGCGACCGCGGCCCCTCCTCCCTTGACTGGGCGATCCACGGCGGCGCCCGCCACTGGGCGGTGACCGTGCTTCAGGCCGACGCCGAGATGGACGCGGGCGACGTCTGGGCCACCGTCCCCTTCACGCTGCCTGAGCCCGGAGCAGGCAAGAGCGACGTCTACCGCAATGAGATGTCCGACGCCGCGTCGGCCGCCGTCAAGCTCGCCGTGAGCCGCTTCGCCTCGGGTGACCACAAGCCGCAGCCGCAGGAAGAGGCCGCCTGTGAAGTGGTGCGGCGGCCCTTGTTCCGCCAGAGGACGCGCCGTATCGACTGGGCGTCGGACCCCACCCGCACGGTGCTGCGCAAGCTGCGTGCCGCCGACTCCCAGCCGGGCGTGCTCGACGAACTGCTGGGCGCCGACTGGTACTTGCACGGCGGCCACCCCGAGCGCTCCCTGCACACGGACGGCGCGGCCCCGGGTGAGATCGTCGCGACCCGTGCGGGAGCCGTGTGCCGCGCGACCGTCGACGGCGCGGTGTGGATCCCCGAACTGCGGCCGAGGCGCACACCGGGCGGACCCGCGACGTTCAAGACGCCCGCGGTCGGCGCCCTGGGTTCGCGTCTGCCGAAGTCGGTGCCGGAGGTGCCCGCGCCGATCGAGTGCGGCGACGGCACATGGACGGACATCCGCTACGAGCAGCGCGGCACAGCCGGGTTCCTCTGGTTCTCCTTTCCCGGCGGCGCGATGAGCACCGGCCAGTGCCGCCGGCTGCTGGCGGCCTACCGCTACGCGCTCTCCCGCCCCACCTCCGTGCTCGTGCTCGGCAGCCGCCGCGACTTCTTCTCCAACGGCATCCACCTCAACGTCATCGAGGCCGCCGAGGACCCCGCCGAGGAGTCCTGGGCCAACATCGGCGCCATGGACGACCTGGTCGAGGCCGTGCTGCGCACGACAGACCGCGTGGTGGTCGCTGCGCTGGGCGGCAACGCGGCGGCCGGAGGCGTGATGCTCGCCCTCGCCGCCGACGAGGTGTGGTGCAGACAGGGCGCGGTGCTCAATCCGCACTACCGGCTGATGGGCCTGTACGGATCGGAGTTCTGGACGTACACACTCCCCCGGCGCGTGGGCGAGGCGGCGGCCGGACGTCTGATGCGTGAGGCGCTGCCGATGAGCGCGCAGGCCGCCGCCGAGGCGGGCCTGGTGGACCGTCTGGTGGCCGCCGCTCCGGCGGACTTCGCAGGCGAGACGGCACGGATGGCGGTGGAGCTGGCGGGCATGCCCGTGCTGCGCGAGCGCCTCGCGGGCAAGGCGCAGGCACGCGAGCGCGACGAGTCCGTGAAGCCGCTGGCGGAGTACCGCCGGGAGGAACTGGCCCGCATGCACCGGCAGTTCTTCGGACGGGACGAGCCGTATCACACGCTGCGGAGCGCGTTCGTACGCAAGGAGCCGACGGGCGGCGCGGGAGTCCCCGGCCGCCCTTAGCGTCCTCGCCGCCCTTAGCGTCCGCCGGCCTCACGCCGGGGCGGGCCCGGGGCCGGACGTCCCTTCCGCGGCGAGCGGGACCCGCCTGCTTCCCGGCGCTCAGAGACGGTCCAGCGGCCGCCCGCTCAGACGGCGAAGTGCGCCGGGTCCGTCGACGGCGCGAGGCCCAGGACGCCCAGCACCGTGCCGCCGGTGGCGCTGCCGGTGTTCGAACCGCCGCTGTCGTTGCCGCCGTTGTCGGTGCCTCCGGTGGTGCCTCCGCTGTCGGAGCCGCCGCTCTCCGTACCGCCCGCGTCGGTGCCTCCGGTGTCCGTGCCGCCGGTGTCCGTACCGCCGTCGTCGGTGCCCCCGGTATCGGTGCCGCCGTCGTCGGTGCCCCCGGTGTCGGTGCCTCCGTCGTCGGTACCGCCCGTATCGGTTCCTCCGTCGTCGGTACCGCCGTCGTCCGTGCCACCGTTGTCGGTACCGCCGTTGTCCGTGCCGCCGTTGTCGGTACCGCCGTTGTCCGTGCCACCGTTATCGGTGCCGCCGTCGTCAGTGCCGCCGTCCGAGCCTCCGGCGTCGCCCGGCTCGCTGCCCGACGGTGAGTCGTCCGGCGCCGAGCTGCTCTCGCTGGGCGACTCCTCGCTCGCGCTGTCCGAAGCCTCGGGGCTCTCGCTGGACTTGCTGGGGCTGGCCGATCTGCTGCTCTCCCCGACGCTGGGAGTACCGCTGTCGGGGTCGTCGGCGTTCAGCTCGCTGTGGTCGTCGCGCTGGGAGGTCGACCCCGGCTTGCCGCGGTCCAGGGGCCCGGTGCCGTCGTCCGGCATCCGCCCGAGCCCGACGATCGTGGCCAGCACCGCGATGAGCACCGCGCCCGCGCCCGCGGCGGCGAGATTCCTGCGTGCCCCGTACGCGACCGAGTGGCGCGGGTAGTGGACGAGCACCGGCGTGGTCTCGCCGGGCCTGCCCACCACTCCGCCCATCGGGTTGGCGATGGAGGCCGCGACCGTGCGGGCGGTCTCGGGCTCGGGGTCGCGCTGCTCCCCGCGCCTGTGCCCTCTGAGCGAGGCGGCGAGCGAACGCGTGGCGCTCTCCGAGTCATACGCCAACGGGGCCGCCCCCGCGGGATCTTGACCCGCGGCAGCGGCAGCCGCGGCAGCGCTCGCTGCGGCGGGCGTGCGCTCCGCCGGTACTGCCGGGAAGCCGGGCGCCGAATCCGGCCGTGCGCCGGGCCTGGCTCCGGAAGCCGGTACGCCCGAAGCGGGTGCGCCCGAGGCCGGTACGCCGGACGGCGCGCCGCCGGGACCCTCCGGGGCGTCGGGCGGCACCGGCGGGCCGGGGTGCTGAGCGACGAGAAGGTCCGTGGCGAGAGCGAGCGCCCGCCGTCCGGTGAGCGTGCCCTGCTGATCGGCGAGGGCGCCGCGCAGCGCGATGGACGCCTCAAGCTCGGCGGCCGCACGCTGCAACTGCCCGGTACAGAGGGCGAGCACGCCCAACTCATGGTGGAAATAAGCCTCTTGGGCGACTTCACCCGATGTGCGCGCCGCTTCGAGGCCACCGCGCAGCACCTTGTCCCAGGCGCTCCAGCGCAGCGACGCCGCGAGCACCGGAGCCGCCGAGCGTGCCAGCAGCACCGCCGCGCTCGCATGGCCGCCCCGGTGGGCCCCGTGCACCGCGGCGACCACCGCGTCCGCCTCGGCGGCGACCTCCGCGGGCGTCACCGACCGCTGGTCGGCCCACCAGCCGTAGTGATGCGCCGCCAGCAGGGCATGGCCTTCGATGCCGTCGGCGAAGCCCGCGGCGGTGAGCGCCTCGCCCACTCCGTCCGCGAGCCGGTACTGGCTGCCGGCGGCGGTGACCAGCCCGGCGCGTGCCAGCTCGCCCTCCGCCTCGTCGCCCTGCGGATCGCCGACGAGCGCAGGAAGCCTCGTGCGGTGCGGCAGTTCGCCGCCGAGGGAGAGCGCCAGGCGCAGTGCGTCACGCGCCGACGACGACAGCCGCTCGGCGACCCGAGCGCTCATCGCGCTCGCGCGGCTGCCGCTCAGCTCGCCCGCGCGGCCCCCGTAGCGCAGCAGTGCCCCCGCCTGTACGAAGCGCAGGGGCAGACCACCTGAAGACTCCTCGGATGCGAACCACATGTCCTGCGCCGCGTCCGTCTCTTCGTTCGTGAGCGGTCTTCGTACGGCGTGCTCCAGCAGTTCCAGGCAGGCCGTACGGCTGAGTCCGGTGAGCCGGAACTCCTCCACGTGCACGTCCCCGGAGGGCGGCGCGACGTCGGGAGTGGCGGCGAAGAGGAAGGCGCATTCGGGCGTGGCGTCGAGGAGTTGGTCGAGCGCCTCACCGCCGAAGGCGAGGTCGTCGACGACGACCACGGCGCCGACGTCGCGCAGCGCCGCGCGTATCTCCTCGTCGTCGGGGCGGTGGCGCGGCGCGTCATGCACCGCGGCGAAAAGTTCCTGCAAAAGATCGGAGGCCGTACGCCGGTAGCCGCTCAGCCGGATCACGCCGTAGGGCGCGAGGCCGGCGACGTCCGCCGCGACGGCGTCCAGGAGCGTGGTGCGTCCCGAACCGTGAAGCCCTGTAAGGCGTATGGAACGTCCGCGGGCGAGCTGCCCCGCGAGACGTTCGCGCTCCTCGTCGCGCTCGAGCATGGGTATGGCGCGTCTGTCCTGGGTGCCCGGCGGTGACGACGGGCCGCCGCCGTCTCCGGGACCGGCCTGCTCCGCGGCCGTGTTACGCGCGTACACCGAGCGTTCGTGCAGCGTCAGTCTGCGCGGTTCGCCGGGTCTCTGGTCGGGCGGGCAAGGTTCGACCTCGCTGCCGTCGACCGGGTTCACGGTGAGCAGTTGACCGCCGACGACCAGCCTCACCGGCCGGCCGAAGCCCGGTCCTCCCGCGCCCGTGCCGCCGCTGTCCGCGCCGTAACTGTCGCCGCCGTGCTGAGTGTTGCCGTGCTGAACCATGGTGGAATGCCCCCAGATACTCCGGTACGAGCACGCCCCGCCTAGATCGGCTTCTCCCGTCGCAGGTCGGCGCGAACGGCAGCACCGGGCGCTGCTTCCGGCACAGTATTACCGCGAGCGCTCAGGCTGAACCGCCGTGCACGTCAAGCTTGGTGAGAATCTGCGATTCCGAAGCCGAGAGCCCGCCCTCGATGGCGAGGATCCGGTGCAGCCGGGTGGCTACCAACAGCCGCTGCATCTGCGGCGGAACGTCGCGCAGCACGAGTCTGCGGCCGCAGCGGCCGGCCCTTCGGTGCGCGCCCATGATGACGCCGAGCCCCGTCGCGTCCCAGGAGTCGAGTCCGGCGAGATCCAGCACCAGGTCGCCGTCGCCGGAGTCGACGGCGGAGTGAAGGACCGTACGGGCGTCCGCCGCGCTCCGGACGTCGAGGCGACCCCCGACGGCCAGCTCGGCGTGGTCGCCCCTGATCTGCATAACCGCTCCCCGGATGTGTCTTTTTCCGCGCGTACCTTCACGTCTGAATGTCTCACCACAACTGACTGCGATTCCCGCAATCCGGTTGCCGTGCGTGCTCGAACCGATACGGAAATCACCCTCGCGGGCGATGCCCTCTCGAACGCGCCCCGCTGGCGCGGCAGTCGGTCCGTCGTGTGTGCGTTTGCGTGTGTGTGCGTGTGTCAGTGGTCGTAGTAACCCCGGCCGCTCTTACGGCCGATGTCGCCCGCGTCGACCATCCTGCGCATCGACTCGGGAGGCGCGAACTTCGGGTCGCGCGACTCGGTGTAGATGTTCTCGCTGGCGTGCAGAAGGATGTCGACGCCGGTCAGGTCCGCCGTCGCCAACGGGCCCATCGCGTGACCGAACCCCAGCTTGCAGGCCGTGTCGATGTCTTCCGCGGTGGCCACGCCGGACTCGTGCAGCTTCGCCGCCTCGACGACGAGTGCGGAGATGAGCCTCGTGGTGACGAAACCGGCGACGTCGCGGTTGACGACGACACAGGTCTTGCCGACGGACTCCGCGAACTCGCGTGCGGCGGCGAGGGTTTCGTCACTGGTGCGGTGACCGCGCACCAGCTCGCACAGCGCCATCATCGGTACGGGCGAGAAGAAGTGTGTGCCGACGACCCGTTCGGGACGCGAGGTCGCCGACGCGATCTTGGTGATCGGGATGGCGGAGGTGTTGGAGGCGAGGATCGCGCCGTCCTTCACCAGCGTGTCCAGCCTGCCGAAGATCTCCCGCTTGACCTCGATCTTCTCGAAGACCGCCTCGACGACGACGTCCGCGTCGGCGGCCGCGTCGAGATCGGTGGTGGTCGTGATGCGTCCGAGCGCCGCCTCCGCCTCCGAGGCTTCGAGCTTGCCCTTGCTCACGAACTTCTCGTACGACGCCTTGATGCCGTCCGTGCCGCGGGTGAGCGCCTCGCCCGTCACATCGCGCAGAGTCACGTCCCAGCCCGCCTGGGCCGAGACCTGAGCGATTCCGGAGCCCATGAGTCCGGCACCGACGACGGCGAGCTTCTTCCCCACGACTGCCACCTGGCCCTACCTGCCCTTGCCTTTGTGTGAACGCCTGTTGGGCGGACATTAGCGCTTCGCGCTGACCTTGTGGCGGCTAAGAGACACGCGTCACGTCTCACATGGCGGACATCACATCGGGGGCGTCCGATCCGTGCGTCTTGCGGGGGTCCGGGGCCCCGCGGGCCGTACGTGCCGGGGCCGCACGCCGCCCCGGGCCGAGAAACGCCGTCCCATCTCCCGAGCGGCTGCGGGGAGTTGAGCACGCTCGCCTTCCCCTCTTCGGGCCCGCCCCTCTTATGGAGGCGGAAGGACGGCGCAGAGGTGAGCGGTTGAGCCACGCCGGCGATTCGCCCCATGGCGCGAGAGAAGGAATCAGCCCCTCCGATATCGGAAATCGGCTGACTCTTCAAATCCGCCCCGCTCGGTGCCGTGTCCATGACCGTGCGCTCACAACTCATACGCGTCGCCGGTGCACGAAGCACACAAGCCCGGGTGTTCCTTTCATCACGTCATTGCCGGAATTCGACCGAAAATAGAGGCCGCAGTTCCTGGAGTTTTCCGCGAAAGAGGACTCGTACTGGACAGATATGGGGTAGTGCGCGCACCCTGCTGTGGTTCCGCCGAGCCGTGTACCCGATCACGGCTGTGCAGGCACGTAGGACACGGCAATACAGGAGGAGGCCGAAACATGGCCGTGGACAGCAGCCCCGAAGCACCACTTCACGAGGGCGGCGACGACAAGAAACTCAAACGGGAATTCGGGACCATCGGGCTGCTGTTCACAGCGGTCGGATCCATCATCGGATCCGGCTGGCTGTTCGGAGC
This sequence comes from Streptomyces marispadix, assembly GCF_022524345.1. NCBI lineage: Bacteria > Bacillati > Actinomycetota > Actinomycetes > Kitasatosporales > Streptomycetaceae > Streptomyces > Streptomyces marispadix. The sequence continues at coordinate 4,845,121 of NZ_JAKWJU010000002.1, read as the reverse complement.
GCTCGACGCGGCCCAGCTCGCCGGACCCGCGGCCATCATCTCCTGGGCCATCGGCTGCGTCATGTTCGTCATCATCGGGATGACCTACTCCGAACTCGGCACGATGTTCCCGCACTCGGGCGGCGTCGCGCGGTATCCGCACTATTCGTTCGGTTCCTTCACGAGCTTCTCCATCGGGTGGGTCACGTGGATCGCCGCCGCCGCGGTGGCGCCGGTGGAGGTCCTGGCAGTCGTCCAGTACTCCACCAACTACGTGCCGTGGCTACAGAAGATCCAGGACAAGGAAGCGGTCCTCACTCCTGCCGGCACCGGCGTCTCCATCGTGCTTATGGCGATCTTCGTCATCGTCAACTTCTTCGGCGTGCGGTGGTTCGCCCGCATCAACAACGTGCTGGTGTGGTGGAAACTCGTCGTCATCCTGGTCGTCATCGCGGTCTTCTTCGCGCTGAGCTTCAACCCGGCCCACATCACCGCGCCTGAATTCGGCGGATTCGCACCGTACGGATCACAAGGTGTCTTCTCGGCGGTAGCCACAGCGGGAATCGCGTTCTCCTTCTTCGGATTCCGTCAGGGCGTGGAACTCGCGGGCGAGACCGACAACCCGAAGCGGAATGTGCCGCTGACTCTGATCGGCTCCGTCGTCATCTGCGGCATCATCTACATCCTGCTCCAGATCGCCTTCCTCGGCGCCGTGCCCAGCAGCGCCATCAAGGCGGAAGGCTGGCAGGCCGTCGGCGCGCACTTCAGCTCGCACGGCGACGTACTGGCGACCTTCGGCCCCCTCGCGGCCATCGCCGGAATCCTCGGCGCGGTCTGGCTGGCAGGCGTGCTCTACGCGGACGCCATCATCTCTCCCGGGGACACCGGCCTGATCTACGCGGGCGTCACCGCACGTATCTCCTACGCGATGGGCCGCAACAAGAACGCCCCCGCGGGCCTCGCCAAGGTCAACCGGACCGGCGTCCCCTGGGTCAGCCTGATCCTCGCGTTCATCGTCGGATGCTTCTTCTTCCTGCCGTTCCCCGGCTGGAGCAAGCTGGTCGAGTTCGTCACCAACTCCACGGTCCTCTCCTTCGGTTGCGGACCGCTCGTCATGCTGGCGATGCGCAAGCAGATGCCGGACCACCCCCGCCCGTTCAAGCTCGGCGACAAGTGGGTGTGGATCATCGGTTTCCTCGCCCTGTGGTCGACGAACCTCATCGTCTACTGGACGGGCTGGGACACCAACTGGAAGCTCTTCCTGGCGATCGTGCTCGGCTACGTGCTGATGGCCGCGTACTACCAGTTCGCGAAGCAGCAGACGCCGCCGCTCGACTTCAAGCACGGCTGGTGGATGCTGGTCTGGTACGGCGGCCTGGCAGTGATCAGCTACCTCGGCGACTACCCGGCGCAGGAGGAGAAGGCCGGAAACCTCGGCCTGCTCGGCTTCAACCTCGGAGCGGTAGCCTGCCTGGCGCTCACCGCCGTCGTGATCTGGATGGCGCTTCGTGCGGCCCTGCCGACGGAGCGCGTCCAGGAGATCCTCAGCGAGCAGGACACCACGGAGGACGCACCGCCGCAGCACTGAGCGAGTTCCGCTGCGAGGGCGGGCCCACCGCGTGCATACGCCGCGGGGGCCCGCCCTTCGCCGTAGGTACTTCCGGCCGCTACGGCACTTCCCTCCCCCGGGCCGGGCCGGGACCGCTCCCCCCTCGGCAGGGATCTCCGTCCTCCCCCCGGGCCGGTCCAGGTCGCACGCCGTAGTCTCGTTACATGGTCAATCTGACGCGCATCTACACCCGTACCGGCGACTCCGGCACCACCGCCCTCGGCGACATGAGCCGTACCGCCAAGACCGACACGCGCATCGCGGCCTACGCCGACGCCAACGAGGCCAACGCCGCGATCGGGGTGGCCCTCGCACTCGGCGAACTGCCGCGGGAGATCGTCACCGTGCTCGTACGCGTGCAGAACGACCTGTTCGACGTCGGGGCCGACCTGGCCACGCCCGTAGTCCAGGACCCGGAGTTCCCGCCCCTGCGCGTCGAGCAGAGCTACATCGACAAGCTGGAGGCGGACTGCGACGCCTACCTCCAGGAACTGGACAAGCTGCGCAGCTTCATCCTGCCGGGAGGCACCCCGGGTGCGGCGCTGCTGCACCAGGCGTGCACCGTCGTACGGAGGGCGGAGCGTTCGACGTGGGCCGCGCTGGACGAGCACGGCGACATCATGAACCCGCTGACGGCGACGTACCTCAACCGCCTTTCGGACCTGCTGTTCATCCTGGCGCGCTCGGCCAACAAGTCGGTCGGCGACGTGATGTGGGTGCCGGGCGAGAACCGCTGAGGGAAGAGGGGCAGCGTCCGGAGCCGGGCCGGACGAGCTGGCACCGGACGGACCGGGACCGGGCGAGCCGGGGCCGGGGACGGTGAGCCGGGTCCAACCGAAGCTGCGGCAGGGACCAGGAACCAGGACCGGAGCCGCGGCCTGGCCCGGGACCGTTCCGAGGCTGCCTCCGCCGGTCCGGCGCCGCCCGTACGCACTCGTACAGGCCCACGCTCGCAGCCCCGTCAGCCGCAGTCGAGCAGTCCCGCGGCGGCCTTCGCCTCGACGACGCGCTTGGCGTCCTCCTCGACCCGGGCGAGGAACTGCTCGTCGCTGCGGGCGCGTTGGAGCACCGCGCCGACCATCTCGGGCATCGTGCCCGCGTCCACGCTGAGCACGACCGTCCCGCCCGCCGACAGGAAGCGCAGCGCGCGCTCGCCGGGCGGCACGTCCTCGACCGCCTTCGCCGCACCCAGGTCGTCGGAGACGATGACGCCGTCGAAACCGAGGTCCTCACGGAGCATGCCGGTGACGACGGCCGACGAGAACGGGGCCAGGGCATCCGGATCGATCTTGGTGTAGCGGGCGCTTGAGATCATCACCAGCGGCTGCTTCTCCGCGGTGATCGCCTTGCGGAAGGGTTCGAGGTAGGCGTCGTCCCTGGTGGTGACGTCGTCCCTGACGTCCTTGGTGTCGTCGGTGTTGCCCAGCACCCGGCCGAGCCCGGGGAAGTGCTTGACGGCGGGTGTCACGCCCGCGTCCGTCATACCCGCCTGGTAGGCGGTGCCCAGCGAGGAGACCGCCGCGGGTGTGGTGCCGTAGTTGCGCTCCAGGAAGCCGATGGGCTTGTTGTCGCCGCCGAGTTCCGCCGGAACGGTGTCCAGGACGGGCGCGAGGTTGACGTTGACGCCCGCCGCGCTGAGCTGTCCGCCCCAGCCCTTCGCCTTCGTACGCAACTCCCCCGCGCCGAGCCTGCCTTGCTCCACGGCCGTGGGCATCGCGTCGAAGCCGGGCCCCTTCAGGTGCTGGACCTTGCCGCCCTCCTGGTCGGCGGAGACCCACATCGGCACACCGCCGGTGCTCGCCGCCTCCCGCACCCGGTCGCTCACCTGACGTGTGGTCTGCGCTCCCGCGCTGCTGCCGTTGGTGAGGATGACGCCGCCCAGGTGCAGATCCTTCACGGCCGCGATCTCGGCGTCCGCCGGTTCGTCCGCGTCGACGCCGCCGATGAAGAGCTGTCCGGCCTTCTGCTCCAGGCTCATCTCCGCGGACTGCCGTGCCGCGCACTCGGACGCGGCGGAGCCCGGTCCGGACGGACCCGCCGGGGAGGCGCCCGCGTCGAGCGCGAAGGGGACGACTGCGGCGAGGGCGGCGGCGCCGGCCGCTGCGGCGGAGGCGCGGGCGGTCGGTTTCTTCGGCATCTTCCCGGGGCCTCCAGATCGGGGCGGGCGCGTTCGGACCGGTCGTCGGTGTGCACGGCCCGGCAGGCCGCGGCCCGCGGCCCCAACGGGCTTGGTACGTCGGCGAGTTCGGCAGGCAAGGTGTGCTGCGGGGGCATGCAGCACACCTTGCGCACGCAGCACAGTAGGGGGCGCGCGGCCCCTCGTGCATCACTCCGCGGCAACCCGCCTCCGCGTGACCGATCCGTGCCCGCCCGGTTCACCGGTACGCCCAATGAGGCCCGCGCGTTGCCGTGCGACGCCCGTTTCCTTACCGTGTCCGCGGCCGCCGTGCCCGCTTCCGCATACAAGCGCGGCCGAATGGGAAGAACGTTTCCGATACCTGGCGCAAGCCTCTTCCTTTTAGCCGAGGAACGGCCGGGGACACGTTCTTAAGGAAGGCTTAAGGTTAATTTGAGCCTGCACTGAGGTTTCTCTTCGAATAGCGTCTCACTCATCGGTCGTACCAGGCTTGATCGCAGTTCAGAGGCGGTACGCAGCAAGCAATCCGCATTGCGGCGACACTTTCTGCAAAACACCCGGCGGGCGGACGGAAGCGCCGAATCCGGACGTACTGCATTTCCGTTCCCGGGACCACCGCTGCGACCTGGTGAGAGCTACGCCACATTCACCCTGGGCGACCTCGTGGTTTTCGCGCGTAGCGTCCGTCGCTCGCCGATCGATTTCCGAATTCTCTTTCCATTCTGCTTTCTGTGAGTACCATCACTTCTACAAGGCCTGGACCAAAAAGTGCTGGTCAGGCATGAGGAGTTGGAGTCCCGTATGGCCACCGACACAAGAAGGCGTACTCGCATCACCATCGCCGCCGTGGCGCTGCTCGCAGGCGTCGTCGCCGTACCGGTAGCGAACGGCGCGGTATCCGGACAGGAGAGCGGAGGCTCCGCCAAGGGGCAGGGCAACCACTGCACCCTGGACGCGAAGAGCGGCGAGACCCAGTGCTTCGAGAGCCTCGACGAGGCGACCGGCATCCAGGGCAGCAAGCGCCTGCTCGACGCCTCCACCGGCAAGGCCAAGGCCACCGGCGAGACCCGCGCCGGGGAGAAGCCCGTCGCCTCCTCCGGTGTCTCGACGAAGGACGAGAGCAGCGTCATCGGTGCGACGGTCTTCGAGGACACCAAGTACGGCGGCGCCTCCCTGACGATCACCAACACCGCGCTGTGCGACGGCGATGCCGACGACGTGGACTTCAAGATCGACCTGAGCGACGACTGGAAGGACAAGATCTCCTCCATCCAGCCGTGGGGCAACTGCACGCTGAACCTCTTCTCCGAGGCGGGCCAGAGCGGCGACCGTGACGGGCCCTTCGACGAGCTCACCCCCAACCTCGGCGACGTGATGGACAACCGCACGAAGTCCATCAGCTTCAGCTGACCGGCGACGCGCGAAGAGCACACGCCCGCGTCGTCCGCCTTACCCCCACCGCCGGAGGCACCATGAACCGCCGTAAGAAACTGTCCATGCTGGTGGTCGCCATCACGACCGTAGGCGCCACCGCGTTGACGCCGTCCGCCGCACAGGCCGACGAGGAGCAGCCCACGACGAGAGAACTCCTCGAACAGTGCAACAACGGCACCGACAAGTGCGTCTTCCACCCTTCCGGTGCGCCCGTCGACTCCATGGGCGAACCGCACCAGGTCGGAGACAGCGCCTTCAACTGCACCAAGGATCTTCAGCGTTCGACCGTCGGATGGTCCGACACCACCGGCGAGACGAACACCGTGGGCGTCTCCATGAGCGCCGAGTACGGCTTCACCGAGCTGTTCAAGGTCACCATCACGGCGAGCTACGAGCACTCCTGGCAGAGCTCCCACACCGAGGAGCAGCAGACGAACGTCGAGGTCAAGCCCGGCGAGGTCGGCTGGATCACGCGTGAGGCCGCCATGGAGGAGGTCAACGGCACGTACGAGATGCACTTCGAGGACAAGTTCTACGGCCACCACATCTGGTACGTCCCCTTCACCGCCAAGGGCCCCAAGGCCGACGCACCCAGCACCAAGACCCAGCACACCCGGAAGATGACCAAGAAGGAGAAGCAGGAACACTGCGGCTGAAGCTTCGGTCCACCTTCCTCGAAGGCATCCGTACTCCGCGCGCCAGGTCCTTCGATGAGTGCATCCCGAACCTCGGCAGCCTGACGGACCGCCGGGCGCGGTCCATCGATCCCGGCTGAGGCACAGCGCGCGCAGAGACGCCACCGGCAGTCAACTGCCTTACCCCCACCCTCATCGGAGGCACCATGAACCGCCGCAAGAAGCTGTCGATGCTGGTGGTCGCCATCACGACCGTAGGCGCCACCGCGTTGACGCCGTCCGCCGCGCAGGCCGACGAGGAGCAGCCGACCACGAGAGAACTGCTCGACCAGTGCGACAACGGCACCGACAAGTGCGTCTTCCACCCCGCGGGCGCGCCCATCGACTCCATGGGCGAACCGCACCAGGTCGGCGACAGCTTTTTCAACTGCACCAAGGACATGCAGCGTTCGACCGTCGGATGGTCCGACACCACAGGCGAGACCAACACCGTCGGCGTGAGCATGAAGGCCCAGTACGGCTTCACCAAGCTCTTCAGCGTGACCATCGAGGCCAGCTACAGCCACAGTTGGGAAAGCTCGCACACCGAGACGCAGCAGACGAACGTCGAGGTCAAGCCCGGCGAGGTCGGCTACATCACACGTGAAGCGGCCATGGAGGAGGTCAACGGCACGTACGAGATGCACTTCGAGGACAAGTTCTACGGCCACCACATCTGGTACGTCCCCTTCACCGCCAAGGGCCCCAAGGCCGACGCACCCAGCACCAAGACCCAGCACACCCGGAAGATGACCAAGAAGGAGAAGCAGGAACACTGCGGCTGACCCCCGCGACGGCTCTCCGCTCACCTCCCCGGAGCCCACCCCCCACACCGCCGGCCCGGCTTCGCGTTCCCCTGCACGCGAGGCCGGGCCGATCCATGCGCGGCCGTGACCGCCTGCCCGTGCCCGCGCCGTCTGTGTGCTTCGCGATCCATGTGACCCCGGGCGCACACGGGGCACCCGCTCTATGGTGAAAAGTGCCTTTAAGCATGCATTCGCACCCCTGGGGGAGCAGCATGAACGACAAGGACCACGCCCCTGAGCAGGGGGAACGGGCAGAGCCGGAAGAGTACGACGAGGAGTACGAGGAGACGTACGACGACGGTCCGTACGAGGGCACGTACGAAGGAGACGCCTACGGAGGGGAAGAGCCCTACGGACCGGAGAACGGGGAGACAGACGGGGGCGGTGACAGGGGCGGGGGCGGCGGAGAGCAGGGCCCCGCGGATCTGCCCGCAGTGCCCCGCCACGAGGACCCCGACGTCCTGCTCGACGTACCGCAGGTCCATGTCGAGGAGATCAACCTGGAGGTCCAGGACCTGCGGGCACGCGTCTCGCTCCAGGCCGAGGTGCTGGACATCCTCAAGCTCAACGTGGGTGCGGACGTCGCCCTCGGCAAGGTCCAGCTCGACATCAAGGGCGTCGAGGCACAGGCGCTGCTGAAGGTGCGCCTCGACAACGTCGCCCAGGTCATCGGCCGCGTGCTGACCACCATCGACCGCAACCCCCAGATCCTGGAGCACATCACCGCCGGTCTCGGCTCCGCGACGCGTGAGCTGGGCAGCGGCGCGAGCGAGGCGGTCGGCGAACTGGGCCGGGGCGCCAGCTCCGCGGTCGAGGACGTCGGCGAAGGCGCAGGTGAGACGGTCAAGGAGGTCGGCAAGGGCGCGGGCGGAGCCGTAAAGGACGTCGGCGAGGGCGCGGGCGGAGCCGTAAAGGACGTCGGCGAAGGCGCGGGCGGAGCAGTCAGAGATGTCGGCGAAGGCGCGGGCGGAGCCGTAAAGGACGTCGGCGAAGGCGCCGGTGAGACGGCGAAGGAAGTCGGCAAGGGCGCCGGCAAGGCCGTCGAGGACGTCGGCGAGGGCGCGGGCGAGACCGCCAAGGAAGTCGGCGGCGGAGCAGGCGAAGCCGCGCGGGAGGTCGGCGGCGGAGCAGGCCGGGCCGTCGAGGACGTCGGCGAGGAAGCGGGCGAGGCCGCACGCGACGTCGGCGGCAGCGCGGCGGAGACCACCCGCGACGTCGCGGAGACCGCGGCGGAGACCACCCGCGACGTCGGCGGCAGCGCCGGAAAGACCATCGACGAGTCCGGACGTCCCGTGCGCAAGACCGCGAAGTCGGCCTCACGCACGGCGAAGAGGACGGGTGAGGGCGCAGGCGGAGCGGAGCGTTCGGGCCGGTCGGACGAGCGGCCCAGGCGGCGCCCCATCCGTAAGCGCGAGCGCGACGAGCCGCCGTGAAACGGCGAGCACACGCCTGACGACGCTCCTCGCACCACGCGGCACGGCAGGCCGCACGGCACACCGGGCGGTACACGGGATGCGACGCCGGACGCCGACCCGGAAGCCGGTCGGGACGCCGCTCCTGCCGCCGGGCCGGACATCGAGCTGACGACCTCGGTCGCCGCCGACCGGCTCCGCTTCCGCGACGAGCCGGAGACCGACGTGCGCTTCCACGGTTCACGCGGGCGCGAGACGTTCTCGGGCGCCGAGCGTACGAACCTTCCCGAGCCCGTCGAGCCCGGCACCGACTATCACGACGTACGCGTCGACTACCGGCTCGCGACCGCGCTCCGCCCCGATGAGCTTCCGGAACCGGAGCAGGGGCCCGACGACGCACGCCGCGACGACGCCCGCAGCAAAGAGCCGAAGAAGGGCCGGTCCTAGAAGAGACCGGAGCGGCGAGGCCCCCCGTCGGCGCCCCGCCCGTCCCGACTCCCGCGTCGCCCCCCGTGCTCCCCCGTCAGCGCCGCCCGCCGACCGGACCGTGCGGTGCCGTACCGGACTTCTCCCGCTCCCCCTCCGGTCCGCGCCTGGGCTCCCGCTTCGGCCAGATCGTGTAACTCAGCGCCACGATCACGCTGATGCCCGCGACCAGGCCCATCTTCTGCTGCCACATCAGCAGCGACTCGCTCTGGCCGGCGTCCCCCACGTACCAGATCGCCAGTTGCAGCAGGGCCGCCGCGATCCCCGCACCGCCGATGGCGCGTGCGGTCATCTTCCACTCGTGCACCGCACGCGGCATGCCGTAGCGGGGCGGCTTGACCGGCGGCGGGCCACCGGCGAAGCGGTGCAGGAAGTGGCCGTCGGCCCACTTGACCATGTAGTGCCCGTGGGTCGCGGTGAAGCCGATGTAGACCGCTGCCAGGCCGTGCTTCCAGTCCGGCTCCGCTCCGCCTCGCAGATCGACGGCGGTCACGATCAGCAGCACCACCTCCAGCAGCGGCTCGCAGAGCAGTACGGCGGCTCCCGACCTCGGCATCCGCGCCATGTAGCGCAACGCCAGCCCGGCCGCCAGCAGCACCCAGAAGGCGACCTCACAGACGACGATCAGCGTGACGATCACGCCTGCCCCCTTCTCCCGTTCTTCCCTCGGCTGTTGCTCCCGCTGTCGTCTCGACGGTCCCACCCCGGCAGGCCCCAGCACGTCCTCACCAGCGACGATCCCTCCGTACGGGCCTGCATCCTTCGATGTAGTACGCAGCGAGCGCACTGGTTCCCGAGGCCGACGCCCCCGCCCGCGCGGCGTGCTGAGATGGACCCATGCCACGCCGTCCGCCGCTGCTTCCGCCTCCGTCGCTGCGCCCGCACCGCGACGGAGTGCTCATCGCGCTCGCCGGGCTCGCCGGCGGGCTCGTGCTGTGGCGGTTCGGGCTCTACAACACCCCTGAGCGTGGCCGTGAGTTCGGCGCCTGGCTGCTGCTACCCCTCGCCGTGATGTGCCTGACCGCGCTCGGACGCAGATCCGCACAGCCATGGGCGCTGCTGGTGGCGGTGGCCGCGCTCGTCGCGGACTTCGCGATGGGATCGCTGCTGGCGACCGTCGTCGTCTTCACCGATATCGTCTACGCGGCGGTGCTCTACGGGCCGAGGCGATCCGCCCGCGCACTGCTGCCCGCGAGCGTCGCCGTGACGGTCGCGGTGACGCTCGGCACCATGGCCGCCTTCCGCTCCCCCGCGACGCTGCTGCTCGGGGCGTTCTGCGCGGCCATCACCATCGTGCCCGCCTGGACGGGTCTGATCATCCGCGACCACCGCAACGCCGCCGCGGCCGAGCGCCTGCGTGCCGAACAGACCGCGCTGCTGGCCGAGATGGACCGCGTACAGGCTGTCGGTGCCGAACGCGCCCGTATGGCACGGGAGTTGCACGACCTGATCGCAAACCACCTCTCCGCCATCGCCATCCATTCCACCGCCGCCCTCTCCCTCGACCCCCCGGACGAGGCGGCGACCCGCGACTCTCTCGGCGTCATACGGGAGAACAGCGTGCAGGGCCTGGCCGAGATGCGGCGCCTCATCGGGCTGCTGCGCGACGCCTCCGGGGAGGACGCGGCACAGCCCGCGGCCTCCCCGACGCTCGCCGGTCTCGACGCCCTGCTGGAGCGGGCACGCGCGGGCGCGGGCAACCCCGGTCTCAGCTTCTCGCTACGGGATCGACGCGGGCCCGGCGGCGCCTCGCTGCCCGCGCCCGTCGAACTCGCCGCGTACCGCGTCGTACAGGAGTCGCTGACGAACGCCCTCAAGCACTCGGCGCCCGGCACGGTCACCGTGGAGCTGGCCCGCGACCGTACTCCCGGACCGCTCACGGTCCGCGTCACCAGCCCCCTCCGCGACACCGGCGGCCCTCACGAAGCCGATGGCTCAGTCGGCACCGAACCGCGCGCTCCCGGCTCCGGCACTGGCCTGATCGGCATGCGCGAACGCGTCGAACTGCTCGGCGGCAAGCTCCATGTGGGCCCGACGGCGGACGGCTCGTACGGCACAGCAGACTCGGACGACACAGAGAACACAGAGAACGCAGAGGACGCAGGGGACTCGGAGGCCACGCAGGACACCAGGGCCACGCAGGGCACAGGCAAGACCGGCTACGGCGCCACGAGGGTGTGGGTCGTACGGGCCGAACTGCCCGTCGAGGAAGGGAGTCCCGGTTGACGGCACAGGAGCCGACGGCGCCGAACGCAACGCACCGGCCCGCACAAGGCGATGCTGCCCCCGCGATCCGCGTACTCGTCGCCGAGGACCAGCGGGCCGTACGTGCCGGACTCGTCCTCATCCTGCGCGGCGCCCCCGGAATCGAGGTCGCGGGCGAGGCCGGCGACGGCGAGGAGGCCGTGCGCCGCGCTCGCGAACTGCGGCCCGACGTCGTGCTGATGGACATCCAGATGCCCCGGCTCGACGGGGTCTCGGCCACCGAACGCATCACCGGCGAGGGCCTGGCCGACGTGCTGGTGCTGACCACGTTCGACCTCGACGAGTACGTCTTCGGCGCGCTGCGCGCCGGGGCCTCTGGGTTCCTGCTGAAGGACAGCGAGGCGTCCCAGGTCGTGGAGGCCGTACGCACGGTCGCCCGCGGCGAGGGCATGATCGCGCCCGCGGTGACGCGGCGCCTGATCGCGGAGTTCGCACGCCCCGGCGGCGCCGGACGCCCGCCCCTCCCGCGCACGGCAGCGGTCGCCGTACCGGGCCTGGACGAGCTGACCCGCCGCGAACACGACGTGCTGCGCTGCCTCGGGCACGGCCTGTCCAACGCAGAGACGGCACAGCGTCTGGGCATGGCGGAGGCCACGGTGAAGACGCACGTCAGCCGCCTGCTGGGCAAACTGGGCCTGCGCAGCCGCACTCAAGCCGCAGTGCTGGCACAGGAGTCGGGCCTCACCGGCAACTGAGAAACGCGGCCAGACCGCCCCTACGCACACCCGCCCGCAAACGTTTTCGGGCAGACACGCACAATCGATCCGTGACCCATGCAACGACACCGGCCCACCTGCCATGGAACGGTCCGCCGTGGGTGGAGTGATAGCGGGCTTCGCCGTCATCACCTGCGTCATCGCCACCGGCTACGTACTCGGACGACGCGGGCTGCTCGGCAGCAACGGCCCTGAGATCCTCACCAGGCTCGCCTTCCATGTGGCGACGCCTGCGCTGCTGTTCGAGACGATGGCACGCGCCGATCTCCGTGTGCTCGTCTCCGGTCAGGTCCTGATCACCGCGCTCACCACCTTCGCGGTGGCGGCGCTCTACTGTGCGGTGGCCGCGCTGCGCCGATGGCCCGCCGGGGAGAGCACCGTGGGCGCCATGTGCGCCTGCTACGTCAACGCGGGCAACCTCGGCATCCCCATCTCCGCCTACGTGCTGGGCGACGCCTCGATCGTCGCTCCCGTGATCCTCTTCCAGCTTCTGGTGGTGTCACCGATCGCGCTGACGGCACTCGAAGTCCTCTCCGCGCCTGCCGGGAGTGCGCCCGGTCAACGCCGCGGCGTCATACGGATGTTGACGACTCCCGTCCGCAACCCCATTGTGATCGGCTCACTCGGCGGCGTCGCCGTCGCGGCCTCGGGGGTCCGCCTTCCGGCTCCCGTGCTCGAACCGTTCCACCTGGTCGGAGCGATGTCGGTGCCCGCGGTGCTGCTCGCCTTCGGAATGTCGCTGCGTGGCAGTGCCGTGCTCTCCCGCGAACACGACCGGCTGCCGGTGCTGGTGGCGGTGGTGTTCAAGATCGCGGTCCAGCCGCTGGTGGCGTGGGCGCTGGGGGCGGGCGTCTTCCATCTGCCTCGTGCGGCGCTCTTCGCGGTCGTGGTGACCTCGGCCCTGCCCTCGGCGCAGAACCTCTACGCATACGCCTCGCGCTACGCGACGGGCACCCGCATCGCCCGCGAATCCATCCTGATCTCGACGCTGGCGGCTGCACCCGTACTCGTCATCGTCGCCGCGCTGCTCGGCTGACGGCCCGCACGAGGGCGACCGTGGCGCGGTCGCACGGGCTCAGGCCACGTTCACCCGCTGCCCGGGAGGCGCCGCCTCCAGCCAGGCCAGGAAACCTGTCAGCGCGTCCTCGCTCATCGCGAGTTCGACGCGTACGCCGTGCAGGGAACAAGCGAGGATCACCGCGTCGGAGAGCAGCGCCAACTCCTCCTCGCCCTCCGGATTCCGCCGTTGCAGGACCTCGATCCGGTTGCGCTCCAGAAACCGGCGGGGGCGCGGCGCATAGGAGAAGACCCTGAACCACTCGATCTGGTCACCGTTGTAACGCGCGATCCCATACGCCCAGCCCTTGCCGCCGCCCACTCCACGGCCGCCGGCGCCATGCGCGCCCTGCGCGCCCCCGGACCCCTGCCCGCTGCCGCGGCCCTGCTCTTCGACGTCGGATTCGCCGGCGTACTCGCCTCCGTACTCGTCGGGCGGAGCAGGAGCGTTCCAGCGCAGATTGCAGTCGAAGGTGCCGCCCGAGCGCTGAAGCAGACGGCGCCGCAGACCGAAGGCGAACAGACCCGCCAGCGCCAGCAGCAAGGCCACGCCGCACAGGGACAGAACGAGGACCATCAACACCGACCTCCTCGCACTCTCTCGTACCACGCGTGGCGCGGTGCTCGCGGAGCCGTGGGATCTCGTGGATCCCGCGCCCCCCTCTGTATGGGCTCAGCCGCGGGTCGCTCCGGGTTGGTGACCCGGAACAGCCCGCGGCTGAGCTTCGTACCTGTCGTGCCCGGCTCCGCGCCCGGCGTCGGCCGCCTCCTCAGCGGACCGCCACCGCTCGCATACGGACCTCGGCACGCCGTTCGGCTGCGGAGTCGTCCTCCGACTTGGCCCGCTCCAGCGCCCGCTCGGCCCGTTCGACGTCGATCTCGTCGGACAGCTCGGCGATCTCCGCCAGCAGCGACATCTTGTCGTCCGCGAAGGAGATGAAGCCGCCGTGCACCGCCGCCGTGACCGTGCCCTCGCCGGACTCACCGGCGGTACGGATGATCACCGCCCCCGGCTCCAGCACACCGAGCAGCGGCTGGTGGCCTGCCATGACGCCGATATCGCCGGACGTGGTGCGCGCGACGACCAGGCTGGCCTCGCCGGACCAGACCTTGCGGTCCGCGGCGACCAACTCGACGTGCAGCTCAGCCACTGTGGCTCCTTCGTAGGTTAGGAAAAGGATAAGGGGTGCGGGGGCGGGGCCGGACCGAAGGGCTGTGGCCCTCGGTCCCGCCCCGCCCGGCGCCGGACCCGTGCGTCAGGAGACGCCGAGGTCCTTGGCCTTGGCCTTCAGGTCGTCGAGGCCGCCGCACATGAAGAACGCCTGCTCCGGATAGTGGTCGAAGTCACCGTCGGCGATCGCGTTGAACGCGGCGATCGACTCGTCCAGCGGCACGTCCGATCCGTCGAGACCCGTGAACTGCTTCGCCGCGTGGGTGTTCTGCGACAGGAAGCGCTCGATACGGCGGGCCCGGCTGACGGTGAGCTTGTCCTCCTCGGACAGCTCGTCGATGCCGAGAATCGAGATGATGTCCTGGAGGTCCTTGTACTTCTGGAGGATTCCGATGACGCGCTGGGCGCAGTCGTAGTGGTCCTGCGAGATGTAACGGGGGTCCAGGATGCGGGACGTCGAGTCCAGCGGGTCCACCGCCGGGTAGATGCCCTTCTCCGAGATCGGCCGCGAGAGCACCGTCGTCGCGTCGAGGTGCGCGAACGTGGTGGCCGGGGCCGGGTCGGTGAGGTCGTCCGCAGGCACGTAGATCGCCTGCATCGACGTGATGGAGTGGCCGCGGGTCGAGGTGATGCGCTCCTGGAGCACACCCATCTCGTCCGCCAGGTTCGGCTGGTAGCCCACCGCGGAGGGCATACGGCCGAGCAGCGTGGAGACCTCGGAACCGGCCTGCGTGAAGCGGAAGATGTTGTCGATGAAGAACAGCACGTCCTGCTTCTGCACATCGCGGAAGTACTCCGCCATGGTCAGACCGGCCAGGGCGACGCGAAGACGCGTGCCCGGCGGCTCGTCCATCTGACCGAAGACCAGCGCGGTCTGCGGGAGAACGCCGGACTCCGCCATCTCGTCGATCAGGTCGTTGCCCTCACGAGTACGCTCGCCGACGCCCGCGAAGACGGAAACACCCTCGTGCAGCTTCGCCACACGCATGATCATTTCCTGGATGAGAACGGTCTTACCGACGCCGGCGCCGCCGAACAGGCCGATCTTTCCGCCCTTGACGTACGGGGTCAGCAGGTCGACGACCTTCAGGCCCGTCTCGAACATCTCGGTCTTGGACTCGAGCTGGTCGAACGCCGGGGCCTTGCGGTGGATGGACCACCGCTCGGTGACCTCGGACTCGGCCTCGGGCTCGTTGAGGATCTTGCCGAGGGTGTTGAACACCCGGCCCTTGGTGACGTCGCCGACGGGCACGGTGATGCCCTCGCCGGTGTCGGTCACCTCGGCCTGGCGTACCAGACCGTCGGTGGGCTCCATGGAGATCGCCTTTACGAGGCCCTCGCCGAGGTGCTGTGCGACCTCGAGGGTGAGGGTCTTCTTCTTGCCGGCCTGGGCCGGGTCGGCGACCTCGACGGTCAGCGCGTTGTAGATCTCCGGCATCTGGTCGACGGGGAACTCCACGTCGACCACCGGGCCGATGACGCGTGCGACGCGGCCCGCCGCCGTGGCCTTCTCAAGAGTTTCGGTCATGGTTAGCGGTCACTCCCCGCAGAAGCGTCAGCCAGCGCGCTCGCGCCACCGACGATCTCGCTGATTTCCTGGGTGATGTCGGCCTGGCGGGCCGCGTTGGCAAGCCGCGTGAGCGACTTGATGAGGTCTTCGGCGTTGTCCGTCGCCGACTTCATCGCACGGCGCGTGGCGGCGTGCTTCGAAGCTGCGGCCTGGAGCAGCGCGTTGTAGATGCGGCTCTCGACGTACCGCGGAAGCAGCGCGTCGAGGACCTGCTCGGCCGACGGTTCGAAGTCGAAGAGCGGACGGACCTCCGGGCCTCGCTTGATGTTGTCCTGGATGACCCCCGCGGACTCCTCCGCGGTCTCCTTCAGACTCAGCGGAAGCAGCCGGTCGCCGATCGGCGTCTGCGTCATCATGGAGATGAACTCCGTGTAGACGATGTGGAGTTCGTCCACGGCGTTCTCGGCGCCCGTGTCCGCCGTGATCGCTTCGATCAGCGGTGCGGCCACGGCCTTGGCGTCCGCGTAGGTCGGGTTGTCGGTGAAGCCGCTCCAGGACTCCTTGATCGCACGCTCACGGAAGCGGTAGTACGTCACACCGCGGGTGCCCACGATGTAGTTGACGACCTCCTTGCCCTCGCCGATCAGCCGGTTGGTCAGCCGGTCGGCCGCCTTGATGGCGTTGGAGTTGTAGCCGCCCGCCAGACCGCGGTCGCTCACGATGAGCAGGACCGCGGCCCGCGTCGGGCGCTCCGCCTCCGTGGTGAGGGGGTGCTTCACGTTCGAGCCGGTGGCGACCGCGCGCACGGCGTTGGTCAGCTCCTCGGCGTACGGCTCGGAGGCCGCCACCCGGCGCTGCGCCTTGATGATGCGCGAGGCCGCGATCATCTCCATCGCCCTGGTGATCTTCTTGGTCGCCGTGACGGACTTGATCCGCCGCTTGTAGACCCTGGTCTGAGCGCCCATGGCTCAGTCCTCGCCCAGCAGCTTGCCGTCCGAGGTCTCGAACTGCTTCTTGAAGGCGTCGACCGCTTCGCCGAGCTCCTGGAGCGTGTCGTCGGTCATCTTGCCGCCTTCGACGATGCTGGTGAGCAGCCCCTTGTTCTCGCGGTGCATGTGCTCCAGCAGCTCGCGCTCGAACCGGCGGATGTCCTCGACCGGTACGTCGTCCATCTTGCCGTTGGTGCCGGACCAGACGGAGACGACCTGGTCCTCGGTCGAATACGGGTTGTACTGCGGCTGCTTGAGCAGCTCCGTCATCCGCTTACCGCGCTCCAGGGCCGCCTTCGAGGCGTCGTCCAGGTCGGAGCCGAAGGCGGCGAACGCCTCCAGCTCGCGGTACTGGGCGAGGTCCACACGGAGCGAACCGGTGATCTGCTTGATCGCCTTGTGCTGTGCGGAACCGCCGACGCGGGAGACGGAGATACCGACGTTCAGCGCGGGCCGCTGGCCGGCGTTGAAGAGGTCGGACTCCAGGAAGCACTGGCCGTCGGTGATGGAGATGACGTTGGTCGGAATGAACGCCGACACGTCGTTCGCCTTCGTCTCGACGATCGGCAGACCCGTCATCGAGCCCTTGCCCATGTCGTCGGAGAGCTTGGCGCAGCGCTCCAGCAGACGGGAGTGGAGGTAGAAGACGTCGCCCGGGTAGGCCTCGCGGCCCGGCGGGCGGCGCAGCAGCAGGGACACGGCGCGGTAGGCGTCGGCCTGCTTGGTCAGGTCGTCGAAGACGACGAGGACGTGCTTGCCCTGGTACATCCAGTGCTGGCCGATGGCGCTGCCGGTGTACGGGGCGACGTACTTGAAGCCCGCCGGGTCGGACGCCGGGGCCGCGACGATCGTCGTGTACTCCAGCGCACCGGCCTCCTCCAGGGCGCCGCGTACGGACGCGATGGTGGAGCCCTTCTGGCCGACTGCCACGTAGATGCAGCGGACCTGCTTCTCCGGGTCGCCGGAGCGCCAGTTGTCACGCTGGTTGATGATCGTGTCGACGCACAGCGCGGTCTTGCCGGTCTGCCGGTCGCCGATGATGAGCTGACGCTGGCCGCGGCCGATCGGGGTCATGGTGTCGACGGCCTTGTAGCCCGTCTCCATCGGCTCGTGGACCGACTTGCGGTCCATCACCGAGGGGGCCTGGAGTTCGAGGGCGCGGCGGCCCTCGGACTCGATGTCGCCGAGGCCGTCGACCGGGGCGCCCAGCGGGTCCACGACGCGGCCGAGGTAGCCGTCGCCGACCGGAACCGACAGGACCTCGCCGGTGCGGCGCACCTGCTGGCCCTCCTCGATGCCGCTGAACTCACCGAGGACAACCGCACCGACCTCGCGCTCCTCGAGGTTGAGGGCGAGGCCGAGGGTGCCGTCCTCGAACTTCAGCAGCTCGTTCGCCATGGCCGAGGGAAGACCCTCGACCTTCGCGATGCCGTCACCGGCAACGCTGACCGTCCCGACCTCTTCGCGCGAGGCCGCGTCCGGCTCGTACGACTGGACGAAATTCTCCAGCGCGTCCCGGATCTCATCCGGCCGGATCGTGAGCTCCGCCATCTGGGTTCCCTGCTCTCCTTGTTGGGACCGTATCGATCTTCTACGGCCCAACTCGGGCCGCTAAGTGATGCTGTTGAGTTGGTGTGGGCGCGAACGCCGCCGCGCCCCGTCGCCGGTGTCAGCCTAGCCAGCCGCCGCTCGGCCTCGCTGAGCCGGTCCGCGATGGAGCCGTTGATGACCTCGTCGCCGACGCGCACCCTGATCCCGCCGAGGATCTCCGGGTCCACGTCGAGATTCAGATGCATCTGGCGCCCGTACAGCTTCGCCAGCGCCGAACCGAGACGCTGCCGCTGCCGGTCACTCAGCGGCACCGCGGAGGTGACGACGGCCACCGAGCGACCGCGCCGTTCCGCCGCGAGCCGGGAGAGGGCTTCGAGCCCGCCCTCCAGGCTACGTCCACGCGGCTGGGCCACGAGCCGCGTGATCAGCCGCTCCGTGGCGTCCCGGGACTTGCCGCCGAGCAGCGTGTGCAGGAGCTGCACCTTCGCCGAGGGCGCGGCCGTGTCGCTGGCCAGTGCCGCCCGCAGCTCGGGTGCCGACGCGACGGTGCGGGAGAACCGGAACAGCTCGTCCTCGGTCTCGTCCAGCGTCCCGTCGCGCTCGGCCGCGATCAGGTCGGCGGTGTCCGCCAGCTCCTCTGTCGCGTCCACGAGGTCGCGCGGCGCGGACCAGCGGGACCGCACCATTCCGGAGACCAGGTCGACGGTCGCTCCGCCCACCTGCTCGCCGAGCACGGTCGCGACCAGCTCCGCCTTGCGCTCGCCGCTGCGCGACGGGTCGGCCAGCACCCGGCGCAGCGAGACCTCGCGGTCCAGCAGCACCGTCACGGCGGCCAGTTCGTCCGCGAGTGCCTTCGGGTCTGCCGACGTGCTGTCGGTCAGCGCCGTAAGGCTCTCGCGGGCGGTGGCGAGTGCGTCGCGGCTCGCGCCGATCATCGTGCGGCCTCGGCCTTCTCCTCGAGGTCCTCGAGGAAGCGGTCGATGACGCGGCTCTGCCGTGCGGCGTCCTCAAGGGACTCGCCCACGACTCGGCCGGCCAGGTCGGTGGCCATCCGGCCGACCTCCTGGCGCAGTGCCACGGTCACCTGGCGGCGGTCCGCCTCGGTCTGTGCGTGGCCCGCCGCGATGATCGCGTCGCGCTGGCGCTGACCCTCCTCGCGCATCTCCGCGATGATGGCCGCACCCTGCTCACGTGCCTGCTCGGTGATCCGTGCCGCCTCGTGACGGGCCTCGGCGAGCTGGGCCTTGTACTGCTCGAGGGTCTGGTTGGCCTCGGTCTGGGCCTCCTGCGCTCGTTCCAGTCCGCCCTCGATCGCGTCCTGCCGCTCGTCCAGGGTCTTCTGGATGGTGGGCAGCAGCTTCTTACCGAGGACGCCGAAGACGATGAAGAAGGCGATCAGGCCGATGACCAGCTCCACGGGCTCGGGAATGAGCGGGTTCTGCGCTCCTTCCTCAGCCAGGAAAGTCATCATGTCCGAACCTTTCGTCGAATGTGGCTACGGGCCGTCCCGGGCTTACTTGAAGATGAAGGGGACGACGAGGCCGAGGAGCGCGAGCACCTCACAGAGCGCGAAGCCGAGGAACATGTTGGTGCGGATGATGCCCATGGCCTCGGGCTGACGGGCCATGGCCTCGATGGAGTGGCCGAAGACCACGCCGATGCCCACACCGGGACCGATGGCGGCGAGACCGTACGCGACGGCTCCGAGGTTGCCCTTAATGTCGACGGCAGCGAGGTTGACAAGCTCAGCAGACATCTTCTTCTTCCTGTGTGATGCGGTCCGCTGGGGTGCTTCCCAGCGAAGTTCCGTTGGTACGAGGGGAGTTCGGTCGGGCTGTCGGTCAGTGGGCCTCTTCGAGCGCTCCGCTGATGTAGATCGCGGCGAGCAGCGTGAAGATGTACGCCTGAAGGAACTGGATCAGGACCTCGAAGGCGGTCATGCCTACTGCCAGGAGGAAGGAACCGCCTGCTGCCGCCGCCAGGAACGACGGCGTGACCAGATACCAGGCGGCGATGCTGAACATCACGATCAGCATGTGGTAGGCGAACATGTTGGCCCACAGCCGCACCGCGAGGGTGAACGGCCGCGAGATCACGTTCTGGATGAACTCCAGGAGCACCATCAGAGGAACCAGGGGCTTGGGCAGCCCGCTGATCCAGACCAGGTTCTTGACGCCACCACGGAAACCGTGGGTCTTGAACGTCAGGAACATGTACGTCACGAACACCAGCGCGGCGAGTGCGACCGGGTACGCGAAGCGTGACGTCGAGGGGAACTGCGCCAGCGGCACGATGGCCATGATGTTCATGAGCCATACGAAGAAGAAGATCGACATCAGGAAGGGGACGTACTGCTTGCCCTTCCTGCCGATCACCTCGGTGGCGATGCTCCGCGCGACGAACTGGTAGCCGATCTCACCGATCAACTGGAGCTTCCCCGGAACCAGTTTCGGCTTGCTGAACGCGGCCCAGAAGAAGCCGACGACGATCACCATGCAGATCACGGCGATCAGGCTCGGCTTGGTGAACTCGTAGCCGCCGACGGTGAAGAGCGGCTTGAACTCGAACGAGTGGAGGCCCGGCGCGGGAAAAGCGCAGCCTGCGTTGATGTGGCAATCGGTGTTAGCCAGCAGCGTTAGGGCGCTCACCCGTGACTCCTTCGTCGTGACGCATAAGTGACGGCAACCTTGTGTGTCAGCGCGGCTGGTGAGACCGCTTGTCGGCACGGGGGACAGAGTGTGGCGGTGCCACTGCGGTCGACTCGGAGAGTGCACCGAGGACCGGGCACCCGGGATCCACGCTGCGGCCACAGCTTGGGATCCGAGTACACCGCAGGCCGCCGGGGCGCTGCGCTCTTGAGACGAGCGGGCCCCACACGGCCGGATGCGCTTCCGGACGATAGCAGATGCGGATCAAGCCCCTTTCGCCTCCCCTCATGTCTCATCGCGCGACTCCGATCTCCCTGCGTGCGCGGGCTCTTCGGCCGGCACGGAAGGAACGGGATCGACGTAGAGCATCTTGCTCGTGAGGCTGTGGCGGACCTGGCCTCCCACCCATGCGAGGGCGGTGACGAGCAGAGTGAGGGCGAACGCCCGGCTGTTGAAGAGCGTGGTCCCGTCGAAGACGATGATGAAGACGCCGATCAGGAGCATCTGCACCGTGTAGACTAACATCCCGGCCATCATCGTCACTTGGGGCTTGTCCTGCGTGATGCGCATGAGCGCCGCGAACCCCAGGCCGAAGAAGACGGCGACGACCGTCAGCGCGACGAGCGCGCCGGCAAGGCCCTTACCGCCTGCGACCGTTGCGCTGACAACGGTGGCGACGATTCCCACAGGGGCGGCGAAGACCGCCGCGCCCCGGAGGATCCGGGCATCGTTGGACTGCATGAGGGCAGCTCCGGCGAGGTCGGGGGCGGTTGACGCTTGCCTCGGCCTGCCACGGCCGGTGAAGCCGTACGCCTGCCGATGGCTGACCGCCGGTGAAGACACCCTCTCTCCGGCTCGCTTGCGAACTCGGGGACGAGGAGTCGAAACCGCAGATCCGGCACGGCGTCATCCGCTTCGGTCTCCGGTTCAACCGGCTTTCGTGAACGCTATCACAAACTATTTGATGAGGTCTTTACCTACTTGGTGTGCTCGCTGTCACACGCAGGGTCCGAACTCCTGGACTCCCGGCCGCCGTTGCGGCCGATCGCGGTGGCGCCGTTGAGCCCCGCGAATGCGGGCTGAGGTGCGGTTTCGGCCTTTTCCGCGCCCTCGGCGGCGGCGGTCGCGGGCGAATTCCCGTTCCCTGTTGGGAATTGGGCATTCTTCTCGAAATTCACCAAAGAAGGCGTATCGGACGGAATACTGGATTCCGGTCCGATGCTTTCTGTATTCGTCTCCGCACCCTCCGTCGCGAGCTCTTCGGCACGCCGATACCTCGGCGGTACGAACGCATAGGCCCAGCGCGGAACTTGAGGCGTGAAGCGCGGCAGCAGCAGCACCACGAGCCCGACGGCGCTCAGCAGCACGATCGCGAGCACGATGGCGAGGCTGGAGCTCTGCACGGAGAACGCCACCGCCCCGAAGGCGATCAGCGCCGACCAGAAGTACATGATCAGCACCGCGCGGCTGTGCGAGTGCCCGATCTCCAGCAGCCGGTGGTGCAGATGCCCCTTGTCCGCCGCGAACGGCGACTCACCGCGCCACGTCCTGCGCACGATCGCGAGCACCAGGTCCGCGACGGGGATCGCGATGATCGTCAACGGCAGCAGCAGCGGCATGTACAGGGGAACCATCGTGTGCACCGCGGAACGCACGGACCCGGTGTGCTGCACCATGAGGTCCGGGTCCACCTGACCGGTGATCGAGACCGCGCCCGCGGCCAGTACGAGACCGATCAGCATCGATCCCGAGTCGCCCATGAAGATCCGCGCGGGATGCATGTTGTGCGGCAGGAAGCCCAGGCACATGCCCATCAGCAGCACAGCGAACAGCGTTGCGGGCGCGGCGGCTTCGACCCCGTAGCCGTACCAGATCCGGTACGCGTACATGAAGAACGCGGCGGCGGCGATGGTGACCATGCCGGAGGCCAGACCGTCCAGACCGTCCACGAAGTTCACGGCGTTGATGGTGATCACGACGAGCGCGACCGTGAGGAGCGTGCCCTGGAGCTGCGTCAGCGCGACGTTGCCCACGCCCGGGACCGGCAGCCACAGGATCGTCAGCCCCTGTAGCACCATGACGCCGGCGGCGATCATCTGCCCGCCCAGCTTCACCAGGGCGTCCACGCCCCACTTGTCGTCGAGCACGCCGAGCAGCCAGATCAGACCGGCGCCCGACAGCAGCGCACGCGGCTCGTCGGAGAGGACGAACAGCTCGCCGATGTTGGTGAGTTGCGACGCCACCAGCAGACCCGCGCACAGACCGCCGAACATCGCGATGCCGCCGAGGCGCGGCGTCGGCTCGCGGTGCACATCGCGCGCCCTGATCTGCGGCATGGCCTTCGCCGCGATGGCGAACTTCCGTACCGGCCCGGTCAGAAGGTAGGTGACCGCCGCCGCGACACAGAGCGTCAGCAGATATTCACGCACGGGTTCCCCAGGGGTTTCGCTGTTCCTTGGCCCCACACCATAGGACACCTGCGCGGGACCGGCGGTTTCACGTCCTCCGGCTTCCGCGGCACCGTCCGGCCCATGGACGAGGCCGCCGTGGGCGGGGGCTCGTAGCCGGGCTTGTACCCCGGCCCGTGCGCGGGCTTGCGCGCGGGCCCGTACCGGATCGCGTACTGGATCACGAGCGGCGTCATGTACGGCGGCTCCGCGCGGGGACTCCCGTCAGCGCCGTGACGACCGGATCGAGTGCCTTGCTGATCTCGTCACCCACGGAACGGAAGTACGGAATGGGGGCACCGTAGGGGTCGTGGATCTCGTCCGCCTCCGGACTGGGCGCCAGCAGCCAGCCGCGCAGTGCCGCAGCCGCCTGCACCAGCGCGTAGGCACGCTCGACGACGCCCTGGGAGGAGCGCGGATCGGGCAGGGTCGCCGCGTCTATCGCCCGTACGAGGCGCGTGAACTCCTTGAGCGTGAACGTACGCAGACCCGCCGAGTGCCCCATGGAGACGACCTGCGCCCGGTGGTCGCGGGTCGCGGTGAGCACGAGATCGGCGCGGATGACGTGCTCGTCGAGCAGCTCGCGGCCGCGGAAGCCCTCCGGGTCCGCTCCGTGCTCCAGCAGCACCTCGGCCGCGTGGTCCTCCATCGGTGCGCCCTCGTGGCCCCAGGTGCCGGCGCTCTCCACGACGATGCCGCCGCTTGTGCCGTCCCCGAGCCGCTCCGCCAGGGCGTGACGGGTCAGCCGCTCGGTCAGGGGCGAGCGGCAGACGTTGCCGGTGGAGACGTGGAGGATGCGGAAAGCGCCGGGGGTCGAGCCCGCGCCCGACCCCGGGCCGGAGCCCTGGCCCGAACCGGCGCCCCAGCCGGGCCCGTTGGCGCCGCTTATGCCGCCCGAGTCCGCGGTGCCACGCCCGTACGGGGTGTTCACTGCGGGCATCTCCCGGCCCGCCGCCCGTGCCCGGGGGCGCCGCCGGCCCCGTGCCGCCTCCGCGGCGCCTGCTTCCCGTACCGCTCCGGTCTCCCGTACCCCTGTGGTCTCCCGTGCCGCCCGTACCGCCCCCGCGGACGCCCCCGCCGCGCTCATGGCGCCACCTCCAGATCGGGCACGACCTTGCGCAGCTCCTCCGCGCTCACCGCACCCGTACGAAGCAGCACCGGCTTCGTGCCGGTGACGTCGACGATCGAGGACGGCACGGAGTCGGGCGTCGGCCCGCCGTCGAGGTAGACGGCCACGGAGTCGCCCAGCATCTCCTGCGCGGCGTCGCAGTCCTGCGGCGCGGGGTGTCCCGTGAGGTTGGCGGAGGAGACGGCCATCGGGCCGAACTCCTTGAGCAGTTCGATCGCCACGGGGTGCAGCGGCATGCGTACGGCCACGGTGCCGCGGGCGTCGCCCAGGTCCCACGTCAGCGAGGGCTGGTGCTTCGCGACAAGCGTCAACGCGCCCGGCCAGAACGCGTCGACCAGCTCCCAGGCGGACTCGGAGAAGTCCGTGACCAGTCCGTGCAGCGTGTTCGGGGAGCCGACGAGCACCGGCGAAGGCATGTTCCTGCCACGGCCCTTGGCCTCCAGCAGATCGCCGACGGCGTCGGGACTGAAGGCGTCGGCACCGATGCCGTACACCGTGTCCGTGGGAAGCACGACGAGTTCACCGCGGCGTACCGCGGAGGCGGCCTCGCGCAGGCCGGTCTTGCGGTCTGTCGCGTCGGTGCAGTCATAACGCCGTGCCATCACGGCACCTCCCTGCGGGCTGTGGCGAATCGGGGCCTGTTGTTGAGGTCGGGGTGGTCCGCCGCATCGGCCCAGCCGCGGTCCTCGGTGAAGATCCAGGGGACTTGGCCGCCCTGGGTGTCCGCGTGCTCGACCACGACGAGGCCGCCGGGGCGCAGCAGCCGGTGTGCCGTGCGTTCCAGGCCGCGGATCGTGCTCAGCCCGTCCTCTCCGGAGAACAACGCCAACTCCGGGTCGTGGTCGCGGGCTTCGGGTGCCACATACTCCCATTCGGTGAGCGGGATGTAGGGCGGGTTGGAGACCACCAGGTCGACCTGGCCGTCGAGTTCGGGGAGGGCGGTCAGCGCGTCGCCGTGGTGCAAGACGACGCGGCTGCCCTCGACGTTCTTCGCGGCCCAGCCGTAGGCGCCCTCGTCCAGCTCCACGGCGTGCACACGTGAGCGCGGCACCTCCTGTGCGAGGGCGAGCGCGATGGCTCCCGACCCGGTGCACAGATCGACGATGAGCGGTTCGGCGACGTCCATCGCCCTTACCGCGTCTATCGCCCAGCCGGCCACCGACTCGGTCTCCGGGCGGGGCACGAACACCCCCGGCCCTACCTGGAGTTCGAGGTAGCGGAAGAAGGCACGGCCCGTGATGTGCTGAAGCGGCTCACGTGCCTCGCGGCGGGAGACCGCCTCCCAGTAACGGGCGTCGAAGTCGGAGTCGGGCACCAGATGCAGCTCGCCGCGCTTGACGCCGTGCACGTACGCGGCCAGCTCCTCGGCGTCGAACCGCGGCGAGGGCACACCGGCGTCGGCGAGCCGCTGAGTCGCCTGCGCCACCTCGGCGATCAGCAGGCCGCGTGGGTTCTGGGGCCGCCCCCCGGACGAATGCAGCATCTTCTCTTCCGTACCAGCCGTCCGTACGCGCGCTTACTGGGCCGCGGCCAGCTTGGCCGCGGAGTCGGCGTCGACGCACGCCTGGATCACCGCGTCGAGATCGCCGTCGAGCACCTGGTCGAGGTTGTACGCCTTGAAGCCGACCCGGTGGTCCGAGATCCGGTTCTCCGGGAAGTTGTACGTCCGCACGCGCTCCGACCGGTCCACCGTACGCACCTGGCTGCGGCGGGCGTCCGACGCCTCCTGGTCGGCCTCCTCCTGCGCGGCGGCCAGCAGCCGGGCACGCAGGATGCGCAGCGCCTGCTCCTTGTTCTGAAGCTGGCTCTTCTCGTTCTGACAGGAGACGACGATGCCGGTCGGCTCGTGGGTGATGCGCACCGCGGAGTCGGTGGTGTTGACGGACTGGCCGCCGGGCCCGGACGAGCGGTAGACGTCGATGCGCAGATCGTTGGCGTTGATCTCGACGTCGACGTCCTCGGCCTCGGGCAGTACGAGCACGCCCGCCGCTGAGGTGTGGATGCGGCCCTGCGACTCGGTCGCGGGCACGCGCTGCACCCGGTGCACCCCGCCCTCGTACTTCAGCCGCGCCCACACGCCCTGGCCGGGCTCGGCGGCGCCGTTGCCCTTGGTCTTCACGGCGACCTGGACGTCCTTGTAGCCGCCGAGGTCGGACTCGGTGGACTGGATCAGCTCCGTCTTCCAGCCGACGCGCTCCGCGTAGCGCAGATACATCCTCAGCAGATCCCCGGCGAAGAGAGCGGACTCGTCGCCGCCCTCCCCGGCCTTGATCTCCAGGATGACGTCCTTGTCGTCGCTGGGGTCGCGCGGCACGAGCAGCAGACGCAGCTTCTCCGTCAACTCCTCGCGCTGGGCTTCGAGTTCTTTCACCTCGGCGGCGAAGTCCGGGTCGTCGGAGGCGAGTTCGCGTGCCGTGTCGATGTCGTCCCCGGTCTGCTTCCACGAGCGGTACGTGGCGATCACCGGTGAGAGTTCCGCGTAGCGCTTGTTGAGCCTGCGGGCGCGCGCCTGGTCGGCGTGGATCGCGGGATCGGCGAGTTGTGTCTCCAACTCGGCGTGCTCACCGATCAGTTCCTCGACCGCCTCGAACATCGTTTGTCCCTTTACGTGAAGAAGGAAGAGCCAGGCAGCGCGAAAGAGCGCCGGCCCCGCACGCCCGGCGGGGCGTGCCGAGGACCGGCGCTCGGGAGGTGCTACTTCTTGGCGGAACCGGCGCCCTTGCCGAAGCGGGCCTCGAACCGGGCCACACGGCCACCGGTGTCGAGGATCTTCTGCTTGCCGGTGTAGAAGGGGTGGCACGCGGAGCAGATGTCGGCCCGGATCTGGCCGCCGCTCACGGTGCTGCGAGTCGTGAAGGAGTTGCCGCAGGTGCAGCTCACCTGGGTCTCTACGTACTCGGGGTGGATGTCGCGCTTCAAGGTGTCTCCTATTTCCTGGAGGGCACCGGGTCGGAGGACGGGCTTGTCCACCGTGAACCGGGGCCGACGGTCCAGTCTGCCATCACTGGCCGTACCTCCCAAAACCGGGGGCGGGCGGCGGATATTCCCGCTGCGGAGGCGCCCGGCGGGGGCGCGGGGGCGGTTCGTCGCGCCGAACGCGGGGCCCGGGCGCCCGGCCCCTGGCGCCTCAGCCGACGACGCTCCCCGCGTCGTTCCCGTCGCTCGCCGAGCCCTTCTCGGCGGACTCGGGCACGGCCGCGTCCCGCTTGATCGCGGCCCACATCTTCGCCGCCTTGGACTCCATCGGCACGACCCGGTTGGGGTCCTGCGGGTCGTACGTCACCGGCAGCGTCGACATGTGTACGTCCTCGGACTCGACGCCCTTGAGCATGCTCGCCAGCCCGGCGAGGTCGCCGACCGAGTCCAGGTCGGAGTCGGTGGTCACGGCCGATGTGGCGCTGTCGGCCAGTTCGTAGAGCTTCTTCGGGCTGCTGAACACCCCGACGCTGTCGACCTGGTCCATCAGCGCCTTCACGAACGCCTGCTGTAGCCGGATCCGGCCGAGGTCGCTGCCGTCGCCGACAGCGTGGCGCGTACGTACCAGGCCGAGGGACTGCTCGCCGCCGAGCTTGTGCTCGCCCGGCTTCAGCTTCAGATGGCTGTCCGGGTCGTCGATCGGCTTCTTGGTGGTGACCTCGACGCCGCCGAGGCGGTCGATCAGCTTCTTGAACCCGGCGAAGTCGACCTCCGCGTAGTGGTCCATGCGCACGCCGGACATCGACTCCACCGTCTTCACGGCGCAGGCCGGGCCGCCCGTCTCGTACGCGGAGTTGAACATCGTGCGCTGCGCGGGTGCGGTGCCGCCGCCGTCGTTCCTTACGCACTCGGGGCGCTCGACGATGGTGTCGCGCGGTATCGAGACCACGCTCGCCTTGTCGTGCTCCTTGTTGACGTGCAGGACCATCGCGGTGTCGGAACGGGCGCCGCCCCCGTCCTTGCCGTACTTGCCGTGGGTGCCCGAGCGGGAGTCCGAGCCGAGGACGAGGATGTCCATCGAGCCGTCGGGGGTGTTCCCCGGCCGGTGCTTGCCGAGCTTGGCGTCGATGTCGACGCCGGAGATGTTGCCGTCGAGCTTGAAGTAGGCGAAGCCGAGACCGGTGCCTGCGAGGACGGCGGCGGCCACCACGCTCCAGGCCACGGCCTTGAGCACCCGGCGTCTGCGGCCGTGCGGCTTGCGACGGCGGCCGGTGGCGCGGAATCCGCCGCCGGAGCGGCCCGTGGCCGCGCCCTGCCCGCTCGTGCTGTCGTCCGCCATCTTCGCCTGCCTCAGTCGTGCCCGGGTTCGTTCGTGGTGTGCGCCGGTGTGCCTGATGTGGGGGTGTGGGTGGGGGTGCGCCGCGTCGCCCGCCGTGCGGTTACGGGCTCCGCCCTCCCGGCTGCGGGTGGGGAACTGCCATGGATGCGCTGCGAGCGTGCTTGTTTTCTACGCCCTTCGTGAGCCCTGTACCTAAGAGGCGGCGACGAAGGCGTGACCGCCGTGCTGCGGGGGGCTGTGGCCGGTGCCGCCGGACTGCCCGCGCGGCACGAGGGGCCGTGAGAACGCCACGCGTACGTGAACGCCAACCGGAAGGGTTGCACACCGCGTGACCGGGATGCCCCGTCGGTGAGGATGCGCCGTTTCGCACCGATGAGGCGCTTCACCCCGTTCGACCTGGGACGTTGCATCCACGGCGGGGGTACGGGGACGCCCGCGGCGCGGAGGCGGCTGTGTGCAAGGTCTCACTCCTCGTCACACACGGCGAGGGCCGCCCCACCTCTCGTGGTGGGACGGCCCTCGCCGCTGTGCCTTCGCGAACCGGCATGCGCTGTCCGCCGGGTACGCGCTGTCCGTACCGTCCGTCAGTCGGAGCCGTTGCCCGGTGTGGGCGTGGTCTTCTGGATCTGGAGGAGGAATTCGGTGTTGGACTTGGTCTGCTTCATCTTGTCCAGCAGCAACTCGATGGCCTGCTGCTGATCCAGGGCGTGCAGCACCCGGCGGAGCTTCCAGATGATCTGCAACTCGTCACCCGCCATGAGGATCTCCTCCTTACGGGTACCAGAGGCATCCACATCCACCGCCGGGAAGATCCGCTTCTCCGACAGCTTCCGGTCCAGCTTCAACTCCATGTTCCCGGTGCCCTTGAACTCCTCGAAGATCACCTCATCCATCCGCGACCCGGTCTCCACCAGCGCCGCGGCCAGAATCGTCAGCGACCCCCCGTCCTCGATGTTGCGCGCCGCACCGAAGAACTTCTTCGGCGGATACAACGCCGTGGAATCCACACCACCGGAGAGAATCCGCCCCGACGCCGGAGCCGCCAGGTTGTACGCCCGGCCCAGCCGCGTGATGTTGTCCAGCAACACCACCACATCGTGACCCAGCTCCACCAGCCGCTTCGCCCGCTCGATCGCCAACTCCGCGATCGTGGTGTGATCCTCCGCAGGACGATCGAAGGTCGAGGAGATCACCTCACCCTTCACCGACCGCTGCATATCGGTGACTTCCTCCGGCCGCTCATCGACCAGCACCACCATCAGATGGCACTCCGGATTGTTCACCGTGATCGCATTCGCGATCGACTGCAAAACCGTCGTCTTCCCCGCCTTCGGCGGCGCCACGATCAGACCCCGCTGCCCCTTCCCGATCGGCGACACCAGATCGATGATCCGCGCCGTCAACCGGTTCGGCTCCGTCTCCAACCGCAGCCGCTCCTGCGGATACAACGGCGTCAGCTTGTTGAACTCCGCCCGCGCACGACCACCCTCCGGCGACGCACCGTTCACCGAATCCAGCCGCACCAGCGCATTGAACTTCTCCCGCCGCTCCCCCTCACGCGGCTGACGCACCGCACCCGTGACGTGATCACCCTTACGCAGACCGTTCTTCCGCACCTGCGCCAACGACACATACACATCATTCGGACCCGGCAGATAACCCGACGTCCGCACGAACGCATAGTTATCGAGAATGTCCAAGATCCCCGCCACCGGGATCAGCACATCATCCTCAGCGATCTGCGGCTCCGCATCCTCACGACCACCACGACGCCCACGACGATCCCGATAACGACCCCGCCGACCACGACGGCCGCCTTCGAAGTCGTCGTCGTCACGGCGTCCGCCGCCCTGGTTCTGGTTGCCCTGGTTCTGGCCGCCGCCTTCGCCGCCCTTGCCGCCGCGTCCGCGCTGGCGGTCACGCTTGGGGCGGTCCTGCTGCTGACGGCCACCGCCGCCTTCGCCGCGGTCACCGCGGGAGCCGTCGCCACGGCCGCCGCCGTCGCCCTTGTTCTGCTGACCGCCCCCGTCGCGGCCGTCGCTCTTGCCCTCCGCGGTGTCCGCGGAGGCTTCGGCCTTGCCGCCGCCCTCGCCGCGCTCGCGCCGGCCCCGGCGGTCGCCGCCGGGCTTCTCCTCGTTCGCGGGCTGTCCCGGAATGTCGATCTGGGCGGAGTCCTGCTGGGCGTCCGCCTCGCCCTCGCCCGTACGCGCCCGGGAGGTGGTCCGGCGCTTCGGCTTGGCGGACTGCTCGTCGCCTTCGGCGGCGCCGCTCTCCGAGCCACCGCCACGGGCGGCGGAGTCGGCACCGCCGGACGAACTCCCGCCCGCCTGCCGCTCCTTGATGGTTTCGATCAGCTGGCTCTTGCGCATACGTGCGGTGCCCTTGATACCGAGACCGGAGGCAACTTGCTGAAGCTCGGCGAGCACCATGCCCTCGAGCCCGGTGCCGGAGCGCCGGCGCTTGGGCGCAGCACCGGTTGCAGGCGCGGCAGCAGCGTCCGTGGCAGGCGCGTCGGCTTTCTCCGCTGCGCTCCCGGAGGAGTCGCCACCCGAGCCGTCGGACTCAGGGGGAGCGGCGTTCACGCCCATCAGATCGGTGGTGTCGCTCACAAAGGGTCCTTCCCTGGAGCGGACGTCGGCCTGTCTGGCTCGGCGACCGGTCGTGCTGTCCGGCAATGGTCCTGTGCGCGCGGACCTGGCCGAAACGGTGGTTCCCGCCTGGATGTGTGGCGGGGAGATCGATTCATGGTTCGGCGTGCAAGGAGAATGTGCGTCCTGCACGTCGGCTCCGGAGCGTGCTCAGGACCGCTCCGCAAGGCGAAGCAGCGTGGGAGGCTCCTGGAGGAAGAGGCGATCCTGGGCCTGTGCCCTGGGGGATCACTCAAGCACTGCACTCTACGGACCACCACAGAGTTTCACGTGTGGATCACGAGACTGCGAGCACTGACTTGAGGTTAACACTACCGGACCCAACAAACATTCCCCCTTCCTGGATCATGGGCCTCTCCCAGGCCCTCACCGGCTCCGCCGGGCCGTACAACGTCGTCACTGAGATGCGCCGCGGTCCGCGCCGTCCGCCTTCAGCGGCAGGACGCTGGCACCCGCGGTGTCGAGGCTCAATCTGTTCGCCGTCCACTGTTCGCCCGCGAGCTGAGCCACCTTGTCGGCGGCTCCGTGGCCCTCGGGCAGTGCGAGCACCGTGGGGCCCGCACCCGAGACAACTGCTGGGACGCCGTCCGCCCGCAGCCGGTTCACCAATTCCACGCTCTCCTTCATGGCGGGCGCGCGGTACTCCTGGTGCAGCCTGTCCTCCGTCGCCGGCAGCAGCAGGTCGGGGCGCCTCGTCAGCGCCTCTACGAGCAGCGCGGCACGGCCGGTGTTGAACGCGGCGTCCACGTGCGGGACATGACGGGGCAACAGGCCACGGGCGGTCTCCGTCAGCAGCGGCTTCGCGGGTACGAAGACCACCGGCACGACCGCCTCCGAGGGCTCCATCCTGATCGCACGAGCCGCGCCCGCGTCCATCCACGCCAGCGTGAAGCCGCCAAGCAGACAGGCCGCCACGTTGTCGGGGTGGCCCTCGATCTCGGTGGCCAGCTCCAGCATCGCCGCGTCGTGCAGCTTGGCGTCGCCGCCCGTGGTGACCGCTCGGGCGGCCACGATGCCCGCGCAGATCGCCGCGGAGGAGGAGCCCAGCCCGCGTCCGTGCGGGATGCGGTTGGCGCAGACGACCTCAAGTCCGCGCGGCTGGCCGCCGAGCAGATCGAAGGCGGTACGCAGGGAACGTACGAGCAGATGGTCCTCGTCGCGCGGCAGCGTCTCGGCGCCCTCTCCCGCGATGTCGACGTGCAGGCCGGAGTCGGCGACCCGGACGACGACGTCGTCGTAGAGACCCAGCGCGAGGCCCAGCGCGTCGTAGCCGGGGCCGAGATTGGCGCTGGTGGCGGGAACGCGCACGCGGACAGCGGCGGCGCGGAAGGCGGGACCGGCCATCTCCCGATGACTCTCCTTGGATTGTTGACGCGATTTCCCATGGACCACGGCGGCGACGCCGGGAGGGTCACGGCCACGCGACCCGTTGCGTTCCGGCCCGCCGGACCGGGTGGGGCCTCCCGCGCAGGACGAGCAGATGCCCCGGAGTGAGTACGGGGGGTGGGATGAACGCAAGCTTATCGAAGGAAGGTTCAGTGGCGACACAGGGCGCACGGGAGGCGCACGATGCGTGTCGCAAGCGGCTGCGCGCTCCCTCGCCACCGGTCTCCGTACCGGACGGCTTTCATCGCCGGACGCGGGGTGCCGCGCCGGTCGACGGATGACTGCCCGCCGCCGGCGCGTACGAACCGTATGGCCGGGACCCGTACGGGATCAGGCCGAAAAGCGGGCCCGGACGCGTGCCTGCGGAACGCGGGAGGCGAAGCCGCAGGCAGGAACGCGACCGCGGTGGCGGCCCCGGCCGTGCGGTCTCACGTGCGGCCGGACGTGCGGCCGCACGAGCGGCGGGCAGTCGGTGCGGAGCTGCCGACGTCCGGCCAACTGTCAGGCCAGGCCGAGGCGTTCGGCTGCCGCGTCCGCGTCGATCGGCACCGTGACGGGCTGCGGGGCCCCCGCCACCGCCCAGTCGGGGTCCTTCAGGCCGTTGCCCGTGACCGTGCACACCACGCGCTGGCCCGGCTCCAGCCGGCCCTGCTCGGCGGCCTGGAGCAGTCCCGCGACGGAGGCGGAGGACGCCGGTTCGACGAAGACGCCCTCGCGGGACGACAACAGCTTGTACGCACGCAGGATTTGACGGTCCGTCACGGAGTCGATGAAGCCGCCCGACTCGTCCCTCGCGCGCTCCGCCGACTCCCATGACGCCGGGTTGCCGATCCGGATGGCGGTGGCGATCGTGCTCGGGTCCTTCACCGGCTCCCCGCGCACGATCGGCGCGGAACCGGACGCCTGGAAGCCCCACATGCGCGGGGTGCGGGTCGCGGGGCCGTCGGCGAGGTATTCGCCGTAACCACGCCAGTACGCCGTGATGTTGCCCGCGTTGCCTACGGGAAGGACATGTACGTCCGGTGCGTCCCCGAGCATGTCGACGATCTCGAACGCCGCTGTCTTCTGGCCCTCGATGCGGTCGGGGTTGACCGAATTGACAAGCGCCACCGGGTACTTCTCCGACAGGCCCCGGGCCAGCGTGAGGCAGTCGTCGAAATTGCCGTCCACCTGAAGGATCTTGGCGCCGTGCACCAGCGCCTGGCCCATCTTGCCCAGCGCGATCTTGCCCTGCGGGACCAGCACGGCGCACACCATCCCGGCACGTACGGCATAGGCGGCCGCGGACGCCGAAGTATTGCCCGTGGAGGCGCAGATGACCGCCTGCGCGCCCTCCTCCTTGGCGCGTGTGATCGCCATCGTCATGCCGCGGTCCTTGAACGAGCCGGTGGGGTTGGCGCCCTCGACCTTCAAGTGGACGTCGCAGCCGGTCAGTTCGGAGAGGAGCTGCGCGGGCACGAGCGGTGTGCCGCCCTCGCGCAGGGTGACGGGAGCGGTCCCCGGGCGGACGGGAAGCCGGTCGCGGTACTCCTCGATGACGCCTCGCCACTGGCGGGAGGTGGCGGGTGGTGCGGATTCCATGGTGGTCACTGTCCTCGATTCCCCTGTGCCCGGGGCCCGTTCGGGTCCCCGCATCTACGCCTCTCACGCCTCGTCCGCGTCGTGGAGCCCGTAACGCCCATGAGGCTCACTCGCCCTCGACCCGCATGATGCTGGCCACGCCACGCACGGTCTCGAGGTCGCGCAGCGCCTCGACGGTCGCGCTCAGCGCCGCGTCGGGCGCGCTGTGGGTGACGACGACGAGCCATGCGTCGCCGTCCTTGCCCTGCTGGCGCACGGTGTCGATGGAGACGCCGTGCTCCGCGAAAGTGGTGGCGACCTGGGCGAGGACGCCGGGCTTGTCGGCCACGTCGAGGCTGATGTGGTAGCGCGTGACGACCTCGCCCATCGGTGAGACCGGAAGCTGCGCGTACGCCGATTCGCCGGGCCCCCGGGCCCCGTTGAGCTTGTTGCGGCAGGCGGCCACCAGGTCGCCCAGCACCGCGGAGGCCGTGGGGGCGCCGCCCGCGCCCGGCCCGTAGAACATCAACTGGCCCGCCGCGTCGGATTCGACGAAGACCGCGTTGTACGCCTCTCGTACGCCCGCGAGGGGATGGCCGAGCGGGATCATCGCCGGATGCACGCGGGCGGTCACGGAGCGGCCGTCGGCGGCCCGTTCGCAGATGGCGAGCAGTTTGACCGTGCAGCCCATGCGTTTCGCGGAGGCGATGTCGGCGGCGCTGACGTCGGTGAGGCCCTCGCGGTAGACGTCGTCCAGGCGTACGCGGGTGTGGAAGGCGATGCCCGCGAGGATGGCCGCCTTGGCCGCGGCGTCGAAGCCCTCGACGTCGGCCGTCGGATCGGCCTCGGCGTAACCGAGCGCGGTGGCCTCGTCCAGCGCCTCGCCGTAGCCGGCGCCGGTGGAGTCCATGCGGTCGAGGATGAAGTTGGTGGTGCCGTTGACGATGCCGAGCACACGGTTGACCTTGTCGCCCGCCAACGACTCGCGCAGCGGCCTGACCAGCGGAATCGCCGCCGCCACGGCCGCCTCGTAGTAGAGGTCGCCGCCGTGCTTCTCGGCCGCCTCGTGGAGGGTCGAGCCGTCCTCGGCGAGCAGCGCCTTGTTGGCCGTGACGACGCTCGCGCCGTGCTCGAAGGCGGAGGTGATGAGCCTGCGTGCCGGTTCGAGGCCGCCGATCACCTCGACGACGACGTCGACGTCCTCGCGCCGGGCGAGCGCGGCGGCGTCCGTCGTCACCAGCGCCGGGTCCACTCCCTCGCGCACCCGGTCGGGGCGCCGTACCGCGACGCCGGCCAGCTCTACGGGGGCGCCGATCCGGGCGGCGAGGTCGTCCGCGTGCGTCGTCATGATGCGTGCCACCTCTGAGCCGACGACCCCACAGCCCAGCAGCGCCACCTTCAGCGGACGCGTACGCATCATCCGACCTCGCCTTTCGTCATTTCCTGTGCTGTCAGTCTCACGTACGGGTACGGAGATTCCACGCTCGTTCCAGGATGTGGGACGAATGTCTCGCTAACCGACATCCAGCCGCAGCAGATCCTCCTCCGTCTCCCGCCGCACGATCACCCGCGCCCCACCGTCCCGCACGGCGACGACCGGCGGACGCAGCGCGTGGTTGTAGTTGTTGGCCATCGACCGGCAGTACGCCCCCGTCGCCGGTACGGCGAGCAGGTCGCCCGGCGCCACATCGGAGGGCAGGAACGCGTCACGCACCACGATGTCGCCGCTCTCGCAGTGCTTGCCGACGACCCTGGAGAGCATCGGCCCCGCGGTCGAGGCCCGCGAGACGAGCGAGACGCTGTACTCGGCGTCGTAGAGCGCCGTACGGACGTTGTCGGACATTCCGCCGTCCACGCTCACATACGTACGCAGCCCCTGAAGCTCCTTGACGGTGCCCGTCTCGTAGACCGTGCACGCCGACGGGCCTACGACCGCACGCCCCGGCTCGACGGACAGCCGCGGCACGGCGAGCCCGGCCCCGCGGCACTCCCGGCGGACGATCTCGCGGAGCGAGGCCGCGATGTCGTGGGGCTCGCTCGGGTCGTCCTCCGGCGTGTAGGCGATGCCGAGACCGCCGCCCAGGTCGATCTCGGGCAGCTCCAGGCCGTGCTCGTCCCGGATGTCGGCGAGCAGCCCGACGACGCGGTGCGCCGCCACCTCGAAACCCGAGGTGTCGAAGATCTGCGAGCCGATGTGCGAGTGGATGCCGACCAGTTCGAGACTGTCCAGCTTCAGCACACGCCGTACGGCCTCGGCCGCCTGCCCGCCCCCGGCGTCCGGATGGGAGCCGCCGCCCAGCGCCAGCCCGAACTTCTGGTCCTCGTGCGCCGTGGCGATGAACTCGTGCGTGTGCGCCTCGACTCCGACCGTCACCCGGATCTGTACGGGCTGACGCCGCCCGAGCCGGTCCGCGATATGGGCGACCCGGACGATCTCCTGGAAGGAGTCCAGCACGATCCGGCCGACTCCCGCCTCGATCGCCTGCTCGATCTCCGCGTACGACTTGTTGTTGCCGTGCAGCGCGATCCGCTCCGGTGGCATGCCGCCGGCGAGGGCGACGGCCAGCTCGCCGCCGGAGCAGACGTCGAGATTCAGCCCTTCTTCCGTCAGCCAGCGCACCACGGCACGGGAGAGGAAGGCCTTGCCCGCGTAGAAGACGTCGGCGTCGTCGCCGAAGGCGTCACGCCAAGCACGGCAGCGGGAGCGGAAGTCGGCCTCGTCGAGCACGAAGAGAGGGGTGCCGAACTCCTCGGCCAGATCCTTCACATCGATCCCGCCGACGGACAGCGAACCGGCGGGAGTACGCACAGCGGTCTTCGACCAGACGCGGGCGTCCAGCTCGTTGAGGTCGGCCGGGGGTGCGGTGTAGTGGCCCTCGGGAAGCACGTCGGCGTAGCGGGGCCCTGCGGGGTGCGCGGAGCGGCTCATGCGGTGGGTCCTTTGCGATGTCGTACGAAGTCTTGGGGGCTGGTGTCGGGACTGGCTCTGGGGATGGTCCCGGGGATGGCCCGGAGATGGGCCTAGGACTTGGGGGTCTGGGGGGGGGTCGGGGGCTCTCGGATGACTCGGGCGCTCGCCGTAGACGGCGGGCTCACCCGGCCCCTGTTCCTCCGGCTCTCAGGTCTCGTGGTTCTGCGGTCCCGGGTGTTCAGAGATGCGCGGGTGCGCTCACGCCGAGCTGGTTCAGGCCGCCTGCCAGCACAGTCCCGGTGGCTTCGACGAGGGCCAGCCGGGCACGGTGGGCGGCCCCGGGTTTCTCGTCACCGCTGGGCAGCGGCGGGCACTGGTCGTGGAAGTCGAAGAAGGCGTCGCCCACGGCGACCAGATGGCGCGCATGCTGCGCGGGTGCCGACTCCTCGCTGACGCGCCGATGGTCGGCGAGCAACGAGAGCAGCGCGCCGCCGTCCGTCGCGTGCGCCTCGTGTGCGGCGTGCACCTCGTGCGGTTCGTGCGCCTCGTGCGGTTCGTGCGCCTCGTGTGCCGCGTGCGGTTCGCTGCCGAATCCCAGGTCATGGGCGTTGCGTACGAGCGCGCACGCCCGCGCGTGCGCGTACTGCACGCGGAAGAGAGTGCTCGCCTCCGCCGTACGTACGGTCAGCGCCGCCGGAGCCTCACCGGTGACGGCACTCCAGCGCGCGATGTCGACGGCGGGGGTGTCGGTGACCTCGGTCCCGGGTCCGGGATCGGGTTCAGGGTCGGTCTCGGGGTCGGGCGCGAGGTGCGTCTCGGGTTCGCGGTGGAGCGGCCGGTGTGACCGCCGGTGGGACGGCTGGTGTGACCGCCGGTGGGACGGCCGTGCCAACTCCGCTACGAGGTCCGCCCGCGCACGGCCGTCGAGGGTGACGTTGAGGAACCCGCCCCCGGCGATCTCCACAGCACGGACTCCGTCCTCCCGCAAGAGCCTGGCCCGCAGCACGCAGGCCACGTCGTACGGCGTCATCCCCGAAGGACCCGCCAGCCGGAAGGCCACGCTCACCGCGTAGTCCCCCGGCCCGCGCCGCGGCGACGACTCGACGGTCACCCGCTGTGGCAGCCCGGTGCTCGTGCGTACCGCCCCGAGTTCGCCGTCCTCGGCGGCACGACGTACGGCGTGCAGCACGGTGCGGGAGAGCTGGGCGGGTGTCACAGAGCAAGCGTATGGGAGAGGGGGTGGGTCGGCGCGAACGGGATTCAGCTGGCGGGCGTCGACGGTGAGACGGTGGCGCGGCGACGGCCACGGCGACGCGTCGACGCGGGGCGATGGGGCACCCCAGGCGCAGCGCTCGAAGACTCACGAAGACGCTCGGAGCGGAAGGCTCGACGGAAGCCTCGGCAAGGAGGACTCAGAGGGCTCAGTGGTGAGCCGGCCAACCAACCGGCTCTCCTGTTCGCCCGCGTCCCCCCTGCGGTCCTCGCCACCGCCGGTACGCCCCGTCAACTGCCGTACCATGCGCACGAGTTCGGACGGCTCGAAAGGCTTCGCCAGCAACGCGTCGACCTGCGGCTCCTTGCCGTCCTCTCCGTCGAGCTGCGAACGTCCGCTGACGATCGCGACCGGGATGTGCCGGGTGCGCGGATCGGAACGCAGCCGCTCTGCGGTACGCAGCCCGTTGAGCCGGGGCATCGCCACATCGAGGGTGACGAGATCCGGCCGTACTCCGTGCACCACGTCCAGACACTCGACACCGTCGGCAGCGGTCACCACCTCGAAGCCTTCCAGCTCGAGATTGACCTTGATGAGCTGCCGGATGACCTTGTCGTCGTCCACGACGAGGACCCGGCCAGAGGTACCTGGCACACACCGAGCCTAGGCACACCCCTCCCCCGGCGTCCGGCTTTTGCCCTTTTCCACCCCTGCGGGCCGTACCCTCCACCCCTTCGTGCGACCCTCCCACCACCCCCGTCGCCCGGCCTCGCACCCCTAAAACCCGGTTCCGGTGCACCACCGCCAAGCTGGTACTGTTCTTCCTGTCGCCGCTGACAGCGCGACGAGCCCCCGTAGCTCAGGGGATAGAGCAACGGCCTCCGGAGCCGTGTGCGCAGGTTCGAATCCTGCCGGGGGTACTTCTCATCAAGTGCCGAAACGCCCTGTGACCAGTGCTGATATTGGTTGCGGGGCGTTGTTGCGTGTGCAGGCGGATGCGGCTCGGAGCAGCCTCATGACAGTGATCACGTAATGACGACGTAATGATCTTGTTGGCGTAGTTCCAGGTCAACCGGTTAGAAGTCGACACCGAGGAGCCGAAGGGGCTCGCGGTCGATCACCGCGCGGCGAACCTTCTCGCGCAGCCACTCCACGAGGTCACGTTCCTGCTCAAGCAGGAGCACGAGCTCCCGCAGTTCCCCCAGGACCATCACTCGCTGCGCCAACACACGAGTACATTCTTCAACAGCCGGGCCAGTGAAACCGGAGGCTGAGATCATGAGGCCACGCACCTCAGCCCGGCCATAGACCCGGACCAAGTGCTCCGCAACAGGCCCCTTCCCTAGCGGCGCACCCCACCACTTGACCTCTACGAGGTACTGCGAACCGTCGAGCTCAATAGCACCGTCGATCTGCTCAGCCGCTTGGCCATCCTCCGTGCGGAGAACAAAGGCTTCACGTATCAACAGGCCATCCACAGCGAAGATCTTGTTGAGCAGGGCCTCGAGAGCC
Organism: Streptomyces marispadix; assembly: GCF_022524345.1. NCBI lineage: Bacteria > Bacillati > Actinomycetota > Actinomycetes > Kitasatosporales > Streptomycetaceae > Streptomyces > Streptomyces marispadix. The sequence goes on along the minus strand of NZ_JAKWJU010000002.1, from coordinate 4,805,617 downwards.
ACGCCGCGTTCGTGGGGATCTGGCATGCTGAACAAGGCCGACAGCTCTGCACGCAGGGTTGCGTATCGCTGACGCCGCTGAGCCGCTTGCTGCTGACGTGCCTGGCGCTCAGACTGACCTCGTTTCCGCTCCTCCTCTTGCTGCAACCGCATGCGGGTGAACGAGTCCTTGACGTCGACAACTTTGCGGATCTTGGCGACCAGTCCCTCCGCCTTCAACTGGTCATCCGGCCAACAGGTGGCGAAGTCTTCGAACTCGGTGACACGGCGGAGCACCTCACGGCGCACTCCCAAGCCCCGGTCTCCCCGCTCATTCAGCTGACGCAGAACATCTCGAGCGATCGCATACTTGCTGATGGAGTCACGGTCCTGGCGCACCCGGCGGCGAAGTCCAGCCAGAAGTTGCTCATCAACACCTGCGCTGCGCAAAAAGTCCAGAACCGAAACCTTGCTCCTACACAGCAACGGGATGGTCTCGATGAGTAGTTCAAGCAGCTCAGGAGTCCAGTGGTAAGAGTCGTCGTGCACAACCCTCGTCGTCACCCCAAGGCCCGTCCCTTCAGGCTTAGCTGCTTGGCCGTCTCAGCGCGATACGCCCGTCAACGTTCAACTCACAACGTCATTAAGCGATGCTAAGCGTAACTGACAGGACACATCATGTTTTACGACGAGAGGGGAGCTCTCAAGATCACGAGAGCTCCCCATACTGGTTGGCGGCGTAGTCAGATCTCTTGCAGTCCCCTCATGATCCGGTCGTTCATCTCCTCCTCTTGGCCGTCGATGCACTTGGCGTAGATCTTGAGCAGAACCTCCACCGAGTGGTAAGCTCGTCGGGCAACCTCGGGAGCAGGGACACCGGAGTTGAGCCACTGGGAGACGCAGGCGTGCCGCAGGTCGTACGGCTTGGCCGCCAGCACCGTGCCAACTTGGTCCGGCTGGAGCCCCAGTTCTCGGGTCTGTCGCCAGACGCGGTAGTACGACGAGGACGCGACGACGTTGCCGCGCTCACTCGCGAAGATCCGGCCGTCGTCGGCCGTGCCGAACTCCTCCAGGTGCTCATGCAGCATGCGCACCAGTGGCGGAGGGATCGGCACGATACGTACCTCACCCGGGCTGCGCTGCTTGAGTCCGCGCCGGTCGTGCGCCTCACCCGAATCAGTCCAGGATTTTCCGACGGAAGGCCGGGTCTCCTCCACTGTGAGGCGTCCCCACCCCGTTTCCGGCAGATCGCAGTCACCATCTCGGAGACCAAGAGCTTCGCCGGGACGCATTGCCGCGTAGTACAGGCACCCGAAGAACGCCCTCAGCCGCCGGCCGGAAGCCCGCTCCCAGCCCCCGACGTACGTGACCGCGGTGAGCAGTTCCCGCGCTTGTCGGGGGTTCACCACAACGCGGTTGTCGACTTCCTGCACGGGTCGTTGACCGCGCTTCCGCCGAACCTTGTCGAGCGGGTTGGCCGCCAACAGGTCTAGCTCCACCGCATATTCGAGCGCGTTGTATGTCACGGCTCGACGCCGCCGGTAGGTCTGATTGGCCGCCGGCTTCCCGTCGAGCTTCCGACCCAAGGCATCCACGAGCGTGTGGACACGGTCGACGTCAGTCAGCTCAGCGACAGGCAGGGATGCCCGCTCCAACCACTGGGCAGCTCCCTCGATCTCCTCCGGCCTCTCTCGTGTACGTCGCGGAGTGGGCAGCAGGTAGGAACGAATTGCCCGGCGAAGCACCGGCGGCTCAGGTCGACTCCGAACTGCTCTGGTCAGGGCCGGGACCGCAACAGCCAAGGCATCGGTCATGCTGTCGCGCTGCTTCGCTGACGAGGTGGGCCACCGGTGATCCACATACTTCACTGCAAGCTCCAGCAGGCTCAGCGCTGCCTTGCCGCTGCGCAGCGAATCGGGCAGGCCCGTCACCGTGTCAAAGGGTTCGCCCTTGTCGACGGCTCGAAGGAGCTTGGCCCGAAAGCGATCCGCAAGTGCCTTCGTCTTGTACGTCTCGTGGAATGGCTGGCCGTCCACGGACCAACGAGCCAAGTACGTGGGCTTCTTGGCGGAACGGTTCGCGCTGAGCTTCCAGACGGAGACCTTGTACGACTTCATACGGCCCCCTCCGCCCTGTCCTTGAGCCAGTCGTCCAGCGCATCGCGTCGTACGCGAAGTTCGCCGTTGGGCAGCCGTATGCAGCGCGGAGCGATACGCAGTTCGCGCCAGCGGTAGAAGGTGCGCCGCGACACTCCACCCAGCTCGTCCAGGACCTCTCGGACCGTGAGGAGTTCGCTTCTGCTACGTGCCATGCCCGCCACCCCCCTCACGTAGCGAAGCGGCGATGAGGGCAGCCTCCGCGCTGTAGCCGCGACCTGCGTAGCGCCAGTCGCCGACGAGAGCGGTCGAGCGATCAGTCAGGCCGAGCCTCTGCCGCTGTTCCTCCGCGCGATGCTCGGTGCGGGCGTTGCGCAGCGTCGTCAACGTGGTCGAGTAGCGGCGTGACTTGGTCGAGAAGTGACCCCGATAGCCGAGCATGTGCGCCCAGCGGCGCAGCCGTAGCGGCTCGAAGGGCTCCAGCCCGCCGAGCCACCAGCACGTGCCGATCATGCGCAGCGTGTGGTCTCGCACGGGTAGCTCGGCCAGGTCGGAAGACCGGTAGATGCGTCGGTCTACAGCGCCGGCGCTCTCGGCTCCCTTCGTCGCGTACTTGGCGATGTAGGCAGCGACGGCAGCCGACGACAGGCCGCCGATGTCGGCCGACGTCACAGGCCGTACGTCGACCTGCGGTCCGAAACGCAGCAGCCGTCGGCCTACGACGTCCGACCCGACTGCCAGAACTCTGACACGTTCGGCGGCTTGCCGAACTGCCGGCGACAGCACATCCGTTGTCGCCCACCCAGGCGGCCCCATCTCCGGCCCTTCCGGACCGTCGAGGCGGATCACGGCATGGAAGTGGACCAAGCCCCGCCGCTGGTACTCCGCGACTTTGGCGTACGAGAGTCGAGCCGAGTTCGCGAAGTCCGTACGGGACAGCCCGACCATGCGGGCGAGTTCCCGACGCAGCTCCAGCGTGAACCGGTGCCACAACTCCCCCGCCTGCGCCTGCCAGAGCACTGCGCCCGCGTAGTCGTAGCAACGAGCGCAGAGCGGTTCGCCGAGCCGCGGATCATGCTCCACATGCCGCAGATGACAGCCGACGAAGGCCCCGTGTGGGCACCTCTCCCCCGCCCGGCGGGGACGACAGGCCAGACGGCGACCGTCCCTTTCGCGGTGAGAGTGGACCGCGCCGAAGCCCGGAGCCGTCAGAGTGGCGAACACCCGCGGGTGCGCGTCCACTTCTTTCGGCACATCCTTCCCACCCGCCAGCCCGGCACGGATCAGTTGATACGTGTCCGCGCGGTAGACGCGTGAGCAGGCGGGGCACACAGTGGCTCGGCGGTTGCCGCAAGTTGTCACCAGCCGACCGTCGGCACCGTCCAGACCGACTTCGTGCAGGGCTTCCCCGGTTGCCGTATCGACGAGTACCGACCGACCGATGAGGTGCACGGGATTCGTGCACCCGCCGAGCCGGACGATGTGTCGGCGCCATGCGTCGAAGTCGGGTCGGGTGGCACGGTCGAGAAGGCCGGCGACGTGGTGTGCGGTCATCGGCCACCCCCGAAGGCGTGCCGCATCGCTTCCGCGATGGCTCCCTGCCGCGACTTGGCGGAGAAGCGCAGCGTCGGCTCGGTCAGCCACAGAGCGGCGGCGTGCTCGGGGCACGTCCAGTGCTCTTCGTCGTCGGTGCTGACTAGAACGACCTGTTCCTGTCCGGCACAGGCCGGCCGCTCGTCGTCTCTCAGTTCGCACCAGGGGCGCGGCGATTTGCGCGATCGAGGCGCAGTGGACAAGGTGAGGCTGCTCCTTTCGCTGTTCATGAGGTGGATGGAGTAGGGCCCTGACGGGGTCGGGTTTGGCGACTTCGCGCCCCGTCGGGAGCCCGCTTTGCAAGTGAGCGGGTAGGTCATGACCGTCTCCAGAGGTCCGGTTTCAGAACTGGAGTTGGCCGAGGAATCCGCCGACGCCTTCGATCACGGCCTGTACGACCGGCGCCGCGGCGGTCTTCGCGAGCAGGAAGCCGAAGACCGAGCAGAGCAGGACTTCGAGCCACCGCAGGTAGCGGACACGGATCAGAAGTGCGATCAGCAGGCCGAGCAGCAGCGCACCTGACATCGTTACGAGCACGCTCTTCCCCTCTCATTCGTCGCTGTCGAGTCGTTCGATGTGCGTGAACGGTCCGGCTGAGGTGGCGCCGACGGCTTCCGCCAACTCCGGTACGCACGGCGTCAGATGGGCGCACTCGGCCGCGATAGCTTCCGCCTCCATCTCGGAGACCAGATGGGATCGAGCGCGGTCCCACCCGTCCGCCGAGGCGAGGATCGCCGTGCCGGCTTGCTCCGGGGTGATGGACTGAGCCGCATGCAGGGCGTCCGGATTGAGGTCGCCGAGAGCCATCTCTGCCGTGCCCGGGTCGGCCACTCGGTGACATATCCGGCCGCCGAGTTGCGCCCTTAGCGCTGTCACGCCGGGTCCGAGATCAGAGCCGACCCGTTGCCCGGCCACGACGAGGAACACCCCGAGCGCGGCACCGAGTTGAGCGAGCCGGATGAGCGCTGTTGCCGCTGCCTGCGCTTCGCCCTTCTCACCCCGGCTCGCAACGAGGAACAGCTCCGCCAGCTCGTCGACGATGACGACGACCGGGACCGGACGCTGCTTCTCCGGCAGTCCCCACACGTTCCGTACACGTGCTTCGCGGCAGATCGTCATTCGGTCCAAGGTCAGGTCGACCAGCGCACGAAGCAGTTTCACTGCCTGCCCGCGGTTGGTCGCCAGCGCCGACAGCCGAGGCCCGTAGAGCGAAAGCTCCATCCCGCCCTTGCAGTCGATACCGACCAGCGCCACTCGCTGTCGCGAGAGACCTGCGACCAGGGCGTTGATCAGCGTGGACTTTCCGGAACGAGTCGCGCCCACAATCAGCCAGTGCGGGACTTGCCGGAGATCCATGACCCACTGAGCGCCGGTCTCCAGGACGCCCACAGTGACGCGAAGCAGACGCCCAGGCGTTCGCTGTCGCGGTATGCGCGGCTCCCTCAACGGGTCCGTTGCCGAGGCGACGACCCGTACAACACCCGGCCTCCATGTGCTCACGCGGACCGCATGGACCTCCCAGTCATGCGCCATGGCCGGAGCCGCCTTGACGAAGTCCTCCGGCACCTGACCGGGCAGCATGCGTATGAGGAGACGGAAGCCGTCGCGTGTGGGAATCACCAACCCCCGTCGCGGTACGCGCGGTTGAGGCGGCGGGGCACCGTTGCCGACGAGGCCGGAGACCACCGTCAGCGCGGCCCTACGGCTGATCGCCAGGCCACATCCGGCCATCAGAGGGCGCCAGGTCCGTACGACGCGTATGCATGCGGCAGGGAAGCCGATGCACACCCACCAGACCACCGGGTAGTGCCGGCGCAGGGCCGGGCCCGCGATAAGCAGGCCCGACGCAAGCGCGGCGGCGACCACCAGCACGCCACTCGGCCAGCCGCTACCGGCCGAGTGCATAGAAGCGGTTGCCGAATGGATCACTGGCTCGTCCCCTTACCGCTGGGGGTAGCCGCAAGGGGCTTGATCTCGGTGGCGCGGTAAGCGATGCCGTGCCGCCCCTCGTTCTCCCACGGCACCGCGACCAGATCCCGGACCTGAACCGGGACGCCGTTCTGAACCCCGGCCGGCTCACCGGGGACACTCACGTTGACCACGTCAGCGGACGTGGCCGACATCAGACACAGACCGACCTGGTAGACGGTCTTGCCCGTGTCGCGGTCCACCCGCACGCGCCCCGTCTCGCGGTCCGCGATGCGCGGGGCGGGCGGCACGGCGCAGATGATCCCTGTGTACTTCGCCGTATCGATCGGCAGGACTGCCACTACTTGACCTCCATGTCAGTTGCCTCCGAAGGCCGTTCCTTCAGAGTGCTTTACAACCCGTAGTACGGGCGCAGCACGAACAGAGTGCCCACCCGTAGTACGGGTTGTCAACCGACATGAAGTGAGAGACGCTGTACCCGCTGACGAACCAGCCACCTCACGGAGCCGGGATGCCGACCAAGAAGCGCAGCGAGCAGGAGCAACAGCCCAAGTACCGTGCGATTGCTGACTACTTGCGCGAGGGCATCCTCAACGGCACGTTCCCGGAAGGCCGCCCTGTCCCCTCGGAGGACAAGCTCGCGGAACTGTTCAAGGTCACGCGGCCGACCGTGCGGCAAGGCATCGCGGAGCTCCGGGCGTCAGGGTTGGTCGAAGTGATGGCGGGACGAGGCGCGTTCGTCAGGTCGCTGCACAGCCGGCCGAGCCTCACACGGCCGCGCGGAGTGCGCCGCACCTCCGAGGGGAAGTACGTCGACGCCGACGGCATCAGTTGGACAGACGCCGAGCCGCCGACCGCGACCCGTACAGACGCCCCGCTCGCACTCGCCGAACTACTGCGCATCCCGCCGGGTGAGCCGATGTTCACGTACGACGTCTTGCAGACCGCCGACGCCGGCCGCCTGCGCCAACTCCACCGCACGTACGTGCCGTTCTCGGTACTGGCCGGAACCAAGTACGAGGAGACAGCGCCGCCGCCAGCCCCGGCGCTCTACGCCACCTTGGCCGAGATGGGACACGAACTCACCTTCACCGAGCACGTACGAGCGCGCATGCCCCTACCGGACCAGGCCAAGGCACTCCACCTCGGAGAAGGAATGCCGGTGTTCCAGCTCCTCCGAGTCGCAACCGGCAACGACAGCCGCCCGCTGGCACTCGAAGAGCTTCACCTGCCGGGCAGCGACTTGGACCTGATCTACGACCTCACGCCCTAACCTGGCTCAAACCTTCTCCACGTCTTCAAGACACCCGGCTGCGCTCCGCTTCGCCGGGCGTGCTTCCCGGCGAAGCGGAGCGTCGGTCCTGCCTACGGCCCGCTTTGCCCTTGCTCGCCGACGCGCACCCACATGTGGTGTAGAGCCGATGGCCACGAGTCGATCACCGCAGAGCACAGCCCGGTCAGAACAATGCCTCCGGCGGGGGGCCGGCCAGCACCAGGATGGAGAGGGCGCCGTCGCCGACTGTGGGCCCGTGTGGCATGCGCGGGGAGCTCCTGTCCCGTCCGCCGTCGACCCAGGCGAAGCCGAGCAGACGCGCCCCCTGGCGTCCAGGTCGTTCGTACAGTTGCGCGCTCCACCTGGACGCCAGGGACCACGCCCGCTCCACATCCGTGTGGGTCGACGGCGGACGGGAGGGGAGCTGGGGTGCGCTTTAGAGGAGTCGGTTACCCAACGGGATGTTAGGGACGATACCGAATCAGACATTTCTCGCAAGAAGCAACTACAACTTGATATTAGAGATACAGCTTTGCGATCCACACCCTTTCCCTTCGTTGACCCACCTTCGACAGTTCGGACAGCGAATTTCTGAATATAGGTCCAATACCGCCCTGCCGAAATGCAGGGCCTCATTCATGCTCAACTGAAGCACCTTAGGATCAGAATGGGCGGCCAAATTTCGCAAAGATCGATCGGCTGCTAGATTCCTAATTTGTGGCTCAAGGCGAGTGTTTCGCAGCGAAGACTCTGTGGCAGACCAAAGGTCCGCAAGCATGTGTCGGCCGTCTCTCCGGTATGGGACCATGAGGCCGAATCGGGCACAAAGCTCTCTGCACAAATTTTCTAGCAATGGACCGGCGCGACCCACGATTCCGTCCGGCTCACCGTGGTTTAGCATAAGTAGGAGATCTTTCGAAAGCACATCCACGCCTGGCGGCTGAAGTATTGGGCCCTCAAAGGAATGCCACGACCTAATCTGATGCTCAACGAACCTGTGCTCATGCACATTGAATAGAGATCGCAACCGTTCCATCCACAGCCGGTCATGGACGGTAAAAATCAGCTGCCAATCTTGGAAGTTGCGCAATAGATGGTTGACGAAGTCCTGTCGCACACCTGCGTCCACGCTTTGTAGAACATCATCCAGAATGAGGATCCTTGCCTGCCCGTGCTCTGCTGCCTTTTTCGCGACAGACGTGAAAAAAAGCAGGGCCAACAGGTCTCTGTAGGCCTCCGAAAAGATTTGTTGCGGGAAGCAACTTCGCCCATCGATTAGCCCTACGCGGATATCGAGTGACAGCGGACCAGACCTGCCAAACAAGATATCAATTCGTTCAACAGGATGCTCCCGGCAAATCTCCGTGAAAGCCTGAGTTACCTCGTCCCCTACCCCTTGCAACGCAACCTTCAGCAAATCAACTTGATCTCGATGGAGGACAGGGTTCAGGAGATTGTCTTTTGCCGCGATCTGCTTCTTAATGCTCCGCATCTCCGAGTGAACTTGAAATAGGTTCCTGATCACGCGAGCAAGCTCTGGATCCATCCTTTCCCAGCCCCCGTTCTGCTGAAAACTGTGCGGGGTCTGCTCCTTGTAAACCCTCTTCTGAACTACTTTGCCGAATCCTTCTCGACCATCCACATCAGCAGGGTGGACGCCTAGGAGGGGGGCAAGGCGTTCGGCATAGGCAGTTCGCCTAATACGAAGTTCCGTCAGCGTCGCTTCCAAGCGATGTGCGGCTTCGTCTGGACGGATCGCCAATGTCTCGGCGCTCGCGGGGAAGTAGTCCAGTAGAATCGTGCCTCGACTCAGAGCGCCTGTGTCGAGGAAGCGGAGAAGATCGGCCCTTCGAATTGTGATAGGGGCGAGACGAAATCCTGGCCTCACCGTCAATGGGTCAGCCGCAATAGCGCCGCCAGCATTGGTGACAACTTCTCGTCGAACCTGAGTGCCATCCGAGAGTTCCACCATAGACCAATTACCAGAGTCTCTGGAGAACGAGCGCAACGCAGGCGAGACGGGTGAATCATAAAGTGTCGAACGGCCAATTCTGCCTTGCAGGGCAAACTCAACCGCATCCACAATAGTGGATTTACCAGTGCCATTCTCGCCGAAAATCAAAGAAGAAACGGGCTCCTTCTTCAACAAGAAGGGTATTTTTAGGGACCCAGGGGCGCCTCTGATACCAAAAAGCTCAACTAATTTGATCCGTGCTTCACTGTCTGAGCGGTCGTAGGCGACACTGAGACTTAGGCGATTGGCTTGCTCCTGCTGCGCGCTGGCTGCAATGGCCAGGAGATCTGCGGCCGACTCGATATCCTCTAGCCGATCGTGATCTGGCAGTATGAATAGATCCTTTCTAGATCCCATGATCTTGGCATCTTTAAGGATGTCTTCCACCTTGGCGGCGTCGAAGCCGGGGCCAAGGAAGCTCAGCCAATCGGCCGAGTCTGTCTTGGTTTCTTCCAGCCTTGTCCTTAGCCCAACACGGATGAAACGAGGTATTCTGACGCCTGCGCTGCATTTTTCGGCCAACTCTAAAGCAGCGCGCCTAACCTCTGGTGTGGCATATGTGCCGCTCCGGGCAAGGAAGAAGCAAGCAAAGCAAAGTTTAGTCACGGATTCAATCAACCGATGTGGGTCACGAAGCCTTACAGCATCGTTCGCCAGGCGATCAGCGTGAAAGAATTGTAGCTGAACCTGCTCTCGACCTTGCACCTTGTGTTTTCTAATTGCCGTTTTGATGGATTCATCGTCAGCAGATTCCCATTGTGCTATAAGGGAACGCGGAATCGGAGAGACTCGTTGGCGTGACCGTATAATTGAAAGCAGTCGATCGGCCGTCTCTGCCAGTGCAGCGGCGTCCTTTTCAGAAGCGCCCTTATTGACATTCCGACTTTGCACAGACCCTCCGATTCACCCTGTTGCTCTGCCTGGGCACGCCTACCTCGGTGGCGCACCAAGGTCGCCTGTGTCGATGTTGCACGATCGAAGATGTTGTGTCCGTCGAAACGTACACGGAGCAGGTCCCAAGCCAGGGCGCCGTGAACCGCATCTCCCGCTTCCCATGGCCCACTTCGCCCTAACTGTCCGTCACCGCAGGTCCAAACGACCTTCGCCGCGTGCTGCTGGCGCCGTGAACCTTGTCTCCTGTGCTCGACGTGCTAGCTCTCGGGCTGACGCCTGAGCATCGCCCCTCGCATCCATGCCCCCCGGGGGGTGCCGTCCAGTCGACCGTAACGAGTCGATCAGCACCACTCATGTCAAGTCCGGGGAGTTTGCGGGTGGCGTGGCCTGTCGAGGGCCTGGTGGGAGCGTTTGACGCGGCAACGGAACCCCTGCCGGACTGTGAGTGCCGAAGTCGCAGTCCAAGGGGCTCCGTTGTCTGTCCAGTGAGCTGTTTCAGACCTCACGTTGCCTACCGGATCATCGACGCCTTGCCGAGATCGGCGCCAAGTGCTTTGCCGACAAGGGCAATCATGGCGCAGGACGTACCGTGATCGTCCCGTTCAGCGGCAGGCATCGGAACCTGTCCACCGACGGTGCGGATCTTCGCGTGGGCGCCCTGACGCTCTTCGGCGACTGCCCCTATCGCGGTGTATGAGCAGCGTTGACTGCCGTGCTGCCCGGCGGGTTAGCACCGGATCCGTCAGCAGCCTCCTGCGGCTGGCCCGGCGCCGGCTGGGAGTCGCCCTTTGGCTTTGCTCTTCGAGCCGTTGCGCAGGCCGGCGGGCTGTGAGTCGATGCCGCGGGTGTTCTGGCGTGGCCTGCGGCTGGTGGCCCGGGACGGCACAAGTCTGGAGGCGTCCGGCAGTACCGGGAATGTGGAGCACTTCGGCCAGCACGCACACGGCAGCAGCCGCCCTGCCGAGCATCCGCAGGCGCGGCTGGCCACCCTGGTCGAGTGCGGCACCAGAGCGTTGATCGCGGCAGCCGACGGGCTCATGCGCGAGAAGGCACTGCCCCAGGCGCGCCGTCTACTGCCCTCGCTGCGGCCGGGGATACTGCTGCTGGCCCCCGCGGATACGACGGATTCGGAGCCATCCGCGAGGACGCCTCGAGCCGTGCTGATCTGGTGTGGCCGGACGGCTCCGAGACCCGGGCCCCGCGTCGAGCAAGAGCAACGGGCCACTCGTGCACTTAACGGGCAAGTGCAAAGCCTGCCCGAGTAGCCGATCAGAGCACGCCCCTCTGATCGTGCTCGAACCGGGCAGGCGACCCGCCAAACCCGCTTCGCCGACCTCTGTGCTGGGCGTACGGTATGAGGCTGTGGGGCAGAGCACACAGCGCAGTCGTTTCCTCGATCGGGCCGCTGGCCGTCTATGGGTAGTCGAAGGTCGCCTTGATCTTCCTGACGTAATTAATTTTAGTGACTTAAAACCCTTTTGGGCAGATTACCGGCCCGAGATACAGAGATATCTTGCGGACTCCCACTACCTGCCAGACCACATTGAACTTGTCGAGCACCCCAAGGGCTATATAGCTACACGCCCACTGGCTAGACTTTCCGTTCAAGATCGTCTTATATATGAGACATTGGCATTCGAAGCCGCGGATGCCATCAACTCCATGTTGTCGAAATCAGTATTTAATCACCGATCTCGACGCCAATCAGTGCATTCAGTCGAGGACTGGAAGCGGATGCGCAAGAAGGCGCGCGACTTCCTCACTCGTGACAAAAATCTGCTGATGGCAAGAACTGATATTGTGTCGTTTTACGAGCATATCGACACAGGTGTACTGGCGATGGATTTGACAGCTGCCGGTGTCAGTGACGAAGTAGTAGGCCAACTCCAGAGTTTCCTTGAAGGCTTCGAGCGACAATGCCACACCTGGGGCCTTCCCCAGGGTTCGGCCGCTTCGGGGATATTGGCCAATGCCTATCTCCTGCCGGTCGACAATTTCATCCAGCAGTTTGATACTCAATTCTTGCGTTACTCGGACGACATATACATATTCGACTCGAATGAAGAGAGACTGCGTTCAATACTCCTACAGGTCAACCGAGCCTTTAGGACGCGACGACTCAATATGTCGGCCGCCAAGACCACCATATTTACACGCAACGCCGCGGAGCGATACCTAGACGACATGCAAAAGGATTTGATCATGTACGACCTAGGACTAGGGAAGCGCTCGGCGCTGGAAGACCTGCGCCACCTTTTCCATTCAGCGGTGAATGAAACACCCGCAAATGAAAGGGATATCAAGTTCTCACTACCTCCCCTGGGGAGAAAGAATGATGATTTCGCTTTCCCGTGGGCTATCGACAATCTTAAGAGTTGGCATCATCTGTCTCCCCGCCTACTGCGATACTTGGAGAGCCTTCCTGGAAAACGGAAGGATCTACAAGTGACATTGGAAGGAATACTCGAGCGGGTACCTACAATCGACTACCCATTTCTAGAGCGCAACCTATTCGAAACTGCGACTCGGTGCGGACTCCTTTCCGAGACAATACGAGCGAACGCTTGGATGGTGCTCCGCGACCGCAACAGAAGTAGCTACCCTCGTGAATTTGCAGCCAGATACATAGGAAGGCTTGGAACTCCCAACGATGGCCAACTCCTCAAGATGGAGTACGAAGGAGAGTCCCACATTGACGTACGCCGCGCTCTCCTAGTGGCGATGTATGAGGCCGACTACATGCCCACTGGATTGCTCAAAAGCCTTCAGAACTCTTCTACGATGCTTAAATGGACCGCCAAATACTTGCATCGTCAACCCGAAATCCCTTTCCCTAAGTTCTAGAGTTAGGAGTACGGGCCAGTGACAAGGTTCATTATTTACCAAATTCTCTTTCTTGCCTCATTGACTCTGGCGTTTGCGGCTCACGGTTCCACTGTGGGTAATCTAGCCAGCGGCGCTGTCATCAGTCTCTCGATTCCGGTACTTGATGGACTTATAGCTAACCGCATCACCATGCGTCATCTCTGGTATTCGGTTCGCTATGCAGGAAAGGATGTGAGAATATCCGCTGCATACCTCTTTAGGATCAAGATTGATGACAAGTACTTACTAGTCAAAGGTCGTCGCTTCGCGCAAATCCAGCCCGTGGGTGGCGTTTACAAGGTCTCTTCATCTGGGACAGTTTTCCTTACTAGTATCAATGCACAAGATGACTCGTTAATCCCTTTCGACAGTCAAAGTGGTAACGACCTTAGAATATACATCAAAGGCTCGCAGATTCCTAAATTCTATAAATGGTTTAACGAGCGTTCGGGGCGTGAGGATTCACCATGGCGCGAGTTTTACGAGGAGCTAATCGGTACGGGGATACTGTCACAAGAAGTGTTTCCCTACGTCTTTCAGGATTACGTTAAGCGAGAGGTTGATCCAATCAGATACAGCGAGCACGCTGAATCGCTTGAGATCTTGATTGCGGATGTATATGAACTATTGCCGACTCCAGCTCAGGAGGCTGAACTCCGGCAACTCGCTAATACAGATCTCCCGGACGTGACCTGGGTGGCAGAAGAGACCATCCGGCGACGCGGAGTATTGCCCGACAGAACAGTCTTGAACGTGGCACAGCACGCTCGCCGTATTGTCTAGGAGATTGGTTTGCTAGCTCACTGCTAGCCGCACGCAGGTATGCCGTCTCGTTCGAGCTGCGGCGCCGAGGCGCCGGTCTCGACGGACGGCATACCCTCAACTCATCGCGTAAAGCACTGACTCATACCCCCGTGAAACTCTGCTCGCTTGCCGGAAACAACCTCGCCTCACTCATAACCGGGCCTGCCGCGAGTGACCATCCAGGCGCAGCAAGCGGTGGCATGAAGAAGTCCCGGACATCGACTCCTTGGCAAGGACGGGCCGAGCCGTGCACAGGGCGGTTTTCGGTCTGATGTCACCCTGCGGGAGTTTCGGGCGGCGAACTCCTCGGAGGTGGCGTGTCGTGACGGGCCATCTCGACGGACAGGCCAGCCGTCAGAGCGCGGGCCAGCAACTCCGTCGCTGCCGGGCGAACTTCGCCGAGGCAGACGATTCCGTCGCCGCGCACATTGACGTCTGCTCGTAGGCCCGGCAGGTCGGTTTCCAGGCCCAGGGCTCGAAGGGCCTCAGCCAACGCGTCTGCTCCGCGACGGCCTTCCATCCAGCCGCGTACGTAGGGCACATCCGATTGCAAATCCTCGGCGCTCGGGGCGCACACGTCTCGTCGGCCTGTCATTCCGTTCACCTCGTTCACCGCTCGCATCGTTCCTATGGCCCGTCAGTGGTGTGAACGTCGCTCGGGCACTCCAGGGCCAGCCGAAGCAGCTCCGCAAGACGTTCCGCGATCTGGGGTGCGATGCGGCCAAGCTCGATCATTCCGTGTCCGAAGGCGTTCAAGTCGGCGCGCAGGTAAGGGAAGTCCCGCTCCATGCCGGCTGCAATGAGGACGTCGCGCAGTGCCGCCATCGCATGACGCGCGGCGTACCACTCACTGCTTTCCAGAGGCGACCAGTTCGCGTCGTCCGGGAAGTCCTGCTCAGCGTTCACGAGCTACCTCCGGCGACATCGCGCTCAGTTGGCCTTGCGGCTTCCCGAGCGTTGCCTCCAGGTCCACGCGCTCCCGCTCGTACTGATCGGCACGGTCGACCAGAGCGGATGTGGCTACGAGCATTACCGCAAGCGCCGCGACTCGCGCAGGCGTGGCCTCTGGACGCCTCGTTGGAGCACGGAGCCAGGCGTATCGGTCGGCGCTGAGCGGCATCGGGCCAGGGGCGACGATCACTGAGCCTTCGTCCAGATAGCGGTAGGAGAGGGCATCGGTCGTCTCGTTCAACACCATGCGGGCGAAGCGTTCGCGCTGACCGGAGGGCAGAAAGAAGCCGGTTCGCCGCGCTGAGCGGTCCATCATGACGGGCCCCATAGGCATGTTGTGGCGCGTCAACTGCTCGAAGGTCTCCAGTCCGACTCGCTGGGCGACCGAGACCACGTCGAAGTAGCGGCCAGCCGAGAGCGGGTACGGTGCACGCGGGTCGGCGGCCCAGTGTTCACGGCACGCCTCCGGGTCGTCCGCGGAGGCGGACAGCCATTGGATGCCGCGCTTGCTCATCATCTGCACGTCGTCTCACCTCAGTTGGCGACCGGCGACCACCGGTTGGTCGCCGTACGACCACCTTCCGGTGTGCGCCCATGAGCTGGGGAGATGACGAGAGGTGACGTGGGGTGACGCGCCCGGCAACAGCACGTCCTCTCACGTCACTTCCAGGCTGAGTGGCCGGTTATTAGCAAGGGGAAGACACCGAAGCGTGACGTCCTTACCGTCAGATGGAAGAGCCATTGCAGCCGGAACCGGGGGTAGGCGGTCATGACGAGTCAGGACCAGGCCGCCCGCTCTGCCGTGAACGAACTACGCAGCGCCCGAAAGCAATTGGGCTGGGGACAGGGGCGCCTGATCGCGGAGATGCGGCGAGCCGCCTCGCGCAAAGGCGACCAGCTACCCGGTGACGCGAGCGTGAAGCGACGAATCGCGAGCTGGGAGAACGGACATAGCGTCCCGGATGACTTCTACGGGCCCCTGGTATGCGAGGCGTTGGGGAAGTCACCAGTCGAGTTGGGGCTTGGACATCTACTCACCCAAGATGCCCAGTTGTTGGACGTGCGCTATCCCCCGAGCCCAGAGGACGCGTTCCGGTCGGTCGACCAGCTGTGGCGTGCTGATCTACACGGGTACGAGCCACTGCTTCTCTCGGAAGCGTCGCAACCGGCTTGGAGCGAGGCATCGCTTCGTTGGCTTGTCGCACCCGAGCCTTCCTTTCCGGCTTCGCCCCCGAAAGGGCATCTGCGGGTCGGTCTCACAGACGTGGACGCGATCAAGTCCACCAGCGACATGTTCGCGGAGATGGACGACCGCTTCGGCGGAGATCACGGGCGTCAGGCAGTCATCCAGTACCTCAGCCGCGATGTGGCCCCTTTGCTCACGGGGCAGTACACGGAAGCGGTTGGCCGCGCGTTGTTCTCCACCGTCGCAGAGTCGACCCTGCTGGCCGCCTGGATGTCGTACGACACCTGCCACCACGGATTGGCGCAGCGGTACTTCCTCCAAGCGCTCAGGCTCGCTCAGGACGGGGACGACCGTCGCCTTGCCGGAAGCATTCTTTCGGCGATGAGTCACCAGGCCACGTTCATCGGCAACTTCACTGAAGCCGCGACGCTCGCGCGTGCAGCCCGCATGGGTATCTCGGGCGTGGCAACACCGACGCTGATGGCCCAGTTCCACGCCATGGAAGCCCGCGCCCTCGCGCGCTCTGGCGATGCCCGTGGGTGTGAAACGGCTCTGGCCGAAGCAGCGAGGCTGCTGGAAAGCGTGAACAACGACGACGAACCGGAGTGGATCACCTACTTCGACCAAGCCGAACTCGCGGCAGAAGCGGCCCACTGTTTCCGAGACATCGGAAAGGCACAGAAGGCGGTCAGCCAAGCCGAGAACGCCATGAGCGGTAGCCACGTACGAAGCGACTTCTTCGCCACGATGGTTCTAGCGGATGCTCACCTGGCGGCCGGCAACGCCGAAGAGGCGTGCACCATCGCGTTGGACGCCCTCGACATGGGGACTCAGCTCAAGTCCAAGCGTTGCGCCGGATACCTTGCCGAATTCCGCACCAACTTGAGGCAGTTGGGCAATGCCGCGCCAGTCCGGGACTTCCACGAGCAGGCCGCGGAGCACCGTCTGTGGCAGGAGGCTCGCGAAGTGAAGCTCCCGTACTAGGTCTCAGAACGGCTGCCAGCCTCGTCGGCTTCCGCCCGTACGGAGGTCGTGCACGCGACGCGGGAACTCCTCGGCTGAACGTTCACTTGTGCTGACCTGCTGGCCGAGCCAGAGCGTCATCATGAGTTCGCGGAGATCGGCCAGAACCGGGTAGCCGGGCCAGTTCATGATGTCGAAGCCGTAGTGATGCACGAAGGATTCGTACTCGCTCCGCGTGTGCCAGCCGAAGCGGTCGTAGTAGAGCGCCGTGAGGATCAGGTCCCATTCACGTTGCGCGAGGCAGGCACCGTCCAAGTCGATGAGGAGTGCGCGCCCCTCCTGGTCCCGCAACGCGTTACCTACGTTGGCGTCTCCGTGGATCATCCCGAAGGGGAGCACGAAGTCCAGCTCGTCGTAATCCTTGCGCAGCTTCTCGACCCGCTCCTCCAAGAAGCTCCGGTCATCTTCGCTTACGCCGTCCAACAGGCCCAGGCTGTGCCAGACCTTGGCGAAGGGATCGAAGTACGGCAGACGCAGATCCTCCGGCTCCTCCAGCCAGTGCAACCAGCGGAGCAGGTCCCCGAGTTCGTCGAGGCTCGCGTACTCCAGCGTGTCCTGAGCGTTCTCCCAGTAGGTCACAACACGGCCGCCGATGAGCGCCGGCTGCTCGACCCCCGAGACGACTCGTGTCGCCGGGAAGCCCTCCCCTTCGAGCCAGCGCGCGACCCGCACGGCGTGCGTCATGCTCTCCATGCTCGATGGGTTACGGGCGATACGGATGACTACGGGCGCATGAGCGAGGCGATACACGGCGTTGGAGCCGAGGCGCAGCAGCTCCGCGTTCGAGGGATCGAACCCAGCCGTCGCACAGGCTTCGCGGAGCACGGCCTCCGCGCTCTCCGCAGTGAACTCCCCCGCCCCGTTCTGGGACTCCCCTTCGCCTGAGACCATGCAGTCGACGCTACTTGCCTCAAGAAGCGGGTGACAGACCGCCCACGTAGTAATGGCGTAATGATCTTGGCGTCAGCCACGCTCACTGGTCAGAAATCGCAGGTCAACGACCTACGAGTCCGCCAGCTTCCCCGGCCTCCGGAGCCGTGTGCGCAGGTTCGAATCCTGCCGGGGGTACTTCCGTGTAAGTGTCGCGAAGGCCCTGTGACCAGGCTGAATGCTGGTTGCGGGGCGTTGTTGCGTGTGCAGCCGGATGCGGCTCGGAGCAGTCTCATGACAGTGATCACGTTGCATAGCGTCATGATCTTGCACGGCTTCGGGGCAGGTCAGCGCCGGTTCACGAGGCTTCTGCGAAGTGGTTCGAGCACCCGACGAAAGCCCCGGATCTCTCCGGGGCTACGCGGATCTATGTGCCGCTTATGAAGGGCTCTTCGAGGCCCCATTACTCCCCGACCCGACTCACGGACAGCGTCAGCGAGGTCCAGCAGGGCTGAGCAATGGCGCTCTGCGCCAGCACGGTTGGTGAGATCACCTCACTTGCGTCAGCTCAGGCTTTCCGCCACCGACAGGTAATCGGTGTAGATCTGCGGTGAGCCGGAGAACGAAGCCAGCTGCTTCCATTCCTCGTACATCTGCTTCGTGTCCCGATAAGCCTTGGCGAATGCAGCAGCCTCAGCAGTCGCGATGTCCGCATCAGGATAGAACGCATGGAGTGCCGCGAGGCTGGCAATCTCCATCAGCACTACATACTGATCCAGCCGGTTTCCGCGCTCGCCTTTCAGCAGGCGAAATTTCCAGTCGGGGTAGTCCTCGATGCGATGATGATTTTCAGCGATGAAGCTTTCGAAGGTATCTGCCCGGACATCGGGGCGCAGCGCGAGATTGTGGATGCCGATCACCCGGGCGAGAGGTTCTTCTCCTGGGCCGCGCTCCTGATAACGCGGCCCATCGGCGACGGTGCTTTTCTTGTTTTCCGCCAGCAAGCGGTAGTCGGTATAGATCGTGGGCAATTCGCTGAATGTGCCGTATTTCCTCCATTCATGGACAAGCTCCCGGGCCTCGGGACGATCGCTCCAGAACTTGCGTGCCAATTCTGTTTGATTGCCGTCAGCCGCCAGGTAGCGGTCGCGCTGCCCGACGTCATCGATTTCAAACAGCATCAGGTATTGGCCGGCTCGTTCGCCACGCAGGCCGCGCAGCAGCGTCCAGCGCCATCCGGGGTAGCAGGGGATGTGCACGCCCTTATGGCGAACAAAGGATTCAAATTGCTCCGGCGTCACGCCGGCCTCGGTATCGATAGCGATGTAGTACAGACTGAAGACCGGCGCGTTTGACGTGTCATGGCGTGGCATTCAATGCTCCATGGGTCTCGACTGCTATCGGGCGAATCTGCTGGTCTATGTCGTATTTGGTTGTTCCGAAGTTCGACAACAAGTCAAGCGCGCCCGACAAGGGCTACGACTACGACCACCTGCGGAGCCGGTTACGTGGACGCGGGCATCACCCACCGCATCGCCCGCAAGGTGTCGAGGCGTCCCAACGGCTGCGCCGCCACCGCTGGGTCGTCGATCGCGCCATGGCCTGGCTCGCCGGCTGCCGCCGCCTCCACTGCCGCTACGAACGCAAAGCTGACCACTTCCTCGCCTTCACCAGCATCGCCTGCATCCTCATCTGCTACCGCAGACTCGCCAAATGAGACGAGTGCTCAGGGCCGCCACCCCTGTACGCTCTTCGGCCCACTCGGCTGCTCGTCGAGCTGCAACGGCGTTCCTGCCCTCCCGATTCGGCACGTTCCCCTCCTTGGGTGTGGTTTCACCAGCCACGGCCGTGAGGTTCTGCCCACGCCTCGGGCGGGCCAAAACGCCTAGCCGTCGGCTCCTTCCTCTCCCAGACCTTGCATGATCCGGTCGTTCATCTCGGCCTCTTGGCCGTCGATGCACTTGGCGTAGATCTTGAGCAGGACCTCTACCGAGTGGCCTGCTCGTCGGGCGACCTCCGGAAAGGGACACCGGAGTTGAGCCACTGGGAGACGCAGGCGTGCCGCAGGTCGTACGGCTTGGCCGCCAGCACCGACGAAAGGACTGTGACGGCGACGGCCTCCGACGGGCGACTGCACCAGGGTCCGGCCGCGCCATACCGGGCGCTCTTCACTGGAAAGTCAATATTCCTGCTCAATTCCCTTGCTCCATAGAGTCCTTGACCCCTCGGAGGCCGGCCGCGACACTGCTTGTCAGCAGGGTGACAACGTCCGAAACTCCTGTTGACCTTTGCAGTGCACGTCAAACTGGCGCCTCAAGCTGTAGTCCTCGAACTCGCTCGACGAGGAGCATTGCGCCCAGTTCGAATCTGCGCCGGGCCAACTCGACGGAAAACAGCTTGAGTTGTTGCCCCGTGTACCACCTGACCAGTCGCAACCCGCGTGAGGCGCCGCGCCCGCCCGGGGGGACACACAGCAGTGCGGTCCGCACGCGTCCGAGATCCGGTCGAGGAAAGGTCTGGTGCACTTCATGCGATCCGTAACCCGCCGTCTGGGCGCTCTCGTTCCAGCCGTCCTGCTATTGGCCGGCACGCAGCTGGCCGGCTCCCCGGCTCACAGCGCTGCGCAGCCCTCCGCGGAAGTCCGGCCCGCCGCCGCCGGGAAAGCCATCCCCGGCAGCTGGATCGTCACCCTCAAGGACGGCACCCGCTCGAAGAGTTCCGTCGCGAATGAATTGACACGGCGCAACAACGGCCGTCTCTCGCACCTCTACGGAGACGCGCTGAACGGCTTCTCCGTAAGGATGACCAAGGCCGAGGCGCACAAGCTGGCCGCGGACTCCCGGGTCGCCCTCGTGGAACAGGACTCCAAGGTCTCGGTCAGCGACACCCAGCCCGGCGCGACCTGGGGCCTCGACCGGATCGACCAGCGGGATCTGCCCCTGAACGGCACATACACCTACAACACGACGGCGTCCGGCGTGAAGATCTACGTCATCGATACGGGAGTGCGCACCTCGCACCGCGAGTTCGCCGGCAGGGCGTCCATAGGTACGGACACCGTCGGCGACGGCCAGAACGGCAACGACTGCAACGGCCACGGCACTCACGTCGCAGGCACGACCGCGGGGGCCACCTACGGCGTGGCAAAGGGCGCCTCCGTCGTCGGCGTACGCGTTCTCAACTGCCTCGGCTCCGGCAGCACTTCCGGTGTCATCGCGGGCGTCGACTGGGTCACCGCCAACGCGGCCAAGCCCGCCGTCGCGAACATGAGCCTCGGTGGCAGCGCCAGTCCCTCACTCGACGACGCCGTGAAGAAGTCCATCTCCTCCGGCGTCAGTTACGCCATCGCGGCCGGTAACGGCAACATCCTCGGCCTGCCCGAGAACGCGTGCACCGTCAGCCCCGCGCGGGTGCCCGAGGCGATGACCGTCGGCGCCACGGACAGCTCGGACACACGCGCGTCCTTCTCCAACTACGGAAGCTGCGTGGACCTGTTCGCCCCCGGCGTGGACGTCACGTCCGCCTGGAGTGACAGCGACACCGCCACGAACACCATCAGCGGCACGTCCATGGCCACGCCGCACACGGCCGGCGTCGCCGCCCTCTACCTGGCCGACCACCCGAACGCCTCCCCCGCCCAGGTCCGTGACGCTCTCGTGAACAACGCCACGAGCGACAAGGTCCGGGACCCGAGGGCGGGTTCGCCGAACAAGCTCCTCCACAGCCTGTTCTGATCCGAGGCGGGTGTGAGGAGCCGCCCTCCTCACACCCGACCGGCCCCCGGCCCGCTGGGGCCGGTCACGGCTGTGACCCACCGGACCGGGACGGGTACGACGGCCGCCGACCGGACGGGCGCGGCTTCGTGCCCGTGCCGGGGCCAACTCCTGCTCCCCCTCCAGGAGTTGCCGTCCAGTACCGCAGAGGACCGCGAGCAGTACCGCGGGCACGCGCGTGCCCTCCGGTGACCGCTCGGCATGCCGGCCGGCTCAGAGGGCGTCCACGGCGCTCACCTTCCAGCCCCCTGCCGTGGGCACCATCGTCATCCGGACCCGGTTGAGGTCCACTCGCGGGCTCTTGGCCTGGGTGTTCTTGGTGATCTGGTTCATGAAGAGCAGGACGACGACCCGGTCCCGGGAGGCCGAGACCACCGAGGCCGAGACCACCGAGGCGGCCGGGGTGCCGCCGGAGCGGGGTCTGGCAACGGTGGCGGTGACCTCGCCCTTGTACTTCTTCGCGGTCGGGCCGACCACCTTCTCGGTCGTCTTCGCGTACTCCTCGCGGAAGCCGCCCGTGAGGTGGGTGCGGGCCTTCGCGAAGTCCCGGTCCAGGTGCTGGTAGCGGTAACTGAGGATGTCCGGGGCGGCCTTGCGGGCGGCGGCCAGGGCCTGCGCCCGTGCTACCCGCGTTCCCTCGCCGGACTGTCGCAGCCAGCCGAACACCGCCGCCGAGACCACGCCCACGACGACGAGTGCCGTGAGCAGGGCTACCCGTGCGCCGTGCCCGCGCCGCTCCCGCCCCGCCTCGCGCTCTCCGGTCCCCTCGGCCTGCCGCACCTTCGTCGACCGTTCCACGCGCGGTGCCTTCGCCTCGGCGGTCACCGTGGGCGGCTCGTCGCTCTCCTCGGCCCGCGCACGTTCGGCCCGCTTGGTGGCCGCTCGGGCGGCGGCCGCGACAGCACGGTTGCGGCTCGCGCCGGATCCGGTACGAGTACCGACGGGTGACTTCACCATGGGTCCTCCTCTCCTTTCCGCCCGTCAGGCCACGAACTCGACGTCCGAGGTGAGCCAACGTCCGTGCTCATGCGCGAGATCGAGTTGCAGGCGGTAGTTGCGCGTCTGCCCTTCGGGGGTGGAGACGTTCTTCACCGTGCTGTCGGCGACGACCAGCACCCGCGCCGTCTTCTCGTCGGCCCTGACGACCCCCGCCTCCAGGACCTGCCCCTTGGAGACCGACTTGTTCCGGGTGACGAGCTTCGTCAACTCCTCGGTCTGCGCGGAGAATTGCTTCTTGAACCGGCCCGTGGCGCCCTTGAGGACGTTCCTGCTGTCCGACTTGTAGGTCTTGTAGTGCAGCGACGTGAAGTTCACCGCTGTCTGCCGTGCGGCGGAGAGGACGTCCTGCCGGCGCTGCTCCTCCTGGTGCTGTCCGTAGAGCTGGTAAGCGAAGTAGCCGGACAGCGCGAGCAGTGCCACCGCCGCGGCGGCGATCGTTGCGGTGATCGTCCGCCCGGTGCCGTCCAGGCGGGTAGCCAGCCGGGTGGCCGTGCGGGTCATGCCATGGGTCCAACGAGCAGCCATTGCCAGGAGTCCTTTCCGAACGTGCTCTGTTCCCCGCCTGATGAGCCGATGCGAACGGTGCGTCCGTCCGGCCCGCGGACCGCTCCGCTCTCCGGGTCGTAGGGGCTGACGTGTGCCGCGGTCTGATCGCCCGTACCGGCGTCGGCGCCGCCCGGCCCGGAGGGCCTCGGAGAGTTCTGGGCCCCGCGGACGTTGGTGCCGCTGCCGCGTGGCGCCGTGCAGCGGGCGTCGGTGTTGGCGGGCCGCTCGCTGGTGTCGGAGGGGTCGCGGCGCTTCGTGCTCTCGTAGCCCTGCCGGCACGCGGGCGGGTCGTCGGCGTTGACGACCAGCCCGAAGTGCGTTGTGCCGTCACCGGGGACGACGGTCTTGCTGCCGGCGACGGTGAGCGGGAACGCGACGAGCATCTGCTCCATCCCTGGCAGCCGGGCCGAGGTGATCTGCCCGCCGCTGATGAGGTTGCCGATCAGCACGGGCAGGGCCGTCTCGTTGGCCCTGATCAGGGAGTCGATCTGCGGTGCGGCCTTCTCTCCGTTCTCCAGCAGGTTGCGGAAGTCCCTGTCTCCGGACTTGACGTCGCCGCTGAGGAGAGCCAGGTCGCGGGAGAAGGATTTGATCGCCGACCCCTTGTCCACCTGCGTCTTCAGCACGGTCTGGGATTTCTCGATCAGCGAGATCGTCTGCGGCAGTGACGCGGTCGCGGACTCGACCAGCTTGTCGCCCGAATCGACCGTACGGCCC
Organism: Streptomyces marispadix; assembly: GCF_022524345.1. NCBI lineage: Bacteria > Bacillati > Actinomycetota > Actinomycetes > Kitasatosporales > Streptomycetaceae > Streptomyces > Streptomyces marispadix. Next base: position 4,782,106 of record NZ_JAKWJU010000002.1, on the reverse strand, counting down.
AGGTTCGGTCCCGTTCCGGCGAAGGCCCTGCCCAACTCGGCGACCGTGACGCGGAGGTCCTTCTTGCCGACGGAGCCGGTGAGCCGGTCCAGGCTGCGGATCAGCTCCGTCGTGGGGAGCGGCACCCGGGTGTCCCGCCGGGCGATGGTGCTGCCGTCCTTCAGATAGGGGCCGTTCCGGGTGCGGGGCTGGAGGTCGACGTGCTGCTCGCCGACCGCCGACCGGTTGGCCACGACGGCGAGGGAGTCGGACGGGATGCGCGGGCCGTCGTCGAGCCGCATCTCGACCGAGACACCGTCCGGTCCGGACAGTCTCAGTGCTCCCACGCGGCCCACGGGGACCCCGCGGTAGGTGACCTCGGCGCCCTCGAAGATCCCGCCCGAATCGGCGAACCGTGCCCGCACTGTGTAGCCCCGGTCCGTGAAGCGGTCGGCCAGCCCGGCGTACTCGGCACCGACGTAGGAGACGCCGACGACGGTGACGGTGGCGAACGCGATGAGCTGCGCCTTGACGGTGCGGGTGAGCATCACGGGTACATCCCCCCTGTCATGAGCCGCACGAGAGAGGCGGACACCCCGTTTCCGTACTGGGGCCGCCCGTCGTGCTCCCGGTAGGAGACGGGGTCGCCGGTGCACAGCGGCGGGCACAGGGCTCCGTCCCGGCCGCCGCTTCCTCCGGTTCCTCCCTCTCCGCCGTCTCCGGGAAGGTTCGGGACGTCGGGTACGTCGGGTACGTCGGGCACGTCGGGTACGTCGGGGGTGCCAGGGAGATCCGGCAGCTTCGGGCCTTCGTCGCCGGGTTTCTTCGGCTTCTTCTTCCCGTCGGCGAGATTGCCGTAGACGCTGTCGAAGTCGAGGTCGGCCGTCATCTTCATGTTGACGTAGTCGCCCTTGACCGCGTCCGTGGCGTTGCGCGGGAAGGGGTAAGTGGTCAGCAGCTCCAGGGAGTCGGGCAGGTCGCTGCCCGCCTTGTTCAACTGCCTGAGTATGGGCGCCAGATGCCGCAGGTTGGCGACGGTGTCGTCGCGGGACGCGTTGACGACCCGGGTCCCGGTCTTCCCCAGTTTCGACATGGAGGTCAGCATCTTCGTGAGCTTGCGCCGCTCGTCGGCCAGTACCTTCAGGGCCGGCGGCAGGGTGTCCACCGCGGTGCCGACCGTCTTGCGCTCCCGCTTCATCCGTGCGGAGAGCCTGTCGATCCCCTTCAGTGCACGCACGATCTCGTCGCGCTGCTTGTCGAGGCCGCCCACGAACTTGTCGAGCTGCTTGAGGAGGGACTTGACGCGGTCCTCCCGGCCGCCGAGGGCGTGGTTCAACTCCGTGGTGATGATCTTGAGTTGGGCCACGCCGCCGCCGTTCAGCAGCGCCGAGAGGGCGGAGAGCACCTCTTCGATCTCGGCGTTGGAGCCGCTTCTGGATAGCGGGATCACCGCTCCGTCCCGGAGCCTGCCCTGCGGGCGCTTCACTCCCCCGGGCCTGGACAGCGCCACGTACTTCTCGCCGAGGATGCTCGTCTGGCGCACCGAGGCGACGGCGTTGCGCGGCAGCTTCACGTGGTCGGCCACCCGCAGCCTGGCCCGCGCGTGCCAGCCGTCCAGCCGGATCTGCTCGACGGTGCCGACCGTGACGTTGTCGACCTTCACGGTGGACTGCGGCACGAGATCGAGCACGTCCCGGAACTCGACGGTGACGCGATAGGCGCCGTCACCGGCGCCGGCGCCGCCGGGCAGCGGCACGTCGTACAGCCCGCTGAACGTGCAGCCGGACAGCAGTGATCCGGTGAGGCCCCAGACCGCGGCCCGCTTCGCGGCTCGCTGCCCCGCGTGCCGCGGCGCACTGTGCGCTGTGCTGATCACGGCGTTCATGCGCGGCCCTCCAGGATTCCGCCGAGGGACCGGTCCATGCTGGGCTTCCCCACCTTCGGGGCACCGGCCGCAGGCAGCTCGGGGAGCGAGTCGAAGAGATCCTTCAGAGCCCCGCAGTCGGTCTTCGGGTCGGACGTCTTCAGCAGGGAGCAGAGCACGGCGTCCGGGTCCTGCGCCTGTTCGGCGTTGTTCCGGGTGTCGAGCGTGCCCGAGGACGGGTTGTACGCCTCCTTCAGGTTGGACAGTGCGGTGGGAGAGGCGTCCATCAGCTCCTCAAGGGCGCTGCGCTGCTTGACCAGTACGCGGGTCACCTTGCTGAGGCCCCGCACGTCGGAGCTGAGGGACTTCTTGTTCTCCCGGATGAAGCCGGACACGTCCCGCAGGGCGATCGCGAGGTACCGCACCGCGGCGACCAGGTCCTTCCGCTCCCCGGCGAGCGTCTTCGACGCCTTGGCCAGGCTGTCGTTGAAGGACCGTACGCTGCCGTCGTCGGCGGCGAGAGCGGCTGTGAAGACCTGTAGGTTCCGGATCGAGCCGAACATGTCGCCTCGCCCGTCGGAGAGCGTCGTCAGGGCCTTCGACAGATCGTGGACCGTGCGGTTGACCTGCTTGCCCTGGCCGTCGAGGTTGTCGGCGCTGACGCCGAGGAGCCGGGAGAGCGAGCCGTCCTTGTTGGCTCCCTTGGGGCCCAGCGCCTCGGACGTCATGTGGAGGCTGTCGTAGACGCGGTCCAGCTCCACCGGCTCGGCGGTGCGCTTCTGGGGGATGACCGCGCCGTCGGGCATCACCGGGCCCTTCCGGTAGACGGGCAGGAGCTGCACGTAACGGTCGCTGACGACCGAGGAGTTGATGATCGCGGCCTCGGCGCCGGCGGGGATCTTGCGGTCGGCGGGGAATTCGAGGAGTACGCGGACCCGCTTGCCCTGCGGGGTTACGTCCTTGACCTCGCCCACCTTCACTCCCAGTACGCGCACGTCGGAGCCGGGGTAGATGCCGACGGTGCGGGCGAAGTAGGCGGTGACCTTCTTGGTGTCGTTCCCGGGCCAGGCCACGATCACCACCGCGGCGACCACCGCCAGCGCGACGGCGATCGCGAGCGCGGAGCGTGGATTGCCGCGCAGGCGGCGCAGCGAGCCGAGCGCGGCAGGCAGAGGCTTCATCGTGATCCTCCCGGCTTCACGTCGGGGCCGCCGCGGGGTTTCCCGGGCACGGCCACCAGGTTCTGCACGTACGAGTCGAACCAGGGCCCGTTCCCAAGGGTGTTGGCGAAGACGCGTGAGTACGGGCCGAGCAGTTCGGCGCTGCGGTCGAGGCTCTTCTGGTTGCGTTCGAGCATCCGCACCACGGTGTGCAGGCGGGTAAGGGCGGGCCCTATCTGCCGGCGGTTGTCCTTCACCAGGCCGGAGAGCTGCACGCTCATACGCACCGCGTTCTTCAGCAGCGAGTGGATGACCTTCCGCCGTGCGTTGATCTCCTTGAACAACTTGTCGCCGTCGTCGACCAGTTCGGTGAAGTCCCCGGACCGCTTGGCCAGAACGCCGCTGACGCCCTTGGAGTGCCGGAGCAGTTCACGCAGCTTCTCGTCGCGTGAGGAGACCGTTCGCGACAGCTTCGCCAGGCCCTTGATGGAGGCCCGGACCTCCTCCGGCGAGTCCTTGAAGGTGGCGGAGAGGGTGTCCATGGACTTGGCCAGCCGCTTCTTGTCGACCTTCTCCGTGGTGGTCGTCAGATCGCTGAACGCCTCCACCACGTCGTAGGCGGGGGTGGTGCGGGAACGCGGGATCGTGCTGCCCTCCTCCAACTGCCCCGGGCCGTCGGGCTCGAGCGCGAGGTACTTCGCGCCGAGGATCGTCTTGACGCGGATGGCGGCGCCGGTGCGGCTGCCCAGCGCCGGGTCGCCCTTGAGGCGGAAGGACACCCGGACGTGGTCGCCGTCGAGGGCCACCTCGTCGACCTCGCCGGCCTTCACCCCGGCGATGCGGACCTCGTCGCCGGACTTGAGACCGCCCGCTTCGGAGAAGGAGGCGTTGTAGCGGTCGCCGCTTCCGATCAGCGGCAGGTCGTCGATGTTGAACGCGGCCGCGGTGAGCAGTGCGAGGGCGGTGAGGCCCGCGATTCCGATCTTCACGGGGCTGCGGTCACGGAAGGGGGTCATCCGGCGCACCTCCCCTGGTCGACGTGGTACTCGGGAGTGACCACCTTGGCGGTCTTCGGCAGTACGACCCTGCCGTCGAAGTCGCACAGGTAGAAGTTGAACCAGGAGCCGTAAGGTGGCGGTGCCGGTCAGCTTGTTGAGCTTGCCGGGCAGCCGCTGGATCACGCCTTCGACGGTCTTCTCGTGCCCGTTCAGCGTGTTGGAGAGTTTCGACAGCTCCCCGATGTCCGTCTTCAGCGCCGGCCGGCCGTCCTCCAGGAGGGCGGCGGTGGCGCCGGTCAGATCGTTGATGTCGGACAGTGAGTCGCCGATCGGCTTGCGGTCGGCGGAAAGCCCCGAGACGAGCCGCCTGAGCTGGGTGATCAGCGAGGAGAAGCGTGCGCTGCGCTTGTCCAGCGTGGCCAGCACGGTGTTGAGGTTCGTGATGACGGAGCCGATCATCTTGTCGCGTTCGGCGAGTGTCGTCGTCAGCGAGGCGGTGTGCGCGAGCAGGCTGCCCACGGTGCCGCCCTCGCCCTGCAACGTCCTGATGATCTCCGTTGCCAGCCGGTTGACGTCGTGCGGACTCAGCGCGGCGAAGAGCGGTTTGAAGCCGTTGAGGAGCACGTTGAGGTCGAGCGCGGGCTGCGTCCTGGAGAGCGGGATGTGCCCGCCGTCCGGCAGCCGCGATCCGTTCCCGGCGCCTTCGGTGAGGGCGATGTACCGCTGGCCGACCAGGCTCCGGTAGCGGATGGTGGCACCCGTGCTCCGCAGCAGCGGACGCTTGTCGGTGACGGTGAACTCGACCTCGGCCAGCTTGCGGTGCGTGATCCGGATGTCCTCGACCTCGCCGACCCGTACTCCGGCCACGCGGATGTCGTCGCCCACCTCCAGGCTCGTGACGTCGCGGAAGGTGGCGGTGTAGGTCTTCTCAGGCTCGAAGTCGAAGTTGACGATGGTGGCCGCCAGCAGTGCCGTCGCCGCCACCGTCACCACGGTGAAGAGGCCGAACTTGGTCAGGGGGCCGCTGATGGTGCGTGCGCTCATGCGACGCTCACCTTGGTCCCACGCGCCATCGGCCCGAAGAGCAGGGTGGCCACGGGCGGCACGTCGTCTGCGGACTCGCCCATGACCGGTGCCACGAGCGGGCCGATGAGCCGCTGTTCGGATACGGTCCCCGACACCGGTCCGGGGCCGCCCGGCGCGACGGAGCTCGACCTCTTCTTCGAAGTCCCGTCCGCGAACGGATAGTCGGGCGCCGGCACCGGCGGGTTCGGCAGCCCGGCGCAGTAGGGACCGGTACGGGCGTCGTTGCGCGGCTCCTCACCGGGTTTGTATCCGGGACGCGGTCGTACGAACTCGAGCGTGATCCGCATCTTGCCGCCCCGGAAAGCCTCGTCCGAGCGCCTGCTCTGGTCCACCAGGCCGTTCAGCAGGCACGGGTACTGGGGGGAGTACTCGTCCAGGAGGGCCAGCGTGGGCCGGGACACCCGCCCCAGAGTGATGAGACGGTCCTCGTTCTCGTCGAGGAAGCCGTCGAGGGTGTCGGCCGTGGCGGTGGTCCCGGTCAGGAACGCCCGCAGGGTCTGCTTCTTCTCCACCACCGTCCGGCTGGTGGTGGCGGTGTTGCGCAGCACCCGCAGCAAGTCGGGCGCGGCGTCCGCATAGATCTCCGTCGTGTCGGCGAGGCGGGATATGTCCTGCTGGAGCGCAGGCATGTGCGGGTTGACCTTGCGCAAGTAGGCCTCCAGCCTGGCGAAGTTGGAGCCGATCTTCTCTCCCCGCCCCTCAAGTGCCGTGGAGAAGGCGGAGAGTGTGGCGTTGAGGTCCCCGGGACGCACGGCCCGCAGGAGCGGCAGCAGGTCGTCCATCAGCTTCTGGAGCTCGATGCCCGCCCTGGTGCGGTCCTGGGTGATGACGTCGCCGTCCTCGATGTGCCGGTTCGAGGAGCTGCCCGTGGTGATCAGGTCGACGTACTTCTCGCCGAAGAGCGTCTTGGGCAGCAGCCGGGCGTGCACGTCCGACGGGATGTGCCTGGTCTGTCCGGGCTCCAGGGCGATGTCCAGCGTCGCCTTCCGCCCGTCGGCCCGCACGTCGCGGACCTCGCCGACGATCAGGCCGCGCAGTTTGACGTCCGAGCGCCGTTGCAGTTGGTTGCCGAGGGAGTCGGCCTCCAGCGTGATCCGCACGACCGACGTGAACGCCTGCTGGTAGACGGCGACGGTCAGCGACAGCAGCAGGGCGATGACGGTGAGGAAGACGACCCCGTACAGCCTCAGCCGGGCGGCGGTCGACAGTGGTCCGCGTATCGCGGCGGGCATCGGCATCGGCACCTTCATCGACGGTTACCCCGCAATCCGTACGGTCGTGCTGGCGCCCCAGATCGCCAGGCTGAGGAAGAAGTCGATGACGTTGACGGCGACGATGGAGGTGCGCACCCCGCGGCCGACGGCGACGCCCACTCCGGCCGGGCCGCCCTTGGCGTGGTAGCCGTAGTAGCAGTGCACCAGGATGATCACGACGGCGAAGACGATCACTTTCCCGAAGGACCAGAGCACGTCGACGGGTGACAGGTACTGCTGGAAGTAGTGGTCGTAGGTGCCGGCGGACTGCCCGTAGTAGAGCGTGGTGATGGTCCTCGAGGCGAAGTACGAGGAGAGCAGCCCGAGCACGTACAGCGGGATCACCGCCAGGAACCCGGCGATCATCCGGGTCGTCGCCAGGAACGGCAGCGACGGGACGGCCATCACCTCGAGGGCGTCGACCTCCTCGTTGATCCGCATCGCACCGAGCTGCGCTGTGAATCCGGCGCCCACTGTCGCGGACAGCGCGAGGCCGGATACCAGGGGCGCGATCTCGCGGGTGTTGAAGTAAGCGGAGAGGAAGGCCACGAAGTTGGAGGTGCCGAGCTGATTGAGCGCGGTGTACCCCTGTAGGCCCACCTCGGTGCCCGTGAAGAACGTCAGGAACGCGATCACGCCGACCGTTCCGCCGACGACCGCCAGCGCTCCTCGGCCGAAGCTCACCTCGGCCAGCAGGCGCAGCACTTCCTTCCGGTACCGGCGCAAGGTCCGGTGGCTCCAGGCCAGGGAACGCCCGTAGAAGACCAGTTGGGTGCCCAGCTCCTCCAGGGAGCGAAGCGGCCGGGCGAGAAGGCTCTTGTCCGACGGCGCCATCCCCTACCCCCTCTGCGGAACGATCTGGAAGTAGACGGCGGTCATCACGAAGTTCGTGACGAACAGCAGCATGAAAGTGATCACCACCGACTGGTTGACGGCGTCACCGACGCCCTTGGGACCGCCCTTGGCGTTGAGCCCCTTGTACGAGGCGACGATCGCGGCGATCGCTCCGAACACCAGCGCCTTGATCTCGCCCGCCCACAGGTCGGGGAGCTGCGCGAGCGTGGTGAAGGAGGCGAGGTACACGCCCGGAGTGCCGTCCTGGAGGATGACGTTGAAGAAGTAGCCTCCGGCCACGCCGACCACCGAGACCAGTCCGTTGAGCAGGGCTGCGACCACCATCGCCGCCAGCGCCCGCGGAACGACCAGCCGGTGCACCGGATCGATTCCCAGCACCTCCATGGCGTCGATCTCGTCCCGGATCTTGCGGGCCCCGAAGTCCGCGCAGATGGCGGTGCCTCCGGCCCCGGCGATGAGCAGGGCGGTGACGATCGGGGACGCCTCCCTGAGCACCGCCAGCACGGACGCGGCGCCCGCGAACGACTCGGCGCCCAACTGCCGCGTCAGACTTCCGATCTGTAGCGCGATCACGGCACCGAACGGGATGGAGACCAGGGCGGTCGGCAGGATCGTGACGCTGGCGATGAACCATGCCTGCTGGATGAACTCCCGCAGCTGGAACGGGCGTCGGGGCAGGGCGCGCAGGGTGTCCAGGGCGAGGGCGAACAGGTCGCCCGAGTGCCTGACCGCCATGGTGGGGGAGATCTTCATGTGGTCCCGTCCGCCTTCCGGTCCGCCTCCCGGGCAGCCCCCTTGGCGGCCTTTCGGGCGGCTCTCCAGCGCGCGAACGGGCCCGGTCTACGGTCTCCCTCTGCTTCCGGCCGACCGGCCGGCTCAGTTCCGGTCTCCGGGGCCCGCTCGACGGCGGCCTCCAACTGCGGCACTGTGCCGGTCCTGCGGTTCGTGCCGGGCAGCCGGCCTTCTTCGCTCTTACGGCGCTTGCCTGCCCCGGGGCCCACCGTGGCCGCACGGGCTCTCTCGAGTTCCGCGATCGTCTGCCACCGCCGCGACCGTTCGATGCCCGCACTCGGCAGCAGCCGGGGGACGTACGCCGCGGCAAGCGCGGCTCTCTGGTCCCGGAGCGGGCCGCCTCCGTCTCCGGCCTTCAACTCGGCCAGTTCCTGCTCGACTTGCGCGGCGTCCTTCTCCTCGGCCATTCCGATCGGGCCCCGCATCCGGCCGCCCAGGAACTGGTCGACCACGGGTTCGTCGCTGTGCAGCAGCAGGGCACGTGGGCCGAACATCACCAGCTCGCGGCGGAAGAGCAGGCCGATGTTGTCCGGCACCTGGCGGGCCGAGGCGATGTCGTGGGTGACGATCAGGAACGTGGCGTCGATCTGCGCATTGAGGTCCACGATCAGCTGGTTGAGGTACGCCACGCGCACGGGGTCGAGGCCCGAGTCCGGCTCGTCGAAAAGGATGATCTCCGGATCGAGCACCAACGCCCGTGCCAACCCGGCCCGTTTGCGCATGCCGCCGGATATCTCGCCCGGAAGCTTGTCCTCGTCCCCGATGAGGCCGACCATGTCCATCTTCTCGGACACGATCCTCTTGATCTCGCTCTCCGGCTTACGTGTGTGCTCCCGCAGCGGGAAGGCGATGTTGTCGTAGAGGTTCATCGAACCGAAGAGCGCACCGTCCTGGAAGAGGACGCCGAAGAGCTTTCGCACCTCGTACAGTTCGTGCCGGCTCAGCCTCGTGACGTCCTGGCCCGCGACGTGGATCGAGCCCCGGTCCGGCCGGAGCAGCCCCACGAGCGTCTTGAGGAAGACCGACTTGCCCGTACCCGACGGTCCGAGCATGACCGATATCTCCCCGGCGGGCAGCGTCAGCGAGACGTCCTGCCAGATGACCTGTCTGCCGAAGGACTTGGTCAACCCCGACACACTGATCTCCACCCCCATCCAGCCCACCTTTCAGCCCGTAGACCAACCGTCCTGCCACGAGTTCTACGGCGGGGGGTGAGACGTCCGTCGCGACCGGCGGAGAATTTTTTTTCTCGGCGTCCGGGGATTTCGACTGCCCGGTGCGCGCCGGGCGCTCAGCCGCCGGTCAGGGGCGCGTGGGCGCGAGTCCGGTGGCTACGGGAGGTCGCCCGTCGACGACTCCAGCCGGGATACGGCCGGGGCTGAGGGCTCCGCCGGCGTGCGCACCGACGACGTTCCGGGAGCCGTCCGCTTCGGTACGGCCGGGGCGGTACGGGGGGTCGCCGGCGTGGACGCCCGTGGTTCGGCGGGAACCTTCGCCTCCGGTGCGTCCGTCCCCTGCGCCGCCGTCGACGGGACGGAGGCGTCCCGCCCCGCCACCGAGGCGTGGGGGACCTCGGGCGGGACTCGGACGCCCGCTATGAGCGAGGACGGTGATGTGTCCGCTCCCAGCACGCCGACCGATACCGGTCCGGGACCGGGAAGCGCGAACACCCCGGCCACCGGCAGTCCCGTGCCCGGCTGCGCCCACCCGGCGCCGGCAGCCCCGCTCCCGAGCGGTCCCGGCTCCCTGGCGCCGGCGGACCTTCCCGATCCGTCCGGGTGTTCCACCGGGGGCGTCACGGGACGTGTGGTCGCGGGCCGTGACCCGTCGGCCTCCCTCGGGGTGTCGCCGGGCGGGAGCAGCCCCAGCATCGTCAGCGTCGCGGCGGTCGACGCCACGCCTGTGGCCATCGCGCCGCCGCCCGTACGGGCCCGGCCGGTCACCCAGTTCCAAGCTCCCAACGAGAGCGCACCGGCGAGCAGTCGGCGCAGCGTCCGTCGGCCGCGGGCGAGCAGCGACTCGACCGTGCGGTAGCTCAGTCCCATCTCCTCGGCCACCTGAGCGACGTCCAGGTTCGAGGACTTCAGCCACAGCGCGTGTGCCTGCCGCGGGGGCAGTTCGCTGCTGCGCTGCGCCAGCCAGTTCGCCTCCAGGCGGTCGCAGACCGCTTCCTCCACCGACGACTGCGAGGACGCGGCGGGGACGAGGCCCTGCACGTCTGTCTCGCGGCTCACCTGCCGGCGCCGGTCCACGCACAGCCGCATGGTGACCGTCGTCAGCCACGCGCCGACCCGGCTCTCGTCGAGGTCCGGCCTCTCCCAGGCCCGCACCATGGCCTCGTGCACGGCGTCCTCCGCGTCCTCCACGCATACGGAGCGGCGACGAGCCACCTTGAGCAACTGCTCACGTTCGCTCCAGATGCGCTGCCAGCGTGCATCGGAGCCGTCGGCCGAGCCTTCACACGACCCGGTTTCCCTCTCCATCGTCATCTGAGTCCCTGCGCCATCGGGGGTCGGGGTCGGGTGCGGGAGGTGGGGGGACCCGACCATACCCCTCAGTAGCATCGCTGGGGAGGGGGTGTGAGCGGCGAGGACTCCTTCTGGGAACCGGACGTCGAATCACCGGCCGCCACCGCATGCCCGCCCCCGGTCGGGGCGTACAGGGAAGCAGCATCGAACTCGGCGGCGCGGTGGCCGAGTTCGCCCGGCGACCCGTTCGTGCAGCAGGCGCCGCGCTCCTCCCGGGTGCCGGGGAAGAGCCCGACGTGGACGTCGCCGCATTCCCAGCGCGATGGCGATGGGCCGGGTGTTCGCGTCTGCTCAGCACCTGCACCGCACCGTGCTCGCCCACCGCACCGGCCCGGCCGATCACCGAGGCATCGCTCATCGGGCGGGGGCGCCGAGGTCGATGAGAAAGACCACGATCGCCCCCGCGAACGCGCAGAGAGCGAGGGCCGCGGCCCTGTCGGCGTTGTTCCGCATACGCGCTGTCAGACGCTGTCGGGTCATCTCTGATCCACCTGTGCTCTCTTGAGACGTTCACGCTCAGGAAGGTTCGGGAGGATGCTGAACTCAGCGCTGTTCCGGGGGAGCCGGTCCATCGCGACTCCCCCGGAAAGCGGCGATGGACGGCGTGAGGTCGGAGCGTGTGTGCACGCCCGTCGCAGGCACGAACCGTGCGCCCGCGGGGTGTGCGTCACCAGGGCGGATTGACGGTGTCTTCGCCGGGGCGGCGAGACGTGCCTCTGCTGTGGGCGCATGGCCACGAGGCTCAGGGAGCCGTGCGCCCGACAGGCTTCGGTCGATCCCGGGGGTCAGTCGTCGGTGACGGCCGCCGTGACGATGTCGGCGAACCCTTTCATGCCAAGGGCGTTGGGGTGGAACGGGGCGGCGGGGGACGCAGGCACGTAGGGCTCGATCCAGCGGGTGCCCGGCGGACGGCAGACGTCGTGTCCCGTGCTCCCGGCCGCCAGGTCGATGTAGTGGACGCCCTTCGCGGCGGCGCGCTGTTCCAGCATCGTGTTGAGGTGCCCGATGGTGTTTTGGACGTAGGTGGCGTCGCGCGGCAGGATCGGCACCCTGGGGTGGCAGCCGCCGGGCGGCAGGTAGCTGCCATAGCCGACGACGTGCACCTCGGCCCCGGGGGCACGGGCGCTGTATGGCGCCGATGGCATCGTCGATGCGGGGCGCGAGACCGGCGATCCGTTCCTTCCACTCGTCGCGCCCGTTGTCCTGGTAGGTGTCGGCGCAGCGGCTCTTCAGCGGCAGCCGCAGCGGGTTGAGGCAATCGCCCACCAGGCTGCTCAGGGAGATGTCGTTGGCGCCGATGTGGAGGGTGACGAGGGTGGTGTCCGCGTCCAGGGCGTCGAGCTGCGGTGGCACCGCGCCCATCGGGGTCCGCTGTGATCCGGTCAGGTCGGTGGTCTTGGCGCTGGAGCACGTCACGTCTGTGAACTCCGCGGTGCCGAGCGCCCGGGCGGTGCGGGCGGGGTAGTTGCGGGTGGTCCGCAGGCAGCCGGGCTGCCGCAGGTCCGGCGGGAGGATCAACGGACCGGTGGCGGCCGAGTCCCCGAGCGCTACGTACCGGATCTTCTCGGACTGCTGCGCGGGGGTGCTGGCCTTGGCGGCAGTGGTCGTCTCGGTGGCGGCGGTCGCCTTGGCGGCTGGGCTGCCGGCGTTCGCCGTGGCCGCGTCCCACGTGGCCGTGGCGGCCGCGTTCGCTGTTGTGGCCGTGTTCGTGGCCGTTGTCGACGGCTCCGCGCGGGAGTTGCGGCGGAAGTCCGACCAAGCCGGATCGTCGCACAGTCCGCAGTCCGGTCCGTAGAACAGCGCTCCCGCCGCGGCGTCGCCCATCAACTGATGGCGGAACCAGGCGGTGGTGGCTCCGCGGAAGCCGCCCGCGTCGCCCACTGTGGTCACATGACGGGCGCCCTTCAACTCGGCGTAGACGGCCGGTACTTGGTCGGCTTGGTCATACAGGGACCGCACCAGGGCGGGCGGCACGATCAGGTCGCGTTCACCGGCCAGGAAGAGCGCGGGCCCGCGCAGCGCCGAGGGCGAGTTGAGCGGCCCCGGCTGGATGGGCGCGGTGGTCTTCACCCGACCGTCGGCTCCGGCGTTGATTGCGCCCGAACCGCCTTGGGAATGCCCGCTTGCACCGATGTTGGCGAGGTCCACCCGGTCGTGGAACTCGCTTCTCGGGTCGGCGTTCCATTCGGTCAGCTTGTCGATGCCGTGGAGCATCGAGATGCCGAAGTTGCCGTTCGGGGTGTTGGCGGCGACGACGATGAATCCCTGGCCGGCCCAGTGCCGCAGCAGGGCACTGTAGACGCCGGGGATCACGCCGGTGCCGTTGCCCCAGAGGATCACCGGGTGCTTGCGCCCGCCGTCGCCCATGCCGTCCGGATAGTAGAAGGTGTGCGTCGCGCCGATCTTGACCTTGACGCCGTAGGGCCCCGGCTCCTCCCAGGGGGCTGCCGCGCTCTCCGTCGCCGGTGCGGGCTCCTCCGGGGCGGCCGCGGCTGTGGGCAGCGCCGGCAAGGTGAGCAGTGTCAGCGCCGACAGCACTGCGATGAGCGGTCCGGCGATACGTCGTCGCCACGTCATCGTGGCCTCCTCATGACGATGGGGGGTACGTCTCGCGGCTCACCAAAGCACCGGACCACGGCCGGACACAGACAGCTCGGGACAGGTCGGGGCAGGCGACCAACCCGAGTCCGCCACGGCTGTGCAGCGCGCACAACACCACGGCGCGTGGGGTCCGGTCGTACGGGGTCCGGGCGTACGGGGTCCGGGCGTACGGGGTCCGGCCGTACGGGGTCCGGCCGTACGGGTCCGGCTGCCCGGTTGGGGCGACTGCCGCCAGGCGCAGACCGAGGAGGCCACGAAGCCGAGCGCCGACCGGGGGCCTATCTGGCGCGCGACCGGACGCCGGCCGTGGGCGTGAGCTGCTGAACCGCTGTCAGCGCGAGAGAAGTCTCGACGATGTGCGCGGGATCGGTCAGCGAGCGCCCGGTGAGCTGTTCCAGCCGTCGCAGCCGGTTGGCGACGGTGTTGCGGTGGCAGTACAGGCGCTGTGCGGCGGCGGACATGGAGCCTGAGGACGTCAGCCAGACCTCCAGCGTGCTCAGCAGCGTGGCGCAGTCGTCGGGCGGCAGGGAGAGGACGGGGCCGAAGACCACCGTGCGCAGTCGTCCGGCCAGTTCGGTCTGCGCGGCGACGAGCGCCATCGGCAGACGCTCATCGAGCAGCGCGGTCTTCGGGCTCGTACGTCCGCAGGTGCGCAGTGCCAACTCCGCCAGCCAGCGGGCCCGTCCCGCCTCGGAGAGGGCACCCACGGCCGGGCTCACTCCCGCCCGTACGGCGTGAGGGGCGAGCAACTCCCGCAGTGTCTCCACGGGACGGTCCCCGAGGTGCACCAGGCCCGTCTCGCCGTCGGCGCGGATGCGCCACAGGATGCGCACGCCGGATGCCTCGCCCGGAAAGCCGGGGTCGGAGGAGGGCGGTCGCCCAGCGGGGTCGGCACGCAGGACGACGACGGCGTACCGGGCACGTTCCGGGAGTCCCAGCAGCGCCGCGGCTTCCGAAGCGAGCCCCGCCGCCGCTCCGGAGCCTTCGAGGAGCGCGTCCAGTAGGGCGTGCCGTCGCACCTGGTCGCGTGCGGCTCGTGCGGCGTCGGCCTGCCGGTAGGACTCGGCGACCGCGTCCGTGATCTGTTCCACCACGTCCCAGATGACGGACACGACGGGCAGCAGCGTGGGCAGGGCCTCCGGCTCGCGTTCCGCGACGACTTCGGTGACGACCTCCCACAGCAGGCGTCCGCCGCGCCGGTAGGCGTGCAGCAGCGACGCCAGCGGCAGGCCCTGCTGCACCCTGCGGTGGCCGGTGCTCAGTGCGTCGTCCAGGTCGATGGGCAGACCCTGCGAATGCTGGGTCACGGCGGTGAGCGCCTGGCACAGGTTGCGGTGGATGCGCTGGGACAGCTCGGTCCTGGTGATCAGCGAGGCGTAGGCCGGGTCGTCGCGCAGTGTCGTAGCCGCCAGGTCGTCGGCAGCCGATGCGAAGCGGCCGGTCAATTCGTCCCGGATCGCCTCGATGATTCCCGGCACATCGCCGGGGAGCGCGTTCGGTGACGCTGCGGCCGGCTCCATGACGGGCAGCGTGGCACGGCGCGTCGGTGAACGGTAGGGACGGGCGCCAGCGCACCGCTTCCGTTGTGCACCGTGCACAAGGGAGCCACGTTCCTGTTTGGCCGTTGCAACGGCTTCGGCGATACGCCTGGGACAACAGTCCGTCCGGATGCTCGGATGCGGGCGACCGGGAGCCGCCGGATCGTCAGCCGTACCCGAGGGACGTTTCGCCCCGGAATCGCGACGCGGCGCTCTCCGTCACCTCTTCCGCGTCACAACCCCCGGAGCGTGCAGCAATGGACAGCCATGGATAAGACCTCAGCCGGCTCCGCGATCCCGCGGAAGGACGATCGGCGCAGGGTGGCCGCTGCCGCTGCGGCGGCCTCGGCGGTGGAGTGGTACGACTACTTCATCTTCGGCATCGCTGCCGCGCTCGTACTCGGCGGCGAGTTCTTCCCTTCCAGCAGTCCCGTCGCCGAAGTCCTCTCCGCCTTCGCGACGTTCGCGGTCGGTTTCCTCGCCCGGCCCGTCGGCGGCGTCATCGCCGGGCAGCTCGGCGACAAACGCGGCCGCAAGCCGATGCTCGTACTGGCGCTGACCACGATGGGCCTCGCCACTACCGCCATCGGTCTGCTCCCCGGCTGCGGCAGTGGAAGTGAGGAGACGCATGACACAGCAGGGTGACGATTCTGCTTGAGCCCGCGCTCAACGCCTCGTGAACCACCGCGCGCCGCGTCCCTGATCGTGGAGCGCTTGGTGCCCGATGGGTGCTGGCGATCCGTCACCCCACGATGTCGGACCACAGCGACGGACGATGGCCAAGGTGGCGTCTTGCCGATCACTGGTCGAGCCAGGGGAGGGTGATGGCGGCGAGGTAGAGGTCGGTTTGCTTCTCGTAAGGGGTGGCGATGCCCCGCCATTGTTTTTCCCGTTTCCTTCCGGCCCTTCTTTCGCATCAACCTCACCTGTCTCACTCGACGTGATCGCTCCATGACTGGTTGTCAGTGCCCGCTGCTTTCATGGGTAGCCCGGTGACCGACCATGGAGGAGAGGCAGCTATGCCATACGTCGAGGGCTATGTGAGGGCGGACGGGACCTACGTACGCGGGCACTATCGATGGGCAGCGGGAGCTCGCCACGAGATGGCTTTATTGGCCATGGCGGCCATGATGATCGTCGGCATAGGCAACGGCACCCCCAACACTGCGTCTGGGAGCCATCAGCCGCCGCGGACCCAGAAGACTGCGACCTATCCGATCACGTTCAGCGACAGCGGTCGGGCCGTAAGGCCTCAGCATCAGAAGCCTGCGACCTACCCGATCCGCTTCCCGAAGGTGGAGCGGAAACCCGCCCCCCGAGGAACCGTGGCGTACCCGATTCACTTCAACAGCAACGGACGTGGACGATGAGCCGCCGCCGGCCACCGCAGCGGCGCCGCACACGGCGTAGGAGCAGGCGACAGCAGAAGGCCGAGGCACAGGCGATCGCCTATGGCCTGGCGGCTGCCGCGGCCGTCACGCTGTTTGTCGCGGTGGTCAACTGGATCCGTGAGCACCCTTGGACGCTCCTGGTGGCCATCGTCGTCGGCGCGGCCGTGCTTGGCGGCTGGCATCACCAGCGTCGGCAGAAGGCGCAGTGGGAGCAGGTCCGGGCCCGCGGCATCAGGTACACCATGAGTCAGCTGGACTCGCTGCATCACCGGGAGTTCGAGCATGCGATACGGGACTTGATGAAGCGGGACGGCTGCTCTGACGCGGTGCAGGTCGGTGGTGCGGGAGATAACGGTGCAGACGTGAAGGCCACCGATCCCCTCGGGCGCCGGTGGGTGATCCAAGCCAAGCACCGACGCAAGGGCTTGGCCGGATCCCCAATCGGCACCCCGGATCTGCATGTACTGAATGGCACTGCCCGCCAACTTCACGGCGCGGACGTCGTAGTCCTGGTCACGAACGGCCGCTTCACCTCCGGCTGTCCCCCACTGGCCAAGTCGCAGCGGCTGCACCTGGTCGACCGCCACCTGCTTGGGGAGTGGGCTGCGAGCGGACGACCACTGTGGGACCTTCTGCGAGCAGTGCCGCCTCCGGGCAGGTCAACCACACTGCACTAGCGTCACGGGGGTTGCGCGATTCGCCGTTGTGCTTTCTCTCTCGCACGCCAAGTTGCAGCGATCGACGTACTGGGGACGAGGAGTTGATGGCGGACGCCGACAGACCGTTGTGCAACCGGCTGCGGCCCCGTTGGCACGAGACCCTGGGTCAGTTCGAACAACACGGTAGAGGCCGTTGGCGGAGAGCCAGTCTCCAGTTCAGCGGGCTTTCTTGCCTGGATGGGTGGTTTGGGAAGCGTTGGGAGACCAGATGCCTTGCGGCGGCGATGAGGCGGACGTTGAGCGCGGGGCTCCAGGCTTACAGACCGGACGAGTGGCCCGAGAGGTCCTGACGGAAGTCGTTGACGGTGTGACAGCCTGTTGGATGCTCGTCGGTCCGGCCGCGGGAAGAGAGTTGCTCGTCCGTGGATCGTCTCGGACGAACTGTGGTCACTGATCGAGTCGTTGCTCCCGGTGCGCACGGAGCCTCGTGACTCCGTGCGCACCGCGAATCCGTGCCCGTTTCCCCGCCAGGAGGACCGACTGGCGCTATCCGCGCGGTTTCTGAGCGGTGTCTGCGGTGCCGGCGTCCGCCTCATGCCGCATCTCGCGTGGGCTCACCCCGAAGCGCTTACGGAACGCGGTACTGAGTGCGCTCGGGGAGGAGAAGCCCGACGCGTACGCCAGGTCCGTGATGGTCACGTGCTGATAGGCGGGGTTCTGGAGGCGTTCCCGTATCAGCCTCAGGCGTTCCTCGCGGATCAGCTCGCGGGGCGTGGTCCCGGCGCACTGGAGTGCCAGCTGGATCTGCCGCAGTGACCAGCCCAACGCGCGTGCTATCGCCTCGCCGTTCAGCCCCGGGTCGGCCGCGTGCTCGCGCACGTGCCGGCGCACCATCGCCTCCACCTCGGCCAGATGGTCCGGCGCATCCGGGCGGTCGTCGCCCACCACGAGCATGCACAGCAGCTCGACGATCCGGTCGGACACCGCATCGAACTGGGTGGTGGTGAGGGTGTCCCGTGCCTCGTGCAGGCTGGTCACCATGCTCCCCACCACGCGGCCCAGGCCCGATGCCAGGTCCAGCCCCGCGGTCACCGGGGATTTGCGGTTCAGCCGGCTGTCCACCTCGTGGGCAGGGATGGTCATGCTGAGTCCCTCGTAGCGATCGTAGAGAGTCTGGTACGACCCGTTCACCGGGAGCAGGCCCGCGGTCCCGGGCGCCATCTCTGCTTCCTCGCCGTCCTGACGGTGCACGGCTCTTCCGGAGAGCATGACCACGAACCGGTAGTCCTCATCCGGGTGCTGACGTACCTGCTGCGGGGTCCGGAGGTATCCGAGCCTGTCCGACCAGCACTTCGCGAGCTGATAGGTGTCCGTTTGCTGGCGGATCGTCCCGGCCTGGAAGGAGTCGCCGTGCGGGAATCTCAGGTCCATCCGACAGTGAACGGACGAGACGTGATCGGTCCAGAAGTCGGCGCGCTCACGCGGCGCCACATCCCTGATCGACGACGAGGTGACTACGTAGCTCCCGCTGGTCCTCTCTAACACCCTTCATCGCTCCCTCACTGCCGTTGACCTGGTGATGGAAGGGGTGTTCGCCACAGTGCTCCGGTTGGCAGGGGCCGTGGCAAAAATCACAGCGGCAGCGTAGTGCTGCGTTCCCGTCGTGTCCGCCGAATCGCACGAAGCAGGCTTCATCACTGTCGTCGACATCGCGGGGCGAGGCTCAGTAACGCGAAAGTGGCCCCTTTGTCAGGGAGTTGGCTTCCTCATCTGGTGTGATGGTCCGGCTGAGGCTGTGGGGTCCGTCCGGGCGCAGGCCGGTACGGGAGGTCGGCCCAGGTCACGCTGCCTTGACCGTTCTCACGGGCCCGGACTCCCCATGTTTCCGAGAAGGCTTTGACGAGCAGCAGCCCGCGCCCGTTCTCCTCTTCGCACTCGGCAGACCGCAGGCGCTGTTCCTTCGACCGGCAACCTTCGTCTGCGACTTCGACACGCAGGTGCATCCCCGTCACGCGCAGTCCGTAGCCGATCTCGACGCTGTCGGTGTGGAGCACGGCGTTGGTGAAGAGTTCGGAGATCACTAACTCCGCGTCCCCGCAGACGTCTTCATGAGCACCCCACTCGCGCAGCCGCGCCACGACGCACCGCCGTGCCTCGGAGACGAAGGCGTGGAGCGCCGGCAGCCGAAACGTGTCCTGAAGGGTCACAGCGGCCGCGTCGCGGCGCTGTGCCGATCGTGGAGCATCCGGGAAAGAAGCCACGGCGCGAATTCCAGGCTCAACCATGCGCGTTGTCGTCATGTCGGTCGCGCGGAACGCGGTCGTCCTTGCCGTAGGGCGTCGCGACGTGGGCTCTGGTGGGCAGGTGGGTGCCGGGCTGGAGCGGGAACCGGTCGACTGCGCGTAGGTGAAGAGTGCCGGCCATCACGGTGTCCTCGAAGGTCGATGGGGAGCAACCACCCGGTGACACAAGGGCAGTCCCTGATGCGCAGGCCTGCCCCGTAGCCATTGCTCCATGGATGAGTCTGATTCAGTTACCCGCACTGCTGGCTGCGAAGCAGCAGGTACCGGGAAGGTAAAGCGGAGCCGGACTCTTGCACTTCTGCGTACACGCAGAAGAGTTTCGCCAGCACGCAGGGACCGCCAGACCGGTGCTCCTCGACCGTGCGTACCGAGTGCGCCGCGGTACCACTGCTGTCCGATTGACGATGCAGGCCGGCCCACGCCGCCCGGCAACGCCCGTCACTGCCGCGCGAAGTGCCTCTCCAGCCAGTCGAGCAAGGCCGCGAACTCCGGGGACATGGTGGTGTCCGACTGTGTGAGGGCGGTCGAGCCGCCGCCTTCCTCCACCGTGATCGTGTAGCTCATCGCGTCCCTGGCCTGGGTGGGCCGTTCCTCCTTCGCCGTCGGAAGGGCCGCCGCCACCAGTTCGGACAGCTCCGTCGCGGCGTGCTCGGGCAGGGCGCCGGTTTCCACCGCCTTCGGCGGGAGGCGGAGGTTGACGGCCGCCGCCTGCCCGCCGTGGGTCTCCAGGGTCACCTTCATCGTGCGGAGCCTCCCGGGTTCCTTGCGGCCGTCACAACCGCCGCCGGGGTCGTCAGCTCCCCGACGCCCTTGCCCAAGGGCGCGAGGACGCAAGGGTCCTGGCCCATTCGCCGTCGCCGCCGGCGCCGTCGCGGCGGCCCGCCATGGCACGGCCCCGGGCGACTCCGGACGGGATGCCGCTGATACGGATGCCGACCTCCTGCCACGCGGCAAGCACGGCAAGTTGCTCGTCGCTGCCGGCGCCGAACAGTTCGCCGGCCTTCTGGTAGGTGGTGTCGGCGAAGTCCTGGAACTGGGTCTGGACGGTGGAAGCCTTGAGGGACTCGTACCAGATGAGGCCGGGGGCCTCCCAGGCGTTGCCGCCGATGTTCGTCGCCGTGAGGAAGAACGCCTTGTTGGGGATGCCGGAGTTGATGTGGACGCCGCCGTGGTCGTCCCGTTCGGTGTCCGGCAGGCTGACGAAGTCGTTCATGTGGGCGGGCTGGGGGTCCCTGCCGAACAGGGCGTTGTCGAATGCCGTACCCGGTGCCTTCATCGACCGCAGGGCGTCGGCTTCGATCCCGGGCGTGAAGACCTCAGCGCCGATCAGCCAGTCCGCCGTCTCGGCCGACTGTCCGAGCGACCACTGAGTGACCAGTGCCCCGAAGACATCCGACATCGACTCGTTCAAGGCTCCGGACTGGTTGCGGTATTCGAGGCCCGCGGTGAAGTCGGTGAGTCCGTGTGCCAACTCGTGGGCGATCACGGAGAGAGATCCTGTGAAGTCGCTGAAAATCCTTCCGTCACCGTCTCCGAAGGCCATCTCGCGTCCGTCCCAGAACGCGTTGTTGAATCTGGTGCCGTAGTGGACGTATCCGTCCAGGCGCAGTCCCTGGTCGTCGAGGGAATTGCGCTGGAGTACCTCCTTGAAGAATTTGCGGGTCATGCCGAGCCCCTTGAACGCCCGGTTGACGGTTTCGTCCGCGGATTCCGGTCCCTCCTCGGAGCGGACCAGGACAGCGAGGGGGAGGTTTCTGCTGTGACGGCAGTCGAAGACGGTCCGTCGGCCCTTGCCGGGAGCCGCGCCGACGAGGGACGGGCGGACCTCGCGCTCGCCCCGCAGCCGGGCAGTGGTCAGCATGGTGTCCAAGGCGATCTGGCGTGCGTCGCTGTCGTCGCTTTCCAGGAGCTTGTCGAGAAGGTGCGGCGGAATGATGCAATTGATTCGGCAGTTTCCGGGCATGGGAGCCTCCGGTGCGAGAGGGGGCTGAGGCGTTGAATAAGCAATCTGCGGACACCCGTATTCGCGGTGCCGCTGACCGGCACACCGAAGTCAATTACCGTGTCCCACCCCGAATTTGCGCTCCGCACCGGCTTCGCGCACTTCAACGCCGCCCAGTCGAGTGAACCGGCGAGGGCCTCAGCCGGAGATGTCCTCCAGTACGGCGTGCTTCGTCTCAGGGAGGAGGGTCAGGACCAGGCACGCGGCGGTCAGGAACAGGCCCGCACCGAGAGCGAACACCGCCGTGGCGCCCGCGGCGCTGAGGACCACCGGGACCAGCAGGGGGCCGAGCACCGCGCCGAGCCTGCCCGCGGCGGTGGCCGTGCCCACCCCGACGCCCCGGCTGCGGGTGGGGAAGAGTTCGGGGGTGTAGGCGTAGATCGACGACCACATGCCGAAGAGGAAGAACTGCAGGACCGAGCCGGTCACGATCAGTTGGAGCTGGTCGCCGGCCTGACCGTAGGCGAAGGCCGCACCGGCCGAGGCCACGGTGTATCCGGCCAGGCAGGGCTTCCGGCCGATCCGCTCGACAAGGTACGCAGCGGAGAGGAAGCCCGGTATCCCCCACAGCGCCATGAGCAGGATGTACTCGATGCTCTCCACGACTTCGAGGCCGCGTTCCGTCAGCAGCTGTCCCAGCCACGTGGTCAGCCCGTAGTAGCCGAGCAGGGTGCAGAACCAGACCGCCCAGAGGGCAACCGTGCGCCGGCGGTAGGACGACGAGAAGAGGTCCCGGAATCCGCCGCTCGCGGCGCCGGAGGCAGCGGCGGCGACGGGGGCGGGCTCCGGCAGCGGCTTGCCGCCGGCGCGCTGGACGGCGCGCTCGAAGCCGGTCAGGACCTTCTCGGCTTCCGCACGGCGGCCGCGGGTCGCGAGCCAGCGGGGCGACTCGGGCAGTACGCGCCGGATCACCAGGGCCCACACGGCGAGACAGCCCTCGATGACGAACATGCCGCGCCAGCCGAGCGGCTCGGTGACGACGTATGCGAGCGCGCCTGCCAGTACGAAGCCGACGGGCCAGGCGCCCTCCAGAAGTGCCGCACCGCGCCCGCGCCGGTCGGCGGGCAGGAACTCGGCCATCAGCGCGGCGGCGACGGGGAATTCGGCGCCCATGCCGAGTCCCAGCAGGAAGCGGAACGTCAGCAGGCTGGAGAAGTCCCAGGAGAGGGCGAGGGCGACGCTGGCCACGCCCCAGACGACGATGCTGCACTGGAAGACCAGCCGGCGGCCGAGCCGGTCCGCCATCGTCCCGGCGACGACGGCTCCGACGAGCATGCCGAGGAAGCCGATGCTTCCCATGAGGCCCGTCTGAGCGTGGTCGAGGCGGAATTCGGTACTGATCGGCGACAGTACGAAGGTCAAAGTCGCCAGGTCGATCGAGTCGAACAGCCAGGCCGTCGCGACTACGAGCAGCAGCTTGCGCTGGTGGCTCGTCCAGGGGAGGCGTTCGAGGCGGGCGGCGAGAAGTTCGGTGTGCGCCACTGTCAACGAGGGTTCCGAGGCTGGTGAGTTGGGCCCTCCGTCCTTCGGTGAGGGAGAGGGAGAGGAGCTGGGTGTGGTGTGCGACATGGGATTCCTCAGGGGGTGTGGCGGGCTCGGGGCCCGGAAGGGGGCGCACTCGGGCAGGGGGCATCACCGGACGAGGTGGTGATGGCGATGAGGGCGGCCGCGGTCTGGCCGTCACCTGTCAGTCAGGTGCCGGCAGCGATGGCGAATGCGGCGACGCTGACGGGGACCGCTTCGCGGTCGTCGATGAGGCTGAAGAGCGGGGTGGACGGTGCTGGTGAGCGGCTGCCGCGAGGACCCGGCGGCCCATTGCCGCGATGGCTCGACGGCCGCTCACCGCACGGAAGCCACAGACTGAGACGCGGCAGCCGCCGGGAGCGGACGCTCAGCCCGCGGGTGGCGTGGCCAGGGCGTTGACCACGCCGTCGAGGATTCCTTCCAGTACGTCCGCGGACGTAGCGAAGTTGAGCCGCAGATACTGCTCGGACCCGGTGCCGAAGGGCGCGCCGCCGTCGAGGAGGACGCCGCCGTGGCGCCGCACGAATCCCACGGGGTCCTCCGCGAGCCGCAGTGCGCGGGCGTCGATCCAGGTGAAGTAGGTGGCTTCGGGGAGTCGATGGCGCAGCGCGGGCAGTCGTTCGCGCAGCACGTCGTGTACGCGGCGGCGGTTCCGGTCGAGGACGGTGAGGAGCTGCTTCTGCCAGGCGTCTCCGTGGAGCCAGGCCGCCCGGGTGCCTGTGACGCCGAGATTGGAGACGGTGCCGTAGAGATCCGGCGGCTGCGCGTCCCGTACCGCCAGCAGTCGGTCAGGTCCGTAGTGGGTGACGGTGCAGCGCAGTCCGGCGAGGTTGAACGCCTTGGTCGCGGAGGTGATCGTGACCGTGCGGGCGGCGGCGTCCGGAGAGAGCGATGCGAAGGGGACGAACCGGTGCGGCTCATGGGTGAGTTCTGAGTGGATCTCGTCGCTGACGACCAGCAGATCACGGCGGCGTGCCACGGCGGCGATCTCGTGGAGTTCGTCCCTCGTCAGCACCGTGCCCGTCGGATTGTGGGGGTTGACCAGCAGCAGGACCTTGCAGCCGTGACGGGCGACTCCGTCGGCGAGCGCCGCCATGTCGATGCGGCTTCCCCGGCCGTCGCCTGCCGTCGGCACGTCCGTCATCGGCACGTCCGTCATCGGCACCGGCACGGCGGGCCGCTGCATCGTTCTGAGGGTGGCCAGGAACGGCGGGTAGTTGGGGGTCTGCACGGCCACGGCGTCCCCCGGCGAGGTGGCCAGATGCAGGATGAGCTGGAGGCACTGGATGAGATCCGTCTGCTCGCGTACGCGGGAAGAGGACGCCTCCCAGCCGTAGCGTGACGCCATGCGGCGGGCGAACGCCTCGCGCAGCGGGCTGCCGCCGGTCCAGTCGGGATACCCCAAGTCGCCGTGTGCGACGGCCTCTTGGAGTGCTCCGGCCACCGCCGGGGGGATCGGGAAGTCCATGTCGGCGACCCATGCGGGCAGGTCGCCGCCTTCCACGCGGCGCCACTTGACGCCGGGACGGCTGCGCAGCCAGCTCCGGTCGAGGTCGTCGAATCCCGGGACGCGGAGAGGGACGCCGCCATGACCGGCGGCGGGGCCGCCCTCGGGACGCGCCGTGCGTTTCATCGCCCCGCTCCGTCCAGGAGGGTGTCCCTGGTGATCTCTATCTGGCCGTGATGCTGGGCCAGTTCCTCCAGGACATGCAGTTGCACACCTACGGAAGTGAGCCTGCGGTCCGGCCCCTCGTACGAAGGAGGCGGCGCATTGCGCGGCAGCGTCCGCCCTCCGGCGCGGCGCAGATCGTCGCGCAACCGGTCGAAGAGGGGATCGAGGCCGCGCTTCAGCTCCGCAACGGTCCCCCGGGCGGCGAACTCCGAGTCGCGGTCCCGGTCGACGGGCCTGCCGGCGACGATGTGGCCGATCCAGTAATCGGCCACGGCCGTGCAGTGATAAGCGATCGCGTAGGCGCTGTTGGTCCTGCCCGGGGACGGCTCGACGTTGGCGAGTTCGTCGCCGAGCTCCTCCAGCGCATTGATCATGCCGTCGAACGCGCGGCGCAAGAAGTAGAGGTACTCGTTCTGGTCCATGGCCTGCTTCCTGAGGGGCACTGCTCAGAGCCGGGCGGCCCTGAGGGCGAAGCGGAGACAGCGGGCGGAGGAAGCCGGGGAGCCCTCTCGCCGGGATGCCAGCGGCAGATTAGCCAGGCACCAGTCACCGGTCAAGGGGGTGACGATTTGGGCTTCGTTCGCCGTCTGCGGCAACCGTCTGCCCGGCGCGCCGTCACTGGCGTTCGACGCCGCCCACCGTCCAACTGCGGTATGTACGCACGTAGTCGCCGGTCGACACAGCGGCACCCGGGCGTACGCGGCCTCTCCCGCGGAAGGACGGACCCCGGAACACATCACGGGTCTGACCGGTGACGTCGACTGGACCCATAGCCATGCCGGTGAGCCCCCGCACACGGGCCTCCCCGGGACGTCCGCTCGGGGCCCTGCACAGGACCGCGCGGCCATCCGCACGCCATCGACAGCAGCGCCCGTCACCTGTCAGTATGGTCACGTGAGTGATTTCGTCTTCGTGAGCGGCCGGTCCTGCCTCGACCTAGCCGGAACGAAGCTGTGGCGCCGCAGCGCCCACACCGAGCTGCTGGACTCGCCCGACGCGCTCAGGCAGTGGATCGCGGAAGCCGAACTCGTCGACGACCCGGGGCACTTGGACGGTCACGATCTCGACCGGGTGCGGCGCCTTCGCGAATCGGTCTACGGGCTCGTATGGGCCTGGCTGCCGGGCCAGGAGGCGGCCACGGGCACCGAGGAGGACCTCGCCCGGGTCAACGACGCCGCACGGCTTCCGCTGCCGAAGCTGCAGATGAACGCCCAGGGCGCTCTGACCCGGCTCGGCGGCGTCGACGAGGTGCTGGGCGCCGTGGCGCGCGACGCCATCGACCTGCTCAGCTCCCGGCACATCCGGCGCACCAAGGAGTGCGCCGGCTCCGACTGCACGCGCCTCTTCGTCGACCTGTCCCGCTCCGGCGCCCGCAGATGGTGCGGTATGGCCGAGTGCGGCAACAAGCGCAAGGCCGCCGACTACCGGCAGCGGAAGAAGCAGCAGACGTCCAAGACCTCCGGGTCCGGCGGATGACGTCATCTCCTGCGTAGTGAGTCGGCCGCTGCGCGGCGGATGACGGGGCGCACATGGAACGACCGGGCTTTCGGGGGGACTTGATGAAGGACTGGATACCGCTCTTACAGAGCCTGATATGGCCGGTGTTCATCGCGGCGGCGGCGTACAGGCTGCGGAGGCCGCTGCGGCGGTTCGTCGAATCCGTCAACACCCGCGTCGAGCAAGGCGATCCCTTCGAGTACGAAGGTCCCGGGGGAATCATCCGGCTGCCCCCATCGTCGCCGCAGCACCCCTCAGGGCCCGAACCGCGGCCCGGTGCACAGCCGTTGCTGAACACGGAGCTGGTGCCCGCAGGGTCCGAAACAGCCTCCGCGGACTCCGCGGACGCCGCGGACTCCGACGAGCCCGGCCCCCAGATCTATGTGGCTCATACGGCGCGCCGCGACAAGTCGCTGGACCGGGAGAACTACCGGTACCACCGCGTCCACGTCTTCCTCGAAGGAGACGACAGGGACCTGGACCGGGTCACCAAGGTCGTCTACCACCTTCATCCGACCTTCTACGATCCGGTACGCACCGTCACGGACCGGGCGACCAACTTCGAGCTGCGGACCTCGGCCTGGGGCATGTTCAACCTCCGGGCCCGGGTCCACGTCGAGGACCGCGAGGAGCCCCTGACGCTCCAGAGATATCTCAACTTCTGACCCGCGCGACGGGCCCGCCTCCGCCCCCGCCCCCGTCAGTCCTCCAGCTCGTAGAAGCTCTCCCCGTCGAGATAGCGGACCGTGCCCGCGTCGCGGAGGACGGTCTCCTTGACCTCGTGGCGCAGATTGACGATAAGCGGATACGTCAGGTCGTTGACGGTGGGGCGGATCGGGGAGCCGGGGGCCACCAGGGTGCGGATGTCGTGGAGGCTTTCGAGCTGCTGGAGCTTATCGAGGTGGCGGTATCGCCGCAGGGTGCCCTCCACGGGAGAGATCATCGCGACCGAGGCGAAGTGATGCCGCACTCGGTACTCACGGCCGTATTCGGCGTGGAAGCGGTCCGGGTCGGCGTAGGCGAGGGCCGTCCAGCCGAGTTGGGACTCGCCGAGCGCCAGTTCCGCGTAGTGCGGGATCTCTCCGCCCGCGATGCGTGCGCCCATCTCGACCAGACGCGGGCCCTCCGGCGTCAGTTTGACCTCCAGATGGCCGGGGCCGTGGCGGATGCCGAGGGCGTCGAGTACCGACTCGGCGTACTCGGCCAGCACTCGGCCCGCCCGGGACGAGCGCGGCACGGAGTGGATGGCGTCGCACAGATCGAGCACGCCGTTGGCCGAGAGCCGCGTCGTGCGCCAGATGTCGCAGACGCGGTGCCTGCCGTCCCGGCTGACGGTGTCGACGATGTACTCGGCGCCGCGCAGATACTCCTGGGCCACGACGCCCTCGTTGTGCCCTCCGTAGATGTGCTCGGCGCCCAGCAGCGTGCGGTACGCCTCGGCGGACTGGTCCGGGGTGTCGCAGAAGAACACCCCGTCGCCGCCGCCGCTGCTGAGCGGTTTGACGACGACGCGGCGGCCGAGCCGCTCGTGCCAGCGGCGCAGTGACTCCTCGTCGGGGACGAGGAGTTGAGCCGCGCCGGCGACCCCGGCCGCCTTGACCGTCTCGATCATCGTGTACTTGTCGCGGCGTGCCGCGCTGTGCCGGGTGCCGTTGGAGGCGAGGCCCATCCGTTCACTGAGCCGGTCGGCGAACTCCACGCCGTGTTCGCCTCCGGGCACGACTGCCACCGGCCGGTAGGCGGCCAGCGCACGGACGGTCTCCTCCAGGTCGCCGTCGTGGACGATGTTGTCCGCGTAGTCGTCCAGATTCAGCGCCCTGCGGAAGGCCTCCGGGACCTCGGGGCCGCTCTGTACGCGCACGCACTCGTAACCGGCCTTGGCGAACTCGGGGATGAGCCGCCGCGTCGGGTGGTACGTGTCGACGATCGCCACATAGCCCCGATGCGGACCGGTGCCTGCGCCGGGCTCCACGCGTTCGCCCTCCGTGCGATCGCCTTCCGTACGTTCTCCTTCCGTGCCTGCGGGCCGGTCCTCACGCACGGGCCGATCCGTACGCACGGAGTCGCGCGGCGGGTCGAACTGCTGCGGCTGCTGGGGCTGTTCGGACATCGCGGCTCTCCCTCGTCCGTCCTCGGTCGTGCCTACGGAAGTGTCGCGGGTGCGGTGTCCCGCAGGGGCGTCATCCGGCCGCTTCCGGTGACGTGCCCGGCGCCTCCGGCGACTCGCCCCCGGGCGACGTGCCCTTCGGCGACGTGCCTTCCGCGCCGCCGCCCGCGGCGTCCGTCTCCGCCTCGTGGGAACGCTTCACGCTCCCGGCCTGGCTTGCCTGGTAGGCGCCGCCGGAGCGGACACCCCAGTAGTAGACGGCGAGCCCCATGGCGGCGGCCGCGACGGAGTCCCAGGGGGCCGCCAGCCAGCCGGAACCGCCGAAGCTGCCCGCCCAGGAGACCAGATAGAGCGCGGCCAGATAGCCCAGCAGCCAGGCGCCCAGGGCCAGTTCACGTCCCAGGCCGGGCCGCAGGCGGTGCCTTACGGCGAAGATCAGCACGCCCGAGGCGGCCATCGGGAGGGCGATGCGCAGGTGGTCCCAGCCCGCCCAGTGGATCAGTCCGGTGGAGACCACGAAGCTCGCCGGTGCGATCCAGCGCAGCCCCGGCAGCGTCCACGTCGCATGGACGACGCCGTCACTGGCGCGGAAGGTCCCGGCGGCCACGGCGCACGCCGAATAACCCAGCAGCGACAGCACGCCGACGACGGTGATGAGGTCCTGCCAGCCGCGGAACGGCACCAGGAAGAGCACGCTGATCACGAAGTTGCCGAGCATCGCGCGCCTCGGCACGCCGGACGGGCCGTGGATGACGGCGACGGAGCGGGGCAGCACGCCGTTGCGCGCCGTGGCGTAGGTCTCGCGGGCGCCGGAGGCGACGAACACCGAGACGGCGCCCGCCGGTGAGATCACGGCGTCGGCGTAGATGACGGTCGCCAGCCAGCCCAGGTCCAGGGCGAGCGCGAGCTGCCCGTAGGGGGAGGAGAGGTTGACGCCCTGCCAGCCGTCGCCGAGGCGGCCTTCGGGCACGGCGAGCAGGAAGACCAGTTGCAGCAGCATGTAGAGCACGACGACGAGCGTGATCGACATGATGACCGCGCGGGGCAGGTCGCGGCGCGGATCGCGGGCCTCGCCGGAGAGTTCGACGGCAGCGCCGAACCCGTTCATGGAGTAGATGATGCCCGCGGTCGCGACGACGCTGAGCATGGCGGGCCAGCCGTACGGCGCCCAGCCGCCGCCCGCCTCGATGTTGCCGGTGTGGAAGCCGGACAGCAGCAGCGCGGTGATGGTCAGCAGCGGCACCGCCGTCTTGACCACCGTCAGCAGGAGGTTGACCTTCGCGAACAGCGCCACTCCGAACCAGTTGAGCAGCACCAGGGCGCCCAGCAGCACGACGGCGACGAGGGTGCCCTTCGCCGTCAGGGCGCCGTGGTCGTAGACGCCGGGTATGTAGCGCTCGGCGTACTGGACGATCGCCGACGACTCCGCGGCGAGCGCGCTGGTGACGGCCAGCAGCACGCCCCAGCTGATGACCGCTCCCACGACGGGACCGCCCGCCTGCATGGGCCAGCGCACCATGCCGCCCGCCTGCGGCCGCGTGGCACCGAGCTGCACCAGCACCATGCCGACGAGGATCAGCGCACCGCCTGCCAGCGGCCAGGAGAACAGCGCGGCGGGGCCCGCTCCTTGGGCCGCGTAGTACGCGCCGAACAGCCAGCCGGAACCGATCATCCCGCCGAAGGCGACTCCGGTGAGGCTCCAGAAGCCGAGCTCCTTGCGGAGGCCGGTCTCTCCCGTCTGACGTGGGACGCCGGCGGGCGGGCGGTGGTCCAAGGGCGGTGCGGACATGGGTCTCCCCCTGTGAGTGATGGCAGAGCGAACGGGCGGCCTCGCGTCGCCGGGTGGCGACCGGGCCACCGGTGGTGGCTGAAGCCGGAGCTGTGGTTCGCCGTGAACTGCGGCTCGGCGGGCGGCCGTTCGCGGCTTCTGGCTTCGGGCTTCCGGGCTTTCTGTCGGCGAACGGGCAGGGTGCACGGGTCGAGTTCGGGCCGAGCACGGTCCGGGCCGGGGCTACGGTTCGGGTCGGACGGTCAGGGCCGGGGTCAGGGCCGGGGCCGGGGCCGCTCAGGGCTTTCAGGGCCGGGGCGGTCGTCCCGGCGCCCCGTCATCCCGCGTCGGTGTGCTCCTCCCCGGCGCTGTCTGAGGCCACTGCCGTACCGGCGCCGCGGGCGCCGGCCTCGCTGCCGGTCCCCTCGGCGGACCCGCCGCCGGACCCGCCGCCGGTGCTCCCCTGGGTCTCCTCCGGGGACAGTGCGGCCCCATCCGGCTCCCCGGCGGCCTGCGGCGACGGCACGTCCCGCACCTTCGGGGACGCCACGAGGAACGCGGCGAGCAGGCCGAGCACCGCCGCACCGCAGACGAACGGCAGCGAGACGCCCGTCTGGTACAGCGCCGTCGCGGCCAGCGGGCCGAGGACGAGGGTGAAGCCGTTGGTGGCGGAGATCAGGCCCGCCACGCCCCCTTGTTCGTCGGCGCCGACGCGCAGGCTCAGTACGGAGTTGTAGCCCGGGATGGCCAGGCTGTGGCCCATGCCGGAGAGCACGGTGGCGGCGAAGAAGACCGGCAGGCTGTCCGCGAAGACCATCACCACGAAGGCGGCGCACGTCAGCGGCACCCCGACCCTCAGCAGCCGCAGCGGCCGCCACTTCAGGAACGGGATGACGACCCCCTGCACCAGCAGCATGGGCAGACCGCCGGCCAGCAGTACGTAACCGGACCACTCGGCGGTCTCCCGCGTCGTCAGGCCCAGCCGGTCCTGAAGCAGGAAGCCCACGCTCATCTGAAGCATGCTCACCGAGAGATAGACGCCGACTCCCGCCAGCAGGAACGGCCACACGCGCTCGTCGAGCGGACTGAGCTTCGGCGCCTTGGACTTGGGGCCCTTCGAGCGCGCGTCCTTGGGCAGCCCCGCCCATACGGCGAACGCGGGCAGCAGGATCAGCCCAGGAGCGAGATAGAGCGAGGCGACCAGGCCGAAGTCGGCCAGTACGCCGCCCAGTCCGGGACCGAGGACCAGCGCGAGGCCGATGGCCGCGCCCACTCGGGCCATGCCCTTGACGCGGGTCTGCTCGTCCGGCGTGACGTCGG
This sequence comes from Streptomyces marispadix, assembly GCF_022524345.1. Lineage (NCBI taxonomy): Bacteria > Bacillati > Actinomycetota > Actinomycetes > Kitasatosporales > Streptomycetaceae > Streptomyces > Streptomyces marispadix. The sequence continues at coordinate 4,751,209 of NZ_JAKWJU010000002.1, read as the reverse complement.
CCACGTAGGACTGTGCCGCGACCGGCAGCGCCGCGAGCGCGCCGCCGAAGACGATGCCGCGTGTCGCCAGCAGCAGGGCGAAGGTGACGAGCGCGCCGATGGTGCCCAGCAGCCCGAGGTGTGCGGACACGGCGAACGCGAAGAGGCCCGCGGCGGCGCCGAACAGCGAGACGACGAGCAGCGGTTTGCGCCCGTGGGTGTCGCTGCGCCGCCCCCACCAGGGACTGACGAGCGCGACCATGGCGGCGGACGCGCTCATCACGATGCCGAACTGGAACTCGCTGAGGGAGAGTTCACGTGCCAGCGGCGGAAGCACGGGGGTGAGGATCTGCTGACCCGTGTATCCCCCGAAGACCGCCAGGTAGATCAGCAGGAAGCTGCGCCTGGGCGGGCTGCTGGAGCCCGCCGGCGTGGCGTGTGGCGCCGCAGTGGTCATGTTCGTCCCATCGATTCCGGTTCGGCCGGTGCCGGTCGTCAGTCTTATCCGGGGTCTGTCTGATGCGCTGTCAATTTCCGTTATCTGTTATCTGTCATCTGATAGCCGTCATCGGTCATCCGTCAGTCGTCGTCCGTCATCTGTTATCTGGCATCTGCTATCTGGCATCGGTCATCCGTCAGTCGTCGTCCGTCAGCCGCTAGCCGTCGTCCGTCAGCCGTTAGCCGCCATCCGTCATCTGTCAGTCGTCGCCCAGCAGTCGTCGCCCGGCAGTTGTCGCCCCGCAGCGTTGTTCTCTCGCCGCCCGGCTCCTGTCCCCCGCCACCCCTGGCTGTCATCCCCTCCCTGCCGCCCGCGCTCACGCGGGGCTCAGTTCGAGGGGTTCCAGGCCCGTGGTGAGCTGCTGGGCGAGGTGGATCAGGGAAGCGTCGTCCCCCGGGCGGCCGACGAGCTGTACGGCCAGCGGCGCCCCGTGTTCCGGGTCGCGGCCCACGGGCATGGTGACCGCGGGCAGCCCGGCGAAGCTGGCGACGGGCGTGAAGCCCACCTCCCGTTCGAAGGCCGGGTCGTCGGCGTCGGGGATCGTGGAGGACGCGACCACCGTGCCCTTGGGCTTCGGCACGCCCGGGTCCAGCGGCATCAGCCATACGTCCACGGACGCCTCGGCGAACAGTTCCGTCACTCCCGCACGCAGCCGCGCCATGTCGGCGCGGATCTCGGTGCGCCGTTCGTCGGTGACCTTGGCACCCGTCTCCAGTGCCCGCCATGTCGAGGGCATCAGCTCGTCCGTCAGCCGGTCCCGCCACACCTGGTGGCCGTCCCAGGCGTCGCGGGAGCACAACTCCCATGCCGAGGCACGGCAGTTCCACAGCTCCCCCAGGGCACGCGCGGCGATGTGGTGTCCGTGTGAGGTGAGCGCCGTGCTCGCCGTGTCCAGAGCCTGGGCGATCTCCGGGTCGACGACACCCGGCCTGTACAGCTCCTCCGGCACGCCCACCCGCAGCGACGGCGACGCCACCCGGGGCTCGTCGCCCAGCCCCAAGTGCCGCCAGGCGAAGGCGAGATCGTCGGCGGTACGGGCGACCCAGCCGGGCGCGTCCATGCCGGGGCTGAGCGGGAAGATACCGGCGAGCCTCGCGGGGTCGTGTGTCGTACGGAGGCCGACGACGCCGCAGCGCCCGGCGGGCCAGCGCACCGAACCGAGCACGTCGGTGCCCAGGCCCACGTCACAGATGTTCGCCGCGACGGCCACCGCCGAGCCGGTGCTGGAACCGGCGGGATCGAACCGTGGGAAGTAGGGGTTGACGCAGCCCGAGCCGACGCCGATGTTCAGCTCCGTGGTGACCACCTTCGCGTTCACCTCGGCTCCGCGCAGCGAGGCCACCACGGTCGCCGACTCCCGGGGGTGGTGGCGGTAGTGGCGCAGTCCGAGGCGGGTGGGGAAGCCCTGTACGTCGACGGTGTCCTTGACGCCGACGCGCAGCGCGCCGCCGGTCAGTGCGCGGGCGTCCGAAGAGCGCCCGTCCTGCCCGCCGTCGTTCCGTACGTATGCGAACTTGCTGCTGCGGGCGCGCAGTTCGGCGCAGGCACGGTACCGATGGTCTGCTGCCGGCTCCCAATGCGCAGCCGCCGCGTACAAGTCCGCCGGTGAGAGTTCGCCCTTGCGCAGCAGGGCGTCCCGTTCGGCGAGGGGCAGGGCGAGCACGTCCGGCATGGGCGGCGTCCCTGCGTCGCCCATGCCGCCGGGCTCGTTGCGGCCGAGGAAGTCCGCCACTGCGCTTTCAGGCGTTCGCATCGTTGCTCCTGCGTATCGGCGCCGATGGTGTTCGGCTGTGCTGTCTTCGTTCCGCGTCGTCCCGGGGAGGCTCGGGTGCGGTCCGGTACGGGCTGCGTGTGCGGCCGGGTCCGTCGTACGGTGCCGCCCCCGCGACACCGGGGGCGGCGGGCTGGTTCGGCGGCGCACCGGCCGAACTTCCGCCCTGTTCAGTCGAGTTCGTAGAAGCCCTCGCCGTCGAGGTAGCGGACGGTGCCGAAGTCGCGCATCACGACCTCTTCGACCTCGTGCCGCAGGTTGACGATCATCGGGTAGGTGAGATCGTCGACGGTCGGTTCGATGGGGGCGCCGGGGCTGACGAGGGTACGGATCTCGTGGAGGCTCTCCAGCTTCTTCAGCGTCTCCAGATGCGGGTAGCCGCGCAGTGTGCCGCGCACCGGGGAGATCATCGCCACGGAGGCGAAGTGGTGCCGGATGCCGTACTCCTCGTGTACCCGGGCGTCGAAGCGCTCCGGGTGCACATAGGCGTCCACGGTCCAGTCGATCTGGGACTCGCCGATGCCCATGCGGGCGTAGTGCGGGATGTCGCCGCCTGCGATACGTGCGCCGACCTCGACCAGACGGGGCCCGTCGGGGGTCAGCTTCACCTCCAGATGTGCCGGGCCGTTGCGGATACCGAGGGCGTCCAGCACCTGGCCCGCGTACTCGGCGAGGGTGCGTCCGTCGTCGCTGCCGCTCGCGATGAGGTAGACGGCGTCGCACAGATCGAGCACGCCGTTGGCCGTGAGGCGCGTCGTCTTCCACATGTCGCACACGTGGTGGCGGCCCTCGCGGCTGACGGTGTTGACGACGAACTCGCCGCCCACCAGATACTCCTGGGCGATGACGCCCTCGTTGTGCTGTGAGAAGACGTTCGCCGAGGACTTCAGCGTGCGGTAGGCGTCGACGGACTGCTGCGGCGTATCGCAGAAGTGGATGCCGTCGCCCGCCGTGCTGCGGACGGGCTTGACGACGACGCGGCCGTTCAACTTCTCGTGCCAGCGGCGCAGTTCGTCCTCGTCGGTGATGCGCAACTGCTGCGCGCCCGGCACGCCGGCTGCCTTGATCGTCTCGATCATCGTGTACTTGTCGCGGCGTGCGGCGCTCAACTCGGTGCCGTTGGTGGCCAGTCCCATGGCCTCGCTGAGCTTGTCGGCGAACTCGACGCCGAACTCGCCGCCGGGCACGACCGCCACCGGCCCGTACTCGGCCAGCGCCTTCACCGTCTCGTCGAGGTCGCCCTGGTGGACGATGTTCCCGGCGTAGTCGTCGAGGCTGAAGGAGGAGCCGTAGACCTCCGGCACCTCGGGGGTGCTCTGCACGCGCACGCACCCGTATCCGGCCTTGACGAACTCCGGAGCGAGCCGTCTGGTGAAGCTGTAGGCGTCGACGATGGCCACGTAGCCGTTCTCTGGCATGACGCTTCTCTCCTGTCTGGGTGCGGCGGGCGCCGCTGTGCTGTGGCGGGTTCGCGGTACGGGGGGGTTCCGTACGGGCCCGTTCCGTACGGCCCGTGCCGGGCGGTGCGGAGTTGCCTTGTGGGTTGGGTGGTGGGTTTGCCGGGCGTCAAGCGCCGTGCTGCGCACCGCCGTTGACCTGTACGACCTGTCCCGTGACATGGCCCGCGCCGGGCGAGGAGAGCCAGTGCACGGTGTCGGCGATGTCCGCGGGCGTGCCCGCGCGGCCGTTGTCGGTCTGGGCGACGAGCATCTTGCGGCGCTCGTCCGGCATCCGCCCGCCGAAGAACTCGGTGTCCTCGATGTAGCCGGGCGCCACGACGTTCACGGTGGCCCCGTGTCCGCCCAACTGCCCTGCCAGGTCGTATGCGTAGGGGTGCAGGGCGGCCTTGGACGCGGCGTAGGAACCGGAGCCGGAGCCCCGGTAGGCGGCGATGGAGCTGATCAGCACCACCCTGCGGTCCGGCTGCTGAAGCAGGTCCCTCAGCGCCTCGGTGAGCAGTACGCAAGTGAGCACGTTGCAGTTGAAGTTGCCCGTCCAGTGCCATGCGACGCCGGCGAGACCGGAGGGCACGTCGTCGGGCGCGCCGATCTCCACGTTGCCGCCGGCGTTGTTGACCAGGACGTCGACGCGTCCGTAGCGGGCGTCGACCTCGTCGCGTACCCGCTGCGCCTCCGCGGGGTCGGAGAGGTCCGCGGCCAGGGTACGGATCTCACCCGTCGCCCCTTCCTCGGCGGCGAGCGCCTTCGCGGCCTCGCTCAGCACTCCGTCCCGGCGGCCGACGAGCAGCACCCGGTCGCCGTCCTGCGCGAACCTGCGGGCCACGGCACGTCCGATGCCCGTGCCTCCACCGCTGACGATCACCACTCGTGACATCTCATCCGCTCCTCTCGTTCACGCTCTCGTTCACGCTCACGCTCGCTTGCCAGTGGCGGCTCTCGCTCAAGTGCCGCTCGCCACCGGCGTGTTGCCGTCGTACGTATGGTCGGCCACCGGCTCCGCCGTCACCCGGAACGCCTCGGCCGTGGCGACGAGCGCCTTCTCCACCTCTCCGCTGTCGCGGCCCCGGAACCGGAACCGGCCGCCTACGTGCTCGTAGTAGGCGTCGGCCGCGGGGAGGATCTCCCCCACGCTCAGCAGGGACTCGCTGTAGGGGCCGGGCTCCCGGCCGGTCATGGGCGTGACCTCGGTGATGCGGCAGGGCTTCTCGGCGGGTGCGGGGATCAGCAGCCAGCCGCCGCGCTCCGGCTGCCGCGCGGGCCCCGGGTCCTGCGCCCGCTTTGCTGCGTCCGCGACGGCCCGCGGCGCCGGTTCGCCGAGCTGGATGCGAAAGGCCGCCTCCATCAGGTCGTAGCCGTGCAACTCGCGCCAGATGAACGGGATTTCGGCGCCGCCGACGCGCGCCCCCACCTCAAGGAACTCGCAGCGCATCCCGGCCCTGTCCACGAACATCTCCAGATGGAACGGCGTGGGCCCGTCGGTGAGCGCCGCGAGGAAGCGGCGTGTGTACGTGCCTATGACATCGAGCAGTCCGGGATCGTCCTCCTCGACCGAGCCGAGGAAGAGGCCGTCGCGGAAGCCGAGGCAGGAGTTGACGTAGCGGGACGCCCGCCAGGTGGCGAGGGCGTCGCCGGTGAATACGCCGTCGACGTGGTAGATCGGATGCGGGTTGCACTTCTGCACCAGCGACGGCTCCGACCAGGCCGTGGACGCGACCGTGGAGGCGAGTTCTTCCGGTCCGTCGAGCATCGTCACCCCGGCGCTGGAACTGCCCGTGCGGGGCTTGAGCACCACCGGCCAGCCGTGGCGCTCGGCGAAGGCGGCGACGGCGTCCGCGTCGGGGGCGGGCGCGAACTCCGGTACGGGCAGCCCTGCTTCGGCGATGGCCGAGGCCATCAGGTACTTGTCGCGGAAGCGCAGCAGATCCTCGGGGACCTGCCCACGGCAGTCCCAGTCGGCGCGCAACTGCGCGGCCACCAGCAGATCGTCCTCCTTCAGGGCGACGATCCCGGCGGGCCGCCCGTGCCTGCCGACGAGGGCGTGCACGGCCGCGCGTACCTCTTCGAGGTCGTCGGTACGGCGTACGGGGACGACCTCCGTGGCCTGCGGCGGCACCGAGTCCACCGCTATGCCCGCGGCCACATAGGTGACCGTGTGTGCGTCGTGGTCGAGATAGCGCTCGTACTGTGCGTAGTGCTCACGCCAGCGGGTGATCACCACGATGTGGGGCCTGTCCTTCGGTGCGCTCGGAGCTGTCACGTGCTTCTCTCTCCGTCGTCTGCCGGGCGGTGTGGTGCGGGGGGCCTCGGGGCCGTCGGTGCGGTGCGGGGCGTGCGGTCGGCGGTCACAGGAGCCGGGCGGCGAACGCCACCAGTTCCGCGGCCTGTTCGGCGTTGAGCCTCGGGTCGCAGGCGGATGTGTACCGGGTGAGGGCGCCGGGGCATTCGAGGTCGTCGCGTTCGGGCACGCACTCGGTGACCGGCTCGGGGGTCGTCTCCAGATGCAGGCCGCAGGGGTGTGCCCCGTAGTCGCGCAGTACGGCGAAGAAGCCGCGGACCTCCTCGCGGACGTCGGTCAGTACGCGGCTCTTGCGGCCGGAGACATGGGGCAGCGTGTTGCCGTGCATCGGGTCGCACAGCCACACCACGCGGCCCGCGAAGGGCGCCGCGGCCTCGACGAGCCGGGGCAGCCGCTCGGTGACGGCTCCGCGGCCCATGCGGCTGATGAGGGTCAGGCGGCCGGGCGGGCCGTAGCGGTCGAAGCGCTTGCACAGTGCGCGCACGTCGGCCGGCTCGGCGGAGGGGCCGAGTTTGACGCCCACCGGGTTGTTGACCTGTTCGGCGAAGTGCACGTGTGCGCCGTCCAGTTGGCGGGTGCGCTCGCCGATCCACAGCATGTGTCCGGACGAGCCGTAGGAGCCTCCGGCCACCTCGTCGGGGCGTATCAGGGGCCGCTCGTAGTCCAGCAGCAGCGCCTCGTGGCTGGTGAAGACGGGGGCGACCCGCGTGGTGCCGGGCTCGGCGGCGCCGGGCCTGCCGCCGTGAGCGGCGAGTGCCGTCAGCACCTCGGTGGCGTGGTCGTAGGCGCGTACGAGCCTTCGCGGGTCGGGGCGGCGCGAATCGGGGTGCGGCTCGGGCGAGTTGACCGCGTCGCCCCGGTAGACGGGCAGGGTCAGCCCGCCCACGGTCTCCGTGGGATTCGACCTCGGCTTGGCGTACTGCCCGGCGATCCTGCCGATCAGGACGGCGTCCAGGCCGGAGAGCTCCTCCACGAGCGTGCCGAGCTGCCGAAGCTGCCGGATCTTGGTCCGTACGGGCTCGGCGGACGAGGCGCCGAAACGCTCGGCGCAGTCGCCGCCCTGGACCACGAACGCCTCGCCGCGGGCCGCCGCCGCAAGCCGGTGGCGCAGCGCATGGCAGGCGTCGGCGCTCACCGGCGCGGGCCGGGACGCCAACTCCTTGGCGGCGAGGACCAGTTCCTCCTCGTCCTCCCACTGCGGCTGCTGCGCGGCGGTGCGCTGGGTTGCGAGTGTCACGCTGGGCACCGGGTGTGCTCCTGATCGTCGTCGTTCGCGCCGTGTGCCTCCGCGGCGCCGGAGTAGTGGGCCTCGATGCGCCGGGCCCACGCGGCGACCTCGCCCGCCAGGGGGCGGTCGCGTGTCAACGGGGGCCAGTCGCGGTCGAGTCGGGCCCATAGAGCGCTGCCGCCCGGGGCGTCTTCCGTGCCGGTGCACGTCTTCGTGCCGTCGGCGTACGGGCCGCTTCCGTACTGGCCGCTCCCCGCGAGGTGGCCGAGCCTGGTGACGGCGAGGAACAGGGAGGAGACGATCCACCAGGCCCGTTCCGTCATCTCCGCCACCGCGTTGGCGCTGTTGAGGGCGAGCGGCACATGGTCTTGATTGCCGAGGTTCGTCGGTACGGGAGTGAAGGACGCCGGGTAGCCGCGCTGCCGCAGGGCGCCCAGATGCGCGGTCGCCGCGATCTGCACGCCCGCGAACCCGCTGTCCCTGCCGGGCTGTTCGGCGAGGAGCGGTGGGCGCCCGCCGTTGTGCTGCGGGTCGAGTACGAGCGCGAGCTGCCGCTCGGCGAGGAAGGCGAGCTGATGTACGCACAAGGCGTGCTGTTCGCTGGCGAGCCCCACGGGCGCGGCGTGGAAGTTGCCGCCGTGCAGCACCTCGTCGCCGACGAGCACCGGGTTGTCGGTGCAGCCTTCCGCCTCGGCCGCCAGTATCCGCCCCTGGGCTGCGAGTTGGTCGAGTACGGCTCCTACGACCTGGGGTGCGCAGCGCAGCGAGTAGGGCTCCTGGAGCCTTCGGGGCGGCGTGCCAGGACGGCCGGTACCGGTGCCCGTAGCGGTCCCGCGCAGCAGCTCGTCCCGTATCAACTCCGCCGCCGTGCGCTGCCCTTGATGCCCCCGGACGGCCGACAGCGCGTCCGAGTACGCCTCGGTGTTGCAGCCCAGCAGTGCCGCGGCTCGGCCCGTTGCCGAGGCGAGGGCCCGTGCGAGGGCCGCCAGCCGGACGTGGTTGTGCAGGGCGCGGGCGAGCGAGGTGCCGGAGCCGTTGGCGAAGGCGAGCGCCGAGCGTGCGTCCCAGCGCACAGCGGGCAGACCCGCCTCGGCCAGCGCCTCGTCGGCGGGCACCCGGCGCTGTTCGCCGCCGCGTTCCAGCCACACCTCCCCCCGGCCCGCTGCCGCCTGCGCCGCGTGGGCGAGCGGCACCAGGTCGCCGCTCGCGCTGAGGCTGCCCTCCTGCGGGACCACGGGCGTGAAGCCGTGGTTCCACTGCTCGGCGAGCGCCTGCCACACCTCTGCGTCGACGCCCGAGTGCCCCAGGGTCATGCCGCGCAGCCGCAGCCAGACCATGGTGCGTACGACGTCCCTCGGCAGTGGCGCGCCCTGCCCCGTGGTGAGGTGGTCGAGCAGGCCGATTCCCTGTTCGCGGGGGTCCTCGTCGGCGCTGTACTCGACGAGGGGACCGAAGCCGCGGGTGAGTCCGTAGACCGGTCGCTCCTGGGCGATACGGGAGAGCGCCGCGGCGGATTCCCGCATGCGCTGTTCCTGCTCGCGGGTGAGCACCAGCTTGCCCCCGGGCCCCGTGTGGGACAGCAACTCCTCTACGGGGCAGGCCGGTTCGGGCGGTGCGCCGCGTTCCGGCATCGTTGTCTCAGGCACGGGGCTCACCGCCGCGGGCGGGCTCGCCGGTCGTCGCGGCCACACGGGAGGCAGCCACCGCCGTACCCGCCGGTTTCCCCAGCAGATGCGTCAGCGGTTTGCCCGTGGAGCTGCGCGGTATGCGCGGCACGCGCCGCAGCGACCGGGGCAGCGGCGTGCCGCCCAGCGCACGGCGCAGCAGCGGCCACAGCGACCGGGAGTCGAACTCTCCGCGGGGGTCGGCATAGACCAGTTCGTAGTGTTCGCCGCGTACGGCGTCGCGCTTGGGCAGGCACACCGCTTCGAGGCCGGGCAGCGCCGTCGCCACGGTCTGCTCCACGCGACCGAGGTCGCAGCGGAGCCCGTTGACCTTGATCAGCCGCGAGGCTCGCCCGACGAAGGTGAACCGGCGCTCGCCCGCGGCCCGTACGAGGTCGCCCATCTGCCAGGTGCGCGGCGGCGCTCGGTGCCCGTCGCGCCGTGCCAGCCGCGGCGAACTCACCGTGAGCCGCCGCTCGTCTTGCCCGTCGGGCAGCTCGGCACGCACATCCGGCAGCAGCCGCCACGGCTGCTGGTCGTCGGCGTCGGCGGCGATCTCACGCGAGGCGACGGCGCCGGTCTCCGTGGAGCCGAAGAGCTCCACGGCCCGGAAGGGGTGCCCGCGCAGCGCGCTCACGAGCTGCCGGGTGTGCGCGGTGGTGGGCCCGGCGCTGTGCAGGGCCACGGCACGCGGCAGTTCGGCGATGCGCGGCGCGAGGCTGCGCAGCACAACCCAGCTCGCCGGCAGGCACACGAAGAGCGCGGGCACTCCGGGGCGCCATGTCGGCGGGATCACCGGGTCCTGCCAGGCGTTGTGCACCTCGATGCCGTAGCGGCGGGGCAGTTCGACGCCGAAGAGCCGCCCGAAGAGGTGCTCCGGCGGCGCCAGGCTGATCACCTGACCGACCTCGCCGATGGCTGTGGCAGCGATCAACTCCACCTCCGCACGGAGCTGTTCGCGTGTCCGCCACCACCGCACGGGCTCGCCGGTGTGCCCGGAGGTGGCGAACGGTATCTCGCCCTCCCGTACGGGCCGGGCCGTCACGCAGGCGTTCACCCGAGGTTTTCCAGTACGGCACGGTCCTCCAGCTCGCCCTGTACGAACTCGGCGATGCGCCCGAGCGTCGCGAAGGAGTAGCGCACGTCGTGCGCGACGAAGTCGACCTCGATGCCGAAGGCTCCCTCGACACGGGAGACGCACTCCAGCGCGGCGAGACTGTCGTAGCGGTCGCCGAGTGCCTCGGTGAGGGGCTGGTCGTCCGCGGCGGACTGCACGCCGTCGCCGAGCAGTTCGCCCAGGACCTCGCGTACACGCGTAAGCGTCTGGTCGTACGCCGGAATGGTGCGGTTGCTCATCGCTGTGCCTTTCCCTGGGCGGTGGCGAGGGCCTCCCCGGCCCGTCGCAGCGTTCCTTGGTGGGCGAGATAGACGTGGCCGGGGTCGGTCGGCCGGAACTCGATGTAGAGGAAGGGGGTGCGCTCGTGCAGCTCCAGCGCTTCGGCGATCTCGGAGGCGAGCGCGTCGCGGAAGCCCTCGTCGCGGTCCGGGCCCACGCACACCGTCACCGACGCGTGCCGCAGGCCGTGTTCGCTGTGGGGCAGTACGTCGACGGGCATGCCGCCGCTGAAGACGGTGGACGCCGGGACCTCGGTGAAGCGGACGACGACATGACCGGCCGGCACGCCGTGGCCGGTCAGCCAGCGGGTGAGCCTCACGGCCACCTTGCGGCGGGCCGGCACGGACAGTTCGGGGCCGCTGATCTCGATGGTGGGCATGGGGGCCTTCCTGGTCAGGAGAGCACGAGGTCGGGAAGGACGCGGAGCGTGCCTGCGGCACGGCGGCGCAACAGCGAGCCCAGCGCGTCGGCGAGCGGGCCGCCGCTGCCGGGGGCCAGCGGGCTCCAGGCGGTTCCGCCGTCGTCGCTGTGCACACGGTCGGTGAAGCGGCTCAAGTGGGCCGTGTCCACGGGCAGTTCGTACAGGTCGGCGGTGGCCACGGCCTCGTAGGTGGAGAGCAGGTCGGGCAGCCGCGCACCGGTGTTGGCCCAGCCGCCGCCGCGTACCCGGTGGCGGTCGAGCAGTGCGGTCAGTGCCTGCGGTGAGCCCTCGCCGAGGGCGTGCCGGATGCGCTGCGCCTGAAGGCCCTGGCGGAGCGTCGGCTCGGTGCCGGGCAGCGCGGCGCTTCCGTCGTCGCCGGGCACGAGGCAGCGGGTGACGAAGCCGCGCAGCGCGGCGGCGTCGAGGAGCCGGGGGACGGTGGCGCCCAGGCGGCGTACGACTCCGACCGCGGCGGCCGTGGAGAGCAGTTCGGAGCCGCGGCCCTCCCAGAAGCCGAAGCCGCCGTCGGGGTTCTGGAGCCCGCGCAGCCACTCGGCGATCCGGCGGCGCTCCTGACGGGCTTCCTCATCGGCGAACGCCCCGGCGGTCAGGCCCCACAGGGTGCAGCGGATCTCGCTGCCACGGGCGGGCATGTACATCAGGCCGCCCTCGTTGGGGAGTTGGCAGCTCTCCAGCCAGGCGACGCGGGGGTCGGCGGAGGTACGGGACGCCGAGGCGTCCGTCCCGTCGGCGAGAACGGCCGCGGCGGTGCTCAGCGCGTCGGCCGCGTGCTGCGGCTCCCGGTAGGTGTATCCGCCGCCCGCGCAGCGCAGTTCGCCGATACGGGCCACGACGGCGTCGGCGATGCCGTCCGTGGACGCGCCGACCGCCTTCAGCGCCCCCACCGCGCAGAACGAGGCCCATACGTCCTCGACCTCGTACCCCTGCCAGCGCACGAACGCACCCGACGCGCCACGCAGTCCGCGTATCCACGGCTCGACGGGCCGTGCGGGGGCGCCGCCGAGGATGTCCAGCGCCGCCGTCGCCCGGTAGGTGGCCCACATGCACGGCACGTCCGCCTCCGGGGAGAAGCGGAAGCCGCCCTCCGCGGTCTGCTGTTCGCGCAGCCAGCGGATCAACGCCTCGGTGTCCCAAGGCGGTTCCGCCGGTGCGACGCTGTTCAGCGCGTACCAGGCGGCGGCGCCGTAGTGGCAGGCACGTACGTCGCACGTCTGCGAGCCGCGGCTCCAGGACAGCCCGCCGTCGGGCCGCTGGAGGGCGCCGAGCCACTTCAGCAGGCCCGCGGCGTCGGGCACTTCGCCGCCGGGGATGCGCACGCTGCTGCGGGTGGAGAAGTGCGTGGCCCAGACGTCGGGTGCCTGGCCGGGCGTCATGGCGTACGCCGCGCCCGTGCCGTCCTGGGTCCAGGTGCCGGACAGCCAGCGTGCGGTGCCGCCGGGTTCCGGCAGTTCACGGCCGAGGTCGGTGAGGGCCTGGGTGCAGTAGAACGTGGCCCACGCGTCGGAGGGCATGCCCACCGACCAGGCGTAGCCGCCGTCGGAGTTGCGTCTGCTGCGCAGATAGCGGGCCGTGGCCTCGGCGTCGTCCGCCTCGTCGGTACGGCCGAGCCAGGCCAGGGTGCGCACGGCGGCGTAGGTGCACCACAGGTCGGGTTCGCCGGTGCCTGCCGCCCGCTGGTGCCCGACGTCCTCGGGGCGGGCCTGTGCCTGACCCCCGGGCCCGGACTGTGCGTGTATGAGTGCGCTCATCAGGCCTGCTCCACCACTCGTATGTTGGAGCGCTTCCAGCTCTTCTGCGAGCCGCCGCTCTTGGTGGTGCTGGGCAGGGAGTTGACGAAGGCGACGGCGTCCCAGTGGAGCCCAAGCTCCTTCTCCGAGACGCGCTGAAGGGCCTCTATGGCGGCGGGCTCGGCCGCCCGGTCCGAGCCGATGCCGCGTTCCAGCAGCAGCCGCCCGAAGTCGCCGGTGGCGTCGAGTTCGACGAGGTAGCCGGTGGCCTCGGTCGCACCGTAGACGGCGTTCTCCACGCCGAGGATGTTCAGCCGGGTGCCGTGTATCTCGATGCTGTCGCTGGTGCGTCCGCACACCACGACGACGGGCGCCGGGTCGGGGCAGTCGCAGCCCGACGCGTCGACGGTGACCTCGTCGCCGGTGTCGAGCCGCAGCATCGGACGGGCGTAGAGGTTGAGCGGGGTGACGACGAGCCGTCCGGTGCCCCGGCCGGGCAGCGGCACCAGTCCGTCGCGGGTGGCGAGTTCGAAGTAGTTCGTGGCGGTCAGCAGATGCAGCCGTCCGCGGGGGCAGGTCGCGGCGAGCGTGCCGGTCTCCGTGCTGCCGTAGCTGGCGTCGTGTGCCTGGGCGCCCCACCACTGGCCCAGCCGGGCCCGAAGTGCGGGGGTGCTGACCTCGCCGAGGAGCATGATGTCCCGTACGGGGGCGCTGTGTTCGGCCATCAGGTCGCGCTGCTTGAGCAGGCGGGTGAGCTGGAGCATCACGCCCGGGGAGACGAACAGCGCCGTGGGCCGCAGGTTCTCCCAGAAGGCCAGCAGCCTGTCCCAGTCGGAGATGCCGGTGGCGAAGGGGTACAGCCGGCTGTGCGGCAGCCCCAGGTACTCGCACACGGACACGATCAGGTCCGCCACGGGCACGACGTCCGAGGGCAGCAGCACCGCCACGCGGTCGTCGTCGTGCAGGATCGTCCGCCACGCCTCGGCCACGGAGACCGTGTTCCAGATGACGTCCTCGGCGAGACGCGGTGTGGGCGTGACCCTCCCCGTGGTGCCCGTGGTCTCGTAGTACTTGGCCGCGCCCGACACTCCCGTGACGGCGAAGTGCCAGGGATCGGCCTTGAGTTGGTCCTTCGTCATGACGGGCAGGGCGGTGAACTCCTCCCAGGAGAAATCCGCGAGCCCTTCGAAGGCGGGCGACTTGCGCGCCCGGTCCCAGACCGCCGCGATCTTTCCGCGGTGGAAATCCTCCGGGACGGGATTACCGCGCAGCGAGGCCAATTCCTCCTGAGCGCAGCGCATCATTTCCAGTCCCGCACGGTCCCGGACGAGCACAAGCCACCCCTCAATTCACTGAAAAGACAGACGACTTCCGCGGAGGCTCAGCCCCCGGGAAAGCTCGGCCGCCGCTCGCGGCCCGAAGCGATCGCAATGTTGCAGCACCGCGCCCCGACCGTCCAATACGAGCAGGCGCACCGGCCAGAAGCGCCGGTTATGAAACGAGGTGGATTACCGGGCCCCACCCCGGCGAGCTGCCGTCATAAGAGTCCGTTATTCAAGGCGTGCGAACTTCTCTTGGACAACCCTTGAATTCCGTGGCGCACTCGAAGGGTCCTGGATTCCTGCCGTACTTCTTGCGGCAACGTGCGATGGGAGACCGTCCCGCATGGCCATCACCTCGGAGGAGCCCGTCACCTCCCCCCAAGACCCCGCCCGCTCCCCGGCGTTCGTACGCCGGCTGCTGGAGCGGATGAGCGAGATGCCCTCGCTCAGCGCCCGCTACGACGAGGCACGCGCACTGCCCGACCCCGGCCTCGGCGACCTGCCCGTACTCACCAAGGACGACTTCCGCTCCGCGCTGCCCGACACCGTGCGCAGGGCGCGGCGGCGCGGGCACGGCGCCCTGGTCCTCGGCAGCGGCGGCACCACGTCGGCACCCAAGCTCAGCCTGGTGCCCAGCGGCCAGATGATCGAGGAGATACGCGAGGTGTGGGACCCGCTGTCCGCCGACGACGTGCTGGTCAACTACGACACCCCGGGCCGACTCTGCTCCTCGCACGCCTTCTTCAACGCCCTGGCCCACTCGTCGGGCGCCGTCACCGTGCCGCTGGGCGCCATCGAGGACCGTCAACTGCCCGAGTGGATGGGCATGGTGCACCGGCTGGGCGCCACCGCGCTCAACGCCACCCAGAGCCAGATCGCGCATCTGCTCCAGACCTGCGTCGACGCGGACATCACTCCCGGTTTCCGCAAACTCCTGTGGACGGGCGAGCCGTTCGGCGCCGCCGCCCTCGAAGTGACCCGGCGCATCCTGCCCGACGCGGAGCTGTACGGCTGTTACGGCTCGACCGAGACGTGGGTCATCGGGCACAACGGCCCCGGATGCGCCATGGACACCTTCCACGTCATGCCGTACCAGCACGTGGAGCTGGACGACGGCCTGATCCTCGTGACGAATCTGCACCCCGAGTGCGTCAACCCGGTGGTGCGCTACCGCATCGGCGACCGCGGCGAGTTCACCGCCTGCACCTGCGGCCGTACGGAGCCGGCGCTGCGCGTACTGGGCCGCGACGACCCGCAGATGAAGTTCCTGAGCATCCTCGTCACACCGCAGGAGATCGAGGAGGCGGCACTGCTGGACCCGGACGTCACGGGCGTACAGGTGGCGCTCTTCGACCACGGGTCGCCGTCGGAGCGCATGGAGCTGCGCGTGAAGGTACGGCAGGGCGCACACGCCGACGAGGTCGAGTCCCGCGTCAAGGAGACGGTGCTCACGCAGGTCTACCGCATGGGCTACGAGGTCGAGACCGAGGCGCCCGAGGCGTTCTGGGTGCGTGTGACGCCGCGCTTCACCATCAACGAGCGCTCGCAGAAGACGCCGCTGCTGGTGAAGGACTCTCCGCTGGACTGAGCCCGGTACGGGTCCGTGCGGGCGATGTCCTCGCGGGGCCCGTGCGGGCCATGTCCTTGCGGCCCGTGCGGTGGTTCTCCGCGGCGCCGGGCCCAAGTCCCGTACGGGCCGGGGGCGTTCGCAGGGTGGAGCGCTCTGGCCCCCGGCCCGGTCCTGTTCCGGCTGCCCTTCTGCTCTCGTGCCCCGCCGTCCTTCTGCCCTTCGGTCCCCCTGGACCTGCCCTTCCTTCCCTGGAGTTGTGATGTCCGACCGCATCGCCGTGCGCACCGCGCGCCCCCGGCGCTATCTGATGTGCCCGCCCACGTACTTCGACGTTTCGTACTCCATCAACCCGTGGATGAGCCCCGACAAGCCGGTGGACCGGGACCGTGCCGTCGCACAGTGGGAGAAGCTGAGGGACCTGTACCTCGGTCTCGGCCACACCGTGGAGCTGATCGAACCGCTGGACGGCCTGCCCGACATGGTCTTCGCCGCCAACGGCGCCACCGTCGTCGACGGCCGCGTACTGGCCGCGCGCTTCCGCAACCAGGAGCGGGCCGCCGAAGGCCCCGCCTACGCCCGGTGGTTCCGCGACCGGGGGTTCGCCGCGGTGCACGACCCGCAGTGGGTCAACGAGGGCGAGGGCGACTATCTGGCGACCGGCCGCTGGATACTCGCGGGCACCGGCTTCCGCACCGACCCGCGCTCCCACCAGGAGGCCCAGGAGTTCTTCGGACGCCCCGTCATCGGCCTCACCCTCACCGATCCGCGCTTCTACCACCTGGACACGGCGCTCGCCGTGCTGGGCGACGAGATCATGTACAACCCGGCGGCCTTCTCCGAGGGCAGCCGCGCCGTACTGCGGGAACTCTTCCCCGACGCGGTCACCGCCTCGCCGCACGACGCCGAGGTGTTCGGCCTGAACGCCGTCTCGGACGGCCGCAACGTCGTGCTCCCGGAGACCGCCACGGGCCTCATCGCGGAGCTGCGGCGGCGAGGCTACGAGCCGCACGGCGTCGATCTCTCGGAACTGCTCAAGGCCGGGGGCAGCGTGAAGTGCTGCACCCTGGAGATACGGGAGGGGGCCGTACAGGCGCCTTCCGCCCGGATGCCGGGGCAGACCGCCTGTGTGAGCTGACGTGGGATACCGGCCTCCGGGGGCGGGTGCGGCGCCGTGTCCGTGCCGCCCCGGGGGCCGGCCGGTCGGGCCCGTCGGCCTTCCGGCTCGACTCCCGTACGCCGGCAGGCAGTTCACGTCGTGGAGGGCACTGAGGGTGATCAGGTCGCCGCGCGCATCCCGGCCCCGGGCCCGGATCGTGAGCGTGCGGCGCCCGGCAGCTCGGACGGCGCCGCACCGGCCACCTCAGCCCGTACGAACTCGACGAACGTACGCAGCGCACGGTTGACGTTGTCCCGCCGCCACGCCAGGTCCAGCCCGACGCTCGGCGCCCCGGACAGCCTGCGCAGCACGACCCCCGGCACATCGAGCATCGCCACCGAGCCCTCGGTGACCAGCGTGATGCCCGAGCCTTCGGCGACCGCGGCGAGCATGTGCGGAACATCCGGCTCCTCCCGGCAGATGTCCGGGAAGTAGCGGCCGCCGTAGACGGCGGAGAGTATCGACTGCCAGAGCCCGCCCGCCGACTTGGAGAAGTACACCAGCGGCAGCCCGACGAGGTCCTGCCTGCACACCTCCTCCGACCGCTCCAGCCGGTGCCCCGCGGGCAGCCCCACCAGCACCGCCTCACGGCCGACGCTGAGGGACTCCACCTCCGCGTCCTCCGGCAGCGGCGGCCGTACGAACCCGATGTCCAGGCGGCGTTCACGGATCGCTTCCAGATTGCCGCTGCTGGACGCGCTGGAGCTCTGAATGCGTATTCGCGGCCAGGCGTTGCGGAAGCGGCTGATCAAGTCGAAGGCACGGCCGAGACCCGCCGACCGCGTGTATCCGACGGTAAGGCTCCCGTGGAACTGTTCCGCGAGGATTTTCACGAAGGCGTCGACCGCGTCGGCGCGGGCTAATAACTCACGGAACTCCGGAAGCAAAGCTTCCCCTTCGACCGTGAGTGCCACCCCCTGCCGCCCTCGTTCGAAGAGCTGCATGCCGATGGCCTTCTCAAGTGCCTTCACGCCCTGGGAAAGTCCGGGCTGCGTTATATGCAGCCGTTTCGCCGCCCGGCCGAAATGCAGCTCCTCGGCGACGGTCACAAAGTAACGGGCACTACGAATCTCCATGTTGGGACTACCCCCGATGTCCCGCAAACAGAAAGGTCGAAAAACACGATCACCGGCCGGGCAGCGCTTCGGGTCCAGGAAGGCGGCTGCGGTCGCAGGGACCTGGCACCGCCCCGAGATCCCGCTACGACTGCGATGTCCGATGTGACGTCACGAGTCGCCCAGAAGGGTACCGATGTTCCCTCCGCTACGCCAGACAGAAAGGAATCCGCACGGGCCGCCCGACGCCGGTCCGAACCCGCCGGTTCCACGACCCTGCCTCCTCGTTCCTCATCCGCGCACGGCGACGGCGACCCGCCGCACCCGGCCGCTGCGGGGGACGACGACGGCCTCCGCAACGGTTCCAGGGGCGCCGCCGCGCTACGCCGGTCCCGGGCCGCAGCCCCGGCCCCGGCCCCGGCCGGTCGGTCACGCGACCGCGCGGCGCCCGCCCGGCAGCGGGCATCACTGACGGGTACCTTCAACGACCCACAGCGCGCCGCCAGTTGGGCCGCCCCGCACTGCCCCCATCACGGACGGCGACTCGCAAGCACGCAGAACTCGTTCCCCTCGGGGTCGGTGAGGCAGACCCAGCTCTCCTCGCCGCTCTGGCCGACGTCCGCGTGCTGAGCGCCCAGTTCGAGCAGGCGGCGGACCTCCTCGTCCTGGTCCCTGTCGGTCGGGTTGACGTCGATGTGGAGCCTGTTCTTCACGGACTTGCCCTCGGGCACCCGCGCGAACGTCAGCGCCGGTGGCACCGGGCCGGGGCGGTCCTTGCCCTCAGGGGCCAGCGGGGAGCCGATCGTGACGATGCCGTCGTCCTCGTCCTGCACCTCGTAGCCGAGTACCGAGCACCAGAACCGGGCGAGCCCGGCCGGATCGGCGCAGTCGATCGCGAGCTCGGTGAACTTACTGCTCATGTCAGGACCTTCCAGTCGAGTAGCGACAAGCGAGTGGCGGGCCCGCCGAAGGCCGCACGCTTCGCACCGCCGTCCACGCGGGCATCCATGCACGCAGGCACCCAGGCGGCAGGTGCTTCCACCCGGAATGAACCCACGCGCTCGCCTTGTTCGCAACTGCCGTGGCTGTCGCCACTGCCGTACAACGAACATCCGACGAGGAGAAACACGTGCTCATCGACCTGTCCGGCCGCACCGCTCTCGTGACCGGCTCCACACAGGGCATCGGCCGTTCCATCGCCGCCGGACTGGCAAGCGCTGGCGCCCGCGTGGCCGTCAACGGGCGGCGGCAGGAGTCCGTCGAGGCTGCCGTCGCAGGGCTGAGTGAGGAGACCGGCAGCGACCGTTTCATCGCCGCGCCGGGCGACATCACGACCGACGAGGGGGCCCGTCAGGTGACGCAGGCGGCGCCGGAGGTCGACATCCTCGTCAACAACCTGGGCGTGTTCGGAGCGACGCCCGCACTGGAGATCACGGAGGAGGAGTGGCGCCGGTACTTCGAGGTGAACGTGCTGGCCGCCGTGAGGATGATCCGCGCCTTTCTGCCACGTATGAAGGACCGTTCATGGGGGCGGGTCCTGAACGTCGCCAGCGACTCGGCGGTGGTGATCCCGGCCGAGATGATCCACTACGGGGTGTCGAAGACCGCGCTCCTCGGCGTCACGCGCGGCTTCGCCAAGGACGCCGCGGGCACCGGTGTCACCGTCAACTCGCTTATCGCCGGGCCCACTCACACCGGAGGAGTTGAGGACTTCGTATACGAGCTGGTCGACCGGGAGCTGCCCTGGGAGGAGGCTCAGCGCCGGTTCATGGTCGAGCACCGGCCGCAGTCGCTTCTTCAGCGGCTGATCGAGCCCGAGGAGATCGCCAACATGGCCGTTTATCTCAGCTCCCCGCTGGCGTCGGCCACCACCGGAGGCGCGGTGCGCGTGGACGGCGGGTACGTCGACTCGATCCTTCCCTGAGAGTCGCCCCGGCGAGGACACGGCGGTTCTCGGCCCCGGTCCTGACGCAGGGTCATGGACGGCCCTCGGCCCCGTCTGCCTCCCCACGTGGCAGCACGGGGCCCGAGGTTCGCGGTCCCGACCGGACGGGACCGGCGTCGCGCGGTCGGCGGGGCCGGGCGGCTACTCGTCGATGCGGGACGCCTCCCGGCAGCTCTTCGACCCCTCGCACTTCTTCAAGTCGGCGAGGGTGTCGTGCAGTTCGTCGCGCCGGTCGTCCGGAAGCTGCCCGATCCGGTTCCTCAACTGCTCGGGGTCGGAGTCCATCGAGTAGAACTCCCGCTCGCCGCCCGCGTATTCGACGTACAGCGAGTCCGCGGTACGCAGGGCCTCGTAAGTCGGCGGATCGCCGTGGTTCCTGGGGGCCGCGTCCGGGTCGCCCTTCTTGGACTTCGCACGGTGGTGCTCCACGAGTACGGACTCACGCCAGTCCTCGCCGGGCTTTCCGCGCAGCAGTCCCGTGAGGCTGCTGCCGTCGACGGAGGACGGCGGCTCCACCCCCGCCAGGTCGAGGAACGTGGGGCTGAGGTCGGTGTTCTCCGTCAGCTCCGAGACCCGCTCGCCGGAGGGCACCCCCGGTCCCGTGACCATCAGCGGCACATTGATGTCCGTGTCGTAGGCCGTCTGCTTGCCGGAGCGCAGCCGGTGCTCGCCCATGTGGAAGCCGTTGTCGGAGCCGAATACGAAGTAGGTCTCGTCGGCGAGGCCCTTCGCTTCGACCTTGTCCTGAAGATCACCGATCATCTTGTCGACCGCCTGCACGGAACGCACCCGCTTGGCGAACTTGCGGTCGATCTCCTTCTTCTCCTTGCCGGTCAGCGGCTTGAGGTCCTTCTGCCACTCCGGGGCGGGCTTCGCGAGCTTGTCGTACGCCTCGGTGCGGGGAGCCTTCAGGCCGCGGTACTCGTCACGGTCCCTCGGTGCCGGGGTCGACGGCGAGTGCGGAGTGAAGGGTGTGATCTCCAGCATGAACGGCTTCTTCGCGTCCGAGGAGGAGTCGACGAACGAGGACGCCTTCCTCGACAGCACGTCCGTCAGATAGTCCTGCGGCTGGTGCCCGTAGTGCTTGACCTTCCCGTTCTCGTTGAGGTCGTAGCCGAACTCCGGATAGCCGTTTCCGGCGACGTCCCATTCGTCCCAGCCGGGCGGTACGTGGGGCTTGGACGTGCCGTCGTCGTCGCCGGGCTGGTAGCCGTTGAGGTACTTGCCCATGAAGCCCGTGCGGTAGCCGGCCTTCTGGAGGGCCGGCGCGAAGCACTTCTTCTCGTTGCCCTTCTTGACGAAGGCGCCGTATCCGCCGTCGCTGCCGTTGTTGGTGAACACGCCGGTGTTGTGCGGGTACCGGCCCGTGAGCATCGTCGCCCTGGAGGGGCAGCACAGCGAGTCGGTGACGAAGTAGTTCGAGAACGTCACGCCCTTCTTCTGCATCTGCTTCACATGCGGCATGTAGCGCACGAGGTTCCAGGACAGGTCGTCCGTCTGCACGTACACGATGTTGGGCCTGCCGCCCTCCGAGCCGCCCCCGGACGACGAGGCCGCCTCGGCGCTCCCGGCTTCCTGCGCACTGCCGCTCTTCCGGGCGTCGGTGCCCAGCGCTGCCGAACACGACGTCAGCAGCGCCGCGTTGAGGGCGAGACACACTCCCGCCACGGCCGTACGGCGAAGACGCTCGCGCCACGGCCGCTCGCGGTGAAGACGCTTGCCGATGGGCATAGGTCCTCCTCTCAGCTCCACGATTCAGGTCACGAATCAGGCCCGGCGAGTTCGCCGGGTGCAGCGCATGCTGGAGGCGGACCTTGTGAGTTCTCTGTGATCCGCCGTCAGCGGGCCCGTGGCAGCCGGACGGAAGCGGCCGGGGCGTCCCGGCCGAGGTTCACGCTCCGCGGGGGGGGCCGCGTTCCGTCCTTCGGCACGGGGTATGGCGGCGCCTTACCGGGGGTAGTCCTCGGGTCGGTGTTCCCGACTCCGCCTGATGTTCGAGCAAGCCCCCCACGCTAGGAATGCCTTGGTGCGAGACGCATTGGCGACCATGGACCTGGACGAGGCGCAAGCCGCCTCCGCGCAGGAACTCGTCGAGGACCTGAGATCCCGTCACAAGACGCCCGACAGCGAGGACTTCCTGCGGTCGGCGTTATACGGGTCACTGTCGCTTCCGGACCATCTCACCTCCGGCGTAAGGGAGTTGCGCTACGACGGCGCACCTCCCGCGGCGCTCGTACGGGGCTTCCCTGTGGACGACGCCGCGATCGGCCCGACGCCCTCGCACTGGAGGGACCGGGCGCCGGACCGTACCGCCGCTCAGGACTTCTGGCTGGGGCTGCTGGGCTCGCTGCTCGGCGCCCCCTTCTGCTGGTCGACCCTCCAGGACGGTCGCCTCTACAACGACATCCATCCGGTCGAGGGCAGCGAAGACGACCAGACGGGGCACGGCAGCAGATCGCTGCTGGACTTCCACACCGAGGACGCCTTCCACGAGTTCCGCTGCGACTACGTCCTGCTGCTCGCGCTGCGCAACCACGACCGCGTGGCGACGACCGTGGGCGCCTCCCGTGCGCCCGCGCTGAGCGACGAGGACCGTGATGTGCTCTTCGAGCCGCGGTTCGTCATCAGGCCGGACACCGAACACCGCAGGCACATGACGCCCGCGGAGATCGCCTCGTACGAGCGTCCGGTCCCGGTGCTCTTCGGGGACCGGGCGGACCCGGGCGTACGGATCGACCCTCCGTATATGGAGCCGCTGCCGGGGGACCGCCAGGCGCGGGCCGCCCTGGAGCGGCTGTGTGAACAGCTCGAGTCCTCCCTGGTGGACGTCGTGCTCGAACCGGGGGACGTGCTCGTCGTCGACAACCAGCGCTGTGTTCACGGACGGAGGCCGTTCCGCGCACGGCTGGACGGCACCGACAGATGGCTGAGAAAGGTGACCGTGACGAGGGATCTGCGGAAGTCGGCGGGGCGACGGGAGAGTTCGGGCTCGCGGGTGCTTCGCGGCTGACCCCTTGCAGCCGCGCGCCTGACCCCTTGCGGCCTGCGGGCACCGCTGGGCGGGGCTCACGGGTGCCGGGCCGAGGCGACCGGGCGCCCCGACAGGCCGCCGCGTCCCGGCTGTCGAACCCTCCTGGCCTCGCCCCACGTCCCGTGTCCATCCCGTCCGTCCCGCCGGTCCCGCTGAGCTCCGACCGCCCCGCCCATGCCCGCCGCACTGCCTGCCGTCCCGCGCGGGCCCCATCGACCATCCCCGACGACCGTCCGACCGACCCCGTACGGAGCACCGGACCGACCCCCGGCGGACCCGTACGGATCGCCGTACCGGCCACCGGCCAGTCCCGGCGTACGGCGAAGCACCGCGAAGTACCCGCCCGTTCGCGGGCGTTCAGAAATACCCCGAGGAGGACCAGCGTGCGCATCGCACTCGTATCCGGTGACGGACTCCCCACGTCCGGACTGCTGACCGTGTTCCGCAACGTGCTTCAGGTCGGCCGCGACCTCGGCTGCGTCGACCTGCCCGTGGCCACCGACCTGGGCTACGCATGGCGTCCGGACAAGGCCGAGTACTTCCCGGCGGGCGGCTCCCGGCCCGCCGGATCCGGATGGATGGAGGTCACGCGGCGACGCGTACGGGACGGGATGACCGACGCGGAACGGGCGGACGAGCTGCTGTCCATCAGGGACGACGTCGCGGCCTACGGCTCGCTCGACGTCACGGCGCGGCGCGAACTGGCGTCCCGCATCGCCCGGTTGTCCGACGCCTACCGCGCGTACTTCGCCGAGTGGCTGGCCGAGTACAAGCCGGACTGGATATTCGGGCTCAACATGACCCTCTCCGACGCGGTGCCCGCCACCGCCGGGCTGCACGCGGCGGTACGGGACCACTTCGCGGGCGGACGCCGCGGCGGGATGGTCTTCTGGGATCACGACCTCTTCGGAAGCTGCGCCATTCACGACGAGGAGACCGGCGCCCGCATCTATCCGGAACGCCCGAACGACCTGACGCCGCTCCCCCGCGCCGACGCCCATACGCGGTGGATCGTCATCTCGGACGGACTCGCCAAGGAAGCAGCCTCCTATCCGACCGACGCGGTCCCCGAGATCGTCTCCAATCTGCTGCCCGCCGTTCCCCGTCGCCGGCCGGAGGCGGCGCACCGGGAGTTCGCGGCACAGCAGGGCCTGGAGCCGGGGCGGCCCGTGCTGCTCGACCCGGTGCGCGTCTTCCGCATCAAGGGCGTGGACGTGGCGGTGCGGCTGCTCGCGGAGATGAAGGACGCGGCGCTGACGGCCGGCGACCCGGTGCCGTATCTGCTGGTGTTCGGCGGCCTCGACGAGGACCCGGACTACGCACGCGAGGTGACCGCGCTCGCCGCGAGCCTGGGCGTCGAGGACGACGTCCGCTTCCTCGACGGCGTACCGCTGACCAGCTACCGCGACGACGACGGGCACTGGCGTCTGGACGAGGTGGATCTGCTGCGAGTGGCCTCCGCCTCGCACGGCGGCGTCGTCTTCACCCCCGGGGTCGCCGACGTGGAGACCGTGGGGCTGGGTCCCGGGCTCGCGGCGATGGCGGGGCTGCCGTGCCTCACCACGGAGTACGACGTCTTCGAGCCGGTGTACGGAACGGGGTTCTGCCGTGTGCGGATGGGCACCTCGCCCGGCTCGGTCCGTAACGGCGCCGTGGAGTTCGTATGGATGCTGGCGGGCTTCCGCAGGGATGACGACACGCTGCGGGCCGGGCTGGCGGCCAACAGGGAGATCGTGGAGGACCGCTTCCCGAGGGAGCCGTGGACGCGCTTCTGGCGGGAGCTGGAGTCGGCCGCCGGGTGAGGCGCGGCGAGGGCTGCGGGCACGGGCGGAGGGGGCGTGCGCTCCCCTGCCGCTCGGCCCTCGGTGGAGCGGCACCGGGCCCGGTGCCCGCCTGCCGCCCGCTCTGTGAAAGTGGCCTGTTTATTTGCTGCACATCTCTCACACATGCCGGTGCGCTCCCGCTACCGTGCGCCCATGACCGCGCGGCCCCCCGCTCCCGTGGCCTTGACAGGCCGGTACGTCGTGCTGGAGCCCCTCAGGATCGATCACGTCCCGGACCTCTTCGCGTCTCAGGGCGGCCTGGAGACGGAGTGGGGCTGGCTGCCCGTGCACGCTCCGCGCTCACCGGCGGAGATGCGGCTGATAGTCGAGCAGCGTCTCGCCCAGCAGGCGGCTGGCGGCGCCTTCGTCTTCGCCGTGCTGCACCCCGGCACCCGGCGGCCCGTGGGCTGGATCGCCTACCTCAACATCGGCGTCATCGACCAGCGCGTGGACATCGGCTGGCACTGGCTGGGCAACTCGCTGTCCGGCACGTACGCCACCGTCGAGATGCATCTGCTGCTGGTGCAGCACGCCTTCAACGACCTGGGATTCTCACGGGTCCAGTGGCAGCTCGACGACCTCGACCGCGCGAGCCACGAGATCATGAACCAGCTCGGGGCGGTGCGTGAAGGCGTGCTGCGGCGCCACCAGAGACGTCCGGACGGCACCTGGCGCGACACCGTCCTCTACGGACTGCTCTCCCCCAACCGCGCCACCCCCGCCGGCGGCAGTCCTCCGCTCGCGGTGACGGCGGCGCCCTCGGCACCCGTCACGGTCTGGCCCGCCGCGGGGTCCCCGCAGGCGGCCCGGCCCCGCCTGGGGCTTCCTCCGGCGGGCGGCGGATACCGGCCCTGAGGCGCCGGGCCATGAGTTACGGGCCGCTGTATCTCCCGGCGCCCGCGCCGGATCTCCCGGATCTCCCGGCGCCCCGCCCCGGAACGTTCTCAGGACGCCGCGGGCGGGCGCCGTACCGCTGTCAGCCGAGGCGCCCGAACGTGTGCGTCACATGCTCGGTGAGCATCGGCAGGCCGGGCTCGGGACGGCCGAGCGCAGCCGCCGACTCCGGCACCGAGCGGTGCTCCAACTCCCAGCCCAGAGCGGTCAGCCGGTTCTCCACGGGCACCCGGTCCCCTTCGGGGAAGAGGGACCTGAAGTCCATTCCGTAGCTCTCCGAACGCTCCAGCAGGACGGGGTCGTCGAGCAGTTCCGCCATGTCGTCGATGCGCTCCACGGCGAACCGGCTGCCCTCGGCCGAGAGGCGGCTCACCTCCTCGAAGAGCCGTGTCTCCGCCTCCGGCGGCAGATACGGCAGCAGCCCCTCGGCGAGCCACGCAGTCGGGCGGGACGGGTCGAAGCCCGCCGACTCCAGCGCCGCTCCCCAGTCGTCGCGCAGATCGACCGGTACGAGCCGGTGGTCGCAACAGGGGGCGGCCTCCTCCGACTTGAGAACCGTCGACTTGAAGTCGAGCACGGCGGGCTGGTCCAGCTCGAAGCAGACGGTGCCCGAGGGCCAACTCAGCCTGTACGGGCGGGTGTCGAGGCCGGAGGCGAGGATCACGACCTGGCGGACGCCGTCCTCGGAGGCGCTGAGGAAGTAGTCGTCGAAGACCCGTGAGCGCAGGCCCACATACATGGAGGTGGCCGTCCACAGCTCCCGGTCACGCTCCTCCACGGCGGCGCCCGAGCCCTCGGCGCCCTCGGAGGAGTCGGCGCCCTCGCCGCCCGCGCCCTTGCCACGCTCGGCACCGTCGGCGAAGGGGAAGGGCACCGGCGCCTGTGCCGCGGCGACGAGCCGTGAGGCGTAGGGATCGCGTATCAGCGCGTCAGGGCGCGCGGACTCGGCCGCTCTGCCGGCGGCCACCGCCAGGGCCGTGAGTCCTACTCCGGTGACGATGTCCCACTGCTGGTCCGTGCTCAACGGACACCTCCGTGTTCGCGGTTGTGCTGGCCCTTGCCGTACGGCGCGCGAACGGGCCGGAGGTCAGTCATGGCCGGCGTTCCTCGGGACACGCGGCACGGACCCCTGCGATCGGCGCCGGGCGCAGACTAGTAGATGGACGCCTCAAGCAACTATCAGCCCTCGTACGGAAGTTGGGGCACGTCGGCATCCTCCGGGACCGGCCGCCGGCAACCCGCCACGGGCGGGACCGCCCGTGGCACAGGAGCAGTCGGCGGGCAAGCGGCGCCCGCAGGGGCCCGTAGAGGGGGCGGTCAGCCGCGGGCGAGCGCCGCGACCTGGCTCGTGGTCAGCGGCCTGGGGAAGACCCGCACATCGTCGACGGTGCCCTCGACCCCGCGGAAGCCCTCGCCGAAGGAGAGCCCGCGGCCCACGGCGAGGCTGCCCTCGGAGGCGAAGCCGCTGCCGTGATCGGTGGTGTCCTCCAGACGCCCGTCGACATAGAGGCGGATCTCGCCGTCATCGTCGTCGTAGACGCCCGTCAGATGCGCCCATTCGCCCTCGTCGGGGCCGAAGTCGGCCGCCGCCTCGTCGGCTTCGGCCTCCTCGGCGTCCTCCTCGTCCTCGTCCGGGATGCGCATCTCCCAGCGCTCCTCGTCCGAGTCGTACTGGAGCAGGAACGCGCTGGACTCGTCGGCGTCCTGGGTGACCACGGCCTGGTCGTCCTCGAGGTCGTCCAGCCTGACGCGTGCCGAGACGGTGTAGCTGCCCTCGGTGTCGATCACCGGCCCGTCGGAGACGACGGCCTGGCCGCCGGAGAACGTCGCGGCTCCCCCGGCGATCGTCGTAGGGGGTTTCCGGTGAGCAGCCCGTTGCGGCCGTTCCCGGAGGTGTCGATCACCTCGCCGCCCTCGACCCTGTCGAAGAGCCATTCGAGGGTGGCGCCACCCACGGGAGGCTTCGACTCGGGCGGCGGCTTCTTGCTGCTGGGCGGCGGCTTGGAGCCGGGGCTCGACGGCGGCTTGGACGACTCGCTCTTCGACGGCGAAGGGCGCGGAGGGCCGGGCTTCTCCGGCGGCGCGGGCTGCGCGGTCTGCGAGGGCTTGGACTCGTTGCTCTGCGGCGCGCCCGGACGCAGATCGCCGGACACGGCGAACGCCACGGCGAGAGAGGCCAGTCCGATCAGGGCGACGCTCTGCACGAGCCGGTTGGCGCGCAGTCCCCGGGCCCATCGGCGGCCCGCGCCGGGCCGCCGGGAGTCCCAGCGGCCCAGGAGCCGGCGGCGGACCCTGCCCGGTGCGTGCGCCAAGTGCGCGCCGGCGGGGAGGAGTTCGAGGGCGGTCCCGACGGGCGCGTCCTCCTCCGCCCTGCGGGCCACGTAGTCCGCGCCGCCCCATGGGATGACGGCCTCCGCCAGGAACGCACCGAAGTCGACCCTCATCCGCCCGAGATCGGCGACCGCGCGGGAGCAGGTCGCGCAGCCTTCGAGGTGCGGCGCGAGGTCGGACGCCATGTCGATGGCGTTCTCCTCGGCGTAGGCGAGGACCATCCGGTGGAAGGGGCGGCACTCGTCCGCCAGGCCGGCCTGGTGCAGCTGGACGTAGATGTTGTACAGCTCGCTGCGCGCACGCCTCGCGATCGCGGGTACCGACTCGGCGTCGTGGCCGAGCAACGCCTCGATGCGTTCGGGCTCGTCGTGTTCGACGGACTGGTGCCACAGCACGGTCTGGCTGTGGTCGGCGACGCCGTCGAAAGCGCGTGAGGCCACCGAGGGCGGCAGGAACTCCGGCTCCGCCGGATACGCGCCCGCGCCGCCGGACCCGCCCGAGCCGTCCGCGCCTGCCGCACCGGTCAGCTCGGCCATGCCGGTCATGGCGTCCGTCCCGGCGTCCTGGGGCGGTGGAACGTTCGACTGAATCCAGGCGACCAACTCCGGGGTGAGAGCGTCACGTTGCTCGGTACGCGACCAGGCGACGGCCGTGCCCAGCACCACCGAGAGCGCCCTCGGACGGACAGCGCCCGACGCACCGCCGTCCCGCGGCCTCAGCGCCAGCTTCCACGCCCGTGCGGCGAGCACGTCGGCCGCCGAGGAGCTGTCGACGCAGGCCGACGCGTAGATCCTCACGGCCTGGAAGTGGCGCCGCTCCAGCTCGCGGAGCGCGGCAGCCGAGGGCTCCCCGCCTCCTCTTACGAGCCGGAGCAGTTCCGCGTCAGACAGGTGCGCGCATTCCATCCGTTCGTTCATTCTCCCCGATGGTTTCGGCGGCGGCCCCGTGCGGGGCGGCTGCTTCGCGTGCGGACCGGCGCACCCTGACCGCGCCGGTGACAAAGGTCGATGTCCAGCTCAGCGGAAGGAAGCCGAAAAGGCCATAGGCAATAAGTACCTAGCCGGGCACTGCTCCCGATGTCGCGGTCCAATCACCCGCCGGGGCGGGTTCGGGGGGTGCGGCATGGCCGACCCGGGTGGTTACCGCGGGTCCTCGCGGGCAGCGGTTTGACGGCCCGGTGTGAGGAGCAATGGCCATTCGGGAACCGGCAGTCGGGGCAGCCGCTCTTCCCGGCACGGCTGCCCCGACCCGGCTCTCACAAACGCCCGGCTCTCACAAACGCCTCGCTCTCACAGACGGGGGTCGACCGGTTCCGACTCCAGCGCGAGCACGGCGAACACCGCCTCGTGCACCCGCCACAGCGGCTCGCCCGCCGCCAGCCGGTCCAGCGCCTCCAGACCGAGGGCGTACTCGCGCAGCGCGAGCGACCGCTTGTGGCCCAGGTGCCGGGAGCGCAGCCGCGAAAGCTGCCCCGGCAGCGTGTAGTCGGGTCCGTAGACGATCCTCAGATACTCCCTGCCGCGGCACTTCACCCCGGGCTGCACCAGGCCCTTCGCACCCCTGACGAACGCCTCCAGCGGCTTGACGACCATGCCCTCGCCGCCGGACGCGGTCGCCTCCAGCCACCACTTCTCCGCCGCCGCCTCACTCGACGGGTCGCCCGCTTCGACCGTGATGCGTGACGTGCCGCGCAGCAGCGGCGGGCGCCCGGCGTCGGCGGAGGCAGCGCGGTCGGCGTCCACCAGCCGGTCCAGCCAGGCCAGTTGCCTGTCGTGCGGGAGCGCGGCCAGGGAGCGTCCCTCGGCGGCGAGTATCTGGAACGGGGCGAGGCGCACGCCGTCGAGACCGTCCACCGGCCAGCAGTAGCGCCGGTAGGCGGCGGTGAACGCCGAGGCGCAGCCTGCCCGTTCACGCTGCCGCTCCAGCAGCCCGTCGACGTCCACGCCCCGCTCCGAGGCGTCCCGCAGCGCGGCGAGCGCCGGAGGGAAGACCGCACGGGAGGCGGCACCGACGGCCGCGTACTGCTTGCGCAGCAGACCCGACGCCTTCAGCGACCACGGCAGCAGCTCCGCGTCGAACAGCAGCCAGTCCGTGGCCAGTTCGTCCCACAGACCGGCCCGTGCCACCGCTTCGCGCAGCCTGCCGAGCACCTCCTCGCCGACGGCGGGGTCGTCGAAGAACGGCCGTCCCGTCCTGGTGTGCACGGCGCCCGTGGTGCCGTCGTCGGCGCCGAACCGCCGCCGTGCGGCGTCCGCGTCCCGGCATACGACGGCCACGGCACGCGAGCCCATGTGCTTCTCCTCGCACACCAACTCCGTTACGCCGTCGGCCCGGTAGGCCGCGAACGCCTCCCGCGGATGCTCCAGGAATCCCTCCTGTGACGTCGTGGCGACCGGAGCCATCGTCGGCGGCAGATACACCAGCCAGCGCGGGTCGACCGCGAAGCGGCTCATCACCTCCAGCGCCGCAGCCGAGTTCTCCTCCCGTACGGAGACACGGCCGTGGTGCGCAGTCTCTACGATGCGCCGCCCCGCGACGTCCGTCAGCTCCAGCGGGCGGTCCCGGTGCCCGCGCGCTCCCGGCGCGGCCAGCGGGCGCACCGGCTCGTACCAGACCTGTTCGGCGTCGACTTCGGCGAGTTCGCGCTCCGGCCAGCGCAGCGCCGTCAGCTTCCCGCCGAAGACGCATCCGGTGTCCAGGCAGATGGTGTTGTTCAGCCACGACGCGGACGGCACCGGCGTGTGCCCGTAGACGACGGCCGCGCGGCCCCGGTACTCCTCCGCCCACGGGTAGCGCACGGGCAGGCCGTACTCGTCGGTCTCGCCCGTGGTGTCCCCGTACAGTGCGAAGGAGCGGACCCGGCCGGACGTGCGGCCGTGGTACTTCTCGATCAGGCCCGCGTGGCAGACGACGAGGCCGCCGCCGTCGAGCACGTAGTGGCTGACGAGGGAGTCGACGAACGCGGCGACACGCTCGGTGAACTCCTCGCTCTCGGCCTCCAGTTGGGCGACGGTCTCCGCGAGTCCATGGGTGAGCCGCACCTTGCGGCCCTTGAGGTGACGGCCGAGCTTGTTCTCGTGGTTGCCCGGCACGCACAGCGCGTGGCCCGCCTCGGTCATGCCCATCACCAGCCGCAGCACGCCGGGGCTGTCGGGGCCCCGGTCGACGAGGTCGCCGACGAAGACGGCGGTGCGGCCCTCCGGGTGGCCGGCGTCGACGGGCCGCCCCTCGGCGTCCCTCACGAGTACGTAGCCGAGGCGCGTGAGCAGCGACTCCAGTTCGGCGCGGCAGCCGTGTACGTCGCCGACGATGTCGAACGGGCCGGTCAGATGGCGCAGATCGTTGTACCGCCGCTCCAGGACGATCTCCGCCGCCTCCGCCTCCTCGGGGCCGCGCAGCACATGCACCTTTCGGAAGCCCTCACGCTGCAACGCGCCCATGGAGCGGCGCAGTTCGCGGCGCTGGCGGGGCAGCACGTGGCGGCCCGTCCCGGCACGGTCGGGCCGGCGCGCGTTGCGTTCCGCGCACACCTTCTCCGGGATGTCGAGGACGATCGCGACGGGCAGCACGTCGTGCTCGCGCGCCAGCTTCACCAGCGCCCTGCGCGCCTCGGACTGCACGTTGGTGGCGTCCACGACGGTGAGGCGGCCCGCGGCGAGCCGCTTGCCCGCGATGTGGTGCAGCACGTCGAAGGCGTCGCGGGTGGCGCCCTGGTCGTTCTCGTCGTCGGCCACGAGGCCGCGGCAGAAGTCGGAGGAGAGCACCTGCGTGGGCAAGAAGTGCCTGCGGGCGAAGGTGGACTTGCCCGATCCGGTGACGCCCACGAGGACGACGAGGCAGAGGTCGGGCACGCCGAGGACGCGGGCGGCGGCCTGCTCGGACGCGGCGACGGCGTCAGTCGGGGCCTGC
Source organism: Streptomyces marispadix (assembly GCF_022524345.1). Taxonomy (NCBI): domain Bacteria; kingdom Bacillati; phylum Actinomycetota; class Actinomycetes; order Kitasatosporales; family Streptomycetaceae; genus Streptomyces; species Streptomyces marispadix. The sequence continues at coordinate 4,719,711 of NZ_JAKWJU010000002.1, read as the reverse complement.
TCGGGCCCGGGCATCTCGGGCGCCGTCGTCTCGGGCGCCGTCGTCTCGGGCGGGGTCGTCTCAGGCGGGGTCGGCTCCGTGCCGCCCGTGCGGGCGCCAGGTGTGGTGCCGGTCATCTGCGGCCCTCCTTCGCGCTGTCGTGAAGCACACCCGAACTCGGGGAAACCGCGGGCGAGTCGGCGGCCCCGCGGCCGCTCTCCCCTTCCGCCCCGCTCCCCGGCTCCGCCCCGCTCTCCGCGAGGAACACAGCCATCTGCGTCGGCGGACCGACCTCCGGGTCGTCGTCGCCGACCGGGCGGTACTCGACGCCGTACCCGTAGCGCCCTGCCACTTCCTGAGCCCAGGCACGGAACTGCGGCCTGTCCCACTCGAACCGGTGGTCCGGGTGGCGGGTCTTCCCCGCGGGCAGCGACTCCCAGCGCACGTTGTACTCGGCGTTCGGCGTGGTCACCACGACCCGGCGCGGCCTGGCCGTGCCGAACACCGCGTGCTCCAGTGCGGGCAGCCTCGGCGGGTCGACGTGCTCGACCACCTCGCTCAGCACCGCCGCGTCATAGCCCTTCAGGCGGGCGTCGCTGTAGGCGAGGGAGCCCTGCATCAGCTTCACGCGTGCCGCCTGCCGCTCCGTCATGCGGTCCAGGCGCAGCCGCCGCGCCGCCTCGTTCAGCGCGCGTACCGACACGTCCATGCCCACGACCTCCGTACAGCGGGCGTCCTTCAGCAGCGCGCCCACCAACTGGCCCTGGCCGCAGCCCAGATCGAGCACGCGCCGCGCTCCCGCCTCCTGGAGTACGCGCAGGATCGCCTCGCGGCGCCGCACCGCCAGCGGCACCGGCCGCTCCTCGGTGTCGGCGTCCTCGTCGACGGCGTTGTCCAGCTCCTCCGCCTCGCTGTCGTCGGCTTCGGCGAGCCTCGCAAGCTCCAGCCGTTCCATGGCGTCACGGGTCAGCGCCCGGCGCCGCGCCAGATAGCGGCGGGTGATCAGCTCCTGCTCGGGGTGTGCGGGCAGCCAGCCCTCTCCGGCACGCAGCAGCTTGTCGACCTCGTCGGAGGCCACCCAGTAGTGCTTGGCGTCGTCCAGCACCGGCAGCAGTACGTACAGATGGCGCAGCGCGTCCGACAGCCTCACCCGGCCGGACAGCGAGAGCCGCACATACCGCGACTGGCCCCACTCGGGGAACTCCTCGTCCAGCGGCAGCTCTTCCGCTTCGACGGCCCACCCCAGCGGCTCCAGCAGCCGCCGCACCAGGGCGGGCCCGCCGCGTGCGGGCAGCGCCGGGACGTCGACGCGCAGCGGCAGCTCCCGCCCGGCGAGTCCGGGCCGGGCGTCGCAACGGCCCTTCAGCGCGCTGGAGAAGACGGTACGCAGCGCCACCGCGAGCAGCGAAGACGCCGCGTAGGGACGGTCGTTGACGTACTGGGCCAGTGCCGGGCCGTGGGCGCCGCCGCGCCCCTTGCCCTTGCCGCGGCGGACCAGGGAGACCGGGTCGACCTCCAGCAGCAGCGCCGCGGTGCAGCGCTCCGGCGTCGCCTCCGGGTAGAAGACGTGGGCGTCGCCGCAGGAGGTGGAGAACCGCTGCGCCCTCTCCGGGTGCTTGTGCAGCAGGAACCCCAGGTCGGTCGCCGGGTCACGGGCGTTTCCTGTGGTGCCTATCGTCATGAACACCGGGCGAGTATCGCCGCTCGTACGGCGGCGGGCCCATCGCTTTTCCAGGGCTGTACGACAGGCGTGGACGTATCCGTACGACCGGCAGGGACGTATGCGTTCCCCCAACGGATGGGTCCGGACGGGGAGTTGATGCGTCACACCGGTGAACCGCACCCGCTGCGGACCCGGCCGCGCCGAGAACACCCGGGAAACAGCGACCGGACCGAACATCCGGCCGAACCACTCACCATCCGCCAATACCGGTCCGTACGGGTCCCTCCGGGCGCCCGGGTCCCTAATCTGCTGCGAGCCGACTTCCCGCGAAGGGGGCGACAGTGTGGATGCTCCGACAGCATGGCCCTTCGTCGGACACGAACGGGAGATCGCGGACTTCGACGAGGCACTGGCCGACGGCGAGTGGCACGGCTACGTCGTCCACGGGCCTCAGGGCATAGGCAAGTCGCACTTCGCCGAGGTCTGCCGGGAACGTGCCGCAAGCCGCGGCCACGCCACGGGCCGCGCGGTCGCGGTCTCCGAACCGGGCTTCCCCCTGGCCTCGTTGGCGCATCTCCTCCCGCCGGGCACGAGCGTCGACGACGCGGTGTCGCTCTTCGGGAAGGCACGTGACGCGCTGCTGCGGGCGAGCGCGGAACACGCGTCCGGCACGGACACCGGCACCGGCACCGGCACCGGGCCAAGCGACGGCGGCGGGCCGGGCACAGGCGGCAACGGCAACGGACCGGGCGACGGCGCCGCCGCGGATGCCACCGGCAGCGGCACCCCCCGCAGATTCACGCTCGTAGTCGACGACCTCGACGGGCTCGACGAGGCGTCCGCGTCGCTCACGGCCCAACTCCTCGAAGCCAAGGCCGTGTTCCTCGTCGCCACCGTCGGGTCGCTGAAGACGCTCGGCCCCGTCGCCTACCGCCTTCAGTCGGGCGGCCGGATGCGCCGCGCCGACCTCGGCCCGCTGAGCGAACCGCGCACCGGCGAGGTGATGCGCCGCGTGCTGGGCGGCCCGGTCGAGCCCCGCACCGTGTCACTGCTGCACCGGGTGAGCGGCGGAAACCCCTGCTATCTGCGGGAGTTCGTCCTCCAGTCGCTCACGGACGAGAGCCTGATCGACGACGGCGAGGCGTGGACGCTGATCGCCGACGTCGGCGTCACGCCGCTGCTGACGGAGATGGTCGAGCGCAGCCTGGCGGGCGTCTCCCCCGAGACCCGCAGGGCCCTCGACCGGATCGCGCTGTGCCAGCCCGTGGACGCCGCGGGGCTGCCGGACGGCTCGATCGACGAACTCGAAGTCCTCGGCCTGATACGCACATCGAGGGAGGGCCGCCGCGAGACGGTCTCCCTACGGCATCCGGCACACGAGAAGGTGCTGCGCTCCGCGATCCCCTCCCCCGAACGCCGCCGCATCCTCGGCGACGAGGCCGACCTGGTGCGTGCACGCGGCGCCAAGCGGCTCACCGACAAGATACGCATCGCCTCCTGGCAGCTCGCCGCCGACGGCTCCGCCGACCCGGACATGCTGCTGCGCGCGGCGACGCTCGCCCGCCGCACCCAGAACTTCCGTACGGTGCGCGAGCTTTCACGCGCCGCGTGCCGCGAGGGCGAGGACTTCCTCTCCAGGCTGCTGCTCGCCGAGTCGCTCTACGAACTGGGCGATCTCACCAGCGCCTGGGAGGTCTTCGAGGAGGCGGAGGCACGTGTCGACGGCGAGTTCGACCGGCTCCTCCTCGCACTCGGCAAGGCACGGCTGCTGGCCTGGGGTTTCATCGACGCCCGCAAGGCGCTCGACGTCAACGCCGAAGCGGCGCGCGAAGTCACCGAGCCGCGCCACCGGGAGGCGCTGACCGCGGCACGCGGCGCGATCCTCATGGCCTTCGGACGGCCGGGCGAAGTGCTGCGAGTCGCCGGCGGCACGGACTTCGAGGACAACTGCCTCGCCGGGGTGCTGGGCAACGGCTCGCGCGCCACGGCGCTGGTCGCCACCGGCAGGGTCAAAGAGGGCCTGGAGGCCGCGCACGACGCCTACGACGAACGGGTACGGCTGGAGGAGTCCCCGGCGATACCGCACCCCGTGGAGTATCTGGGCATCGTGATGTTCGCGCTGGAGGAGGAGGGGCGGTTGCACGAGGCGTACAAGACCGGCGAACGCGGCTGGCAGGAGGCCCTCGCCGACGACGTCGCGGGCGCGGAGGCACTGATCGCCGCGGCGCTCGCCCGCTGCGCGCTGCTGCTGGGGCGGCCCGCCGAAGCACGGCGCTGGGCGTCGCAGTCGGCGTGCATCGCCTCACGCAACTCCTTCCCCGGCGCCCTCCACATGGCGCTGGCGCGCAAGGCCGAGGCTTGCGCGCTGATGCAGGACGTCCCCGCCGCGGCCAAGGCCGTCGCGGCGAGCGAGGGGCTGCCGCGCTGGGGCGTGTTCCGCTCCGAACTGCCCCTGGGCGAGGCCTGGTTGCTCGCCGCGCAGGGCAAGCAGCAGGCCGCCCGCAGCCTGCTGTGGGAGGCGGCGGAGGACGCGCGTGACGCGGGCCATCTGGCGAGCGAGGCGAGGATCCTCACCGACGTCGCCCGCCTCGGCGACGCACGGGGCGCGGAGGGGCGGCTGCTTCATATCGCGGATGTGTCGGACGGACGGCTGACCGGCGCACGTGCCTCATACGTCTCCGCTCTCGCCGCCGGAGACCCCGAACGCCTCATGGACTCCGCCCGGTTGCTGGAGGACACCGGTGCCGCACTGATCGGAGCGGAGGCCGCAGCCTCGGCCTCTACGCAGTGGAGCCACCGCGGCGAACAGCGTCCCGCCACCGCCGCCGAGAACCTCTCCTTCGCGCTCCAGCGCCACTGCGAACAGGCCCGCACCCCCGGCCTGACGGTGCTGGGGGCGGCCAAGCACCTCACCGCGAGGGAGGCGGAGATCGCGGGACTCGTCTGCTCCGGGCTCACCAACGCCGAGGTCGCGGAGACCGTCACGATCTCCAAGCGGACCGTCGACAACCATCTCCAGAACATCTACCGCAAGCTGGGCGTACGGAGCCGACGGGCGCTGCGGGCGGAGTACTTGAGGGAGGACTTCGCGTAAGTGCGCCTGTACCGGCGGAAGTTTCGCGGGACGGGGCGCGGGCGTTCCCCGATCCTCGTGAACGGCGTAACGGCGTAACGGCGTGGACGGCGTGAACGGGGGGGCAGCGTCGGCCCGACGGCCGACTCGTGGGCCGCGGCCGTAATCCGGCAGGCCGCGTCGTTCCGCAAGCCCAGCGCGATACGCGCTCAAAGGGCCTGAGGCGCGGCCATCCAGCACGCGCTGAAAGTCTGTGAGGCGTGTCGCTGCCCCGCGGTACCGTGTCGCGGGTGAGCGTGCGACGCACATGGCGGGCCTGTACGGCCGGGGCGCCGGCGGAGAGCCACGAGTTCCACCGGCCCGGCCGGGAGCCGATGACCGACCTCGGCTGGATCGTGACCTTGGCCCAACCCGCCTGGCCCGGGGCGGAGTTCGGCCTGATGAGCCACGACGAGTCCGCCTCCTTACTGCGGGCCCTGTCCGTCGAGCCGGACGACGTGAACGCTCGCGTGCCCTGCTTCTTCGGCCGTGCGCCGGACGGAAACGGCGTCGACGCGGTGAGCCGGCGGTGAGCGGCGACCTGGTGGTCGTCGGCGCCGGCATCGTCGGCGCCTCGGTGGCCTACCACGCCGCCCGTGCCGGTGCCGTCGTGACCCTCGTCGACGCCAGGAGGCCGGGCTCCGGCGTGACGGCGGACTCGTTCGCCTGGATCGGAGCGTCCGGCGTACGCACCGGTCCGGCAGCCGCGCTGCGGGCGACCGCGGCGGACGAGTACCGCCTGCTTGAGGCCGAGCTGCCGGGACTCCCGGTGACCTGGTCCGGCTCTCTGTCCTGGGGCGCGGCGGACGCCGCGCCTGAGGCGGGGCCCGGGCAGGAGATCGTGGACGCGGCCACCGTGGCGACGCTCGAACCCGCCCTGCGGCAGCCACCGGAGTGGGCCGTCTGGGCACCCGGTGACGGCGCCGTCGACCCGGTCGGCGTGACCGAGCGCCTGGTCGCGGGTGCCCGCGCCCACGGCGCCCGGGTCCGTACGGATACCCCGGTCACCGCGGTCAGCCGGGACGCCGCGGGTCGCGTCGTCGGGGTCGAGACGGCTACGGGGCCCCTCTCCGGTGGGACCGTGGTGCTCGCGGCAGGGGTGGCCACGGCCGCGCTGGCCGCGCCGCTCGGCGTGCGCGTCCCGGTCGGCCCGTCACCGGCGACGCTCTTCCGGTTCCGCGCTCCGGCCGGCCTGGTCCGCACCGTGATCGACAACCGGGACTTCGATCTCCGGCAGGTCGCCGCGGACCGGCTACTCGCCGCCGCGGACTCGCCCCAACGGACTCTCGCCGCCGTCCGGTCCACATTCCGCGGCGCCGCGGACGTCGAGCTGCTCAGCACCCGGGTCGGCATGCGCCCCATGCCGGCCGACGGCGAGCCGATCGTCGGCCCCGTCCGCGAGGTGCCCGGCCTCTACGTGGCGGTGCTGCACTCCGCGGTCACGCTCGCCGCGGCCGTGGGGCGCCTGGTCGCACGGGAGCTGGTCGACGGCACCGTCGAGCCGTTGCTCGCGGGCTGCCGTCTCGACCGCCTCCGGCGGTCGGTCTGCGAACGGACCGTGCCCGGAGGAGGAACGACGTGAGCGTGACCGCCGCTTCGTAAGGGGGGTGGCGGGTGCGGTCCTGTCGTATCCGGCGGGGATGCCGCGGAAGCCCTTGAGTCGGCCGACGCGGCCCGCGGTATCAGCGGAGCGAGTAACTCCCCCTGCCCGTCGGTGAGTTCACGACGGCGTACCACTCCACCGTGATCCGCCACCGGACGTTCTTTGAAAGGAGGGCGGGCCCCGGGTACGGAACGTACGGGCGGCACGAGCACGGGACGTACGGTGGCACGAGCACGGGACGTACGGCGGCACGAGCACAGGACGTACGGGCGGCACGGGTACACAACGTACGGGCGGTACCGGCACGCGAGGCACGGGCGCAGCGGCGTGCGAGCAGGCGTAGGGACGGAACGTACGGACACGCCTCATGGAACGACGCGCATGACGCGACGCGCCCTCAGCGCCCGGCGAGCGCTGACACCTCCTTCGCGGTGAGGGCCCGCTTGAAGGCCCGTACGTCGTCGATCGCTCCGTCGAACCCCCGGACGAACTCCTCGCCCGCCAGGGCACGCCCCGCGGCGAAGTCCCCTTCCGCGTCGATGACTTCGGTGCGTCCCGTGCCGGGAGCGAGGCGTGGGACGCTGCCTGAGACGTCCCGGAAGATCTCGTCGGCCAAGGAGCCTCCCGGAAGATTCGGGTCGACGGTGAGGTCCTGGCCCGTTGCGGCCGGTCCGCCGAAGAATCCGCCGCCGGGACCGCCCGCGCCTCCGCCGAAGCCGCCCGCGCCGCCGCCGTCGAACCCTCCGGCCCCGCCGCCTCCGCCGAAGCCGTCGCCGCCTCCCCGCCCGTCGCCGCCGAAGCCCCCGCCCGAGGTCGTGGTCGTCGTGGTCGACGAGCCGCCGGACGTGGTCGTGGTCGTGGTGGAGTTCTGGGAGGCGTCGTCCCCGTCGAGCGACGCGGTGTCCTCAAGCTTGCCGTCGACGTAAAGCCGCAGTTCACCGGCCTCCGCGTCGTGGACGCCCGTCAGATACGTCCACCTGTCCGCGGGCGGCCCGGGCGGCCCGCCCGCCTGGATCAGGTCGGAGTCCTCGTCGTCCTCCTCGGGCGCGATCATCTCCCAGCGGTCCGAATCCGGGTCGTACTGCACCGCGAACCCGCTGATCTGCGAGGCGTCCTGGCTGATGACCGTCTGGAACTCCTCGGTGTCGTTCATCTTCGCGCGGGCCGACACGGAGAAGCTCTTGGACGTGTCGACGACGGGACCGTCCGCCACCACCGACTGCTCTCCCGCGAACTCCATGACGCCGCCCTTCCCCAGCTCCGGAAGCGGGTCGCCGTCCAGCTCGCCGTCCTCGCCGTTTCCGGAGGTGTCGACCGTGCGGCCGTCGTCCACCGCGTCGAATCGCCACTCAAGTGCCGCCCCCCGTACGGGTTTTGCGGGCTGGAACCCGTTCCCCGGTGGCGGTTTCGTGGCCGTCACCGTGGACGTGGCCGTCGCCGTGGGCTTGGCACCGCTGGGAGGCGCCGCCGCACCGGACTCGCCGGGACGCGGCGCCGCGTTGTTCTCCGCTCCCTGCCGCAGACCGCCCGTGTAGGCGACGGCGACGACGAGCGAGCAGAGGCCGATGAGCGCCGCCGCCAGTACGGCCCGGCGCGCACGGGGGCTGCGCCCGCCACCGGAGGCCGCGCCCGGCAGGGAACCCACGCCCCGAAGGGAACCCGCACCCGGCAGTGCCACCAGGCGCGTACGCAGAGCCCCGAGCAGCCGCCGGGGCGCCGCCGCACCGGCGGCCCCCGCGCCCGCCGCCCATGCCTTGAGCCCGCCTCCCCCGGACCGCAACGCGCCCGGCGCGCCGGAGACTTCGAGCGTCGGAGAGGACAGCGTGTGCGCGGAGAGGGCGTAGTCGGCGCCTCCCCAGGGGAGCAGCGCCTCCGCCAGTACGCTCCCGAACTCGAAGCGCATGCGCTCCAGATCGTCCACGGCCCTGGCGCAGTGGGCGCAGCGGTCGAGGTGGGAGACCAGGTCGCCCGGGGTGTTCATGGTGGTCTGCTCGGCGTAGGCCAGCAGCATCCGGTGGAGGCGACGGCACGCGTCGTCGACCGTCTCGTCCTGATGGAGACTGACGTAGGCGTTGTACAGCTCCCGCCGTGCACGCCTGTCGAGCAACTGGACGTCCTCGGCCTCGGAGCCGAGCAGTTCGTGTATCGCCGCCGCGTCGTCGTGCTCGACCTCGTGATGCCACAGCACCGTCTGGCTACGGGCGGGCAGCCGCTCGAAGGCACGCGCGGTCACCGAAGACGAACGGAACCGCGCCAGCCGCAGCGCCCCCGCGTCACTGCTCCCGTCGCCGCCGAATCCGGCCGCACCGGCACCGGCCGCCGGATCGAGTTCGAGCCCGTTGCTGCCGTTGCTGCCGCTGCTCCCGTTGCCGGAGACGAGGGCGGCGATCAGGTCGGCGTCGCCGCCGGTGCCGCCGTTCACGGCTGTGCCGCCGGCGCCGTCAATGCCGCCGGACCCGTCCGGCTCGAACTCGAACCAGTTCACCAACTCCGCTGCCAGCTCGGCCCGTCGGCCCATACGCAGCCACTCGGCGGCGGTTCGCAGCACCGCGGCGAGCGCACGCGGACGCACCGCCCCCGTGATGTCCTCGTCCAGGGGCCGCAGAGCCTGTTCCCACGCCTCCCCGGCGAGCCTGTCGCCCGCTACGGGGCTTACGACGAACGCGAAGGCCCGTACGGCCTGATAGTGACGCTTCTCCAGTTCCTCGCGCGCACCGGAGGCCGTCCCCCCGTCCTCCTGGACTAGTTGGCGCAGGTCGGCGTCAGACAGTCGCGTTAATACCATCCGCTCGTTCTTCCCCGGGCAGTCGACGGCGTCTCGACCGACGGACCGAAGCCGAAGCCGGTCCGCGGTCTTCACCTGTGGTCTTCGTCTGACTTCATGCTGCTGGCGTCTGCTGCTGGCTTGTGCTGCTTCTCGTGTCTTGGCCTCTGCTGTCTACGGTCTCCGGCTCTGTCGTCGTCGGCCGGGCGTCTGCCGGTGGGCCGGTCGCTGGCCTGCCGTCCCGTCGACCCGGCCGGTCGCCCGTCGTCTCGTCTGTCGTCTCGTCAGTCGTCTGTACCGTCCAACCGCCGTCTCCCGCTGGCCATTTGTCGACTTCCGAGCACGACGCACCACCACGCCCGGCGGTTGTGCTCACCCAGGATCACAGAACGGTGACGGCGGCGACATGAGCAATTCGTACCTAGACGCGGCAGTGCGATTCGCACGCGTCAGATCGCCCACCGGCCCGGCCCGCCGATCCCGGCCCGGCCCCGGCCCGTCCGCCACGGCACCCCACCCCATGTGATCCCGCGTTTCCAACGCTCACGCACAATCGTCACCGAAGGCACATTGCCCGGGAGGCCCCTGCGCGGAAGTGTGTTCGGCAGCCGGAGTGCGGGCCCGTCGCCGCCGTCGTCGTCGAAGCCCCCGTACCGCTCCGGCAGCAGTCCTGTTGCGAAGGAGCCGACCATGGCGGGAGCGGACGGGGAGGCCGGGCAAGCCGGTGCCCACGCCCACGGAAGCGGCCAGCGCGAGACCGGGCCGTCGGGGCCCGGCAGGCGCACGTTCCTCACGTATCTCGTGGCCGCGCCCACGCTCGCCGTGGCCACGAGCGTCGGCACGGAGGCCGCCGCCCCGGCCGAGGCGCACGCCGCGGTGCCGTCGCCGCCGGCGCCCGCCGACGTGCTGGACCTGGGCGATGTGCTGATCCTCGCCGGGAAGCCGACGGCGGACATGCTCGTGCTGAAGATCGACGAAGAGGGCACGGTGCACTTCCGGCTGCCGCGTGAGGAGGTCGGGCAGGGCCTGACGACGGCGGTGGCGATGCTCGTCGCCGAGGAGCTGGACGTGCCGCTGGAGAAGGTACGGGTCCGACTCGACGACGCGCGCCCGGAGTTGCTGTGGAATCAGCTCACGGGCAGTTCGAACTCCATCAGGTCGCTCTACGGCCCGGTCCGGCAGACCGCTGCCGCCGCCCGTGCCCGTATGGTCGCGACCGCGGCCCGTAAGTGGGACGTCGAGCCCGGCGGGCTCTCCGTCCGCGAGGGCGTGGTCGTCGGCCCAGGTGGCCGACGGGCCTCCTACGGGTCGCTCGCGAAGGCCGCGGGAGGCGAGCGGACCGAGGAGCTGAGCGCCGAGAAGACCAGGCCGAAGGCCGAGTCGGACCATTCGCTCGTCGGCAGCCCCACCTCCCGCATCGACGCGCGTGCCATCGTCACCGGGCAGCAGCAGTACACCCTCGACCTGGACGTGCCCGGCGCGAAGCCCGCGATGGTGCGACGGCCGCCGACGCTGGGCGGCACCGTGGAGAGGGTGCACAACGAGGCCGCCGTGCGTGGCATGCCGGGCGTCCTCGACGTGGTCGTCGTGGAGACCGGTGTCGCCGTGGTCGCCGAGACCTTCGGGCAGGCGCTCGACGGCAAGGAGGCCCTGGAGGTCAGCTGGGGCAAGGGCACCGTCGACGGACTCTCCGACGACGAGATACGCCGAAAGCTGCGTGCCGCCACGCCGCCTCTCGCCGTGCCCCCGGTGCTGACGGAGCACACGGACGCCGAGTTCGACTTCGCGTTCGTCTCTCACGCCCCGCTGGAGTCCAACGCGGCTGTCGCGGACGTAAGGGAGGACCGGGCGACCGTCTGGTCGGGGCTGAAGTCGCCGATCGTGGCGCTTCAGACCATCGCCGCCGAGCTGGGGCTGCCGCAGGAGAAGGTGACCGTCCACGTCGTGCAGGGCGGCGGCTCGTTCGGGCGGCGGCTGTTCTTCGACGCGGCCCTGGAGGCGGCACGCATCTCCAAGAAGAGCCGGCGGCCGGTGCGGCTGATGTGGTCCCGCATCGACGACATGCGCCACGGCAGGATGCGGCCCGCCACCCACCACAAGATCCGCGCGACGCACTCGCTGGGCAACGTGGTCAGCTTCGAGCACCGGGTGGCCGCCGTCGAGACCGACTTCCGGCACGGCCTCGGCGAGATCCTCACCGCGAACGCCGCGAAGCTGCCCGTGGCGGGCAACGCGACGCTCGCCCAGTCGCTCTTCCTCACCACCGTGAAGTCCCCGTACGACTTCGGCGTCACGACGCAGCTACTCGACGAGGTGCCGCTGAAGATGCCCACGGCGTCCTGGCGTTCGGTCTACTCCGCGAACACCCGCGGCGCCGAGGAGATGGTCGTGGACGAGCTGGCGGCGAAACTGGACAAGGACCCGGTCGCCTTCCGGCACGAGTTCCTCAAGAACGCCCGTCAGCGTGCCGTACTGCACAAGGTCGCGGAGGAGGGCGAGTGGGGCCGGGAGATGCCGAAGGGCTGCGCGCAGGGCGTCGGCTTCCACGAGGAGTACAAGTCGCGCACGGCCTGCCTCGTCGAGATCGACGCCCGCGACCCGAAGAAGCCGCGGGTGACGAAGGCCGTGATCGCCGTCGACGTCGGGCGTCCCGTCAATCCGCGCGGACTTGAGGCGCAGATGCTCGGCGGTCTCACCGACGCGATCTCCACGACGCTGAGCGCCGGGCTGCACATCGACGACGGTCTGCCCCTGGAGGGCAGCTACTCGCAGTTCCACTACGCGAGGCAGGCCGACAGCCCGCGAGACGTACGCGTCCATGTGATGCCCGCCGAGGAGGGAGCGGAGCCGGGCGGCGCCGGAGAGCTGGGCGTGCCCGCGGCCGTCGGCGCGGTCGCCAACGCCTATGCCCGCGCGACCGGCACCCGGCCGCGCTCCTTCCCCGTGAACTTCGACGTCGACTTCGACCCCTTCCCGCGTTGAGGAGCCCGAGTTGCCTTCCCACACCTTCTCCGTCAACGGCGAGAGCGTCACCGTCGAAGCCCCCGACGACATGCCCCTGCTGTGGGTGCTGCGCGATCTGCTCGGCGTGCGCGGCCCGAAGTACGGCTGCGGCATCGACGTCTGCAAGGCATGCACCAGCCATCTCGACGGGCGTGCGGTCAACCCCTGCGTGGTGCCCGTCTCGGAGGCCGAGGGCCGCGAGGTGACGACGATCGAGGGCCTCGCCGACGGGGAGAAGCTGCATCCGGTGCAGGAGGCGTGGCTGGAGCAGGACGTCGCCCAGTGCGGCTACTGCCAGCCCGGCCAGATCATGGCCGCCGTCGCACTGCTGCGCAGGACGAAGGACCCCTCGGACGAGGAGATCGACGCGATAGCGAACGTGTGCCGCTGCGGCACGTACTTCCGCATCCGGCAGGCGATCAAGAAGGCGGCGGCGCTGATGCGGTAGCCGCGAGGAGTGCGAGAAGCCGTGAGGAGTGGATGAAGCAGGTGCACACGGGGCGAACCCGTGATGTGCGAGTGCGGTGACGGGAGTAACGCTGCTGCCCTGCCATGGCGCTGAGCGGAATGCGGGCAACCGGAGTTCCGGGGGCTCGACTCCGGAAGCCCGGCTCCGGTGGCTCAGGTCCGGTGGTTCGGCCTTGGTGGCCCTGCTTCGAGGACCCGCCGTGCGGAACCGGCCGGAATCGACCGGCAGCACGGCCCGGACCGGACGGCGGGGAGCCGTCGGGCCCGGGGGAACCACGGGGAGTCCGCCTGGATTCCGCCCGCCCGCGCGGCCGTAGCCGTTCTTCTCCCTGGACGAGATCCTGACTGCGACGAGACGCCGATTGCGCGTCGGATAGGAACCGATCCCGTGAGCGACACCCAGCCCATGCCCCGCCAGCCCTATCACCAGGGCCCGAGCGGTCCCCCTCCGGGACCGGCGCCCGTCTACCGGCAGGGCGGTCCGCCTCCGGGTCCCCCCGGCCCCGGCTACCAGGGCGGCGGCCCGCCGCCCCCCGACTACGGCGGCTACGACGGTCCGCCGCCCGCTCCCCCGCGCCGTGAGCGCCGTCCGCGCGGTGACGGCGAGGGCGCGCAGCGCGCGGCGCTCGTCATACACACGATCGCGGACATCGCCGCCGTGATCCTCGGGCTGTGGATCATGCTGTATCTGCTGGAGGCGAACCAGGCCAACCCGTTCGTGGAGTTCGTCAAGGGCACCGCCGACTGGCTCGCCGCCTGGGCGCAGGACATCTTCACGATGGAGAGCGAGGGCCTGCGGGTCTTCTTCAACTACGGCCTCCCGGCGTTGATCTACCTGCTCGTGGGGCACGGCATCTCGGCGCGCGTACGCAGGCTCTGAGCGGCGCCGGGGGCGGCTCCCCGGCCCTCGTACGGAGAAGAGCGCCGCGAGCGGCGTGCGGGTATGCGGCGTCGCGCCGAGCGGCGTGCGGGTATGCGGCGTCGCGCCGAGCGGCGTGCGGGTATGCGGCGTCGCGCGGATGCGGTGTCGCGGAGGTGCGAAGCCTCGCTCAACGCCCGTACGCACGCCGCGACTTCGCGGCCGTCGGCACAGCGCCCCCGTTCCGGGTGCCCCAGCGGCACCGGGGCGGGGGCGCTTCCGTGTGGGCGGACGCATCCGTCGCAGGGGTCCGCGGGCGCATGCGGCACGGGCGTCCGCGTACGCACCCGGTGCACGCGCACCCGGCGTACGCATCGGCCGGACGTATCCGGCACCGGCGGACATGCACACCGTGGCGGGCACGGTGATCAATCGCGGGTAATTGCCCGGCGGATTACGGGTATTGACGCCCGCTTTACCGATGCGGCACCTGAATTTGTTACCGACTCATGACAGTCGCGCTCGGTCACATTACCGCCTCGTACAACGACCGGCGCCTCTCGCATCGCTTAGGCGAGTTCATCCTGGCCATGCGCGGATTTCCACCTCCGGTGCACCGCGCACGCATTGGAGGCCCGTTGCAGGCGAACACGGCGACCGAAGTACGGACGGCAGCGGACACACGGCCCGAAGAGGCGCCCGTGGCCCGGGGATTCGGCTGCGCATTCATGAGCCGACCCGTCACCGAAATCCCTGCTGAGGCCGGGAAAAAACACGCAACGTCACTAACGACTACAGAGACTTCGCGAACTCCACGCGGGCTGCACATATGGAAGCCGAGCGAATCCTCCGCCCTCGCGCGAGCCCGCCAAACCGGCACCAATCACCCGGAAAAAGGTGCATAACATCCCATACGAGGTGGGGACTTCGCCCGGGTGACCCCTCCGGGACGCCTCTCGGGCAATCGCGGCACAAAAAAGTCACACAGCCATTTGAAGAAACCCGATTCCGGGTGACACTGTGAGCCGAAAGTCGTTCGAGAGGTACCCACATGGTGTCAGCCAAACGAGCCGTCGCCCGTGCCGTTTACGGTTCGCGTTACGACAGCGTTCCGTGGGAGCAGCGCGTCTACATCAGGCCGGGCGAACGAACAATCAGGGAGCTTCAGTGGCGGAGGCTGCTGCGCACCTCGCCCGTCATATCCCTCGATGAATACCGCTCCCGCGTCAAGCTGGGCGCGATCGAGGAGTTCATCTCCTGCCACATGTGCGGCGAGACAAGGCAGCAGCCGCTTTTCCAGCCGTCCAAGCTGAAGAAGAACGGCAAGACCGCCTGGACGTACAACGTCGTCCGCTGCCCCTCCTGCGGATTCCTGTACCGCAACCCCAACGTCCTGCCCGAGCGCCTCGGCGATCTGTACTCCAAGAACTACAGCAGCTTCCTGACCGGCAACTACGCCGCGAACCGGCAGCGCCGCTACCGGCAGGCCATGGACGCCTTCAGGCCGGTCTTCGAAGAGGGCGACAAGCGCCGGCTGCTGGACTTCGGCTGCGGCGCCGGGCTCTTCCTGGAGCTGGCGGAGGAGCGCGGCTTCGACGCACATGGCGTCGACCTCTCGCCGGACTCCGTCAAGGAGGCCAACGAGCGCCTGACGTCGGCCACCGCACACTTCGGCGCCCCCGAGGACGTGCCGGAGATCGCGGCCGGCGGCTTCGACGTCGTCACCCTGTGGTCGGTGCTGGCCCATCTGCCGCGCCCCGTCGACGACTTCACCACCTTCCGCAACCTCCTCGGCCCCGGCGGCGTGCTGATGATCCTCACCGTCAACGCGCAGTCGCTGCTGCTGAAGGCGTACGGCTCGAAGTGGAACGGGTTCACCCGGAACCACCTGATGTTCTACTCGCGGGAGACCATGCCGAGGCTGCTGCGCCAGGCGGGCTTCGCGGGAGTGGCGTTCGAGCCCTTCTACGGCGACACCATCGAGGCCGGTACGACGAGGCTCAGCGACGCACACGCCCAGCGCCTCCGCCAGTCCGTCGACATCAGCAACGGCGGCAACATGCTGCGGGCGCTGGCCTTCGCCGACGACGAGGCGATCGACCGCTGGGGCGACGGACGGCCGGTGCACCGGCTGACCTGACGCCCGGCGCCCGCGAACCGGCGCTTCCGAAGCGCCTGTTCGCGGGCGCCTGTTCGCGGGCGCCTGTTCGCGGGCGCCTGTTCGCGAAGCCGTGCTCGCTCAGGCCACTGCCCGGCGTGAGCGAGCCCTCTACCGCCGTACGGCGGGCTCGCTCACATCACCCGCCGTACGGCAGCCTCGTTCACCGACGACGACGGCGGCGGCGGCTTCTCGGCGCGGCCTCCTCGTCGGGAGCGGAACCCTCCGCCCCCTGCTCCGCCGCCGTACGGGGAGTCTCCTCGGCGGCCGCATCGCCGGACTCGCCGGTGTCCGCGGCTCCGGCCGCCCCCGGCTCGCTGCTCGTCAGGTCCTCACCGGCGCTGCCGGGAAGATCCCCGGGCACATCGTCCGGTGGGATCGCCCCGGGCGCGGGCCCCTCGATCACGTCCGGCACCTCCGGTACGACCGCTTCCGGCGGAAGCTCCGCGTCCCGGAGGGCCGTCGCCCCCGGCGCCTCGACGCCTGAACCGGCGCCCTCCGTCAGGGACTTGGGCTCCACGTCGCCGAGTGCCCCGGTACCGGCGGCCTCGCCCGCCTTCGCCCCGGCCCCCTCGGCCCCCTCGACCTCCTTGGCTCCCTTAGCGCCCTTGACCCGCTTACGGCCCTTGCCGTCACGGGTGCCGCCGTCCGCGGTGCCCTCGCGGGGCCCCTCCAGGAAGCGCAGCAGCTCCACGGGGAAGGGCAGGACCAGCGTGGAGTTCTTCTCCGTGGCGACGGACGCGACCGTCTGGAGCAGCCGTAGCTGCAACGCCGCGGGTGTCTCCGACATCTGCTCGGCGGCCTGGGCGAGCTTCTTGGACGCCTCCAGCTCCGCGTCCGCGTTGATCACACGGGCCCGCCTGTCGCGCTGTGCCTCCGCCTGCCGGGCCATGGAGCGCTTCATCGTCTCCGGCAGCGACACGTCCTTGATCTCGACCCGGTCGACCGTCACGCCCCACTCCACCGCGGGGCTGTCGATCATCAACTCAAGGCCCTGGTTGAGCTTTTCGCGGTCGGAGAGCAGGTCGTCGAGTTCGCTCTTGCCGATGATCGACCGGAGCGAGGTCTGCGCCATCTGCGAGACCGCGAAGCGGTAGTCCTCGACGCGGATGATCGCGTCTGCGGGCTGTACGACCTTGAAGTAGACGACGGCGTCCACGCGGACGGTCACGTTGTCCCGGGTGATGCCCTCCTGGGCCGGCACCGGCAGCGTGATGATCTGCATGTTGACCTTCTGCAACCGGTCGACTCCGGGCACGATCATCGTGAACCCCGGCTCCTTGATCCCGGACTGGAGCCGTCCCAGCCGGAAGACCAGGCCCCGTTCGTACTGCCTGACCACGCGTGCGGCTGCCATCGCGTAGACGACGGCCGCGATCACGAGCCCTACGATCACCTCGACGACCATCACGGCCTCCTGTACTGCCGTACAAGCCCGGCATTTCAGGGAGAGAACCACTTTCAAAGGTAGCTCCGCGGCGACTCGTGGTCGAGACTTGCCGCAGGCCCCTGCCCGGCGGCGCTCCCACCGGTATCGCCGCCCCGCACGACAGTCCGCGGTCACAACCCCGCGCCCGCCCGCACACACCTCCGACCGGCACCGAAAGTGACCGGTCACCAACGGAGCGCAGCCGGACCGAAGTTGCCCCGGTTTCTTTGGAAACAGGGCTGTACAACGTTTACCTCAACGTTGTAATAAAGGTCCCGCCACTCCCCTCCCCCATCGACTCGCACAGCCGGGCACGAACCCCGGGAGGACCCATGCGCAAACACACCCGTGAAGGCACTCCCCGCTGCGGGACGGCCTCCCGCCGGGTGCGCGGGCTGCGCCGCTCCGGCCTCGTTCTCGTCACCGGTCTCGCCGTCTCGCTGAGCGCCTGCACGGGTCAGGGCGCGAGCGGCAGCAGCTCCGACGACGAGGGCTCCGCCGGCGGCAAGGTCACGCTCACCTTCTGGAACGGACTGACAGGCGGCGACCGGGCGACCATCGACAAGCTGATCGGCGAGTTCAACGACTCGCAGAAGAAGGTGAAGGTCAAGTCCGTCCCCATGCCGTGGGACGTCTTCTACCAGAAGCTGCTGACAAGCGTCAGCTCCGGCAACGGCCCCGACATCGTCGCCATGGACGCCGGGCAGATGCCCAAGTACGCCGACAAGGGCGTGCTCCAGCCCCTCGACGACTTCTACAGCTCGAAGAAGCACATGGACACCTCGAAGCTGGTGCCCGCCGCGGTGAACACCTCCGAGTTCGAGGGCAAGAACTACGGCGTGCCGCTCAACATGGCGACGCTGATGCTGTTCTGGAACAAGACGATGTTCAAGGACGCGGGCCTCGACCCGGAGAAGCCGCCGAAGACCTGCGCCGAGTTCGCGAAGATGGCGCCGAAGCTGACCAAGGACACCGACGGCGACGGCAAACCCGACCAGTACGCGATCGCCCTCGCCGACCACGAGACGATCCCGATGTATCCGGTGCTGCTGTGGCAGGGCGGCGCCGACGTCGTCAGCAGGGACGGCAAGAAGGCCACCCTGGACGACCCGAAGGCCCTCAAGACCCTCAAGTACTGGGTGAAGCAGGTGCGTTCGGAGCACATCTCGCCCGTCGGACTCAGCGGAGCCAAGGCCGACAAGCTCTTCCAGACGAAGAAGGCGGCCATGGAGATCGTCGGCCCCTGGGTGACGACGCAGTTCTCCGAGGCGGGCGTGAAGTACGGCGTCACGCGCCCGTTCAGCGGCCCCGGCGGCCGGCAGACGTTCAGCAGCATCACGTCGTTCGGCGTCAGCGCCAAGGCGAGCCCCGGCAAGAAGAACGCCGCGTACCGGTTCTTCTCCTTCTGGAACAGCAAGGAGTCGCAGGTGAAGCTCGCCGAGGGCACGGGCTTCCCGCCGGACCGCACCGACGTCTCCCCCGGCGACCTGAAGGGCAACCCGGACTCGGCCGCCTTCGGCGCCAAGGACGTCACAGAAAGCGCACGGCCGTATCTGCCGGGGCTGGTCAACGGACCGACGATCGCCGACCAGATCTTCTACCCCGCGCTGCAACGCGCCCTCGACGGCAAGCAGGACGTCGAGTCCGTCTTCAAGAAGGCGGACGCCCAGGTGCAGGCGCAGCTCGACAAGCAGAAGTGACCGGGCGGAAGTCGGCATCCGCGCAGGGCACGCGGGCGCCCGAGGCCCGCGTGCCCGCAGGAGGGAGGTGACCGTGTGACCACGCCCGCCACAGCACAGCCGGGCGCGGCGGAGCCGGGCGCCGCGCGGCGCGGCGCCACGCAGCGGGGCGGCGCCACGCAGCGGGGCGGCGCTGCCACCGCGCGCACCGCGGGCGCCTGGCGTCCCCTGCGTTCCCGCCGCACCCAGCGCGGACGGCAGACCCGTGCGGCCTGGCTCTTCCTCGCGCCGAGCCTCACCGCGCTGGCGGTCTTCGTCGTATGGCCGATGTTCCAGGCCGCCTACCTGTCGTTCACGGACTACAACCTGATGCAGGCGGCGTCCTGGGTCGGCCTGGAGAACTACCGGCGGCTCCTCGACGATCCGGAAGCCTGGAACGCCCTGGAGAACACCCTCGTCTACGCGGCCGTCAGCACACCGGTGAGCGTGGTGCTGGCGCTCGCGCTGGCCTTGTTCCTCAATCGTTCGATGGCGCTGCGCGGCTTTCTCCGTACGGCCGTCTTCCTGCCGTTCGTGGTGTCGCTGGGCGTCGTCTCCATCGCGTGGGCGTTCCTGCTGGACGCCGACATCGGGCTGCTCGCCCACTGGCTGTCGGGCGTAGGAGTCACAACGCAGCAGGGCTGGCTGGAGGATCCGTCGTATGCGATGCCGGCCGTGATCGCCGTCGGCGTATGGAAGAACCTCGGCTTCTACATGGTCATGTATCTCGCCGGGCTACAGGGCATTCCGCCCGAACTGCACGACGCCGCACGCGTGGACGGGGCGAGCGCCTGGCAGCGGCTGCGCCGGGTCACCTGGCCGCTGCTGGCCAACCAGACGATGCTCATCACGATCATGGCGGCGATCGGCACGCTCCAGGCGTTCGACCAGATCTATGTGATGACGCACGGCGGTCCCTTCTTCCAGACGGAGACGCTGGTGGTCTTCACATACCGGATGGGCTTCGAGCGCAACGAGTTCGGCTACGCGGCGGCCGTCTCCTGGGTGCTGCTCGTGCTCGTGTTCGCGCTGTCGATGCTTCAGTTCGGCTACTTCCGCAGGCGGGCGGTGACGCTGTGACCCAGACCGCGCGGACTCCCCGCACACCCCCGAGGTCACCGGACTCCCGGAAGTCCAAGGGCGCGGCGAAGGCCCGTCCGTCCAGGGGCATCGATCTCGCCCTGGTGTGGCGCGTGACGACCGCCCTCGCGGCCGTCGTGATCGCGCTGGCCGTGCTGCTGCCCCTGATCTGGATGGTGCTGGCGTCGCTGAGGCCCGAGCAGGACATCGTCTCCGCACCGCCGACGCTGTGGCCGCGCTCGTTCACTCTGGAGCACTACGCGGACATCTGGCAGGAGCTGCCCTTCGCGACGCTCTACCGCAACACGATCGTCTTCGCCGGGACCGTCACCGTCGTCTCGCTGCTCTTCGACTCGATGGCCGCCTACGCCCTGGCGAGGCTCCGGTTCCGCGGTCGCGAGGCGGTGTTCGTGATCGTGCTGATCATGCTGATGCTGCCGTTCCAGATCACGCTCGTCCCGCTGTACGACCTGCTCAACAACCTCGGTCTGGTCAACAGCTTCACGGGCATGATCGTGCCGCGCGCCACCAACGCGTTCGGCATCTTCTTCCTCCGGCAGTTCTTCCTCTCGCTGCCGAAGGACCTGGAGGAGGCCGCACGCGTCGACGGCGCCTCGGAGTGGCGGATCTACTGGCGCGTGGTGCTGCCGCTCGCGCGGCCCGCGCTGCTGACGCTGGGTCTGTTCCACTTCCAGTTCAACTGGAACGACCTGCTGTGGCCGCTGATCATGACCTCCGACACCAGCCGGGCCACCCTGCCCGCGGGGCTGTCGCTGTTCATGGGTCAGCACGTCACCCAGTACGGGCTGCTGCTGGCCGGAGCGGTGCTCTCGCTGCTGCCGGTGATCGTGCTGTTCCTGCTGATACAGCGCAGCTTCGTGCAGGGCATCGCGACGACGGGCCTCAAGTGAGCCGGGGAAGGCGGGAGTCGTGACAGGGCGACGCTGGTACGAAGACGGCCGGTTCCGCTTCGCCGTCGGCATCGAGGACACGTTCGTACCGCAGGAGGCGCACGGGCACCGCAAGCTCGACGAGTACGAACTCACCCAGCACTACGCCCAGTGGCGCGAGGACCTCGA
This sequence comes from Streptomyces marispadix, assembly GCF_022524345.1. NCBI lineage: Bacteria > Bacillati > Actinomycetota > Actinomycetes > Kitasatosporales > Streptomycetaceae > Streptomyces > Streptomyces marispadix. The sequence continues at coordinate 4,698,796 of NZ_JAKWJU010000002.1, read as the reverse complement.
CCGCGCAGCCGACGCCGGAGCCGAGATGATCCGCTGGGGCATCCCCTGGTATCTGGTGGAACCGGAGCCGGGTCACTTCCGCTGGGAGTGGCTGGATCAGGTCGTGGAGCATCTGGACCGGCTCGGCCTGCGCTGCGTCGTGGACCTGATGCACTACGGGACGCCGCTGTGGCTGGACAACCAGTTCCTCAACTCGGCCTATCCGGAAAGGGTCTCGGCGTACGCGGCCGCCGTCGCCGAACGCTACCGCGGCAGCCTGACGGACTGGACGCCCCTCAACGAGCCCGTCATCAACGCCGTCTACTGCGGCGAGCAGGGAAGCTGGCCGCCCTATCTGCACGGCGACGACGGCTTCGTGAAGATCCTCGTACGGCTGGCGCGGGGCATGGTACTCACCCAGCGGCGGATCGCCGAGGTGCAGCCGGAGGCGGTGTTCGTGCACGTCGACGCCGGATTCAGATGGGCGGGCGGGCTGAGTCCGGCGCGCCTTCGGCACCTTGAGGAGCGGCGCTTCCTCGGCCTGGACCTCGTGCTGGGCCGCGTCGGCGAGGACCATCCGATGTACGGATACCTCGTTCAACACGGCGCCACCGACGACGAGTTGGGGTGGCTGCGGGCGAACGCCGTGACGCCCGACGTGATCGGCGTGAACTACTACCCGGCCTTCACCACCGTCGGCCACGACCCGGAGACGGGTGCACCGCGGCCCGTCGAGGCGGGCACCGAGGGCCTGGCGGATCTGCTCCACGCCTACGCCGCCCGCTACGACCGGCCGTTGATGGTCACGGAGACCAGCCGCGGCGGCCCCGCCGCCGAACGGCTCGGCTGGCTGGAGGAGAGCGTCGCGGCAGTGCGCGCGCTGCGCGCGGACGGCACGGACCTCGTGGGCTACACCTGGTTCCCCTTCTTCGCGCTCGTCGACTGGCTCTACCGGAACGACCACGAGCCGCCGGACCGCTGGCTGGTGCAGATGGGCCTCTACGACCTGAGCCGCGACGCGGGCAACACCCTGCGCCGCGTCCCGACGCCGCTGGTCGACCGCTTCCGCCAACTGGCCCGCGGGGAAGGCGAGTAGGCCGTCGACGCCCCGTGGCGCGCCGGGGGCGGCGCCCGTCGGGCGAACGGTGACGCCGCTCGACGGGCCCGCCCCGCGGGCCGGCCGTGCCGTACTTCCGGACCTCCGGCCCGCTTCCCGGGAGCATTCCTCGCTCGGTCCGCGGTCACGGCCGCCGATCGGCCGCGGGCCCGCTGCCGACCCTGCCAACCCGCGGCAGCTCGCGGTCACTTCGCGATCATCACCGCCAGCGACCGCCCGTCCAGCTTGTACTCGGCGCCCTCGCCGCCCGCCTCCGGCTCCGACCCCGGTTCGGCGACCTGGTCGGCGCCCTCGAAGCCCGCACCCGTGTCCGTGACGCGGTGCCACTTCCTGCCCTCACCCGGCGAGGGCAGCGTGAAGTCCACCGCGTCCGCGGACCCGTTGTAGGCGATGTACAGGCCGTCCGCCGGGTCGTCGGACTCCGTGCCGTCGAGGCGCCAGGCCAGCGCGTGGTTGGACGCCCCGTTCCAGTACGCCTCGTCGGGGGCCTTGCCCGCCGGGGTGAACCAGTCGAGCCCGCCCATGCCGTCCCCGTCACCGTCGCCTCCCGTGCCGAACTCCGCCGGGCGCAGCGCCGGATGGGCCTTGCGGAACTCCAGCAGCCGGTGCGCGTACGTACGGAACGTGCGCTGGTCGGCGCCGGGTTCGTGGTCCAGCCAGTTGGCCTCGTTGTCCAGGTTGTACGGGTTGTTGTTGCAGCGTGTGCCGCGCAGGGCCTCGTCGCCGCCGGTCATCATCGGAGTGCCCGCCGAGAGCATCAGGAACGCGAACCCGTTGCGGGCCGCCTGCCGTTGGGCCTGCTGCGTACCGCCCTGGTCCCACGAGATGTTGTCGTCGGAGCCGCCGTCGGACGGCCCGTACGGCCAGGGCTGGTCGTTGTCCTTGTCGTTGCAGGCGTAGAGGTCGCCCAGGGTGAACCCGTCGTGCGCGACCATGAAGTTCACCGAGTTGAAGGGCTTCCTGCCGTCGTCGCCGTAGAGGTCGGAGGAGCCCGCGAAGCGCGTGGCGAGCTGCTTGGGCGTCACCTCGTCGACTCCCAGCTTGTTCTGGTCGGTTCGCAGGGTGTCGCGGTACTTGCCGTTCCATTCCGACCAGCCCTTGGGGAAGTTGCCGATCTGGTAGGTGCCGTCGCCGAGCGCCCAGGGCTCGGCGATCCAGTCGGTGCCCTCGCCGCCTTCGGGCCCGCGCGGCGGCATCTCCTCGGTGATGCGGTGCAGAGCGGTCTTCGGGTCGGTGTCGCTGTATTCGAAGCAGCCGTGCTCGCAGGTGTTTCCGAGAACGGGAGCGAGGTCGTGCCGGAATCCGTCGACGCCGAGGACGTCCTTCCAGTAGGAGAGGGAGTCGACGATGAGGTTCTGCGCGATGGGGTTGCGGGTGTTGAAGTTGCCGCCGACACCCGTGTTGTCCATGGGTTTCTGGCGGTCGTCGGTCAGCGAGTAGTACGAGGGGTTGTCCAGGCCGCGGAACGAGTGGATGCCGTAGGTGTCCTTGTCCCCCTCGTTCCAGGGACCGCCCTCGCCGGTGTGGTTGTAGACGACGTCGGCGATGACCTTGATCCCGGCGTCGTGGTACGCCTTGACCATCGCGCGGAACTCCCGTGTGGGGCCGCCGGGTGAGTCGTCCGCGGCGTAACGCCGGTCGGGGGCGAAGAAGTTGTCGGTGACGTAGCCCCAGTAGTTGTCGTCCGCCGAGGTGTCGGGGTCGGCGTCGTTGGCGTCGTTCTGCGACTCCTGCATGGGCAGGAACTCCACCGCGGTGACGCCCAGTTCGGCCAGTTCCTCCGCCTTGGCGGCCGCACCCGCGTAGGTGCCGCGCTTGTCCGCGGGCACGTCGGGGTCGTTCTTCGTCAGGCCGCGCAGATGCACCTCGTAGACGATGTCGTCCTTGAGGGCGCGCCGGGGCTTCTCGCCCGTGCCTCCCCCGGAGCCTTCGGCCTGGGTGGGGGTCCCACCGGCGGAGCGAGGGGGAGTGCCCCCGCTGCCGGTCGCGGCGGGGAGCACGATGCCCTTGGGCGCCTGCGGCCCGCTGTCCTCGCTGCGGTGCTTCGGCCCCGAGCCGTAGACGCCCTTGTCGGTCATGCCCTCGCGCAGCGGGTCGTGGCTCACCTCACGTGCGTACGGGTCGAGCAGCAGCTTGTTCGGGTTGAAGCGGTTGCCTTCGGCGTCGACGTCGGAGACGAAGCCCGCCTCGGAACCCTCCGTCCAGTCCTCGTCGTAGGGCCAGTTGGGGCCCCATGCGCGGTAGCCGTAGTAGACGGTGCCTTCGATGCCGTACTTCTCCCGCAGTTCGGCGGTGCTGACCTTCACCGCCCAAGTGCCCCCCGAATCGGGCTCCTCGGCGAGCGGCAGGGTGCCTCGGTCGTCGGCTCCGGCGGGCTTGTCGTAGAGCGCCACGGCCATCCTCGTGGCGGCCGAGGAGCGGACGCGGAAGGTGATGTTCTCGCCGCTGTCGTCGTAGTGGGCGCCGAGGGCGGCTTCCGCGCGCTGAGCGCCGTGAGCGCTCTGTGCGGGCGGCAGCAGCCCCGACACGGAGGCGAGCAGGGCGAGTACGAGTGCGAGGACGCCCGCGAGGGCGGCCCCCGTGAGCGCCCCGGTCCGGGAGGGGCGGGCGGCTCCCGGCCGGTGCAGTGTGATGCGCGTACGCACGACGGCTCCTTCACATCGCTTGGGAAGGACCGCACGCGCCTGCGGCCGTACATGGGTCCCCGATCGCCTTGTACGGGCGGGGACTTGGCGGGACTTGAAGGGAACGTAACGGCGAGGCGCATGCCTGTAAAGACTTGCCGCATCCTTCAGGAAGACCTTGCAGGCCGTATCGTCCCAACTTCGGCCGCCGGGCGGCATGTTGAGGTGTGAGGTATGTATCGCCGTGGGTGACGACGCACCGCCCTTCACGACTTCTTCACAGCACCGTTTCATAACTGTCCCGCATCGGTGTTCGAGGCAATGGAAGGCTTCGCAACGGCCGATCACCCTTCGGCCGGTGCCGTGCTGCGACCCCCACATTGCGCTCACGGCGCCACACCTCGGGGAGAGGACGCCAACGTGGACTTCATACGTTCCGCAGCGCGCCGCAGAACGCTCGGCGCACTCGCCGGCACCGCGCTCATCGCCGCCGTCGTACAGATTCCCGCCTCCGCGGGCACGGCCACCGCACCGGACAAGAGCAGCGCACGCTCCGCCGACCAGTCCGTCTTCAGCGCCGCCGAAGACGACGACTACTACAAGGACGCGGAAGGCAAGACCGGCGAAGAGCTGAAGAAGGCTCTGCACGGCATCATCAGCAAGGACGTCAAGACGCTCTCGTACGACGAGGTCTGGGACGCGCTGAAGGAGACCGACAAGGACCCGGACAACGCGGGCAACGTCATCCTGCTCTACAGCGGCAAGTCGGAATCCGCCGACAACAGCGGCGGCGGCGAGGACCAGTGGAACCGCGAGCACGTCTGGGCCAAGTCCCACGGCGACTTCGGGACCTCCCCCGGCCCCGGTACGGACGTGCACCACCTGCGCCCGACGAACGTCAAGGTCAACAGCATCCGCAGCAGCAAGGACTTCGACAAGGGCGGCGAGGAGGTCGAGGGCGCGCCGGGCAACTTCACCGACGACGACTCCTTCGAGCCGCGCGACGAGGTCAAGGGTGACGTGGCCCGCATGATCCTCTACATGGACGTGCGCTACGAGGGCGACGACGAGTTCCCGGACCTGGAGGCCAACGACGAGGTCGGCAACGGCTCCAAGCCCAACATCGGCAAGCTGTCGGTGCTGAAGCAGTGGAGCGACGAGGACCCGCCGGACAAGTTCGAGGAGAACCGCAACCAGGTCATCTTCGACAAGTTCCAGCACAACAGGAACCCGTTCGTCGACCACCCGGAGTGGGTCAAGGAGATCTACAAGTAACGGGCGCGGGCGGGGCGTTCGAACGCTCCCGCCCTTCGCTCCCCACACCGTGACGACAGCGCTGTGCCCTCGTCCCGCCGCCGCGGGACGAGGGCACAGTCACGGGGTGGTCCCGCCGGCCTGCTGTGTCGGACAGCCGGGCTGTCAGTACTTCTTCGGCCGGTAGGCGTCGTAGTCGTCGTTGCCCAGGCCGTAGCTGCGCACGCTGTGGTCGGTGCCGTAGCTGCCGCGCTGCTCGTAGGCGTTGTACTTGCTGTGCGCCGAGTTGGCCCACGACTCGAAGATCACGACGTGGCGGGTGGTGTTGCTGCCGTTCGCGTCGATGACCAGGTCGCCCTTCTGAAGCTGCGACATCTTGATCTTGTTGGTGAACTGCGAGGACGCCAGGCCCACGGTGTTCGTGCCCGGCTTGCCGTACTGGAGCGCCATGCTCACGTAGCCCGAGCAGTCCGTCCGGTACCCCTGGAACGTCTTGCTCTGGCTGTAGGGGACCTGGTGGCCGTCGACGGCGGTCAGCCAGGTCTTGGCACGCTTGATGACGGTGTCGCGGCTGATGGCCTTGGTGCCGGCGTCCGCCTTCGTCGCGTTGGCGCTCGTCTTGGAGGAGGCGGCCGGAGCGTCGCCGGCCGTCGCCAGGGGAGCGAGGGAGCCGAGTACGGCAGCACCCGCGACGATGGGCAGTGCGATGCGCATCTTGCGGTTCATATGTTTCCCCGTGCTTCGTGGAATTCCCTTGCGGGCTGACAGTCGGGCGGTCGGCACCGGAATCACGAACGGGGGTCGGATCGAGAGGTCCCTCGGAGGTTTCGTCCCGTCTCGATTCACGGGGTGCGTCACCCGACGACCGGGACACTAGAAGCCATGAAGTGAACGCGTCAAGATTTCCCCGGGCAACGGTCGACACCGATGACGAATGTCAGGAATCCAATTCGCAGTTGGCCGCCCAAACATGTGACGGGCGCTCAACTCACGCCTGTGACCTGCGACTACGCAGCCATCGCAGCAGCATTCCAAGGAGTGCCGCATTGATCACGGCCGCCGCCGCCAAAAGGATCACGGAAATAGGAAGCATCGCCGCGGAAGGCAGCAGAAAACCGATGGCGCCCGCCAGAAGCACGACGAGAAAACTCGTCGGCAGCGTCGCGAAAATCGGCCACACTCCCGCGAACGACGGGCCTTCGTCGTTCGAGAAAAGCGCATCGCCGACTGTCCACAGCAACAGCGCGGCGCACACCGTCAAATAGCCGCGCGACAGCCAGTTGTCAGTCGCCGCCGACAGAGTCCGCTTCCAGGCGCTGCGGTCCCGCATGCTCGCCTTCCCCATGGCAGTCGCGAGGCGTTCCGGTCGATCCAACACCCGTGTGGTTTCCCGCGCATGAGTACGCGTACTCAGATACGCCGGCCCATGTCCCGACGAACTCGCCGGAGCGCCCCGGCATGCGGTCGGCGCGGCCCGCCACGGGTGTCAGTCGCCCGCCGCCGCGGCCCGTACCGCCTCGTCGAGGCTGTCGTGCACCGTGAGGACGCCCGACAGGCCCGTCACGTCGAACAGCCGCTCAACGAAGGGCTGTAGCGGCCCGCACAGATGCAGGCGCGTACGAGTGTGGGTGCGCAGCAGCAGATTGAGGGCCGAGGAGTCCGCGAAGCTCACCCGCGAGAGGTCGACCACGACGCTGCCGCCGCCCGCCGCGAGCGCCCCGTCGAGCACGGGGCCGATCTCCTGCACGGTGTCGAGGTCCAGTTCACCGGCGAGGACCAGCACTTCCACGCCCCGCTCGCTCCGCCGTGAGACCACGTACGGCACACCCTCGGCCGACCCGTCCATCTGGTCGTCCACCGGACCGTCCGTCCGGTCCCTCGCCGGACCGTCCGCCGGCTCTTCGGCCCGCTCGCCGTGCCGCCCTTGTGCCGGGGGCTCACCCGTCGCGTCGTCACCGGTCGTCACAGCGTTCACCATGTCACACGCCACCGTGTACGCCGCTCAACCGGCGCGGCCCGCCCCCTACATCGGGGACGCGCCCGGCCCGCCGCTCAGACAGCCTCGACTGCCGATCAGGCAGCGCCCCGCTGCCGCTCAAGCAGTCCCCGCAGCCGCTCAGGCAGTCCCCGCTGCCGCTCAAGCAGTCCCCGCTGCCGCTCAAGCAACGGCAACGCCGGTGCGCCCCGGGTGGAGCCACTGCGCACGCATCGTCTTGCCACGCGCGGAGGTCAGCACCTCCAGCGTGTCGGCGCACTGCTCCGCTATCCGCAGGCCCCAGCCGCCGCTGCCGTCCAACTTGCCGGGCCGCCACCGCGGCGGCAGCGGCACGCTGTCCGAGACCTCGACGCGAACGCGGTGCCGTTCGGCCTGTACGCGCAACTGCCACTGCCCGCGGGCGTGGCGCTGCGCGTTCGTCACGAGTTCGGAGACCACGAGAAGGACACCGCCCATGTCGACCCACGCACAGGCGCGAGCCAGATGCTGCTCGACCGCCTTCCGTGCCTGTCCGACGTCGGTGTACACCGAATCCATCAGGAGAACCGTCTGCTCCCCGTCGCCTGTCGCCTTAGGGCTCGTACCCGCGGGCACAGGCATCACCTCCCGTCCTCTGCCGAGGACGCAGTCGTTCCACGGACGCCTGCCGTCGCATTCCGTGGCCGGTCTTTCGGTCCCAGATCCGCTTGCCCAGCCACGCACTCCTCATGCCAAACGACCCGTTCGCGAGCACGCAAGAGGTTGCAAACCAGCCGATACACGACAACTTTTCGTGCCCGGGGGCTTGTTCGGAGTGCGGCGGGGTAGACGGAACAGCCCGACGTCTTCTCAACCGAAGGAAGGGCAGGTCCAAGCGATGACATCCGCAACGCCGACCGTCACGACAACGGAGGAAGCCGTCACCGGCGAACCGTCCGTATTCGAAGGGCGGGGAGCCGATGGGGCATCGCAGAAACTGCCCGTCGTCGACGAGCCCGAGAAGCTCGCCCCCGAAGACGCCCGAGAACTGAGCAAGTCGCTCTTCGACCGGCTCGCCGTCCTCGAAGAGGGCACGCACGAGTACCAGTACGTGCGCAACACCCTCATCGAGATCAACCTGACGCTCGTACGGTATTCCGCCCGCCGCTTCCGCTCACGGGGCGACGACATGGAGGACATCGTGCAGGTCGGCACGATCGGCCTGATCAAGGCGATCGACCGATTCGACCTGTCGCGCGAGGTGGAGTTCACCACCTTCGCGATCCCGTACGTCGTCGGTGAGATCAAACGCTTCTTCCGCGACACCACTTGGGACGTACGCGTGCCCCGCCGCCTCCAGGAGATGCGGATGGACCTGGCGCGCGCCAACGACAAGCTCACCTCCAAGCTGGGCCGTTCGCCGCGCGTGAGCGAGCTGGCCGAGCATCTCGGGGTGAGCGAGGAGGAGATCGTCGAGGGGCAGGTCGCGGCCAACGGCTACAACTCCTCCTCGCTGGACGCCACCGTCAACGACGAGGAGGGCGAGGCGTCGCTCGCCGACGTGCTCGGCGAGCGCGACGAGGCCATGGACCTGGTCGAGGACTTCCAGGCCCTCAAGCCTCTCCTCGCCGAACTCTCCGAACGCGACCGGAAGATCATCGAACTGCGCTTCGGCGAGGAGCTGACCCAGGCGCAGATCGGCGAGCAGCTCGGCCTCTCCCAGATGCACGTCTCCCGGCTGCTCAGCCGCGCGCTGACCGGACTGCGCGCGGGCATGCTCACCAGCAGCTGACACGGGCGGCGAGCACGGAGCGGACAGGACGCGGACAGGACGCGGGCAGGACACGGGTACGCACAGGCGGCGGTAAGCCCTCGCCAGTGCGTACCCTGCGCCCGCGCTCTCGCCCCACCGTCGACGAGCCGGGCTCGTCAGCGATTCGCGCCCGTCAGCGGGCAGCTCCTCAACAGCTCGCTCTGCGAAGCCTTTTCGGGCCTGGCGACCGTATGGCTGCGCGGCGGCACCCTCCCGTCGCCGAGCCAGCGCTCCAGCGCGGTGAACGCCGAGCGGTGGCACGGCGTGAGCGGGCGCAGCCTGTCGGGGAAGGCGTCGACGAGCGAGTCGACGTGGTTGCCGTCCTCGACGCGGTAGTAGCGGAACAGCCCGCCGCGCCCGGCGTCGCGCACCATGCGCGCGTAGACGTCCGAGTCCTCGCCGATGGGCAGCAGCGTGTCGAGGGTGCCGTGCAGCGTGATCAGGGGCTTGCCGATCCGGCCGGTCAGGCCCGCCTTCGCCACGGCGTCGCGCACCTCGGCCGGGCGCTCGCCGTAGTCGTAGTCCGCGTCGCACGGCGGCCCGTCCGGGACTCCCGGAGCGCAGAACGGGCTGCCCGCCTCGGTGGCGCCGTCGAAGCCGGGGTCCATCTCCTCCCGGTAGACGCGCTGCGTGAGATCCCAGTAGTTCTTGTAGAAGTACGGCCAGAGGAACTCCGAGCCCCGTGGGAAGCCCGCGTCGTGCATGGCCTTACGGGCCTTCTCCGCCCCGGGGCCGCCCTTCTCGTACGCCGGGTAGTGGCGCAGCGCCGGCGGAAGGAAGGTGAGCAGGCTGGGCGGCTCCCCGCCCGCGCGCCACAGCGTGCCCTCCCAGTCGACCCCGCCGTCGTACAGCTCGGGATGGTTCTCCAGCTGCCAGCGCACGAGATAGCCGCCGTTGGACATGCCGGTCGCCAACGTCCTTGCGGGCGGGCGCCGATAGTGCCGCGCGACGGTCGCGCGGGCGGCGCGCGTGAGCTGAGTGACACGCTGGTTCCACTCGGCGAGGGCGTCGCCGGGGGTGCGTCCGTCGCGGTGGAAGGCAGCGCCCGTGTTGCCCTTGTCGGTGGCGGCGAAGGCATAGCCGCGCTTGAGCGCCCAGTCGCCGATGGCACGGTCGTTGGCGTACTGCTCGCGGTTGCCGGGAGCGCCGCTGACGACCAGGCCGCCGTTCCAGCGTGCGGGCAGCCGCAGCACGAACTGGGCGTCGTGGGCCCAGCCGTTGTTGGTGTTGGTGGCGGAGGTGTCGGGGAAGTAGCCGTCGATCTGAAGGCCGGGCACTCCGCTCGGCGTCGGCAGCTTCTCCGGAGTCAGCCCCGCCCAGTCGGCGGGGTCGGTGTGCCCCGAGGCGACCGTGCCCGCGGTCGTCAACTCCTCCAGGCAGGCCGCCTTCTGATGTTCGGCACCGGGCACGCGCGGCACGTTCGTACGGGCGCAGTCGCGGCCGGTGTCCTGCTGCTGAGCCGCGGCACCACTGGGCATGGGGTAGGAGAGCAGTGCCGCGGTGACTGCGGCGACCGTCGCGAGGCGGTACGGGCGCGGGGCTGCGCTGCTGGCCCGTTTTCTCGGCGGCGCGGGCATCGGCGGGGCCTTTCGGGAAGTGGCGGGCGTGGGGCGTCGGTTGGGCCCGTGGGCCCTGTGCGGAGGCGCGATGGGCACGCCGGTGCGATGAGTGCCCGAAGGCTATGAGCGCTCATCGCACCGCACACACATGACGGGCCTCCACCTTCGGCGCCCGCGAGGTGGTGCGCAGCCACACCTCCGTCCCGGGCCCACACCCCCGTCCTGTCGCCGTCCTCGTCCTCCTGTTCGCCTGAAAGCCCCTACGCCGCAAGCCCGTTGATGCGGTACTGCATGCAGCGGTAGTTGAGGTTGTCGTACCACTGGCTGACGATCATGTGGAAGTCCTCGAACGTCGAGCCGGGCACGATGAACCCGCCGTAGGGGCTGGCCACCGCGTTGCCGCTCTCGGTCCCGGGCGTCGTCGGCACGATGACCGTCTGCTCGGGCGTGCCGAACAGATCCGACGTCGGCGTCGCGAAGATCTGCACCCTCATGTCCAGCGGGTCCATGTTCAGCCAGCTCAGCGCGTACTTGCCGCCCATGGCCCGCAGGCAGATCTCACCCCACTTCCGCGGGGTGGTCACGGTCGTGGCCGCCTTGCCCCAGCCCCAGGAACCGTCCGCGTGCCCCCACGGCTCGTACGCGGCCGGGTCGCCCACCCGGTCGTGCGGTACGCGGTGCAGCAGCAGGCCGGACACCGTGTCGCGGTTGAAGACGGACGACAGGACGTAGCACCAGCCGTCGTCCGCGACCGCGTAGGTCTTCTGCTGGAACTGCCCGCCGAGCATGTCGCCCGGCCACTGGCACAGGTACTCCCAGTTCTCGCCGTTGTCGGCCGAGCGCCAGAAGTCGGTGTGATGGGTGCGGTGCAGCGGGCCGCGCATCAGATGCATGTAGAGCGTGTCCCCGATCGCGAACACGTCCGACGGCAGAGCGGTGTTGCCGTTCTCGTGGCCCTCGGGGACGAGGCCCCTGGCGTGCGCGCCGCCGACGCTGCCGTCGACGGTGAGCGACGCCGGGTCCGTGCTGCTGGAGCGCAGGCCCACCGGTGCGCGCCAGTCGCCCTCCATCGCGGCCTCGCCGTCGAAGGTGTCGCCCGCGATGTAGAGCATCCCCCCGCCGGGGCTGAGCACGGGGATGCCGAGGTCCGTCCAGTGCGCCCCGAAGGCGCCGGTCTCCTGCGGGCCGGTGAGGTTCTTGATCTTCGTGCCGGTGATCGCCGCAGGCCCCGGCTCCGCCGCTGCCGGGGGCGCGGGCTGTACGGCGGCTGCTCCCACCGCGCCCGCTACGGTTCCGAGTCCGGCGCGCAGCAGCGAACGGCGGCTCGCACCGCCCCGTCCCGGCCGCTCCTGCCGACGATCCTTTTCGCCGCACTGCCCGCCGTGCTCGTTCCACGATGCCCGCGTCACTTCAATTCCCCCTGTTCATTTAGTTGTTCGGATTTTTCGCCCGCTGCTTTCAGCAGAGCGAGAGCCGTCTCGGGTGTCTGCGTCTGATCGGGTTCCGGCAGCGGGCGCCGTAGCTGCCGCGGCAGCCGGTCGCGGACGCGGCAGCGGCAGCGGCAGCGGCAGCGGCTCAGTGGTAGAGCACCGACCGAATCCTCGGATCGTCGATGTTGCGCCGGTCGTACCAGTAGTAGCCGGTGTCGATGACCTCGGGCAGCTTCCTGCCTTCGATCGCGGACACCGACGCCCTGACGACCTGACGGCCGATGGCCACCGGGTTCTGGGTGATCGCGCCCGCCATGCGGCCCTCTTCGATCGCGTTGATCTGGCCCTGCCCGGAGTCGAATCCGACGGTGGCGATGTCCTTGCGGCCGCTCTCCTTGACGCCCTGGATGACGCCCATCGCGGAGCCCTCGTTGCTGCCGTAGATCCCCTTGACGTCCGGGTTGGAGGCGATGACCGCCTTGGTGATGTCGGCGGACTTGGTCTGGTCACCGCCCCCGTACTGCACGGGCAGCAACTCGACTCCCGGCGCGTGCGCCTTCATCCACGAAGTGAAGCCGTCCCGGCGGTCGATGCCCGAACCCGCGGTCTGGCTGTGCACGACCAGCGCCACCTTGCCCTTGCCGCCGACGGCCTTCGCCATGTGCTGCGCTGCCTCCGCCGCCGCGGCCTTGTTGTCGGTGGCGGCCGTGGTCACCGGGATGTCGCTGTCGACGCCCGAGTCGAAGGCGACCACCGGGGTGCCGCTGCGCTGCGCCTTCCTCAAGTACGGCTCCAGCGCACGGGAGTCCAGCGCCGCCAGGCCCACGGCGTCCGGTTTCCTCCCGATGCTGTTGGCCAGCATGTTCACCTGGGCCTCGACGTCGCTCTCGGTGGCGGGTCCCTCGAAGCTGATGGTGGCGTTCTGCCTGCGTGCCTCCTGCTCGGCGCCCTTCTTCACCGCCTGCCAGAACTGCTGCTGGAAGCCCTTCGAGACGATCGCGACATACGGCTTGCCGCCGCCCGCACCCGTCTGCTCACCCTTGGCGCCGCACGCGCCGAGCGCGAGAGCGGTGGCCGCCGCCACCGCGGCCGCGAGGGCCCGCCGGCCCGTCACGCCTTGCTCCTGCGGGCGTTGTCGGCGTAGACGGCGGCGACGATCACGCAGCCGAGGATCACGTTCTGCCACTCCTGCGGCACGGAGGTGATCTGAAGTCCGTTGTTCAGTACGGAGATGATGAGCGCGCCGATGACCGTACCGACGATGGAGCCCTTGCCGCCGGACAGCGACGTGCCGCCGATGACCACCGCGGCGATCGCCTGCAATTCGTAGCCCATGCCCGTGGCGGGCTGCGCCGAGCCCAGCCGGGCGGAGATCAGCACACCGGCGAGACCGGTGAACAGCCCCGAGACGACATAGACGACGACCTTCCACCTGCGTACGTCGATGCCGGAGAGCGCCGTGGCCTCCTCGTTGCTGCCGATCGAGTACGTATAGCGGCCCAGCAGCGTCCTGTTGAGCACGACTCCGCCGGCCACGGCGGCGAGCGCGAAGACGATCACCGCGTTGGGGAAGTCCGCGCCCGGTACGACGCTGCCGGTGGAGATGTCCGCGTAGCCCGACTCCTCGGAGAAGTAGATGGGCGCGCTGCCCGAGATCACGAGCGCCAGCCCCTGCGCCACGAGCATCATCGCCAGCGTCGCGATGAACGGCGGCAGCTTCAGCACCGTGACGTTCAACCCGTTGACGAGCCCGATCAGCGCACCGAACAGCAGCGTCCCGAACACACCGAGCCATACGGGCAGCCCCGCCTCGACGATCAGCACGCCGCCCATGACGGCACACAGCGCCATGCCCGTGCCCACGGACAGATCGATGCCGCCGGTGACGATGACGAAGGTCGCGCCGAGCGCCAACGTCCCTATGACGACCGTCGAGAACAGCATCGAGGTGATGTTGCTGTAGTTGAGGAAGTTGGGGCCGGCGACGGAGAAGAAGACGAATATCGCGATCAGGCTTGCGAACGCGAGCAGTTGCCGGACCCGTCCCAGCACTCCGCCGCGCAGCCTGCCGCCGGACGGTGTGCCGCCGCCGGTCTCCTGCTGCGGCGCGGCGACTGTCGGGGTCGGGGCTGTCATCGGACCATCTCCTGCCTGCCGTTGCCGTCTGCGGGTGGTACGGAAGCCGCGGATGCCGAGGACGCCCTGCCACCGGGACCGGGACCGGGACCGGGACCGGAGCCCGTACCGGGACCGGACCCGGATTCCGGCGCGGCACGCAGCGTCGCGTAGTGCATGACCTTCTCCTGCGTGGCCTCGTCCGCCGACAGTTCGCCGGTGACCCGGCCCTCGCACATCACGACGACGCGGTGCGACAACCGCAGCACCTCGGGGAGGTCGGACGAGATCACGATCAACGACTTGCCCTGCTGCGCCAGTTCGTCGACGAGGCGGTGGATCTCCTCCTTCGCGCCCACGTCGATGCCGCGGGTCGGCTCGTCGAAGACGAGGATGTCGCAGTCCTTCAGCAGCCACTTGGCGATGACGACCTTCTGCTGATTGCCGCCGGAGAGATGCTTGACCGTCTGACCGGCGGAGGGAGTACGGATGCCGAGCTTGCCGATGAACTCCTCCGCGGCGGCACGCATCGCACGGGCGTCGACGAAACCGGCCGACTGGAAGCGCTGCTTGAGCGACCCGATCCCGATGTTGGTCGCGACGTCCTGCTCCAGCAGCAGGCCGTAGTTCTTGCGGTCCTCGGAGAGATAGCCGATGCCGTGCCGGGCGGCGTCCGCCGGGCTGCCGATCCTGACCTTGCGGCCTTCGAGGGTGACGGTCCCGGCGGTGACCGGGTCGGCGCCGACGAGGGCGCGGGCGAATTCGGTGCGCCCGGCGCCCATCAGCCCGGCGAGGCCGAGGATCTCACCGCGCTTCAGGTCCAGCGACACATCCCTCAGCAGCTCCTTCGTCGACAGACCGCGCACGCTGAGGACCGTCTCGCGGTCGTCGCGCACGCCCTGGGGGCCCGCGCCGCCGTCGAGTTCGCGGCCGACCATGAGCGATACGACCTCGCGCATGGGGGTCTCCGCCGCCGGGAGCGTGTCGACGTACTGTCCGTCGCGGATGACCGTGATGCGGTCGGCCAGCGACTTCAGCTCTTCCATGCGGTGCGAGATGTAGATGACGCCGGTGCCGCTCTCGGTGCCGTTGCCCTTGCTGCTGCCGTTGCTGCTGCCGTTGCTGCTGCCGGGTCCGCCTACCGCATCCGGGCCGCCGTCTCCGCTCCCGCCGTCCTTCCCCGTGAACCGCCGTATCAGCGCGTGCAGTACGCGTACCTCGGCGTCGTTCAGCGCCGCCGTCGGCTCGTCCATGATCAGCACTCTGGCGTCGTACGACAGCGCCTTGGCGATCTCGACCGTCTGCTGCTGTGCGACGGTGAGCGTGCCCACGCGGCGCCGCGGGTCGAGCGGCAGCTCCAGCCGCTCGATCAGTTCACGGGCGCGCTCGCCGAGGGCGCGCTCGTCGAGCAGCAGGCGCCCCCGCGGCTCCCGTCCGATGAAGATGTTCTGCGCGACCGTGAGGTCGGGCATCAGGTTGAACTCCTGGTGGATGATGCTGATGCCCAGCCGCTGCGCCTGCCGGGGGGCCGGCGATGCGCACCCGCTCGCCGTCCAGTACGAACTCACCGGCGTCCGGTGTGTGGATGCCCGAAAGCAGCTTCATCAGCGTCGACTTGCCGGCGCCGTTCTCGCCGACGAGCGCGAGCACCTCGCCGCGACGGAGGTCGAGACGCATGTCCCGCAGCGCCCGCACCCCGGGGAAGCTCTTGGCGACGCCGCGTATTCGAAGCAGCGGTACCGCAGCGCCTCCGGCCGCCTCGTCGTGACCGTCCTCCATCTCCAGCGCCTCCCCACCAGCCCTAGAAATCGATTTCAGCAGAGCTTAGGAAGCGCCCCAGGGACCGTCAATGGGCGTGCTCGAACTCCATAGAGTCTCCATACGACGACCGGACGCCCGACCTGAAATCGATTCCGGAAGTGCCGCGCGGAAGCCGGGACTCGGGACCAGGGAACCGACGGCTCGGCATCCGGCCCCCGCCACATGTGACGGCCCCGTACGCATGGAAGGGCCCGTCCGCATCCTGGCGACATGGATGCGGACGGGCCCCGGCCCCCCGGCCCCGGTTCGGCTCCCGGCTCGCCGCGCTCGGTCCGGAACTCCGCCGCTGCTTCGGTCACGGCCGGCCTCGGCCCCGTCCCCTCCCCGGACCCGAGGGGCGCCCGGACCGATCGCCCCCTGACCCGAGGGGCCCCGACGACACTCCGGAGGAGCGGTCAGACCGTCATCGGGGCCCGCTCGGGGGCTGGCTCGTGCGCACGGGCGGCCACCTCCGCCTCGACCTCGCGGTGCAGCCGCTCGCATGTACGGCTGATCAGCCGCGACACGTGCATCTGGGAGATCCCGAGCTGTTCGGCGATGCTGCTCTGCGTCATGTCGCAGAAGAACCGCAGATAGAGGATGTACCGCTCCCGCTCCGGCAGATTCCGCAACTGCGGCTTGACCGCCTCGCGGTAGGTCACGCGGTCGAAGCCGGGCTCGGTGGCCCCGAGCGTGTCCAGCAGCGAGTAGCCGTCCTCGTTCTTCGACAGTTCGGCGTCGAGCGACAGCGCACTGTAGCTCTCCAGCGCCTCCATGCCGATGACGACGTCCTCCTGGCTGAGCCCGCTGTGCTCGGCGATCTGCGCGACGGTGGGCGATCGGTCGTCGAGGGTCACCGCGAGTTCACGGCTGCTCGCCCGCACGCGGTTACGCAGCTCCTGCACGCGCCGCGGCACATGCAGATCCCACATGTAGTCACGGAAATGGCGCTTGATCTCGCCGACGATGGTCGGCACGGCGAAGCTCTCGAAGGCGCACCCGCGCGCCGGGTCGTAGCGCGCCACCGCCTTGACGAGGCCCAGTGCCGCGACCTGCTGGAGGTCCTCCAGATTCTCGCCGCGGTTGCGGAAGCGCTGGGCGAGACGGTCCGCCATCGGCATCCACGCCCTCACGACCTCCTGGCGCAGTTCCTCCTTCTCCGGCCCGTCGGGGAGCGACGTGATGCGCTCGAAGTGGGCCGCGGTGTCGGGTGCATCGTCATGCGGGTGGCGTGCGTGCTTGGCACGGAAACGGACTGCTGACATGACCTGCTGCCTCCCGGTGCGCGGTGAACTACGGGTAGCGCGTCCCCACGGGAGCCGACACAGCGATCAAGCGCGGCGGCGCCGACCGCCCTCCCGCAAGCTGTGCCTACTGGCCGAAGCACATGGTGCTCAAATAACCCGAAGAGTAATTACATCCTCATTACTCCCGATCCCCTTCAAACTACGTCGCGCCGGAGCCTCGTGCCACACGTACGCCGTGTTTCGTCCCGGCTCTTCCGGTGACGGCCTGCGGACACACGAGGACTCCGGACGCACGAGGGCCCCGGGTGCACATCGGCACACCCGGGGCCCTGCGGTCACAGCCGCCGCGTCAGCGCGTGGCGCCGCCCGCTTCCGCTTCCTCCGGCTCGCCCTCGCTCTCGCGCTCGCCCTCGGCGATGGCGTCGGCGACCTCGGCGGTACGTTCGGCCTCCTCCGCGGCGAAGCGTTCCGCGTCCAGCTTCTCCGCGATCTCCTCGTCCTGGGCCATCAGCAGATCCAGGTTCTGGTCGCCCATCTCGAAGACGCCCATGTCGAGGTACGCACGCTGTAGCCGCTCGCCCCACAGCCCGATGTCGCGGACGCAGGGCACGATGCGGCTGAAGAGCAGCTTCCGGAAGAGCTTCAGGAAGTCCGACTGCTCGCTGAAGACCTCCGCCTCCGCACGCGGAACGCCGAAGTTCTCCAGCACCTCCACGCCCTTGAGGCGGTCGCGCATCAGATAGCAGCCCTCGATCACGAAGTCCTCGCGCTCGCGCAGTTCGGCCTCGGTGAGCTGCTTGTAGTAGTCGCGCAGCGCCATCCGTCCGAAGGCCACGTGCCGGGCCTCGTCCTGCATGACGTAGGCGAGGATCTGCTTGGGCAGCGGCTTGCTCGTGGTGTCGCGGATCATGCCGAAGGCGGCGAGCGCCAGCCCCTCGATCAGCACCTGCATGCCCAGATACGGCATGTCCCAGCGGGAGTCGCGGAGGGTGTCGCCCAGCAGGGACTGGAGGTTGTCGTTGATCGGGTAGACCATCCCGACCTTCTCGTGCAGGAAGCGCCCGTAGATCTCCGCGTGCCGGGCCTCGTCCATGGTCTGGGTCGCGGAGTAGAACTTCGCGTCGAGGTCGGGTACGGACTCCACGATCCGAGCGGCGCACACCATGGCGCCCTGCTCGCCGTGGAGGAACTGGCTGAACTGCCAGGACGCGTAGTGCCTTCGCAGATCGGCCCGTTCGGCCTCGCTCATCCTGTCCCAGTAGGACGTGCCGTACAGCGACATGGCCTCGTCGGGAGTGCCGAGCGGGTCGTACGGATCGACCTCCAGGTCCCAGTCGATGCGCAACTGGCCGTCCCACTGCTTGTCCTTGCCCTTCTGATAGAGGGCGAGCAGACGGTCGCGGCCGTCGTCGTAGTCCCAGCTGAAGCGGGCCGCACCGGAGGCAGGCACCTCCCAGCCCTCGGCCCCCGGGCTCAGCGTGTAGAGGTCGTGCGTGGACATGGACGCCTCCTGACTCCGGGTCGCTGGGCCGGCCGCGGACCTCAACGGGCTTGCCACGGCAGGCAGTCGGCAGGCTCACACGGCCGTTACCGCCGGGTCAACAAAAGCCGCGCAATGTACGTCACGGGGATTGACTCGCCTTGCTGACAGGCAGTCTCATAAGACTGTCCGGCGATGTAACCTTCGGTAACTCACGAAGAGGTGCCCAGCATGACGATCACCCCTGACACGGCCACCCCCGAAGAGACCGGAGAACGGCCGCTCCGGGACGCCCTCGGACTGCTCAAGGACAGGGAGCGGGTCGCGGAGCGTCTGCTCGAATCCTCGAAGAAGCACTCGTTCGACCCGGAGACCGAGCTGGACTGGGACGCCGACTTCGAAGAAGGCAAGTGGTTCTGGCCGCCCGAGCTGGTGTCCCTCTACGACACCCCGCTGTGGAAGCGGATGTCGCAGGAACAGCGCCTCGACCTCGCACGCCACGAGGCCGCCTCGCTCGCCTCCCTCGGCATCTGGTTCGAGGTCATACTCATGCAGCTCCTGGTGCGCCACATCTACGACAAGTCCCTCACCAGCAGCCATGTGCGGTACGCGCTGACGGAGATCGAGGACGAGTGCCGCCACTCGAAGATGTTCGCCCGCATGATCTCCAAGAGCGGCAGCCCCACCTACCGCGTCTCCCGGCTCCACCACAACCTCGCCCGGCTGCTGAAGACCGTCTCCACCACGCCGGGTTCCTTCACCGCCACGCTCCTCGGCGAGGAGATCCTCGACTGGATGCAGCGGCTGACGTTCCCCGACGAGCGGGTCCAGCCGCTGGTGCGCGGAGTGACCCGCATCCATGTCGTCGAGGAGGCACGTCACGTGCGCTACGCACGTGAGGAGCTGCGCCGCCAGATGGTGAGCTGCCCCCGCTGGGAGGCCGAGTTCACACGCATCAGCTCGGGAGAGGCCGCCCGCGTCTTCTCCATCTCCTTCATCAACCCCGAGGTCTACACGAACGTGGGCCTGGACAAGCGCGAGGCGATGGCCCAGGTCAAGGCGAGCGGCCACCGCCGCGAGGTGATGCAGACCGGCGCCCGGCGGCTCACCGACTTCCTGGACGAGATCGGCGTGATGCGCGGCATCGGCCGGAAGCTGTGGGTCAGTTCGGGCCTGCTGGCCCGCTGAGCGGGAGACGCCCGCGCCGCCCCGGGCACTGGCCCGCCCGTTACGCTCATGGGATGAGCAGCAGCGGCACGGCCCCGGCGTATCGCAGGCTGAGCGTGGACGAACGGCGTACGCAGCTCATCGGCACCGCGCTCGGCCTCTTCGCCCACCATCCGCCGGAGGAGGTCTCCCTCGACGACGTGGCCGCCACCGCCGGTGTGTCGCGCCCGCTCGTCTACCGCTACTTCCCGGGCGGCAAGCAGCAGTTGTACGAGGCGGCCCTGCGCAGCGCCGCCGACGAGCTGGAGCAGTGCTTCGCCGAGCCGCAGACGGGGCCGCTCACGCTGCGCCTCGTCCGCGCCCTCGACCGCTATCTGGCGTTCGTGGACGGGCACGACGCCGGCTTCATGGCGCTGCTCCAGGGGGGCAGCGTCGTACAGACCTCGCGTACGCACGCGATCGTGGACGAGGTGCGGCGTGCGGCGGCCGACCAGATCCTCTTCCACCTCGGGTTCCAGCCGGGCCACGAGGCGGGCCCCCGGCTGCGGATGACGGTCAGCACCTGGATCACCGTCGTCGAGGCCGCTTCGCTGATGTGGCTCGACGAGGACAAGCAGCCGCCCGTGGGCGAGTTGAGGGACTGGCTGCTGGACCACTTCGTCGCGCTGCTGATGGCGTCGGCCACGAGGGACGCGGAGACGGCGCGGATCGTACGTCACGCGCTGGACCTGGAGGAGGGCGACGGCCCCGTCGGCGAACTGGCACGCCGCATGCTGCCCGTCGTCGGCGACAAGGGCCACCTGCTCCAGCCGCCCGGCGGCCTCTGACCCGTAGGGGACTGGCGGTCCGGGGCGAGGGCGCCCATGAACCCGCGACGAGACTTAAACAAAACTTGAAGAACGCCTATCGTGGCCGCATGTCCAACCAACTGTCCTGGCAGGCGAAGGAGGCCACGGTCGGCGAACTCGCCGAGCGTGCCGGAGTCGCACCTTCCGCGCTGCGCTACTACGAGCGCGAAGGCCTCATCCGCAGCCGCCGCACCTCCGGCAACCAGCGCCGCTACAGCCGCGACACCCTCCGCCGCGTCGCGTTCATCCGCGCCTCCCAGCGGCTCGGCATGCCCCTGGCCGCCATCCGCGATGCGCTCGCGCTGCTCCCGGAGGGCCGTACGCCCACGAGGGAGGACTGGGCGAGGGTCTCGGAGTGCTGGCGGGAGGACCTCAACCAGCGCATCAAGCTGATGACGCAGTTGCGCGACCATCTCACCGAGTGCATCGGCTGCGGCTGCCTCTCCCTCGACCACTGCGCGCTGGCCAACCCCTACGACAAGCTCGGCGAAGAGGGCCCCGGCCCGCGCTCGCTCGCCGGCTGCGACGCCTCCGCGGACGGATGCCGCTGATGCGCAGCGAGGACAGCCTCTTCGTCGGCGGCCCGCTGGACGGCCGCGTACTGCCGGTGCTCACCGGAATCGACGGCCGCCCACCGAAACGTTACGAGGTGCCGGTACCCTCCCCGGACGAGGACGGGGCGGCCACGGTGCACGTCTACCGTCTCGAACCCGCGTCCTACACACGGCGGTTGGGCATTCCGCGCGGCTGGCGCTACGTGCACGAACCGGACGCCCGGCCCCGGCGGGGCCCGTTCCGCCGCTGATGTCCGGTCAGGCCCGGGTACATCCCTGACGATTTCTGCGCCTCACGTGAAGTTTGCGAAGAACTGCGACGGTTCTGTTCGCGACGTCCCCTTGTACACGCTGTGCGCCTAGGCTGCCCTGCGTGATCCAAGGGATGTCCGGCCTCGGCAGCGCAGATCCCCAGGGACTGGGCCCGTACCGCCTTCACGGAGTGCTCGGCAACGGCCGTATGGGCACCGTCTATCTGGGGCGGGGGGCACCGCAGCGGGGGGCTCGCAAGCAGCTCGTCGCCGTGCGGACCTTGCGGCCGGAGCTGATCCGCGACCGCCCGCTCAGGGCGCGGCTTCGGCAGGAGATGCAGTCGGCGGCGGCGAATGTACGCAGCAGGTACGTGGCCGACGCCGCGGGCTGCGAACTCGACGGCGCGAAGCCCTGGATAGCCAACGCCTTCGTGCCCGGCGTCTCCCTGGAGGTGCTGGTCGCCAAGTTCGGCCCGCTCCCCGAGTCGTCCGTGCGCGCTCTCGGCGGCGCGCTGTCCCGTTCGCTGATGGCCCTTCACGCGGCGGGCATAACCCACCGCGATCTGGGACCGCACAATGTGCTGCTCGCCGCGGACGCGCCCCGCGTCGTCGACTACGGCCTCGCGCTGGGACGTATGAGCGGCCCCGCCACCGACGAGCTGGCCGACGACGTCTTCGACCTCGGGGCGACCCTCGTCTTCGCCTCCAGCGCCCATCAGCCGTTCGCCGGGAACATGCTTCCCATGGCACGCGAGGACCCCGATCTGACGGGAGTCCCGGACGGTCTGTGCCCGGCGCTCTTCGCCTGTCTGCACAAGACCCCCGATTCCCGCCCTACCCCCGGCGTCCTCGCCACCGCGCTCGATCTGGCCGAGACCGCGGAACAGCCCGCCGTCGACTGGCTGCCGGAGGCGTACGCGCACGAGATCGGCACGGCCGCCGACGCGGCGCGCAAGCTGGCGGGACGCCGTCTCTTCGGCAGGTGAACCCCGGGCAGCCGCCCTTCTCGCCGGGCCTGCGGTCCTTGCCGTACGTCCCTGCCGTACGCCCGTACGCCCGTGCCGCAGGCCGGTGCCGCCGCGCCCCCGCCGCGTTCCGACGCGTATTCCGGCGCCCGCACCGGCGCGCGTGAGCGCACCGCGATACGCCCCGCCCCGTGCCGCCGCCGCACGGACGACGCCCCCGCACCCTTCGGGTGACTGACCCCCGCTCCGAGCCTGACCTCCCCGCCGGTAACCGGCGCCGCCGTGCACGATCGCTCCGGTAGCCAGTCAGATCGGAGGCGAGAGGTGTCGCACAGAGGTGTTCCACGCTCCATCGCCGCCGGGGCGTTGGCCGCGGCGGCAGTCGCGGCTCTCGCCTTCCAGCCGCCGCCCGTGATGGCCGACCCCGTCGGCAAGCCCGTCGGCGAACTGCTGCGTGAACTGCGGGTCATGTACGAGCAGACCGAGTCCGCCTCGGACGCGTACAACAGGACCTCCGCGAAGCTGGAGCGGCAGCGCAAGCGCACCCACGAGGCCGAGCGGGCGCTCACTTCGCTGCGCTCCGTGCTCGCCGAGAGCCGCCGCGACGCCGGCCGTCTGGCCCGCCAGCAGTACCGGCGCGGCGACATCGGACTGCCGCCGGTGGTCCAGCTTCTCCTCATGCGTGAGCCCCGCGACACCATGGACGGGCTGCGCCTGCTCACGCGCGCCGCCGGGCGCCAGGCACTGACCGTGCACCGGCTGGTCGCGGGTGAGAAGAGACAGCGTCAGCTCACCGCGCGCGCCCGCAAATCGCTCGCCGGGCAGCAGCGGCTCGCCGACCGCAAGAAGAGGCAGCGCGACGCCGTACGCTCCCGGCTGCACCGGGTCGAGCGCGCTCTGGCGTCGCTGTCCCCCGAGCAGCTCACCCGGCTGCGCGGTCTGGAGGCGGCCCAACAGGCAGGCGTCCAGCGCTCGTTGATGTCCGCGCACGGGCTGCGCGGTTCGAAGTCCCTGCGCAAGCCGTCGCGTGTGGGCGCCAAGGCCGTGAGGTTCGCACTGCGGCAGATCGGCAAGCCGTACCGCTTCGGAGCGGAGGGCCCCGGCGCGTACGACTGCTCGGGGCTCACGCACAAGGCGTGGGGGAAGGCGGGGCGCTCCATCCCGCGGACCAGCCAGGCCCAGTGGAAGACGCTGCGGCATGTGCGGATGAGCAGGCTGCGTCCCGGGGACCTCGTCGTCTACTACAGGAGCGCGTCGCACGTGGCGATCTACGCCGGGCGGGGCAAGGTCGTACACGCGCCGCGGCCCGGTTCGTCCGTGAAGCTGTCACCGGTCGGCGCCATCCCGTCCGTACGGGGTGCGGTGCGGCCCGACGCGGGCATGAGTCCGCTGCTCAGCTACCGGCTGCCGAAGCCGCTGCGCTGAAGCACGGCACCCGGGCCGCGGGCGGGTCCCCCTTCCCCGCCCGTGACGGGCCGCCGCGCCGGGAGACAACGGGCGCGGCGGCCGGGGGCCCTGGCCAGGGACCGGCCCCCGGCCGGCGCCGTCAGCCTTCGGCGAAGCTGCCCAGATACGCCTCGGCCTTCGCCGGGTCGTAGAGGTACTCCTCGAAGTCCGCCGGGTTGTTGAAGCCGTTGGCGAACCGGTCGGCGACGGGCTGGAGTTGGCCGCCCGCGCCGATGATGTTGAGGACGTGCTCGGGCGGCGGCGCCAGCATCGCGTTCGTCCACTTCGTGGTGTGCTGGACGTCGGCCCAGAAGCGGTCGAAGGTCTGCTGCATCCACTCCTCGTCGAAGGGCTTGTCGCCCCGTTCGAGGATGGACTTCAGATACGCCGCGGCGCACTTGGACGCGGAGTTCGAACCCTGGCCCGTGATGGGGTCGTTGGCGACGACCACGTCCGCGACGCCGAGCACGGCACCGCCGCTGGGCAGCCGTCCGACGGGCTTTCTCACGGTCGGGGCGTAGCGGCCGGAGAGCGTGCCGTTGGCGTCGGTCAGCTCGACCTTCGTGGCCCGTGCGTACTCCCAGGGCGTGAACTGCTCCATCAGCTCAAGGGTCTTGGCGAGCTGCTCGTTCGGGTCCTTGATGCCCTGGAAGACGTCCAGCGGGCCGCCGGGGATGCCCTCCCAGAAGAGGATGTCGCAGCGGCCGGACGTCGTCAGGCAGGGCATCACGAACAGTTCGCCCACGCCCGGCACCAGGTTGCAGCGCACGGCTTCGGTGTCGGGGTGCTCGGGGCGCGGTCCCAGGCCGTTGACGTAGCTGACGGCGAGGGCGCGCTGCGGTGCGTCGTAGGGCGAGCGCTCCGCGTCGCGCTCGAACATCGACACCAGCTCGCCCTTGCCGGCGGCGACGAGGACCAGGTCGTACTTCTTGGCGAAGAAGTCCAGGTCGGAGACGGCCGCGCCGTGGATGACGAGCTGGCCGCCGCGCTGGGCGAACGTCTCCATCCAGCCGGACATCTTCACGCGCTGGTCGACGGACTGCGCGTAATTGTCCAGCCTCCCCAGCCAGTCGATGGCGCGCTGGGTCTCGCCGGGGCCCTGCACCGACTCCGGGTCGGCGACGGAGACGCCCAGGCCCTCGACCTTCGGCGTCTGGCTCTCCCAGAAGTTGACCTCGATGTCACGCTCGTTCTGGAGCGCGGTGTGGAACTGCATCTGCGTCGACATGACGCGGCCGCCGCGTATCTCGTCGGCCGTGCGGTTCGACATCACGGTGACCTCGTAGCCC
The DNA here is from genome assembly GCF_022524345.1 of Streptomyces marispadix. Lineage (NCBI taxonomy): Bacteria > Bacillati > Actinomycetota > Actinomycetes > Kitasatosporales > Streptomycetaceae > Streptomyces > Streptomyces marispadix. The sequence goes on along the minus strand of NZ_JAKWJU010000002.1, from coordinate 4,673,904 downwards.
TGCGTCTGGAGGCCCAGCGCGAGCTGAAGTCCCGCCTGTCCGGCTCCGACAATGAGTATCTTCCGCATGGCGGTCTCTCTTCTCCGTACGTGTGTGCAGTTCGCGTCCGCACCCGGTCAGGCGGGCGTGACGTCCAGGGCGTGACTGACCAGCGCGAGCAGGGACTTCAGGACGGTGCTCCGCTCCCGTGCGTCCATGATCACGACAGGCACATGCCGGGGCACGGACAGGGCTTCCCGCACGTCCTCGGCTTCGTACGCGGTGGTGCCCTCGAAGTGGTTCACCGCGACGACGTACGGATACCCGCAGCTCTCGAAATAGTCCAGCGCGGGGAAGCAGTCCTCCAGGCGCCGGGTGTCCGCCATGACGACGGCACCGATGGCGCCGCGCACCAGGTCGTCCCACATGAACCAGAAGCGCTGCTGGCCCGGCGTACCGAACAGATAGAGCACCAGGTCCGATTCGAGGGTGATGCGGCCGAAGTCCATGGCGACGGTCGTCGTCGTCTTGTCCGGCGTGGAGGCGATGTCGTCCGTGGACTCGCTCGCCTGCGTCATCAACGCCTCGGTCGTCAGCGGTTCGATCTCGGAGACCGAACCGACCAGCGTCGTCTTGCCCACGCCGAAGCCGCCCGCCACCACGATCTTCGTGGAGATGGGGGCCTGTGAGAGATCCTCCTGCCAGTCCTGAACTCCGGGCGCGGTCCCGTCCGCAGTCCTCACTTCTTCCACGACCGGCTCAGAGCCTGCGAAGTCCACCCAGCACCCTTTCCAACAGCGCACGGTCGGGCCGGTCGCTGCCGTGCCCGGTGCCATGAACGCGTACCCGTCCTTGATCGGCGAGGTCGCTCAGCAGAACCCGTACCACGCCCAGAGGCATCTTCAACAGTGCCGCGATCTCAGCCACCGACCGCATGCGGCGGCAGAGTTCGACAATCGCCCGCATCTCGGGCATCACCCGGTCACGCAAACCGCCGGAGGTCAACTCCGGGCGCTCCTCCGGGGCTTCGATCGCCGCGACGATCGTCTCGACCAGCAGCACATGGCCGAAGCGGGTACGGCCTCCGGTGAGGGTGTAGGGGCGGACTCTCTTCGACTTGCCGCTCTCACGCCGTACGGGCAACGGAGGCGGAGAGGAAGGGGAAGAAGCAGGTGTCACTTGTCCAGCTCCATCGACGAGCGCAGTTCGGTTCGGAGTTCGGGCGTTAGGACATGGCCGGCGCGGCCGACGAAGAGCGCCATGTGGTAGGCGATGACGCTCATGTCGCAGTCCGGCGTGGCGTGCACACCGAGCAGGGAACCGTCGCTTATCGACATCACGAAGAGCGAGCCCTCTTCCATGGCGACCACGGTCTGCCGGATCTCACCGCCGTTCATCAGCTTCGCGGCGCCGAGAGTCAGCGATCCGAGTCCGGAGACGATGGTGGCCAGGTCGGCGCTCGAACCCTTCGGGCTGCGGCGGCTGCTCCTGCGGACCGCAGGGGGCTCGGCGGCGCCTCTGTGCCGCCCGGAGCCGCCGTCGCCGTCCGCGGCGCCGTCGCCCTGACGCGGGTCGCCGGACGCGCCGGTGGCGGCGGCGTCGTCAGCGGCGGTCTGCGCCTGCTGGTCGGAGGCCAGCAGCAGAAGTCCGTCGGACGAGACGACGGCGACGGACAGGATGCCCGGCACCTCGTCGACAAGGTTCTCCAACAGCCAGCGCAGATTGCGCGCTTGGGTGCTGCCGGTAGTGCGCGTGGTGGGCGCGTTCACGTGCGAGCCTCCTCGGCGGTACCACCATCGGACTGCGCCCCCCGTCGGTCGATCACATTCTCATCAGCGCCGGTCTCGACGGCCGCGTCACGGCGTCCGTGGGCGGCGCCCCGCTGGAAACCGCCCAGGCGGCGGCGCATCTCCTCGGCGTTCGCGCTCTGCCTGCGCGGCGGCGCCGAGTTCGTCTGCGCCTCCACATGGTGCGGGGTCCGCTTGGGGAGTCCCTTGTCGGTCACCCTCGGCTGCTCCGGGAGACCGGCGCGGGGTCCGGCGGGTCCGGCCTCGGGCGCGGGGCCGGACTCCGGTGCGGGAGCTGTCTGTTGAACGGGGGCTGTCTCGTGTGCGCCGCCGGGCTCCCCTACGGGGCCGGTGCGCTGCGCGGGGCCGGACTCCTGCGTGAGGGCGGACTCGTGCGCGGGTCCGGCTCCGGGGGCGGCGTGGCGGGCCCTGCGCGGCCCGGGGCCCGGGGTCTCCGTGCCATGCCAAGTCCCGGTGCCCGCAACGGTTTCGGCGGGCCCGTCTTCCGTTGGCCCGGCCTCCGCGGGCCCGTCCCCGGGCTCCGGCTCCGGGTCGTGACCCGCCCGGGTGCCCGACTCGCCCGGCGCCCAGCCGTGTTCCTCGGGGGCGCCCGAAGCACCTGCGTCGCCCGCGTCGCGAGCGGCGATCCCCGCGTCGCGAACGGCCTGTTCGGCTGCCGTGACCAGCGGATCGTCGCCGTGTCCGCTGCCGGCTCCGGCTCCGCCGACTCCCGGGGCCTCGCTGCTTCCGGCGGGTGCTTCGGCTCCTGCGCCCGGGCCGCCCCGACGGCGGGGCAGCGCATTGGAGTTGGCCTCCGCGACCGAACCGGGGAACGACGACGAGAGCGCCTCGGGACGGCCTCCACCCGGTACCTCCCCGGACCCCGCCGCGACCGGCGCCGGCCGCGACGGCAGCAGCGCGCTCGGTACGGCCACGACGGCCGCTATGCCGCCGCCCTGCCGCCGCTCCCGCAACTGGACCCGCAACCCGTGCCGTGCCGCGAGCCGTGCGACCACGTAGAGGCCCATGCCGAGCCCGGCCTCCGCGCCGCGGTCCCCGCTCCCCATGCCCGGTGCCTCCATCTCCGGGGGCTCCTGCCCCTCGGGGACGCTCAGCCTGGCGTTGAGCGCGGCGAGTCTTCTGCTGGTGACGCCTATGCCCTCGTCCTCGATGGAGAGCATCACCTCGCCGCTCTCCAGCAGCCAGCCGGAGAGCTGCACTTGGGCGTCCGGCGGGGAGAACGTGGCGGCGTTGTCGAGGAGTTCGGAGACGAGGTGGCTCAGGTCGTCCGCCGCGTGACCGGAGACCTGTACGTGCGGCGGCAGTGTGCCGAGCTCCACACGCTCGTAGCGCTCGATCTCACTGATGGCGGCCCGCACGACGTCCAGCAGCGGTACGGGTCCCGAGTGGCCGGCGGTGACGTGCTCGGCGCCGGCGAGAAGCAGCAGGTTCTCGCTGTAGCGCCGCATCCGCGTCGCCAGGTGGTCGAGCTTGAACAGCGTGCTGAGCCGGCCCGGGTCGCTCTCCTTCTCCTCCAGGTCCTCGATGACGCCGAGCTGGCGCTCGACCAGGCCCAGGGTGCGCAGGGCGAGATTGACGAAGGTCCCGTGCACGGCACCCGACAGGGCGTCGAGCCGCTCCTTCAGTTTCTCGAACTCGCCGCGCGCACGGTCGCGTTCGGCGGTCAGCGCGTCCTTGTGGCGTACCAGATAGGTGTTGTCGGCCTCCGCCTCGGCAGCACGCTCCTGTACGGCCACGAGGGTCTCGCGCAGGGTGTTGAGCGAGCGTACGACCTCGGCGAACTCGTCGTTCCTGCCGTGGAAGACGACCGGCTCCTCGCCCGCCGGGTCGCTCGCGAGCCTGCGCGAGCCGCGCTTGAGCACCGACAGCGGGCGCGCCATCGACCGCGCCGTGTGCACGCTGATGCCCGCGGCCAGCAGCAGACACGCTGCGACGAGGGCGATCCGCCACTCCAGCGTGGTGACGTCGCCGTCCCGCAGCCGCTCCAGATGCTTCAACTCCTCGGCGGCGAACGACGACTGGACGCCTCGCATCCCGTCGACGCGGGCGGAGAGGGCGGCGTCGATGCGGTCGTGGCTCATCGCACGGTCGGACGGCGACAGGTACGGCTGGTCGGTCAGCCGCGCCAGATAGCGCTCGGCCACGGAGACGTCGGCGCCGGTGACCGTCTTCGCGAACCTCTCACGTGCCGAACTGCCCGCGCCGTCGCCGAAGTCCGCGAGCGCGGCCTGCTCCCTCACGGTGGCGCGCTGCGCCTCGGCGGTCATGGCGCGCTGTGGCCCGCCGGCGGCCAGCGCACCGCGCAGCAGCCCGCGCGCCGAGGACGCCTGCGCCACGGCCTGGCCCAGGTCGGGCAGCGTGTGCGCGGCACCCGAGCCGCCGCCGTCGGTGGCACGCGCGGGCAGGGAGCGGGCGACCTCGGCGCCCACGTCCTGAAGGGTCTTGATGGTGGCGGTGTAGGCGGCGTGCACGTCCAGCGCGCCGCTGCGGCCCGCCTGTGCCTCCTGGCGCAGCCGGGGCAGCTTGCCGAGCGCCTTGCGCACGGAAGCGGGCGCCGTCTCCCGGATCTCGGTGATCTGCCGGTCGACGCGGGCCCGTTGCTCCTCGGTGACACCGGCGCCGTTGCGGCTCGTACGGCCTGCGGCGACGTACTCGACCATGCCGTCGCGCTCGTCGGCGAGGGCGTGTCCGAGGGAGATGGCCCGCTTGTCGAGTTCGGCGCGCTCCACCAGCCGCTGGGACTCGGTGAGGTCGCCGTATGAGGTGAGCACGGCGGGAGTTCCCGCCCCGATCACCGCGATCGAGCAGAGCACCACTGAGGCCAGCAGACGGTTGCGCACCCGGGCCCGGCGGGGCCCGGTCTGCCGGGACGGACCGCCGTCCCGTGCCGTCGTCGGGCTCCCGGGCCTGGATCGCAGTCCGCCCGGCACACCCGGTCCGCCCGGTTTCCGCAGTAGCTTCGTCCGCACCCGTGCTCGCAATCTCGTCGGGGCCTGCCCCGGGACCGGCCCGGGTCGGCTCATTCCAACCTTGTGTCGCAGGAGCGGACTTGGTCCGGTGTCGTCCTAGTACATCCCCTCGGACGCCGTCCGACCCTTCCAGTACGGATGACAGGCGATGTGACGTTCTCCTGCTGGACCACCCGAAGGAGTGAACCGTAACGGGGCGTCAGTGAACAACTCCCCTTGCGCACCCCAACCGCCCTGTAACGGGCACTGGTTGGCAATCCCGGCTGCCTCCTGGCAGGATGCGCATTCGCATACTTGCGGACGCGCTAATTCCGGTCAACTTCGGTTCCCCGGGGACTCTGACCTGGCGGTCCTTCCGTATCGCCCCGCCTCTTGACACATGCCGTGCGGGCCTTCCGGCGCGGTCCGCCGAGTGCAGACTGACGGCATGCGCATCGACATGACCGGCGAACCCGGAGATCCCGGCCGCCCCAACGAGGACTACGTCTCGGCGGCCCTCCCCTCCTCCGGCGAGGGCGGAGCGCTGGTGCTGCTGGACGGTGTGACACCTCCGGCGGGAGACACCGGATGCGTTCACGGAGTGCCGTGGTTCACCGCGCGACTCGGCGGTGCGCTGCTCGAACTCGCCGTCGCGCAGCGGGATCTGACGCTGCGTCACTGTCTTTCGGAGGCCATCTCGTCTACCGCCGCCGCGCACATTTCAATCTGTGACCTTTCTCACAGCCGTACCCCGCAGGCGACCGTGGTCGCCGCCCGCTGGGGCAGGGAGCGCGTCGAGCACCTCGTACTGTCCGACTCCGCGCTGCTCGTGGAGGATCACGGCGGCTCGGTGACGGCGGTGCTCGACCCCCGTCTTGACCGGCTTCCCGAGCATGCGGGCCGACTGCGGGCCCGGGTACGCGAGTTGCCCGAGGGCAGCCCCCGACGGGGCGCCGCACGCGCCGAGTACGTACGAGCCGTGGAGGCGCTGCGCAACGCCCCCGGGGGCTCCGGCTTCTACACCGCGGCCGCCGACCCCTCCGTGGCCGCGCTCGCGGTGACCGGCTCCACGCCGCGTGCGGACGTGCGGGCGCTGCTCGCGCTCAGCGACGGCGCGGCCCGCTGGAGCCAGACGTTCCGGTTCGGCGACTGGGCCGCGCTGCTGAACTTCGTACGCAAGGAGGGCACCGAGGGGCTGATCGCCCGAGTACGGGAGGCGGAGCGCGCCGACCCGGACGGCACGGCGCACCCGCGAGGCAAGCGGCACGACGACGCCTCGGCGGTCCTCGCCGAACTGGGCGTGCACGAAGCGCACGGCCGGGGGGCCGGGGACTCCGAGGACGCTAAGGACGCACGCGAGACGCGCTGAAGTGCGTTCCTGACGCGGCACCGGGCAAAGGCGGCACGCAGGTACCCCCGTGTGTCCCTCAAGGACCCGGACGGGCCGCCGTCAACCATCCGTGTCGGACATGGTGTTGAGCTGGTGGAGCAGCCTCGCCAGCTCGGCGATCTCCGCCGGGTCCCAGGACGCGAGCCTGCGTACGTACTGCGCTCGGCGCGCCTCCCGTACGGACCGGAAGCGGTCGCGCCCCCGGGGGGTGAGATGCACCAGCGACGCGCGGCCGTCGTCGGGGTCGGGCGCGCGGTAGATCAGCCCGAGGTTCTCCAGCACCCGCAACTGGCGGCTGATGGTCGCCTTGCCCACGCCGAAGTACATCGCGAGGTCGGTCGCCCGCTGGGGCCCGCCGTCGTCGAGCCTGACGAAGAGCCCGTACGCCGCGGGCTCCAGTTCCGGGTGGACCTCGCGGGCCATCTCGCCCGAGAAGGCGCGCGCCCGGCGCAAGAAGACCGTCAACTCCCTCTCTAGGTCCAGCAGTTCGGGTGTCGGCTGCAACCTGGCCTCGTCCACTTGTGCGTCCTCTTCCGTCTTCCGCGCGGAAACTTCCCGTCGCCCGACGGCGATCGTCCCAGGTCCGGGAGGATTTCGCAGGTGTGGACCTCCGGCAGAGACGCTGTCCGTCTTCCCCGAATATGTCTACGCGCGTACCGTTAAAGACCTGACATGCCCACACCAGAAGGGCATGCCGAACCCCCCACGCGTCCCGCACGACCGCACCGCCGCACGACCCGCTCCAACGCTCCAACCGCTCCACCCAGCACCGCCATTCGTCCCCCGCCCCCACGTCTCGGAGGCAGCGATGCCAGGTCTCGGATCCGGTACGGCCCGCCGCAGAGGAAGGCTCCTCACCGCGGCGGGATTGTTCATCTCCGCACTCGCCCTGCTCGTCACCGCACCGGGTGCGGCGAGCGCGGCCAGCCAGCAGGAACCCGTAAAGCCCGGCGAAGCCTCGATGGGCGTCGGCGTACGGATGCACGAGGGCGGCGACCCCTCCGACGGGTCACCGCCGAAGACCCTCGCCGCGAGCGTCCACGGCGTCGATGTGAGCGGCCATCAGGGCAACGTCGCATGGTCGGCCCTGTGGGACAGCGGCGTGCGCTGGGCCTACGTCAAGGCGACCGAGGGCACCTCGTACCAGAACGAGTACTTCACGCAGCAGTACAACGGCTCGTACAACGTCGGAATGATCCGCGGGGCCTATCACTTCGCGCTGCCGAACAGCTCCAGCGGCGCCGCGCAGGCCAACTACTTCGCGGACCACGGCGGCGGCTGGAGCAAGGACGGCAAGACGCTGCCCGGAGTGCTCGACATCGAGTACAACCCGTACGGCTCGACCTGCTACGGGAAGAGCCAGAGCGCCATGGTGAGCTGGATCAAGGACTTCACCAGCACCTACAAGGCACGCACCGGCCGCGACGCCGTCATCTACACCACGACGGACTGGTGGACCCAGTGCACGGGCAACAACGGCGGCTTCGGCAGCACCAATCCGCTGTGGGTGGCGCGTTACGCCTCGTCGCCCGGCACGCTCCCCAACGGCTGGGGCTTCTACACCTTCTGGCAGTACACCTCGACGGGGCCGACCGTCGGCGACCACGATCTGTTCAACGGAGCGATGGACCGCCTCCAGGCACTCGCCAACGGCTAACACCCCGGCCGCAGCAGGCGGCGGCGCGTCACACGGGCTCAGGCACGTGAACGCGGCGCCGCCGTGCGGCTTTCCAGCCGGGAGGGGGTGCCCGGTGGCGGCCTCAGGCCGCCACCGGGAGCTCCCGCTCCGCGCCGCCCGGGCAGCCCGACTCCGCGGGAGTCAGAGCCAGTTCGAGCACCTGGCGGATGTCGGAGAGCGGACGCACGTCGAGCCCTTCCAGCACCTCCTCCGGCACATCGTCCAGGTCGGGCTCGTTCCGCTTCGGGATGACGACCGTCGTGACGCCCGCACGGTGCGCCGCCAGCAGCTTCTGCTTGACGCCGCCGATGGGCAGCACCCGGCCGGTCAGCGAGACCTCCCCGGTCATCGCCACGTCCGTACGCACCTGACGGCCGCTCAGCAGCGACGCCAGCGCGGTGGTCATGGTGACGCCGGCGCTGGGGCCGTCCTTCGGCACCGCGCCCGCGGGCACGTGCAGATGGACGCCCCGGTCCTTCAGATCGCCGACCGGCAGCTCCAACTCCGCGCCGCGCGACCGCAGATACGACAGCGCGATGTGTGCGGACTCCTTCATCACGTCGCCGAGCTGCCCGGTCAGGGTCAGCCCCGAGCCGCCCGTCTCCGGATCGGCGAGCGACGCCTCCACGAAGAGCACGTCGCCGCCCGCTCCGGTGACCGCGAGCCCCGTGGCCACCCCGGGCACGGACGTACGCCGCTCCGCCGGGTCCTGGGCCGACTCCGGGGTGTGGTGCGGACGCCCGATGAGGTCGCGCAGCTCTTCCGGGCCGACGCTGACGGGCAGTTCGCGCTCCCCCAGCTCGTGCTGTGCCGCGACCTTGCGCAGCACACGGGCGACGGAGCGCTCCAGATTCCGCACACCGGCCTCCCGCGTGTACTCGGCGGCGAGCTTGCGCAGCGCCTCGTCCTGGAGCAGGACCTCGCCGGCGTCCAGGCCCGTGCGTTCGAGCTGCCGCGGCAGCAGGTGCTCGCGGGCGATGACGACCTTCTCGTCCTCGGTGTAGCCGTCGAGCTGCACGACCTCCATGCGGTCCAGCAGCGCGTCCGGGATCGCCTCCATGACGTTGGCGGTGGCGAGGAACACCACGTCGGACAGGTCGAGTTCGACCTCCAGGTAGTGGTCGCGGAATGTGTGGTTCTGCGCCGGGTCGAGGACCTCCAGCAGCGCCGACGAGGGGTCGCCGCGGAAGTCGGCACCGAGCTTGTCGACCTCGTCGAGCAGCACGACCGGGTTCATCGAACCGGCCTCCTTCACCGCCCGCACGATCCGTCCGGGCAGCGCGCCCACATACGTGCGGCGGTGGCCGCGGATCTCCGCCTCGTCGCGGACGCCGCCCAGCGCGACGCGCACGAACTTCCGTCCCATCGCGCGTGCCACGGACTCCCCCAGCGACGTCTTGCCGACGCCGGGCGGGCCGGTCAGCGCCAGCACGGCACCCCCGCGCCGCCCGCCGACGACGCCGAGGCCGCGCTCCTCGCGGCGCTTGCGCACCGCCAGATACTCGGTGATGCGCTCCTTGACGTCCTGAAGTCCGGCGTGGTCGGCGTCGAGCACGGCCTGTGCGCCCGCGATGTCGTAGGCGTCCTCGGTCCGCTCGTTCCAGGGCAGCTCCAGCACGGTGTCGAGCCAGGTGCGGATCCAGCCTCCCTCGGGCGACTGGTCGGAGGCCCGCTCCAGCTTCTCCAGCTCCTTGAGCGCGGCCTTGTGCACATGCTCGGGCAGGGCGGCGGCCTCGACACGGGCGCGGTAGTCCTCACCCTCGTCCTCCGGGTCGCCGTTGAGTTCCGCGAGTTCCTTGCGTACGGCGTCGAGCTGGCGGCGGAGCAGGAACTCGCGCTGCTGCTTGTCGACGCCCTCCTGAACGTCCTTGGCGATGGACTCGGCCACGTCCTGCTCGGCGAGGTGCTCGCGCAGCGTGGAGACGGCGAAGCGCAGCCGCTCGACGGGGTCGAGGGTCTCCAGCAGCGTCATCTTCTGCTCGGCCGAGAGGAACGGCGAATAGCCGGCGTTGTCGGCGAGCTGGCCGGGGTCGTCGATCTGCTGGAGCCGGTCCACCACCTGCCAGGCGCCGCGCTTGCGCAGCCAGTCGGCGGCGAGCGCCTTGTACTCGGTCATCAGCTCGGCGGCGCCGGACGACTCACCCTCGCCGTCCTGCTGCGGGCCGGTGGTCTCGTCGACGGGCGTGCCCTCGACCCACAGGGCCGCGCCGGGGCCGCTCGTACCGGAGCCGACGCGCACCCGGCCGCGAGCGCGGATCAGGGCGCCGGGGTCTCCGCCCGCGAGGCGGCCGACCTGCTCGACGCTGCCGAGCACGCCCAGGCCCGCGTAGCTTCCGCCGATCCTCGGCACCAGCAGGAGCTGCGGCTTCTCCCCAGCGGTGACGGCGGCCTGTGCGGCCTCCACCGCCGCCCTTACGTCGCTGTCGGACAGGTCCAGCGGCACCACCATCCCCGGGAGCACTACCTCGTCATCGAGGGGCAGCACGGGCAGGGTGAGCGGTTTGGACATCGAAGCCATGATCTCTCCCTCGGCAGGCAAGTTGAGCGGTCTTCGCTCAAGCTGTGATCAGTCAATGCATCGAGGGCGCCGGATGTTCCTCGGGGGCATCCCTGTTCGCCAGGAGCGATCAACGGCGCGGCCTGCACGGGCCGCGACCTGCGGCGCGGCAGCCGCCGGAAGACCCGGTGCAGGATGGGCACATGCAGCAGACCGTCGGCAGCAGCACCGACGACTACGGCACCGGGCGCCCCGTCGTCCTCGACCGCCGGGACGGCCCGCACGGCGAGGTGGTGCTACGGCGCCACGGCGAACTGCTCCAGATCATCGCCAACGGCACCTTCCTGATGGACACCTCCGACGGACGCTCCGAGCGCCTGCTGGTGCGGGCCGCCCTGGCGGAGCTGCGCCGCGGCCGGGCTCACTCCGCGCCACGGCGCCCGCCCCGGCTGCTCATCGGGGGTCTCGGCGTGGGCTTCTCGCTGGCGGAGGCCGCGGAGGAGCCCGAGTGGGGGCACATCACCGTCGTGGAACGCGAGGAGGCCGTCGTCGACTGGCACCGCCACGACGGCCCGCTCTCCGCGCTGACGGCCGCCGCGCTCCGCGATCCCCGTACGGAGATCGTCCACGCGGACCTCGGCGCCTTTCTGCGCGGCGAGCCCGGACCGTGCGAAGCCGGGCGAGGCGAGGGAACGGCCGAGGGCGGCGGAGAGACCGGGGGCGAGGCGCCCCGCGAACTCTTCGACGCGCTCTGCCTCGACGTGGACAACGGCCCGGGATGGACCGTCACCGACGACAACGCCTCCCTCTACTCCCCCGGCGGACTCTCCCGCTGCCTGGCCCGCATGGCGCCCGGGGGCGTGCTCGCCGTCTGGTCCGCACAAAGCTCCCCGACATTCGAGGATGCATTGCGGAATGCCGGATTCCAGGGGGTTCGCACCGAAGAGATCCCTGTCGCCCGAGGCGTCCCCGACGTGGTCCACTTCGCAACCAAACCGGCATAGCCGCAGCCGACACGAGCCCCTTACGCTGCTGCAAGCACGCATACAAACAAGCCACGGGGCCATTGCAGGGGCGGGGTCGAATGGACCAGAAGAACATCACAACGGCACAGAGCAGCAACGCGTCCGCGACGACCACCCCAGGCGCCCAGCGCAGGATCCTGGTCGTCGAAGACGATCCCACCATCGTCGACGCGATCGCGATGCGGCTGCGCGCCGAGGGATTCCAGGTGCAGACGGCGGGCGACGGCCCTGCCGCCGTCGACACCGCCGAGGCGTGGCAGCCGGATCTGATCGTGCTCGACGTGATGCTGCCGGGCTTCGACGGGCTGGAGGTCTGCCGCAGGGTGCAGTCGCAGCGTCCGGTCCCCGTACTGATGCTCACGGCACGGGACGACGAGACCGACATGCTGGTCGGGCTGGGCGTCGGCGCGGACGACTACATGACGAAGCCGTTCTCCATGCGCGAGGTCGCCGCGCGGGTGCACGTACTGCTGCGCCGCGTGGAGCGGGCGACGCTCGCCGCCCACACGCCGCGCAGCGGGATACTCCGCCTCGGCGAGCTGGAGATCGACCACTCGCAGCGCCGGGTGCGCGTCACCGGTGAGGACGTACACCTCACCCCGACCGAGTTCGACCTGCTGGTGTGCCTGGCGCACTCCCCGCGGGCCGTGCTCTCCCGCGAGCAGTTGCTCGCCGAGGTGTGGGACTGGGCGGACGCCTCCGGTACGCGCACCGTCGACAGCCACATCAAGGCCCTGCGCCGCAAGATCGGCGCGGAGCGCATCCGTACGGTGCACGGCGTGGGTTACGCGCTGGAGACCCCCTCCTCGGGCTCCAACTCGGCCAACGCCGCGTCCGGCGCGGAAGGCGGCGGATACCCGGCGTCGGCCGCGGACGGCTCCTGAAGGGGAGCGCCGCGACGTGACCGAGGTGCCCGACTCGCCTGCCACGGGCCGTGCGCTGCGCCTTCCGCGCTCGGCCCGCGTCACGGGGCGGTTCCTGGCGCGCTGCCTGCGCGCCCTGGGCCGTCTCAACCAGCGCCTGCGCAGACGCTGGGAGCCAGTGTGGATCCGTTGGCTCGACCGGATCTGGGAGGGGCTGCGCCCACTCGACCCGTATCGCTCGGTGAAGGCGGCGCTCGGCGCGCTGGTGATCGTCTCCGTGGTGATCACCACGCTGCTCGCGCTCTTCGCGGTCAACTCCGCGACCGAGCTGCGCGTGATCACCATCATCTCGATCATCGCGTCGCTGCTGATCACCCAGTTCGTGGCCCAGTCGCTCACGGCGCCGCTGGACGAGATGACCGACGCGGCCAGGGCGATGGCGGACGGCGACTACTCGCGGCGCGTACGGGGCGACCGCAGGGACGAGTTCGGCGAACTGGCCGAGACCTTCAATCAGATGGCCGCGGACCTCGAAGCCGTCGACCAGCACCGCAAGGAGCTGGTCGCCAACGTCTCGCACGAGCTGCGCACCCCCATCGCCGCGCTGCGGGCGGTGCTGGAGAACGTCGTGGACGGCGTCTCCGACTCCGATCCCGAGACGATGCGCATCGCCCTCCAGCAGACGGACCGGCTCGGCCGGCTCGTGGCGCATCTCCTGGACCTCTCCCGGCTGGACAACGGTGTCGTGCCGCTGCACGCACGACGCTTCGAGGTCTGGCCCTATCTGGCGGGCGTGCTCAAGGAAGCCAACATGAGCAAGGGGCAGGGGCACTCCCGTACGGACGTCCATCTGCACCTCGACGTCTCGCCGCCCGAACTGACGGCCTACGCCGACGCCGAGCGCCTGCACCAGGTCGTCGCCAACCTCATCGACAACGCGGTCAAGCACAGCCCGCCGCACGGCCGCGTCACGGTGCGCGCACGTCCGGGCGCGACCGCGGAGAGCCTTGAGGTGGAGGTGCTCGACGAGGGCCCCGGCATCCCGGAGTCCGAGCGGGCACACGTCTTCGAGCGCTTCAACCGTACGAAGGCCGCCGAGTCCTCCTCACAGCGCGGCCAGGGCCCCGGCGGCGGCGACGGCGGCACGGGGCTCGGCCTGGCCATCGCACGCTGGGCGGTCGATCTGCACGGCGGCTGGATAAGGGTCGCGGAGTCCCCGAAGGGCTGCCGCATCCAGGTCACGCTTCCGGGAGTGGAGGAGGCACAGGGCTAGCTGCCGGTACGGGCCTCGGGGCGAGGGGCCGGGCCGGGCCGGGCCGAGCCGGGGCCGCAGAAGACGGGCCCGGGGCATGCTGAGCCCGGCCGGAGGCCCGAAGAGTACGACGCGGAACCGGGGCCGCCAGTTCCGCTCCCAGACGAACCTTGGTTGTTTCCCGCCAGATCATGTCCCGAAACCGGACTCGCGATGTGACTTGCACGACGACAACCCGGGCTGGACTGCAAGGGAGGCGGGGAGAGGCGTAGCCTTTGTTCCCGCTGTCCACCACCTAAGGAACGCGGAAGAGGGCGGTTGCCGCCGTGTCGTCACAGTCCCCCAACAGCTCGAGCGTCTCGACCCAGCAGGACGGTCAGGGAAGTGATCCCGCCGCCGTGTTCGGGCCAAACGAGTGGCTCGTCGACGAGATCTACCAGCAGTACCTCCAGGACCCGAACTCGGTAGACCGAGCCTGGTGGGACTTCTTCGCCGATTACAAGCCGGGCGCCGAGTCCGCGGGGACCGTGGCCGAGCCCGCGGCGCCCCCCGGCACGACCGCCCAGCAGGCGGCGGCCTCGGCGGCGCCCGCGAAGCAGGCGCCCACGCCCGCTCCCGCGCAGCCTTCGGAGCAGGCGGCCGCGCCCGCCGAGCAGGCCGCGGGCAAGGCGGCACCCGCCAAGTCCGCCGCGCCGAAGCAGCCCGCGCAGCCGAAGGCCGCCAAGCAGGCCCCGGCCAAGGCCGCCGCCAAGCCCGCCGCGCCCGAGCCCTCCGCCGAGGCCGAGGAGCCCGCCGGTCCGGAGTACGTGCCCATGCGGGGCCCCTCCGCGGCGGTCGCGAAGAACATGAACGCCTCGCTGGAGCTGCCCACCGCCACCTCGGTCCGCGCCGTGCCGGTGAAGCTCCTCTTCGACAACCGCATCGTCATCAACAACCACCTCAAGCGCGCCCGCGGCGGCAAGGTGTCCTTCACGCACCTGATCGGCTACGCCATGGTGCAGGCGCTGAAGGCGATGCCGTCGATGAACTACTCGTACACCGAGAAGGACGGCAAGCCGACGCTGGTCAAGCCCGACCACGTCAACCTCGGTCTCGCCATCGACCTGGTGAAGCCCAACGGCGACCGCCAGCTCGTCGTCGCCGCCATCAAGAAGGCCGAGACGCTCACCTTCTTCGAGTTCTGGCAGGCGTACGAGGACATCGTCCGCCGCGCCCGGCAGAACAAGCTGACGATGGAGGACTTCTCCGGCGTCACCTGCTCCCTGACCAACCCCGGCGGCATCGGCACCGTCCACTCCGTGCCGCGGCTGATGCCCGGCCAGGGCCTGATCCTGGGCGTGGGCGCCATGGAGTACCCGGCGGAGTTCCAGGGCACCTCGCAGGACACCCTCAACCGGCTCGGCGTCTCCAAGGTGATGACGCTGACCAGCACCTACGACCACAGGGTCATCCAGGGCGCCGCCTCCGGCGAGTTCCTGCGCATCGTCAGCAAGCTGCTGCTCGGCGAGGAGCGGTTCTACGACGAGATCTTCAAGGCGCTGCGCATCCCCTACGAGCCGGTGCGCTGGAACCAGGACATCGACGCCTCCCACGACGACGACGTCACCAAGGCCGCCCGCGTCTTCGACCTGATCCACTCCTACCGGGTGCGCGGCCACATCATGGCCGACACCGACCCGCTGGAGTACAAGCAGCGCAAGCACCCCGACCTGGACATCACCGAGCACGGGCTCACCCTGTGGGACCTGGAGCGGGAGTTCGCGGTCGGCGGCTTCGCCAACAAGTCGATGATGAAGCTGCGCGACATCCTCGGGGTGCTGCGCGACTCGTACTGCCGCACCACCGGCATCGAGTACATGCACATCCAGGATCCGAAGGAACGCAAGTGGATCCAGGACCGCGTCGAGCGTCCGCACTCCAAGCCCGAGCGTGACGAACAGCTCCGCATCCTGCGGCGGCTGAACGCGGCCGAGGCGTTCGAGACGTTCCTCCAGACCAAGTACGTCGGGCAGAAGCGCTTCTCGCTGGAGGGCGGCGAGTCCGTCATCCCGATGCTGGACGCCGTGCTCGACGCCGCCGCCGAGTCCCGCCTCGACGAGTGCGTGATCGGCATGGCCCACCGCGGCCGGCTGAACGTACTGGCCAACATCGTCGGCAAGTCCTACGCGCAGATCTTCCGCGAGTTCGAGGGCAACCTCGACCCGAAGTCGATGCACGGCTCCGGCGACGTGAAGTACCACCTGGGCGCCGAAGGCACCTTCACCGGCCTCGACGGCGAGCAGATCAAGGTCTCGCTCACCGCCAACCCCTCGCATCTGGAGGCCGTCGACCCGATCGTCGAGGGCGTCGCACGCGCCAAGCAGGACATCATCGGCAAGGGCGGCACGGACTTCACCGTCCTGCCCGTCCAGTTGCACGGCGACGCGGCCTTCGCGGGCCAGGGCGTCGTGGCCGAGACGCTCAACATGTCGCAGCTGCGCGGCTACCGCACCGGCGGCACGGTGCACATCATCGTCAACAACCAGGTCGGCTTCACCGCCGCACCGGAGTCGGCGCGCTCGTCGATGTACTCCACCGACGTGGCCCGGATGATCGAGGCGCCGATCTTCCACGTCAACGGCGACGACCCGGAGGCCGTGGTCCGCGTGGCCCGCCTGGCCTTCGAATACCGGCAGGCGTTCAACAAGGACGTCGTCATCGACCTGATCTGCTACCGGCGCCGCGGTCACAACGAGACCGACAACCCGCAGTTCACGCAGCCGCTGATGTACAACCTGGTCGACAAGAAGCGCTCGGTGCGCAAGCTCTACACCGAGTCCCTCATCGGCCGCGGCGACATCACGCTGGAGGAGGCCGAGCAGGCGCTCCAGGACTTCCAGGGCCAGTTGGAGAAGGTCTTCACCGAGGTCCGGGACGTCACCAACGCCCCCGCACCGGCCGAAGTCCCCCAGCCCGAGGCGGAGTTCCCCGTCCACGTGGAGACGGGCGTCGGCCAGGAGGTCGTCAAGCGGATCGCCGAGTCGCAGGTCAACATCCCCGACCACGTCACGGTCCACCCGCGCCTGCTGCCGCAGCTCCAGCGGCGCGCGGCGATGATCGAGGACGACACGATCGACTGGGGCATGGGCGAGACCCTGGCCATCGGCTCGCTGCTGATGGAGGGCACCCCGGTCCGCCTCTCCGGGCAGGACTCCCGCCGCGGCACCTTCGGCCAGCGCCACGCGGTACTCCTCGACCAGAACACCGGCAACGACTACACGCCGCTGCTCTACCTCTCCGAGGACCAGGCCCGCTACAACGTCTACGACTCGCTGCTGAGCGAGTACGCCGCGATGGGCTTCGAGTACGGCTACTCCCTGGCGCGGCCCGAGGCGCTGGTGATGTGGGAGGCGCAGTTCGGCGACTTCGCCAACGGCGCCCAGACGGTGATCGACGAGTTCATCACCTCCGCCGAGCAGAAGTGGAACCAGACCTCCGGCGTCACGCTGCTGCTCCCGCACGGCTACGAGGGCCAGGGCCCCGACCACTCGTCGGCCCGCATCGAGCGGTTCCTCCAGCTCTGCGCGCAGAACAGCATGACGGTCGCGATGCCGACCCTGCCGTCGAACTACTTCCACCTGCTGCGCTGGCAGGTCCACAACCCGCACCACAAGCCGCTGGTCGTCTTCACCCCGAAGTCGATGCTCCGGCTGAAGGCGGCGGCGTCGAAGACGTCGGAGTTCACCTCCGGGGGCTTCCGCCCCGTCATCGGCGACGGCTCCGTGGACCCGGCGAACGTCCGCAAGGTCGTCTTCTGCTCCGGGAAGGTCTACTACGACCTCGACGCCGAGCGGCAGAAGCGCGGACTGACCGACACCGCGATCATCCGCCTGGAGCGGCTCTACCCGCTGCCCGGCAAGGAGATCCAGGCCGAGATGGCCAAGTACAGCGGTGCGTCGAAGTTCCTGTGGGCCCAGGAGGAACCGGCGAACCAGGGCGCCTGGCCGTTCATCGCCCTCAACCTCGTCGACCACCTGGACCTGATCATCGGCTCCGACCCGGTCCCCAACGCGGACCGGCTCCGCCGGGTCTCGCGCCCGTCGTCGTCCTCGCCCGCGGTCGGCTCGGGCAAGCGGCACCAGGAGGAGCAGCAGCAGCTCATCCAGGAGGTCTTCGACCTCTGAGGGGCTCCGGCCTCCCAGGGGCTCGACCTCTGAGGGGCCTTGCCCTGCGCAGACGGAGGGCCCGCCGGTAACGGATACCGGCGGGCCCCTGTCGTGCGTAGGGGCGGCGGCCTTCGTGGTCGGCCTCAGCCCAGATTCGGCTCGAAGTCCCAGAGCGGGCGCGCCCCTTCGCGAATGGTGATGGTCTGCGGGTGGCGCATGCCCAGGGTGCGGGTGAGCCGGGAGAGCACGTCCTCGTCGAGCTTGCGGGACTCCGTCTCCTCCCCCAGCGAGCGCAGGTCGGTGGCGAGGCCCGACATCACCGACAGCGTCAGCAGATGGTCGTCGCCGAGCGTCCGCCGCGCCCGGTCCAGGGTGTCCCTGCCCAGCTCGACCGCCTCGTCGCCGCGGCCCGAGTCCTGCCGTCCGGCGGCGGAGTTGAGAGCGCAGCCCAGCGTCCACGGGTGGTCGGGGCCCAGCAGCGTACGCAGCCCGAAGTACGCCTGCTCGAACAGGTTGAGCGCGCCCCGGGTGTCGCCCTCGGCGCGCAGGATGAGCCCGAAGCTGGACTGCATGCCGGTCGGCACCGGGTGCGCCTGGCCCAGCAGCTTGCGGTAGCCCTCCTCGGCCTCGGCGATCAGACGGCTGGCCTGGGCCGTATCGCCCACCTCGCGCAGGAAGTTGCCGTAGTCCGTCACCAGGTTGAGGGTCTGGTAGAAGCTGCGGCCGTAGACCTGGCGGTAGCGGTCCAGCAGCAGGCCGAGCTGCTCCCCGATCTCCTCCCGGTCCTCGCCGGCCCGGTAGCGGCACAGCAGAAGCTGATGCCGGGCGAAGAGGGTCTGATCGTGGTCAGGTCCCAGCACCTGGATGTGCATCTGCATGCCGAGTTCCTGGCGGGCCAGCGCTTCGGAGAACTTGCCCATGAGCCGCAGGTCGTAGGCGCAGTTGTTGCCGGATACGAGCGTGGACGGGTCGCGGACGGACAGTGCCCGCTCCCTGCGGCGCAGGGTCTCCGCGTCGATCTCGTACGCCTCCTCGTAGCGCCCGAGCTGCCGCAGCGCCACACCGAGGTTGTTGCGGAAGACGAGCGAGCTGACGTGGTCCGGGCCGAGGACCTCCTGGGCCGCGCTGTTGATCTCCCGGGACAGCTCCAGTGACTCCCCGTACCGGCCGAGTCGGCGCAGTACGACGGCGAGGGCCTGCCGGACGCTGAGCACCGCGGCCGCGTCCGGGGCGTCCAACTCGTCGAGGTCGGCGAGCTGTTCGCGGATCAGCTCGTGTGCGGCGCGGATCTGGCCGCTCTCCCGCAGACACAGGCTCTGCGAGAGGGAGAGCGGCACCCACATCGGATCGCTCGGCGGGAAAGTCGCCTGCCAGTGCTCCCGCACCCGGGCGCCCAGCGTCACGCCGGTGGTGTATTCGGCGCTCGCGGAGCAGTACTGCACACAGTTGAGTACGGTCTTGCGCACCCGGTTGCCCGTGCTGGTCAGTGCGCCGCTGGGCTCGATGTGGAGGAGCAGCTCGGAGTAGACCGGCCAGGTACGGCTGTCCTGTGGCGTGCCCGGGTCGGCCTCCGCGAGGCCCCTGCGCACGATCCGCCGGTACTCCTCCAGGTCTTCGGTGGCGGTGAGCTGGCTCGCGATCGAGTGCACCAGACGGTGCATCCGCACCCGGTCCTCGCCTCCGTCGGCCCGGCCGGTGCCTCCGTGCTCCACGGGTTCGAGGCTGACGACGGAGAAGTTGGTGAGCACGTCCAGCGCCTGGGTCCAGGCGGCACGGCCGCGGGCGATCCAGCGAAGATCCTCCGGCAGTTCGCTCTCCGGGACGGCACGCACCAGGCCCAGCGGAATCCGGCCGGGAGCGAACACCGTGCACAGGGTGAGGAGCTGCACGGCACGCGGATTGTCCTTGCGGAGCTGGTTGATGAGTATCGACCAGGACGTCAGGGAGGAAGCCGGGTAGTCGCCCGCTGATTCGAGGCCGACCGGGAAGTCGAGGCTGCCGCGCTCACGGGTCATCCGCAGGTACTCGGGTACGGCCATGTCGGACTGGTTGAGGAAGGCCGCGGCCTGGACGAGCGCCAGCGGCACGTCCTCCAGCTCCCGGGCGACCTCGTCGGCCTCCTCCGCCGTGATGTTGCGGGCGCGACGCATCAGATAGCCGGTGGACTCGCCCCGTACGAACCCGGGGACGGTCACGACGTCCGTGAACCTGCTCCAGTTGCGGTTCCGGGACGTGATCAGCACGTGGCCGTCGCCTTCGGGCAGCAGCGCCTCGGCGTCGGTCAGTTCGTCCCAGCCGTCGAAGATGATCAGCCAGCGGCCGTACGGCTTGCCGCGCCGCAGTGCCTCCCGCAGCGCGCGGATACGTCCGCCGGAGCCGCCGGCCTCGGCGGGAAGTCCCAGCCGAGGGGCCAGTTCACTGAACCGCTCGCGCAGGGTGCCGCGGGCGTCGGAGTTGACCCACCACACCACGTCGTAGTCGGAACTGAAGCGGTGGGCGTACTCCGCGGCGATGGCGGACTTGCCGATGCCGGGCATGCCCACCAGCGCGATCGCCGCGGTACCGCGCTCGGCGTCCATCAGGCGCTGCTGAAGGGAGTTGAGCAGGTCGTCCCGGCCGGTGAAGTCGCCGCTGCGGCGCGGCACGTCGCCCCAGACGTCGGGGGTGTCACGCGGGTAGCGGTGACCCTCGCGGGCATCGGCCATCTCCGCCGGTTCGGCGTCCACTTCGAGCCGGTTCAGCAGTCGGCGCACGGCCTCGTCGGCGCTCACGCCCCACAGCTCCACGGGGCGCACCACGGCGGCGGAGGTGGGCAGCGCCGGGCTGGTGACGTTGACTGCCGCGAAGCGGTCGCGGTGCGTCGCCACGAACCCCCGCAGCGCCGTGTCCCACTCGCCCTCCTTGCGCGGGCCGAGTTCGAAGAACCACTCGCTCAGTACCAGCAGCACCGTCCCGTCGGCCAGCAGAAGGTCGGCAAGCGCCTCTTCCAGAGGCTGTTCGCGCGGTGGCCCCCACCGCTGCAACACGACCTGGCAACCCAGACGCTCCAGCGTGCGGTGAATCCACGTGGCCCAGTGCCGGTGGTAGCCGGGATAGACGATGACGAAGCTCCGGTCCTGCCGACCCGTCAGCTCCGCCTCGAGCGCCTGGCCCTGAGCGCTCATGCGCATTTCCCCTTACTGCTCCTGAATCGGCTGCCTTTCAGCGACCAAGAGTGCCATCGCCGAGACTCACCGCATTGTCACCGAATTGCCCGCGCTGCCGAGCCGCCTGTGGTGCGCCGCCATCCCGCTCACCAACTCCCGTCCATTGTCGGTGAGTTCGGCCGATTCCGCGAGCGTGGGAAGGACCTCGGCGACCTGATCGCGATACTCCCTGTGGCGGCTCCGCGCGGCTCTTCGGACCGTTGCGGGGACACCCGTGCCGCGGGTGCCGGCGATCCGGTGCCAGAGGTCGGTGAGCGCCAGATGGGCGTAGGCGCCCTGGAGCAGTCCGCCGATGGGACGCGGGTCGGTGCGCCAGGGCACCTTGTGTACGGCCGGGCCGCCCGGAAAGTAGAGCGGAGTCAGATCGCACAGCACGGCCAGCTTGGTGTGCTGGATCTCGTGTACGAGTACCTCCGCCAGCACGGAGGCGTCCTCGGGCGGCGTGGTCAGCACCGCGCCGGGTGACGCGCGAAGGGTGGCGCTGTAGAGGTTCTCCGGCCCTTCGGGCAGGGGGGTGAGCGGTACCAGGCAGCGGGTCAGCGCCGCGACTTCGCGGGCCCGCTGCGGGTCGGCGGCGAACAGCAGGTCCATCGCCTCGCGCCACAGCGGTGACCACCACTGGCTCGCCGCTGCGGTGTGCGCGGCGGGAGGCTGCGACAGCCCGCCGTCCGGTGGCGTGTGACAGGGGTCGATGTCGTCGAGCACGGTGTGCCCGCCCGGCAACTGCGCGGGCGCCCTCGCCGGTTCCGGACCGGCGCCGGCGTCCACCTCCAGCCGTAACTCTCCGGAGGGGCACTCGTAGCCGCCGACGCCGGGGAGCACCAACTCCCCTTCCGGCGCGGGCAGTACGAGTTCGAAGGGGCAGCCGGACCGTAACGCGGCGGCGGCGGCGATCTGGCCGATCAGAGCCAGTTCCGCGCCGAAGGCCCCCGGTTCACGCGCGTAGAGCGCTCGCACCAGCCTGCTGCCGACGGTCGGGTACGCCAGGGCGTGCCGGGTGCTGCCCGGAGAGTGCGCCTCCGCCCGCTCCAGCAGCTCCCAGTGGGCGGCGAAGTCCCGTAACGCCGAGGCCGGGAGCGTGTCACGCTCGGCGTTCACCCGCTCGTACAGCGACTTGAGCAGCAGCAGCCGGTGGTGGTGAACCACCCGCAGGTGGGCGTCCACGTCTCCCGGTTGTGCGCGGGTCCGGCCGAGGAGCCACAGCTGTTGCGCTGTCACGCGCACCGGTCAGCCGCCACAGCGTCCAGTCCTGTTCGGGGCTTCACCGGCGCGGCGTTCGTCCCCGTTCTGCTTGAAGAGCTCGCCCGACTCCCCCGGCCCGCGCAGCACGTGGGCCACCGCCGCGGTGAGGTCGGGGGTGTCCATCAGGCGCAGGGTGCGCAGGTCGACGCCGGAGAGGTCGGGGAGCGGCGGCGCAAGCGCGTACTCCGCTCTCTCCACGACCAGTTCGGCATCAGTGTGCTTCGGCACTGTGCTCTCCCTCCCCGTGGCCCCATCCAGGAGGCTCCTCAGCGGCTGTTGTCCTTCCCGAGGCCCCGGATACGGAAACCTGTTCGGTCCTGGATTGGCTGTCATTCGGCCCCGCCCGCCGTACCGGTCTCCAGCGCGGCGATCCGTTCGCGGGTGCGTCCGGCCTCCCCTCTGGGAACGGGCGTGAGCGTGCCGGCCAGCAGGTGCCACTCCTCGGCGGCCTCCCGGTACGCGGCCAGTGCCTTGCGCGGCTCATCGCACCGCTCGTACAGCGCGGCCAGTGCGTGCAGGGCGCGGGCGGCCTCCACGGAACCGGTGCGGCGCGCTCCAGGGGTCTCGCGTGCCTCGGTCAGCGCGGTCCGATAACACCGTTCGGCCTGTGCGAACGGCGGCCTCGCGTCCGGGAATTCCAACCCGGCGTCGCCCAGCCGCCGCCAGCTCTCGGCGCGCTGCACCGCGTCCGGCGACTGACGTGCGGCCAGTTCCAGCAGATGACTGCCCTCGAACAGGTCGGGCAGGAAGTGCCCCCGCTGCCAGCGGCGCACCAAGGCCCGGCCGAGCAGCAGTTGGGCGCGGGCGGGCAGCCGTCCGCTCGCCGGGGCTCCGGTCAGCGCCTCGCGCAGGATGCCCTCGGCGCCGTACGGGTCGTCGTGCCGCAGCAGCCGCGCCTCGCCCCACTCGATGAAGAGTTCGCAGCGCTGCGGGGTGTCCCGTGCGGTCAGCTCGGCGGCCTCCTCGTACGCCTGGTCGGCGGCCTGCAAGTCGCCGGCCTCGCGGTACACCTGGGCCCGGGTGCCGGTCCATCGCAGCAGCAGGTTCCGGCCGCCGGGGGCCGCGGGGTCGGCCCGCACGGCGGGCTCCGCGTCGGCGAGCAGGCGCAGCAGCCTCGTGTGCTCGGAGCGGCCTGTCAGGCGCAGGGCGGCGACGAGGTCCAGCAGCACGGCGCCCCGCCGCTGAGCGGAGACGCCGGCCGCCTCGGACAGGCCTGCGGCGGCGCGCAGTTCGCCGGCCGCGGCTGTGGCGTACTCCGCGGCTGCCTCCTGATTGCGTTCCGTACGGGCGAGGTCGAGCAGGGCACGTCCCAGCCGTACGCGCCGGTCCTCCTGCGTCGCGGGGGTGGACCGCTCGTCCTCCAGGGGGTCGCTCAGATCGCGCGCCACGGCATGCAGCCAGTCCGAGTCGCCGTCCATGCGCCACAGTTCGTGCCGTACTCCGGCGCGGGCCAGTACGGTCGCCGCGCCTTCCGGGCCCTCTCCTGACAGCAACTGCTCGGCACGCGTCAGCAGCTTCCTGCGGCGCTCGGGGTCACGCCGCACCTCGGGGGTTCCCGCCTGCGCGAACAGCACCCGGCCGAGCACCCGGCGGGCCCGCCCGCTGTCCTCGGCGAGCAGCACACCCTCGGTGACCTCGTGTGCCTCGCGCAGCAGCTTGCTGTCGCGCTGCACACGCCACTGGTCCAACAGCCGTTCCGCGTCCTTGAGTTGGTCCGGCAACGGCCGTACGGGCCGGTACCACTGCACCACCCGGGCCGGGATCTCGGCGAACAGCTCCTCCCCCAGCTCCCCCTCGTCGTCCCCCGGCTCCTCCGGTTCCGGGTGCTCGCTCTCCATGCCGGTGAAGCGCCCGCTGAGCTGGGCGACGGCCATCGCGGGGAAGTTGCGGGTGCCCTTGCCGAAGCGCTTGGTGACGTACTCCGAGAGGTGCTTGAGCACCAGTTCGGCCGCTCCCTGGTCGAGGGACTGGAGCAGCAGGTTCTGCACTCCCGGTATGAAGTCGTAGCGGGGCCCCGGCGAGTCCTCGACGTCCGGAAGCCGTTCCAGCAGCCCGCTCAGCAGCACCTCCGCCAGCTCCATGGGCCCCGTGTCGGGGAACATCGCCTCCTGTACGAGCTGGATGACGGGCAGCACGAGCGGTACGGCGGCCAGATGCACCGCCAGGTCGAGCGCGCCGGGGGAAGCGGACGCCCGGAAGGCGTTGAGCAGATCGCGGGCGTCGGCACCGTGCGACGACGAAGGCGCCGGCATCGCATGGTGCCGGGACGTCACCCAGGCCGCGGCGCCGCGCACCGTCTGACGTCCTTCGCCGCCCAGCAGCCGGGCCCATCTGCCCAGCGCGGCGGGCGTGGGCAGAAGTACGGGCACCGGCAGCGCATCGTGCGCGGGCAGCCGTCCGTAGCCGTCCGGCTCGAAGGTGACGGGGCCGCCGGGCCCCTTGTCGCGTATGAGCAGCCCGGGCTCGCCCGGCAGAGCCGTGCGCGGCCACAGCCGAGGGGGCAGCGGCTGCACGACGGCCAGCGGCGAACCGCCCGCCCAGCGGTGCAGCATCCGCTGCGCTCCGCCGTCCTGCCACAGGGGGCCCACGCAGTCGCTGAGTACGAGCGTCAGCCTCCGCCCGGTGGTGTCCCGGTACTGGTCGGCAGGGCGCAGCCGGGTGGCTGAGGGGTCGGGCCCGGTGCCGATGAGCGGCGTCCTGTCGGAGCCGCGGTGCAGGCAGAGGGCCTGGACGTCGCGGAAGGCACCGAGTCGTTCACAGGTCTGGCGGAGCTTGTCGAAGGTGAGCTGCCATACCGAGGTCGTCGCCGACGCGTCCATCAGCAGCAGAAGTTCGGTCTCGGGCCGCCGCGCCGGGCCGAAGACGGGACGCACGGCACCGCTGCGGGCGCTCAGTTCGGCGCTCGCGGCCTCGTCCAGTACGCGCGGCACCGACGGCAGCCGGGGCCGGTAGCCCAGCAGCGGGCGCATCGCACGCTGAAGCCCCAGCAGACCCGGCAGGGTGCTGGCCGCGGGAGCGCGCACGGGGAACGCGCTGCTCGGAGCACCGCCGTGACGGTCGGGTGCGTAGAGCGACACGGTGGACAGCGAGGCCGCGCGCTCTGCCGGAGCCCCGGGCCCGATCTCATTGCCGGGTGCGCGCCTGTCCGCCGGAGGCTCCCGGTGCCCGGACGGCTCCGCCGCCGACCGCCGTTCCCGGTCGCCGTCCGGGGCAGGGTCGGCGGTCACCGTCTCGTGCACGCCGGTGCCGGCCCACCGGGCGAGCCACAGCGCCTCGGCCACCTCCTCGGCCGTTGGCTCCCAGCCTGCCTCGCGCATCCGAGAGACGAGTTCGGTCAGCCGCGACGGGGCGCGGTTCGGGAGCCCGCTCGGGTGCATCCCCCATCACCTCGGGCGGTCCAGCGGGCGCAGCAGCATCTCCGCGAGACGGCTGCGCGTCACCCGCTCGGCTCCTGCCGCCCGTTGGGTCAGGAACAGGGCGTTGAGGAGCTGGTCCGTGGCGACTACCTGGCCGGCGTCGCGCTCCAGGAAGCGCCGGATGTGCTCCTCGCCCTCGGCGAGCGCCTCCTCGCCGAGATGGGCGGTGATCATGGCGGCGAGCTGCTTGTCGGTGGGCGGCTTGAGTTCGAGCTGGATGCAGCGGCGCAACAGCGCGGCCGGGAAGTCCCGTTCGCCGTTGGACGTCAGGACGATGAAGGGGAAGGTCGTGCAGCGGACCCGGCCGCCGGTGACGGCCACCTTGTCGCCGTCGTCGGTGAGCACCTCGCTGACGGGCTCACGGTCGGCGCTGCGTTCCAGTTCCCGGATCGTGAACTCGCCCTCCTCCAGCACGTTCAGGAGATCGTTGGGGAGGTCGATGTCGCTCTTGTCGAGTTCGTCGACGAGGAGCACCCGCGGCAGTGCCTCCTGGCCCTCGGGACGCGGCAGCAGCGCGGTGCCGAGCGGGCCGAGCCGCACATAGGAGCCGATGGGCGGACGTTCGGCCCGTTCTCCCTCGACGGCCCTGTCGAGCTGTACGTCCTGGAGCCGGCCGATGGCGTCGTAGTGATAGAGCCCGTCCTGGAGGGTGGTGCGGCTGACGATGGGCCAGCGCAGCACCCGGCCGAGCTTCAGTTCGTGCGCTACGGCGTGTGCGAGCGTCGACTTGCCGGTGCCGGGGTTGCCGGTCACCAGCAGCGGGCGGCGCAGATAGAGGGCGGCGTTGACGGCCTCGACCTCTTCGGGGCGGGGGTGGAGGTTCTCGACCAACTGCCGCTGTACGCCCAGCCGTCGGGCCGCGTCTCCCTCGTCGCCGGGCCCCGAGCCCCCGGAGAGGGTGAAGTCCCTCCAGGGCGGCGGGGCGGGTAACCGCCCGGCGCCGTCGTGCGGGAGACCCGCTCCCCGGTAGATTCGCCAATCGCTCACTGTGAGCTCCTTGTGCTGTTCCGGTCCTGGTCGGGTCGTCGGGACGTCGGTCGTAGGCGGGCGGTGTGCCCGAGGCTACGGGCGAAGTGGCGGCGCTCGGAGCGGTTCGTCGGCAAGTTGCGGGCCTTGCGGCGGATCGTAAAGGAGAACGAGCTCTCCGGCCCAGGCAGTTGCGGGCTTTGAGACATCGGGACCGGCGTTCTGGTTGCGCAGGTCGCGCACGAGTTCCCGCAGGCTCTCGGGGGCTCCTGCGGACCGCGCGGAGTTCAGCAGCTCCGCGGCCCGTTCGTGGAACTCGGCGCAGTCCGAGTGCTGTTCGTCGCAGCGCCGCCACAGTACGACCGGGTGCCCCGCCCCCAGCGCCACGCCCAGCGCCACCGCTCCCTGCCCGCTGCCCGCACGCGTGCAGTGCACGGGGACGGCGTGCGGCTCGGCGCTTCGCAGCCTGCCGTATGCGGCCAACTCGCTCTCGTGCTGCGTGTGATGGAGCCCTCCGTCTCCGCCGTCGCCCGTGCCCAGACACAGCGGGACCGCCTCCATGTGCCCCTTCTTGATGACGCGCCAGCGCTGGTGCCACTCCGGGATGCGCTCCCGCTGCATCCAGCGGTGCCGGTCGCGCAGCGCCACCGTGCGCCGGTGGCCCAGCGGCAGCGTGTGCGGGCTGAACGGCTCGTCCGGGCTCGCCACCCTGGCCCGCCACATCTCCACGGGCTCGTCGAACATCGCACGCGGCAGCATGAAGTCCACGGCGGCGAGGTGTTCGCCGATGTCGCCCTTGTCGAGGGCGTCGGCGAGCGCGGCGCGGATGTCCCGTTCCAGCTCGGCGCGCGGCACGCCGGTCTCACTCTGCCGTACGGGCGTGACCTGGCCGTCCTCCTGTACGAGCTTGATCCGCCACGGGTGGGTGCCGTACAGGTCGGGGTCGATCTCCACGAGCACGTCGGCGTACGAGGCGCGGGGGCCGTGCCCGGCCACGGCGCTGTCCAGGATGCTCTGCACCAGCTCCCTGTCGATCCCGTTCGGCAGGGTCACCGCTGCGTTGCCGACCCATGCCTTCACGTTGCCGACCCATGCCTTCAACTCCGCGAGGGGGTCGGTCTGTTGGGCGGCCCGCTCATCGGCCGAAGCCGTGCGCTGCCGCGGCACCGTGCGGCCGGGCGCGGAGAGGGCCTGGCACACGCGTGCCGCGTACAGCACCACCGCCGCACGCTCCCGGTCGCGGCTGCTCTCGCCGCCCGAGGCGCTGCCGTCGTGCATGTCGTAGAGCAGCCCGACTCCCTCGCGCCAGCTACGGGGCGAGTGGATGTGGAGCCTGAATGTCTCCCGGCGTACGTCGCGGCGTGCCTCCTCCACCATCTCCAGCACCTCTCCGGCGCTGACCGGCGGCGGCAACTCGGCGAAGCGGCCGAAGAGTTCGGCACGGTCGTAGGCGGTGAAACCGCTCGCGTACCCGCCGGGGTCACGCTGCTGCTCACGCAGGAACTGCTCCCTCGGCCAGCTCCAGTCGAGAGCCAGGAAGCGCTCCAGGTGGTGCCGGTCGTGAGCGCGCAGCGCCTCCCGCCATGCCGCCGCCTCCCGCGCTCCCTCCTCGCAGAACCGGCGCAGCGCGGTGATCGGCGTGGCCCGCACGACATGGCTGCCGTCCCGCGCACGGCCCTTGTTGACCCCGATGACGCTGCCGCGGTCCCGGTCCACTACGGGGCCGCCCGAACAGCCCGCCGGGACGTAGGTGCCCTCCAGCATCATCGGGCCGCCGGCGCCGGCGCTGGCCCGCCCGGAACCCTGCACATACGCCACATCGGCGCCGAGGGCGGAGGAGTAGCCGAACAGCTCCACGTGGGCCGAGTTCAGCGCCGAACGGTCGCTCAGCCAGAGGGCGTTGGGAGGAGAGGCGGCAGGCTCCTCCGGGACCCGTAAGAGTGCGAGGTCGGGGTCGGCCCAGGGACCGGTCCGCTGGTCGGCTGCGGAGGGCCGGGGAAGGGCACACGCTAGCTCCGCCACGAGCTTCTCGCCGCTTTCCGTGGTGATGCCGATGACGCGATCACCCCTCCACACGGCACCTCTCCCCTCGGCCACGACGTGCGCGCTGGTCAGCACCCAGCCCGGCGCGATGAAGAAGCCGCTGCCCCAGAACTCCGCACGCGGGCCGCCGTCTTCGCCGTTGTACCCGTCGCCGGGTGCACCAATCCGTACGACCGCCGAGCGCACGGCGCTCTCGACGGCGCTCACGGGACACGCACGGCGCACGGCAGCAAGCCGAGTCGTGCCGTCCGGGCCGGCCGTCCTCGAACGGGCATCCCGGCCCGTCCCTCGCAGACAGTGATCGTCTCCACCCCCGTTCCCCCGAACTCTCCCGCCGGAGACGTGTGCTGGACAAGATTACTGTTCATGCTGCCGCGTTTCTGCCCCCTGTTTCCAGGTCAAGGTCACCGAGATCGCCCCCTTCACCTGCCCGTCGGCGAGCATCGCCACCGCCCTGCCCGGTTTGGCCGCGAGTTCGATGCCGAAGGTGGCGCTGACCTCGTCCGGGCGCGCTGAGCGTGCCGCGTTCAGCACGGCCGAACCGACGCCGCTGACAAGCTCGTTGAGCTGGTCGACACGGGCGCTCAGCCCGTCGAACGCCCCCGTGTCCTCGAACTCGTACTCCTCCTCTTCGTACCGGCCGTCCTCGTAGGCTCCGCCCTCGTAGGCTCCGTCTGCGTACCCGCCGCTGCCGCCGCCCGGAACACGGCCGGGCTCCAGCACGCTCACGGATGCCAGCACCCGCTCCCCGCCCGGCAGTTCGATCTCCTGTACACGAACGTCCCGTTCCACGGGCGCCCCTCCCCTTCGTCTCCCCTGTGTCACCGCTGCCGGTGCGTCACCGCGGCCCTGCGTCTGCGCGGCCCTGCGTCTGCGCTGCCGCAGGCCCGGCCGCCGCATGCGCTGCGACCGGCCGCGGTCGCCTCTCGTGCGCGCATTATCTTGGGACCCGCTACAGTCCACCGTCCCCCAGGAGCCATACGTGTACTTCACCGACCGCGGCATCGAGGAACTGGCCGGCAGGCGCGGCGAGGAGGAGTTCACCTTCGAGTGGCTGGCCGAGCAGTTGCGGGCGTTCGTGGATCTCAATCCCGACTTCGAGGTGCCCGTGGAGCGGCTGGCGACCTGGCTGGCGCGGCTCGACGACGAGGACGAGGACGACTGACGGCGCTCGACGGTCCGCGGTCCGCTCGATGATCCGCAGTCCGCGATCCCGCGGTCGACGACCGACGGCGCTCGCCCGACGCCGCTCCGGCCCCGGGCGAGCCGCCCGCCTCCCCCGCTCCCCTACCCCCCGCCGCTCTCCCGTGCCCGCAGCGCGAACGCCAGCAGCGCCGCGTCGCCGGGGCGGCGGATGTCGCGGCCCGTCAGTTCGCAGAAGCGGGTGAAGCGCTGCTGGACGGTGTTGCGGTGGCAGTAGAGGGCTCGGGCGGTCTCCGCGATGGAGCCGCTTCCCGTCAGATGCACCCGGACCGTGTGCAGCAGCCGTTCCCTCTCTGCGGCGGGCACCGCGCCGCCGTCGCTCCCGTTACCGCCGTCACCGGCGTTCCTCCCGTACAACCCGCCGAGCACGTCCTCCGTGAGGTGCGCGGCGAAGTGACCGGCCCGGTTGACCAGTACGTCCAGCCACGCGTCGGAGAGACGCAGCGGCCCGGTCGCGTCCTCGGCGAGGACCCTCACGGTCGCGGTGGCCAGTTCCACGGCCCTCGGCACCCCGGCCAGGCCCTCGGCGACGGGTGACACCCCGCACGGCACCCCGTCCAGCCCTTCCAGCACGGTCTCCTCGGTGACGCGCCGCCCGAGCTGCACCACCAGCAGCGACGCCGACGAGACCGTCTGGCGCTGCGACACCGCCCCCGCCGAGCGCAGCGCCGCCGCCGCGCCGTGCAGCCCTCCGCCGGGCCCGCTGCCCGGCGGTGCCGCCACGCACAGGAACCGGCCGGACGGCACGAAGCCCAGCGCGAGGCCCACATCGCGTACGACCGTCGGGTTGTGGCCGCCGCTCTCCAGCAGCCGGTCGAACCACAGCCGCCGCTCGTCCTCGCGCTGCCGCCCCATCTCCAGCACCGTGCGCTGGTACGCGGTCATGATGCCGGTGACGTGGGCCTCCACCGCCTCCCATACGTGGTAGGCGGAGGCGACCAGCCGCACCTTGTCCCGGTCGTCGGCGCGCTCGACGAGCGCGTCCCACAC
Source organism: Streptomyces marispadix (assembly GCF_022524345.1). Lineage (NCBI taxonomy): Bacteria > Bacillati > Actinomycetota > Actinomycetes > Kitasatosporales > Streptomycetaceae > Streptomyces > Streptomyces marispadix. The sequence continues at coordinate 4,643,253 of NZ_JAKWJU010000002.1, read as the reverse complement.
CACCCGGAAGTCGAGCCTTGCCGCCGCCAGCAGCGAGTCGAGGGGCACGCCCTGGCGGGCGCGGCGTTCGCCGATGCGTTCCGAGATCCCGGCCAGTTCCGCCGGTACGGGCAGTTCCGCGACCGTACGCAGCAGCAGTTCGAAGGCCTGGAGCGCCGATCCGCGGAAGTCGTCGTCAGGTACGGCGCCCTCGTAGGTGTCGCGAAGGGGCTGTACCGCTTCCAGCCAGTCGCCGAGCAGGTCCTCGACGCCCTCCAGGCACTCGACGGCGAGTTCGGCAGCACGGTCGGGCGGGCGCTCCGTCGCGCGGTCCGGCGGGAGGTCGGCCGGGCGGGGTGGAGTGTGCATATGCACGATTGTGAGGTCCGGTTCCGCGATACTTCAACGTTGGCCTGCCGCCTCCCGCACGCGATCCTGGGTCGATCGCCCGTTTCCCACCGACCGGCCGGTCGAGCCTCGGGGAGGCCCCGACAGTGCATCTGACCCCTCGCGAGAACGAGCGGCTTCAGCTCTTCACCGCCGCGGAGCTGGCTCGAAGGCGCCGCTCGCGCGGCCGCCGTCTCAACGCTCCCGAGGCCGTCGCCCTCATCTGCGACGAGGTCCTGGAGGCGGCGTGGGACGGGCTGAGCATGGACGAGGTCATCGCCGTGGGACGTTCGGTGCTCACCGAGGACGACGTGATGGAGGGCGTGCCCGCGCTGGTGCCCACCGTCCAGGTCGAGGCTCTGTTCCCCAGCGGTACGGCGCTGGTCGCCGTGGACGCCCCGATCGCGGCGTCGGCGGGCGCGAAACCCGCGGGCGCCGGCGGAGCGGGCACCGGCACGGCCGACGCTCCTCGTACGGCCGCGGACCCGCCCGGTGCCGTATGTACGGCCGCCGATCCCGTACGGATCAACGAGGGGCGGCGCAGGATGCGGCTGACCGTGCGCAACACCGGCGACCGGCCCGTCTACGTCTCCTCGCACTACCCCCTCGGCGAGACCAACGCGGCGCTCTCCTTCGACCGTGAGGCCGCCGCCGGCATGAGGCTCGACATCCCCGCGGGCACCGCCCTCGTCTTCGAACCGGGCGGCGTGCGCGAGGTCGACGTGGTGGAGGCGAGGACATGAGCGGCGAGCGGACACCGGCCCAGGTGGACAGGCGTACCTACAACGCGCTCTACGGGCCGACGACCGGCGACCGGATACGACTCGGCGACACCGGGCTCTGGGTGGAGGTCGAGACCGACGACGGGACGCCGGGAGACGAGCTCCTCGGCGGCTGCGGCAAGACCGTGCGCGACGGGCTGCTCGCCTCGCCCCGCTCCGACCGGGACTCCGCCCTGGACATGGTCGTCACCAACGTGGTGCTGCTCGACCCCCGGCTGGGCGTGCGCAAGACCGACATCGGCGTGAAGGACGGCCGCGTGGTCGCGGTCGGCGGCGTGGGCAACCCGGATGTCGCGCCCGTGGACTTCGCCGTCGACTCCCACACCTCGATGGTCCCCGGCGAAGGGCTGATCGCGACGCCCGGCATCGTCGACAGCCACGTGCATCTCTCGTCGCCGGAGATCGCTCCCGCGGCGCTCTCCTCGGGCGTCACCACGGTCGTCGGCATGGGCCTCGGCGGCATGTGGGAGATCGGCTGCAATCCGGCGCGCAATCTGCACACGCTGATGAGCGCGTGGCGCGGCACGCCGCTCAACGTGGCGTTCCTGGCGCGTGGTTCGTCCAGTTCGCGGCGGCTGCTGGACGAGATCGTGCTGGCGGGCGCCGGGGGCTTCAAGATCCATGAGGACTTCGGCGCGACGCCGCGCATCGTCGACAACTGCCTGGACGCCGCCGAACAGGCCGATCTGCCGGTGGCGTTGCACACCGACTCGATGAACGAGTCCGGCTATCTGCGCGACACCGTCGGCGCGACCCGGGGCCGCACCGTGCACGCCTACCACGTGGAAGGCGGCGGCGGTCACCCCGATCTGCTGGAGATCCTCTCCGAGCCGAACATCCTGCCCTCCTCGACGACGCCGACCGTCCCGTACACGGTCAACACCGTCGACGAGCTGTTCCCGATGACGATGACCGTCCACCGGCAGAACCATCACATCGACAGCGACGTGGAGGTCTCCAAGGGCCGCATACGCGCCCACGCCATCGCCGCCGAGAACTCCCTGCACGACCTCGGCGCGATCAGCATCGTCAACTCCGACTCGATGGGCATGGGCAGGATCGCGGAGACCGTGCGCCGCACATGGCAGCTCGCCCACCTACAGGCCGTACGCAACGGGGAGAGCGGCGTCGAGCACAGCGCCAACGCACGGGTGCTGCGCTACCTGGCGAAGATCACGCTCAACCCGGCCGTGGCGCACGGGATCTCACACGACGTCGGCTCCGTCGCCCCGGGGCGGCTCGCCGACATCGTGCTCTGGCACCCCGCCTGGTTCGGCACGAAACCCGAACTCGTCATCAAGGGCGGCTTCGTGGCGTGGGGCAACACCGGATCGGGCTCCGGCTCGACGCGGCTCACCCAGCCCCGCACCTACCGCCCCTACTACGGCGCGCTCGGCGACGCGGCCTCACGGCTGTCCCGGGTCTTCATCGGCGCCGAGGCGCTGGCGGACGCCGATGCCCGCAACTCCCTTCCCCCCGGGCTGAGTTACGCACCCGTCCAGGACAGCCGCGGACTCGGCCGCAACGACATGCTGCACAACACCGCCACGCCCCGCGTCGAAGTGCCGCGCTCCGCCGGGCCCGTGCTCGTCGACGGCGCGCCGACGGCCACCGGAGCCGCCACGGAAGTCCCGCTCGCCCGACTCCATCACCTCGCCTGACCGGCCGCCGGCCGTCCGGCCGCCGCGCACAGGCGCACACGTCCCCGCACAGTCTGGTCACCGTCCCCTAGGAGACCGCATGAGCACGTCCCCGCCCCCGGCCGACCCCGACTCCCCCTCCGGCACCGACTCCCCGTACGCGGACGGCTCTTCGTCCCCGTCCGCAACGGCCGCGCCCAGCACCGCCGACGTAAAGCGGCTGCTCTCGGCCGCGTTCATCGGCACGGCCCTGGAGTGGTACGACTACTTCCTCTACGGCACCGCCGCCGCCCTCGTCTTCAACAAGCTCTTCTTCCCCGACCTCGACCCGGCCGTCGGCACCATCGCCTCGTTCATCACCTTCGCCGTCGGCTTCGTCGCTCGGCCCGTCGGCGCGGCGATCTTCGGTCACGTGGGCGACCGCTACGGGCGGCGCACCGCGCTGATCATCACCGTCGTGCTGATGGGCCTGACGACCGGCTGCATCGGGCTGCTGCCCGGCTACGGCACCATCGGCATCTGGGCACCGGCGCTGCTGGCCGTACTGCGGTTCCTCCAGGGCATCTCCGTGGGCGGCGAGTGGAGCGGCGCGATGCTGCTGACGCTGGAACACACCCCGAAGGAGAAGCACGGCAGCTACTCGGCGGTCCCCCAACTCGGCTCCCCCGTCGGCACGTTGCTCTCCAGCGGTGCCTTCGCGCTCGTGGGGACGCTGCCCGACGAGGCGTTCTACTCATGGGGCTGGCGGATACCGTTCCTCTTCGCCTTCGTGCTGCTCTTCGTGGCCCTCTACATGCGGCTGCGCATCGAGGAGTCCCCGGTCTTCCAGGCGATGATGGCCGACAGCGAGCGGAACGGCCCGCCGCCCGCCCCGCTGATCGAGGCGTTCCGCCGCACCTGGGGGCGCATCCTCATCGGCATCGCCGCGGCGTTCCTGGGCATCGGCGGCTTCTTCCTGCTGACCACGTTCATCATCTCCTACGGCACCGAACAGCTCGGCGTGGACAAGTCCGTGATGCTCGACGCGACGCTCGTAGGGGCCGTGGTGGAGATCGGCGTGCTCGTCGCCTGCGGCAGGATCGCCGACCGCGCGGGGCCCTGGAGGGTGTGCGTCGCGGGCGGTGTCATCTCGGTGCTCGCGGCCTTCCCCTCGTTCTGGCTCGTGGACACGGGCCGCACGCCGCTCGTGATCCTGGGCGTCGCGCTCGGCATCGGCGCGATCTCCATTCCCTACGCGCCGATCGGTGCCGTCGTCTCCGGGATGTTCCCCGAGAACTTCCGCTACAGCGCCGTCGCCATGTCGTACAACCTGGCGGGTGTCGTCTCCGGCTTCGTGCCGCTCGTCGCCGCGTCGCTGCTCGGGCTCTCCGGGGGCGCCTCGTGGAGCGCGGCGCTGCTGCTGGTCTTCATCGCGGCGTGCACGGCGGCCGGTTCGTACCTCGCCGGTCCCGTGCTGCGGCGGCGGCTGGGCCACGATCCGAGCATGCGGCACGAGACGCCGAAGGCCGTCGCATGAGGCGTCCACTGCCGCGCACCGGCGGGCGGATACTCGTCGACCAGCTGGTGGCGCACGGAGTCGAGGAGGTCTACGGCGTTCCGGGCGAGAGCTATCTCGACGTGCTGGACGCGCTCTACGACGCTCCCATACGCATGGTCGTGTGCCGTCAGGAGGGCGGCGCCGCCTATATGGCGGAGGCGTCCGGCAAGCTCACCGGGCGCCCCGGCGTCTGCTTCACCACGCGGGGCCCCGGCGCGGCCAACGCGCTGGTCGCGCTGCACACCGCGCACCAGGACGCGACGCCGCTGGTGCTCTTCGTAGGGCTGGTGCCGCGTGGCCACACCGGCCGGGCGGCGTTCCAGGAGTTCGATCTGCGCGGCACGTTCGGCGCGCACGCCAAGCTCGTGGAGACCGCGGACGACGCGGCCAGGCTGCCGGAGATCACCGCCCGCGCCTTCGCCGCCGCCGCCTCGGGGCGTCCCGGTCCGGTGGTGGTCGGGCTGCCCGAGGACATGCTCACCGACAGCGCGGCCGTCGTGGACGCCCGTCCGCTCCCGGTGCCCGAAGGCGCCGTCTCCACGGGCGAGTCGAGCGAACTCGAAGCGCTGCTGACGGACGCGCGGCGCCCGCTGGTGATCCTCGGCGGCAGCCGCTGGACGGACGCGGCACGAGCGGACGTACGCCAGTGGGCCGAGGCATGGTCGCTGCCGGTGGCCGTCGACTTCCGCTGCCAGGACCTGATGCCCGAGGACAGCGAATGCTTCGCCGGGCACCTGGGCTATGGGCGTTCCGACGCCCTGGCCCGGCGGGTGGCCTCGGCGGATCTGCTGATCTGTGTGGGGGCCGCGCCCGGGGAGGTGGGTACGGACGGGTTCTCGCTGCTGGAGGCCTCGGACCACTCGGAGGGCCCGGGCCGTGACGGAGGCCATGCCGGGGACGGCGAGGCTGCCGGGGACGGTGACGCTGCCGGGGACGGTGACGCGACCGGCACGTCCCGCGCGGCCGAAGTCCCGGCAGGCGCCCCGCACATGGCCCGCCGCATCGTCCATGTGCTCCCCGAATCGCAGCCGCCCGGCGTCTGGCACCGTGCCGACCTCTCGCTGCTCGCCGCGCCCGCCGCCTTCGGCAGGGCAGTCGCGACTCTCAAGCCGGCGGCGGCGGTTCCGTGGGCGGAGGACACCCGCGCGGCCCACGCCGCCCACCTCGCCTACCGCAGGCCGCTGCACGATCCCGAACTCCTCGACCTCGGCGCGGTGTTCGCCGCCCTCGACGCCCGGCTGGACCCGGACTCCGTCGTCACCTTCGGCGCGGGCAACTACGCCCTCTGGGCGCAGCGTTTCCTCACATACCGCGACGGCATGCGCCAACTCGCGCCGCGTAACGGGTCGATGGGCTACAGCGTCCCGGCCGGGGTCGCCGCCGCCGTCGCCTGCCCCGGGCGCCAGGTCGTCACGCTGGCGGGCGACGGCTGCTTCCTGATGAACGGACAGGAGCTGGCCACCGCCGTCGCACACGAGGCCGCGCCCCTGATACTCGTCGTCGACAACGGCACCTACGGCACCATCCGTAAGCACCAGGAACTCGCCCACCCCGGCCGCGTCAGCGGCACCGACCTGCTCAACCCGGACTTCGCCGCCTACGCCCGTGCCTTCGGCGCCCACGGCGAAACGGTCACGGCCACCGAGGAGTTCGCGCCCGCACTGGAGCGTGCGCTCGCCAACTGCCGCTCCGGCAGGGCCGCGTTGATCTCGCTGCGTCCCGCCGAGGGCCGGCTGGCCCCGGGCATGACGGTCGGTTCGCTGCGGCAGCAGGCATACGGAGGTGACGGCGGCCCGGCGGTCTAGGGCGACTGGGGCGAACAGAGCGACGGAACGAGCGGGGTGACGGAGCGAGCGGGGCGACCAGGGCGACGGGGCAGGCGGACGACCGAGGCCCCTCCCTGACGCGATGCCTTCCGCGACGCTTGCCTCCACGACCACACACGACATATCGTGTTCCAGGACTCGGACGCGATATGTCGTCGCATCGCGCCGTGCTCACGTCCCGTCCCGCCCCGCCTACCCGGGAGGCCGCCGTGCCCGCCGAACGCTCCTCGTGGTCGATCTCCGAACCACGCACCCTCGACATCGACGACCGCGTCGAATCGCTCCAGGTACGCATCGTGGGCGGCAGCGTCAACGTAGTCGGCTCCTCCGAGCCCGGAGCACGCATCGAGATCGGCGAGGTGAAGGGGCCGCCCCTCATGGTCACGGTCGAGGACGGCTCGCTGGTGATCGCCTACGAGGACGTCCCCTGGAAGGGCTTCCTCAAGTGGCTCGACCGCAAGGGCTGGAACCGGCACGTGGTGGTGTCGGTCTCGGTGCCCTCGCAGGTGCGCCTCTCGGTCGGCGTCGTAGGGGCAAGCGCCTTCGTCTCCGGCACCACGGGACGTACGGACGTACGCGGAGTCAGCGGAGACACGACACTCGTGGGCATCGACGGCCCGGTACGCGCCGAGACCGTCTCCGGCAACGTCGAGACGCAGGGCCTCTCGGGCCGCATCGGCTTCAACTCCGTCTCCGGCGACCTGACCGTCATCGACGGCCGCTCGTCGGTGAAGGCCGACACGGTCAGCGGCTCGATGATCCTCGACCTCGACACGGGCGGCGGCACGGAGACGGACATCGCCCTCGGCACGGTCTCCGGCGAGGTCGCCCTGCGCCTCGCGGACCCCGTCGACGCCACGGTGGACGCGAGCACCGCGAGCGGCGCCGTCTCCAGCGCCTTCGACGAACTGAAGGTCCAGGGAGAGTGGGGCGCGAAGAAGGTCACGGGCACGCTCGGCACCGGCAGCGGCCGGCTGCGGGCGAACAGCGTCTCGGGCTCGATCGCCCTCCTGCGGCGCGCGGCCCCCCTCCACGACGACGACCTCCTCCTCAGCAAGGACGCCTGACATGCCCCCCGTCTTCGCACACGGCCGCCTCCGCCTCTATCTGCTCAAGCTGCTCGACGAGGCACCCCGCCACGGCTACGAGGTGATCCGCCTGCTGGAGGAGCGCTTCCAGGGCCTCTACGCACCGTCCGCCGGCACCGTCTACCCGCGTCTGGCAAAGCTGGAGGCCGAGGGCCTCGTCAGCCACACCACCGAGGGAGGCGGCCGCAAGGTCTACTCGATCACGGAGGCGGGACGCGCCGAACTGGCCGACCGCGAGGACGAGTTGGCGGAGCTTGAGGTCGAGATCAGCGCCTCGCTGACGGCGCTGGCCGCCGACATCCGCGAGGACGTCAGCGGCTCCGCACGCGATCTGCGGCGCGAGATGCGCGAACAGGCCCGCCGCACCCGTACGGACAACGGCGGCTGGGCGGCGCACGGCTGGCCGGGCCCCGCCGAGAAGGAGGCGTGGCAGCAGGCCAAGGAGGAGATGAAGCGCGCCAAGGAGGAGTGGAAGGAGCAGGCGCGCCGCGCCAAGCGGGAGACCCAGCAGGCCAAGCGCCAGGTCAAGGAGGCCCAGGCACGCGCCGCCGCGGTCGAGGAGGTGCAGCGCATCGCCCGTCAGGTCCAGGACCAGGTCCAGTCACGGGCGAAGTCCGGCGACTGGCCCGGCGCCGTCCGCGAGGGCATGTCCCAACTGGCCCGCGAAATGGGCAACTTGGACCGCATTACGGACCACACCACCGCGTGGTTCCCCTATGCGCGCCATGAGGGCCCCATGAGCGGCGAGAGCGAACGCCCCGACTGGGCGCGGGAGAAGGACGCACCGAGCGACGACCCGGCCCGTGATCTGGAGCGGCTGCTGGACCACTTCCGCGACGACGTACGGGACGCGGCACGCGACCACGGCGTGACCGAAGGCCAACTGAGCGAGGCACGCCGCCGTCTCTCCGCCACGGCGGAACATCTGGTCGCCCTGCTGCGTGCGGGAGAGGGGCACGCGGACGGCGACTGAGACGGCGGGGGTTCGAGGGCGGGCCGGGGGTCTGTCCGGGAGATACGGGGGCGTCGTCGGGGGCGTCCGTCCCCGACGACGCCCCCGCTCAGAACTCCCCCGTGTCCAGCTCGAATCCGAGCGGCTCGGGCAGCTCGATCGTCTTCGACAGCTTCGCCTCGACCCTGCGCGTGTACGAGGCGCCGGAGGGCTCCGAGAAGACCACGACCTCGCCGACCTCGCGGTCGATCAGCAGATAGCAGGGGATGCCCGCACGGGCATAGCCGCGCAGCTTCGGCCCGCGGTCCTGCTGGGCGGTGGACCGGAAGGTCACCTCGCCGACGAGCAGCACGGGCGCGGGGTCGTGGTACTCGGCGTCGTCGCCGAAGCTGCCCTTCGGCGCGATGACGAGATCCGGCACGACCTTGCCTGTGGGGGACGCGTCGGGCACGAACAGGCCGAGCCCGGTGTAACGGCCGAATTCCCTGCGATGGTCGCGGACCTGCCCGCTCACCTCGGACACGATCTCTTCGTGCTCGCCGTTGGCCGGTGGCACCACGTGGATCTCTCCCTCGATCAACTCCACGCGCCATCCCTCGGGGGACGCCGCGTTGTACGCGTCGAAGGCGTGCTCCACCGATGACCCGGTGCCGTCGTCGGCTGCCACTTCGGACTCACGCTCAGGGGCTGCCATCGTCAGACCGTAAGGACGATCTTGCCGAAGAGTTCGCCCTCCGCCATCTTCGCGAAGCCCTCGCGGGCCCGGTCCAGCGGCAGCGTCGAGTCGATGACGGGGCGGACGCCCTTGGTGGCGCAGAAGTCCAGCAGGGAGGCGAGTTCCTCCTTGCTGCCCATCGTCGAGCCGACGACCTTGAGTTCGAGGAAGAAGACCCGGTTGAGCTCCGTGGCGGGCGGGTTGGGGCCGCTGGTGGCTCCCGAGATGACGACGGTGCCGCCCGGCTTCAGCGACTTCAGCGAGTGCGACCAGGTGGCCGCGCCGACGGTCTCCAGTACGGCGTCGACGCGCTGCGGCAGCCGGGCCCCGCTCTCCACGGCGGCCTCGGCGCCGAGTTCGACGGCGCGCTTGCGCTTGTCCTCGCTGCGGCTGGTGGCGAAGACCCGCAGTCCGGCGGCGGCACCGAGCACGATCGCGGCGGTCGCGACACCGCCGCCCGCTCCCTGCACCAGCACGCTGTCGCCTGGCCGTACGCCCGCGTTGGTGAAGAGCATGCGGTACGCGGTCAGCCAGGCCGTGGGCAGGCAGGCGGCCTCCTCGAAGGAGAGCTGCTTCGGCTTCGGCAGTACGTTCCAGCTCGGTACGGCCACGCGCTCGGCGAAGGTGCCCTGGTACTTCTCCGTCAGCAGGGTCCGCTGCTCGCGCGGGCCGACGCCGTGACCGGTGGCGCCGATGACGGAGTGGAGCACCACCTCGTTGCCGTCGGCGTCGACTCCGGCGGCGTCGCAGCCGAGGATCATCGGGAGCGAGTCCTCGCCCAGGCCGACGCCCCGCAGCGACCACAGGTCGTGGTGGTTGAGCGACGCCGCCTTGACCTCGATGGACGTCCAGTGGTCCGGAACGGCCGGCTCCGGGCGGTCGCCCAGCTCCAGCCCGTCGAGCGGCTGTTCCTTGTCGATGCGCGCGGCGTATGCAGCAAACATGATCCAGACGCTACTCCCGCAGGACAGGGGCCAGAAAGCCCCCGCCCCGCAACGCGACAGATCTCACGGCGGGCCGCCCGCGCACGCCCACGCACGCATGCCCGCGTCCCGTCCCTAGAGGACCTTCGACAGGAAGGACTTCGTCCGCTCGTGCTGCGGGTCGTTCAGCACATCCCGCGGCCGTCCGGACTCCACGACCACCCCGTCGTCCATGAAGACGAGCGAGTCGCCCACCTCGCGTGCGAAGCCCATCTCGTGCGTGACGACGATCATCGTCATGCCGTCCTGCGCCAAGTCGCGCATGACGTCGAGGACTTCGCCCACCAGCTCCGGGTCGAGCGCCGAGGTCGGCTCGTCGAAGAGCATCAGCTTCGGCTCCATCGCCAGCGCACGGGCGATGGCCACGCGCTGCTGCTGCCCGCCGGAGAGCTGTGCCGGATAGCTGTCGGTCTTCTCGCCGAGGCCCACCCTGTCGAGCATGGTGCGGGCACGCTCCGCCGCCTGCGCCTTGGGCTCGCCCTTGACCTGTACCGGCGCCTCCATCACGTTCTCCAGCGCGGTCATGTGCGGGAAGAGATTGAAGCGCTGGAAGACCATGCCGATGTCGCGGCGCTGCGCGGCCACTTCGCGGTCGCGCAGCTCGTAGAGCTTGTTGCCGTGCTCCCGGTAGCCGACCAGGGTGCCGTCGACGTAGAGCCGTCCGGCGTTGATCTTCTCCAGGTGGTTGATGCACCGCAGGAACGTCGACTTGCCGGAGCCGGAGGGCCCGACGATGCAGAAGACCTCGCGCGGCGCGACCTCCAGGTCGATGCCCTTGAGCACCTCGACATGCCCGAAGGACTTGTGTACGGCCTCCGCCTTCACCATCGCGTTCATGCGGCGCCTCCCGCTCCCGGGCCGGAGCCCGCTCCCGTACCACGGCTGAAGGTGAACACGAGCTGCCGCGCCCGCTGCCAGGGCGTCGCGGGAAGCTGCCGGGACGAGCCACGCGCGTAGTGCCGTTCCAGATAGAACTGCCCGATGCTGAAGATCGTCGTGATCACGAGGAACCAGATGGTCGCCACGAACAGCATCTCCACGACCGCGCTGGAGGTGTTGCCGATGTTCTGCGCCTTGCGCAGCACCTCCTCGTACTGCACGACCGAGCAGAGCGCCGACGTCTTCAGCAGGTTGATGAACTCGTTGCCGGTGGGCGGCACGATCACGCGCATCGCCTGCGGCAGCACGATGCGCCGCATGTTCTGCCCGTTGGTCATCCCCAGCGCCTGCGACGCCTCCGTCTGCCCCTCGTCGACGGACTGGATGCCCGCGCGGCAGATCTCCGCCATGTACGCGGCCTCGTTGAGCCCGAGTCCGAGCAGGGCGGCCATGAACGGCGTCATGACGTCCGTCATCTCGTCCTTGTAGATCGGGCCGAGGTTGAGGACGGGGAAGATCAGCGCGAGGTTGAACCAGAGCAGCAACTGCACGTAGACGGGCGTGCCGCGGAAGAACCAGATGTAGCCCCACGCCACGGAGTTGGTGACCGGGTTCTTCGACATCCGCATCACGGCGAGGACGATGCCGAGCACCAGGCCCATCAGCATGGACAGCACGCTGACGACGAGGGTGTTGGCCACGCCCTGCATGATCTGGTCGTTGAAGAAGAAGCTGCCGACCGACCCCCACGTCAGGTCCGCCTCCGCGAACGCCTTGACGATGAGGAGGAGGAGCACGATGACGACGGCGGCGGAGACGTAGCGGCCGTAGTGCCGCACGGGTATCGCTCTTATCGCCTCGGGAGGCGTGCGGGCGGGCGGCGAAGCGCCGTCCGCCGCCTTATCGGTGGGAGCGGTCATGGATGTGGCTGCCTGTCGGTCGGAGCCCCGGAGGGGCTGGTCCGGGAGGGGCTGGCGGTGGCGCGGCTCAGGTGCCGCTGTTGATCTTCGCCTTGAAGACGCCGCCGTCCTCGACGCCCCACTTCGCCAGCAGCTTCTCGTAGGTGCCGTTGTCGATGATCTTCGCCAGGGCCTGCTTGAGGGCGCCGCTGAGTTCGTCGTTGCCCTTGGTGACGGCCATGCCGTACGGGGCGGACTCCATCTGCTCGCCTACGACTTCGAAGTCGTCGGTGGACTTGGCGGCGTTGGCGGCGACGGGGAAGTCGGAGATGTCCGCGACGACGCCACCGGCCTTCAGCCGCACGCGCGCCTCGTCGTCCGTGTCGAACGGCTCGATCGTCAGGGGCCGTTCACGGTCCTTCTTGCACTCGTCGATCTGCTTCTTGAGGATCTCGTGCGAGGTGGTGCCGCGCTGCGTCGCGACCTTCTTGCCGCACAGGTCGTCGATCTTCTTGATCTTCTTCGGGTTGCCCTTCTCGACGAGGATCGAGGAGCCCGCCGTGAGGTAGTCGACGAAGTCGACGCCCTTGCCAACCTTCTTGCCCTGGTCGTCGAGGCCCTCCTGCCGGTCCTTGGTGTCCGTCATCGACGACATGATCATGTCGAAGCGGCCGGTCTGCATGGAGGTGATCAGCCCGTCGAAGGTGCCGTTCGTGAACTCGAAGCGCACTCCGAGCTGCTTGCCGAGCGCGTTGGCGATGTCGGGGTCGAGTCCGACTATCTTCTGCCCGTCCTTGTACTCCATGGGCTTGTACGCGGCATCCGTACCGACCTTGATGACGCCCGCGTTCTGGATCTTCTTCGGCAGCTCGTCGAAGTACGGGGCCTTGTTGCCCTGCGTCTTCGCGCCTCCGCTCGCGGAGTCCGTCTGGTCGCCGCAGCCTGCAAGCAGCAGGGCGCCGGTGACCGCGAGTGCGACGGGCGCCGCCACGCTGCGGGTACCTCCCAGGCCGAAGGCCCTGGTGGAGCTCCGCCTGCGCGCGGTGCCCGGACGGCGGGGGGTGCGTGCGGTCATCACGGGGTCCTCCTGCGGAAAAGGGAGCGGCCAGTGGGGGAATGCTCGGGTGCTTGGAAATCCTGCCATCCGTTCGAGGGCTTACGCAGATCTGGTGAGTCAAAATCACATAACGGAGGCCGGGCTCCGGATACAGGGCACTCACCCGTCGCGTACAGGGCGTCGCCCTCAGTCGGGCCCGGCACGGACAGGAGACCTTCGGCACATCACCGTGCCTGGCCGAATACCCTTCGCCGGCAAGGGTGTTGGCGTCGCCGATTCCCCGACCCCCGGACACCTTCCGGACGTTGTGTGGGCTAATGTCCGTTTACAGACCGCCGCTCATGAGAGAAGCGGGTCGTAACAAGTGGGCTTCGTCAGGTACAAAGGTCGATTACACCCCTCACCCGGGGACCGGGGCGCGTGAGCGGCGCGCCCGGCGTTCGCCTTCTCCTCCTGGGTCCGACGGCCCGGGGCCCGACTTCGGCCCGACGGCCGGGGGCCCCGCCTCGGCCTGACGGCCCGGGGGCACCCCCGACCTCGGCCCAACGGCCTGGGGGACCCCCGACCGGGCTCTGCCCGGGGCTCCCACCAGGGCCAAGGGGCGCCGCGGCCGGCGGACGTGGTGCCCGCCCGTTCCTCAACCAGGGAGCGGCCACTCTCACAAAGTTTTTCGACAAAGGGGTTCGACAAGTGGCAGCGGAGATCGTCAATTCGAAGGACGGACTGGACGAGGACGTGATCGATCCGGCCTTCGCCCTGCACCGCGGCGGGAAGATGGCCGTGCAGGCGACCGTCCCCGTGCGCGACGCGGACGAGTTGTCCCTCGCGTACACACCCGGCGTCGCCAAGATCTGCAGCGCCATCGCCGAACAGCCGGAGCTGGTCGCGGACTACACCTGGAAGTCCCAGGTGGTGGCCGTGGTCACCGACGGCAGCGCGGTGCTGGGTCTCGGCGACATCGGCGCGGAGGCGTCCCTCCCGGTGATGGAGGGCAAGTCCATCCTCTTCAAGCAGTTCGGCGGCGTGGACGCGTTCCCGGTCGCGCTGGACTGCCGTGAGACCGACGAGATCGTGGAGACCGTCGTACGTCTCGCACCGTCCTTCGGCGGCGTCAACCTGGAGGACATCGCGGCACCCCGGTGCTTCGAGATCGAGGCAAAGCTCAAGGAGCGCCTCGACGTTCCCGTCTTCCACGACGACCAGCACGGCACGGCCATCGTCACCCTCGCGGCGCTCCGCAACGCCGCGCTTCTCTCGCAGCGTTCGCTGGGCGATCTGCGTACGGTGATCTCCGGCGCGGGCGCCGCGGGAATCGCCATCGCCAAGATCCTCGTGGAGGCGGGCATCGGCGACGTCGTGGTCTGCGACCGCAAGGGCGTCGTCTCCGCCGACCGCGACGATCTCACCGACGTCAAGCGGGAGTTGGCCGCCTTCACCAACAAGGAGGGGCGCTCGGGCTCGCTGGAGTCGGTCATGGCCGGAGCGGACGTCTTCATCGGCGTCAGCGGCGGTACGGTCCCCGAGGAGGCGGTGGCGACCCTGGCGAAGGACTCCTTCGTCTTCGCCATGGCCAACCCCAACCCGGAGATCCACCCGGACGTCGCCTCCAAGTACGCCGCCGTGGTCGCCACCGGCCGCAGCGACTACCCGAACCAGATCAACAACGTCCTCGCCTTCCCCGGTGTCTTCGCGGGAGCGCTCCAGGTGCGCGCGACCGACATCACCGAGGGCATGAAGCTCGCGGCGGCCGAGGCTCTGGCGGCCGTGGTCTCCGAGGAGCTGAGCGCGGACTGCGTCATCCCCTCGCCGTTCGACGAGCGCGTCGCCCCCGCGGTGACGGCAGCGGTGGCGGCGGCAGCACGCGCGGAGGGCGTGGCGCGGCGCTGAGGGCCTGATGCCCGACGCGGAGTGGACGGTCGCCCGCGGTGGGCGGAGGGTTCACCCGACGCCCGGCGGGCGAGCGGGCGGGCGGCGCCGGGCGCTCAACAGGCCCGCTGCCCGGCGTGGTTCACGGACGAACGGCCCGGTCCCGGGGAGTCACCCGGGACCGGGCTTCGCTCGTATGGGGCTGGGGCCGGGCTTCGGTCGTATGAGGCTGGGCCTTGGGCGCAGGAGGGCCGGTCGCGGGGAGCCCGGCAGCCCGCCAGCCGGGTCATGGTCATGGGGCCCGGTGCCGGTGAGTCGAACCCCACGCCTGTCACTCGGGGCCCCGCATCGGCGAGTTGCACCCCGGCACCGGCCGCCCGGCCCGCAATCCGGCCGCACCCCCGTTCGTAGCGGCCGACGGGCAGCTCGCGCGCACTGCTTGAGGACTTGAGGACTCCGAGAACCGACCCGCTACTTGAGCCCGAGCACCAGCGCGTCCAGTGGTGCGCTCCACACCGGACGCGCCTCCGCGAAGCCCGCCTCCCGCAGCAACTGCGCATGGCGGCCGGGAGACTGCACCTCGCCGTCCGAGTGGTCGCCCGCGAGCGGATTGCCGATCGTACGGAAACGCTCAGCCACGGCGTCGGCCACCGCGGGCTCCCGGGAGAGCCCGTCCCACCACGCGATCCAGTCCTGCGAACCCTCCGCCTCTGCCCGCTCACGCCGCCCCTTGTCGAAGGCGTGCGCCGCCTCGTTGATGCGCGGAGTGGTCTCGTCGGGCATGTGGTCGGCGTTCATGAAGACGCCGCCGTCCCGCAGCACGTCCGCGATCTGCCCGTAGAGCACGGCGAGTTGGTCGCTGCGCAGCCAGTGCAGCGCCGTGGCCGTCAGCACCGCGTCGTACGAGCGGTGCGGGAGCCGGCGTGTCCAGTCCGGGTCGGTGAGGTCCGCGGTCACGAACTCCACGCGCTCGTCACCGGCGAAGGAGCCCCGCGCGATCGTGAGCAGCGCGGGGTCGAGGTCGACCCCGGTGCAGCGCGCGTCCGGGAAGCGCCGCAGCACACGCGCCGAGATGCTGCCCGTACCGCAGGCCAGGTCCAGCACCGCGGGACCGGAGGCCCCGGAGGGGCCCGATGCGCCCGGGGCCACGGCGAGCGCCTCGGTCATCTCCAGCATGACCCGGAAACGCTCCTCGCGGTCCGGCAGATAGAACTCCTGCTGCCGGTCCCAACTCTCCTGCCACGCCTGCCAGTCGGCGCCGGGCGCCGAGCTGTTCCGGCCGCCCCCGCTGTCGCCTTCGTCCGTGTACGCGGCCACGCCGTCCTCCTGGATGCGATACGTGGATGTAATACCCTCGGTCCGAGCGCACTCATTACTGAACACGGCCGACGATAGACCGGCAGCCGTAAGGATCACAAGTGGAACTCAACTATTACTCGGACTGGGCGGTGCGCCTGGTCAACACCGAGCAGCCGGAACGGCACGAGGACACCCTCACGTCGGTCGAGGCCGTGAGGGAGCTGTGCGGCGAGAGCCGCCAGACGGCCCGCCGCGCCACGGAGGCCGACGTCGGCCGCCTCCGCGCCGTGCGGACCCGGCTGCGCGCCGTCTTCAGCGCCGCCTCCGAGGGCGACGAGACGCGCGCCGTGGACCTGCTCAACTCCCTGCTGATGGAGTTCCCCGCCAGCCCGCAGATCAGCGGCCACGGCGACCTCGCCGACGACGGGCGCCCCCGCTGGCACATGCACCTCGCCGAGCACCCCGTCACGGCGGCCGCCGGCTACGCCGCCACCGCGTGCATGGGGCTCGCCTTCCACCTCACGGACCTCGGCGTCGACAGGCTGGGCATCTGTCAGGCGTCGCCGTGCAGCAAGGCGTATCTGGACACCTCCACCAACCGCTCCCGGCGCTACTGCTCCGACCGCTGCGCGACCCGCGCCAACGTGGCGGCCTACCGGGCCCGCAAGCGCGCCGCCGACCGCGAGGCCGGCGGCAGCGCCACCAGCGGCCGTACCGCCGAGAGCACCCACAGCAGCACAGGCCGCAACGAGCGCTGAGGCCCCCGCGGCGGACGCAGCCGCACCCATGCCCGCGCGACCACCAGATCGTCGGGCACAGGCCCGAACTCCCGGCTGTCGTTGCGCACCTGCGGATTGTCACCGACCACCCACCAGCCTCCGGGGCGGCGCTCGACGGCCCGCTTGACGATGAGCAGATCGTGCTGGAGCGGATGCCGTACGACCACCACCGCACCGGGGCGCACACGTGAGCCGTACTTCAGCACGAGCCGGTCCCCGGGGCGCAGCGTGGGCAGCATCGAGGGGTTGTAGACCTCCGCGAGCCCGATCCGCTTCAGCAGCCCGTCCAAGATCCCGCTCCCATGCTCCGAGTGCTCACTCTCCGAATGGTCCCGCACCGCCCGCTCCCGCACCGCCCGCTCCGTCCGCCGCCGCTCCGCGCCTGCCCCGTCGTGCCGCTCCCGTCGTAGCCGTCCTCACGTTCACCCGGCACCGGACTTTTGTCCTAAGCCGTCGGGGGCACACGCGAAAAGGCCTCCCCTACGGAGTAATCTCACAGGTGAGAAGACGATCACGAGGAAGGACGGCTCTATGCTTTCCCGTCTGTTCGCGCCCACGGTGAAGGTCAGCGCCCACTGCGACCTGCCCTGCGGTGTCTACGACCCGGCGCAGGCCCGCATCGAGGCGGAGTCGGTCAAGGCCATCCAGGAGAAGTACCAGGCCAACGACGACCCGCACTACCGCGCTCGTGCCACCACGATCAAGGAGGAGCGGGCCGAACTGGCCAAGCACCACGTATCCGTGCTGTGGAGCGACTACTTCAAGCCCCCGCACTTCGAGAAGTACCCGGACCTGCACCAGCTCGTCAACGAGACCCTCAAGGCCCTCTCCGCGGCCAAGGGCTCGACCGACCCGGCCACCGGGCAGAAGGCTCTGGACTACATCGCCCAGATCGACAAGATCTTCTGGGAGACCAAGAAGGGCTGAACGGCCTTCTTCGCGACGGCCCTTACGGGCCGGGAGTCTGCTGAATCCGCCCCCGCACGACGGGAATCAGACCGTCGCGGCGGGGGCGGATCGCTGCGTTCTGCGCGCTTCCGCGGGCTCCTGCGCGCTCGTTCCCGGCGTAGTCACGTCATCGGACGGACACGTGACCGTCCGGGCCTGCGCTCAACGGACGTCCGTACGACGGGCGTTGAGCATGCCCGGAGCCCGGAGGAAGCCGTCCGAGATCAGGGTGAGGCCGGGGTCAGGGCTTGCGGCCGAGGCCGCCGAGCGACGTGACGGTCGCCGCGGACTCGGTGACTTCGCCCTCGGGACGCCAGTGAGGTCCCGGCACCACACCGGGTTCTACGAGTTCCAGGCCCGAGAAGAACTCCTGGACCTGCTCCAGATTGGAGAGCCGGTAGGGGACGCCGCCGTGCTCGCCCACGCGACGCTCCGCCTCCACGAGGTCGGGGTCGGAGTCCGTGCCGGTGTAGATCGCGAGATGGCTGCCCGGGGCGAGGCCGTCGAGCAGGCCGCGTGCGATGGCGAGGGCGTCGGAGTGCTCCGGCACGTGCCCGATGATGCCGAACATGATCAGCCCCACCGGACGGGTCAAGTCCAGTGTGCGCGCGGCCCCTTCGAGGATCGGCTGCGGCTCGTTGATGTCGGCGTGCAGATAGTCGGTGGCGCCCTCGGGTGCGCTCGTCAGCAGCGCCCTTGCGTGGGTGAGCACCAGCGGGTCGTTGTCGACGTAGACGATGCGGCTCTCGGGCGCGATCCGTTGCGCTATCTCATGGGTGTTGTCTGCTGTGGGCAGCCCGGTGCCGATGTCGAGGAACTGCCGGATGCCCGCCTCGTCGATGAGGTACCGCACGACGCGTCCGAGCAGAGCGCGGCTCGTACGGGCGATGTCGACCACGCCGGGGTACGCCTCGCGCGCCTGCTCACCGGCACGCCTGTCGACCTCGTAGTGGTCCTTGCCGCCGAGCCAGTAGTCCCACATCCGCGCCGAGTGCGGCACGTTGCTGACGACCATCGGGACGTCACGGCCGACGATCAGCGGAGCGTCGACCCCGGAGGCGGCGTCGGAGTCCGTGTCGTCTGCCATCTGCCCCACGCTCCTCGATGTGTCGACGGTCACGTGATGCTAGCGCACGCGGACCCGCGCGGAGCCTGGTCGCAAGTCCCGCCGGGAGACCGCCTGTTGGCCGAATCCCGATGCGCCTTCCCACGTCCGGGCATGCCCGGTCTCGATGTGCCCGAACCCCCGTCCCGGCATGTCAGTGCCCGGTTCCGGCGTGCCTGAGCCGCCACAGCGAGGTGATCTCCGCGGCGCGTGCGAAGTGCAACGGGTCAAAGGCGTCGGCGGCCCGCGCATGGCGCGGCCTGGTGTCCTCACGGCCCGCGATTCGCAGACCCGCCCCCTCGATCCAGGCCGTCAACTCCTCGCGCGTACGGAGCTGTAGCCGTTCGGCGAGGTCGGAGAGGATCAGCCAGCCCTCGCCGTCCGGTGCCAGCCGCTCCGCCAGCCCCGACAGGAATCCGCGGAGCATCCGGCTGCCCGGGTCGTAGACGGCGTGCTCCAGCGGGGAGGTCGGTTTCGCGGGCAGCCAGGGCGGGTTGCACACGACGAGGGAGGCGTGTTCGCCGCCTGGAGGGAAGAGGTCCGCCTCCACGACCGTCAACCGGCCGGAGACGCCGAGGCGTTCGGCGTTCTCGCGTGCGCAGGCCAGCGCCCGCTCGTCCTGGTCCGTCGCCACGACGCGTCCGGCGCCGCGCCTGGCGAGCACCGCCGCGAGCACGCCCGTACCGGTGCCGATGTCGAACGCGAGCCCGCCGGGCGGCAGTTCGGCTTCCGCGACCAGGTCGACGTACTCGCCGCGCACCGGCGAGAAGACCCCGTAGGCCGGGTGCACCCGGTCGCCGCCGAGAGCCGGGACCGGCACGCCCTCCCGATGCCACTCGTGTGCGCCGACGACGCCGAGGAGTTCACGCAGCGGCACCAGCGAGAGCCCTCCGGCGCCCGCGGGTTGCCCGTACGCCTCGGTGCACGCCTCGTTCACATCCGGCGCGCGCCGCAGCGGCACGGCGTATCCCTTGTACCCCTTGTGCCCCTTGCCGTCCCCACCGCCGTGCCCGCTCACGGGCTCATCCCCGTGCCCGTGCTCCAGGGGCACCAGCAGCATCCCCAGCACCCTTGCCCGCCGCGACTGCGCCTGGCGCTGGAGGTGGAAGGTCTCACGCGGGGTCGCGCCCGCCTTCGGCGGCTTGCGGTCGACGCGGCGGCCCAGCGCCGACAGCAGTTGCCTGGCGCCGTGGTAGTCGCCGCGCCACAGCAGCGCGGTGCCCTCGCAGGCGAGCCGGTACGCGGCGTCCGCCGTCATCCGGTCGTCCGCGACTCGAATGTGCCGCGGCGGCTTCATCCCGCTCTCCGAACGCCACAGTGCCGTCCGTTCACGGCCGTCCTCGCTCCAGACGGCCGTACGCCGCTCGCGCTCGCTCACCGGGACACCCTACGAGCGTGGCCGGGTGCGCGGCCGTTCACGGGGCGGGGTGCCCGGTGGCGTACGCGGCCGCGCACGGGACGAGGGACGCGGCTGCGTGCGGGACGAGCGCGGCTGTGTGCGCACCGCGCCCATGCTCGCGACGATCACCAGCGCGATGGC
The DNA here is from genome assembly GCF_022524345.1 of Streptomyces marispadix. Classification (NCBI taxonomy): domain Bacteria; kingdom Bacillati; phylum Actinomycetota; class Actinomycetes; order Kitasatosporales; family Streptomycetaceae; genus Streptomyces; species Streptomyces marispadix. The sequence continues at coordinate 4,622,992 of NZ_JAKWJU010000002.1, read as the reverse complement.
CACCAGCTCCGGCGCCCCGAGTCGCTGTCCCAGCACCAGGAAACCGGCCGCCGTCGCCGCCACGGGCATCAGGCTCATCAGCAGCGCGAACGTGGCGGCGGGCAGCCTGCGCAGGGCGAACAGCTCCAGCGAGTACGGAACGCCAGAGGACAGCACCGCCACCGCCGCGCCCAGCCCCAGCGTCACCGGGTCCAGCAGCGCGCGCCCGGCGCTCGCCAAGCCCAGCGGCGCACTGAGCAGCGCGGCCAGCGCCATCGCGAGAGCGAGGCCGTCGGTCTTCGCAAAGCGGGCGCCCGTACGGGAGTTGAAGAGGATGTACGCCACCCACATCGCACCGGCGCCCAGCGCGAAGGCGACGCCCACGAGGTCGAGTTCGCCCGCGCCGCCGCCTCCGGGCGCCCCTCCGAGGACGCCTCCGAGGAACCCGCCGGGACCGCCGCCGAATCCGTCGCTGCCGAGGAGGAAGACCCCCGTCAGCGCGAGGACCGCCCACACCAGGCTCAGCGCGCGGCGCGAGCCCGCCACCGACAGCACGAGCGGGCCGAGCAGTTCGAGGGTCACGGCGGCACCGAGCGGGATGCGTTCGATGGCCTGGTAGAAGAGCGTGTTCATGGTGCCGAGGGCGACGCCGAGCCCGGTGACGGCCGCCCAGTCCCTGCGGGAGTGGCCGCGCAGCCGCGGTCTGCTCACCGCGAGCAGCAGCGCCGCGGAGAAGACGAGCCGCAGCGCCACGACGCCGAGGGCGCCCGCGCGAGGGAAGAGCGTCGCGGCGACCGCCGCCCCGAACTGAAGCGACAGCGCGCTGCCGATGACCAGACCGACCGCGCCGAGCCGCCCGGCCCCCGCGCCCTGTTCGCCGTCGCGGCCCCGTGTGGCCTGACCCGACGTGAGCTGACCCCCCGTGGGCGGCTCCGAGGAGGACGCGCCCGAGGAGGACGCGTCCGAGGAGACCGCGTCCGAGAAGGAATGGCCCGTGTGCGGCCCCCGACTGCTGTCACCGGAGTTCATGGACCCACGTTATGGCCGCCGCGTCGCGCGGTGAAATGCGTTTGGGCCTGCGGCTATGCTCCGTGCGCATGACCGCCGAACTGCGCCATCTCCGCGCCTTCCTCGCGATCGCCGACGCGGGAAGCGTGACGTCCGCGGCCGCGGTGCTGCGGATCAGCCAGCCCGCCCTCTCCCGTACCCTCCGCCAGCTCGAGACACATCTCGGTGCACGCCTCGTGGACCGTACGACGCACCGTCTCGAACTCACCGACGAGGGACGGCGGTTCCGTGACAAGGCCGCGACCGCCGTGGCCGCCGTCGACGAGGCGCTCGACCCCGCACGGCTGCGCCCCTGGCCGCTGCGTCTGGGCCATGCGTGGTCGGCCTTCGGGCGGCACACCACGCCCCTGCTGCGCCGCTGGAAGGAGACCAACCCGCAGACGCCGCTGGAGCTGCTCCGCGTGGACGAGCGCACCGCGGGACTGCTCAGCGGCAAGGTCGACGTAGCGCTCGTGAGGGCCCCTTCGATCCCACGGGAGGCGGAGGGTCTGCTGGGCGAGTGGCTGTGCAACGAGCCCCGGGTCGCCGCCGTGCCGGCGGACAGCGAACTGGCCGCTCGGCGCGGCCCGTTGAACCTGGCCGCCCTCGCACACCACCCCATCGCCCTGAACACGGTCTCCGGGCTGACGACGCTCGAACTGTGGCCGGAGGAGATCCGCCCCGACCCGGACTCGGCCGTACTCGTGGCCAACACCGACGACTGGCTGGGCGCCATCGCCGCGGGCAACGCCGTCGGCGTCTCCACCTCCGCCACCGCCGAGATGCATCCGCACCCGGACGTCGTCTACCGGCCGCTCGCCGGAGCGGGCGACGTCCCGCTGATGCTCATCTGGCGGGAGAGCCCCGTCGGTTCGGGCAGGCCCGGCCATCCTGCCGTGCCGCAGCTCGTACGGGTGGCACTCGAGGTGCTCGCGGAGGACGAACAGGGAACCCGCTGATCACGGCATACGTTGGACGAGCAGCCACATACGGACACAACAGGCACAGGAGGCGGGAGCGATGGCGGGTTTCCTCGACAGGGCCAAGGAGCAGGCGCAGCGCGGACTTGCGCAGGGCAAGGAGAAGATGGAAGAGGTGCAGGCGCAGCGCCAGGGCGGCGAACTGCTGCGCCGCCTGGGGGCCGCTTACTACGCGGAGCAGCGCGGCAGCGGCTCCGCCGCACAGGTGCAGCAGGCGCTGTCGGCGCTGGAGCAGCACATCGCGCAGCACGGGGACGGATTCCTGCGCCAGCAGTGAGGCCGCCGCACGCGCAGCTCCTGCGGCACCGCGTACATGTGCCCCGGCCCGCGCAGTCGGCGGACCGGGGCATGGAGCGCCGCACCGGTTCCACTGAGCACCGAACCGGCTCCGGGCGCCCGCTCACCGGCCGCCCGGCCCCGATCAGACGCCCGTACGGCCGTCCGGGCCCGGTCAGCCGGCCGTCCGGCTAGCCGAAGCGCAGCCGGTACAGCATCAGCAGCGCGGCCGCCGTGTTCGCGGCAGGCACCACGCCGTCGGCGATCAGATCCGGCGTCTCCTTGAGCGGCACCCACTCGCGCTTGTCCGACTCGAAGTCGTCCTCGGGGTGGCCCACGTAGGCGGCGCTGTCCGACCAGTAGATGTGATGGCGGGCGTCGGTCAGCCCGTTCGCGGGCTCGACCGTCATCAGATGACGCAGCGGACCCGGCCGCCAGCCCGTCTCCTCCAGCATCTCGCGTGCCGCCGCCTCGGCGATGTCCTCGCCGTCCTCGACGACTCCGGCCGCGAGTTCCCAGCCCCAGCTATCGGTGATGAAGCGGTGCCGCCAGAGCATCAGCACCTCGTTGCGCTCGTTTACCGCCGTGGCCATGGCCACGGGCCGCAGCCGGATCAGATAGTGGTCCAGATGACGGCCGTCCGGCAGCAGTACGTCCGCGAGATTGACCCGTAACCACTGGTTCTCATACACCGTGTGTTCACCCAGGTTCTTCCATCGCACGTATGTGCCCCCTTCCTGACGGAGGTTGGGCACATCCCAGCACGCCGCGGCGGTCGCCTGACAGAGGCGCCGCCCGGCCACCCTCCCGTCAGAGAGGCACCCTCAGCGTCTCCTCGATCAGCTCCGCCGCTTCCGCGGCCGGCGCACCTGGATGCCGGAGCAGACGCTCCCGCACCTGCCGCATGCGCTGCCGCAGCAGCTGTGATTCGATGCCCTGCGCCTGATCGGCCATCTGCGCCGCCGTCTCGGCAGCGCGTTCCGGTGAGCCGGTGCGCAACTCGACGCCGGTGAGCGTGACCAGCCGGTTGACCCGGCCGCGCACGTGGGCGGGTGCCCTGGCCGCCTCCTCGGCATACCGCCGGGCCGGGTCCAGTTCGCCGAGTACGAGAAGTGCCTCCGCCAATCGCACCTGCACCAGGCCCGGTTGAACGTAGCCGGTCTCCTCGGGCTCCTCCTCGGGACGTATGCGTGTGGAGCAGTTCTCCGCACTGCGCATGCAGCTATGGGCACTCCTGCGATCGCCGATGCGTGCGTACGCCTTCGCCTGCATCGCGTAGAGGTCGGTCGCGAGTGCCGGGGTCGACTGGGGGCCGGGGGTGCGTAACACCGCCTCCGCGCAGGCGATCGCGCGCCTGTTGTCCCCGAGGTGCAGCGCCTGGTTGACGATGAGGGAGACGACGTAGCCGCCGAAGAGGCGGTCGCCGGAGGCCTTTCCGAGGCGCAGCGCCTGGTGGAAGTAGCGCTGGGCGAGGCCCTGTTCGTCGGCGTCGTAGGCGCAGATGCCGCTCACGGCCGCCAACGCGCCCGAGGCGCGGCACAGTTCGCGTCCGGTGTCGTCGTCGTAGTCGCCGCGCAGCAGCGGCGCCACCTCACCGGTGAGGAAGCCGACGACGCGGGGTCTGGTGGCGACGCCTCCGGCGTTGCGGTACAGGTGCTCGTAGTGGCCGCGTGCGGCGTGCAGCACCGCGACGTCCACCTCCGAGACCTCGACTTTTCCCTTGTGGGAGACGTCCAGGTCGTCGGGAGGGTTCTCCCACTCCCATACGGGCGCGACCGCGGCGGCACCCGTGAGCAGCGCGGGCCCGTGGGCGTCCTGGTGCATCTGGTCGGAGCGCCAGGAGACCGCCGCGCGCTCCACGAAGCCGCCCAGCGAGGCCCGTTCGTCCTCCTCCCCCGCCGTTCCGGACGGCGGGGTGGAGGCGGACCGCGCGCCCGGCGGACCGGCCATGCCTATGTCCGCGAGAGTCAGCGTGCGTTCGAGGCGCGCACCGAGGACTTCGCATATCAACTCCGGTACGCGGCCACGCGGACGCTGACCCTTCAGCCAGCGCGCCACAGCCGTGTGATCGTAACGCAGAGTGACATCTTGCTCCGCGCCGAGGCGATTGACTCTCAAGGCCAGACCGGCCCGGGAGATTCCGGACTGGTCAAGCAGCACGTCCAGTTGACTGTTGGGCTCCATCTCGCCCTCCGGTCGTCCAACCCTTGTTTCAGAGAGTAACGGACATCCGTTCACACGGGGTGTGAAAGTCGCACCTCTGCGTGCGCGCCGCACATGCTCCCCAACAAGCGGAGGCTGCGGTTCGCTTGTAAGCACTCCGCATCGGACAGACCCGCGGAGCCCACGAGGAGGTAATACCGTGAACGACCCGATCCGATTCCGCTTCGAGACCACGGAGATGGTTCGCCATGCGGCCCGGTGAGCACCGGCGCCGTGATCCGACGCCGAACGACGCGCTGCGCTCGTTACTCGAGGAGACCCGCTGGACGCAGGAGTCCTTCGCCCGCGCCATCGCGAAGGTGGGCGCCGAGGCCGGGGTACCGCTCGGCTACGACCGCACGTCCGTGGCGCGCTGGCTGCGCGGCAGCCGCCCCTCGCCCAGGGTGCAGAGCTTCATCGCGGAGGCACTGTCCCGGCGGCTCGGCCGCCCCGTGTACGTGACTCAACTGGGCATGGGCGACGGGCGGTCGGGGGGTCCCGGACGGCGTGCCCTGCGGGAGAACGCCGCGGCCCGCGGCCAGGAAGGCGACGCGGGCGCCGAACTCCCCAGCGGTGACGCCGGGTTCGAGAGGCGTGCGCAGAGGCAGCCGCTCCCCGCCGACCAACTGGCCGCCCTCACCGCCGCGGTGGTGGGCCCGCCGCGTGCGGATGCGCCGCCCCCCGCCCCGTACCGGCTCACGCTCGGTCCGCCCGCGTACGCCACCGCTACGGGCACACACCCCGAACCGGCAGCGCCCGGCCGCGAGTCGAGCGCCGACGAGTCGACCGCCGGCGGACCGGGCATCGGCGACGACCCCACCGAGACCGCCGAGCCCCTGCGCCCCCGTCCGCCCCGGGCACACTTCCCCTCCCTCCCCCGGGGCGGACGGCCCGTCAGGCGCACCACCCCTGACGAGGTCGCCTCCGTACGCGAGCACGCACGCTTCTTCGCCCAGCAGGCGGACCGCCACGGCGGCGGCCACATCCGCACGCCGCTGGCCGCCTGCCTCGCGGGGCTCGTACGCAGGTTGCGTACCGGAGGAGAAGGCCCCCACCACCCCCGACTGGTCGCCGGGGCAGCCCGGTTGAGCTATCTGCTGGCACGCGTCTACGCGGACGAGCAGCGCCACGGCCTGGCCCAGCGCGCGTTCGACACGGCAGCGCAGCTCGCCGCCGAGGGCGAAGACCCCGAAGGAGTCGCGCTCGTACACAGGGCGCTCAGCTCCCAGGCACACCAGTTGGGACACCGGCGGCAGAGCCTCGCCCTCGCGGAGGCGGCATGCGAGGCGGCGCCCCCCGGCGCGGCGCCCTCGACGCGCTCGTTCCTCTACGCGGGGCTCGCCGTAGCGCGCGCCGCGGACGGCGAACGCGGGCGCGCGCTGGCCGACCTGCGCCGCGCCGAGCACGAACTCGCCCGTGCCCCCGCCGACTTGACGACGGGCCCCGAGTCCCCCGACGGCGGCGAACCCGTCGGCTCCTACCAGGACGCCGCGCTCCACTACCAGGCAGGCCAGGTCCGGGCCGCCCTCGGCGACCGCGACGGCGCCGTCCGCGAGCTGCGCGCCTCGCTGCGCTCGCGGCCCGCCGGGGAGCGCCGCTCCCGTGCGCTCAGCGAGGCCGAACTCGCCGAACTGCTGCTGGCGGACGGCCGGTTGGAGGAGGCGTGCGCGGCGTGGCAGGGATTCCTGGAGGACTCGGCTCTCGTAAGGTCCGGGCGTGCGCGTCGGGCTCGCGACCGGATGCCGCGGCTGCTGCGCCCCTACGCACACGAGCGTTGCGTACAGGGCGTGTTGACGCGAACGGGCTTACTGCCGAACGGCGTTGGGACGGAGTAAGCGCCCGGCCTGACGGGCATCACCCCCCGAACACACGAGAGCGCACAGGGAAGGTACGGGGCAGAGATGGCCACACCCATCACAGCAAGCGCCTTCATCACGGCCCTCGAGAAAGAGGGCGTGACGGTCGAGGAGGTCCGCGACTGGCGGAACCACAACCGGAACCACAAGGGACCATGGGGCCCGGTCCACGGCATCATGCTCCACCACACCGTGACCAGCGGCGCCAAGGAGACGGTCGACCTCGTCTACGACGGGCGTTCCGATCTGCCCGGCCCGCTGGCGCACGGCGTCATCACCAAGGACGGCACGGTCCACCTCGTAGGCCACGGCCGCGCGAACCACGCGGGGCTCGGTGACGACGACGTGCTACGCGCGGTGATAGCGGAGGACGATCTGCCGAAACCCAACCAGATGAACACGGACGGGAACCGGTACTTCTACGGCTTCGAGTGCGAGAACCTCGGCGACGGCGACGACCCGTGGCCCGACGAGCAGCTCGACGCCATCGAGCGTGCCGCGACCGCGCTGTGCAGGCACCACGGCTGGAACGAGGGCTCGGTGATCGGTCATCTGGAGTGGACGAACCAGAAGTCCGATCCGCGCGGCTTCACGATGGACTCGATGCGCGAGCGCATCAAGAAGCGCCTGAAGTGAACCGCCGCACGCCCGGAGCGGGAGGAGCCTGAGCAAGGGGAGGGCGCGCGGACGCCGCGGCGCGATGACACGCGCGACAATGCAGAGGTGAGCAGCAGGATCAGCGGCGGCCCCGCCCCTCCCCCGCACTCCGGAATCACGCCCTCCGGAAGCCGCTCCGGAAGCCCGGAGGCCGCCGGCGACAGCGGCAACGGCCCCACCGGCACAGGCACAGGCACCGGCACTGGCACCGGTGGCAACGGCCGTACCGGCGGCACCGGAGTGCTCACCGCGGTACATCCGCCCCCTCGGCTCCCCTCGCCGCTCCAGGAGATCCGGGACGAGCGGTTCGCGCGCCGTGGCGTACGGCTGCTGCTCAAGCGCGACGACCTGATACACCCCGCCGTTCCGGGCAACAAATGGCGAAAACTCGCCCCTAACCTGAAGGCCGCGATCGAAGGCGGCCACACGGCACTTGTGACCTTCGGCGGCGCCTACTCCAACCATCTGCGCGCCACGGCCGCCGCCGGGCGGATGCTCCGGCTGGCCACCGTCGGCGTCGTACGCGGCGACGAACTCGCCGCCCGCCCGCTCAACCACTCGCTGGCGCGCTGCGCCGCCGACGGCATGCGGCTGCTGTTCGTCTCCCGCGCCGACTACCGGCACCGCCACGACCCGGACTTCACCGAACGGCTGCTCCACGGGGCCGTACGCACCGGGGAGCGCGAGGACGCCGGGGACCCCCCGAGCGCCGGGGACGCGCTGCCCGCCGTGGAGGCACTGCGGACCGGAGACCTACTGCGAAACGCGTTCCGCATACCCGAGGGCGGCAGCAACGCCCTTGCCGTACGCGGCTGTTCGGCCCTGGGCGAGGAGCTGCGCGGCCGTACCGACGTGGCCGCCGTCGCCTGCGGCACGGGCGGCACGCTCGCCGGTCTCGCCGCCGGCCTGGGCGAGGGCCAGAGCGCCCTGGGAATCCCCGTGCTGCGCGGCGGCTTCCTCGCCGGGGAGGTCCGCGACCTGCAACGGGCGGCCTTCGGCTGCGAGCGCGGCGACTGGCGGCTCGACGAGCGCTTCCACTTCGGCGGCTACGCCCGCACCACCCGCGAACTGGACGCCTTCGCCGCCGAGTTCGCCGCCCTCCACGACCTGCCGCCGCTGGAGCCGCTCTACGTCGCCAAGCTGCTGTTCGCACTCGCCGCCCTCACCGAGGAGGGCGCCTTCGCACCGGGCACCACCGTGACGGCCGTCGTCACAGGCCCGCGTTAGCGTGGACGCATGATCAGAGCAGCGGTGCCGTCCGACGTACCGGCGATCCACGCGATGATCCGCGAACTCGCCGAGTACGAGCGGGCGTTGGAGCATGCCAGGGCCACCGAACGCCAGTTGCACGACGCGCTCTTCGGCGAGCACCCCGCGGTCTTCGTTCTGATCGCCGAGGAGGACACATCGGGGGACGGATCAGGGGACGCCGCGGAGGGCGCCTCGAAGGGCACGGCTGAGGGCACAGCTGAGGACACAAAGAGGAACACGGAGAGTGAGCCCGTCGGTTTCGCTCTGTGGTTCCTCAACTTCTCCACATGGACCGGCACTCACGGTGTGTATCTGGAGGACCTGTACGTCCGGCCGTCGGCCCGGGGCGCCGGGCACGGGAAGCAACTGCTTTCAGCCCTTGCCGGAATCTGTGTCGAGCGGGGTTATGAACGCTTCGAGTGGTGGGTATTGGACTGGAACGAGCCCTCAATCGGTTTCTACAGATCGCTCGGCGCCGAACCGATGGAGGATTGGACGGTCTTCCGCATGTCCGGGGCACCACTGAGGAAGCTGGCAAACGGCAACGCAGCGTAACCACTTCGGATTCGGAACCTCCGACCCCTAGCCACAGACAGTGCCCATATGTTTACTATGGGTGACGCTCAAGTGATGGGGCGCCGTGGGGTCGTCGTAGATCCGTGCGGGCGACATCCGCTCGCGGATCGCGATAGCGTCGCAGGCGAACCATCGACGGCGTCAGTCCGCCGGTTCTCCGTGGAGGGGATCCACGGACTGCGCGGCAGACCGACGCACTCGTACAGACAACGAGCCGAACCGGCTTGTGCCACCTTGGAGGTGAGGGTGTCCCAGATCGCAGGTGAGCCCGTGGGGCAGGACGGGCAGGACTTCGTCGAGGTCCGGCTGCCCGCGGCGGGTGCCTATCTGTCGGTGTTGCGGACGGCCACTGCCGGACTCGCGGCCCGCTTGGACTTCACCCTTGACGAGATCGAGGATCTGCGGATCGCCGTCGACGAGGCATGCGCGATCCTGCTCCAGCAGGCCCTGCCGGGCTCGGTACTGAGCTGCGTCTTCCGTCTCGTCGGCGATTCCCTCAGGGTCACCGTCTCGGCACCCACGACCGACGGCAGGGCACCCGAGCGCGACACCTTCGCCTGGACGGTGCTCTCCGCCCTGGCCGGTGAAGTGGACTCGGCGGTGTCCGACGACCGTACGGTCAGCATCAGCCTGCACAAGAAGCGCGGTGCGGGCCCCGGAGCGCCGTGACCGACCACGAGGCACGGGAGCACTGGGCAGGCCGCGTCGGTGCGGCGGCCGACCCGGTCGTGCCTGAGCAGGCCAGGCCGCACCCCGCCGACCCCAGCAGTCAGCGACCGGAGCAGGCAGAGCGGGCGGACGCGATGGACATGCAGCAGCAGGAGACGCACGGACACGGCACCGCGCACGGACTCGAGCACGGGTCCGGCCAGCACGGCGCGCGTACGGCACGGGCTGCGCAGTTCGCGCACTTCGATCCGCACGACCGCAGCGGAGCGCGTGCCATGTTCATCGCGCTGCGCGGCCTCCCCGACGGCTCCCCCGAGCGCGCCGAACTCCGCAACCACCTGGTGCGGATGCATCTGCCGCTGGTGGAGCATCTGGCGCGCCGCTTCCGCAACCGCGGCGAACCTCTCGACGACCTCACCCAGGTCGCGACGATCGGTCTGATCAAGTCCGTCGACCGCTTCGACCCGGAGCGCGGCGTGGAGTTCTCGACTTACGCCACTCCCACCGTCGTCGGCGAGATCAAGCGGCACTTCCGCGACAAGGGCTGGGCGGTACGCGTCCCGCGCCGCCTCCAGGAGCTGCGTCTGTCGCTCACGTCGGCGACGGCCGAGCTGTCCCAACTGCACGGCAGGGCCCCGACGGTGCACGAACTGGCACAGCGGCTGTCGATCTCCGAGGAGGAGGTGCTGGAGGGCCTGGAGTCCGCCAACGCCTACAGCACTCTCTCCCTCGACGTGCCCGACACGGACGACGAGTCGCCCGCCGTCGCGGACACCCTCGGCGCGGAGGACGACGCCCTGGAAGGCGTGGAGTACCGCGAGTCCCTCAAGCCACTGCTGGAGGAACTCCCGCCCAGGGAGAAGAAGATCCTGCTGCTGCGTTTCTTCGGCAACATGACGCAGTCGCAGATCGCGCAGGAGGTCGGCATCTCTCAGATGCACGTATCGCGCCTGCTGGCAAGGACGTTGGCGCAGCTTCGCGACAGGCTCCTCGTCGAGGAGTGATCCGGCACCGCCCGAGCCCGTGACGGCCGGGCGGTGCTCCGCGTCATGCGTCGCGCGGCCCGATCCCCAGCGCCTCGGTCGCGGTGGGATTCACCAGGCAGCCGAGCACCGCCACTCCCGTCAGCGCGATGACGATGCCCGCCGCGGTCCACACCCCGCCGTTCTGCGCCATCTGGTAGCCGCTCGGCAGCGCGATCAACTGCACGATCATCGACGGGCCCCGGCTCCAGCGCCTGCGCAGCCACAGCCCACGCGCGGCGGCCAACGGCAGCGCGGACAGCGCCAGTACGGTCACCGCCAACGTGACCGCCTGCACCATCCCGTCCGGCTTGTCGGTCACGAGCTTCACCAGTGACACGACACCGAAGGCGGCGACGACGAGCCCTTCGAGGGCGGTCAGCGAAGCGGCTGCCGTGATCCGTCGTGGACGGCCGGCGGAGGCGGGGGTCTCGTTCGGTGTGGGCACGGTGAAGAGCGTAGTCCTACGCCCGCGTACCTCTCCAACCCCGGCTGACCACGGCCTCCGGATAGGTACGCTGCACCCCATGCGCGCACTCCTCGTCGTCAATCCGGTGGCGACCACTACCAGCCTGCGGACCCGTGAAGTGATCACGCACGCGCTCGCGAGCGACCTCAAGCTGGACGTGGTGGCGACCGAGTCGCGCGGCCACGCCCGTGAACTGGCGCGGCTGGCGGCGCAGAACGGCGAGACCGAGCTGGTGATCGCGCTCGGCGGCGACGGCACCGTCAACGAGATCGTCAACGGCCTGCTGCACGACGGCCCCGATCCGGAGCGGCTTCCCCGCGTCGCGGTGGTGCCCGGCGGCTCCACGAACGTCTTCGCCCGTGCGCTGGGCCTGCCCAACCACGCGGTCGAGGCGACCGGCGCGCTGCTCGACGCCATCGAGCACGGCCGTGAACGCACCGTCGGTCTCGGCCTCGCCTCGGGTGTGCCGGGCACCGACGACGCCGGCGTCCGGCCGCGCTGGTTCACCTTCTGCGCTGGCCTCGGCTTCGACGCGGGCGTGGTGGGCCGCGTCGAACAGAAGCGGGAGACGGGCAAGCGATCCACTCATGCCCTGTACGTACGGCAGGTGTTGAAGCAGTTCGCGAAGGAACAGCACCGCAGAGGCGGGACGATCACGCTGGAGCGAGAGGGCGAGGAGCCCGTCGACGAGCTTGTGGCGTCGATCGTCTGCAACACCTCCCCGTGGACCTATCTGGGCAACCGGCCCGTGTACGCGACGCCCCATGCGTCCTTCGACACCGCCCTCGACGTGCTGGGACTCTCCCGTCTGACCCCGCTGGCGATGAGCCGGTACGGGACCCAGCTACTGACCTCCAGCCCCAAGCGCGGGCCCCGGGGTAAACACGCGGTAACCCTCCATGACGTAAGTGACTTCACCTTGCATTCCCAGGTGCCACTGCCGTTTCAGATGGACGGTGACCACCTGGGAGTGCGGAACAGCGTGAACTTCACAGGCGTACGCCGTGCACTGCGTGTGATTGCTTAAGTCGAAGCCCTAAAAGTCCTTCCAGTCGAACGTTTAAACCAGGGTCCACCCCCTGGAAGTACGACTGTGAGTGATGCGACACCAAGGAATCAAAAAAAACTTGGCGGAAGGGGTTGTATCCGCCGCTGAGGTTTGCGAGTCTCTTCATGGCGATCGGGCGGCCCCTCACGGCGGCCCCCTAGGCGCCCGAATCCTCTCTCTCATTCCACTGGGACCCGCATCACAGTCGATCGGCACCCCTTCCCTTGCGGGAGGATTCGTGAAAGCGTTCACATTCACAAGCCAATGCAACTCACGAGGAGAGGTAGCAGCCATGGACTGGCGTCACCACGCCGTTTGCCGCGAGGAAGACCCCGAGCTGTTCTTCCCCATCGGCAACACTGGTCCTGCGCTGCTGCAGATCGAGGAAGCGAAGGCCGTCTGCCGTCGCTGCCCCGTCATGGAGCAGTGCCTGCAGTGGGCCCTGGAGTCCGGTCAGGACTCCGGTGTCTGGGGGGGCCTCAGCGAGGACGAGCGCCGCGCCATGAAGCGCCGCGCCGCTCGCAACCGGGCGCGGAACAACGCCGCGACCGCCTGAGACTGACGCCCACACCGGCCACCCGCTGCATCCCGAGCCGCAGCGCGCAGTGCCACGAAGCGCACCGCGTTCACACAGACTTCGAGCCCCGTTCCCACAGGAGCGGGGCTCGAAGTCCGTTCCGGGACAGGTCCGTTCCGGGACGGCGAGATCGCCGGGCGTCAGCGTTCGCGCTTCTCCACGGAGACGGGAAGGTCGAAGACCACACGGGTGCCGCCCGAGGGCGCTGGCACCATGTCGAACTCGCCGCCCAACTCGCCCTCCACAAGCGTCCGTACGATCTGCAAGCCCAGGTTGCCCGTGTGCTTGGGGTCGAAGTCCTCGGGCAGGCCTCGCCCGTCGTCCTGGACCGTGACCAGCAGCCTGCCCGGCTGTTTGCCCTTCCCTGCCGTACGTACGGCGCCGACCTCGACGGTGCCCTGTTCGCCCTGGCCGAAGCCGTGTTCCAGGGCGTTCTGGAGGACCTCCGTGAGGACCATGGACAGCGGTGTGGCGACCTCGGCCTCCAACACCCCGAAGTGGCCCGTGCGATGGCCGGTGACACGGCCGGGTGAGATCTCCGCCACCATCGCCAGCACGCGGTCGGCGATCTCGTCGAACTCGACGCTCTCGTCCAGGGTCTGCGAAAGCGTCTCGTGCACGATGGCGATCGAACCGACCCTGCGCACCGCCTCGTTGAGCGCGTCGCGGCCGCGGTCGGAGTCCATGCGGCGGGCCTGGAGACGCAGCAGTGCGGCTACCGTCTGAAGGTTGTTCTTGACCCGGTGGTGGATCTCCCGGATCGTCGCGTCCTTCGTCATCAACTCCCGCTCGCGCCGCCGTACTTCGGTGATGTCGCGCAGCAGGATGAGCGAACCGATGCGGGTGCCCTTCGGTTCGAGCGGGATGGCGCGAAGCTGTACGACGCAGTCGTTGGCCTCTACTTCGGCGCCGCGCGGTGCCCATCCGCTGGCGAGCTTCACCAGTGCCTCGTCGACCGGGGCGCGCGAGGGCGCCAGTTCGGCGGTGACCTGGCCGAGGTGGAGCCCCACGATCTCGGTGGCGAGACCGAGGCGGTGGTACGCGGAGAGGGCGTTGGGGCTTGCGTACTGGACGACGCCGTCGGAGTCGAGCCGGATCAGGCCGTCGCCGACGCGGGGAAGGTGATCGATGTCGAGCTGCTGCCCCAGGAAGGGGAAGGAGCCCGCCGCGATCATCTGTGCGAGGTCCGACGCGCTCTGGAGATACGTGAGTTCGAGCCGGCTCGGGGTGCGTACGGTCAGCAGGTTGGTGTTGCGGGCGATGACGCCGAGGACGCGGCCCTCGCGGCACACCGGGATCGACTCGACCCGTACCGGCACCTCCTCGCGCCACTCGGGGTCGCCCTCGCGCACGATCCTGCCCTCGTCGAGCGCGGCGTCCAGCAGGGGGCGCCTGCCGCGCGGCACGAGGTGGCCGACCATGTCGTCCTGGTGGGACGTGGGCCCGGTGTTCGGCCGCATCTGTGCGACGGAGACGTAGCGAGTGCCGTCACGCGTGGGGACCCACAGCACGAGATCCGCGAAGGAGAGGTCCGACAGGAGCTGCCATTCGGAGATCAGCAGATGCAGCCACTCCAGATCGGCGTCCGAGAGGGCCGTGTGCTGGCGTACGAGGTCGTTCATCGAGGGCACACCGGCGAGCCTACCGGCGGACGTGAACGGGCGGCCGGGACCGCCTTCGCGGGGCCGCCCACGGACGGTGTACGGACACGACGGAATCCGTAGCCGAAGAGGCCCCGACTTCGTCGTCTCGTGATGAAAAACAGGCATGGCATGGACAGACAAGGTGGTCTAGTCCACAATGAACCCGTAGTAACAAAGGCTTCTGTCCTCCCCGCACAGGAGGACAGAGAGAGGCCCGGACGTCGTCTGCCCTGATTGCGCCGGGTCTCCGGCATCGGGCTGCGGTGCCGGGCGGGTTGAGGGTCCCGCCCCGGCGCCGTGGCCCGACGTGTGTGGGCCCGCCGCCCGTCGTATCCGGCCGGGCGGTCCCCGCGGGCGGTCTCAGCGGGTCTCGGTCACCTTCGCCAGCGCGCGGGGTGAATCCGGGTCCTGGCCCCGCGCGATGGTGACCTCGTAGGCCAGCATCTGGAGGGGAATGATCTCCAGGATCGGCTGAAGTTCCTCCGGCAGACCCTCGGTTGGCAGCGCGAAACCGGCCGACGCCCTGTCGACCTCCTCGCGGCTGCCGATGACCACCAGGTCGGCGCCCCGGTCGCGCAGCCGTCCGAGGACGGGCTGGAGCGCCTCGCCGCCCTTGCCGTCCGTGACGACGGCGATCACGGGCGAGATGTTGTCGACCATGGCGAGCGGGCCGTGCAGCAGATCGGCGCCCGAGTACGACAGCGCGGGGATGTAGCTGGTCTCCATCAGCTTCAGCGCCGCCTCCTTCGCCGTGGGATAGCCGTATCCGCGTGAGGTCAGCACCATCCGCTCGGCGAAGCGGTAGCGCGCGGCGAGCGCCTTGATCTCAGGCTGGCGGTCCAGCACCGACTGGGCCAGATCCGGGAGCAGTTCGGCCTTGCCGGCGCCCTGGCCGCCGCGCATGCCGTCCACGAAGAGGTACAGGGCGAGGAGTTCGGCGGTGTACGTCTTCGTCGCGGGCAGCGCCTTCTCCGTACCGGCCAGCACATCGATGTGGTACTCGCTGACCTCCGCCAGCGGCGACGCGGAGTTGTTCGTGACCGCCAGGGTGAGGGCGCCCGCCTCGCGTGCCGCCTTCGTAGAGGCCACGAGGTCGGGGGAGCCTCCCGACTGGCTGACGGTGACGACGAGGCAGTCGGTGAGATCCGGCCTTGCACCGTAGGCGGTGGTCGTGGACATCGACGTCAGTCCGCACGGCTTGCCCAGCAGGATCTCCAGCAGATACTTCGCGTAGAGCGCGGCGTTGTCGGACGTGCCGCGCGCCGTCAGCAGTACGAAGCGGGGGCTGCGGGCGGCGACCTCCTGGGCGATCTCACGGATCCGCGGCGCCCCCTCGTCGAGGATGCGCCGCAGCACGGCCGGCTGTTTCGGCCATCTCGCCGGACATCACGCGGCCCGGCGCGCTGCCGGTCCGTTCCGTCGACGAAGACTGCTCGGGGGTCGGTGCCGACGTGGCGGACATGGTGGCTGCCTCCAGTTGAGGTGTCGGGGTGTGGGCGGGCACGTGCCGCGGGACGTCAGCCGCCTGCGGCCTCACCGGCGATGACCTCGGCGGCGGCCCGTCCGCATACGCGAGCGGCTCCATGGGTGGCGATGTGCAGCGCTCCCGAGGGCGGCGCCTGCGGCACTCCCATCTCGACCACGACGGTCTCCGGGCGTGCGGCGAGCAGGGCCTCCAGGGCGTCGGCCATCCACGGATGACGGTGCACGTCGCGTACCACGGCGACGATCCTACGGTCCGCCGCATCGGCGAGCACGCTTGCGACCAGTGCGGACTCACCGCCTGTGGCGGCCGTGCCGCCCGTGGTGCCCGTGCTGCCCGTGCTGCTTTCGCCTTCGCCGCCGTCGGGTCCGTATGTTCCGGCGGCCGTGCCCGGCAGCAGCCGTGCGAGTTCGGCGGCGACTCCCCAGGGGGTCTCCCCGCCTACGGCGATGTTCGCGGCCGGGGTGAACGAGGCGACGAACGGGGGCTCGGTGAGCGGCTGCCGGGCTCGACGGGCGCCGCCGCCGGATGATCCGTGGCCGGGCGTCTCGCCGCCGGACGTCTCCTTGCCGGGGTCCGCCTGCGGGACGGTGACGGTCAGGGCACGGCGGGCGGCTTCGAGGCCCACGTCGGGGGCGCTGCCGGAGGCGCGGTGTGCAGCCGGGGGTGCGGGGGCCTCCGCCGCCGTGCGCGCGTTCCTCGTCCAGCGCGCGAGCGCCCGTACGCGTGCCGCGGCGTCCGCGAGGCGCTGCTCCGTCAACTCGCCGTCCCGCACTGCCTTTACGAGTGCGTCGCGCAGCCGCAGGACCGTCTCCTCGTCGGACAGTCCCCCGCCGACACACAGGGCGTCGGCCCCGGCCGCGACGGCGAGCACGCTGCCGCGCTCCAGGCCGTAGGTGCCGGAGATGGCCTGCATCTCCATGCCGTCGGTGACGATCAGACCGGTGTGGCCGAGGCCGCCGTCCTCACGTGACGCGCGTAGCAGACCCATGAGGGCCGCCGGGCTGAGCGTGCCGGGCAGTGCCTCGTCCAGGGCGGGCAGCAGGATGTGCGCGCTCATCACGCCCTTGGTACCGGCGTCGATCGCCGCCTGGAACGGGACGAGTTCACGCTCGCGCAGCGTGTCCATGTCCGCGTCGATGCGGGGCAGGGCGTGGTGGGAGTCGACCGCGGTGTCGCCGTGCCCGGGGAAGTGCTTCACGCAGGCCGCGACGCCCGCCGCCTGTAGTCCCTCCACGTACGCCACGGTGTGCCGGGCCACGAGCCGCGGGTCGTCGCCGAAGGAGCGGACTCCGATGACGGGGTTGTCGGGGTTGGAGTTGACGTCGGCGGACGGGGCCCAGTTGAGGTTGACGCCGCACGCGGCCAGCCTGCGGCCGAGTTCACCGGCCACCGCACGCGTGAGACCGGTGTCGTCGACGTGACCGAGGGCGAGGTTCCCTGGGAAGGACGAGCCGGTGCGGGCCTCCAGGCGAGTCACGTCGCCGCCCTCCTCGTCGATCGCGACCAGCACCTCGGGCCGTACCTCGCGGAGTTGGGCGGTGAGCGCGGCGAGCTGCTCCGGCGATTCGATGTTCCGCCCGAACAGGCCCACGGAGGTGAGCCCTTCGGCGAGCTGCCGCAGCAGCCAGTCGGGGGCGCTGGTGCCGGTGAAGCCGGGCTGGAGCACGGTGAGGGCGTCGCGGGTGAGGCTCTCGGTGCCGGTGGCGAGCGTGGTCATGTGGCGCATTGTCCCTTCGCTGGAGGCCCTTTGCCGGTAGATCGGTCGTGGCTCGTGCTGAGGCTCGTGTGGCGCGCGTGCTTGAGGCTGGTGCTTGTGACTCGTTGCTTGCGAGGCTTGCGAGGCTTGTGGGGTATGCCTGATCGGCTTGCCCGCGGTTCGTCTGCCTTGCGGATCGCCCTCCGCTCGTCGTGTGCCCGGGAGTTGACGCCGTACGGCCCTGCGCCGTGGGCCGGGGCCGGGGTCCGGGACCGGTTCCGGGTAGGTACGGCCTATCCCTTCACGGCACCGGCCGTGAGCCCGCTGACGGCCTTCCGCTGCAAGTAGAGGAAGAGCAGCAGTACGGGCAGCGCGAACAGGGACGCGGCGGCCATGGTGGCGCCCCAGTCGTCCCCGAACGCCGTCTGGAATCCCGACAGCCACAGCGGAAGGGTCTGGGCTCCCGCGTCCTTGTTGAGGATGAGCACCATCGGGAACTCGTTCCAGGCGGTGATGAATCCGAAGAGCGAGGTGGCCATGAGCCCGGGGGCGAGCAGCGGGAAGATCACCCTGCGGAACGCCTGTGCGCGTCCGCAGCCGTCCACCATCGCCGACTCCTCCAGTTCCTTCGGTACGGCGGCGACGTAGCCGCGCAGCGTCAGCACCGTCAGCGGCAGCACCATCGCGGTGTAGAAGAGCGTGAGCGGTACGAGGCTGTCGAGCATCTCCGCGTCGCGCACGGTCATATAGACGGCGATGACCATGACCTCCCAGGGCGCCATCTGCGCGATCATGAAGATCAGCACGATGCTTCTGCGTCCCGCGAAGCGCATGCGCGCGAGAGCGAACGCGGCGAAGAGCGCGACGAGCAGCGCGAATCCGACGGCGAGCAGCGTCACGGTGACCGAATTGCGCACCAGCGTGAGGAAGTTGTCGGCCTGGACCGCGGTGGCGAAGTGGTCGAGCGTGGGACGTGACGGGAACCAGACCGGGGTGTCGCTGAGGACGTCCCGGTCCGGTTTGAACGCCGTGTTGAACATCCAGTACACGGGGAAGACGAAGAACGCGAAGAGCACGAGTGCGGTCGCGTTCGGCCAGAGGCCGGCCCAGACGCGCATGCGCCCGCCCGTCCGCGCGGGCGCGGACGCCGGTGCCGGCCTCGCCGCGCCCCCGGCGTTCACCGAACCCCCGGTCTGCGACGCACCTTCGTGGTTCACCGGGTTGCGGCTCTCCACCGCGTCGGCGGCTTTCACTTCTCGCCCTCCTCTTGGCGCATCACCGCGCGCAGGTAGTACGACATCAGCGCCAGCAGGATCACGATCGTGAGGACGGAGACGGCCGCGCCCGTGCCGTAGTGCTGGTTGCCCACGCCCTCTACGAAGGCGTAGACGGGCAGGGTCTCGGTGAGACGGTCGGGGCCGCCCTCGTTGACGGCGAAGACGTGCGGGAACGCCTTGAATATCCAGATCACTTCGAGGAACGTCGTCACCAGCAGGAACGGCTTGAGGAACGGCAGCGTCACCGTGGCGAAGCTCTGCGCGGCGCCCGCGCCGTCCAGTGCCGCCGCCTCGTAGAGCTCTCCGGGGATCGTGGTCGTCGCGGCGTAGAGGTTGATCGCGACGAACGGCACCGACGTCCACACGAGGAGCAGCGAGATGACGAAGAACGTGGAGAGCTGTCCGCCGGTCCAGTTGAAGCCCGCCATGGAGTGCCAGCCCAGGGCGTCGAGCACCCAGTTGACGACGCCGAAGCGCTGTGCGAACAGCCACTGGTAGACGGTCGTCGCGGCGATGACGGGCATCGCCCAGGCCAGTACGAGGCCCGCGCAGAGCAGCAGCCGCATGCGCGGTCCGAGTCTGGCGAGCAGCAGTCCGGTAAGGGTGCCGAACACCATGATCATCACGACGTTGGCGGCGGTGAAGAGCACCGACCGCAGGGTGACCCGCCAGAAGTCCGAACTGCCCAGCGTCGTTCGGTAGTTGTCCCACCCGGCCCACTCGGTGACGTGCTGGATGAGCTGCGTCATGTTGAGGTTCTGGAAGGACAGCAGGCCGTTCATCAGCAGCGGCCAGCCCAGCAGCACTGCGGTGGCCGCGAGCGCGGGGAGCAGCAGCAGATACGGAAGGGCGCGTGTGCCGCCGCCGTCGCTCCCGCCTCTGCGTCCGCCCCTGCCGTCGGCGTCGCCCTTGCCGCGGACTCTCGCGCCGCTGCTCTGCGGACGGCTGCTCTGCGGGCCGCCGTTGGACGTGGCGGACGGCGTGCCCCGCTCCGCCTGCGGCGTGTCATGGGTTCGCACTGACATCTCTGCTCCAGCTCGGCTCAGTCGGTCGTAGAGCCCGGGCCCGGGCTGCCGGTGTGCCGGCAGTCGTGCCACCCCCTCCGGCAACACGACTGCCTGCACCCCGGCAGCCCGGCGGGACGTCACTGCTTCTGCGACAGCCTCTTGTTGAACTCGTCCTCGACGGAGGCGGCAGCGGCGGCGTGCGACTTCCCCTTGAGCACGGCCGTCATATAGCGCTTGACGGGGTTGGGCGGGTTCTCCACGGCCGCCCACTGCGGGATGAGCGGCGTCAGTCCGCCGCCGGCGACGGCGGGTGCGGCGGTCTCGGCGGCCGGGTTGCCCTCGACCTTCTTCTGGAGGGACTCCTTGTTGGGGATGACGCCGCCCTCCTCGGCGAGCGC
This sequence comes from Streptomyces marispadix, assembly GCF_022524345.1. NCBI lineage: Bacteria > Bacillati > Actinomycetota > Actinomycetes > Kitasatosporales > Streptomycetaceae > Streptomyces > Streptomyces marispadix. The sequence continues at coordinate 4,602,876 of NZ_JAKWJU010000002.1, read as the reverse complement.
GCCCTCGAACTCGTCGGACAGCGCGATCTTGAGGAACTCCCTTGCGAGTTCCTGCTTCTCGCTGCCCGCGGCGACGGCCAGATTGGAGCCGCCGAGGAAGACGCCCTCGGGCTTGCCGGCCTTCTCACCTGGGATGGTGAAGTACCCGATGTCCTTCTCGATCTTCGGATTGGCCTTGATCGCGGTCGCCGCCTCCCAGCCGAGCCCGATGAAGGCGCCCGTCTTGCCCTTGGCGAAGACCTCGGCCTGCTGCGGTGTCGCCTCGTCCTTGTCCTTGGGCGCCTTCGAGTACGACGCGTACTTCTCATAGGTCCTCATGGCGGCGCCGACCTTGGGGTTCGAGAGGTCGGACACCCACTTGCCGCCCTGCTTCCTGACGAGGTCTGCGTGCTCGCCGATGAGGAGGCCGTCGAAGAAGTACCAGTTCTGGCCGGGGAGATAGAGCGGTTCGGCGTCGGTCTTCCGCTTGATGGCGTCGAGGGCGTCGAAGAACTCGGCGCGGGTCTTCGGGGTCTTGTCGACGCCCGCCTCCGCCCAGATCCGCTTGTTGTAGATGACGGTGCGGTTGACCGTGTACCAGGGGGCCGCGTACTGCTTGCCGCCGTAGACGGCCGACTTGTTGACGGACTCCGTCCAGTCCTTGCCGATCGTCTTCCTCAGATCGCTCAGATCGGCGAGGCCGCCGGTCTTCGCGTACGCGGGTGTCTGGGTGTTCCCGACCTCCACGACGTCCGGCGGCTCGGGTTCGGAGAGCGCGGTGGTCAACTTCTGCTGGATGCCGTTCCACTGCTGCACTTCGAGCTTCAGCTTGGCGCCGGTCTTCTTCTCGAAGGCCGCCTTCACGTCCTTCTGCCACTTCTCGGGCGTCGAGCCGTCCATGGCCCAGAGCGTCAGCGTCTGCCCCTTGAAGCCGTCGGCACCGGACTTGCCCTCACCGCCCGGCCCGCAGGCGGCAACACCCGCCGTCAGAGCCGCGATCACGGTCGCGGCGACGAGTCCTCGTCTCACGGCATCCTCCCCAACGGACTGCTTGAACTGGTCTAATGGTTTAGACCAGTTCGCAGCTTGGCCTAGACCTATAAGGGTGTCAACGGTGCAGAAACCAAGCCGGGGGTTCCGTTATCGGAACGACATCTGGGCGCGGGAGTCCCGAGAGCCCGACCCCGTGCCACGATGTGAGCCGCGAAGTACAGCCGGAACGGCGGCCGGAGAGCGCAGCACCTCCCAAGACGCCGCCGCATCCGGTGCCGTGACCGAAGCCGCGCACAAGGCGCCACGCATCGCCTGCGCACGGAGGAAGCCGGTGACGGCAGCACGACTCGAGCGGGAAGGCAAGCCATGAGCACGGACGGGGGCGCGGTCACAGCCGCGGCGGAACCGGAGTCCGGAAACGGCAACGGCGCGCGGACCACGCGCGTGCCCAAGTACTACCGGCTCAAGCGGCACTTGCTGGAGATGACGGAGACGATGCCGCCCGGCACTCCCGTCCCGCCGGAGCGCACTCTGGCCACCGAGTTCGACACCTCGCGCACGACCGTGCGCCAGGCCCTGCAGGAACTCGTCGTCGAGGGACGGCTGGAGCGCATTCAGGGCAAGGGCACCTTCGTCGCCAAGCCGAAGGTCTCCCAGGCCCTCCAACTCACCTCGTACACCGAGGACATGCGCGCACAGGGCCTGGAACCGACGTCGCAGTTGCTCGACATCGGCTATGTCACCGCCGACGACCGCCTCGCCGACGCCCTCGACATACCCGCGGGCGGGCGCGTGCTGCGCATCGAGCGGCTGCGTCTCGCCAGCGGGGAGCCGATGGCGATCGAGACGACCCATCTCTCACAGCGGCGTTTCCCGGCGCTGCGGCGCAGCCTCGTGAAGTACACCTCGCTCTACACGGCACTCGCGGAGGTGTACGGCGTCCACCTCGCGGAGGCCGAGGAGACCATCGAGACCTCGCTCGCCACTCCCCGGGAGGCCGGGCTGCTCGGCACGGACGTGGGCCTGCCGATGCTGATGCTCTCGCGGCACTCGCTCGACACCGACGGGGAGCCGGTGGAGTGGGTGCGCTCGGTCTACCGGGGGGACCGCTACAAGTTCGTCGCCAATCTCCAGCGCCCGCATCACGGACACAACGGCTGACGGGTGTCATAGCCCCCGTAGGGCACATAGACCTCGCACCGCTCTTTACGGCTCGAACGCGGCTCGGTTCGCATTCCGTGCGTACCGCTCTTCACGGCACGGAACGCTACGAAATCGCTTGCCTCGGCGCCTGCTTTAGCGCCGTCCGCGGCAACCGCCGCCGCCTCCCGCACAAAAGGTGCCGTTCCGTTATCCGTGCAGGTAGTGACGGAGTGCGAAGCGCTCGTTTAGATTTCCTGCGCGTCTCGACAGGAGTTACCCGACGGACGGAGTTGAGGCATGCCAGCGCCACCCGAAACACCTGAGACCGCGACGCAGTCGCCGTCGCACTCGCCCGTGGTCACGCCGCTGCGGGTGGCCGTCGGAGTGTGCCTCTTCCTGCCGTTCGTCGCGCTGATGTGGGTCAGCTCGTACTCGCGTACCGAACCCACGCTCGGCGGGCTGCCGTTCTTCTACTGGTACCAGATGCTGTGGGTGCTGGTCTCGGCCGTGATGACGGTGGTCGCGTACAAGCTCGTCCAGCGTGACGAGGCGAGGCGGCGAGCCGCGGCCGGAACCGGAGGGGCCGGCGCGGCAAGCGCGGCCGACGGAACCGAAGCGGCGGACGCGGCAGACGGAAGCGACGCCGACGGCGGAGAGGACGGTGCCCGATGAGCGGGGTCAACGGAGTGGCGCTGGCCGTCTTCGTCTTCTTCTTCGTGCTCGTCACGGCGATGGGCTTTCTCGCGGCACGCTGGCGCAAGGCCGAGAACGCCGACAGCCTCGACGAATGGGGCCTGGGCGGACGGAGCTTCGGCACCTGGGTCACCTGGTTCCTGCTCGGCGGCGACCTGTACACGGCGTACACCTTCGTGGCGGTTCCGGCGGCGATCTACGCGGCGGGCGCCGCGGGCTTCTTCGCCGTCCCGTACACGATCCTCGTCTACCCGCTGATCTTCACGTTCCTGCCGCGGCTGTGGTCGGTCTCGCACCGGCACGGGTACGTGACGACGTCGGACTTCGTGCGCGGCCGGTTCGGCTCCAAGTCGCTGGCGCTGGCGGTCGCCGTGACGGGCATCCTCGCGACGATGCCGTACATCGCGCTGCAACTCGTCGGCATCCAGTCGGTGCTGGACGTCATGGGCATCGGCGGCGGCGAGTCGACGCACTGGTTCATCAAGGACCTGCCGCTGCTGATCGCCTTCGCGGTGCTGGCGGCGTACACCTACTCCTCCGGGCTGCGGGCGCCGGCGCTGATCGCCTTCGTCAAGGACACGCTGATCTACATCGTCATCGCGGTGGCGATCATCTACATCCCGTTCAAACTGGGCGGTTTCGACGACGTGTTCGCCAAGGCCGGCGACGCCCTGTCGCAGACCAACCCGGCCACGGGCAAGCCGAAGGGCGAGGTCGTCACCAGCTCGCCCAACCAGTGGGCGTACGCGACGCTCGCCTTCGGCTCCGCGCTGGCGCTCTTCATGTATCCGCACTCGATCACGGCGACGCTCTCCAGCGGCAGCCGCAACGTGATCCGTCGGAACACCACGATCCTGCCGCTGTACTCGCTGATGCTGGGCATGCTCGCACTGCTGGGCTTCATGGCCATCGCGGCGGGCATCAAGGTGAAGAACGGGCAGCTCGCGATCCCGCAGCTCTTCGAGAACATGTTCCCGAGCTGGTTCGCGGGCGTCGCCTTCGCCGCCATCGGCATCGGCGCGCTCGTACCGGCGGCCATCATGTCGATCGCGGCCGCGAACCTCTTCACCAGGAACATCTACAAGGACTTCCTCCGCCCCGATGCGACCCCCGAGCAGGAGACCAAGGTCTCCAAGATCACGTCGCTGCTGGTGAAGGTCGGCGCCCTGATCTTCGTCCTCGGGATGGACAAGACGGTCGCGATCAACTTCCAGCTCCTGGGCGGCATCTGGATCCTCCAGACGTTCCCGTCGCTCGTGGGCGGGCTCTTCACCCGCTGGTTCCACCGGTGGGCGCTGCTGGCCGGCTGGGCCGTCGGCATGGTCTACGGAACGGTCACGGCGTACGGCGTCTCCTCGCCGGTGCAGAAGCACTTCGGCGGCAGCAACGACGTGATCCCCGGCATCGGGGAGATCGGGTACATCGGCCTGACCGCGTTCGTGCTCAACGCGGTGGTCACGGTGGTGCTCACCTTCGTACTGAGGGCCGTGAAGGCACCGGACGGAGTCGACGAGACGCGTCCCTCGGACTACACGGCGGACGTCGGAGACCCGGGCGTACAGGAGGAGTTGCCCGCGCCGACCGGCGCGCACTGAGAGAGCGGGAGCCCTCCCTCCGCACAGTCCGGACTGCGCACGATCGCATGCCTCGCCCCACTGACACCCGATTGTCAGTGGGGCGAGGCATGCTCGTTCCATGGACATCACGATCAGACCGGCTCGCGACGAGGAGCTGGACGAGGTCGGCGAGCTGACCGCGGAGGCGTATCTACGGGACGGGCTGCTGGACTTCGGCGAGGACGACCCGTATCTGGACACACTGCGGGCGGCCCGGCGCCGTGCACTGCACACGGAGGTGCTGGTCGCCGCGGAGGCCGCGTCGGAGCGAGTGCTCGGCGCGGTGGCCTTCGTCGGCGACGGCGGGGAGTACGCGGACATCGCGGGCCCGGGCGAGGGCGAGTTCAGGATGCTCGCGGTACGGGCCGAGGGGCGCGGTCGCGGGGCGGGCGAGGCCCTGGTGCGGGCATGCGTCGAGCGGGCGCGTGAACGGGGCCTGAGACGGCTGCTGCTGTGCAGCCACGAGCGGATGACGTCGGCGCACAGGCTGTACGCGCGGCTGGGCTTCGTACGCATACCGGAGAGGGACTGGGAACCGCTTCCGAGCATGGCGCTGCGGGCGTACGCGCTCGAACTGTGAGCCGGGGCCGACCGCGGGTGAAGCGCGCGGTCGCCAACCAGGCGGCCCGCGGACCGAGTTGCGAACCAGTCCAAAGAGCAGAACCGGTCGACACAATATGTGGGGGCGACTGGCGCTCTCCACTACTAGATGTATGCTCGTGCTCGCTGCCGCGCAGGGGAATCCGGTGTGAATCCGGAACTGTCCCGCAACGGTGTGCGATGTGGTGCTTCGCTGCCCTCCATGGCCCCGCCATGACGGGCGGCACCGCCGCCTCGTCGCGAGTCCGAGTGCCTGCCGGCCGTGTCGACAGACGTCCGGGTCCCGAGGGTTGGGCCGGTGGACGCCGCAAGGCATGCCGCTGAGCGATGCGGCATGCCCGCGCGCCCGCCTGTGCGCTCCCCCGGTGACCGGTGACCTGACCCGAGCGAGGGAGAGCACATCCCGTGACCATCGCACCCGCATCGCCACCCGGCTCCGCCGCGCCGCCTCACGTATCCGGGCAGCCCGCCGAGGACGGCGCGCTGCTGCACACCCTGACCGAGCTGGCCGCCGATCTTCCCGGCACCGATCCCCGGCGGGTCGCCGGAGCTGTGCTGCGCGGACGCCGACAGGACGCAGACGAGGCCGAGTCGAGGTCGCTCGCCGCGGAGGAGGCCGCCGGGCTGATCGGCGAGGAGCCCGCCTACTCGCGGCTGGCGGCCCGGCTGCTCACGCTCGCCATCCGCGAAGAGGCCCGCGGCCAGGGCGCGTCGTCCTTCTCGTCCTCCATCGCCACGGGGCACCGCGAGGGCCTGATCGCGGACCGTACGGCCGCGTTCGTACGGACCCACGCGGCCCGCCTCGACGCCCTCGTGGAGGAGGCGGTCGAATCGGGAGCGGACGACCGCTTCGGCTACTTCGGGCTGCGGACGGTGCATTCGCGGTATCTGCTGCGCCATCCCACGACGCGCCGGGTGATCGAGACGCCGCAGCACTTCCTGCTGCGCGTCGCCTGCGGGCTCGCCGACGGCGACTCCGCACAGGCGGCGGACGAGGTCGCGGAGTTGTACGGGCTGACGAGTTCGCTGGCCTATCTCCCCTCCTCCCCCACGCTCTTCAACTCCGGTACGCGGCACGCCCAGATGTCGTCCTGCTATCTGCTGGACTCGCCGAAGGACGAGCTGGACTCGATCTACGACCGCTACAAGCAGGTGGCGCGGCTGTCGAAGCACGCGGGCGGCATCGGCCTGTCCTACTCCCGTATCCGTGCCCGCGGTTCGCTGATCCGGGGCACGAACGGGCACTCGGGCGGCATCGTGCCGTTCCTTCGCACTCTGGACTCCTCGGTGGCCGCCGTGAACCAGGGCGGCCGTCGCAAGGGCGCCGCCTGCGTCTATCTGGAGACCTGGCACGCGGACGTGGAGGAGTTCCTGGAACTGCGCGACAACACCGGCGAGGAGGCCCGGCGCACCCACAACCTCAATCTCGCGCACTGGATTCCGGACGAGTTCATGCGCCGCGTGGAGGCGGACGCCGACTGGTCGCTCTTCTCGCCCGTCGACGTGCCGGAGCTGGCGGACCTCTGGGGCGGGGAGTTCGACGACGCCTACCGCAGGGCGGAGGCGGACGGCCGTGCGGTGCGCCGGGTGCCCGCCCGCCGCCTGTACGCGCGCATGATGCGCACCCTCGCCCAGACGGGCAACGGCTGGATGACCTTCAAGGACACCGCCAACCGCACGGCGAATCAGACGGCGAAGCCGGGCCGCACCGTGCACTCCTCGAATCTGTGCACGGAGATCCTGGAGGTCACCGACGACGGCGAGACCGCCGTCTGCAATCTGGGTTCGGTCAATCTCGCGGCGCATCTCGGCGAGTCGGGCGCTATGGACTGGGAGCGCCTGGACGCCACGGTGCGTACGGCGGTGACGTTCCTGGACCGTGTCGTCGACATCAACTTCTATCCCACAGAGCAGGCAGAGCGCTCCAACTCCCGCTGGCGCCCGGTCGGTCTGGGGGTGATGGGCCTCCAGGACGTCTTCTTCCGGCTGAGGCTGCCCTTCGACTCGGAGGAGGCACGGCGGCTCTCCACCCGTATCTCCGAACGGATCATGCTCGCGGCGTACGGGGCCAGCGCGGACCTCGCCGAGCGGCACGGGCCGCTGCCTGCCTGGGAGGAGACCCGTACCGCACGCGGCGTGCTGCACCCCGACCACTATCCGCGGGCGCGACCGGCCTGGCCGGAGCGCTGGTCGGCCCTTCGGGAGCGCATCAGCCGTACGGGGATGCGCAATTCGCTGCTGCTGGCGGTCGCGCCGACGGCGACGATCGCGGCCATCGCGGGCGTCTGCGAGTGCATCGAGCCGCAGGTCTCGAACCTCTTCAAGCGGGAGACGCTCAGCGGCGAGTTCCTCCAGGTGAACACCTATCTCGTAGCGGAGCTGAAGCGGCTCGGGCTGTGGGACGAACGCACTCGCGAGGAGCTGCGGGAGGCGGACGGATCGGTGCAGGACCTCCGCCGGGTCCCCGCGGAGGTGCGTGAACTCTTCCGTACGGCATGGGAGTTGCCTCAGCGCTCGCTGATCGACATGGCCGCGGCCCGTACCCCGTATCTCGACCAGAGCCAGTCGCTGAACCTGTTCATGGCGGCGCCGACGATCGGCAAGCTCAGCTCGATGTACGCCTACGCATGGAAGAGCGGCATCAAGACGACGTACTACCTGCGTTCGCGGCCGGCGACGCGCATCGCACGGGCCGCGGGCGCAGCGGCGGCAACGGCGACGGCGGGGGCTGCCGCTGCTTCGGCGGACGCCGAGCCCCCGCACGCGTCCGTGCCGCCCCCGCATGGCGCCGACGCCGCCACCTGCTCCCTGGAGAACCCCGAGTCCTGCGAGGCATGCCAGTGACGACCAGCGCCAAGAACACCGACGGCGGCCGCGCGGGGAATCTGCTCGACCCCGGCTTCGAGCTGACCCTGCGGCCGATGCGCTATCCCGGCTTCTACGACCGCTACCGCGACGCCATCAAGAACACCTGGACCGTCGAGGAGGTCGACCTCCACTCCGACATCGCCGACCTCGCCAAGCTCACGCCCGGCGAACAGCACATGATCAGCCGCCTCGTGGCCTTCTTCGCCACGGGTGACTCGATCGTGGCGAACAATCTCGTGCTCTCCCTCTACAAGCACATCAACTCCCCGGAGGCGCGCCTGTATCTCTCCAGGCAGCTCTTCGAGGAGGCGGTGCACGTCCAGTTCTACTTGACGCTGCTGGATACGTATCTGCCCGATGTGGACGAGCGTGCGGAGGCGTTCGCGGCCGTCGAGAACATCCCGTCCATCAGGGAGAAGGCACAGTTCTGCTTCCGCTGGATGGCGGCCCTGGAGGAGGGCGAGGGCGAGGAGCGGATCGAGCGGCTGGAGAGCCGCTCGGACAGGCGGCGCTTCCTGCTCAACCTCATCTGCTTCGCCGCCTGCATCGAGGGGCTGTTCTTCTACGGTGCGTTCGCCTACGTCTACTGGTTCCGCTCACGCGGCCTGCTGCACGGGCTGGCGACCGGCACCAACTGGGTGTTCCGCGACGAGTCGATGCACATGTCCTTCGCCTTCGACGTCGTGGACACCGTCCGCGAGGAGGAGCCCGAACTCTTCGACGAGGAGCTGGAGAAGGAGGTGACGGAGATGCTGGAGGAGGCAGTCGAGGCGGAACTGCAATTCGCCCGCGACCTCTGCGGCGAGGGGCTGCCCGGGATGAACACCGAGTCGATGGAGCAGTATCTGCGTGCCGTCGCCGATCAGCGGCTCGTCCGGCTGGGCTTCCCCGCCCGCTACGGCGCCAGGAATCCGTTCTCGTTCATGGAGCTTCAGAACGTGCAGGAGCTGACCAACTTCTTCGAACGGCGAGCCTCCGCCTATCAGGTCGCCGTGGAGGGCTCGGTCGCCTTCGACGACGACTTCTGACGGCGCCTGGCCTGGCCGGGCCGGTCCCTTCAGACGGCCTCCCGGCAACTCGCCCTATCCGCTTGGGAGTACGGGAACAGCAAGGGGGCCGCGCTCCCCGCGCGGCCCCCCGGACCTACCGACCCGGCCCCGTCAGCCGTCCGTCATGAGTCCTTGGCTGTTCGTCCGGCTCGCTCAGCCCTTGCCGCCGCTCAGGCAGCCGCCGCAGTTGTGGAACGTGACGTCCCAGTGGTTGCCCTCGTCGAAGTAGATGTTCCCCGACCCGGACTTCCACTTGTTGCCACCGATGGAGGTGAAGGTGTTCTTGACGTAGCTGCTGAGGCAGCCCGTCATGTGGAAGTCCAGCTTGTAGCCGTTCCAGTGGCTGTAGGTGCCGCTGGCGTGGCCCGTCTCGGTGCCGCCGGTGACCGTCAGGTCGCACTTGCTGGCGCCCTTGAGGGTGATCGCACCGTCGATCGTCGCCGAGTTGACCTGGTCCAGCGAGGTGCAGCTTGAGTTGTTGCGGTCGGAGCAGCCGCCGCTGGAGGTGATGCCGATGCCGGCGTCACCCAGCTTCTTCGCAGCCGCGGAGTGGCTCATCTTCGCGAGCGGAGCGGCTTCCTTGGCCTTCGCGGGCTCGTCTGTGGTCGCCTCCGCCACATATGCGGTGGAGAAGATCGCGAGTGCCATCGCCGAGGCGCCGACGGCCGTCCGCAGAGCGATCTTTCGGTTCATGGGGGGTTGGTTTCCTTCCTGAGTCAAGCTGTGCCGAGCAGATGTGGTGCCGGGTCAGTTGGTGACGCCGCAGTCAGGCGCGTCCCAGTACTTGCTTGAACGGTGGTCCACGTGGGTGTGGTCGTCGTGGGCGGGGAAGCCCGGCCCGAGAATGCCGTGGAACCCGCGGTTGCGCGCTTCCTTGGCCATGGCGCACAGCGAGTGCGCCCCTGCGCCGAGGTCGGCCGAGTCACCGAAGAGATGACGGCTCGAAGGAGCGCCGCCCACCTGGTCGTTGCAGGCCTTGGAGCGGAAACCGCTGGTGACGCGGAGCGGCTTGTCGCCCATGGCGTGCCGCATGGCCTCCAGCTTCCACATGGTGCGCAGGGCGTTGGCCTTGGCCTCCGAGGCGCTGACGGCTCCGCCGCTCCAGTCGGAGTTGCAGTTGTTCAACTCCGCGTAGGAGAAGTGGGCAGGCGTGCAGTCGTCGTCCTGCAACTCGTAGATCTTCTTGTACGTGGCCGCGTCGGCCTTGCCGGTCTCGCTGATTCCGTACGCCTTCTGGAAGCGGGAGACGGCGGCCTTGGTGGCCGGGCCGAACTTGCCGTCGACGGAGATGACTTCACCGCTCGCCGGGTATCCGGAGATCCGGACCTGGAGCTGCTTGACGTCGTCCCCGGAAGCGCCCTCGGCGAGGTCGCGGTTCCAGGTGAAGCAGCCGTCCGTGGGGGCTGCGGGCCCGGCGGTCGCCACTGCCGTGCCCACCAGGACTGCTGCCGCGACCATGACAAGCGCCAGTACGGCTCTTACCGCACGTCGGGGCATGGTGGCCTCCATATTTTGTGGGGAGTGGCAACAGAGCTTGTCGTGACAAAGAGAACGCGTCAACAACTGTCAAAAAGTGCCAATGGACGAGGCCACTGGACTCCGAACTCCCCTGGCGCGCATCCGTGCAGGCCGGAGCCCCCGGAGAACGGAACGACCGCCGCCCGGCACCATCGGCACCGGGCGGCGGTCGCCCGTGACACGTTATGTCTGTCATGTTTGGAGGCCGCCACGCGTGATGCGTGAGCGAAGTCCCTGCGCCTCGACCGCACCCCGAACGGGGATCGCGCGGCGGAGGCCCGGCGCACGGTCCCGATTCCGCTTGCGGGACCCGGGGGTGGCCGGAACCGCGGCTGGACCGCGGCGAGGGCCGTACGCGCCCCAACGCCCCGCTGCGTCTCAGTCGTTGGGCACGGTCTCATATCTCGGAGTGCCCTCCGCCATCTGCCGGAGAGCGTCCTTCCGCTCACGCTTCGAGAGCCGGTCGATATAGAGGTAGCCGTACAGGTGGTCCGTCTCGTGCTGGAGGCAGCGGGCGAAGTAGCCGGTGCCCTCAACGGCGATGGGCTTGCCCTCGGCGTCCTGCCCGCGCACCACCGCGTAGTCGGGGCGCGCGAGCGCCTCATAGGCGCCGGGCACCGACAGACAGCCTTCGTTGGAGTCGTCCAGGCTGCGGCGGGAGGCGGGGAGTTCGTCGAGTACCGGGTTGCAGACCGCGCCGACGTGGCGCACTCCCTCGTCGTCCATGCAGTCGTAGACGAAGACCTTCAGATCGACGCCGATCTGGTTCGCCGCGAGGCCGACGCCCTCCGCGGCACGCTGGCTGGCGAACATGTCGTCGATGAGAGAGGCGAGTTCGTCGTCGAAGGAGGTGACGTCCTTGCACTCCTTGTGCAGCACCGGGTTCCCCACGACGGTGATCGGGCGTGCGGTGCCACGCTCACGGTGGGCGGTCTCGCGCGCCTCGCAGTCCCTGGTGTCGTCCACGAAGCCGGACCCGGCGGTGCCGGTGCCACCCGTCACGGACTCCCCGCTGATCTCCTGCTGCTGTCGCGCCATTCCGCCGCTTGCCTTCCTCGCCACGTGAACCGTCGCCCCACAGCGTAGCCGGAGGTGCGGTGCCGTCGTCCGGGAGCGCCGGGGCCGGGCCGTCGGGTTCGAGCCCGTTCTGTCAGGTTCGAACGGGACGCGTCAGGTTCGAAAGAAACCCGGCGCCACCGTCCCGGCAGACGTCTCCCGACAGGCCGTCTCCCAACAGGCCCGTCTCAGCGGACAGTCTCAGCGGGCTGCCTCAGCACCGTCTCAACTCGCCGTCTCAGCACCGTCTCAACTGGCCGTCTCAGCAGACCTCTTCGAGATCCCGCCACTCGCGGCTGTCCGGACTGTCGGCGACCCAACTGTCCAGCAGCCCGCGTACGAGACCGCCCGGCGCGGCCAGTCCGCACTCCCGCTCCGGCACCCACAGTTCCCCGGGCCCGCCCGGAGCCATATGCCCCAGCGGCCCCGGATGCCCCGGCGAGCTGTGGTCGTGCGGATCGACGTGCACCGAGCCGTCGCCCTCGTCCGCGGGCATACGGCTCTCCGAGCACGTGCGGCACAGCAGCCGTACGGACGACGACCAGTCCTCGGCGGCGAACCCGGCGTCCGCGGCGAGCCGTTCGAGCGCGTCGCGGTCCGACTCGGTGGCCGCCTGCAACAGCACCACCCAAGTCGGCACGGGCGAGGGAGCCCACAACTCGATCTCGTCGAAGACCGGATAGGTGGGGCCGCCCGCCGTGGTGCGCTCGCCGTGCGGCACTCCGTCGTGGAGCACCACTTCGCCCCAGCGGCGCCCCGAGGACGGCAGCGGGATGCTCTGCACCTCGATGCGGGCGGGGTCGATCCGCCTGCCCCATACGACCTCGGCCTCGCCCTCCGGGGAAAGCCGCACGGCCGCGCTGCCGAGCTGCATGCCGGTCGGTTCGGCGACCGCCGCGGACTGCGACTGCCCGGGTACGCGAAGTCCGTACGCCTGCCAGGCCCGGCGGGCCAGCGGCCAGTCCTGGAGCGCGGTGGCGGCGATGCCCACGTTCCACCAGTCGGGAGCGCCCGTCTGCCGCTCCAGCAGTGCCACGGCCCTGAGACCGGCCGTACGGGCCTGCTCCCAGTCGTGCCGGAACTTGTGCAGCAGGGCGAGGTTGAACCAGGACTCCGAGAGCCACGGTTCGAGGTCGGCGGCCTGCGTGAGCAGTTCGTCCGCGTCCTCGTAGCGCCCGTCACCGATGAGCGCGAAGGCACGGTCCGTCGCCTGCCGCCACGTAGCGGAGGGACGGTGCCTCACCTTGCCGAAGATCCTCACGATGTTTCCGCCTGATTCCCGCCTGTCGATCGGCTGCTGTCGGGTTCGCTCCCGCTGCCGCGCTCTGTCCTGCGGCTGTCTGTCATACGGCTCTCGCGGGGAGCGCCCACCGGCCCTCCCACGGCCGCTCGGTATCCCTTTCGAGCACGGTGTGTGCCCTGTTCGGAGTTCCCCTGTCGCATCCAACCATGCCCGTACGACGGCCTGCTCACTACCCGGCCCCACCCCTCGCCCCTCGCGACACCACGCGTGACAGGGCCTCCACGACGCGTGGTTCGAAGTCGTGGGCGGACCCCAGTCGCAGCCGCTCCAGCGCTTGCAAAGACCCCTCGACGGAAGCCTTCCCGGCGACCATGTCGTCATACGCGTTGACCGTGCGGACGATACGCGCCGTAAGCGGCTGTTCACGGAAAGGGTCCGCCTGGCGTTCGACCACCACGGCGACTTCGGGCGCCACCCCGGTCTGCCGTACGACCGCGCCGCCCAGCAGCGCGATCCGGCGCTGCAACCCGGGGTCGAGGGATTCGGTGGCGCCCGAGTCGACCGGGTCGACGAGTGAGAGCTGCCCGATGTCGTGCATCAGCGCCGCATACTCCAGCACGGTGAGCTCGGGATGGGTCAGCCCCAGCTCGCGCCCCACGGCACAGCTCAGTTCGGCGACTCTGCGTGCGTGGCCGTGCGGGGTGTAGCCGGCGACCTCGGTGGAGCGCGCTAGGGAGGCGATGGTCTGCCGGTACGTGGCGCGCACCGTCGCATAGCGGCGGAAGGAGAACAGCGTCAGCAGCAGCGGCACACAGAAGACGGGCAGCGCCCACAGCCCCACGACGGCCACGGCGAGCGCGATGACGGCCCCGGTGGCGCCGATGGCCGGAGCTATGCCGACATGGGTGCGTAGCTGGGCGCGGAGCAACGGCCCGAAGGGACGGCCTGTGCCCGAGCGGTCCGAAACGGAACGCCCTGCACCGGGATGGCTTGAGCCGAATCGGCCCGCACCGGGGCCGCCCGGGCTGTTCGCGGCGAAGACGGCGGCCAGCACGGCGTCGCACAGCCCCGTCACCAGCGTGACGGCCAGCAGACAGAGCGCGTAGTACGAGCCGTGCCCCAGCCAGTGCGTCAACGCGCCCGAGTTGAACAGGGGTTGGAAGCAGGTGGCGGCGAAGCCCACGGCGAGCACTCCGCGCACCGCGTGGTCGGGTTCGAGGGAGGGGCCGAGCGCGGCGCGCGGCGCGTGCCCCGCGAGCCCGGCGACGATCACGACGGCGACGACCTGCATCACACCGTGCGTGGTGCGCTCGCCGCCGACCTCTCCCAGCAGTGCGTAGCCGAGCGCTCCGGCCGCGGCGAGGGGCGCGCTCGTAGGGGTGCCCTCGTCGTGCTCGCCTCCGGGCAGACGTACGCGAAGGGACTCCCCGACCGCGATGACCGCCGCGAAAGCGAGGGCCACCCAAGGCTGTTGAAGCCCGTACGCCAGGGTGGAACCGAGGGCGGCGCACGCGAGGGCGACCGCCGCGACGCGGCACAGCGCGGTCAGATGTCTCATGCCGGGGGACGCACCGCATCTTCCTCGGCGACGGAGTCCGGGGTATGCGCCGTGCCGGCTCTGCCGGCGATGCGGCCGCTGCCGGCAGAGGAGCCCGAACGGCGATCAGCGCCGGAACCGGAAGCGGAGTCAGCGTCGGGGCCCGGGACGGAGCCCGAAGCGGAGGCGGAAGCGCCCGGGACGGAGCCCGAAGCGGAGTCGGCGGCGGGCCCCCGGAACGCACCGTGCCCGGTATCCACCGACCCGGCGGCGCCTGTCGCGACCGCTTCGTCCTGGTCACGCGCTGCCGGTACGTTTCGCCCCGGCACCTCCGCTCTCGCCGGTCTTCCCGTTTCCCAGGGCCGGTCCGTCGTGACCGCGGGCGACCACTCCTGACGGTCGAGGGCGCCGGCCAGCGCCCGCACCATCCGCGGGTCGAACTGCGTGCCCGCGCATCGCTTCAGCTCCGCGACCGCCGCGCTCACGGGCCGCCCCCGCCGGTAGCTACGTGTGGAAGTCATCGCGTCGAAGGCGTCGGCCACCGCCACCACCCGTGCGAACTCCGGGATTTCGGCACCCGCCAGTCCGAACGGATAGCCGCTGCCGTCCAGTCGCTCGTGGTGGTGCAGGATCGCGTCGCGTGCCTCGTCGAGGAACCCGATGCCGCGGACCATCTCGTGCCCGTACTCGGGATGCAGCTCGATCACGCGCCGCTCCTCCGGAGTGAGCGGGCCCTCCTTGCGCAACAGGCGCGTGGGGACGCCGAGTTTGCCGATGTCGTGCAGTATGCCCGCGAAGCGCAGCGCCTCCGTCCGCTCGTCGTCCATGCCCAGTTCCCGTGCGATCAGCACGGAGGCGCGGCCGACGCGTTCGCTGTGGCCGCGCGTATAGCGGTCCTTGAGGTCGACGGCCTGCACCAGGGCCCGGATCGTGGCCTGATGGGCTCCCCGTTCACGGTGGTACTGGGCGAAGACCCAGCAGCAGATGTACATGGGCAGCAGCACGAAGAACGCCGCGGCCGGTCCGTACGAGCTGCGCCACAGCACGGCCATCATCAACCCGACGAAGCCGTGCAGCAGATGGGGCGCCACAGCACGCTGTAACTGCCCGCGCCACGCCGCACGCAGCGCACACCGCTCGGCGGCGACGAGGATCGCGCCGTCGAGCGCCGTGACGACCGCGCAGAAGGTGAGCGCCGCGGCGGCCGCCGCCGGGCAGCACCGCCGGGAAACCCGTCCCGCCGAGGTCGGGCACGGTCACGCTGCCGCCCAGCACGCTCCACACGTGTGCGGACGTCCAGGAGGCGAGGGCGAGTTGGGCCGCGTGCCACACCCGGCGTGCAGCGGTGTGACCGGGCGCGACATGCCCGATGAGCGCTCCCGGCACCGGTACGAGCGCTGCGGCAGCCGCGGGGGTGAGGAACACGGCGGTCAGCAGCACCGGGAAGAACGCGCCCATGTTCCCCGGCACCTTGTGCCCCATCAGCGGGCAGCGCGGGGCGAATTCGCAGATCGCGTAGAGCGCGGCCATCGGCAGCAGCACGCCCCATTCGAGGCGTACGGGGTCCGAGAGAGCGGGAGCCGCGCAGACCAGCACGCCCGCCGCGGCAGCCGCGATGAGCACACGCGCCACCGACGGCAGGCGGGCTTGCCCTGCACGCATCGGTGACTCCTCCCCGTACCACGGTGGAAGGGGAGAATAGGACGGACGGGACGGGAGTGGGGCGCCAACAGCCCAATGCTCCTCAGGTGACCGCAAGTTCTCACACCTTGGAGTGAGAAGACACCAACGAGCAGACAGGAGCGGCCCAACTCGCGTAGTGGAGGGCCGACTTGCACGAGGCTCCGCGAGGCGGCGAAGACCCGGCTCGCTCAAGGACGGTGCCGACTCGCCTGCGGCGGGCGAGAGATGGGACGCGGCCACGAGGCGGCTCGGCCCTTCGGCGGCCCAGGGCACGAAGCGGGCCCCGACGCTCGCTGAACGTCGGAGCCCGGAGGTGCACCGCTGCCGCGGACCGAACAGGCGCCGTGTCTGGCGCACTCGCACGTCATCACGTACTGCTGCGTCAGGCGAACTTCCGCGTCACGCGTACTTCTTGCGCCCGGAGACCGACTGGGTGGACGCCTCGGAGGCCGGTCCCGACGCCGCCTCGGAGGCGGCCTCCGCCTGTGCCGAAGCCGACGGGGCGCCAGGGCCGCCAGAAGCCGTACCGCCGCGGGCCTCCGTGTCCGACTCGGCCCGCTCGCCCGGGACTTCGGCCTTCGCAGCCTCGGCCGCACGGATCAGCTCGATACGGCCCATCACCTTCGAGCGCAGGTCCGACGGCACGTCGTCATGGCCGCAGCAGCGCTTGACGAGCTTCTTGACCTCCTGTTCGAGGCCGTACTTCTCCAGGCAGGGCGAGCACTCGTCGAAGTGCTCCTTGAACTTCTCGCAGTCACTGTCCGGCATCTCCCGGTCCAGGTACTCGTAGAGGTGGTCGAGCACCTCCGAGCAGTCCGTCTCGTGCGGCTCTCCGCAGCTCATGAGCCCGAACCTTTCCCGTCGTGCGACTGCGCCGCGCCCGCGGGCGCAAGGCCCCGGTCACGCGCGTAGTCCTCCAGCATCCCGCGAAGCTGCCGACGGCCGCGGTGCAGCCGGGACATGACCGTACCGATCGGCGTCCCCATGATGTCGGCGATCTCCTTGTACGCGAACCCCTCGACGTCCGCCAGATACACCGCGATGCGGAACTCCTCCGGAATCGCCTGGAGGGCCTCCTTCACATCGGAGTCCGGCAGGTGGTCGAGCGCCTGCGCCTCGGCGGAACGCAGCCCGGTCGACATGTGCGACTCGGCGCGCGCGAGCTGCCAGTCCTCGATGTCCTCGGCAGCGCTGCGCTGGGGCTCGCGCTGCTTCTTCCGATAGGAGTTGATGAAGGTGTTCGTGAGGATCCGGTACAGCCACGCCTTGAGGTTCGTGCCCTCGCGGAACTGGTGGAACGAGGCGTAGGCCTTCGCGTACATCTCCTGCACCAGGTCCTCGGCGTCCGCGGGGTTGCGCGTCATGCGCAGCGCCGCCGAGTACATCTGGTCGAGGTAGTTCAGCGCATCACGCTCGAAGCGCGCACTGCGCTCCGCCTCGGTCTCCTGCCCGGCGCTGTCTCGCCCGGCGTTGCCGCCGTCTTCGGTCCCGGTGACCGGACCCACCTCCTCCGGTGCTCCGGCGAGCCCGACCGCGGACCCGCCCGAATCGGAGAATAGACGACGTTCCATCCCCGGCGCCGCCCCGGTCGCCGTCCCGCCGGCAAGCGCCACCGTGGCCCAGTCCAGGTCAGCGGCCTTCGGACGCTGCGGGCAAGCGACAGAACCCATACTGACGGCTCCCTAGGTCTCGACACTCTGACTGTGCTGTGAACACGTGGCCGCCGGGTGTTCATTCCCGGGCGCGGGCTCCGGGGGCTTACGCCCGCGGGCGCCCGCGATCCGGCCCACGGACATGCGGTCTACGGACGATCCGGTCCACGGGCGATCCGGGTCTACGGGCGGGCCGTCGGCGTAAGCCCGGAGAGCCAGTCGGCGACAGCGTCCGTCAGCAGGGCCAGCGCCTCCTCCTGCCCGACGGCGGCGCGCTTGGGAACCGCGAAACCGTGGTCGCCCTCCGGTACCTCCACGATGCGGGTGCCCTCGGGGAACTCCCCGGGGCGGCCGAAGGGATCACGCCCGCCCTGCACCACCAGTGACGGCAGCCCCGCGCCCGTCAGCTCCCCGGCGCGGGACTTCTCCGGCTTACCGGGGGGATGCAGCGGAAAGGACAGCGCGAGCACCGCGGCGGCGCCCAGCGCCTCGCCCGTACGGCAGGCGACCCGCGCCCCCGCGCTCCTCCCGCCGGCGACGACGGGCAGCCCCGGCGCACACAGCGCGGGCCACAGGCCGCGCCACGCGGTGTCGAGGGTCCTCGGCGCGGGGGCGACCTTCTTCCCGGCCACCCGCCACGGCTGCTCGACGAGCGCGACCGTGACGCCCGCACCGGGCAGGACCCGGGCGAGAGCCTGGAGGTCGCGCGCCTCGACGCCGCCGCCCGCGCCGTGGCCCAGGGCCAGCACAGTGCGTGCCGCGGTGGCGTCGTGCCAGGTGATACGGGCGTCTCCGGCAGGGGTCGGGACGGTCTCGGAGCGCGTGCGGCCGCCGCCCATGTCCTCGGAGTGAGCGGGGTGCCCGGAGCGCCCGGGTCGCGCGGAAGGCGCTGCCTGCGCTGTGTGCCCGGCGCCGGCGCTCTCACGGTGTCCGCGGTCCCCGCCGCGTTCGGCTCTCTTGGTCATGGAAAGCCATCCTGCCCCGTACCGTCCCCGTCCCCGTCCGTTCCCCTTCGTGTCCTGCGTGCACTGCCCACGGTCCACGGCCCACGGTCGATGAGCGGTGGCCGGTCGCCCGGGTCACGGGTGGCCGCTCAAGAAGCGGCCGGCCGTCGGTCTGCGGCTTGCGGATCGCAGTCGGCCTGCGGATCGCCGTCGGTCTGCGGCTACCGGAACAGTGCCGTACCGGTCAGAAGAGCGTGCCGACCTCGGGACCGGTCAACTCCCGCAGCAGCCCGGCGTTGTTGTTCCGTACGTTGCTGACCTCCGTGGAGACCGGATACGCACGCATCATCCCCGGAGGCGGCGGCTCCAGCAGCGCACGCAGCTCCTCCTGCGGCCTTCGCGCCGGGTTCAGCCAGGCGTTCCAGCGCTCCGGCAGCAGCATCAGCGGCATCCGCGGATGGATGTCCGCCAGCGACTTGGGACCGTTCTCGCCGGTGGGGCCCACCAGGGGCGCCGTCTCGGCCTCCGTCGTCACCACGGTGCACGTCGTCCACCATGCGCGGGGATGGTCGTCCGGAAGCGTCCCGTCGCGCCAGAACTCATACAGCCCGGCCATCGCCATCACCGATCCGTCCGCCGGCGTCACGAAGTAGGGCTGCTTGCGCGGCCGTTTCCGCTTCCCCTCCTGTTCAAGCTGGAGCTCGTCCTTCGCCGTGCACCACTCGTAATAGCCGTCGGCGGGGAGCAGGCACCGCCGGGAGGCGAAGGGTCGCCGGTAGGCGGGCTTCTCGTGCACCGTCTCGGCCCTGGCGTTGATCATCTTCGCGCCCATGTCGGGAGACTGGGCCCAGCCGGGTACGAGCCCCCAGGTCAGCGTCCTCAACTGCCTTACGGGGCGCGGCTCCTGTGACCCCTTCAAGGGCCGGTCGAGGATCGCGTGCACCTGCTTGGTGGGGGCGACGTTCCAGTCGGGAGCGAGGGTCTCCTCGGGGTTCCACATCTCCACGCCGAAGAGTGCGACGAGGTCCTCGGGTCTCCGGCTTGCTGCATAGCGTCCGCACATAGGTGCCACACTGCCACGGCACTGATGTGCGTCGCCCCGCGTTCACGGAGAACAAGATTCCGCTCAGGGAGAAGATGTGCGGGGCGGGTGCAGACGCAAAGACGCGGACAGCGGGACAGGGGAGGACGAAGGGCAGATATGGACACAACGAGCATCGCCGGTCTGTGGGACCGGGTCTTCGGCACCCAGCCGGACCCCGACCAGTGGCTGGTCCTCACCACCGCGGTCATTGCCCTCGCGGCCGTGGCGCCGCGGGGCATGTGGCGCCTTTCGCGGAACGCCGTAACCATCGCGCACGAGGGCGGCCACGGTCTGATCGCCCTGCTGTCGGGGCGCCGACTCGAAGGCATACGCCTGCACTCCGACACCTCCGGCCTCACCCTCTCCCGGGGCAAGCCCACCGGGATCGGCATGATCCTCACCGCCGCCGCGGGCTACACGGCGCCCTCCCTGCTCGGCCTCGGCGGCGCCTGGCTGCTCGCCGCGAACCACATCACGCTGCTGCTGTGGAGCGCCACCGCGCTGCTGCTGGCGATGCTCACCATGATCCGCAACGCCTACGGCGTGCTGACCGTCCTCCTCACCGGCGGCGCCTTCGTCCTCGTCTCATGGCTGACGGAGCCGCAGGTGCAGGCCGGTTTCGCATACGTCGTGGTCTGGTTCCTGCTGCTCGGCGGTGTACGGCCCGCCTTCGAACTCCAGGGGAAGCGACGCCGCGGCGGCGCGCCCGACTCGGACGCGGACCAGCTCTCGCGGCTCACTCACCTACCGCCTGTCGCCTGGCTGCTGCTCTTCCACGCGGTGTCGCTGTGCTCGCTGACCGGCGGCGGACGGTGGCTGCTCGGCTTGTGAGCATCCCGCGGCCGCGGGCTGGGGGGCGAGCGCACGCGCTGCCAGGAGGCGGTCTTGCCGGGACGCCCCCGCGATCAGCGTCCGGGAGGCCGCGACCGCCGAACGACTAAGGTGAAACTCATGACCGAGCACACCACCGCCGCCCTGTGGCCCGCGCCTTCCGCCACCGCCCCCGTCGACGCGACCGTCGCCGTGCCAGGGTCGAAGTCGGTCACCAACCGCGGTCTCGTGCTCGCCGCACTGGCCGCCGACGCCGGACGGCTGCTGCGCCCGCTGCGCTCCAGGGACACGTCGCTGATGGCGGACGCGATGCGTGCGATGGGCGTCCATGTCGAGGAGGGCGTCGGCCCGGACGGCACGGGCGAGTTCTGGCGCGTGGTCCCCGCCGGTCTGCACGGGCCCGCCACCGTCGACGTCGGCAACGCCGGCACCGTGATGCGCTTCCTGCCGCCCGTCGCGGCGCTGGCGGACGGGCCGGTGCGCTTCGACGGCGACCCGCGCAGTCACGAACGTCCGCTGCACGGCGTCATCGACGCGCTGCGCGTCCTCGGAGCCCGCATCGACGACGACGGGCGCGGACGCCTGCCGATGACGGTGCACGGCACGGGCTCGCTCGCGGGCGGCAGCGTGGAGATCGACGCCTCCGCCTCCAGCCAGTTCGTCAGCGCGCTGCTGCTGTCGGGGCCGCGCTTCAACCAGGGCGTGGAGGTGCGCCACGTCGGCGGCAGGCTCCCGTCGATGCCCCACATCCGCATGACGATCGACATGCTCCGCAGGGCCGGGGCCCAGGTCGACGCCCCCGAGGACGGCGGCGAGCCCGACGTCTGGCGGGTCACCCACGGAGCCCTGCTGGGCCGGGACCTCGTCGTCGAGCCGGACCTTTCCAACGCACAGCCGTTCCTGGCGGCGGCACTGATCACCGGGGGCCGGGTCACCGTCCCCGACTGGCCCGCGCACACGACACAGCCGGGCGACGCGCTGCGCGGCATCTTCACGGAGATGGGCGGCTCCTGCGAACTGGACGAGCGGGGGCTGACGTTCACCGGCAGCGGACGTGTGCACGGCATCGACGTGGATCTCAGCGACGTCGGCGAACTCACGCCGGGCGTCGCCGCCGTAGCCGCCCTCGCCGACTCGGAGTCCGTACTGCGTGGCGTGGGCCATCTGCGGCTGCACGAGACCGACCGGCTGGCCGCGCTCACCAAGGAGATCAACGGCCTCGGCGGCGACGTCACCGAGACCGAGGACGGCCTGCGCATCCGCCCGCGCCCGCTGCACGGCGGTGTCTTCCACACCTACGACGACCACCGCCTCGCGACGGCCGGAGCGCTGCTGGGCCTTGCGGTCGAGGGCGTGGAGGTCGAGAACATCGCGACGACCGGCAAGACCCTCCCCGGCTTCGACGCCATGTGGACGCGGATGCTCACCGCTGACGGCGCCCCGCATCCGGCGGGCGCGCCCGGCACGACCGTTACGACCGGGACGAGCGGCACGACCGGCACGGGCGGGTCCGCAGTCGGCGCGCGCCTCGAAGAGAGCGCCTGAGGACGGCCCCGCGATGCGCCGCTACGGCAAGCACACCGACGAGGACGACGTCCGCGTACGTCCCAATCGCAAGGGCAGCCGTCCGCGCACGCACAACCGCCCCAAGCACGAGGACGCCGCACAGGGCATGGTGCTGACGGTCGACAGGGGCCGCCTCACCTGCCTCGTCGACGGCCGCATCGTCACCGCCATGAAGGCACGCGAACTCGGCCGCAAGGGGGTGGTCGTGGGCGACCGCGTGGCCCTCGTCGGCGACATGTCCGGCGCGAAGGACACGCTCGCGCGCATCGTCCGCGTCGAGCCGCGTACGTCCGTGCTGCGGCGCACCGCCGACGACAACGACCCGTACGAGCGCGTCGTCGTCGCCAACGCCGACCAGCTCGCCATCGTCACCGCCCTCGCCGACCCCGAGCCCCGGCCGCGTCTGATCGACCGCTGTCTCGTCGCCGCCTACGACGCCGGGCTGGACCCCCTGCTCGTACTCACCAAGTCGGATCTCGCCCCCGCCGAACCGCTGCTGGAGAAGTACACGCCGCTGGGGGTGCGCCATGTCGTCACCGGGCGCGCCGAGTTGGCGGACGGCGAGGCCCTTGAGCGCGTACGGCAGTCGCTGGACGGACGGATCACGGTGCTGGTGGGACACAGCGGGGTCGGCAAGACCACCCTGGTCAACGCCCTGGTCCCGGAGGAGCTGCGGCGTACCACGGGCCATGTCAACGCGGTGACCGGCCGTGGCCGCCACACCACCACCTCGGCCCTGGCCCTGCCGCTGCCGGAGGAGGGGAGCTGGGTGATCGACACCCCGGGCGTCCGCTCCTTCGGGCTGCACCACGTCGACCCGTCCCGGGTCATCGGCGCCTTCCCCGACCTCGAACCGGGGACCGCGGAGTGCCCGCGCGCCTGTAGCCACGACGAGCCCGACTGCGCCCTCGACAAGTGGGTCTCGGACGGCCACGCCGATCCGCAGCGGCTCTACTCGCTGCGCCGCCTGCTGGCGACGCGGGACGAGCACGAAGGGGATTGACCGGCTTACGACCGCCGGTCGGCGGCATAATCGCCCGGAAGTACGCATCCCGGGCACGCGAAGAGGCATGCCCCGCACACACGCACCCCGACTCATACGCGAGCGCCCACCAGACCCGCACCAGGCACGGAGGCATCCACATGGCAGCGTGGCTGCTGGTCATCGTCGCGGGTCTCCTGGAGACCGGCTTCGCGGTCTGCCTCAAGCTCTCCCACGGCTTCACCCGGCTGTGGCCGACCGTCGCGTTCTGCGCCTTCGCCCTCGGCAGCTTCGGCCTGCTGACGCTCTCACTGAAGCGGCTCGAAGTGGGCCCGGCGTACGCGGTGTGGACGGGCATCGGCGCCGCCGGCACGGCCGTCTACGGGATGCTCTTCCTCGGCGACGTCGTCTCGGCGCTGAAGCTGGTCTCGATCTCGCTGGTCGTCATCGGACTGGTGGGCCTCCAGTTCTCGGGAAGCGTCCACTAGCCCGAACCGCCTTCCAGCCGGGGCGCGTTGGGCTCTCGCCGGTCAGCGGGGGTGGGCGAGCAGCGCCCGTACCACCTCGCGGATCTGCCCCACCGCCTCCTCGTCGGGCCGGTCCTTGGAGGGCGCGACCACGAACGACAGCGCGATCCGCATTCCCGCCTCGCAGGCCAGGCCCAGCCTGCCCGGCGAGGAGCCGTTGGGCGTGAGCCCGGCGAGTACGCGCTCGCACAATCGGGCCGCCAGCGCCCCCGGCTCTCCCGGCCGTACGCCCTCGGGCCCGCCCGTGCGGGAGAAGCCCTCACCGGCACCGTTCTCCCGTACGGCACCTGCGGGCAGCGGCATCGGCGAGCCCCAGCATCCGGTGAGCGCGGCCCGGACGATGGGCTCGTCGCGGGCGGTACGCAGCATCCAGGCGGCCGCCGAGGCACATGACGCCGCGGGGTCGGCGCCTCCACGGCCGCCTTCGGCTGCCGCGCGTGCCGCACCTTCGACGAAGCCGTCGACGAGGCGCCCGACGAGGGCGGCGCCGAGCCCTTCCTTCGTTCCGAACTCGTTGTAGAGCGTCTGCCGGGAGACTCCCGCGGCGTTGGCGACGTCCACCATCCGCACTCCCGCCCAGGGCTGTGCACCGACCGCGGTGTGTGCGGCTTCCAGCAATGTCTCGCGTGCAGTAGGCATCGTGCCTCCGAACCCGGCGGCTGGGGTGCGGGACAGAATTGACGCGTCACCAACTCTTGTCAAGACAATGTGCGGACAACGCCGGCGGCCCCCGGTCAGCCGCCTCCCGCCGAGCCTCCGGCACACCGCCGCGCAGCGTTCCGCCCGCCGGCAGGCGCGAATGGACCGCACCCGCTTGGCGTCCGGGAGCCTCTGCCCTGTGGCTGGCTATCCGGCTGGTCGATACTGTTCACACATGCCGGACTACCACGATGATCTGCGTCTCGCCCACGTACTGGCCGACGCCGCCGACGCCGCGACGATGGAGCGGTTCAAGGCTCTCGACCTGAAGGTCGAGACGAAACCGGACCTGACTCCGGTGAGCGAGGCCGACAAGGCGGCCGAGGAGCTGATCCGCACCTCGCTCAAGCGCACGCGCCCGCGTGACGCGGTGCTGGGCGAAGAGTTCGGCACCGAAGGCCACGGTTCGCGCCGCTGGATCATCGATCCGATCGACGGCACGAAGAACTACGTACGCGGAGTCCCGGTCTGGGCGACCCTGATCGCACTGACCGAGCTGGGCGAGGGCGGCGACCAGCCCGTGGTCGGACTCGTCTCGGCCCCCGCGCTCAACCGCCGCTGGTGGGCGGCGAAGGGCGGCGGCGCCTACACCGGCCGCAGCCTCTCGCAGGCCACCCGCCTCCACGTCTCCGGCATCGAGGCCGTACGGGACGCCTCGTTCGCGTACTCCTCGCTCCACGGCTGGGAGGAGCGCGGCATGCTCCCGGGCTTCCTCGAACTGACCAGGGACTGCTGGCGCACCCGCGGATACGGGGACTTCTGGCCGTACATGATGGTCGCCGAGGGCTCGGTCGACGCCTGCGCCGAACCCGAGCTGTCCCTGTGGGACATGGCCGCGAACACGATCATCGTGCAGGAGGCCGGCGGCATGTTCACCGGTCTCGACGGCAGGGACGGCCCGCACAGCGGGAACGCACTCGCCTCCAACGGACTGGTGCACGAAGAGGTGCTCACCTATCTGACGGCCTAGCCCGCGCCCGCGCACCCTCCCCGCCTCGCCACGGCGCCCCTCCCCCACGTATCACCCCCACGTATCGCCCCCACTCACTGCCCCCACGTACCGGCCCCCACGTCACGACGACTCCCACGTGCCGCCTTGCAGGGCCCTGCCTCGTGCGACCCTCCCGCGTACGCCCCCGTCCCGCGCAGCGCGCGGCGCCGAAGCGCCGCGCGCCTCATCTGCCGTTGCGCGTGCCCTTGTTGTGGTCCCGAAGCCATGTGAACATGAGGTTCCGTAAGCTTGTGACCTTGTGAATCTCTTCTCGAAGGGGAGAGGTTTCTCCAAGGAGGTGGACCACGCACATGCCCACCCTCGTCCGAGACGCAATGACCACTGTCGTCCTCACCATCGGCCCCGCACACACACTCCGCCAGGCCGCCTCGCTGATGTCGGCCCGGCGGGTCGGCGCAGCCGTGGTGCTCGACCCCGACACCAGCGGACTCGGCATCCTCACCGAGCGCGACATCCTCAACTCACTCGGCGCGGGCCAGGACCCGGACGAGGAGACCTCCCAGTCACACACCACGACCGACGTCGTCTTCGCCTCCGAGGAGTGGACCTTGGAGCAGGCGTCCCACGCGATGACCCACGGCGGATTCCGCCACCTGATCGTGCTGCGCGCACAGGAGCCCGTCGGCATCGTGTCCGTACGGGACATCGTGCGCTGCTGGACGGGCAGCGCCGAGGCGGTGGAAACCGTGGAGGCGCTGGGCGCATGACCTGAGCACGGGGACGACAGGCCCCCGGCGGCGAAACTCCGAGCAGCAACATCCGAGCAGCGAACAGGAGTTACGAATCCGAGCAGCGCATACGGAAACACCGGAGGGACCGCGCGACGGCGCGGTCCCTCCGGCTTTTACGGCGAGCAGCCCTGTCAGCCGCGCAGGGCCTGTACCGCGGCCTCCAGTCGCTTGCCGTAGTCCTCGTCCGCCATGCGGAAGTTCTCGATGGCGCGCTGGGCGATGTCGTCACGCGAGACCCGCGCGATGAACCCGGCGAGGTTGTCGATCAGACGCTGCTTGGCGTCCTCCGGCATCAGCCGGTAGAGGTTGCCGGCCTGGACGAAGTCGTCGTCCTCGGCGTGCGAAGGCGTCACATGGTCGCCCGTGAAGCCCGAGACCGCGACCGGCTCCCACAGTGGCCTGCCGGTCTGCTTCACCTCGTCGAAGCTGTTCGGCTCGTAGTTCTTCGCTCCGCCGTGCCGCCCGTCGTACATCACACCGTCTCGTCCATGTGAGTTGGCGGTCGTGGCGTGCGGCCGGTTCACCGGCAGGTGGTCGGCGTTGATGCCGACGCGGTAGCGGTGGGCGTCGCCGTAGGCGAAGAGACGGCCCTGGAGCATCTTGTCCGGGGACGGCCCGATGCCGGGCACGAAGTGGTGCGGGGAGAAGACCGACTGCTCGACCTCGGCGAAGATGTTCTGCGGGTTGCGGTTGAGTTCCAGCTTCCCGATCTCGATCGGCGGGTAGTCCTCGTGCGGCCAGACCTTGGTCAAGTCGAACGGGTTGAAGCGGTAGTTGGGCGCCTCCGCCGCGGGCATGATCTGCACCTGCACCGTCCAGCTCGGGTAGTCCCCGCGCTCGATGGCCTCGCGGAGGTCCCGCTGGTGACTGTCGGGGTCCTTGCCGGCGAGGATCTCGGCTTCCTCGTTGGTGAGGGTCTGGATGCCCTGGTCGGTCTTGAAGTGGTACTTGACCCAGAAGACCTCGCCGTCGGCGTTGTTCCACTGGAAGGTGTGGGAGCCGTAGCCGTTCATGTGACGGTACGTCGCGGGGATGCCGCGGTCGCCCATCAGCCACGTCACCTGGTGCGTCGACTCCGGGGAGAGACTCCAGAAGTCCCATACGTTGTCCGGCTCCTGGGAACCGGTGTACGGGTCGCGCTTCTGGGTGTGGATGAAGTCGGGGAACTTGATGGCGTCCCGGATGAAGAAGACCGGGGTGTTGTTGCCGACGAGGTCGTAGTTGCCCTCCTCGGTGTACAACTTCAGCGCGAAGCCGCGCGGGTCGCGGACGGCGTCGGCCGCGCCGAGGTTGCCGGCCACCGTCGAGAAGCGGAGGAAGGTCTCCGTCTGCTTGCCCACCTCGGAGAGGAACTTCGCCCTCGTGTACCGCGTCACGTCGGCGGTCACCGTGAACGTGCCGTACGCACCGGCGCCCCGGGCGTGGACGATGCGCTCCGGGATGCGTTCGCGGTTGAAGTGCGCCAGTTTCTCCAGCAGGAGCTGGTCCTGGATCAGGGTGGGGCCGCCCGGGCCCGCGGTCTGGCTCTGCTGGTTGTCCGCGACCGGAGCGCCGGCTTCCGTCGTCAGCGGGCCGGTGGGCATGTCCTGCACCGTCACGTACTCCTCCTGCTTTGTGCACTGGGCTGAGCTTGAGCCGATCCTACATTGGACATTGTCTAAGTCAAGAACATGACGAAGTCCATACGGGTTCTTTTCCCAGACGGCAGCACTGCTAGGGTTGACGTATGAGCGACCTGCTGGAGCGGCTTCGAGACCGCGGCTGGCGGCTCACCGCGCAGCGGCGAGTCGTCGCCGAAGTCCTCGACGGCGATCACGTGCACTACACGGCCGACGAGGTTCATGCGCGCGCAGCCGCACGTCTGCCCGAGATCGCACGGGCCACCGTCTACAACACGCTGAGCGAACTCGTCGCCATCGGCGAGGTGATCGAGGTCAGCACGGACGGCCGTGCGAAGCGCTACGACCCCAACGCCCGCCATTCACATCAGCACTTGGTCTGCTCGAAGTGCGGCACGATCCGCGACGTGCACCCCTCGGGGGACCCGCTGGCCGGTCTTCCCGAGACCGAGCGCTACGGGTTCACGATCTCGGACGCCACCATCACCTACCGGGGCACCTGCCCCCAGTGCGCCGCCGACTGACCCTGCGCTCCGTTCTCTGGGCTCTCCGGGCTCCGTTTTCCTGGACGCGGTCGTCGCCCGGTCCGGATCTCATGACTTCGACTTCGGCCCATAGATACGGGCTGCGGCTCTCGCGTGGGCGGCGGGCGAAGCCCGGCCGGGGCTCGGCACCCACCGCGCGCGTCACATGCGAAGGGCCCGGATCCTGGGGATCCGGGCCCTTCGACTTCAGTAGCGGGGACAGGATTTGAACCTGCGACCTCTGGGTTATGAGCCCAGCGAGCTACCGAGCTGCTCCACCCCGCGCCGTGTGCCGCAACTCTAACCCTGCGCCGACGACCAGCGCAAATCGCTTTCCCTCCGCCCGCCGGGCCGGGCACCGTGGTCGTATCCCCACGGCGCCCGCGGCAGCCAGCGGTGCCCTCGTCAGGCGGTCAGTTCGGACCGCAGGGCGTCATGCAGCTTCGCCGCACGTTCCGCCACCTCTGCCGGTCCGAGTTCGACGGCTCGCGCACACCAGCGCTGCCCCGTCTCCAGCTCGCCCCGGCGCGCGCTCAGCAGCGCGAGACGGAGCGCAGCGCGCCCGTGTCCGGCCTCCGCTGCACGCGTCCACCACAGGGCCGCCTCCGGCTCGCTGCCCTCACGGGCCAGCAACAGCCCGAGGTTGAACGCCCCGTTGGGGCTTCCTGCCTCCGCGGCTACGCGGTACCAGCGGGCCGCGTCGACGATCTCGCCACGCGCCGCCAGACACATGCCGAGGCGCACCTGCGCACGCCTGTGGCCCTGCTCGGCGGCCCGCTCGTACCACTCCTCGTGCTCGTCGCGGCTGCTGACCGACGACGTCGCACCGGTGCCGTCGGCCTCGCGCGGCCTGCGGCGCTGAAGGAGCACGGCCAGCCGGAAGGCGCCCTCGATGCTTCCGCCGCCGGCGGCGCAGCGCAGCCTGCGCTCCGCGCCCTGCTCGTCGCCTTCCCTCAGCAGCGCGATGCCGACCTGGAGCGCGGCCTCGGTGTGCCCCGCCGCCGCGGCACGCGCGTACCAGACGCGGGCCGTACCGTGGTCGCCCCGGCCGACGTGCAGAATGCCCAGGTTGAACGCGGCGTCGACGCTGCCTGCCTCGGCCGCCTTGGAGAACCAGGGCTCGGCGCCGTCGGCGTCGCCACGCTGGAGCAGCAGCACCGCGAGCGCGTTGGCCGCCTCACGGTGGCCCGCGTAGGCCGCACGGCGATACCACTGCTCGGCCTGCGCCGTGCGTCCCTGTGCCGCGCACAGCAGCCCGAGGTTGAACGCGCCGTTGTCACAGCCCGCTTCGAGTGCCACGCGGTACCAGCGCTCGGCGGCCTGGCGCTCGCCGCGGTCGGCGTGCAGCGCGCCAAGTGCGTTGGCAGCGTTGCCGTCGCCGTCCTCGGCGGCACGGCGCCACCACAGCGCGGCGCTCTCCTCGTCGCCCGCGTCTCGGAGCAGGAAGCCCAGCGCGCATGCGGCACGCGGCTCGCCCTCCTTGGCGGACGTCAGATACCAGCGCCCGGCCTCCTTCAGTTCGCCGCGGCGCTCCAGGATCGCGCCGAGCCGCAGTGCCGCACGGCGGTGACCGCGCGCGGCAGCCTGCCGGAACCACTGCTCCGCCTCGCGCTCGGCGGCCTCCCGGCGCTCCCCGGTCTGCTCGTTCTCCTCCCCCTCCGCTGTGATCTCCGCGGCGCGTGCGGCGACGATCTGCGCCAGCCGGTACGCGGCTTCGCGGTGACCCTGCTCGGCGGCGGCACGGAACCAGGCCTCCGCGCCGTCCTCCCCACGGTGGTCGAGCAGATCCGCCAGCGCGTACGCCCCCAGTGCGTGCCCGCACTCGGCGGCGTGCAGCAGCCAGTAGTGCGCCGCCGGTTCGTCACCGCGCTCGCGGTGGTGCCTTCCGAGTGCGTGTGCCGCCGCGGCGGAACCCGCGACGGCGGCGACGCGCCACCAGCCGGCGGCCTCGTCCTCATGGCCGCGCTGGTGGAGCAGAACCCCCAGATTGTTGGCGGCGGCCCGGTCGCCGGCCGCGGTGGCAGCCCGCAGCGGAGCCTCCGCCCGGTCGAGATCCCCGTTGCGCAACAGCTTGGCGCCGAGAACGCTCAACGCCCCGATGTCTCTTACGTCTTCGGCCCCGCTGTCAACAGCGGCCGGACTCGAGCCGGTACCCGGCGGAGCCTCCAGCCTCACCTTGTCCCCCATGAACCCCATGTTCGCACCACCCGCAACCCACGTACACCTGGAAAACCACCACCGGGTGAGGTCACTTCAGAGGTTTGTCGACTTCCCGACAGAGAGACACCTCAAACCGCTTGCCACGAAAGGGGTTTGAGGACTGACGCGTTGACACATGCGAAGGGCCCGGATCCTGAGGATCCGGGCCCTTCGACTTCAGTAGCGGGGACAGGATTTGAACCTGCGACCTCTGGGTTATGAGCCCAGCGAGCTACCGAGCTGCTCCACCCCGCGCCGTTGTGTGACAACTCTACACCACGGTACGGAGTGCTCCGCACACGGGGCCCGCTACCGCCCCGCGTGCGTCCGGGCGCTCCCAACTACTCCTTGTTCGCGCCCTTTTCGGCCTTGTTCTCGGCGTCCTGGGCTTCCTTGATGGCGTCCCTCAGGTCGTCCTGCGCCTTGCCGTACGCCTTCCAGTCGCCCTTCTCCAGCGCGTCCTGTCCGGCGTCGTAGGCGTCCTGCACGTTCTTCAGCGCCTCACGTACCGAGGCGTCGCCGGACGACGGCGGCTCCTCCGGCTGGCCGCCGGTGTCGGAGCCGGAATCGCCCTTGCTGTCGAAGACCTTGTCGAGGGCCTCGCCCAGGGTGTCCTCGAAGGCGATGCGCTCGCCGTAGGTGACCAACACCTTCCGCATGCGCGGGTAGTTGGTGCCGGCGCCGCGCACGTACACCGGCTCGACGTAGAGCAGGCCGCCCTCCAGGGGCACCGTCAGCAGGTTGCCGTACTCGATCTCGGAGTCGCCGCGTTTGAGGAGGTTGAGCGACTCGGCGATGCTGGGATCGGAGTTGAACTTGCTCTGCACCTGCGACGGCCCGGACACCGTGGTGTTGGACGGCAGCCTCAGCATCTTGATCTTGCCGTAGCCGGTGCTGCGCGGATCGGCGTCGATCGCCATGAACGCGCCCAGCGTCTCCCGGTTGTTGGGGTTGAAGGTCGTCGTCAGCGAGAACGACTGCTTCTTCTCGTCCGGCATCTGAAGGCTCAGATAGTACGGCGGTACGGCGTTGCCCTTGTGCGTCGGATCGTCCGGGATCTGCCAGCGCTCACTGCCGCTGTAGAACTGCGAAGGCGAGGTCACGTGATACCGCGTCAGCAGCTCCCGCTGCACCTTGAACAGGTCCTGGGGATACCGCAGATGGTCCATCAGGTCGTCGCCGATCGCGCTCTTCGGCTTGACCGTGTCGGGGAACGCCTTCATCCAGGTCTTCAGCACCGGGTCCTTCTTGTCCCACTGGTACATCTCGACCTTGCCGCTGTACGCGTCGACCGTGGCCTTCACGGAGTTGCGGATGTAGTTGACCCGGTTCTGCCGGGCGACGACAGCACGCTGGCCGTCCGTCAGCGAGTCCTCCGTGGTGTCGCCCAGCGTCGTACGCGATGAGTACGGGTAGTTGTCCGACGTCGTGTAGGCGTCGATGATCCACTTGATCCGGCCGTCGACGACCGCCGGATAGGGGTCGCCGTCGATCGTCAGCCAGGGCGCGACGGCCTCGACCCGCTCCTTCGGGGTGCGGTTGTACAGGATCCGCGAACCCTCGCCGATCGCACCGGAGTAGAGGATCTGCGGCTCGTTGAAGTTCACCGCGTACGCGGCCCGGTTGACGGGGCTGGTGAGGTCGACTCCGCTCTTGCCCTTGTAGGTGTAGGTCTTCTCCCCCTTGTCGTCCGCGTAGTCCAGCTCCTTCTGCGGACCGCCCACGATCGAGTACTGGTTGGTCTTCTCCCCGTAGTAGACGCGCCCTTCGTACTTGCCCTTGTCGCCCTTGGGCGGCAGGTCCTGCTCGGTGAAGGCGGGGGCGCCGTCCTTGTCCACGGTGGTGCCCTTGGCGGCGACCATGCCGTAGCCGTGGGTGTACTTGAAGTGCTCGTTGATCCAGTTCTTCTCGGGGATGCCGTCGGTGTTGATCTCACGCAGACCGACGACGGTGTCCTGCTCCTCGCCGTCCTTGTTCTTGTAGCGGTCCACGTCGAGCACGGCGGGGAACTGGTAGTAGCCCCGGACCTGCTGCTTCTGCTGGAACGTGGGCGAGACGACGTTGGGGTCGAGCAGCCGCGTGCTCGCCGTGTCGTCGGCGGCCTGACGGAGCTGCTCCTTGCCGGCCTTGCTGGTGCCCGAGTAGTCCCTCACCTGGGAGGCGTCGATGCCGTACGCCTCACGCGTGGCCTTGATGTTCTTCTTGATGTACGGCGTCTCCTTGGCCTGCTCGTTCGGCTGGACCTGGAACTTCTGGACTATCGCCGGGTACAGCCCGCCGATCAGGACCGCGGAGAGGACCATCAGCCCGAAGCCGATCACCGGGAGCTGCCAGGTGCGGCGCCAGATCGTGGAGAAGAAGAGCAGGGCGCAGATGATCGCGATGCAGAAGAGGATGGTCTTCGCCGGGAGATAGGCGTTGGCGTCGACGAACTTCAGACCCGTCCAGTTGTCCGTCGCCTTGAAGTCGCCCGTCTTCACGGCCAGTCCGTACCGGTCGAGCCAGTAGGCGACGGCCTTCAGCGTGACGAAGAAGCCCAGCAGCACCGACAGATGGCCCGTCGCCTGCGCGGTGGCGCGGGCGCCGGGCGTCGTGATGCGCAGCCCGCCGTAGAGGTAGTGCACGAGGGCCGCGGCCAGCAGCGACAGCACCACGGCGGCGAAGCCGAAGCTGAGCAGGAAGCGGTACCAGGGCAGGTCGAAGGCGTAGAAGGAGATGTCCTTGCCGAACTGCGGGTCCGTCTTGCCGAACGACACGGAGTTGACCCACAGCAGCCAGGTGCGCCACTGGCCCGCCGCGGAGGCGCCCGCGATCAGACCGACGAGGGCGGTGACCCCCAGCAGCACCCACTTCTTGTACGGGGCGATGCCCATCCGGTACCGGTCGAGGCTCTGCTGCTCCAGCGACATGGCGCTCAGCGGAGGCCGCAGCTTGTGCGCGAGCCAGAGGTTGAGACCCACCGCGGCCGCCATCAGCAGCCCGAAGACGGCGAACATGCCGATCTTCGTCCACAGCGTCTTGGTGAAGACCGCGCTGTAGTGGACCGAGCGATACCACAGCCAGTCGGTCCAGAACCCGGCGAACATCACGAAGAGCATGGCGAGCACTGCGAGAACGCCGACGGTCATCAGCAGCGTACGGGCACGCCGCGACGGCCGTCCTACTCTGATCCGTGGCCCTGAGGGACCGCCTGAGCCACGGTCCGGCATCTGGAAAGCCAAGGTGCGCACCTCGAAGATCGCTGAGACAGAACGGGCCCCGCATCGTAAGCCCACTCATGCAACTTAACGAAGCTTTACCCAGTTCCCGATCCCGGGGTGGAAGCGGGCACGATATACGCATGGACAACCTCCCCACCGACGGCACGCCTCTCGCAGCCGATCCGCTCACCCGAGCGGTGCTGGAACTCGACGAATACGCGGCGGGCTTGGGCTGGGACCAGCCCAGCCGCCTCTTCGCCCTCGTCGACACGGCCCGACTGCGCGCGGAGGAGCCCGAAATAGCAGGTCAGCTCGGTCTCGACGAGGACGCCGGGCAGCAGGCCGACTCCCTCACCCCCGTCGAACAGGACGAGCTGCCGACCGGTGCTCCCCTCGACGAGTTCCTGGCGACGATCGCCTGGCCCGAAGCCGTCGCGGGCTGCGCGATGACGGTCGAGCGGCTGATGCTGCCGCAGTCGGCGGAGGCTGCGGTTCCGGAGGAGCTCCAGGAGGAGGGCGCCGAGGAGCAGCTCTCGCAGTGGGTCGCCGACCACCCCGAACGTCAGGAGGTGCGGCTCACCGTGGCCGTGCTGCGGGACGGCAAGCGCGAATCGGCGCTGCGGCTGCGCGAGAAGGACAGCGCCACGGAGGTGCTCACGGGGGCGGGCCTGGTGCCGGGGCTGGCCGACGCGCTGGCGGCGACCTTCGAGGAGTAAGAGGAGCCACTGGAGCCAGGCGTCAGGAGCCAGAGGAGTAAAGGGCGCTGTCGGCCAACCGCCATACGTGACGAGGCCGACGGGGCCCGGTCCCTGCGGAGACGGCGGCCGGGGCGGTTCGTGCCGGGTGCGCGGTCCGCCCCCTTGAGCCGCGTTCCCGTACCCGCGTGCGCGCGTCCATACGGCCCCGGGCGCGGGGGCGTCGACCGTACGAAAGGGCGGCGTCACCCGTGAGGCGGCAGCGGCGACGCCGGGCGTCAGCTCGCCTTGCAGCGCGAGAGACCGCCCGTGTCGTCCTCGCGGATCTTCTTCAGCGCGTCCATGGCGTCGCCGATGGTGCCGGTCTTCACGAGCGTGAGTCCGGCGGGCCTGTCCTTCGCCGCGGCCTGGCAGTTGGCCGCGGGGGTCAGGAAGTACTTGGCGCCCTTGGCGCGGGCGGCGACGGTCTTCATCTGGATGCCGCCGATGGCTCCGACCTTGCCCTTGTCGTCGATGGTGCCGGTGCCCGCCACGAAGGAACCGCCGGTGAGGTCCTCGCGGGTCAGCTTGTCGACGATGCCGAGCGAGAACATCAGCCCGGCGCTCGGCCCGCCGACGTCGGCGAGCTTGATGTCGATGCCGAACGGGAAGATGTGGCCGGTCGCCGGCTGTATGCCCACGATCGCCCGGCCGTCGTCCTCGGCCTTCTTCGTGCCGACGGTTATCTGCTCCGCGTCGCGCGCCGACGGCTTCTTCCCCGCCTTCTGCGCCGCCTTGACCTTCGCCGCCGGGACGACCTCGAAGCGGACCTTCTCCCCCGGCTTGTGCCGGGTCACCACGTCCGCGACGCTCTCGGGGTCCTTCACGGGCTTGCCGTCGACGCTGCGGATGAGGTCCCCGGCGTGCAGCCTGCCCTCGGACGCACCGCCCTTCACCACGGACCCCACGACGATGTACGAGGGGACGCGGATCCCCAGCTCCCGCAGCGCCGAGACCTTCGCGCTCTCCTGCGAGGCGCTGAACTCCTCGGCGTTCTGCTGGTCGACCTCCTTGGCCGACTTGTCCTCCGGGTAGAGCGTCGAGTGCGGCACCACCGCACTGTCGTGCTCGAGCCAGCCGCCGACGGCCTCCAGCAGATTCATCCGGTAGTCGGCGCCCGTGACGCGGACCGTCGTCATGTTCAGATGGCCCGACGTGTCGTACGTCCTGTGGTCCTTGATGTTGAGCACCGGCTCTCCGTCGTGCTCACCGAGGGTGTTGACGGTCGGGCCGGGCGACATCTCCGCGTAGGGCACCTGGATGAGCAGCCCGGCACAGAGCATCGCTATGAGGAGCAGCGTGGACGCGAGCATCGTCGCGGTGCGTCGTGGCATGGCACGACAGTACGGGAAGGGACCGTCAGTCCGCCGTCCGGGCGGACGGATCCGCGGCCTGCCGGGCGGCGGTCACAACGGGCTCGGCGGGAGCTTCCGGGCGGAACGTCCCCCCGGTCTCCTCGACGCGTGAACGTTCCATCGCGGCACGGAAGCGCTCGTAGCCGGTGACGCCCACGGTATCGGGGATGCCCGTCCGACGCCGACTGGCCCAGCTACCCCAGACACCGGCCGCAACCGTGGCCATGATCGGAATCAGCAACCAGGAGAGTGCCGCCATGAAGACCTCCCGACCCCTTGAGAAGAAGCTGCCCGCCCGGATCTCACCGGGCTGAACGGCCGATGAGCAGATTAACTCTCGGCAGGACAACGCTCTTTCCCGGGATCCGGTTACGCAACCGGAGCGTGGACCGTACGGGTGCGGGGGTCGCCTCCACCCGGTGACGGCGCTACGCCGACCGCTGCGTACCGGTCCTCTTACCCGAAGCCCCGGAAGGGAACCGTCCGGACACGGACCGGCACCGGCCGGAGCACTGCGACGGCACTGGTGCCGGCCGGCGTCAGACCCCCACCCACTCCTCCGTGCCGTCCGCGAAGATCTGGTGCTTCCAGATCGGGACCTCGCGCTTGAGGTCGTCGACGAACCGCCTGCACGCGGCGAACGCCTCCGCACGGTGCGGGCAGGACACCGCCGCCACCACGGCCAGGTCGCCGATCGCCAGCTCCCCGACGCGGTGCACCGCGGCGAGCGCGCGCACCGGGAAGTCGGCCGCGGTCTTCTCGGCTACGCGGCGCAGTTCGGCCTCGGCGGTGGGATGCGCCGAATAACCCAGACGTGTGACGTCCGCACCGCCGTCGTGATCGCGCACCGTACCCACGAAGAGCGCGGTGCCGCCCGACGAGGGGTCGCCGACCGCCGTGAACACCTCGTCCACGGAGAGGGGTTCGTCGCGGATCGCCAGCAGCCGGAAAGGGTCCGCCGCGGCCTTCTCGCCAGGGTGATCGTGCCTCTGCGCCATGGCTTCATGCTGCCGCACGCCGGGCGGCGGGGGGAACCGCCCCGCCCGCTCGGCCGCCTGCGGCCCGGCTACAGACCTCGGCGTTTGCGGGCCCTGCGTACGAGCGCCGCCGTGCCCAGCAGCGCCACGGTCGCGCCCGCGCCCGCCGCGGTCGCCGCTTCCGTACGTCCCAGCCTGCGGCCCGCGAGGGTGTGGCGGCCCGCGACCTCCTCCAGCAGTTCCGCCAGCACCTCCTCGTTCGTCCACCGGGGGCGCCAGCCCGCGTCGTGCAGGCGCGCACCGGAGACGACCCAGGGGTGCATCGTGTACGCGAGGTCCCCCGCCGGGGACGGGGTGAGGCCCAGGCGGTGCAGCCGGGAGGCCGCGCCCAGGGCGACGGCCGAGGGGAGTTCCATGCGGCGGATGCCGGTGAGTTCCTCGACCTCCTCCTGTTCGAGCCAGCCGTCGCAGCCGACGGCCATCTCGCCGTCGGCCTTCTCCAGCACGGCGAACTCCAGCGCGCTGACGAGGTCGTCGACATGGCAGAACTGCCAGCAGGGCCGGGAGTCGGCCACGACCAGCAGCCGGGGCGACTCGAAGTAGCGGGTGAGGGCCGTGTCCATGCCGGCGCCCACGAGCACGGAGGGGCGTACGACCGTGACGTTGAGCCCGGGGTGGGCGCGCGGGGCGCGGCGTGCGAGCCGCTCGATCTCCAGGAGGTCGCCGACGGCGGTCGCCTCGGCGGTGGCCCGTAGTTCGGCGTCCTCGGCGAGGGGCACGTCGTTGTCGGGCAGAGCCCCGTAGACCATCGTCGAGGTGCACAGGATGACGCGGGGGACGCCTGCCGCGGCCGAGGCGGTCAGCACGGTCTGCGTGCCGCGCACGTTGAGGGCGGTACGGGCCGTCGGATCGGTCTCCAGGTCGAGGTCGAGGGCGAGGTGGACGACGACGTCCACCGGGTCGCCCTCGTTGCGCAGGCGGTCCGCGATCGCCGGGTCGCGCACGTCGAGAGTGTGCCACTGGGCCTCGCTGACCTCGCCGCGCCGCTCGTCCAGCGCGATGACCCTCTTGATCTCCTCCGATGCCGCGAGCCGCTCCGTCAGCAGCGCGCCCACTCCTGACGCGGCACCCGTGACGGCGACGGTCGGGGTTCGCGCTGCGCGAACGTTGCTGTCGGAGGAACTCACCAGTCGTCTCCAGCGGTTGTTTCTGGTAGGAGGTGCGCAAGCTCCATCCTGCCTGACAGGTGTCTAGGCTGGAGGTGGAGCCCGTGACACCGAAGCAGGCTCGCCTGTGTCCCGAATGGTCCCCTTCGACCGATCGGGGCCAGTCCAACGTAGTCCACACGCGCATGCCTGCGAGCCGAACGGCGAGCCGACCGACCCGACTCCGGCGCACCCTCCCGCGAGACCCGCACGACGTACGTAGACCCACGAGACGCATACGACAGAGCCGAGGAAACCCGTGAGTGACACCCCATTCGGATTCGGCGTACCTCCTGAGGAGCCCGAAGACGGGGACGAGGGCAAGAAGAAGGGCGACGGCGCGGGCCAGAGCGGCCAGGGCGGCCGAAGCGGTCAGGGCGGGGGCCAGGGCGGCACTCCCAATCCCTTCGGTTTCGGCGGCTCCGGCGGCGCGGGCGGTCCGGGCGCCGACAACCCGCTGGCCGCGATGTTCGGCTCGCTCGGCGGCGGCCAGGGCGGCATGGACCCAAACGACCTGGGCGCCGCCTTCCAGAAGCTCGGGCAGATGCTCTCCTACGAGGGCGGGCCCGTTAACTGGGACATGGCCAAGGACATCGCGCGCCAGACCGTCGCCGCGGGGCCTCCCGGCAGCGGCTCGGAGTCCGGCGGCGCGGCCACGGGCACGAAGGACGCCAGCATCGGGCCGTCCGACCGCGCCGCGGTGGAGGAGGC
Organism: Streptomyces marispadix; assembly: GCF_022524345.1. NCBI lineage: Bacteria > Bacillati > Actinomycetota > Actinomycetes > Kitasatosporales > Streptomycetaceae > Streptomyces > Streptomyces marispadix. The sequence continues at coordinate 4,564,346 of NZ_JAKWJU010000002.1, read as the reverse complement.
CGTACGGCTGGCCGACGTGTGGCTGGACGGTGTGACGTCGCTGCCGTCCGGTTCCACGACGGCCGAGGCGTGGAGCCGCGCCGAGTGGGTGGAGAACACGCTGCCGGTGTGGAAGGACCTCGTCGACCCCGTCGCCGAGCGCGTCGGCGCGGCCATGGGCGATGTGCTTCCCGAGGAGATGCAGGCCATGGCGGGCCCGCTGCTCGGAATGATGCGCTCCATGGGCGGCGCCATGTTCGGCACGCAGATCGGCCAGGCGCTCGGCGTGCTCGCGGGCGAAGTCGTCGGCTCGTCCGACATCGGGCTGCCTCTCGGTCCCGACGGCAAGGCGGCGCTGCTCCCGGCGAACATGTCGGCGCTCGGTGAGGGCCTCGGCGTCCCGCAGGAGGAGGTGCGCCTCTACCTCGCGCTGCGTGAGGCCGCGCACCAGCGCCTCTTCATGCACGTACCGTGGCTGCGCTCCCATCTGTTCGGCGCGGTCGACGGATACGCCCGCGGCATCAAGGTGGACACCACCAAACTCGAGGACGTCGTCGGGCAGTTCGACCCGCAGAACCCGGAGGAACTCCAACAGGCCCTCCAGCAGGGCATGTTCCAGCCGGAGGACACCCCCGAGCAGCGTGCCGCGAAGGCCCGGCTGGAGACCGCTCTGGCGCTCGTCGAGGGCTGGGTCGACGCCGTCGTGCACGCGGCTGCGGAGCCCCATCTGCCGTCGGCGTCCGCGCTGCGCGAGACGCTGCGCCGGCGCCGCGCCTCGGGCGGCCCGGCCGAGCAGACCTTCGCGACCCTCATCGGGCTCGAACTGCGGCCGAGGCGGCTGCGTGACGCCTCCCGGCTGTGGGCCTCGCTCACGGACGCCCGCGGGTCCGAGGGCCGCGACAGCCTCTGGGCACACCCCGACATGCTGCCGACGGCAGCCGACCTCGACGACCCCGACGGCTTCGTACACCGGGAGAACGTGGACTTCTCGGAGCTGGAGTCGCTGCTGGGCGACGCGGCCGGCGGCGCCAAGGCGGACGAGGAGACCGGCGGCAGCGGCACCGGAGGCGACGAAGCGGAAGGCAGGGACGAGTCAGGCGAGGACAAGCCGGACGGGGACGAGCCGGGCGGCGACGGCGGAAAGAAGCCGTGAGCAGTCCGCCCAGCCTGCGCGAAGACGCGATCCGGACGCTTACCGAATGGTCCCCTCCGGCGGACGCCCACCGCGGCCCCGACGGACACGGCCAGGAGAAGCTGCGCCAGGACTACTTGGCGCATCTGCGCTCCCATGACGACGGCATGTGGAAGGCGTGCGCCGGCGGGCACATCACGGCGAGCGCCCTCGTCATCGACCCGTCCGCCGGCCGCGTACTGCTGACGCTCCACCGCAAGCTGCGGATGTGGCTCCAGATGGGCGGCCACTGCGAACCGGAGGACGCGACGCTGGAGGGCGCCGCACTGCGCGAGGCGCGGGAGGAGTCCGGCATCGAGTCCCTGACGCTGCTGCCCGGCGGCCCGGTGCGCCTCGACCGCCATCTCACGCCGTGCGCCTGGCACTTGGACGTGCAGTACGCGGCGCTCGCCCCCGAGGGCGCCCTGGAGACCGTGAGCGAGGAGTCGCTGGAACTGCGCTGGTACGGATACCAGGACGTGCCCACGGTGGCCGACGAGTCCGTCGTACGCCTCACCGAGCAGGCACGCGCCCTGGTAGGGGACGGCCGGGCCACAGGGTAGGACGCGGCCGACGGGGCGGGACCGGCATGCGCGGAGGCGGCCGACCGGGGTCGATGCGATCGAACCGGAGGCGCCCGATGCCCCTACACCTCGCGTGGCCCCGGGAGATGGGGCAGCCGGTCCGCGGCGACGACCCCTTCGAGGAAGCCCCGGGCCCGTTCCGTACGGGGATAGGCGTCGAGCAGCTCCCAGAAACGCGAACCGTGCCCCGGCACCAGCAGATGCGCCAGCTCGTGCAGCAGCACGTAGTCGATGACGTACTCGGGCATGCCGCGCAGCCGGTGCGAGAGGCGGATGCTGCCCTCGGCCGGGGTGCACGAACCCCAGCGGGTGTTCTGATTGGTGACCCAGCGGACCGTGGCGGGCCTGGCACGGCCGTCGAGATACTGCTCGGACAGCCGCGCGGCGCGCTCCGCCAGCTCGGCGTCGCCCAGCATGCGCTTGCTCTCCTGCGCCGCGAGCTTGTCGAGCATGACGCCGACCCAGCGCTGCTCCTCGTCCGTCGACATACGGGCGGGAATCATCACGATGGTGCGGTCGCCCTCGCGGTAGGCGGAGACCGTGCGCCTGCGACGCGCGCTGCGACGCACTTCGACCGCCGCGGCTGGCTTGTGCTGTTCAGCGGGTCGGCGGACACGTCTCGACGTTACCCGCTGTGGAGAGCGGAAGTCCCACCTCCGGTGGGGTTCACGGCAATCGCCCCTTATCCGTTCGGTTCATACGACCTTTTCCCGAGCCTGTGGATGACTCTCGGCACCCTCCACCCCCTCCACCCCATGCTTGTCCCCATCAGCAGCCAGACCTGAAGAACGGGGCAGCAGCATGCATCCGATGATCAAGCCTGCGTTGAGGCGTGCATGGCGTGACCGGCAGACGGTGCAGTACGGGGTGGCACCAGCCCATGCGGTGCTCCTCGGGCCGGTCGACGACACGACGGCCGCATTCATGGAGACGATGGACGGCACCAGGTCCCTGGCCCGACTACGGGACGAAGCGGCCCGCCTGGGCCTGTCCGAAGGGACAGCGGAGAGACTCGTGGAGAGGCTCGGCTCCGCGGGAGTACTCGACGACGCCACCGCCGACAGGCAAGCGTCGGCCGATGTCGGCGACCGGCTGCGGCCCGACCTGGCCTCCCTGTCCGTCGTCCATCCACGGCCCGGCGAAGGGCTGCGCAGGCTGGTGGCGCGCGGGGACACATGCGTACAGGTGCGCGGCGCAGGCCGGGTCGGCGCTCTCGTCGCATCGACGCTCTCCGCAGCCGGAGTAGGGGAAGTCGCCGTCGTGGACGGCGGCAAGGTCGAGCCCTGGGACACCGCCCCCGGCGGCATCGCACCCGAAGACTGCGGAGAGCGACGCGATGTGGCAGCCCGCAGAGCCGTCTCCCGGGGGCGGCCCTGGCGTTCACGAACCCGCTCGCCCTCAGGCTGCCGGTCCCGGCCGAGACCGAAGCTCGTGATCCTCACGCCACGTGACGGGCTCGACGCCTACGCACCCGACCCCGACGCCGCCGAAGGATTCATGGGAGCGGGGACCCCGCACCTCTACGGCGGAATCGTGGAGGGCACGGGCTTCGTCGGACCGCTGGTGACGCCCGGAGCCTCACCGTGCGCGGGCTGCATACTGCGCGCACGTGCGGAACGTGAACCGAGCTGGCCGCTGGTGGTGGGCCAGTGGCGGATGTCGGCCAGGCGGCGCTCCGGCGTACCGGCCTGCGACGCGGCACTGGCAACGATGGTCGCGGGGGCCATCGCCTCCTACGCGCTCGCGTTCGTCGACGGTGACGGCGCATGCGCTTCCGGCTACCGGATGCGGTTCGCACTGCCGCATCTCGTCGGCGGCACCGAGCAGTTCACGGCCCACCCCGAGTGTCCGTGCGGTGCCTCTTCCGTGACAGCGGATCGCCCGCCCTCGGCGGAAGCCGCCGAAGAGGTCACAATGGCCTGACGGCCGCCGTTTCTCGGCGGGACGCCGCCGAGCCGTCTGAAAGTTGGAGGGGCCCATGTCTGATCTCCCCCGTAAGGCAGTCACGCGTACGGCCAAACTGGCCGCGCTGCCGCTGGGGTTCGCCGGGCGCTCCGCATGGGGCATCGGCAAGCGGATCGGAGGGCTCTCCGCAGAACTCGTCGGTCACGATCTTCAACGGCGCACCGCGGAACAACTGTTCAAGGTGCTCGGCGAGCTGAAAGGGGGCGCCATGAAGTTCGGCCAGGCGCTCTCGGTCTTCGAGTCGGCACTTCCCGAGGAGATAGCCGGCCCATACAGAGCGACGCTGACGAAGCTCCAGGAAGCGGCACCTCCCATGCCGACCAGCAGGGTCCACGAAGTGCTGGCCGAGCGTATGGGCGAAGACTGGCTCGAACTCTTCGAGGAGTTCGACGACAAGCCGTCCGCGGCGGCATCGATCGGTCAGGTGCACCACGCGGTCTGGCACGACGGACGCGAGGTGGCGGTCAAGGTGCAGTATCCGGGAGCCGGTGAGGCACTCGTCTCGGATCTCACCCAACTCGGCCGATTCGTACGGATGCTGGGGCCGCTGATCCCCGGCATGGACATCAAGCCCCTCGTCTCCGAACTGAGGGACCGCATCACCGAGGAGCTGGACTACGAACTTGAGTCGGAAGCCCAGAGGCTTTACGCGGAGGAGTTCGCAGACGACCCGGACGTGGTGATCCCCGACGTTGTGCACCAGTGCGAGCAGGTACTGGTGACGGAGTGGATCGATGGGATTCCTCTCGCCGAGGTCATAACGGAGGGCACCGAGGAAGAACGTGACAGGGCAGGGCAGTTGCTGGCCCGGTTCCTCTGCTCCGGCACGGCCCGCACAGGGCTGCTGCACGCGGACCCTCACCCGGGGAACTTCCGTCTGCTGCCAGCGGAAGACCCCGAGGAGGGCGGCGAGTGGCGGCTCGGCGTGATGGACTTCGGCACCGTCGACCGGCTGCCGGGAGGTCTGCCACCGGTGATCGGCACGGCGTTGCGCATGGTCATCGACGGCGAAGCCGACGCGGTCTACGAACTGCTGTGCTCGGAAGGATTCGTCAAGGACTCCATCGAGCTGGAGCCGTCCGCGGTACTGGACTATCTGGTGCCCGTCATCGAGCCGGCACGAGCCGAGTCCTTCCACTTCCACCGGGGTTGGATGCGGGAGCAGGCCGCGAGGATCGCCGATCCACGCTCGCCCGCACACCAGTTGGGCAAGCAGCTCAATCTGCCCCCGTCGTATCTGCTCATACACCGGGTGACGCTCAGCACCATCGGCGTGCTGTGCCAACTGGGAGCAACGGTACGGATGCGGGAGGAAATGGAGACCTGGGTACCGGGCTTCCTAGCGGAACCGGACACCGACACCGGTGACGAGGGCTCACCAGCAGAAGCGGGGACGCCGGCCTGAACTGGTGGCGGGCTGGTTAAGGCTGCAACACGGGGGTTGGGGGGGAGGGGGTGGGGGGAGCGGGTGGGGGGAGCCCCCGGGAAAGCTCCCGGAAGAGAAACCCCTCTGCTCGCAGCAACCACCCAAGAACCAGCGGCTCAAGTGGCAACCGCCGCAAGGTCATTGTGCATAGTCGTTCCGCACGGCCGTCCCGCTACGCAGTTCCGTTCCGCCACGCCGCTTCGCCTTCACGGCCACCTGCGCCCGCCACCCCGACGGCACCTCCGGCGCCCGCTCCCGCCGCGAACGGCGAGAGCCGCGGCACCGCACGGCGAAGAGCCGGGGCAGATAACTCCCCCGGCTCTCCGGCTCTTTCACTCGCGGTCTTCAGCTGTGGCTACCACTTCTCGGTGCTCAGCGCTCAACCTTCAGCTCTCGGCCGTCACCGAGTGATGCCTTCGCTCTTCGATTGGCTCCGGCTCCCTGCTCGGCCGACTCGCCGCTTGACCGACTTCGACTGACTCGGTCACTGCATGACGGCCATGGCCAGCGCTCTGCGGGCGCGCAGTGAAGCTCGCTCCGCTCGGCGCTGTAGGCGACGGGCCGAGGTGATGCGCAAAGCCTTGCGTTCGGCTTCGGCCTGGTGCAGGCGGTCGTTCATATGGGCTCGAGCCAGGGATTCTGGCATGAGTTGCATTTGACGGGTCCTGTTCTGACGCGCGGTTTCGGCGTCTGTACCGGTGTGGTTCGTGGTGTCGGATGCGGATGTCATCGTCGGGTCCTGCTGCTTCGGAAGGTGCCGCTGCTGCGGATCACGCGTTGTCGGGCGGTCGATGGTGCCTGCGGTGTTCATGCCGTGACCGGGTTCTTCCGGGGACGGCCGCGGGGCCGCTTGCGGGGCACGACCACGCCCTGGACGAAGAGTTCGCCTCCCCAGACGCCCCAGGGCTCACGGCGGTCCTTGGCACCGGCGAGGCACGCTTCACGCAGCGGGCAGGTCTGGCACAGCGTCTTGGCGTATTCGACGTCGGCCGGGGCCTCGGCGAAGAAGACCTCCGGGTCGTAGGAGCGGCAGGGCACGGTGACACCGAGCCGCTCGATGGCTTCGTCGAGCTCGGTGAGCGTGATCAGCGGGGCGGACACGTTTTCCTCCGTGGTGGCGTCAGGCGGCATCAGGTCTGTCGTGGGTGACGGGGTGTGCGTTTCGGGGTGCACTGCCGGGTTCCTCGTCTGTCGTCGTCTGTTGTGTTGTCGGCCCGGCTGGTGGCCGGGCGGGGCAAACAGAAGGGCCGCGGATCCCTGTGTGGGTTCCGCGGCCCTGGAAGGTGCCGACCTGATCTCGCCGATCAGGCTGGATCTCTCCAGGGTTCGAGCCCACGGAAGGCCCACATCGGGTTGTGCTTCGTCTTCTGGCTGCCATCGCCGACACCGCCGGCCGCGAGCGCAAAGGCGTAGGCCGGTGCCGGCGCCGCTGCTGCCGCTACCTCGAGTGCCGTCGCCGGTCGCCCGTCGGTGACGGGGACGACGCGGGACAGACCCGTGCCATCGGTCCGGGAGCCGAGCAGGCAAGAGGCGACGACCGAGCGGTCGGTCATCTTGGTGGTGTTAATGAAGTCGATCACTTGGCTCGCCTCCTCTCGGCGACTCGGGGATCGGCCGGGGCCGATCCGTAAACGTGCAAGAGTCAGTACAGCATGGATGGGTTGGAGCGGAAAGCCCCCGCCCTGTCCACGTCCGGAAGGCTATGGGGCTCCGGACAGCGGGCGCAAACTATTTTTCCGTCATCTCCGAAAAAGCTTCCGCGAGGGCGCGAGGGAGAGGCGCCGCCTCCCGTGCCTCTCACGACCCTTCGGTGCCTGTGCCCTTGGGCACCGTGGCCTCCAACGGCCCGGTGACATCCGCGAAGTGGTATCCGTCTACGGCCCGGTGTCGGACTGCGGCTCGTCTCCGGCGCCCAACTCGGCGTTCGTGCCCGATTGTTCGCCGAGTCCCGTCTCTTCGTCTCCGCCCAGCTCCTCGCCCGCGCACAGCGCGAGGACGTCCGCTCCGAAGCGCTCCAGTTTGCGCGCTCCCACGCCGGAGATGCAGGCGAGGGCTCGGTCGTCCTCGGGTACGGTCTCGGCGATCGCCATGAGGGTCTTGTCGGTGAAGACGCAGTACGCGGGTTGGCCGAGCTGCTTGGCCCGCTCCGAGCGCCATTCACGAAGCCGCTCGTAGAGCGCCTCGTCGAGGTCCGAGGGGCATCCCTCGCAGCGCATCAGCTTCACCTCGCCGGGGTCCGTCAGCGAACGCCCGCACACCCGGCAGCGGACGGGCCCGCGGCGCTTACGCGAGCGGCCCCCGGAGGTGCTTCCGTGCTCGATGCCGCCGCGGCCCCCGGGCCTGCCTGCTGCGCCGGACGCGGAGGATCCGGGGCGCAGCCCGTTGAGGAAGCGGCTGGGGCGGCGTCCGCCGCGGCCTCCCGGTGAGCGGGACAGCGCCCAGGAGAGGTGGAGGTGGAAGCGGGCGCGGGTGACGCCGACGTAGAGCAGGCGCCGCTCCTCCTCGATCTGGGCGTCGCTCTTGGCGTGGGTGATCGGCATCATGCCTTCGGTGAGGCCGACGAGGAACACGGCGTCCCATTCGAGGCCCTTGGCCGAGTGGAGCGAGGCGAGGGTGACGCCTTCGACGGTGGGGGCGTGCTGGGCGTTGGCTCGCTCGTCCAGTTCCGCGACGAAGTCGGCGAGCGTGGGCTCCTCTCCTCCTGAGGCGGAGCGTCCCGCGGAGAGGGATTCGGCGAGCCGTACCAGTGCCATCAGTGATTCCCAGCGGTCGCGGACGGCGCCGGAGCCTGCCGGGGGCTCGTCAGTCCAGCCTTTGCCGCTGAGTACGGCGCGCACCTGGGAGGGGAGGCCGACGGCGCCGTCGAGGAGGGTGTCGTTGCCTCCGAAGCGGGCTGCGCTGCGCAGTGCGACTCCGGCCTCGCGGACCTCGGGGCGTTCGAAGAAGCGCTCGGCGCCGCGGAGTTGGTAGGGCACTCCGGCGTCGACGAGGGCCTGCTCGTAGATCTCGGACTGGGCGTTGATGCGGTAGAGCACCGCGATGCGGCTGGCGGGGACGCCGGAGTCGACGAGGCTGCGGATGCGTTGGGCGGTGCCTTCCGCTTCGGAGGGCTCGTCGGCGTACTCGGTGTACACCGGTTCGGGGCCGGCTTCGCGCTGGGAGACCAGTTCCAGGCGGTGTTCGGCGGCTCGGCCGGCGGCTTGGCTGAGCAGGCCGTTGGCGAGGTGCACGACTTGGGGTGTGGAGCGGTAGTCCCGTACGAGTTTGACGATGGTCGCCCCGGGGTGGCGGGTGCGGAAGTCCAGGAGGTGGTCGGGGGTGGCGCCGGTGAAGGAGTAGATGGTCTGGCTGGCGTCGCCGACGACGCAGAGGCTGTCGCGGTCGCCGAGCCACAGTTCCAGAAGGCGCTGCTGGAGGGGGCTGACGTCCTGGTATTCGTCGACGACGAAGTGCTGGTACTGGGTGCGGACGCGGTCGGCGATGTCGGGCCGGTCCTGGAGGACGCCGACTGTCAGCAGGAGTACGTCCTCGAAGTCGATCGCCGAACGCTCCCGTTTGAGCTGTTCGTAGAGCGCGAAGACCTTGGCCGTCTCGGCGGGGTCGCGTGGGGCGAGGCGGCCCGATTTGGCGACCATGGCGGGATAGTCCTCGGGGACGGTCTGGGTGACCTTCGACCATTCGATCTCGCCGGTGAGGTCGCGCAGTTCGCTGCGGTCGATGCGTAGGCGGCAGCGGGCGGCGGCTTCGGCGACGAGCTGCACCTTGCGTTCCAGCAGTCTGGGCAGCTCTCCTCCTACGGCGCGGGGCCAGAAGAACTGGAGCTGCCGCAGCGCCGCGGAGTGGAACGTGCGGGCCTGGACGCCCTCGGCGCCCAGTTGCCGCAGGCGTCCGCGCATCTCTCCCGCGGCCCGGTTGGTGAATGTGACGGCGAGCACGCCGGCGGGCGGGAGGATTCCGGCACGCACTCCGTATGCGATGCGGTGGGTGATCGCGCGGGTCTTGCCCGTGCCCGCGCCGGCGAGCACGCACAGCGGTCCGCGCAGCGATGTGGCCACTTCGCGCTGCTCTGGGTCGAGGCCCTCCAGCACGGCGTCCGCGTCGCGGGGCGGCCCGGTGAACGTGTCCTGCTCGGCGTGGGTGAAGAGAGTGGAGTCCGTGGCTGCTGTCACCCCGCCATGCTGCCAGGTCGTAGGAGGCGGACGAGACGGTTGTCCACAGCCGGTCCCGGATCGTCATACGACACTCACGCGACTCCCGGGCTGCGGCCCGACGCCCGGCCTGACACCCGGCTCGACGCCTGCCGCAGCGCCCGCCCTCGGGAGCCTTCCCCCGGCACCGTTCTCGGCCCCGTCGTCTCGCCGTCGGCGGCTCGCTCTCCGGGAATGGTCCGGCCGGTTCACACGTTCCCCATTCACCAACGGAGACTAAGGAGCTCAGGACCCATGGCGGGAAACGTGACGATGTACAGCACCACATGGTGCGGCTACTGCCGTCGGCTGAAGGGCCAGATGGACCGTGCGGGCATCCCGTACACGGAGATCAACATCGAGCACGACCCGGAGTCCGCCGACTTCGTGGAGAAGGCCAACAACGGCAATCAGACGGTGCCGACGGTGCTCTTCCCCGACGGGACGACGCTCACCAATCCGTCGCTGGCGCAGGTCAAGGAGAAGGTCGTGGCCTGAGCGCGGCCGGAGCCGGTACGGGCAGGCCGCGGCCGCCCGTACCGTGCGGCGCCGCCGCCCTCGGGCAGCCGCCCCGGCACCGTTGATCCGGGACTGTTGATCCGGAACGGTCGCCCCCCGGCCCCTGGCGTCAGCCCCCGGACCTCAGTCCCCCGGCCTCAGCGTCCGGGCCGGGGCAGCGGCTGCCCGTACCAGCGCTCCACGAGGCGCGAGGCGATGGAGATTCCGGACGGCGGCAGCACCTCGCCGGAGGCGAACGCCTCCTTGAGGTCGTCGCGGGAGAACCAGCGGGCCTCCTCGATCTCGTCGCCGTCGACCTGGATCTCGGGCGACGTGGCTCGCGCCATGAAGCCCAGCATGAGGCTTGCGGGGAACGGCCAGGGCTGGCTGGCCACGTATTCGACGGAGCCGACCGTGACGCCCGCCTCCTCGGCGACTTCCCTGACGACCGCCGCCTCCAGCGACTCCCCCGGTTCGACGAATCCCGCGAGCGTCGAGAAGCGGCCTTCGGGCCAGTGGACCTGACGGCCCAGCAGCGCGCGGTCCTTCTCGTCGGTCACCAGCATGATCACGGCGGGGTCGGTACGTGGATAGTGTTCGGCGCCGCAGGCGGGGCAGCGGCGCAGATGGCCGGCGGCGGCGATGACGGTGCGTTCGCCGCAGCGTGAGCAGAAGCGGTGTGTGCGCTGCCAGTTCTCCAAGCCGACGGCGTGGGCCATGAGTTCGGCGTCGCGTGCGTCGAGGAGTACGCCTGCCTCGCGCAGCCCGGCGGGCCGTGCGATGTCGTCCATGCGTCCCGGCAGGGCGTCCTTTTGCAGCGCGAAGTAGCGGATGCCGTCCTCGTCGACGCCGAGGAAGTATCTGTGTGCCTCGGTGAAGGGCGCGTCGAACGACGGCATCATCACCAGTTCCGTGCGGCCCTCCCCGTCGTCCTCGATCAGGGCCTGGCCGCCGGAGACGACGAACACCCGTGTCGTCGGGTGGCTCCAGGCGGCCGCGAGCCACGCCTCGTCCATGCGGTGGTGTGCGGCGCGGTCGATGCCGCCGGTGGGGGTGAGGGTGATCGGGCGGTCGGCGCCGGCGGCGGCGCCTTCGCCGTCCGCGGTGCCGGCTTCGCCTGCGCTCGCGCCGGGGCCGGGGGTCGCGGCGGGAACCGCGCCCGTGCCGGGGCCCGTGGTCGAGTCGGTCCGAGTGGTCACTTCAGCTTCCTGCTCCTTACGCGTCCTTGCGCTACGGCACTGTGGGAGTGCGCGCTTGTGTGCTCCAGTGCTCCGCGAGGTCGTCCCAGAGGTAGGCGGCGGCCTCGGCGCCTTTCGTCAGCAGGTCCAGTTCGACCTTTTCGTCCGGCGAGTGCCAGCCGTCGGAGGGCACCGAGATGCCCAGGAAGAGCACCGGCGCATCCAGTACGTCCTGGAGATCGGCCGCGGGCCCGGACCCTCCCTCGCGGGTGAAGCGGACCCGCCCGCCGAAGGCGCGTTCCATCGACCGTACGACCGACGTCAGCGCGGGATGCCCCAGCGGAGTCAGGCAGGGACGGGTCGCGCCCCAGAAGACGATCTCGTGCCGGATGCCGTCGGGCAGGGTCCGCGCGGCCCACTCGCGGACCGACTGCTGGATCTTCTCCGCGTCTTGCCCGGCCACGAGCCTGAACGACAGCTTGAGCAGGGCGTGCGAGGGGATGACGGTCTTGCTGCCGGGGCCCTGGTAGCCGCCGGCGATGCCGTTGACCTCGGCGGTGGGGCGGGCCCAGATGCGCTCCAGGGTCGTGTGTCCCTCCTCGCCGAGCGTCGCGTGGGAGTGGGCCGTACGCAGCCAGGTGTCCTCGTCGAAGGGCAGTTCGGCGAACAACTCGCGTTCGGCGGGGGTGAGTTCGATGACGTCGTCGTAGAAGCCGGGGAGGGTGACGCGGCGTTGTTCGTCGTGGAGGGAGGCCGCGAGCCGTGCGGCCTCGGTCGCGGGGTTGGGGACGGCGCCGCCGAAGGCTCCGGAGTGGATGTCCTGGCCGGGTCCGTACAGGTCGATCTGGCAGTCCGTCAGGCCGCGCATGCCGGTGCAGACGGTCGGGGTGTCCTTCGACCACATGCTGGTGTCGGAGATGATCACCGCGTCGCAGGCCAGCCTCGTGGCGTGGGTCCGCAGCAGCTCGGGGAAGTGCGGTGAACCGGACTCCTCCTCGCCCTCGATGAGCAGTTTCAGATTCACGGCGGGGGACGTGCGGCCGGTGGCGGTCAGATGTGCCCGCACGCCGAGGGCGTGGAAGAGGACCTGGCCCTTGTCGTCGGCGGCGCCCCGTGCGTACAGCCTGCCGTCGCGCTGTTCCGGGACGAAGGGGTCGGAGTGCCAGCCGTCGGAGCGTGCCGCGGGCTGTACGTCGTGGTGGCCGTAGACGAGCACGGTCGGCGCCGCGGGGTCCCCGGACGGCCAGTCGGCGAAGACGGCGGGCGCGCCGTCGGTGTCCCAGACCTCGGTGACGGGGAAGCCGGTGGCTGCCAGCTTCGCGGCGAGCCAGTCCGCGCTGCGCCGCACGTCGGCGGCGTGGCCCGGGTCGGCGGACACGGACGGGATGCGCAGCCACTCCGCGAGGTCGTCGAGAAAGGCGGCGCGCCAGTCTGCGATGCAGGCCCGGACGGCGTCGTCCGGAGCTGCGGGAATGCTGCTCATGCCGGGCAGCCTATCCGGCATATGGGGGACGGTTCCCATCCTGTCGCTGCGCTGTCTCCCTCGCCCGCTGCCAGGGGCGGGCGCGGGCTTGGCGGTCGTGGCCGCCCTCCCTGTCTCCGCTGGGCTCGCTCGCCTCGGTGGCTTCGCCGCCCTCGCCGAGGAGCAGCTTCTCCAACGCGTCCCGGTCCAGCAGCCCTTCGGGCCGTACCAGTTCCCCGCTTCGTACGTAGAGGAAGGCGGCGCCGACCGATCCGAGCGGCACTCCCTGCTTCTCGGCCCATGCGAGGCGGTAGACGGAGAGCTGGAGTGGGTCGGCGGCGCGGGTGCGGCCGGTCTTCCAGTCGACGATGTCGTATGTGGGCGAGCCGTCCGGCGCGGTCTCCCGGTAGACGGCGTCGATGCGGCCGCGGACGATTCTGCCCGCCAGTTCGAGCTGGAAGGGCTCCTCCACGCGGTACGGGGTGCGCTGGGCGTAGGGGGAGCGCTGGAAGGCTTCCTTGAGCGCGGTGAGGTCGCGTTCGTCGGCGATGCCGTCGGGTTCTCCGCCGGGGCCGGTGGCGCCGGGCCCGGAGCCGGAGCCCAGCGACGGGTCGCCGCTGCCGGGGAGTTCGTCGGGGCCGAGCATCGGAAGCGTCAATTCCTCGAAGCTGGATTCCACCCATGCGTGGAAGCGGGTGCCTCTGCGGGCGGCGGCCGGCTGCGGTGGCCGTGGCATGGGCCGCGCCAGTTCCTTCGCGAAGCCGTCGGGGTCGGCGGCCATGCGCAGCAGTTGCGACGCGGACAGCGCGGGCGGCAGCGGTACGTCGCGCACGGATACGCGAGAGCGCCGCAGTTCGCTGCTGAGCGCTTCCAGATCGCGGTCCCAGGACTCCACGAGCCGTGATTCCTCGGGGGTGAGGGGGAAGGGGAGCGGCGCGGTCCCGCTTCCGGCGGGCGCCTCGGCCGCCACCGGGGCCTGCTCGCCGGTGGGCGCCTGCTTTCCGGCCGCTGCCTCTTCCCTCGCGGTCGTCTCCGCCGCGCGCCCCCGTCCCCGCTGGCGCCCCCGATCTCGCGTGCGACGTCGCGTCCGCCGTGGTCTCCGTTTCCGCCGCGTCCGGTTCGTTCGCGAGGTGTGCCAGTACCGCGTCGGCCGCGGACCGGCGGCGGGCCAGCGCCTCCTCGTCCAGCGGCATCGGCCAGGCCCGTGCCTCTGCGGCAGCGGCGGCCAGCGCAGGGTTCTCCTCGCCTTCGTCGGGTGCTTCTGCCCAGTGCTCCACCTCGCCGTGTGCCGGATCGGCCTCGCAGTGGGAACGCAGCGCCTCAAGGAACGCGGAAGGCCCGCGCGGCCTCTTCTGGTGCGGTCCCCACCAGTGGCCGGAGCCGAGCAGCCGTGAGCGGGGGCGGGTGAACGCGACGTATCCCAGGCGCAGTTCCTCGGTGGCCTGGTGGTCGCGCATCGCGGTGTCGTAGTCCTTGACGCCCTTGGCGGTCCACTCCGCGACGTCCGGGAGGGTGGCCGCGTCGCCGCGCAGGGCGTGCGGCAGCACTCTCGGACGGCTCAGCCACGACTCGCGGGGCTGTTCGCTGGGGAACTGCTTCGCCACCAGCCCCGGCAGCGCGACCACGTCCCACTCCAGGCCCTTGGCCTTGTGCGCGGTGAGCACCTTCACGGCGTTCTCCCCGCCGGGGAGTGAGCTGTCGAGTCCCTTCTCGTACTGGGCGGCCGTACGCAGGAAGCCGAGGAACGCCGGCAGCGTGGCGTCTCCGTCGAGCGCGGCGAATCCGGCGGCCACGTCGAGGAAGCCGCTGAGGGTCTCGCGTCGGCGGGCGGCCAACGCCCTTGGCGACGCGGAGAGTTCGACCTCCAGTCCGCTGACCGCGAGCACCCTGTGCAGCACGTCCATCAGCGGATCGGACAGGGAGCGGCGCAGCTCGCGTATCTCGGAGGCGAGGCGGGCGAAGCGCACTCGTGCCTCGGTGGAGAACGGCAGCCCGTCGCCGGGGCCGTCGCCCGGTTCGCCGAAGGTCTCCAACGCGTCGGCGAGCGAGAGGACTTCGGCCGGGTCGACGCCCTCGACCGCCGCGGCCAGCCGCCCGTCGGGGTCGCTGCCGTGGTCGTCCTCGTGGTGTACGAGGAGACGTGCGCGCCGCCCCAGCAGTGCGAGGTCGCGGGGCCCGATCCGCCAGCGCGGCCCGGTCAGCAGCCGTACGAGCGAGGCGTTGGCCGTCGGGTCCTGGAGCACTTCGCACATGGCGACGAGGTCGGCGACCTCGGGCAGATGCAGCAGGCCCGTCAACCCGACGACTTCCACGGGGAGTTCGCGGGCGGTCAGCACGGCCTGTATCTCGGCGAAGTCGGCCGCGCCGCGGCACAGTACGGCGATGTCGCCGGGCGGTGTGCCCGTACGGACGAGGTGGGCGAGGGAGTCGGCGAGCCACTCCAGCTCCTCCTCGTGCGTCGGCAGCAGGGCGCAGCGCACCAGTCCCTCGCTCTCCGCGCCGGGGGCGGGGCGCAGCGCCTCCACGCCTTCGTGGCGGCTGCGGAGGGGGGCGGCGAGGGTGTTGGCGAGGGAGAGCAGACGGCCGCCGCTGCGGCGGTTCTCGCTGAGGGAGTAGCGGCGGGCGGGAGTGCCGTCGGCGTGCGGGAAGTGCCGTGGGAAGTCGTCGAGGTTGGCGACGGAGGCGCCGCGCCAGCCGTAGACGGCCTGGCAGGGGTCGCCGACGGCGGTGACGGCGTGCCCGGCGCCCTCCCCCGGCATACGGCCCGCGTCCTCCGTAAGCGCCGGCTCCTCCGCGCGGCCCGCGTCCTCCGTACGGCCCGAGCCCTCTGCGGCGCCGAACAGGCCGGACAGCAGGACGCGTTGGGCGACGGAGGTGTCCTGGTACTCGTCGAGGAGGACGGCGGAGAACTGCGCCCGCAGCGCACGCCCGACCTCCGGCACATCGCGCGCCAGGGTCGCGGCGAGTGCGATCTGGTCGCCGAAGTCGAGCAGGTCGCGCTCACGCTTGCGGGCACGGTACTTCTCGACGAGGCCGAGGAGTTCGACGCGGCCGAGCGCGGCCTGCGGCACCTTGCGCAGCGAACCGTTGCTCAGAGTCGAGCCCTTCAGGGTGGCGAGCAACTCCTCGTCGTAGGCGCGGAGCCGGCCCGGCTGCACCAGATGCTCGCTCAACTCGCCGTCGAGGGCGAGCAGATCCTCCACGAGCGCCGAGACCGACTTGGTGAGCGCCTCGAACGGGCCCGGGTCGGAGCGGAGCACGCTCGCGGCGAGCTGGAAGCGGGTGGCGTCGGCGAGCAGCCGCGCCCCGGGCTCGATGCCGAGCCGCAAGCCGTGCTCGGTCAGCAGCCGTCCCGCGAACGCGTGGTAGGTGGAGATCTGCGGCTCTCCGCTGACGTGTTCGGGGTCGGCGGGGTCCGGGTCGGTGATTCCCGCTCTTACGAGTGCTTTCCTTACGCGCTCGGTGAGTTCGCCCGCGGCCTTGTTGGTGAAAGTGAGGCCGAGCACCTGCTCCGGCTGGACCTGCCCGGTGCCCACCAGCCACACCACACGTGCCGCCATGACGGTCGTCTTGCCCGAACCGGCGCCCGCCACGATGACTTGGGGAGCGAGCGGTGCGGTGATGCAGTCGAGCTGCTCAGGGGTGAAGGGGATGCCGAGAAGGTCTGCGAGCTGTCCGGGGCGGGTGAGTCGTTCGGGCACGGGAGAGACGCTAGCTGCCGGGACTGACATTCGCGGTGGGCCCGGGGTTCGTGGGGCTGGTGCCTGCGGCCGGGTCGCGTGGGACCGGCTGGGCCCGGCTCCGGCATCAGCGTGCGTGTGCCCAACTGTCCCCGCAGGGACGGCAGTCGGTCACTCCACGATCTGGCGGCCCTCCGGGCGTGCGGAGCAGGCGCCGCGGAACGAGCAGTGGGTGCAGTGCGTACCGGGCGAGGGCGTGAAGCGTTCGTCGAGGATGCGGCCCGCGGCGGTCGCGAGCAGTTCGCCGACCCAGTCGCCGCCGCCGTCCCCATGGTCTTTCACGTCGTCTGCGTGCGACTCCCCGTCGCCCAGGGGCTCTTGACGCTGCACCACCGGAAGGGCGTCGCCGCCGTCGCGTTCCGGTGCTCCCAGCCTCAGATGGACCAGCTCCCCGCCGCCGGGCTCGGGGCGTTTCCCTCCGAAGAGCGGGTCGGCCGCGCCCTGACGCACGGCCAACTGGTAGACGGCGAGCTGCGGATGGCGTGCGGCCTCCTTGCTGCTCGGCTTGGTGCGGCCCGTCTTGAAGTCGACGACGTACGCGCGGCCCTGCCCGTCGCGTTCCACCCGGTCGACGCTGCCGCGGATCCGTACCTCGTACTCGCCCGCCTCCAGCGTTACGTCGAAGCCGAGTTCGCTTCCGGCGACGCCCACGTCACCGGCACGGCCCGCGTCCCCGTCCGTATTCCCGTCGCCGTCCGTACTCCCGTCGCCGTCCGCGTCCAGGTCCGCTTGCCCGTCCGCCCCGGTCCGCGCCGTGCCGTCGCGCATCACGTGCCAGCGCAGGAACCTCTCCAGCGCGGCCCTCGCGTTCTGCTTCTCCTGCCGGGACTTCCACGGCGCCTCGAACGCCAGCCCGTCCCATACGGTCTCCAACCGCTCCATCAGCACGGCGAGATCGGCGGGAGTGCCGCCGGAGGCCACCTCGTCGGCGAGCACGTGCAGCACGTTCCCGAAGCCCTGCGCGGCCGTCGCGGGTTCCTCCGCCTTCACCTCGCGTGCCAGAAACCATTCCAGGGAACAGGAGTTGGCGAGCTGGTCCAGGGCGCTGCCCGAGAGCGTGACGGGCCGTCGGGGGTCGCGCAGCGGCGTCTCGGAACGAGTTGGTTCGTGCAGGCCCCACCAGCGGTGCGGATGGGCCGCCGGTACGAGCGCACGCCCCTCCTCGTCGCGCAGCCCGGCCAGCCGGGCGAGCCGAGAGGCCGCCGCCTCCCGCAGAGCGGGAGAGGCGTCCGGGTCAACGGTCGTGGCGCGCAGCTCCGCCACCAGCGCGGAAACCGAAAGCGGCCGTCTCGGACGGGAGTTGACGGCCTTGGGTTCGACGCCCAGCTCGTCCAGGAACCTCGACGGCTGGTCTCCGTCGTCGGCGGGCGCACGTACGGCGGTGACGACGAGCCGTTCCTTCGCCCGCGTAGCGGCCACATAGAACAGCCTGCGCTCCTCCGTCAGCAGGGCGCCGGGCGGCAGCGGCTCGGCGAGCCCGTCGCGGCCGATGCGGTCGGCCTCCAGCAGCGAGCCACGGCGGCGCAGATCCGGCCACAGGCCCTCCTGTACGCCCGCCACGACCACGAGCCGCCACTCCAGGCCCTTGGAGCGGTGAGCGGTCATCAGCCGCACCGCGTCCGGGCGTACGCCGCGGCGGTCGAGGGTGTCGGCGACGACGTCCTGGGCGTCGACCTCCTCGAGGAAGTTGAGGGCGCCTCTGCCGCCGCTGCGTTCCTCGGCGCGGGCCGCGGCGTCGAACAGCGCGCATACGGCGTCCAGATCGCGGTCCGCGTTACGTCCTGCGGCGCCGCCGCGGAAAGCGGCGCGCTCCAGCCGCCGGGGCCACGGCGTACCGTCCCACAGCTGCCACAGCGCCTCCTCCGCGGTGCCGCCGCCCGCGAGGAGTTCACGTGCCTTGCGCAGCAGCAGGCCCAGGCGCTGCGCGCCGCGTGCGTAGGCCGGATCGTGTGCGACCAGGCGCTCGGGTTCGGCCAGTGCCTCGGTCAGCAGTACGTCGGAGGGTCGAGGGACCCGCTCTCCGGCGGCGCGCTCCTCCTCACGCAGGGCACGCCCGAGGCGCCGCAGGTCGGCGGCGTCCATCCCGCCGAGCGGCGAGCCGAGGAGGGTGAGCGCGGTCGTGGTGTCCAGCCAGCCGGCCGCCGGAGCCGACCCGTCGCCCGCGCCGTCGCCTGCGCCGTCACCGGCCCCTTCGTGGGCGCCGCCGTCCGCGTCCGCGCCGTCGCCGGTGGCCTCACCCGCGACCTCGGCGTCACCGGGGGCACGGCTCCCGCCCTTCCCGTCCGCGTCGGCGTCGCCGTGCGCCGCCGCACGGGCCACCGCCCGCAGCGCCGTCAACAGCGGTGCCACGGCGGGCTCATGGCGCAGCGGCACATCGGCGCCGTCCACGTCGAGCGGTACGCCGGCGGACGTCAGGGCCCTGCGCGCCGCCGGGATCGTACGGCCGCCCGCACGCACCAGGACCGCCATCTCGCCCCAGGGGACGCCCTCTTCGAGATGTGCGCGGCGCAACAGGTCGGCGATGTTGTCGAGTTCGGCCCCCGCCGTGGGGCAGGTGAGGACCTCGACCCGTCCGCCTGGTCTTGTCGCCGCCAGCCCCCGGTGCGCCCGTACCGCCTCCGAGGGAAGCCGCGTCGACGGCAGACGCCGGGTGATCTCCCGCGTGGTCTCCAGCAGCCTGCCGCCGCTGCGCCGCCCCGTGCGCAGCACCCGCACGGGCGCCGGTGCTCCCGAGCGCTGCCGGAACACCTGGGGGAAGTCGAGGATTCCGTTCACGTCCGCGCCGCGGAAGGTGTAGATCGACTGGTCCGGGTCGCCGAAGACGACGAGCGTGCGGCCGCCGCCGGCCAGCGCGCGCAGCAGCCGCACCTGCGAGGGGTCGGTGTCCTGGTACTCGTCGACGTAGACGGCGTCGTAGCGCTCCCGCAGGGTCTCCGCGACGCCGCGGCTCTCCGCCAGCAGCACGGCGCGGTGCACGAGTTCCGCGTAGTCGAGTACGCCCTGGGCGTCGAGCACGTCGAGGTACTCGGCGAGGAAACCGGCCGCCGCGCTCCAGTCGGGCCGCCCGGTGCGTGCGGCGAAGTCGCCGAGTTCGTCCGGGCCCAGGCCCAGTTCCCTGCTGCGGGCGAGCACGGCGCGCACCTCGTCGGCGAAGCCGCGAGTGGTGAGGCAGGCACGCAGCTCACCGGGCCAGGCGACCCGCCCGCGGCCCTCGGACTCCAGGGCGAGCTGCCCCTGGAGCAACTCGCGGATGTACAGGTCCTGTTCGGGTCCGGAGAGCAGCCGCAGCGGCTCGGCGAACAGCTCGGCGTCCTGGTGCGCGCGTACGAGCGCGTAGCAGTACGAGTGGAACGTCGTCGCCTGCGGTGCGAAGGCGCGTTCCTCAAGGCCGGTCAGCCGCGCGGCCATCCGGTCGCGCAGTTCGACGGCGGCCTTGCGGCTGAAGGTCAGAACGAGGATGCGCTCGGGATCGCCTCCCGCCCTTACCCTCTCCGCTACGGCTTCGGTGAGCGTCGTGGTCTTGCCCGTGCCGGGGCCGGCGAGCACCAGCAGCGGGCCGCCGGAATGGTCAACCACTTCGCGTTGCTGTGCGTCCAAGGCAGGAGGGTCCACGCTCTCCGGCCGTGTGCGCACGAGCCGGTAGGTGCCGCCGCCCGTACCGGAGCCCGGGCCCGGCGGAGGACCGGTCCACGGGCGGTGCGCGTCGGACGGGATGGAGGAGCTCACGTGGATCGCCTCGGGGAGGGTCTGTGCTGACTGGTGCAGACGCTACGCCAGCGGGCACACGGGCCGCAGCGCAGTGCCCGGGTACTCCGTACGTGTGGCCCGGTACGAGCTGGGAGCGGAGATGGCGGAAGGTGGTAACCGTGAGCAGCCGCAGTATGTGGTCACATCTCGCCGTCCCACCTGGCCCTTCGCATGTCGATCCGCGGCACGTGGCCCTCGGCGGCACGCCCGGCCTCACGCAGCGGCGTGCCCTCGGCCCTGTAGTGCTCCACGGCCGCCCGCTCCTGTCCCGCGAGGAGTACGCCGTCGGCCCTGACGACCCGCCACCATGGGACGGCGCCGCCGTAGAGCGCCATGACGCGGCCCACTTGGCGGGGGCCGCCCTCTTCGAGCCATTCGGCGATGTCGCCGTACGTCATCACCCGGCCGGGCGGGATGCGGTCGGCGACGTCGAGGACCCGTTCGGCGAACTCGGGCAGCGCGGGCGGGCCGGACGGTTCGGAAGGTGCGGGGTCATCCGCCGCGGAGGGTACGGACTCCCCCGTCCGTTCCGTGCTGTCCCGGCCGTCCCGCCGGTCCGGCGTTCCCGGCTGCCGCTGGCTCGCTCGCATGCGGGCAATGGTGCCGTACGCCTCCGACAGTCGCTTCCGCGCCCGGTGCCCCTGCCGTTGCTCCGCCCGTACTCGCGCCTGTCGCTCCGCCCGTACTCGCGCCGGGGCGCCACCCTCGGCTGCCGCTCCCTCGACGACTCGTGCCACCATCGTGCGGGCGGTGACGAGTGATACGGGACCAGGACGGGCCGGCGGCAGCCGGCCGAAGGCAAGGTGAACGGCCCGCCACGGACAGGGGCGGCGCCGCCCGTGACGCTGCCCACGGCCGTACGGACAAGGGCGCCGCGGGCCAGCGGCGCCACGAGCCGCGCGGCACCAGGAGACGTGCGGGCGCCAACGGGCCGCGGGACGGGGACGGTTCGCGGAAGACGGACGGTTCACGGGACGCGGACGGTTCACCGGAGACGGACGCCTCACGCGACGAGCGCGCACGCGAGGGCCACGACCGGCCCGACGGCCACCACCCCGCGAAGCACCACGGACGCGGACACGGACGCGGCGGCGGACGGCACAAGGACGCGGACCGCGCCTCCGACGCCACCGGGGCGCACGGCGCACCCGACGAACCCGAACCGTCCGACGCCGTGGAGAGCGACGAGCCGCTGCTGCCCGCCCGCGTCCACCGCCCCTCCGACCTGCTCCGACTGGGCCTGGGCCTGCTGGCCATCACCGTCGTACTGGTCATCGCCAACTTCGCGCACGGCACCACCGCGGGCCTTGAACAGGACATCGACAAGGGCACCCAGCAGGCGCCGCCGCTGCTGCTGAGCATCACGGGGCTGACGTCCAGCATCGTCATCCTGCTCGTGCCCGTCGCGTTCGCGATCGAGCGGCTGATCAAACGGGACGGGCTGCGCATCGCCGACGGCGTGCTCGCGGCCGTACTGGCGCACGGCGCCTCGCTCGCCGTCGACCTGTGGGTGGCGCAGGCGGCGCCGGACTCGGTGCGCGACGCGTTGACGAAGCAGATCACCGACACCGATCTCACGACCCCCGTGCACAGCTATCTCGCCCCCGTCATCGCCTATATGACGGCCGTGGGCATGGCGCGCAGGCCGCGCTGGCGGGTGCTGCTGTGGGCGGTGCTGGTGCTCAACGCGTTCGCGATCCTCTTCCCCGGCTACTCCACCCTGTTCTCGATCATCGTCACGGTGCTCATCGGCTGGTCCGTCGCCTACGGGACCCTCTACGCCGTCGGCACCCCGAACGTGCGCCCCACCGGGCAGACGCTGCTTGCGGGCCTGCGGCGCGTGGGCTTCAACCCGGTGGGCGCCAAGCGCGTCGAGGAAGCCGAGGGTCCCGAGGCGAACGAGCCCGGCGACCAGGGACGCCGCTATCTCGTGACGCTGGAGGACGGCCCGCCGATCGACGTGACCGTCGTCGACCGCGAACAGCAGGCCCACGGCTTCTTCTACCGGGTGTGGAGGCGCCTGACCCTGCGCGGCATCATCCAGAACCGCAGCCTCCAGTCGCTGCGCCAGGCCCTGGAGCAGGAGGCGCTGCTCGCCTACGCCGCCATCGCCGCGGGCGCCAACGCGCCTCGCCTCATCGCCACTTCGGAACTCGGCCCGGACGCGGTGATGCTCGTCTACGAGCACATCGACGCCCGTACCCTCGACTCCCTCTCGGACGAGGAGATCACCGACACCCTGATGCGTGCCGTGTGGCGCCAGGTCGAGGCGCTTCAGTCGCGCCGCATCACCCACCGGCGCCTCGTCGGCGACGCGATCCTGGTCGACGGCTCCGGCACGGTCTATCTGACGGACATGCGCACCGGTGAGATCGCCGCCGGAGACGTCGTACTGCGCATGGACATCGCGCAGTTGATGACCACGTTCGGGCTGCGCGTGGGCGCGGAGCGGGCGGTGGCCGCCGCCGTCGACGTGCTCGGCCCCGACGCCGTCGCCGACAGCCTGCCGCTGCTCCAGCCCATCGCCCTCAGCCGCCGTACGCGTCACACGCTGCGCAGGCTCGCCAAGGAGCGCGCCCAGCGCGAACGCGACGCCGTCATCCAGGCCTCACGCGCGGGCAAGGAGGGCAAGGACGCCAAGGGCCACGCCCTCACCGGCGGCTCCGGGACGCACGCGGCGGCGCACAAGACGGACCGCAAGTCGCTGCGGGCGGAGAAGAACGCGGAGAAGCGCGCCATCGACGACGCGCTTGAGGAGGCCCGCGAGGAGGACCTGCTGGCGCAGATCCGCAAGCAGGTGCTGCTGATCAGGCCGCAGGCGCCGATAGAGCCCGCCCGTCTGGAGAGGGTCAAGCCGCGCACGCTGGTCACGTTCATCGCGGGTGCGCTCGCCGCGTACTTCCTGCTGTCGCAACTGACGCAGGTCCACTTCGGCCAGGTCGTCGGAGAGGCCAACTGGGCCTGGGTGGGCGGCGCAGCGGTCTTCTCCGCGTGTACGTACTTCGCGGCGGCGATGGCGCTGCTGGGCTTCGTACCGGAGAAGGTGCCCTTCCCCCGTACCGTCGTCGCCCAGGTCGCGGGCTCCTTCGTGAAGCTGGTCGCACCGGCGGCCGTCGGCGGTGTCGCGCTCAACGCCCGCTTCCTGCAACGCGCCGGGGTACGCCCCGGGCACGCGGTCGCCAGCGTCGGCGCCTCCCAGCTCTTCGGCCTCGGCAGCCATGTGACGCTGCTGCTGGTCTTCGGCTATCTCACCGGCACCGAGCACACGCCGACGCTGTCGCCCTCGCGCGGCGTCATCGCGGGACTGCTCGCCGCGGCGGTGCTGGTGCTGATCGTCACGGCCGTGCCCGCGCTGCGCCGCTTCGTCTCCAACCGGCTGCGTTCGCTCTTCGCCGGCGTCGTGCCCCGGATGCTGGACGTGGTGCAGCGCCCTCGGAAGCTGGTGACGGGCATCGGCGGGATGCTGCTGATGACGCTGCTGTTCGTGATGTGCCTGGACGCCTGTGTACGGGCCTTCGGACACGACGCGAGCTACGCGAGCATCGCCGTCGTCTTCCTCGCGGGCAACGCGCTGGGTTCGGCGGCGCCCACGCCCGGCGGTCTCGGCGCGGTGGAGGCGGCACTGATCGCCGGGCTCATCACCTTCGGGGTGCCGAAGGAGATCGCGACACCGGCGGTGCTGCTGTTCAGGCTGCTGACGCTGTGGCTGCCGGTGGGCCCCGGCTGGCTGTCGTTCACGCATCTCACGCGCAAGGGCGCGATCTGACGCGTGCGCCCGCCGGCGGACGGACCGCCGACGGGCGTACGCGGAAGGCGAGTTCGGTACGCCGGTTCAGTACACCGGCTTGTCCGGCTCGATCTGGTTGACCCAGCCGATGACTCCGCCGCCGACGTGCACGGCGTCGGAGAAGCCCGCGTCCTTCAGCACGGCCAAGACTTCCGCGGAACGGACACCCGTCTTGCAATGCAAGACGATCTTCTTGTCCTGCGGAAGGTCCTGAAGCGCGCTGCCCATCAGGAAGTCGTTCTTCGGTACGAGCCTCGCGCCAGGGATCGAGACGATCTCGTACTCGTTGGGCTCGCGCACGTCGATGACGTCGATGGACTCGCCGTCGTCCATCCACTCCTTGAGCTGCTTGGGAGTGATGGTCGACCCGGCCGCGGCCTCCTGCGCCTCGTCGGAGACCACGCCGCAGAACGCCTCGTAGTCGATGAGTTCGGTCACGGTCGCGTTCTCGCCGCACACCGCGCAGTCCGGGTCCTTGCGGACCTTGACCTGCCGGTAGCTCATCTCCAGGGCGTCGTAGATCATCAGGCGGCCGACCAGCGGCTCGCCGATGCCCGCGATCACCTTGATCGCCTCGTTCACCTGGATCGAGCCGATCGACGCGCACAGCACGCCCAGCACACCGCCCTCGGCGCAGCTCGGCACCATGCCGGGCGGCGGGGGCTCCGGGTACAGGCAGCGGTAGCAGGGGCCGTGCTCGCTCCAGAAGACCGACGCCTGGCCGTCAAAGCGGTAGATCGAGCCCCAGACGTACGGCTTGTTCAGCAGCACGCAGGCGTCGTTGACGAGGTAGCGGGTCGCGAAGTTGTCCGTACCGTCGATGACGAGGTCGTACGGGGCGAAGATGTCCATCACGTTGGAGGAGTCGAGGCGCTCCTCGTGGATGTTCACGGTGGTGTGGGGGTTGATGCCCAGCACCGTGTCCTTCGCGGACTCGGCCTTGGAACGCCCGATGTCCGACTGACTGTGGATGATCTGGCGCTGCAAGTTCGATTCGTCGACCTCGTCGAACTCCACGATGCCCAGCGTGCCCACGCCCGCGGCGGCCAGGTACATCAGGGCGGGCGACCCGAGGCCGCCCGCTCCGACGCAGAGCACCTTGGCGTTCTTCAGCCGCTTCTGCCCGTCCATCCCGACGTCGGGGATGATCAGGTGGCGCGAGTACCTGCGGACCTCGTCGACGGTGAGCTCGGGAGCCGGCTCGACCAGGGGTGGCAGCGACACGGGGACTCCGTTGGTCGGTGGAACGTACGGTTGCTCTCCCGTAACACTGCCACGCACGGTCTCATTCCGAGACACCCGGTCCGAGACGCGAGACGAGCTCGTCCCAGTAGCCGGGCAGCGCCTCCCACGGGTTCTGGCCCTCCCTGTCCGTCCTGTCGGTGAACCAGACGGTGCCCGCGCCCTGCCAGCGCGCGACCCTCAGCGCCTCGTCGATGTGCATGCGCGGTACGCCGTGCACCAGGTGGCAGAAGCGCTCCGGCGGATGGTCGGCCGTCCAGTCGGCGGCCTGCGACCAGCGGTAGGCCGTCCAGCCCCCGGAGAACGTCACCAACTGGTCCGCGAGATCCGCGTATCCGGGATGCGGATGGGTGCCGTGCCCGAAGACGAGCAGCGGGTGGGGCCCCGCCGCCGGGTCCCTTCCCTCCGGGCAGCGGACCGGCTCGTCGACGCCCCGCGGCGCGCCCCGTCCGGCAACGGAGCCGCCCCCGACGGAGCGGCCCGCGATGACGCGGTGCCGGTGCTGGTAGCGGCGCTGCTGAACGCACAGTGCCCGCAGCGTCGTCACCGTCCGCGCCGTCTCCGACAGATCCACGCGCCCCGACGGGCAGTCGGCGAGATAGAAGCCGTCGACGCCGTACCAGTCGAGGAAGCGGTGGGCGTCCGACACCAGCTCGCCGAACGACCGTGCGCCGTCCCGCATCGCGAGATGGCCCAGCACCGTCACGCCCGACTCGCGCAGCGTGGCCACCGCCGCCACGCAGTACGGGTCGGGCCTTGCGCCGGGTCCGCGCGCCACGTCCAGCACCGCCCAGTGCACGGGCAGTCCCGGCTGTGCCAGCACGGCCCACTCGACGGGCGCCAGCATCGGATGCGCCCAGCCCGGGACGCCGAAGCCCGTTCCTCCGGTGGACCCGGCGGGCGCTCGCACCACACCGCCGGGAGTCGTCAGATGCGGCATGCGGCCTCCATCCAGATGTCGGCCAGCGACTCCTCGAGCCCGATGCGGGGACGCCAGCCGAGCCGGTCGCGTGCGGTACGCACGTCCGCCTGCTGCCATTGGCCGCAGCCGTCCGGATAGGGATGCGTCGACGGGCCCGCGGACGCGCTCGCGCCCGTGCCCGTCCGCTCCCCCGCGCCGGGCTCCGCCTCGTGCACCGGGCCGGAGAACCCGGCGACCCGTGCCAGCGCACCCGCCGCGTCACGCAGCCGTACGGCCCTGCCCGTACCGATGTTGACGACTCCCTGCGCCGCCGACAGCGAAGCCGCGTGCACGGCACGCGCGATGTCCCGTACGTCGACGAAGTCCCGCTGCACGCTGAGCCCTCCGAGCCTCAACTCGCTCTCGCCGAGCTGCATCGCGCGGCGCATCCCCTCCGCCAGCCGCCCCAGCGGCGAACCGGCCGGAGTGCCGGGCCCCGCGGGCGAGAACACCCGCAGCACCACGGCGTCCAGGCCCGACGCGAGCACCAGCTCGGTCGCGGCGAGCTTGCTCACGCCGTAGGGGCCGCCGGGGCGCGGCGCGGCGGTCTCCCCGATCGACGAACCGGACGTGGAGGGCCCGTACTCCGCGGCGCAACCGATGTGCACCAGCCGCGCGCCGCAGCCGCTGCGGCGCAGCGACTCGCACACGGTCGCCGTGGAGACGGTGTTGTGCCGCGTCAGTTCGCGTGCGCCGCCACGGGTGGCGCCCGCGCAGTTGATGACGACGCCCGGGTGCACCGCGTCCAGGAAGCGGGTCAGCGCACCGGGGCTGCCCGTGGACAGGTCGAAGCGGACGTCGGCGTCGTCGTTGCGGCCCAGGGCCGTGAGCTGTACGGCGGGGTCCGCCAGCAGCCGGTCGGCGACGAAACGGCCGAGGTAGCCGCCGGCACCGAGCAGAAGCACCCTCATCGCATGTCCCCCTGTCCGGACATGCGGTACGGCGGCCGTGCACTGATCATCTCGTGTTGCTCCTTGTCGTTCTGCGGGTCGCGCGGCGGGCCCTCGGCGGGGCCCGTCACGCGGGCTCTGTTGCGGGGGTTGCGGGGGTTGCGGGGGGCCGTGAACTACGGGTGTCGTGGGAGGCGTTGGGGTCCGACCGCCGCGGGGGCTTACGGACTGCTGCGGGGCCCTTGTCCGTTGCCGGAGGCGGGGCCGGGCGTCAGAGGGCGGGTCCGGGCGGCCCGCCGCAGCTCTCGCAGGGCTCACGGAGCCCGTACGGTTCGCAGCCGCAGTGCCCGGGGTGCACACCGTGCTCGCGACGCACGCCGTACGCCCGGCGACCGCGGGGCCCACGCGCCGCCTGCGCGCAAGGGGGTTTCGCCTTGGCGGCGACGCTCCGCGGACGGTGCGAGGAGGCTCTGCCGAGCAGGCGGTACGCACACGCCAGCAGCAACAGTGCCGCGAGACCGTACGCCGCTACGGAGGCGACGGCAGGCGGGACTTGGACCGCGGGCGCCGCGGCGGACGGGACTCGGACGGCGAAGGCGGCGCATGCCTGGAGCGCGCACGCGGCCACGAGCCCCACTGCGGCGACCCTGCCGAAACCGTGTGCCGCGAGCAGCAGCGCCACGAAGAGCAGCAGTCCGAGCGCGACCACCGAAGGCGCCGCCACCGGCGACGGCACACCACCGGCCGTCGAAGCGCCGGTCGGCGAAGCCACGGTCAGCGAACTGCCGGACACCAAGCCCCCGATGAGCGGACCGCCGGAACCTCCGCCTCCCCGGTCACGTACACCGGAGAGCGCCGCCGCCCCTCGTACGGCGAGATGAAGCCCCGTCAGCGCACCGGCGAACATCACCACCGCCGCCGTCAGCAGCGACCGCGCCCCGGCTCCGAACTCGCCCAGGCTGCGGCTGTGTCGGAGCCGCCGCCGCGCCCGTACTCCGAACCAGCGGGCACACCACACGGCCGCCACCACGGCACATGCGAGACCGACGGCCGTCGCGACCGCGGCGGCCTCGACGGCGCCCGATCCCCGGGGCGGGCCCGTAGCCGCCGGTGTGAGGACGGCGACCGCCGCCGCGGCGAGCACGCCCGGCAGCACCGCGAGCAGCGGCAGCAGCACACGCGGAGCGGTACGCCCGGCCTCGGACGAGGCGAACCTGGCGGACTCGGCCGACCTGGCCGACCTGGCCGACCTGGCCGACCTGGGCCACTCGGCGGGTGGGGTGGGTGAGGCGGACGGGGCGGGAATCGCGGACCGGCCGGACGCGGCTGCCGCCGCAGGCAGGGCACAGGACCGGTCCTCCGCCTGCGGTGCGCGTGCGAACAACTCCTCCGCCAGGGAGAAGACGTCCCGGTGCCGGAAACGCGCGGCGACCCGGTCGGTGACCCCGTCCGTCTCCAGCGCCGCGGCGATCTCCAGTGGGTCGACGGCGTGTTCGCACAGCTCACGGTGGCGGTGCATCAACTCCCTCACGGGATCGGCAGGCCGGCCGGAGGACGGTGTCCGTCCACGCCCCTGCTTCGCCCGCGCGGGCCTCGGCGCCGCACCGTCGAGCAGCGCCCTGGAGCGGGTGTCCCAGGGGTCTGCGGGCGCCGGTTTACGCGGGCCGCAGCTACGGCCCCACCGGTGCCCGCAGCGCGGCGCCCACGGACGCAGTACCCGAAGACGCAGAACCGGGGGACGCGGAGCCCTGGGACGCGGAAACCTGGGACGCGCTCTCGGAGCCTTTGCCGGGCGTCGTACGGGGCGCGGCGCCAGGCCCGTTTCCGGCCGCAGCGCCGTTCCCGGTACCGGCCCGAGGTCTATGACCACTCATCTGCCCTCACCTCCGGGTGTTCACGACCGGCATGCGCGACGTGGAAGGCCGCCGTACGGCCGGGCACCGCGCAGTGCGCCAACGGACCGGCGCCGGGCGCCTGTCGGGCGACCGTGGCCGTAGCCGCGTCAGGTTCCGTAGCCTTTGCGGCCGAAGCATTCGCGGCCGAAGCAACGGTGGTCATCGCCGCAGCGGCCATGGCCGCAGTGGCCGTAGGAGCTGTAGCGCCCGTGAATGCGCCGACAGGCAGCGGACCCCCGGCACCGCTCGCACGGACCACGCCTCCGCCGCCACGGCCCCCGGCCCAGCGTCCCGGCACATGCGACTCCGGCGGTCTCGCGAAGGGCAGCGGACGCGCCTCCTCCCGAACGGCGCGGCCGTCGCCGCCCCCGCCGGCGGCCGTCGCACCGCACGCCCCGACGGGCCAGCGCGACATCAGCTCCAGATAGACCGTGCGGAACGCCGCGACGTTCTGTTCGACGGTGAAGAGTTCGAGCGCACGCGCACGCGCCGCCGCTCCGAGACGCTCACGTCTCGCCGGATCACGCAGCAGCGCGACGCAACTGTCCGCCAGCGCACGGGGATTGCGGGCCGGTACCACCAGCCCCGTACCGCCGATCACCTCGCACACCGCGCCCACGTCCGTGGAGACGGTGGCCCGCCCGCTGAACATCGCCTCGACGAGCGTCACGGGGAAGCCTTCGACCGAACTGGAGAGCACCACGACGCACCCCGCCCCGTACGCTTCGGCGATCGTCGGCACGGACGGGTCCCCCAGCTCCTCGAAGGACACGGGGTTCTCTCCGACGGCGACCGAGTCGGCGGCCTCGTCGGGGAAGAGCTGTGCCGCCAGCGCCCGGCACCGCGACTCATACTCACCGGCCCCGGGCCCGCGCCCTCCTGCGGTGGCCACGATGCGCAGCCGTGCGCATGGCACGGCCCGCCGGACCTCGGCGAAGGCGTGCAGCAGCCCGATCAGGTCCTTGCCGGGCTCGACGCGGCCCGCCCAGACGAGCGTCGCGCCGTCCCCGCCCGCGCCGCCGCTGTCCCCGTCGCCGCGGGCCCCCGAACCGGCGCCCGCCCGCTCGCCCAGCTCCGCGAACGGCGCGGCGTCCATGCCCGGATAGACCGTGCGCAGCTTCGCCGACGGTGCGCCGCAGCGCTCCTGCCAGCGCCGGGCATGGGTGTTCCCCGGCGTGACGAGCTGGGCGCCGTTGTACGCCTCATGTGCCAACTGCCCCTGGAACGAGGCGAGTAGCGCCCGTACGGGTGCTCCGGCGGCGGCCGGTGGCACGGCGTCCTCCGGGGCGACCGCTGCGGCGGCGCTGGCGAGATAGTGCTCGCGCACCCGCACTCCGTACTCGGTGATCAGCAGGGGCGTACCGAAGAATCGCTTCGCCAGCAGTCCGGGTAGCGCCGCGGGACCGGCGCCGACGGCGTGGCACAGGTCCACGTCCGCCAGTCCGCCGCCCGCACCCAAGTCACGGGATGCGCCGAAGCCGCCGGCCGCTGCCCGTTGCCCTTCGCCCGCGTCATCGCCGTACCAGTCCAGCGACAGCGGTCGCAGTGCCCGCTCCAGCCGCTCCGCGACCGCGAGCAGATCGGCGACCTGTGCGGACTGGACGGCGCGCACCGCGCCCGGTGCCCGGCAGGCGGACTGGAGGATGCGGACGGCCGATTCGGAGCGGAGCATCGCGCCCAGTCCGCGTCCGCAGTCGCGTACCAGATCGGCCAGGCCGTAGAGCCCGATGGCGAAACGGTCCGCCAGCTCCCCGCCGGACGGCGGGCGCACCTCCGACGACGGCTTCGACTCTCCCCGCCGCGCGCCCCGTTGGCGGCCTGCCGCATCGCCCCAACGGGCACCGCCACGGCCACCGCCCCGGGCGTCGCCCTGCCCTCCGCCGCAGACGGCCGCGGCCAGCTCCGCGAAGCACTCCTCGAAGCGCCGCCTCTCACGCCGTCCGTACGGGCCCGTAGCGCCGGTCCACGCCTCGCCCGGGACTCGGGCCCCGTCGGCGTCCCACAAGGGCGCCGTGCGCAACAGGCCCACGTTGGCGGGCAGTTCGCACCTGGCGCCGGCTGCCTGCCGCGCGCTGCGGCTGAGCGCGTACACCTCGAACTCGTGCCCGCCGAGACCCCGCAGCAGCCGGTCGCACCAGACGACCGACTCGCCGCGCGCATACGGATAGCCACCCTCCGTGAGCAATGCGATGCGCATCGGCGCACCACCCCCGACCCGTTCTCCGAGTGGGCCACCGGCCGTACGGACCGATGGCGTGACGCGGAAGACGCTATGCGCGTGTTTCACACAAGGTGGACGGTTGTCCGTCGCACCACCAAAAGGGGTGAATGCCCGTGACTTTCGGCCTAGTTGAACGTTCCGCCGTTCAAGGGGGCCGACGAGACGGCCCAAGTGGACGCGCTACGGCCCGAGTCGGGCGGGCGTCCCGAGCGGCTGGATCCGGCCCTGCCGGGCGGCCTCCGCCGATGCTTCGGGTACGGGCCGGTCTTCGGGTACGGACTGGTCTTCGGGGACGGGCTAACTCTTCGGGTACGGCCAGGGGTTGGGGCGGCACTTCGCCCCGTCCGTCGTCAGCGACTTGGTCTGCTGCATCATCACGGGCGCGATCGCGCCGTCCTTGGAGCAGCCGACATGGTCGCGTCCGAGCCTGTGCCCCACCTCGTGGTTGATGAGCATCTGCCGGTAGGCGAGCATCCGGTCGTCCCCGAAGGTCTTCGAACCCTGCGCCCACCTATAGGCGTTGATCATGATGCGGTCGGTGGATGCCGAGTCGCAGGAGACCTTGTCCTCGCTGGTGTCCAGCCCGGACTTCGCACACCACACGTCCGTCGTCGGCGAACTGGCCAGCGTGACGACGAAGTCGGCCTTCCCCTTCGAGATCCGCTCGAAGCTGCGCTCCCCGCCGTGCGCCCAACTGCGCTTGTCGTTCAGCGTCCTCTGCACGGCCTTCGCGAAGAGGCCGGATTCCAGAGGGAGTCCCTTCTCGACGTCCACGCGGTAGCGCATGACGTCGTCGCCGCCCGCGCCATCGTCGGTGCCGGACACGGTCTCGAAGTCGCCCTTGCCCTTGAAGTCCGAGTCCAGGGCGTAGGTCTTGCTCAGCTTCTCCTCGTACGTGGGCGCCACCAGCGTTTCGCCCGGCGAGCCCCGGCCTTTGTCCGAACGGGACGCCGGGCCCTCCGCGGCCAGTCCGCGCCCGGCGCCCGCGTCGTCGTCCGCGCGGTCGTTGCCGGGCGTACCGCCGCTGGTGATCTGAGTCGCCACGACGAACGCGATCACGGTCGTGACCGCCACCGCCAGCACCCCGGTGAAGGCACGGCCCATGTTGCTCGGGCTCTTCTCCGAGGGCGCTACGCGGATGGCGGGCGCACGCGGCGGTTCGCCACCGGCGGGCGCACGTTCCGGAGCGCGGCCCGGAGCCAGGCCCGCGCCCGCTTCGCTCATGTTCCGCCGCCGCGGACCGTCCTCGCCGGAGCCGGTACGGGGGAAGGCGGCGGCACGGTCGAATCCGTTCCACTGCCCGGGAGTTCGGGGCCCGCGGTCCTCATGGCGGCGTACCGGCGGCGGCCCGGGGTCGGGCAGCGGACGCCCTACGTGCAAAGGCTCCGAGATGGGCGGCGCGGATACGGGCGCGGCGTCCGGCTGGCGCGGCGACGGAGCCCGTACGGCACCGGTCCCCGCAGCCGCCCCGTCGGCGGCACCGGCCGTGGTCTCGTCGCCGGAATAGTCCCCGCCGGAATAGTCCCCGCCGGGGTGGTCCCTGCCGGGGTAGCGATTGCCGGAGTACCCCTTGCCGGGGAAGCCCTTGCCGAAGACGTCGTCGTCGAACGCCTCCACGTACTCCTGCCGCGGCCCGGGGCGCCGACCCGCGCCGAACGCACCGCCGGGCGTGCCCTGGAGCACCCGCCCGGCGACCTCGCCGCCCTCCGGTCCGCGCCGCGAGGCGCCCGCGCCCCAGCCGCCGCCCGGTTCCCGGTGCTCGGGGTGTCCGCCGCGCACGGCGGGCCCGCGGCCGTAGCCGTTGCCATGTGCGTCGCGTGAAGCGCCGTATGTCTCACGGGCGCTGGCGTATCCCTCACGGGAGGACCAGGGCGAGCCCGCGCCCGAGGAGTCCTCTCGCCGCTCCGAGACCCCGTAACCAGAGGTCCCGTAGTCCGTGATCCCGTGGCCCGGAGGGCCGTACCCGGACGTCCCGTGATCCGGGGCTCCGTAAGCAGGCGGGGAAGCGGTCGCACCGGGGTCGGCGGTGGCGGGCTCAGCCGTGCCGTAAGAAGGCGGGGCCTCACCGCGCGGCGTCGCGCGTTCCGACGGATGGCCGGCCTTTGCGCGCCCCTTGCGGCTATGACGTCCCACTAGTCACCTTCCGGGGGTACGGGCCTCGGGGGCGAAGCCTCGCCCACCTCGGCGTCACCCGTCAACCGAGCTGTGTCCACGAGCAGTTCACGGAATGCACACGCGACGATCTCCGGATACTCCATCATCGCGACGTGCCCTGCCTCGGGCAGCGCCAGCATCCGGTTGTCCCGGAAGACGGCAGCGGCACGTCGCGCCATCCGGAAGCTCACGAGCTGGTCACGCCCGCCGTACACCAGCAGCGTCGGTGCGAGCACGCGCTCCGCTTGCCGCCACAACGAATGCTGACCGCCCAGAGTGTAGGCGTCGACGATGCCGCGTGCGGAACGTGCGAGGGAATCCCAGAAGTACGGCAGGCGCAGCCTGCGTTCGAACTCCGCGACCGCCGCCGCGAATCCCCCAGGTGACACGCGCCCCGGGTCGCCGTAGCACAGTGCGAGAACCTCCCGGGTGCGCCGCTCCGCCGACCAGTCCCTTGTGAGCTTCCCGAACAGCCCGGCCACCCCGGGCACCGCGAGCAGCGCGGTCGGCAGC
Source organism: Streptomyces marispadix (assembly GCF_022524345.1). NCBI lineage: Bacteria > Bacillati > Actinomycetota > Actinomycetes > Kitasatosporales > Streptomycetaceae > Streptomyces > Streptomyces marispadix. Next base: position 4,530,746 of record NZ_JAKWJU010000002.1, on the reverse strand, counting down.
GCCGTGCGCTGCGGCGGCAGTTCGGGCAGCGCGGGCGAGACCAGCGTCAGCGTGCGTACGAGGTCGGGGCGCAGCGCCGCCACGCGCGTCGCCACGGCGCCGCCCAGGGAGTTCCCCAGCAGATGTACGGGGGCACGTCCGGAGGCCTCTATGTGGCGCAGCACCGCGCGGGCGTGCGCCGAGACCGAGTAGTCGCCGTCGTCGGGCGGCGGTGACAGCCCGAAGCCCGGCAGGTCGACGGCCTCGCTGTCGACGTCGGCGCTGAGCTCCCGCATGAGCGCCGACCAGTTGAGAGAGGAGCCGCCGAGCCCGTGCACGTACACCGCCGGCGGCACTCCCGTACGCTCCGGTGGCCGCGAGCGCACGTTCAGTGTCAGACCGGGGAGGGAGACGGTGCGAAGCTCCTCGCCTTCGTGTACGGGAGGATCAGCGGCCGGGGGAACGGCCTGCGCCGCCTCGGAGACGCCTGGCACACCGGGCCGCACACCGGGTTGATCGGTCGACGACATGGCGCAATATTACGAGACGATCACACGGCCCAACCGGTGTTCGCGGTCACGCTCTCGCCCAGCTCACGACGTAGCCTCGAATAGGAGGCGTCCTTCCTGGAAAGGGGAGCGAGCATGTCTGTTGATCCGACCGACCCCGAGGACTACGAGGACACCTACGAGGAGGAGCCGGACGAGGAACCGACCGGATTCGAAGCTCCGCCTGAGGACGCCGCCGAACAGCACGCCGATCTGCTCCGCCAGCGGGAGATGCCGATCACCGGCCGCGAGGACATGGAGGTCGACCCCGCGGACGCGGCCGAGCAGGCACGCGTGGTCGAACTGAACGAGGACGAGTACCGATAAAGCGCCCGTTGCCTCGGCTCCGAGCTGAAATATTCGGCCCGCGGCAGGCACAGTCCAGTTACCGAAAAGTACGATGGCGGGGCGCAGCGCGCACAGCGCACACAGACTGATCAGGGAGGCGGCGTGACAGCCATCGAGCAAACCGAGGCGCGCCCTCGCGGTACGCGCCTGCCGCGCCGGGCCCGACGCAACCAACTGCTGGGAGCAGCACAGGAGGTCTTCGTCGCGCAGGGCTACCACGCGGCGGCAATGGACGACATCGCCGACCGGGCGGGCGTCAGCAAACCCGTGCTCTACCAGCACTTCCCAGGAAAACTGGACCTCTATCTGGCGCTGCTCGACCAGCACTGCGAGTCCCTTCTCGAAGCGGTACGCGCGGCACTCGCGTCCACGACGGACAACAAGCAGCGGGTCGCGGCGACCATGGACGCCTACTTCGCCTACGTCGAGGACGAGGGCGGTGCCTTCCGTCTCGTCTTCGAGTCGGACCTCACCAACGAGCCCGCCGTCCGCGACCGGGTGGACAGGGTGAGCCTGGAGTGCGCCGAGGCCGTGAGCGACGTCATCGCCGAGGACACCAAGCTCTCGCGCGACCAGTCGATGCTGCTCGCGGTGGGCCTGTGCGGAATGGCGCAGATCACCGCGCGCTACTGGCTGGGCTCGGGGCGGCCCATCCCCAGGGACGCCGCCGCGAAGCTGATCTCGTCGCTCTCGTGGCGCGGCATCGCCGGCTTCCCCATGCAGTGACCCCGTCCACCGCCGGCATCCGATGACGGCTTCACATACGGACGCCCTACCGCCGGGTCCTCGCGACGATGCGAGGGCCCGGTTCCTGTTCGCTGCGGGCGTGCGGAGGCGGGCCCCGGTGCGGGCCGCCGTCGGGCTAATGTGTGCTCCGTACAGCGCGGCTGACCGCGTAATCAACTGACCGTTCGGAGGGACATAGCCGTGGAGGTCAAGATCGGCGTGCAGCACGCGCCCCGCGAGATCGTCTTCGAGAGCAAGCAGTCTCCCGAAGAAGTGGAGAGCGCGGTGTCGGCCGCACTGGCCGACGGCGGCTCGAACGTGCTCAACCTTGAGGACGAGCACGGTCGCAAGATCCTCGTACCGGCGGACCGCGTCGCCTACGTCGAGATCGCCGAACACAGCGGCCGCAAGGTGGGTTTCGGCACCATCTGACGGCCCGCGCGACGGATACGTCCGGCATTGCGGCGGCTTCCCGAATCTTTCGGGGAGCCGCCGTTTCGCGTACGGGCCGCACGGGGAGTACGGGAGCGACTCGAACTGCACGGCGGCCGACCGGCCGCCGTCCGACACGAGGAGGTCCCATGATCTGGGAGGCACTCGGCGCCACGGCCCTGGGACTCGCCATCGCCTACGCGGCAGTCCGGCGGCTTCCCGAGCGACTCCCCAGCCGTTCCCTCGTTCTCGCCACCGGGCCCGCCGCCGCCCTGCTGGGCGGGCTGATCTGCCACATCGTCCTCGGTGGCGGTCATGTGCTGGTGACCCTCGCGGTCGCCGCGGCCGTGAGTGTGGCGATCCTCTCACTGCTGCTCGTGGAGAACGTACGGCCTCCGCAGCGCCTCGGGGGCCCTGAGATGGCCAGCCCGCCGCAGCTCTGAGCGGTGCCTCCTGGCGGTGCCGCGGCTCCGAGAGGCGCCAGCGGGCCACGGCCTCGGCGGTACGGCCGTGAACGGGAGCGGGCGGTGCCGGTCAAGGCCCGCCCGTCCGCGTTCGTCGCCCTTTCGAGCGTCGGTCCGGAAGGCTCCGCTTACCGCACTCAGAGAATCCCGGCCCCTCTGACCCTCCGGCCCTGCGGCCCTGCGGCGCGGCCTCGTTGCTGAGGCGTCGCTGAGGCGTCGCTCAGGCCGCCAGCCCCAGCGCCGCCATCCGCTTGGTGTGCGCCTCCGTGATGCGGGAGAACATCCGGCCCACCTCCGCCAGATCGAAGCCGTCGGCCATCCCGCCCACCAGCATCGTCGAGAGCGCGTCGCGGTCCGCGACCACGCGCTGCGCCTGCGAGAGCGCCTCCCCCATCAGCCTCCGCGCCCAGAGCGCCAGCCTTCCGCCGACCCTCGGGTCCGCCTCGATGGCGGCGCGTACCTTCTCCACCGCGAAGCTGGAGTGCCCGCTGTCGTCGAGTACTCCCAGCACCAGCGCACGCGTGTCGGAGTCCAGACGTACGGCCACCTCACGGTAGAAGTCCGCGGCGATCGAGTCGCCGACGTACGCCTTGATCAGGCCTTCGAGCCAGTCGGAGGGTGCGGTCTGCCGGTGGAACTCGTCCAGGGCCGCGGCGAAGGGCTGCATCGCCTCGGTCGGCTCGGCGTCGATCACCGACAGCCGGTCCCGTAGCTGCGCGAAGTGCTGGAACTCGGCGGACGCCATCGACGCGAGCTGGGCCTTGTCGGCGAGCGTCGGCGCGAGCTTCGCGTCCTCCGCCAGCCGTTCGAAGGCGGCAAGCTCCCCGTAGGCCAGCGCACCCAGCAGATCCACCACGGCCGCCCGGTACGTCGGGTCGGCGGACGCCTCCGCCCAGTCCTGGGTGGCGATCCCTGTATGCACAGCCTCGGGGGTCTTCCCATTGGTCTCCATGCCGAGCACGATAGCCCGCGTCAACAGCCCGGTAAGCCCCTGGTTCCGGGCTCGCGGCCCACAGTGAACTCGTACACAACGATCGCCCCGGTACACATGCGCGGATCCGGGGTACAGTGATATTGGCTCCCGCCGTACGGCGGGACGATGCACGAAAGACTGCGGATGCCCGGTCGGAGGACCGATCGGCTCCGACCCCGACAGCCCTCCGCGCGTGGCGCGTGTTCCCCACACGTCCCGCGACAAGAGGGACCGCTCGCGTGAAGAGCGCTTGAGCGAGAGCCAGTGGTCCCGCACAGACCGGCGGGCCGGCAAGGCGCCGCCCCCGGTATGCGGTACGACCCTCCTCGCCGCCTCATCGCGCGTCACACAGAAGAGGCCAGCATCCTGACCACCACGACTTTCCGCGAACTCGGAATCCTTTCCGAGACCGCCGAAGCACTAGAAGCCGTAGGCATCAGCACGCCCTTTCCCATCCAGGAGATGACGCTCCCCGTCGCCCTCACCGGCGGCGACGTCATCGGCCAGGCCAAGACCGGCACTGGCAAGACCCTGGGCTTCGGCCTTCCGCTGCTGGAGTCCGTCACCGTTCCCGCCGACGTCGAGTCCGGCAGGGCCGAGCCGGAGATGCTCACCGACTCCCCGCAGGCTCTCGTGGTCGTACCGACCCGTGAGCTGTGCCAGCAGGTCACGAACGACCTGCTGACGGCGGGCAAGGTCCGTAACGTACGGGTCCTGTCCATCTACGGCGGCCGGGCCTACGAGCCGCAGATCGAGTCGCTGAAGAAGGGCGTCGACGTCGTCGTCGGCACTCCCGGGCGGCTGCTCGACCTGGCGGGCCAGAAGAAGCTCCGCCTCTCCGACGTGCGTTCGCTCGTTCTGGACGAGGCCGACGAGATGCTCGACCTGGGCTTCCTGCCCGACGTCGAGAAGATCATCCAGATGCTGCCGGTGAAACGGCAGACCATGCTGTTCTCCGCGACGATGCCGGGCCAGGTCATCTCCCTGGCCCGGCGCTACATGAACAGGCCCACGCACATCCGCGCCTCCGAGCCGGACGACGCCGGGCAGACCGTGGCGAACACCACACAGCACGCCTTCCGTGCCCACTCCCTCGACAAGCAGGAGATGGTCGCCCGCATCCTCCAGGCCGAGGGCTGCGATCTGGCGATGATCTTCTGCCGTACTAAGCGGACCGCGGCGGACGTCGCGGACCAGCTCAGCCGTCGTGGCTTCGCCGCGGGCGCCGTCCACGGCGACCTGGGCCAGGGCGCACGTGAGCAGGCGCTGCGCGCCTTCCGCAACGGCAAGGTCAACGTCCTGGTGTGCACGGACGTGGCGGCGCGCGGCATCGACGTCGACAACGTCACGCACGTCATCAACTACCAGACGCCCGAGGACGAGAAGACGTATCTGCACCGCATCGGGCGCACGGGACGCGCAGGCGCCTCCGGTACGGCCGTGACGCTCGTCGACTGGGACGACATCCCGCGCTGGCAGCTCATCGACAAGGCGCTGGAACTGGGTCTTCCGGACCCGGAGGAGACCTACTCCACCTCCCCGCATCTCTACGAGGCGCTCGGCATCCCCGAGGGCACCAAGGGCGTGCTGCCGCGCGGCGAGCGCACCCGCGCGGGGCTCTCGGCCGAGCAGGTCGAGGACCTGGGCGAGACGGGCCGCGGTCCGCGTGGACGTGGCGGACGCGGCGCCCGGGGCGCTGACACCGACGGCGAGCCGGAGGCACCGCAGCGGCGCGCACGTCCGCCCCGGCAGCGGCGGCGCATGCGCAACGGGCGACCGGTCGGCGACGAGGGTTCCGCGGCGGCGAGCACGGACTCGGCCCGTACGGACGCGACCGGTACGGCTGCGGGAACCGGCTCGGCCGGTGGCGCACCGGTGACCCCGGCGGACTCCGGCGAGGACGGCGGGGCCCGCAAGCCGCGCCGCAGGCGCCGTACCCGCGGGGGCGGCAACGGCCATGGCGCCAAGGCGGTCTCCGAGTCGGGCGCCGCATCCGGTGGCTCGGGCGGCGCGACCGCCACGGCCACGGCGGCAGGCACGCAGCGCGACGCGTCGGACGGAGAGGGCGGCAAGCCGCGGCGCCGTCGCCGCACCCGCAGCGGAAGCACCGCCGGTGCGAAGGCCGGGCAGCAGCCGCAAGCGAGCCCCGAGAGCTGACCCGCCGGCGCCCGGAACCCCGGCATCTCCCGGAATTCCGGCGTCCGAGGTTCCGTAGCGGCGGGCCCAGCGGACACCAGGCCCGTATGAGGCGAGGCCCGGCCCACGACTGAGAGCGGGCCGGGCCTCGCCTCGTGCGCGGCGGCGCCCGACGCCCCGCTGCCAAGGGCCGTACGTAGCGGTAGCGTCCTCGCATGAGCAAGCCGCCGTTCCTCGGGCTGCCGCCCACGGTCCGCGCCCGCCGACTGCCCACCGCACGCGGTGAGTTCGCCGTTCACGAAGCGGGCGAGCCCACGGCGGGCACGGCGCTGCTGCTGCCCGGATTCACCGGCAGCAAGGAGGACTTCATCGCGCTGCTCGGCCCGCTGGCCGCGGGCGGCTACCGGGTCGTGGCCGTCGACGGGCGCGGCCAGCACGAGACGGACGGGCCGCGCGATGAGTCCGCGTACGCGCAGCCCGAGCTGGCGCGTGACCTGCTCGCCGTCACGGCGGCGCTGCGGGAAGAGGCAGACGGGCTACGGGAGGACGCCGCCGGAGGCGAATCCCCCGCCGAGCGCGTACATCTGCTGGGGCACTCCCTCGGCGGCCTGATCGCCAGGGCCGCCGTGCTGCTGGACGCCTCGCCCTTCGCGTCCCTCACCCTCATGAGCAGCGGCCCCGGGGCCGTCTCCGCCGCGCAGCAGCGGCGGCTGAAGATGCTGCTGGGTGCGCTGGGCGTGATGGAGATGGAGGAGATCTGGCAGGCGATGCGCGAGCTGGACCCGGTGGAGGCGGCGGACGAGGAGACCCCGCCGGAGGTCGCCGAGTTCCTGCACCGGCGCTTCATGGCGCACGTACCGGAGCAACTGTCCGCCACCGCACATCAGTTGATCGCCGAGCCGGACCGGATCGACGAACTGGCCGACGCACTCGCCGCGCTTCCTGAGCCGCTGCCCGTGAATGTGATCTCGGGCTCGGTCGACTACGCGTGGCCAGTGCCGCTGCTGGACGAGACGGCCGTGCGGCTCGGTGCCGTCCGTACCGTCGTGGCCGGGGCGGGGCACTCGCCCAACGCCGAGCGTCCGGAGGAGACCGCCCGCGCGCTGGTGTCCTTCTGGTCCGGCGGCCTCAGCCGGTGACAGAACCTGTCCCGGTGCCCTGACGCCCCGGGACCGCCGGGTCATCGCCGTACGCCTCCGATGTGACGGGAGCGGCGCCGGAGGCACGCGCCACGATCTGCTCGTAGACCCCCGGATCGGTGGTGTGCTCCCCGAGTCGGCAGCTCTTGCGGCTGCCGTGGTAGTCGCTGGAGCCGGTGGCGAGGAGCCCGAGGTCGTCGGCGATGCCGTGCAGCCGGGCGCGGGTCGCCGGTTCGTGGTCCATGTGGTCGGCCTCGATGCCGTCGAGGCCCGCCGCCGCCAGGTCGGCGATCGCACTCTCCGGTACGCACTGGCCGCGTTTGGCGGCGAGCGGGTGCGCGAAGACGGCGACTCCCCCCGCGCCCTTGATGAGGCGCAGCGCGTCGAACGGGTCGAGTTCGTGCTTCTCCGCGTACGCCCTGCCGTCGTTCGCGATCCACTCGGTGGTGAAGGCGTCCGAGACGGTCGGTACGACGCCCGCCTCGACCATGGCGGTGGCGATGTGCGGGCGGCCCACGGCTCCGTCGCCTGCGATCTCCGCCACCCGTTCCCAGGTCACGGGGACGCCCAGTTCGCGCAGCTTGGCCACCATGGCGCGGGCGCGTGGGACGCGGTCGTCGCGTACGAGTTCGCGCTCGCGGGCGAGTTCGGGCTCGGACGGGTCGAAGAGGTAGGCCAGCATGTGCAGGCTCACGCCGTCGAGGCGGCAGGAGAGTTCGGCGCCGGTCACCAGCGTCAGGCCCGGGGGCAGGGCCCGTGCGGCCTCGTCGTGCCCGGAGACCGTGTCGTGGTCGGTCAGCGCGACGACGTCGAGGCCCGCCGCTGCCGCTCCCCTTACGAGTTCGGCGGGGGTGTCCGTGCCGTCGGAGGCTGTGGAGTGGGTGTGCAGGTCGATGCGCACGAGGAAGACCCCATCTGCGGCCGAGGGCGTACGGAGGCGGTGCCCCCAGGATAGCCGCGCCCGCCGGCGGCCCCGGAGGCGAGGGCGCACGGCCGGGAGCGGGCCGAGGCACCAAGAGGCCGAGGCCCGTCCCGTATGCCCGGGGCCCGGCGCGCTCAGGGCGAGATGATGCGCGGCGACAGCGTCCCGCACGGCAGCAGATCGACTTCGGCCCCGGCGTCACGCAGATCCGTGAGCACCAGTTCGTCGTACATCAGCAGCCCCGACTGCTCGGGCCAGACGATCGCCCACAGCCACAGCCCCCGCGCCTCGCCCGCGAAGACGGCACGGTCGCTGGCGGAGCCCGCCACATGCCACAGCGGTGTCGGGCGCCCCGCGGCCAGCACCTTCACCGGCGGCGGCTGGTCGACGCGCATGCCCGGGCCGGGGTCGGGGCCGTCGACGCCCGCGTAGCGCGCACCCAGGCCGACGCCCAACTCCTCGGCGACCAGGATGAGTTCACCCGGCCCGCCGAGCGGCCCGGGTCCCGAGCACGCCACAGCCGTGGCACGTCCGCCGCTGCGGTCGTCGCCCGCGCAGGCCACCCCGGAGAAGAGCCACCCGACGGGCAGCGGCCACGGCATCCACACGGGCACCTTCGTACGGCCGACGGCCACGGCGAGAGCTTCGACGCTGGGGGGAACGACGGGCTGCAACGGGTGCACCGTCCCGTGCAGATCGCACTGCCAGGTATCGGCGAAGAGTCCGGGCGCCCGTACCCGTCCACCGCACTTCGGGCAACTGGGTTCGCCCCTCATGCTGAACAACGGTGCTCCCCGGTGGCTCCCGCGTCAAGGACGATCACCTCGCTCCGGCCACCGGCAGGCCCGTCGCTCAGTCATCCAGGGGCACCGCCCGGCGCAGCGGGTCGCGCAGGTCGGTGCCGTGCCGCAGCCAGCGCTCCTGAAGGGCCTCGGCGCCGTGTGCCCGCTTCCATGCCGCCTCGTTGGGCGTCATCGGCAGCAGTGGCAGAAAACGCACCGGTTCCAGCAGGGCGTCCAGCTCCAAGTCCTCGACGAGACCGCCCGGTTCGGCCACGAGTACGGACGTGAAGGGCGCGCCGGGCCACAGCGGCTCGCCTACGTCCAGCGAGGCGCCCGGCGCGACGACGACGCCTTCGACCTGCGGGGAGGCCGCGAGCACGGCCAGTGGACGCAGCACCTTGTCGGTCTCCGCGGCTCCCGCCCTTACGGACAGCAGCAGTTCGGCACGCGGGCCGCGGCCGGGGTCGGCGAGGGCGGCGGCGGGATCGGTCATCGGAGCGGCGGACATTCCGAGCGTGGCGTACCGCACGACGGCACCGCTGCCGCTGCCGTCGCCGCTGCCTTCGCCGTTGACGCCGCCCCCGTTGTCCCCGCCGGCGTCGACGAAGCGCAGCACCTCGATGCGTTCGGTGCCGAGGAACGTCACCGAGGCCCGTGCGTCCGGCTCGCCCAGCGCCGAACGCAGGCGCGCCTCCACCAGTTCCGATACGTCAGCCATGACGCGAGCATAGATCGGCGCGTATCGGCCGGTATCGGCCCCGGGGCGGCGAGGAACCGCGCGAGCAGCACGAGGCATCTCTCAAGGAAAGGCGTGGGAAATCACGTAAGGAGGAGGCAAAGAGATGCGCCTGACGGCACGAACGGACACGGCACCGCCTGACCGGTGTTACCGTTGGCTGCTGGTCAGGCATGCGAATCGTCCCCCGCAGGGGACCGGCCGGAGGAGGTGGGACTGACATGGATCCGAGTCGACCGTGCAGTACCAACTGCTCTTCCGTCGCAAGGCCGCGTCCCCGCTCCTGAGCGCCCTACTCCCCACAGGTTTCGACAGTGAAACCTCGCCGGGGGAAGCTTTTTCCGGGCTGTTCTCCGCGGGTTCCAACAGGGCGCAGAGAGTCGGAAGAGCGCAGAGCTTCGCTCCACCCCGTCCGACAGCGAACCGATGAACGCCGTCGCGACCGGCACCGAGCGGTACCCGCTTTGCAGACCTCCGGCCGCCGAACACCGCGTCCACGAACCGTAGGTCCACATTCCGGGCAGCGCTGGGCCGGGCCGCGCCACGGCACCGACAAGGAGCCCAGCATGTCGATGATCAAAGACCTGCGCGCCGCCGTCCGCCCGTCCCTGCGCAAGGGGGGCCGCTCGGCTTACCCGTACGAGAACACCCGTACCGCCGCGGAAGGCACCGCAGTCGTGGACTGCGCCGTCTACCGCGACGGGCAGCGCGTCGACGCCCGCATGACACCCGACGAGGCGCTGCGGCGCGTACGGGCAAGCGGCGGGCGGGAGTTCGTGTGGATCGGACTGCACGAGCCGACGGAGCGGGAGTTCTCCGGAATCGCCACGGAGTACGGACTGCACCCGCTGGCCGTCGAGGACGCGGTGCAGGCACACCAGCGCCCGAAGCTGGAGCGTTACGACGACAGCGTGTTCACCGTCTTCAAGACCATCCACTACGTGGAGCACGCCGAACTGACCGCCACCAGCGAGGTGGTGGAGACCGGCGAGGTGATGTGCTTCACCGGCCGGGACTACATCATCACGGTGCGGCACGGCGGCCAGGGTTCGCTGCGCGCGCTGCGCCACCGCATGGAGGACGACGCCGAACTGCTCTCCAAGGGCCCGTCGGTGGTGCTGCACGCCATCGCCGACCAGACGGTCGACGGCTATCTCGCGGTGGCCGACGCGGTGCAGGACGACATCGACGAGGTGGAGATCGAGGTCTTCTCCAACACCACGGGCAACGCGCGGCGCGGCGGCGACGCGGGCCGCATCTACCAACTCAAGCGCGAGGTGCTGGAGTTCAAGCGCGCCGTCTCTCCGCTGCTGCGGCCGATGCAGCTCGTGAGCGAGCGGCCGATGCAGGTCATCGACCCGGAGATCCAGAAGTACTTCCGCGATGTGGCCGACCACTTGACGCGGGTCAACGAGCAGGTCCTGGGCTTCGACGACCTCCTCAACTCCATCCTCCAGGCCAATCTCGCGCAGGCGACCGTCGCGCAGAACGAGGACATGCGCAAGATCACGTCCTGGGCGGCGATCTTCGCGGTCCCGACGATGATCGCGGGCATCTACGGGATGAACTTCAAGTACATGCCTGAACTGGGCTGGAAATACGGCTATCCGACGGTGATGGCCGTCACGGTCACCATCTGTGTCGCCATCTACCGCGGCTTCAAGAGGAACGGGTGGCTCTGAAGGGCGACATCTGCGCCCGTGGTTGACGATGATCGTTGACGTCCGGCGGCAACAGGCAGGCACGTCACCGCCTGTCCGCCGGGCGTCTCCCGGTAGCCTGCGCACATGACGCTGCTCGACCAGGCCCTCATCGAGGAGGCCAGCAAGAAGTCCGGCCTCATCTGGGTGCGCGGCCCCGAGGGCCCCTCCCGTGCCCTGTGGCATGTATGGCACGACGGCGCCGTGTGCGTCGTCGGCGGCGGCGAGCTCGAACAGCCCCTGGACGACCTGGGGTTGACGGACGGCGGCACCGCCACCGTCAGCGTGCGCAGCAAGGACAAGGGCGGCCGCCTGGTGGTCTGGCCCGCCCGCGTAACCGAGTTGGAGCCGCGGGGCGGGCGCTGGGAGACGACCGTAGGCGAGCTGCGCGGCAAGCGCCTCAACGCCCCGGACTTCACCACGATCGCGGACCGCTGGGCACGCGAGTGCCGCGTGCTGAGGCTGGAGCCCGCGGGCGCGCCCCTCCAGAAACCGGGCGCGATGCCGGACGACCCGCAGGCGGCGGTGCCCGTGCCGACGCCCGCGACGACCCGGCGCCGCATCCCGGCGGGCCTGCCGAGGCTCCTCTTCCGCAGGCGCCGCGAGCACGGCGCGTAATCCAGCGGAGACCGGCACCGCTCGGCCGGGCCTCACAGCGCCAGGCCTCGGGGCCCGGGCCCCGAGGCCTGGGCTCAGCCCTTGTCCGCGAAGATCTTCTTCCCGTAGTCCACGACCTGCTGCTTCGCCGGCGGCTTCAACGCGAAGTCCTTGTTCCAGTCGTCGAGTTCGAGGGTGCCGGCGCCGCCCGCGCGCTCGATGCGCAGCGGATACGGAGTGCCGAGCAGCGAGACGTCGACGATCCCGCCGCTGCCGCCGCCCGCCTGTACTCGTACCGTCCTGACGCCGCCGACCTCGCCGCGGTCGCCGGTCTCCCGCTCGCCGCTCAGCACCATCAGCCCCTCCAGCAGCACACGCATGTCGGCGAAGCCGCTGAGCTGCCTGTACGCAGGGTCGCCCGAGGGCACCTTCACGAACTTGCCGTCCAGCTTGCCCGCCGCCTGCACGTCGGACTTGGAGGGCCGCTTGCCGCCCTTGCCCTGCCGTGCCCAGAAACCGGCGTCGGCCTTGAGGAACAGCTCCTTTCCGACGCGCAGCAGCCAGAACGTCGAACCGCCCTTCGCCGCGACCTTGCCCATGGCTCCGTCGCGCTTGAGGTGCATGTTCAGCTCGTACGTACGGCCCTTGCTGACGACGGAGCCGGACAGCTTCACCGAGCGGGCGCTCTCGGCGGCGGTACGTGCCTTCTTCTCGATCTTGGCCGCGGAGAGCTTGCCGACCCCGTTGGTGCCTTCGTCGGGATCGCTCATCCCGCAAGCGGCCAGTGCAATGCCGAGTCCCACGCAGACGGCCCCCCTGAGGACCGTGCTTCCTCCTGTGCGGGCGCGTCCAACCACGTCGGCAACCTCCTGGAGATCGAGCCGGGGAACCGCACCCTACCGGGGCCACGGGCAGGGTCCGGACGGCAGCCGTCCGGACCATCGCGCACGGTCCGACGAGGCGGGACCAGGCTAGGCTGAAGGCGGCAAAGGGTGTGTATGCACCGAAGCGCGGACGTACGAGGAGGCCCGACCGATGGCCGCAGGCGCGTCCCGGGTCTTCGTCTCGCACCTGTCGGGCATCGCCGTGTTCGATCCCAACGGCGACCAGGTGGGCCGGGTGCGCGACGTCGTCGTGATGCTGCGCGGCCAGCCCGTCCCCGGGGCGGGCGACCGCCCGCGCGGCGAACGGCCGCCGAGCGTGCTCGGTCTCGTCGTCGAAGTGGTCAGCAGGCGGCGGGTGTTCCTGCCGATGACGCGGGTCACGGGCGTCGAGTCGGGCCAGGTCATCACCACCGGCGTGGTGAACATGCGCCGTTTCGAACAGCGCCCCGCGGAGACGCTCGTACTGGGTGAGCTGCTGGACCGTCAGGTGACCCTGGTGGAGACCGGTGAGCAGGTCACCGTGCTCGACGTGGGCATCCAGCAGCTCCCGTCGCGGCGCGACTGGCAGATCGACAAGGTCTTCGTACGGCGCGGGCGCCGCGGCAAGACCGGCGCGCTACGGCGTCGCGGCGAGACGCTGACCGTCGAGTGGTCGGCCGTGACCGGCTTCTCACTGGAGGAGAAGGAGCAGGGCGCCGCGACGCTGCTGTCCACCTTCGAACGCATGCGCCCCGCGGACATCGCCAACACCGTCCACCACCTCTCCCCGAAGCGCCGCATGGAGGTCGCGGCGGCGCTCGACGACGACCGGCTCGCCGACGTACTGGAGGAGCTGCCCACCGACGACCAGGTCGAACTCCTCGACGAGCTGGCCGACGAGCGCGCCGCCGACGTGCTGGAGGCCATGGACCCGGACGACGCCGCCGACCTGCTCTCCGAACTCGCCGAGGGAGACAAGGAGCGGCTGCTCCAGCTCATGCGGCCCCAGGACGCGGCGCCCGTACGGCGGTTGCTGTCCTACGAGGAGGGCACGGCCGGGAACATGATGACCACGGAGCCCATCGTGCTCCAGCCCGACGACACCGTGGCCCTGGCGCTGGCGCGGGTGCGCAACGCCGACCTGCCCGCACCGCTGGCCGCGCAGGTCTTCGTCTGCCGCCCGCCCGACGAGACGCCCACCGGCAAGTATCTGGGCGTCGTCCACTTCCAACGGCTGCTGCGGGACCCGCCGTTCACCCTCGTCGCCTCGATCGTCGACACGGATCTGCGGCCGCTGCCGCCGGAGACCACGCTGCCCGCGGTCAGCAGCTATCTCGCCACGTACAACATCGTGGCGGCACCGGTCGTCGACGAGGGCGGGCATCTGCTGGGCGCCGTCACCGTCGACGACGTACTGGACCATCTGCTGCCGGACGACTGGCGGGAGGAGGCCGCCCAGCGGCTGCCCTCCGCCGGCGGTCCGCGTACGGAGGGGGTCGTACGGCATGGCGGCTGAACGGGACCGGGACCGCATCAGGGACCGCATCAGGGAGATCAGGGACCGCGCCCGCGAACGCGACCTGGAACTGGAGCTGGAACGCGAGAGGGACAGGGACCGCGAACGCGAGGAGGCCCGCGAACGCGAGCGGGAGCGCAGCACACGCGGCCGCCTCGACGTGCCGCGGGCGACGAGGCGCAGGGTGCTCCCCGAGTACGACCCCGAAGCCTTCGGCCGCCTGTCGGAGGAGATCGCACGCTTCCTGGGCACTGGCCGGTTCATCGTCTGGATGACGTTCGTCGTCGCCGTCTGGATCGCCTGGAACGTGCTGCTGCCCGCGCCGCTGCGCTTCGACGAGTACCCCTTCATCTTCCTGACGCTCGCCCTGTCCCTACAGGCGTCGTACGCGGCCCCGTTGATCCTGCTGGCGCAGAACCGCCAGGACGACCGGGACCGGGTCAATCTGGAGCAGGACCGCAGGCAGAACGAACGCAGCATCGCCGACACCGAGTTCCTCACCCGCGAGATCGCCTCGCTGCGTATGGGCCTCGGCGAGGTCGCCACCCGCGACTGGATCCGTTCGGAACTACAGGAACTGGTCAAGGACCTGGAGCAGCAAGGGCGGCAGGAGCGGCCGGCGGAGAGGACGGCCGCCCGCACGGGAGGCCCGCCCGACGGCGGATGAGTGCGCGGCCCGACGGCCGGTGACCGCGGCCCGGCGGCGGTGAGTGCAGGGCCACGCGGGGCGTGAGCGCCGGGTGACGCGCACCGCAGACCCGCGCCTTCGGCCCGCCCGGCGCACGGCCGTACCATTTGCGCATGGCTACCGACACTCCCCCAGAGTCCGTACGGGAGGGGGATCCCTCTGCGACCCCTCCCACCGAGGACGCAGTACGTGCCGCGCTCGCGACGGTCGACGACCCGGAGATCCACCGGCCGATCACCGACCTGGGCATGGTGAAGTCGATCGGCATCGCGCCCGACGGGGCCGTCGATGTGGGGATCTATCTGACGGTCTCCGGGTGTCCGCTGCGGGAGACGATCACCGCGAACGTCACCGAGGCCGTGCAGGGTGTGGCAGGTGTCACACGGGTCTCCGTAGAGCTCGACGTGATGAGCGACGAGCAGCGGCGCGAGCTGGCCGCCTCGCTGCGCGGCGGCAAGGCCGAGCGTGAAGTGCCGTTCGCCCAGCCCGGATCGCTGACCCGCGTCTACTGCGTGGCCTCCGGCAAGGGCGGCGTCGGCAAGTCGTCGGTGACGGTCAACCTGGCCGCGGCGCTGGCCGCCGAGGGCCAGAAGGTGGGCGTGGTCGACGCCGACATCTACGGCCACTCCGTACCGCGGATGCTGGGCACCGACGGCCGTCCCACACAGGTCGAGGACATGATCATGCCGCCGTCGGCACAGGGCGTGAAGGTCATCTCGATCGGGATGTTCACGCCCGGCAACGCCCCGGTCGTCTGGCGCGGCCCGATGCTGCACCGCGCGCTCCAGCAGTTCCTCGCGGACGTCTACTGGGGCGACCTCGACGTGCTGCTGCTCGATCTGCCACCCGGCACGGGCGACATCGCCATCTCGGTCGCACAACTCGTACCCAACGCCGAGATCCTCGTCGTGACCACGCCTCAGCAGGCCGCCGCCGAGGTCGCGGAGCGCGCCGGCTCCATCGCCGTACAGACGCACCAGAAGATCGTCGGCGTCATCGAGAACATGTCCGGCATGCCCTGCCCGCACTGCGACGAGATGGTCGACGTCTTCGGTACGGGCGGCGGGGCACGGGTCGCCGACGGCCTTACGAAGACGACCGGCACCGACGTCCCGGTGCTGGGCGCCGTCCCCATCGATCTGCGCCTGCGCGAGGGCGGCGACGAGGGCAAGCCGGTCGTGCTCAGCGACCCGGACTCGCCCGCCGGTTCGGCACTGCGCGCGGTGGCGGCCAAGATCGGCGCACGGCAGCGCGGCCTGTCCGGAATGTCGCTGGGGCTCACGCCGTCCAACAAGTTCTGACGGCACGCCGATTGTGCGGATGAGGGGCGCTCCGGATCGCTGAATCCGGGGCGCCCCTCGCGTGCTTCACACGGCGCCGTGCACGGGCTTAACACGGCGTCATGCGCGAGCCGTACTACGGACCGAGCCACGGGCCGACTCGGCCGCGATACGGGAACGCGCGGTCACTGCTGATAGCTGGTGATGTCCTTGACGACCGCGAAGCCCAGCCCGTAGGCGCTCATGCCGCGCCCGTAGGCCCCGATGTGCACGCCTTCCTGCGCGGCGCCCGCGAGCACCCACCCGTACTCGGACTCGCGGTAGTGGAAGTCGGTCGGAACGCCGTCCACCGGCAGGGTCAGCGTGGACCATCCCGGGCCGCCCAGGTCGTCGGCCAGCTCCCACGCGACCCCGGTCTGCTGGTCGAGCCAGTCCTGACGCAGCCCGCGCTCCATCTCCTGCGGCCAGGTGCACGACAGCAGACCCGAGCCCGCCAGCCACGCGGCGGTGGACACGGATGTCGCCTCCAGCACGCCGGTGCCGTCCGCGCTGCGCCGCACGGGGCGGCTCGCGACGGTGACGGTGACCGCGAAACGCTGGTTGTCCGGATTCGCCTCGACCTTGAGCGAGGGCACTTCGCCGTGCCCTGTCGAACCGTGCTCGACGGTGCCGTCCGCCGTCGTACCGACCTGCATCAGCCAGCGAGGCCCGTTAAACGCCTCGTCGAGGCCGTACCACGGAAAGGAAGCCGTCAGAAACCCGTCCACAGCCCGCTCGCCACCGGCTTCTCCCGGTGCGGCGGGCCCGGGTTCACCGGCCACCCGACTCGTCGTCTCCATGTGCGCGACGCCTCCTCAATGCCCTGTGCCACGGGCAGCCTGCCCCCCTCGGACGGCGAACCCCGGACACAGGGAGGATAGCCACCCGGGTCCGCCGTTTCGGGCATGACCAAACAACGGCCCTTCATCAGGGACGTGAGATGCGCCTCTCAGGTGACCCGTTTGAAGCGGATGATGCGGGCGTTGCGCATGCGCACGGAGATGTGACCCGAAAGATTCAGGTGGCGTCGGCATCGAACGGCGGCGGATCGTCCTTCGGGCGCTCCCCCGTGCTCTCCTTGCTGAGCGGATCGGCGGAGCCGAGCCCGGTGGCGGTGCCGCCCTTGCTGAGACTGGTACGGCTGCCGCTGCCGCCGCTTCCCGAACCGCGGGCGCCGACGCTCTCGGTGCCGTTCACCGCGTCTGTGACCTCCGCCATATCGTCGCGGAAGTCGAAGGTGTTGCGGATCTCCTTCATGCCCAGGTCGTCGCCGTCGAGCAGATGCTTGCGGGCGAAGGTCTTCGGATTCAGGTCCTCGAACTCGAAGTCCTTGAACTCCGGCCCCAGCTCGGAGCGGATGTCCTCCCTGGCGTTGTCGGAGAACTGGCGGACCTTCCGGATGAAACCGGCCACGTCCTGGATCACCTTGGGCAGCTTCTCCGGCCCGAACACCAGAATCGCGAGGATGACGAGCGCGACCAGCTCTAGGGGTCCTATATCGAAGAACACCTTGCAGCTCCCTCATCCTGATGCGTTCGCGGGCGGCCTACGGCCCCGTCTCACGGTACCCGCAGTGCCCTCCGCGGTGGGAGCCCGCCTTGGCATCCGTACGAAAGGCCGTACGGCTACGGGATCGAGCGGACGGGAGCGCCCCACCAAGGTGCGGTCCCGCCGTCTGCTGTGCGATGCGTGTGCGGTAAGTCTCCCTCGCCCGGCGGGACTTGGGACGGGCGGGGCAGGGACGGTGTGTGCCCCCCGGGGCCCTGGGCCGCTCGCGTCGTCGGGCCCCCGCGGCTGCGGCCACCGGCTCAGCGGCGCGGCGGTGCCGCCGTGGTGACGGGTGAGGGCGGTGGCGTGCTCTTCCGCCAGGCTGAGAATCCGTACGAGCCATGGCCGTAGGAACCCGAGGCGTAAGAGCTGAAGAACGCCTCGCGCAGCAGAGGCAGCGGAGCTCCCGAGCCGGTCCCCGGGCCCTCCTCGGGAGGAGCCGTGGGCGCCGCCCAGGGAGCGCCGCGGTGAAGTCCCATGCCGCGACCCGCCTTCAGTGACGCACCCGCGCTGTCGCCGGACGTGGCGCTCACGCTGAGCACCGTGCCGCTCACCGCGTCCTGGGCGCCGCCGGCGTCACGGCGGCGGCGCTCGCGGTCGCTGCTTCCGCCCGACGCCGCCGAGCGCACGGAACTGGCCGCAGCCGTACCGGAGTCGCCCTTCGCCACGGAGGGCCCGCTCCCGGCGGTGCCGCTCGCGCCCACACCGCCCGCGAGGGCGAGCGCCGCGAGCGATACGGCACCCGCGGCGGCGAAGGCGAAGCGCCTGCCGCGCGACGAGAGCCGCTCGAACTCATGGACACGGAAGCCGCGGCCCGGCGAGAGCAGACTGCCCGCGCGCCCTCCCCGCAACTGGTCGAGGGCCCACACGGAACCGCCGGACTCCGCGTGCGCCGCAGGGTCTGATGTGCGGGCGGGATCGCCGCCCGTGCCCCGGGGGCCGCGCGCCGGGAGGTTCAGCCCGTCGTTCCCCGATGCCATCCCGTCGTACGGGCCGTCTCCCGGGCCGGTGCCCGGCAGGCCCTGAAGGCGCGCCAGCAGACCGTCGGAGGGAGGCGGGGGCGCCGTGTCCGCGAAGACGTTCTTCACTCGGCGCTGTGCGTCCGCCTCCGCCTTGCAGCCCCGGCAGGTAGCCAGATGCGACAGCACACGCTCGCGTGCGTCATGCCCCAGCTCGCCGTCGATCAGCGCGGCAAGCCGGTCGCCGAGATGCTGCTCGGCCGGGGTGAGTTCTCTGTCCTGCTGCGTGGCTCTGCCACCCATGCCTGTGCCACTCACGCGGCACCGACCTCCCCACTCCCCACTGCGGAGGCCGCCGCGCTCAGCGCGCGCTGCTGCTCCGCACGCGCCTCGGGAGAGCGGTGCTGCAACGCCTTGCGAAGCTGCGAGCGCCCCCGGTGGATGCGGCTGCGCACGGTCCCCAGCTTCACGCCGAGCGTGGCGGCGATCTCTTCGTACGACAGTCCCTCGATGTCGCAGAGCACCACCGCGGCACGGAACTCCGGCGCGAGGGTGTCCAGCGCCTGCTGGACGTCGGCGTCGAAGTGGGTGTCGTTGAAGTGCTGCTGCGGCGTGGGCTCACGGCTGGGCAGACGCTCGGCGGCGTCGTCGGCGAGGGCGTCGAAGCGGATGCGCTGCTTACGGCGCACCGTGTCCAGGAAGAGGTTCGTGGTGATGCGGTGCAGCCAGCCCTCGAAAGTCCCCGGCGTGTACGTCGAAAGGGAACGGAAGACGCGGACGAAGACCTCCTGGGTGAGGTCCTCGGCGTCGTGCTGATTGCCGGTGAGGCGGTAGGCGAGGCGGTAGACCCGCGCACTGTGAGTGCTGACGATCTCCTCCCAGGAAGGAGGGGTCCACGCCTGGCTGTCCGCATCGGTGTCGAAAGTCGCCGTGGTCGCGGAATCGGCGGGGCGGACCTGGTCAGCGGTGTCAGTCACGGATTTCGGCTCGTCCGGCGACCTGCGGAAACGACGGAGCATTCCACGATCCCGGACAGCAGCCGCACCTCCCCTGTCGGCTCTGGTGGTGTCCAGTGGAGCACCAACCATAGCCACCTCGCCCGTTAGCTCCGGATAAGCACTTTTGACCGGCTCCCGGTCCAGCTCTTCCTGCTTCACAGCCGTCGCTCGCAATTGCCCGGCACCCCCCTCGCACCTTCCACCCCGTTACAACGCTCGGTCCCATCAGCGGGTTCCCGGGGCAGCGGATACAGTCACCGTTGCGTGGAGGACGGGGACAGGAGAGGGCCATTACCGGCAACCGGCAGTCGAGCTGGGCGTTCGCCGACGCCTACGGCGCCGAACTCGTCGACGACGCCGAGAACACGGCGCTTCGCTGGGCCCGCGAGCGGGCTCAGCAGGCGGGCGTGCGCGCGGTGTCCGCCGCGACCGGTGCCACGCTCCGGCTGCTCGCCGCCACCGCGGGAGCCAAGGCCGTCGCCGAGATCGGTACGGGCACCGGCGTCTCCGGCATCCATCTGATGGCCGGGATGAGACCCGACGGCGTGCTGACCACGGTCGACACCGACCCGGAGTTGCAGCAGTTCGCACGGCAGGCCTTCCGCGCCGCCGGGTTCGCGGGGAACCGCGCACGCTTCATCCCCGGCTCCGCTCTCGACGTACTGCCGCGCCTGGCCGACCGCGGCTACGACCTGGTCTTCTGCGACGGGGACCGCGCGGAGTGCCTGGAGTACTTCGCCGAGGCGCTGCGTCTGCTGCGGCCCGGCGGCCTCGTCTGCTTCGAGGGGGTCTTCGCCAACGGCCGTACGGTCGACTCCGCGGCCCAGCCCGCCGAGGTGCGCAGGCTCCGTGAACTCCTCGGCGCCGTAAGGGAGAGCACGGCGCTCGTGCCGTCGCTGCTGCCCGTGGGGGACGGCCTGCTCTGCGCGGTCAAGCGCGAGGCGTGACGCCGGTACGGCCGGGGCGTCCCGGTCCGGACATCTCCGTAGAACGCCTCCGTGGGACGTCTCCGTAGGACATCTCCTTGGGTCGCCCAGGCAGGAGGTCCCGGTGAGTCGCTTCCGCAAGTCGCCGTCGCAGGACGCCTCTTGAGACGCCGTCGGACCCATGCGGGAAGACGGCTCATCGGAAACACGACTGCCCCGGAGCACGAAGCGTGCTCCGGGGCAGCGGACTCCTGGGCAGTGGAACCCCCACTGACGGCTCGCCGCTCGCTCGCGGCGGGCGGACCGCCCGGCTGCGGAACCTCAGCCGCAGACCTTCTTGAGCTCCTCACCGAGCGCAGTCGCCTCATCCGGGGTCAGCTCGACGACGAGTCGCCCACCGCCTTCGAGCGGAACGCGCATGACGATGCCCCGCCCCTCCTTGGTCACCTCGAGCGGGCCGTCACCCGTCCGCGGCTTCATGGCCGCCATGCTCGTTCCCCTTCCTGAAACCAGCTGATCGCAGCCGACAACGCGCGTGTCACCGGCATCGAACACATTGCTTCACGGCCATTATCCCGCATGGCACGACCCGATGACCAACAAGAGGTCGCATCACTTGTGACTCGCTCTCGCACAAAACCACTCATTCCGTCGAGGAAGCTGCGATACTTCTCCGCTTCGCACCCTGGGTGACTGAACAGCAAGCCTTCCCGAAGGGCCAGTTTCGGCTTCCGCGGGCGCGGCGGCATCCGGGACCGTCCACGCGGGGACGCCCTGTCGGGGCCCGGGGATCTGGGCCATGCTTGGCCCATGTCGGACACCGTGCTCTATGACGTGACCGAGGGTCTTGCGACGGTCACCCTCAACCGCCCCGATGCGATGAACGCTCTCAACAACGAGCTGAAGTCGGCGCTGCGGGACACCCTCCGCCAGGCTGCGGCCGACGATGCCGTACGGGCCGTACTGCTGACCGGCAACGGGCGGGCCTTCTGCGTGGGACAGGACCTCAAGGAACACATCGGGGCGCTCCAGGACGACGGCGGCAACGCCCTCAGCACCGTCGAGGAGCACTACAACCCCATCACGCTCGCCATCGCGGAGATGCCGAAACCGGTCGTGGCCGCGGTGAACGGGGTCGCGGCGGGCGCGGGCGCCGGGTTCGCCTTCGCCGCCGACTACCGGCTGCTCGCCGAGTCCGCCGCGTTCAACACCTCCTTCGCCGGGATCGCACTGACCGCGGACTCGGGGATCTCCTGGACGCTGCCCCGTCTCGTCGGGCCCGGCCGGGCCGCCGATCTGCTGCTCTTCCCGCGCAGCGTGCGCTCCGGGGAGGCGCTGGAGCTGGGTCTGGCCCATCGGGTCGTGGGAGACGGCGAGTTGGCGGAGGAAGCGCTGAAGGTGGCGCGGGAGCTGGCACAGGGACCTACGCGTGCCTACGCCGCGATCAAGGAGTCGCTGGCATACGGCGCCGGCCACTCTCTGGCAGAGACGCTGGAGAAGGAGGCCGAACTACAGGTGCGCGCGGGCGCGTCGAAGGACCATCAGGCGGCGGTCGAGGCGTTCGTGAAAAAGGAGAAGCCGCGCTTCACGGGGCGCTGACGGTCCCCTCGGCAGGCGTCGGGCCCGGGAGCTTCCCGGGCCTGCCGGGCCGCGCCGGTCAGCCGGGACCCGGCCGCATCTCGTCTCGCGCCCAGCAGTCCGCGAGGTGGTCGTTGACCAGGCCGCACGCCTGCATCAGCGCATACGCCGTCGTCGGGCCGACGAAGCGGAAGCCGCGCTTCTTGAGTTCTTTCGCGAGTGCCGTCGACTCCGGTGTCACCGCGGGGATCTCGTCATGCGTACGGGGCGCGGGGCGCCGCTCGGCATCGGGTGCGTACGACCAGATCAGGGAGTCCAGTGCGCCCTCGCCCAGGGACAGCGCGGCCTTCGCGTTGGCGACCGTCGCGCTGATCTTCGCGCGATTGCGGATGATGCCCGGATCGCCGAGCAGCCGCTCCTCGTCGGCCGCAGTGAACGCCGCCACCTTCTCGATGCGGAAACCCGCGAAGGCGGCGCGGAACCCCTCGCGGCGCCGGAGGATCGTCAGCCAGGACAGCCCGGACTGGAACGCCTCCAGGCACAGCCGTTCGTAGAGCGCGTCGTCGCCGTGGACCGGGCGGCCCCACTCGCCGTCGTGGTACGCGACGTAGTCCTCGGCGGACAGCCCCCACGGGCAGCGCAGCGCCCCGTCGGGACCCGGCTTCGCCCCGCCCTCAACGCCCATCGCGGTGCTCCGTCGAATCCCGTACGAACGCTCCCGGGGCGTCCGGCCCCGGTGCTCCCATCGCTCCCGCCGCTCCAGGCCCGTGCCGCACGGACCGCGGCGAGCCCCCCGTCTCCCTCGTCTCGCCCATATCCCCCGGCTCCTCCAACTTTCCGTACCGCCCGCGCAGTTCGCCCTCTGAGCCGGGCGACGGCGGGAGATCGCGAGTGCCCGCCGGGGCGTATCCGGCCGGTTCGCCGCGCGCTATGGCCGCCGCCTGGGCGCCCGCCAGTGCCGACTCCAGCTCGGCGATACGGGCGTCACGCTCGGCCAGCTCCGCACCGAGCCGGTCCAGCACGTCGTCGACCTGCTGCATCCGGTATCCACGGGCGGTGACCGGGAGCCGAAGGGCGTCCACGTCCACCCGGTTCACCGGGCGGTCCGCCGGCAGCGGCTCGTCGAGCTGGTCCGGCGGAGCGTCCGCCAGCCCGCCCGAGACCGCACCGCCGCGCCCGTCGCCTGAGCTGCCCACCACGGCGAGCGTGACCGCGGCGACGACCACGGCGAGCGAGATCAGCAGGAACCAGAACACGAAGGCCAACTCCCCGAGGGCATCTTCTGCGAGAGGCCCTCTCGCAGACGTCCGGATGACTGAGGCTTCCTATGCTCCCTGATCGTGCCACGCCCCACTGACACAACCGACAGGTCTCCGGACGGAGGGCGCTCGGGCGCCCGTTAAGGTCGCCTCCGGGGGAAACGGCACGTGCCGCCCCTTGTGCCGAGCGAGAGGATGGCGATGCTGCGCCTGGGGACACGGGAATTCGGTCCGCACGAGTCGGTGATCATGGCCATCGTCAACCGGACGCCGGACTCCTTCTACGACCGCGGCGCGACCTTCCGCGACGAGCCCGCCCTCGAAAGGGTCGACCAGGCGGTCGCCGAGGGCGCGGCCGTCATCGACATCGGCGGCGTGAAGGCCGGTCCCGGTGACGAGGTGACCGCCGAGGAGGAGGTGCGGCGCACCGTGGGCTTCGTCGCCGAGGTACGCCGACGCCACCCGGATGTCGTGATCAGCGTGGACACCTGGCGGCACGAGGTCGGCGAGGCCGTCTGCGCGGCCGGCGCGGATCTGCTCAACGACGCCTGGGGCGGGGTCGATCCGGCGCTGGCCGAGGTCGCCGCCCGCCACGGCGCGGGGCTGGTGTGCACTCACGCGGGCGGCGCCGAGCCGCGCACCCGCCCGCACCGCGTCAGCTACGACGGTGAGGGCGGCGTCGTAGCGGACATCCTGCGCGTGACGCTCGGGCTGGCCGAGCGCGCGGTCTCACTGGGCGTACGCAGGGACGGCATCCTCATCGACCCCGGGCACGACTTCGGGAAGTCCACCCGGCACTCGCTGGAGGCCACCCGCGAACTGGCGGAGATGGTCGGTACGGGCTGGCCCGTGCTCGTATCGCTGTCCAACAAGGACTTCGTCGGGGAGACGCTGGACAGGCCGGTCGAGGAGCGGCTGACGGGGACGCTCGCCACGACCGCCGTCTCGGCGTGGCTCGGCGCCCGGGTCTACCGGGTGCACGAGGTCGCCGAGACGAAGCAGGTGCTGGACATGGTGGCGTCGATCGCGGGGCACCGGCCGCCCGCGGTGGCGCGGCGGGGGCTCGCCTGAGCGCTCCCTCGTACCCGGCGCATCCGCCGCCCGCCCCGGGTCCGTCCCCGCTTCCCCCGTCGCTGCGTTCAGCCCGCTTCCTTGGTGACCACGGCCACTGCCTCGTCGATGTCGTCCGTGACGTGGAACAGTTCGACGTCGCGTGCCGACGCCTTGCCCTGTGCGACGACCGAGCCGTGCAGCCAGTCGACGAGGCCCTGCCAGTATCCGCTGCCGAAGAGGACGATCGGGAAGCGCGTGACCTTCCTGGTCTGCACGAGGGTCATCGCCTCGAACAGCTCGTCCATCGTGCCCAGTCCACCGGGGAGCACCACGAAGCCCTGTGCGTACTTCACGAACATCGTCTTGCGCACGAAGAAGTAGCGGAAGTTGACGCCGATGTCGACGTAGGGGTTGAGGCCCTGCTCGAAGGGCAGCTCGATGCCGAGCCCCACCGAGGTGCCGCCCGCCTCCAGCGCGCCCTTGTTGGCGGCTTCCATAGCGCCCGGCCCGCCGCCCGTGATCACTCCGAATCCGGCCTCGGTGAGCGCACGTCCGATACGCACCCCCGCCTCGTACTCCGGGGAGTCGACCGGTGTGCGTGCCGAGCCGAACACGCTGATGGCGGGGCCGAGTTCGGCGAGAGCCCCGAAGCCCTCCACGAACTCCGACTGGATCCGCATCACCCGCCACGGATCCTGGTGCACCCAGTCGGAAGGTCCGGTGGTGTCCAGCAGCCGCTGGTCGGTCGTCTCGGCCTGCATCTGCTTGCGGCGGCGCACCACCGGTCCGAGACGCTGCTCGTGCGGCTTACGTGCTCGCTCCCGCTCCGGGCTGGTCATCCCAGGCTCCCTCCGACTGCGATCATTCTGATTCAGCGTACGCACGCGGACCCGTATGGACGTGACAGAAGGCGGCACCGCGCCCGGCGGGCGGATGTACGGCGCGTTTCCAGCGGTCGAAAGGCGCGCACCCGACGGTCTCGCGCATCCGGGCGTCCGGGAAGGCCCGGCGTAACAGAAGGCCCGGCCTCACGAAAGGCGCGGCAGGCCCGGCAGCCCCGAGGTTCCGAAGTCCCGAAGCCCAATCAGGACGTCAGCCAGGCGCGCAGCCGTTCCTCGCAGTGCCCGATCTTCGACGTCTCCACGCGCTCGTCGCGCTTGTGCGCCAGGTTCGGATCGCCGGGACCGTAGTTCACCGCGGGGACGCCGAGAGCACTGAACCGGGACACGTCCGTCCACCCGTACTTGGGCTGCGGCTCGCCTCCCACGGCGTCGATGAACGCCTTCGCCGCCGGGTGCGACAGGCCCGGCAGGGCTCCGCCCGAGCTGTCGTCTACGGTCAGCTCCCACGCGCCGCACCCCGCGAAGACCTCCCGTACGTGAGCGAGGGCCTGTTCCTCGCCGATGTCGGGCGCGTAGCGGTAGTTGACGGTGACGGTGCACGCGTCCGGGATGACGTTGCCCGCGACTCCGCCCTCGATGCGGACGGCGTTGAGCCCCTCCCGGTACTCCAGCCCGTCGATCACCTTCCGCCGGGGCTCGTACGAGGCGAGCCGGTCCAGGATCGGTGCCGCGGCGTGGATCGCGTTCTCGCCCTTCCAGCTACGGGCGGAGTGCGCACGTACGCCCGTGGTGCGCAGCAGCACACGAAGCGTGCCCTGGCAACCGCCCTCGACCTGGCCGTCCGAGGGCTCCAGCAGCACGGCGAAGTCGCCGGCGAGCCAGTCGGGGTGCGCGTCGGCGACATGGCCGAGGCCGTTGAGATGCGCGGCGACCTCTTCCCTGTCGTAGAAGACGAAGGTGAGATCGCGGTTCGGCGACGGCACGGTCGCCGCGATGCGCAACTGCACGGCCACGCCTGCCTTCATGTCGCTCGTGCCGCACCCCCACAGCACGCCCGAGTCGTCGAGCCGCGACGGCAGATTGTCAGCGACCGGCACGGTGTCGATGTGCCCGGCGAGGATGACGCGTTCGGGCCTGCCGAGCCGGGTGCGTGCCACGACGTTGTTGCCGTGCCGGTCGACCGTCAGATGGGGCAGGGCGCGCAGCGCGGTCTCGACCGCGTCGGCGAGCGGCTGCTCGCTGCCGCTCTCCGAGGGCATGTCCACGAGCTGAGCGGTCAGCCCGGCGGCGTCCTGTTGCAGGTCGAGTCCGTTGTGCACCATGAACACAGCCTACGGGCCAGGGGACTTGGCGCACCGGCTACCTTTGTGCCCGTGTCCCCCGCCGAATCCGCTCACCCGAAGTCCCGTAAGAGAGCGCTGCGCCTGGCCGCGGCGTGCACGGTGCTGCTCGTCGTCGCCGGTTACGCGGTGACCCAGTACGCGACCAGCAGCCAGGGTCCCGCCCGCTGCACGGTCGAAACCCCTGGTGAGAAGCCGGAGCGCTACGAGATAAGGCCCGAACAGGCCGCCAACGCCGCGACGATCACCGCTGTGGCCTCTCAGCGCGACCTGCCGGAGAGAGCCGTGACGATAGCGCTGGCCACGGCCATGCAGGAGTCGGCGCTGCGCAACATAGAGCACGGCGACCGCGATTCGCTCGGCCTGTTCCAGCAGCGTCCTTCGCAGGGCTGGGGAAGCGAGCGCCAGATCCAGGACCCCGTGTACTCATCGGGGAAGTTCTACGACCATCTCGTGGAGATTCCGGGCTACTCGCGGCTGCCCCTGACGGTCGCCGCGCAGCGCGTACAGCGCAGCGGCTATCCGCAGGCGTACGCGAAGCACGAGCAGAACGCCGCGCTTCTCACGGCCGCGCTGACCGGCCGCCGCGCCGCCGCGCTCAACTGCACCACGGGACCGGCCGGCGGCGACGGCAAGGCGGGCAGCGCCGAGCGGCTGCGGGCCCGTCTTGTGCGGGAGTTCGGCGACGGCGTGCTTCCCGGGCAGCGGCGCGACGAGGCGGCAGGGGCCGCGGCTCCGTCCGGGCGGAACGTCAGCCTGGACGAGGTGCCGGAGCGGCGCGGGGACGGCCCGGACGAGACCGGCACGCACGGGCGGAAGAGCGCCGCGCACGCCCCGCACGCCGCGGCGGCGGAAGGCGACGACGCGTCCCGGGTACGCATCCCGGTACGGCGCGGTCAGCGCGGCTGGGAACTGGCCCACTGGGCGGTGGCGAACGCCCAGGATCTGCACATCGAGCAGATCTCCTACCTCGACCGCGTCTGGGACGCGTCCAGTTCGGAGGAGGGCTGGCGTCCGCGCGAGAACTCCGGCGGCGCTGACGGCGAGCGGGCGGTCAGCGTGCGGCTGGCCAAGGGGACTTGAGGACGGCGAGTGAGGACGACGGGGCGCTGAGACCGAGCCGGGGCGGCAGGCCGCGCACGGCGGCTTCGAGGCCGGGCAGCGGGCGCCGTGCGCGTGGCCGCGTCCGTCTCGTCCATCGCGTCCGTCACGCCCACGTACAACTGCCCCGCCCCGTAAGCCCGTCCGCGGAATGGCCGTACGTCCACATCGCGTGACCACACATCACCAACGGAGGATTCGCGCACACGAGTGTGGACGCCGGGCGGAAGCGGCTCTTGTCCCGCGCATGTGCCCAACTCCCCTGCCTTTACCGGGTTTCGGCTGTTCAGAGGCCGTGAAAGGCGCACGGGGAAAGCCCGTTGGGCAAAGCAGATCATGCAACGCATTGCCAATCCTTTACTCCGAGGGCCCGCAACTTTCCGGCTCCTCAACGCGATAGGCACAGCGCCCGGCCCGGCGGTCGCCCGGCCGGGCTTGCACCACGTTTCCGTAGCAGTAGATCTCTCCGTCAAAGGAGCAACATGTCCCTCCCTCTCACGCGCCGGATCGCCAAGACCGTGCTGCTGACGGCCGCGGGCGCCGCCTCCGTCGTAGGTACGGCCGGTGCGGCGAGTGCCGCCGAACTGCCGACGACCGCTGACGTGGGCGGGCTGAGCAACCTGGACACGGGCGTCGGGGACAAGGTCTCCCACGCCGCCTCCGAGGGCGCCCAGGCTCTCACCCCGATGAGCAGCACCAGCCCCCTCGACCAGACCGACGGTGTGCCGGAGGTCGGCGCCAGCGCCAAGACGAACAACGGCCCGGCCGCCTCCGAGGCGGAGAAGTTGATCGCCGGCGCCGCCCAGCACGGCCTCCCCAAGAGCCCGGACGTCGGGAAGCAGGTTCCGGACGTACGCACCAAGGGCCTGCCGACCGACGAGACGATGAAGGGCGACCCGGCGCGTGCCCTCCCCCTGGAGGGCGCGACTCGGGCGGTCACCGGCGGCCAGACGCCGGTCCAGGGTCTGATCGGCGGCAACGGCCAGAGCCCCATCAGCCTGGGCTGACGGCACGCCACTCGGCGCACGGCCATGCGCAGGGCCGCGGAGGGTTTCCCTCCGCGGCCCTTCCGCGTGAGTGGGGCGTTCGCTCGGTGCTCGCCGTTCGCGCGGTGCCCGCCGTCGGGTGCCCGCCGTTCCGAAGCCGCTCAGCTCTCCAGGCGCTCAGCTCTCCAGGCGCCGTACCGCCTCGGCCACCCGCTCGTCCGTGGCCGTCAGCGCTACCCGTACGAACCGCTCGCCCGCGGTGCCGTAGAAGTCCCCCGGCGCGACGAGCACTCCGAGCTTGGACAGGTCGCCGACGGTGTCCCAGCACGGCTCGTCCCGGGTGGCCCAGAGGTAGAGCGACGCCTCGCTGTGCTCGATGCGGAAGCCGCGGGCCTCCAGGGCGGTGCGCAGTGCGGTGCGGCGACGGGCGTAGCGCTCGCGCTGCTGCTCGACGTGTGCGTCGTCGCCGAGCGCCGCGACCGTGGCGGCCTGCACCGGGGCGGGCACCATCATTCCGCCGTGCTTGCGGATGTGGAGCAGTTCCGTGAGCAGTTCCGGGTCGCCGACGGCGAAGGCCGCGCGATAGCCCGCCAGATTGGAGCGCTTGGAGAGCGAGTGCACCGCGAGCAGGCCCTCGTGCGAACCGCCGCAGACGTCCGGGTGCAGCACCGACACCGGTTCGGTCTCCCAGCCCAGTTCCAGATAGCACTCGTCGCTGACGAGCAGCACGCCGTGCTCGCGCGCCCACGCGACAGCGCGGGTGAGCTGCGCCGCGTCCAGGACCCTGCCGGTGGGGTTCGACGGGGAGTTGAGCCACAGCAGGCGCAGCCCGTCGGGGTCGAGTGCCGTGGGGTCGTCGTAGAAGACGGGCTCGGCGCGGGCGAGCCGTGCGCCCACCTCGTACGTGGGGTAGGCCAGCCGCGGGCAGGCGACCCGGTCGCCTGGGCCGAGCCCGAGCTGGGTGGGCAGCCATGCGACGAACTCCTTGGAGCCGACGATGGGCAGCACGCTCCGGTGGGTCATGCCGGTGGCGCCCAGGCGGCGTTCGCACCAGCCGGTGATCGCGTCACGCAGCGCGGGGGTGCCCCACACCGTGGGGTAACCGGGGCTGTCGGCGGCGTCGGTGAGCGCGCGGCGGATCAACTCCGGTACGGGGTCGACGGGTGTGCCGACGGAGAGGTCGACGATGCCGCCGTCGTGCGCCGCGGCCGTGGCCTTGTACGGCTCCAGCTTGTCCCAGGGGAACTCGGGCAGCCGCGCGGAGACGGACGTACCGGAGGCGGAGCCGGCGCGGCCGGGACGGCCGGAGACGGTACCGGAGTCCGTGCGGCCCGATCCCGAACTGCCCGAGCCCGCACGTGGGTTGGGTGCGCCCGCCGAACCGGACGAGCCGGGTGACCCGGGTGACCCGGGTGAGCCGGGTGAGCCGGGTGAGCCGGACGTGTCAGGCAAACCGGATGAAGAAGCCACGGGAATGACTCGCTCTCTGCTGTGAAACACACGGTCCCGCACGCCCGCCGGAACTCCGGCGCGCTGTGCGGGACCGCTCAGGCCGCTTCGCTGGAGCACCGAGGCGGAGCCGCCGGTGCCTTCGCGTCATTCGTCGTGGCTCTGCGGGGGGAGCGCGGCGACGACCGGGTGGTCCCGCTCGATCAGGCCGAGCTTGCTGGCTCCGCCGGGCGAACCCAGCTCGTCGAAGAACTCGACGTTCGCCTTGTAGTAGTCCTTCCACTCCTCAGGAGTGTCGTCCTCGTAGAAGATCGCCTCGACCGGGCAGACCGGTTCGCAGGCACCGCAGTCGACGCATTCGTCCGGGTGGATGTACAAGGACCGCTGGCCCTCGTAGATGCAGTCGACGGGGCACTCCTCGATGCAGGCCTTGTCCTTAAGGTCGACACAAGGCTCCGCGATGACGTAGGTCACGCTGTCGTTCCTCCTCGATGAGGGCCGGCGGACCGGTGTCAGGGGTCCGCCGCTGGGCGCGCGGGAGCGCGGCGTCGTCGATGCCCGTCCTAGTATCTCCGTTCCCGGTACCGAGACGAACAGGAGGGGCGGGTAGAGCTGTGGAATTCACCACGGGCGGACGCCTCACGGTCCGAATCACCGCGTCTGACGTGGGAAAACGTATTTCTGTACGGTACTTGACCGGTGCCGGGGAGCGGCACGCCACCATGACCGACACCGTCGGCGTTCTCACATCCTGGAACGAGGGTGTGCTCCACATCACCCGCCGCGGCGGACAGGTCGTGCCGGTCGCGGAGTCGGCGCTGGTCGCCGGGAAAGTCGTGCCGGACGCACCGGCGCGGCGGCGCGGCCTCCCTGCTGCGAGCGTACGTGAACTCGTCGAGGTCGCGGCGCGCGGTTGGCCCGCCGTGGAGACGGAACGGCTGGGCGGCTGGACGCTCAGGGCGAGCACCGAGGAGGTTCCGGACGGCCCCGGTGGCGCAGGCGGACACGGCGGAAGCAGCGAAGGCAGCCGCGGCGGCACGGGTGCCCGGCGGCGCGAGGGCTTCACCGCACGCGCCAACTCCGTACTGCCGCTGGACGATCCGGGGCTGCCGAGGGCCGAGGCGCTCGACCGGGTACGGCGTTGGTACGAGGCACGTGGGCTGGTGCCGCGAGTGCAGGTCACCACGGGCGGCGAACGCAGCGACGAACTGCTCGCGGCGGAACTGGACGAGCGCGGCTGGACCGGCGAACGGTACGCCGTGCTGCGGGTGGCGGCGCTGGCGCCCCTGGCCGACCGTGAGCCCGACGGGCGGGTACGGCTGAGCCGCACACCCGGCGCGGACTGGTTCTCGCTCTACGGCCGCGCCCGTGAAATGCCGCGTACGGCAAGGAGGGTGCTGACGGGCGGGCCGTCCGTATGGTTCGCGACGGTGCCCGGCGAAGAGGCGGGCGCGGCGGCCTCGGCGGCGGGCGCGGCGACTTCGGCGGCGGGCGGCGCGGATGGTGCGGGCGGCGCGGGTGACGCGGTGCCCGCGGGGGCGATCGGCCGGTGCGTGGTCGACGGACGGTGGGCCGGGTTCGCGGCGATAGAGGTCGCTCCCGGGCGGCGCAGGGAAGGTCTGGCGACCGCGGTGATGGGCGAGTTGGCGAGGGCGGCCCTCGCGGAGGGTGCCTCGGCGGCGTACCTCCAGGTGGAGCGCGACAACGACGCGGCGCGTGCGCTCTACGACGGGATGGGCTTCGCCGACCATCACGCGTACCACTACCGCCGCGCCCCGGAGGACTGATCCGCGTTGGCCGGTGAGGACACGGGAGAGGGCGGCGGTGACGAGGACCGTGACGAGTCCGTCGGCGGCACCGGCGCGGGTGACGGCACCGACGGGGGCGGCAGCGAAGGCGAGAGCGGCGACAGCGGCGAGGGCGGGGGCTTGGACGAGCGATACGACGAGAACGAGGGCGGCCGGAGCAACCGTGAGCGGTTCGCGGAGGCGGCCCGTGAGGAGCGGCCCGATCTGGCGCTGCTGTGCCTGCTGATCGCCGTCGAGGCGGCGACGACGCCGACCGGGCCGGTACGCCGCGGACCGGTGCGCAGCGCCTCCGGCGAGGACGCGGGCCAGCACGACAAGGAGGGCGCGGGCCAGGGCGGGCGCGAAGGACCGGACGCGGACGCGGACGCGGACGCGGGTGCTACGCGCGGCGAGCGGGAGCTGCCGCCTGGCGGCCAGGAGCAGACAGTTCTGGAAGCGCAGATCGAACTCGACCGTCTGGCAGGGCTGTTGCCGTACGCCCCCGCCCGTACGCCCGAGGAGTGGGCCCGCGCCCTGGGACGGCTGCTGGGACGGGACGAGGGCTTTCACGGCGTACCCGGCGACTACCGGAGGCTGGACTCCTCCCTGCTGCCGTCTGTGCTGCGCCGCAGGCGCGGACTGCCGATCCTGCTC
Organism: Streptomyces marispadix; assembly: GCF_022524345.1. Taxonomy (NCBI): domain Bacteria; kingdom Bacillati; phylum Actinomycetota; class Actinomycetes; order Kitasatosporales; family Streptomycetaceae; genus Streptomyces; species Streptomyces marispadix. The sequence goes on along the minus strand of NZ_JAKWJU010000002.1, from coordinate 4,498,398 downwards.
TCGGTGGTGTGGATGGAGGTGGCCCGGCGCGCGGGCGCGCCTGTGTACGGGGTGGGCCTGCCGGGGCACTTCGTGGTCGGCTTCGGCGATCCGACGGGCGAACACGCCCTCGCGGACCCCTACAACGGCGGGCGGCTGCTCACGTCGGGCGATCTGGAACTGCTCGTCGCGGGTGCGACCGGAGCCCGCGTGCCGCTCTCCGCGGCGATGCTGCACCCTTCTGGCCCGCTGGAGATAGTGCTGCGGATTCTCAACAACATCCGCGCCTGGGCCGCCGCACGCCCCGAACAGTCGGGCGTCCAGCTCTGGGCGCTGGACCTGTCGCTGCTTCTTCCCCACCGCCCGGCGAGGCTGCGTCAGGAACGTGCGCGGCTGCTCGTGGAACGCGGTGATTTCCGGGGCGGCGCGGCGGAGTTGGAGGAGTACGCGTCGGCGATCTCTGCGATGGAACCTGCGGAGGCCGAGAAGCTGCGCCGAGCGGCGCGAGCGGCCCGCGCGAGGCTCAACTGACAGACGTCAGATTTCAGATGACAGGTAACAGATGTCAGATGCCGCATGTCAGATGACGGATCACAGATGACGAAGGACAGTCGACAGACAACAGATGGCAGATAACAGATTTCAGCATCTGTCATCCACGCCCAGGCCCCGCGCACCGCGCACCCCCGCACCCGCCGCCCCAGGCACCCCGCGCACACCGCTCCCCCGCAGCACCACCGGGTCCCTGACAGCGGACGCATCTCATGCCAGACGCGTATCTCGGACGCATCTCTGACGCTGACGCATCCCTCACACAGACGCGTCTCACTGCCGCGGATGCGCACGCATCACTGCGGATTGAGCGGAATCTCCTGTACGCGCTTGGCCGGGTTCGTCTCCTTGAGCGCCAGACGGAGCGCCCCCGCGACGTCCTGCGGCGTGACGGGCGACTTGCTGCCGTCGCCGCGCGTGATCTTCACCCCGGCGAAGGTCGTCCCGTAGAGCTGCTTGAGCACCGGCAGGTCGTATGTGTCGACCAGCGTGCCGTTGACCGGCTTCATGGACAGGAACTTCGGCAGCGACTTCTCCGGGCTGAACTGGATCGAGGCGTCGCCCGCCTTGATCGTCACAAGTCCGGACATGGCGGGCTTGCCGAAGTCCCGGATGGCCCTTTGGATTTCCTTCTTGCCGACCTGCGGCTGCTGCACGGAAACGGGCAGTTCGACGGGGCTGTTGTTACCGGTGGCCGCGCGGGTGCGGTAGGCGTTCTCCAGTTCGTCGCTCGCCTTGCCCGTGTCGATTCCCTTGTGCGGCTTGCCCGGTACTCCGACGGCCTTGCCGCCCACGAACTTGACCATTCCGTCCTTGGGCGCGCCTCCGACGCCGGTCTGCTTGGAGACCTGCCTGAGCGCCGAGGCCATCTTCTCCTTGTCGACCTTGAGCGCGGGCTCCGCGTCACGTTCGGCACCGAAGAGCGAGCCGATGACGGAGACCGGGTTGTAGTCACGGCCGGCTGCGCTGCGCACGGTGGCCTCGGTGTCCAGGGTCAGGCCCGCGACGCTCGGCTTGAGCTTGGCCCGCTGGTCCCCGGCGACGACGGTGAACGCCTGGGTCGTACGGTCGCCGAAGGCCGCGTCCAGCTTGTTGACCGCCTCGTGCCTGCTCATGCCGCCGATCTCGACGCCCAGCACCGTCGTGCCGTTCGGAACGTCCGCGTGGTCGAGCAGCAGACCCGCGCCATAGGCGATGCCGACCACCCCGAGGACCGCGGCCCCCACGAGCACCAGCTTCGAACGGCCGCCTCCGGAGGACTCGTCGGCACGTACGGCCGACGGCCTCGTGGATACGCGCTCGAACGGCGAGCCCGAGGTGCCCGCCAGCTCTTCCTCGGCAAGGCGCGGGGCCCTGCTCATGAGGGTGTCGCTGACGATGCGTTCGCCCTCCGGCTCGTCCGCCACGGCGGTGCCTTCGCCGCCGCCCGGCGAGCCCGGCGAAGACGACGAGCCCGGGTAGGCGGGCAGACCGTCCTTGCCGCCGGTGCCCTCCTGCTCGCGGGCGAGCATCTCCTCGCCCGCGCCGCCAGGGGCGAACGGGGCGCGTCCGATGCCCAGTCCGAGAGTGGAGCTCGCCGGGGACTCCGGGGGCGCCCCGCTCTCGGCGGGCGGCGGGGGCAGCGGCATGTCACCGCTGACGGGTCCCGTCGTCGGGCCGCTCTGTGTGCCCTGGCCGCCGTGGCCGGGCAGTTCGCCGGGTGCAGGGGCCGGTGTGCCGCCGGGCGGTGTGTCCGTGCGGGGCAGCGAGTAGGAGCCCGTCTCGTACGGATCGGACGAACCGTACGGGTCGCCCGCGCCGTAGGGGTTCTGGACGCCGTACGGATCGCTGCTGCCGTAAGGGGACTCCGCCGCGCCGGGCGGTGTGCCCGCGCCCGCCGGGCCGCCGGGCCGGGGAGGCGCGCTCGCACCGGCTCCCGCGCCCGAGGCCGTCGCGGAACCCGCTCCCGTACCGGAAGAGGGGCCCGCGCCCGAGCCGGGCTTCGCCTTGCGGGGCGCGAACCAGTCGCTGGTCTTCTGCTTGAACTCGCCGCCGCCGGACGACTCCTCGGACGTACGTGACCCCCCGGAGGAGCCCGCTCCGGGCGCACCGGCTGCTCCCGCGCCACCGCCCGGCACCGACGAGGGCCCGGTGCCCGAGACCCCGTCTCCGGGAGCGCGCAGCGGATGTGCGACGTCGGACTGCGGGGCGCCCTTCTTCCCGGTGCCGCCCGCGGCGTCGCTCTTGCCGCCGTCGGTGTCGGCCTCGCTCACGGGCGTACGCATCACGACGGGCGGAATCGGCCGCGATCCGGGGATGTTGATCCGGATGCGGGTCGTCAGCGTCGTCTCCGTCTTGCGGTCTTCGGGCCGCTGCGCGTCCGAGGCCGCCGTCTCTTCCGGGTCGGCGGAGTCCCCGGCGGCGCCGGGGCCGTACGGCCCCGTACCCGGCGGGTACGACGGACCGCCGTGGCCCTGTGGCCCGGAGGACGAACGGTCAGTTTCACGACTCAAAGCAGGTACTCCCGGTTGGGTTCGCCGCCCATCATGCAAGGCCCAGGACGGCTCGCCGGCGCGCACCAGCTTACTTGGGGTCGCCGCCGCGGGACCCTCTCCCTCTCAATCCCCTGGACAGCGGCCTCATCAGCGGTACTTGGGCCCAGGCACTGGCGGTGCCGGCAGCGCGATGGTGGCACACATCACAGCGGCGAGCACCCCGCCGAGTAGAAACACATACGAACCGATGCCCGCCCCGAAGACGAAGTCGCCCTCCGGGCGCGGAGACGTCAGCGCGAACACCGTGACGACCCAGCCGACGCCTGGGGCCGCCGCCCCGACCCGCGTACGGCACAACTTCGCACCGCCCCAGAAGAGCCCGACCGCACCGGCCAGCGCGAGCACCAGTCCGCCCGGGAACCAGCCGCTCTGCACGAGCGCGCCCGCCGCCGCCGTGACGACTCCGAGCGCGAGCAGCAGCAGATAGACGGCCAGGCGTGCGGTGCGGGAGGCGGGCACGCGTGTGGGCCACTCCGGCGTGAGCTGCCGCTGCCCGCCGCCCTGTTCACGGTTCGCGGGCGCACCTGCCGAACGCGCACCGTCCGAACGAGCCCCGTCCGAAGGCGCGCCGTCCGACTGCCCGCCGCCCCCTTGCCGCTTGCCGTCCTCTCCCCTGCCGTCTTCGCCGCTCATGCGTCCACTCCGTCGAACAAGTCCGTTGCGGGGCCGCCGGATCGCTCCCCCTGGGGCCGAGCGAGGCGGTAGTACTCGGTGCTGATCAGTGGCTGGCCAAGCCCGTTGGAGAGTGCGAAGCCGCCCCCGTGGACGGTGATCTGGGTGGCGTGCGCGCTCATGGCGGCCGCCTTGGCCTCGGCGTAGGCACGCCCGTCGACGGCGACGTCGGGCGGGACGCCGTCCTCCAACAGCCCCGGTACGTCCTCGGGTTCGGCGTATACCTCGTAAGGAGAGGGCGACTGCGACCGCAGCCGGGCGAAGCCCTCCTCGACGACGGGCCGGGGCACGCAGTTCCAGTACACCCGGGCCGGCCGGTGCGGCTCGCCCGCCTCGGGTGCGAAGTCCGCGTCCGCGGAGAGTTCGGCGGCGCGCATCGCCACGCGGTGGGCCTTGATGTGGTCGGGGTGACCGTAGCCGCCGTCGGGGTCGTAGGTGACCATCACCTGTGGACGCACCTCGCGGACGACACGGACCAGATGGAGCGCCGCCTCGTCGAGGGGTGCCTGCCAGAAGGACCCGGGGCGCGAGTTGGTGGACAGACCCATCATCCCGGAGTCGCGGTAGCGACCGGGGCCGCCGAGGAGGCGGTGGTCGGTGACGCCCAACTCACGCATGGCGTGGGCGAGTTCGCTCATGCGGTGGCGTGCGAGGGGGGTGATGCCGTCGTCGGCGGCCGGGGGCTCCGGAGCGGGAGCCCCCGGCTGCGGCACCTCTGGCGCGAGATGCGCCAGCTCGGCGGGGATGACCTCGCCCTCCTCGCCGAGGGTGCATGTGACGAGCGTGACCTGTACACCTTCGGCGGCGTATCTGGCCATGGTGGCACCGTTGTTGATCGACTCGTCGTCGGGGTGCGCGTGCACCAGCAGTAGACGGCGGTCAGGAGCTGCGCTCATGCCCCTGACCCTACGGCCCCTCTCGAACAGCTCAGAACTTGATGTCCCCGAGCATGCCCGCCACGTTCGTAGTCAGCTCGTTGATCGTGGGTGCGATCGACGAGCCCGCCAGATAGAAGCCCAGCAGCACGCACACCACCGCGTGCCCGGCCTTCAGCCCGGCCTTCTTGACGAGCAGCAGGACGATGATCAGCAGCAGCACGACCGCCGAAATCGAGAGTGCCACGGCGGTTCACCTCCAAGTACGCGCGGTCGGGCGACGGAATCCGGACAGCATGAGCCCATGACACGAGCGGGCCCCCGGCTTCATACCCGGCTCCCGCGTCGCGCAATGGATCATAACTATCCGTCAGATGGCATTGGCCGGGTGCACGGGTGCAGAGGAGGGGCGCATATTCGAATCCGGCCACCCCGGCTCGCGCCCGCCAGGCTCTACGCTCTGGCCCATGGCCACTACCTTTCCCCGTCAGTACGCCCGCACCCAGCGCTTCACCCTGGGCGCCCCACGCGCGTTCACCGTCGCTCCCGACGGCTCCCGCGTCGTCTTCCTCCGCTCCCGCAAGGGCACTGACCGGGCGAATCTCCTGTGGGTACGCGAGCCCTCCACCGGGCACGAGTACGTCGCCGCCGATCCCGCGAGCCTCCTCGGCGGCGCGGCCGAGGAGCTGTCCGCGGAAGAGCGCGCGAGGCGGGAACGCAGCCGCGAGGGTTCGGCCGGAATCGTCGGATATGCCACTGACATCGCGGTCGCACAGGCCGTGTTCGCCCTGTCGGGGCGTCTTTTCGCAGCCGGCCTGACGCCCGGCGGCGAGTGCCGCGAGCTGCGCGTTCCCACGCCCGTCGTGGACCCGCGCCTCTCCCCGGACGGCACACACATCGCCTATGTGTCGGGCGGCGCCCTCCGTGTCGTACGTACGGACGGCACCGGCGACCGTGCGGTGGCCGTCCCCGAGAACGACCGGATCACCTACGGTCTGGCCGAATTCATCGCCGCCGAGGAAATGGACCGCGGGCGCGGCTTCTGGTGGGCGCCGGACAGCCGGCGGCTGCTGGTCGCACGCGCCGACGACTCCCCCGTGACGCGCTGGTGGATCGCCGACCCGGCGCATCCGGACCGGGAGCCGTCCGAGGTCGCCTATCCGGCGGCGGGAACGCCCAACGCCGACGTCACGCTCCATCTGCTCGGTCCGCTGGACACGCAGGGCGACGGCGGCGCGGAGCGACTGGAGGTCCGATGGGACCGCGAGCGCTTCCCGTATCTCGCACGCGTCCACTGGTCGGCGGGCGGCCCGCCGCTGCTGCTCGTACAGGCGCGGGACCAGCGCACGCAGCTCCACCTCGGCGTGGACACCGGCACGGGCGCCACCAGCACGCTCCACGGCGAACAGGACCCGGACTGGCTGGAGTTGTTCGCCGGAGTGCCCGCATGGACGCATGACGGGCGGCTGGTGCGGATCGACGACTCGTCCGGGGCGCGGGTGCTGACGGTGGACGGCAGCGCCTTCACCGACGATTCGTCACATGTACGTGCGGTACTCGACGTCGGGGAGGACGGTGTGCTCTTCTCCGCCTCCGCGGGGGCGGGCGGCGAGCACGGCCAGGGAGAGCCCGCCGAGGGCGGGAGCGCTCAAGTCGGCGACGTCGGCGTCTACTTCGCGCGCTTCGCAGGCGACGGCTCCTGCGCGGGCGTGGAGCGCCTGACGGACCCGGACGGCGGCGAAGAGCCCGGCGCGGGAGCCGCCGGGCAGCCTCACGTGGCGTCCGCGGTGCGCGGCGGCGACACCCTCGTGCTGGTCACCGCGTCGCTGTCGCGGCCCGGTTCGCGTGCCGCCGTGCTGCGCGTTGGCGGCCAGGACGGCCAGGACGGTGCGCTGCCGCTGAAGCCCCTGGACGCCGTACCGTCGCACGCCGAGACGCCGCTGCTGTCGACGTCGCCACGGCTGCTGCGCACCGGGGAGCGGCGCATCCCGGCGGGCCTGGTGCTGCCCACCGGCTATCGCGAGGGCGACGGCCCGCTGCCCGTACTCATGGACCCCTACGGCGGTCCGCACGGACAGCGCGTCGTCGCGGCGCACAACGCCTGGCTGACCTCGCAGTGGTTCGCCGACCAGGGGTTCGCGGTGATCGTGGCCGACGGCCGTGGCACGCCGGGTCGTTCGCCCGCGTGGGAGAAGGCGGTCTCCCGGCAGATCGCCGACGTCACGCTCGACGACCAGGTCGAGGCGCTGCTCTCGCTCGCCGAGGACCATCCGCTGGATCTGACGCGGGTGGGCATCCGCGGCTGGTCGTACGGCGGTTACCTCGCGGCGCTGGCCGTGCTGCGCCGCCCGGACGTCTTCCACTCGGCGGTCGCGGGCGCCCCCGTCACCGACTGGCGGCTGTACGACACGCACTACACGGAGCGCTACTGCGGCACGCCCGAAGAGGACCCGGAGGTGTACGCGCGCTCGTCCGTGGTCACCGACGAGGGCCTGTCCGGGGCGGATCACCGGCACCGTCCGCTGATGCTGATCCACGGGCTCGCCGACGACAACGTGGCCGCCGCGCACACGCTGCGGCTCTCCTCGGCGCTGCTCGCGGCCGGACGTCCGCACGAGATGCTGCCGCTGTCCGGCGTCACGCACATGACGCCGCAGGAGCAGATCGCGGAGAATCTGCTCCTGCTTCAAGTGGCGTTCTTCAAGCGGACGTTGGGCGTGGCCTGAGCCGGACCTGCCCGCGCACGGCGTGCCGCACGGCACGCGCACCGCACGTACCGCCGGACACACGCGTGGGCGCCGCCGCGAACCGATCGCGGCGGCGCCCACGTGAGCCTTGCGTCAGCGGCCTCTCAGGACCGGGCCGGCCCTCTCAGGCCCCGGCCCCGCCGGACTCCATCGCCTTCAGCGCCGAGTCGAGTACGACGTCCTGCTCGCGTGCGGTCGTCGACCCCTCCTCCGGGAAGTGGCACGCGGTCAGATGCCCCGCGGCGTTCCCCGTGATCTGGACGAGCGGCGGCTCCTCCGTGGCGCACTTGTCCTGCGCCTTCCAGCAGCGCGTACGGAAACGGCACCCGGAGGGCGGGTTGATAGGCGAGGGCACGTCGCCCGCGAGGCGGATGCGCTCGCGCTGGTCTTCCTCGCCCTCGTCCAGCTTCGCCTCCGGCACCGCCGACAGCAGCGCGTGCGTGTACGGGTGGCGGGGGCGCTGGTAGATCGACTCACGGTCGCCGACCTCGACGATCTTCCCCAGGTACATCACGGCGAGGCGCTGCGAGAAGTGCCGCACGATCGCCAGGTCGTGCGCGATGAAGACGAACGCGATGCCCAGGTCGCGCTGCACCTGCTGGAGCAGGTTGACGACCTGCGCCTGGATGGAGACGTCCAGGGCGGAGACCGGCTCGTCCGCCACGATCAGCTTGGGCTCCAGCGCGAGCGCCCGTGCGACGCCGATGCGCTGCCGCTGGCCGCCGGAGAACTCGTGCGGGAAGCGGTTGTAGTGCTCCGGGTTGAGGCCGACGGTCTCCAGCATCTCCCGGATGCGCTTCTCCCGGCCGCCGGGCGGGTTGATCCCGTTGACCTCCATCGGGTTGCCGATGATGGAGCCGACCGTCTGCCGGGGGTTCAGCGACGAGTACGGGTCCTGGAAGATCATCTGGATCTCGGAGCGTACGGGCGCCAGTTGCTTGCGGCTGGCGTGGGAGATGTCACGGCCGCGGTAGGAGATCGTGCCGCGTGTGGGCTCCAGCAGCCGCGTCAGCAGCCGCCCCGTAGTGGACTTGCCGCAGCCGGACTCGCCGACGAGGCCGAAGCTCTCGCCCGGCATCACCGTCATGTCGATCCCGTCGACTGCCTGGACCGCGCCCACCTGCCGCTTGAACGGGAAACCGCCCATGATCGGGAAGTGCTTGGTCAGGCCGTTCACCGTCAGCAGCGGCTCGCCCGAGGCCGGCACATCGTCCTGCGGCTTGGTCAGGGTGAGTTCTTCGCTCATTGCTGTGATTCTCCCTAGCCCAGCCGGGGTTTGATCTGCTCGATGAAGAAGGTCTTCTTCTGCTCGGCCGTCAGATGGCAGGCGGCGCCACGCCCGGCCGGCAGCACGGGCCGGTCGGCGGAGCAGGACTTGTCGCCGGCCACCTCGTCCACGTAGTTGCACCGCGGGTGGAACGGGCAGCCAGGAGGCGGCGCGAGCAGGCTCGGGGGTGTGCCCTTGATCGGGACCAGCTCTTCGTTGACGTCGCTGGAGAGGCGCGGCATGGAACTCAACAGTCCCCAGGTGTAGGGGTGCCGGGGCGCGCGCAGCACTTCGGCGACGCTTCCGCGCTCGACGGCACGGCCGCCGTACATCACGAGGATGTCGTCCGCGACGTTGGCGATCACACCCAGGTCGTGGGTGATGAAGATGATCGCCGAACCGAACTCCTGCTGAAGGTCCTTGAGCAGGTCGAGGATCTGCGCCTGTACGGTCACGTCGAGCGCGGTCGTCGGCTCGTCCGCGATCAGCAGGTCGGGGTTGCACACCAGCGCCATCGCGATCATGGCGCGCTGCCGCATGCCGCCGCTGAACTGGTGCGGGTAGTCGTCCACGCGCAGCTTGGCGTTGGGGATGCCGACCTTGTCGAGCATCTCGACCGCCCGCAGATGCGCCTCGCGCTTGGATGCGCCCATGTGCTTGCGGTACGGCTCGGCGATCTGGCGGCCCACGGTGTAGTACGGCGAGAGCGCCGTCAGCGGGTCCTGGAAGATCATGGCCATCTTGTTGCCGCGCAGCGATTCGAGGGTCTTCTCGCGTGCGCCGGTCAACTCCTGGCCGTCCAGCAGGATTTCACCGGAGACGGCGGTCTTCTTCGGGTTGTGCAGCCCGAGGATCGACAGGTTCGTCACCGACTTGCCGGAGCCGGACTCGCCGACGATGCCGAGGGTGCTGCCGCGCTCCAGGTCGAAGGAGAGCCCGTCGACGGCCTTGACGGTGCCGCCCTCGGTGTCGAAGTGCACGTACAGGTCTCGTACGGAGAGGAACGCGCCGGAGGCGCCCGCGTCGCGCGGTGCCGGGACGTCCGCTTCCTGGGTCAGGGTGGTCACAGCGGTACTCCTAGGCCAGCCGCACGCGCGGGTCGATGAATGCGTATGCGGCGTCCACGATGACGTTGAAGAGGATGATGAAGGTCGCGGAGAAGAGCATCACGCCCATCACCATGGGCAGGTCGGTGTTCTCCACGGACTCGACAGCCAGCTTCCCGAGGCCCGGGAGCGAGAACGTCCACTCGGTGATCATCGCGCCGCCGAGCAGCGACCCGAGGTCGACGCCGAAGATCGTCACGATGGGGATGAGCGAGCCGCGCCAGGCGTAGCGGAAGAAGACGAACTTCCCCGACATGCCCTTCGCCCTCGCCGTGCGGACGTGGTCCTCCGCTAGCTGCTCGATCATCGAAGAGCGGGCGAGACGCGTGTAGTTGGCCGTGAAGATGATCTGGATCACCATCCACGGGATGAGCAGGCCCATGAACCAGCCGGCCGGGTCCTCCGTCAGCGGCACGTACGCGGGCTGGTCCAGGAGGCCGAGGTTGAACACCAGCAGTGCCATGACCAGGGGGCCCACGAAGTAGATCTGCATCGAGCTGAGCACCAGCGAGGCGGTGCTGAAGACCTTGTCGGCGAGGGTGCCGCGCTTCCAGGCCGCGATCATGCCGGCGCCGAGACCGATGATCAGGAAGACGACCGCGCCTCCCACGGTCAGCGACACGGTCGTCGGGAAGCGGTCGAGGATGGTGTTCCAGACCGGGTCCGAGTTGGCGAACGAGTAGCCGAAGCACGGTGCGGGGCAGGCCCCTTGGGCGAAGTCACGGCCCGCGACGATGCCGATCATGAAGTGCCAGTACTGCATCGGGATGGGCTCGTCGATGCCCATGTTCTTGCGGATGACTTCCAGCGCGTCCGGCGTGCAGTTCTTGCCACAGGCCAGCATCGCCGGATCTCGCGGTACGGCGTAGAAGAGGAAGAAGGTGACCGCGCTGATGATCAGCAGGATCACCATCGCGCCGAGGGTCCGGCGGACGAGGAAACGAAGCATGACGGAACGCAGCTCTCGTGGGCAGCGGATTCAGGGGTGGGGGAACGGCCCGTGGCGCCCGCCCCCGGGGAAGACCCCCGAGAGGGCCCCCAGGAGGGCGGGCACCACGGCCGGCGCGAGCAACCGCGCCGTGTGCGCTGTTACTTCTTGATGTACAGCTGGGTCGGGTCGATGCTGCTGAGGACGTCGTTCATCACGGCGCCGCCGACCTTCGATCCGTAGAGCTGGATCTGCTTGTAGTACATGAGCGGCACGTCAGGCAGGTCCTCCTTGAGGATCTTGTCTGCGAGCTTGGCCCATTCCTTCGCGGCCTTGTCGGCGTTCGCGATCCTGGAGATGCGGTCCATCTCCTTGTTCATCTTCGGGTTGTTGTAGTGCGAGTAGTTCGACGCACCGTCCTGCACCTGACGACCGTCCAGCGTGGGCGGAACAACCGTGCCGGCGCTCGGCCAGTCGGCACCCCAGGAGGAGTGGTACATGTCGTACTTGTTCTTGACCTTGCCGATCTGGTCGTAGTAGGTGTCCGTCACGATGTCCTTGAGCTGGACGTCGAATCCGGCCTTGGTGAGGTTGTCCTTCGCCGCGATGGAGAAGTCCGACCACTCCGGGGAGTTCTGGAAGGCGAAGGTCAGCTTCATGCCGTCCTTGCCGGCTTCCTTCAGGATCCGCTTGGCCTTCTTCACGTCGCCCTGCGGGTTCTTGACCTTGCCGTACGGGTCCGACTCGCTGTGGCCGGCGACCGTCGGGCTGAGGTAGTTGCCCGCCAGCTCACCGCCGCCGGAGCCGCCGAACGCCTGGAGCAGGGACTGCGCGGGAAGCGCGTAGGCGATGGCCTCGCGGACCCGCTTGTCCTTCAGGCGGTCCATGTTCAGCGAGATCTTGCCGACGTAGGGCTGGTAGCCGGACAGGGAGCGCTTCTTGACCTTCGGGTCGGAGCGCACCGACTGCATGCTGGAGGCGTCGACCTGGTTGTTGTAGCTGACCGCGGTCTGGTTCTCGGCGCTGTCGGAGACGAGGCGCTTCGTCGAGGCCTCGAAGGAGACACCGAACTGGATGTTGTGCGCGTCCGGGTACTGGTGGCGCACCGAGTCCGTGTTCGGGTCCCATTCCTTGTTCCGGACGAGCTTCATGCTCTTGCCGGACTTGAAGGAGGCGATCTTGTACGGGCCGGAGGAGACCGGCTTCTTGTCGTACTTCTCCTTCGTGTCGCCCTTCTTCTGGACCGCGGCGTAACCCACCATGCCCAGCGCGTAGGGCAGGTCGGGCTGCGGGTCCTTGAAGTGGAAGACGATGGTCTTGTCGTCCGGGGTCTCCAGGGTCTTGTCGGGCAGGTGGTCGCCCTTGAAGGGACCGTCGGGGAGCAGCTTGCGGTAGCCGGTGCCGCTCTTGCCCGCCAGCCACTGCTGGATGAAGACCGGGCCCTCGGAGATGAACGGCGCGAACTGCCGCTCGAAGGTGTGGCGTATGTCCTTCGACGTGATCGGGGAGCCGTCCTCCCACTTCACGCCGTCCTTCAGCGTGTACTTCCAGGACCTCTTGTCCTTAGAGGGCGTACCGCTGTCGGTGGCCAGGTCGCCGACGACGGTGTACTTGCCGGCGCTGTCACGCTTGTAAGTGGTCAGACGACGGTGGATGAGCTGGGACATGGTGCCCTCGTCGCTCACGTACATCTGCGCGGGGTCGAGGTGGGCGTAGCTGTCCCGCTGGTAGACGGTGAGGTCGCCGCCCTTCTGGGCGCCCTTGATCGGCTCGGCCGGGCCCTTCGAGGCCGCGGCGTCACCGAAGTCGTATCGGACCTGCTGCTTCGCGGCGTCGTCCTTGCTCACGCCCCCGGCGTCGCCTCCGCCGCCGCTGCTGCATCCCGTAAGGATGAGAGCGCCCGCGGCGAGCCCCACGACGGAGACGCGCGCCGTACGCATCCTGAATGTGCTCATGGTGTGGTAGCACCTGCCTGTCGGTTGTCCGTTGCTGCCTGACTCATACGGTGCTGGGGTGGCAGCACCCCCCGCCGCTCGGTCTTCAACGTCCCGATTTCGGGTCGAAGGCGTCCCTGACCGAGTCCCCGAGCAGGTTGAACGCGACGATGAAGACCACCATCGCGACGCCGGGGAAGATCATGTATGTGATGTCGCTCTGGTACACCTCGGCACCCGTGGCGAACATCCGGCCCCAGTCCGGGACCGAGTCCGGCATGCCGACTCCGAGGAAGGAGAGGCCGGCGACGCCGGTCACGAAGTTCGGGAGCATGTAGGTGGCCTGGACGAGGATCGGCGTGACCACGTTCGGGAGCAGCTCCTTGCGGATGATCCGCCAGGGCGGAGTGCCCGCGACCTTCGCCGCCTCGATGAACTCCCGCTCGCGCAGGGTCAGTACCTGTCCCCGCAGCAGCCGGGCGAGCGTCATCCAGCCCAGCAGCCACATGACGAAGATCAGCACGGAGGCACGGAGCCAGATCGGCATCTCGTCCTGCGGGCTGACCATGAGGGCCGCGATCACCGGTGTGAACGCGACGAAGAAGAGCTGGTTCGGGAACGACATCATCAGGTCGGTGAGACGGCCCAGGAAGTAGTCCGTCTTGCCGCCCATGTAGCCGCCCGCGACGCCGATCACGATGGCGAGGCCCACCGAGAGGATCGTGATGACGATCGCCAGGGAGAGCGAGGTGCGCATCCCGTAGACGAGCTGGGTGAGCACGTCCCGCCCGAGGCCCGGTTCGAGACCGAACCAGAACTCGCTGTCGATGCCGCCGTTGGGCTTGATCGGGTAGGCGTTGTCGTTGAGCAGCCCCGGCCGTTCCTGCCCGTAACGGGTCCACGGATTCTTGCCGTAGAGCCAGGAGATAACGGGGGCCAGCGCCGCGATCGCGAAGACCGCGAGGACGACGATGGCCGATATGACGCCCGTACGGTCGCGCTTGAAGCGCATCCACATGAGCTGGCCGGGAGAGCGGCCCACGAGCTGGTCTTTCACGGCCTCTTGGCCGCCTGCCGGCTCGGTGGTCAGGCCGGCGCCGTCGGGCTCTGGGGTCTCTGCCCCGGCGATCGCGGCCTGGGATGGACTTGTCATCGTGTCTGCGCCCCCGCGCTCGTCAATCTATGCGGATAGATCCATGCGTTGGCACGCGGACAGTCCGTGCCATGGGTTGAGGAGACTTTGCAAGTCAATAACTGCTCAGTCAAGGGGTACCGGCTTCAGCATGTGGACCCCCGGCGCATCTTGAGCGAAGGTTTTGCAGATTGAGGTCACAGCGTGCTTGACGGCCTCGCCGCCTATGAGACATGTCGTCATATGGGTTCCTGAAGACGGTTAACACGACCGCAACTCAGCCGACTCCGCTCCGATATACGAACCTCGGACTCTGAACTTCGTACGGCCTTGCGGGGGCCGTAGGGCCGGGCCGCGGCGGTGCGTGCCGCGGCGGCCCGGCCCGCCACGCGGGGTGTCGCCCCCGGCGGTCCTCCCCGATTCCTCCCCCGGGTTGCTCCCGCCCGAAGGGGCCTGTCCGCAGCCGCCGTGAACCGCCATGAAACGCCACAGTAGGCTTGCCCGACGCTACGACGCCGCCGTCCTGACCGAACGAGCGGCGATCGGGTAACCGCACCGCCGGGGGGCGTCAATGAGCCAGGGCAGGATGCTGAGACCCGGCGCGCGTACCGCCGCGCGCCGTACTGCTGGCCGCGCTCGCGCTGCTCGATCTCGCCTGGATCGTGCGCGACTTCGAGAAGGCCACCGCCGTCACGGACGCGTGGTGGATGTGGTCCGGGCTGATCTTCCGCGCACAGGACGGCATATGGGCCAGCTCCTTCGTGGAGCCCACGCTGCTCGTCCTCTATACGGTCAGTGCCGTCACGGCGTCCGTCTCGTCGGCGGCGAGCGGCGTCCTCGCCTCCACGGGCGTGGTGACGATCCTCCTGCGGGTCCCCACCCTGTGGAATCTGAACGCGAGTTGGGTCAAGGGCGGCGTCTCCGACGCGCTGCGCAACCAGGTGCTCACCAGCGTGATCGCGATGCTGGTGGCGGGCGTCGCCCTGGTCGTACTGGCGGCCGCGGGGCGGAGGCGCGTGCCGTCGTACGCCGGGGAGGGGGACGACCGGGGCGGAGACCAGAGCGAGGGTCAGGACCAGGGCGGGGGTCAGGACCAGGGCGGCCATGGCGTTGATCAGGACCAGGGCCAGGCCCAACGCGGGGACGACGCGGGCGAGTTCGCGAACGCGCTCACGGACGGGAGCACGCGCGCCCGGGGCACCACCACCGGCGGCGATCCGGGCACCGCCACCCGTGACGAGCCGCCCGCGCGCCCCACACGGAACGGAGCCGTGGCCGCCTGCGTGATGCTCTTCGCCGTCACCGCGTCGCTGGTCTCCTGGGAGATCCACTCGCTCGCCCAGCAGGGCTGGGAGCTGTATTCGCACCACTTCACCGGCGACAGGGCCCTGGCCACGCTGCTCGCCGTGCCGGACAGCTGGTACGGCTGTGCGCTCGCCCTGGTCTCCCTGTGCGCGGCGTTCGCCGCCCTCGGCCGTACCACGTACTCACGGCCGCTGGGCATGACGGTGTGCGGGCCGCTGCTCGGGCTGGGTCTCTTCCGTCTCTCCTTCGCCGCCAAGGCCGGTCTGCTCGGCGGCTTCGCCGGACTCTCCACGCGCGATCAACTCTGGCTCTCCACGGCCGTGTTCGAGATCCTCGTCGCGATGGGCGTGCTGCTGGCACTGGCCGGTCGCGATACGGGCACCACCCCTGCCGCGGCTACGGGCACCACGGCAGCTACGGCCGCCGCTGCGGAAGCCGTGGAACACACCCCGGAAGACGGCTCGACGACGCCCTGACGTACGGCCATACGCCCGTACGCCCGTACATCCATACGTCCGTAGGCATACAGCCCCACGCGCGCCGGGAAGCGGAAGCGGCCGTGCGCTGAAGGGGCCGTGCGCGGAAGGGGCAGTGCGCATAAGGGAGGCGGAGGGGACCGTGCCGGTGCCGGTGACCGGCCGGTTCCGTCTCAAATCCCTCTCACCAGCCCCCTCTTGCGCCTTCCCCGCCAGGGGGCGGCGGGCGCTCCCCGAATCCGCCGCGTCCTCAATTCTCCGAAGGCTGCGCCGGGTTGGCGAAACGCGACACCAAGTCCTGTGCCATCTTCTGCTGTTCGCTTCCCTGCACCGACTCGGCGGTCCTGATCGCCGTCGTAAGTACGGAATTGACGGGCGCCTCGGGACGCAGCCGTACCGGAGTGCAGGTGATGTCGAAACGCTGGGCGAGATCGGTGCCGTGCAGCGGCAGCGTCACGCTCCGCAACTCGGTGACCTGGCCTTCCTGGAGGACCCAGTCCATCGAGTCGAAGATCCCCGCCTCCTTCAGGGAGGGGTAGGCCTCACGCCCGGGAGTGAGCAGGTCGGCCCGCCCGAAAGCGGTCCCCTGCCGGGTGTTGGCGAAACGCAGCAGATGCTCGGGACCCTGAGTGAGCATCATCGGGAACGGCGCACGGTCGAACACGGCGAGCAGTTCGTCCTGTTGGGCGAGAACGCTGTCTCGAAGCTGGAATTCCGGCTTCAACGTCTCGGCCAGGAACTGCATTTCCGACTTCTGCTTCTCCGTCCAGCGGTGCGGCCGTACGTCGGCGACCGTCACGGTGCCGATGATGAGGCCGGTGTTGTCCTGGAGCGGCGTACCGAGGTACGCGCGCACGTTCAGCGCCTCCACCACCGGGTTGTTGCGGTAGTGACGGCTCGCCAGAACGTCCTCGATCGCCAACTGGGCCTTCTGGCGCACCACATGGGGGCAGAAGCCGATGTCGATGGGCGCGTCCCGCGAGTCCGGTGCCGGAGGCAGATCGCCGATCCCGAAGGGCACACCCGCGCGATCGCCCTTCTGCTCGGAGGTCGGGAAGCACAGACCGCGGAACATCTGCTGGCCGCCGATGAAGTTGACCATGGCGATGGGAGCATCGGCGAGACTGCTCGCCAGAGTGGCTATGCGGTCGAACTTCTCTTCAGGCTCAGGGGAGTTGAGGCCGAGGCGCTGGAGCCGGCGCTCGCGCTGCTCATCCGCGAGCCGCGCGTCCTTGGAGGCAGTGGAGTCCATGGCCGCACATGAAACCAGAGATGGCGCGTACTGTCCTGGCGCGCTTCCCGGGACTTGAGGCAGCACCGCGCGCACGCGCGGCCATGAGCGGGGACGGGACGGCGATGAGCAGGCGCGGCGCACCGGCGGACCGTTCACCCAGCGAAAGCTTCCCGCCAATCTTCAATTCCGGCCACGCTCTGCATGCGAAAACAGTGAGCACAGGTGGCCAAGAAACGGTGAAGAAAAAAAGCCATGTTCCAGGCATATGCCCCTCAAAAGGCTGTCCCCGATGCCGTTACTGCGCCTTACCGCCCAGTACGTCACTGGGCGAGATGTCCCGAACGCATCAAGTTAGAGCCACGGTGGAATGCTGATGAGCGGGTGGCAGCATCATCATCGCGCGTCACGAAGGCAATGGAGGGGCGGTAGTGAGGCGAGAAGCGATGGGCAACGAAACCCGGTCGGTGGCTGTCATCGGCATGGCCTGCAAGTTCCCCGGCGCCGCGGATCCCGACCAACTGTGGGAAATCCTGCGAAACGGTCACGACGCCACAAGCGAGACGCCGTCAGAGCGGTACGACGTCGACGCGATGTACTCCGCACACCCCGAGCCGGGCACGGTGATCAGCCGCCGTGCGGGCTATCTGGACGCGATCGCCGAGTTCGACGCCGGATTCTTCGGCATGTCACCGGGGGAGGCCGCGGACATCGATCCCCAGCAGCGGCTTCTGCTGATGACCGCCTGGGAGGCGCTGGAGGACGCGGGCCAGATTCCGGAGGAACTGGCGGGGGGCCGTACCGGCGTCTACG
Source organism: Streptomyces marispadix (assembly GCF_022524345.1). Lineage (NCBI taxonomy): Bacteria > Bacillati > Actinomycetota > Actinomycetes > Kitasatosporales > Streptomycetaceae > Streptomyces > Streptomyces marispadix. The sequence goes on along the minus strand of NZ_JAKWJU010000002.1, from coordinate 4,480,847 downwards.
TGGGCAACACCCGCGGCGACTTCCTTGAACGCCAGTTCCGCCAGGGGCTGGAGACCGTCACGGCGTCACAGCTCAACAACTTCAGGGCACTTCTGGCCGCGCGGCTGTCGTACCAGCTCGATCTTCGCGGGCCGAGCGTGCTGATAGACACGGCCTGTTCGTCCTCGCTGGCGGCGGTGCACGCGGCCGTCCAGAGCATCCGCGCACAGGAGGTCCCGCTCGCCGTGGTGGCGGGTGTGAACATCGCGCTGCGCCCCGACGAGGCCGTCATGATGACGCAGGCCGGGACGCTCGCGCACGACGGACGCAGCAAGTTCGCCGACGCGGGCGCCGACGGTTTCGCGCCGAGCGACGGGGTGGGGGTCGTCGTGCTCAAACCGCTCGCCGCCGCGCGGGCCGACGGCGACCGAATACGAGCCGTCATCCAGGGAAGCGCGGTCAACAACAACGGCCACAGCGGCGATTCGCTGCTCGCGCCGTCCGTCGAGGGTCAGACGGCAGTGCTCAGGTGGGCGTACGAGGACGCCGAAGTCGCCCCGTCCGAGGTGGACTTCGTCGAGGCGCACGGCTCCGGCGCGCCCACGCTCGACCAGGCGGAGCTGGCCGCGCTGGGAACGGTCGTGGGCGAGGGCAGGCCGGCCGACCGTCCCTGCTATGTCGGCTCGATCAAGACCAACATCGGCTACGCGGAGGGCGCCGGAAGCATCGCCGGGCTGATCAAGACCGTGCTGTGCCTGGAGCACCGCCGCATCCCGCCCAACCTGCACCTGTCGAGCCCGACGCCGCTCATCCCCTGGGAAGAGGTGCCGCTCGAAGTGCCCACGGGGATGCGGGAGTTCCCCGACCGCGGACGGCCCGCGATCGCCGGGGTCACCGGTCAGGGCGCCTCGTGTCTCAACGCCCATGTGGTGCTGCGCGAGGGAGAACCGCTCTCCTCCCCCGGCGGCGCGGGCGCGTCCGCTGACGACGGCAGGGCGTATCTGCTGCCGCTGTCCGCCCGCAGCCCCGCGGCGCTCGAGGAGCTGGCGCTCGCCTACGTCCGCCATCTCTCCCCCGGCGGCAAGGGCGCGGCCTTCGCCCTGCGCGACATCTGCTACAGCGCGGCGACGCGCCGCCAGCACCACGAGCACCGTATGGCGGTCGTGGCGTCCTCGCACGCGGAGGCGGTCAGCGCGCTGCAAGAGCGGCTGCGCGGTCAAGTGCCCGCCGGCGCGGACGACTTGAGCGTCCCCCAGGAGCCGGACCCGACATGCGACCAGGACCAGGACCTGCCGTCCGTCGCCGCACGGTATGCCGCGGGACGCGACGTGGAGTGGAAGACGCTCTTCGGCGCGGACTGCGTCTTCGTGCCGCTGCCCGGCTATCCCTGGCAGACCCGGCGCTACTGGCCGGGCGAGGCCGCGGGCGACGAGGGCGGCGACGACCTGGCGGAGGCGCTGCTGGGCGAACACGCGCGTGCCGCGTCGGAGTACCGGGACAGCTCCCTGCTCTCGGAGATCGGCATCGACTCGCTGGCGCGGATCGAGATCATCGCGAAGCTGGCGCAGGAGCACAGCTTCGAGATCGATCCCGAGGCGCTGGCGTCGCTGCACACTGTGGGCCAACTGCGGATATTCCTCCGGCAGTTGGAGGCCCAGACCGTATGAGCGTTCATCATCGCAACCTCTACGGGCAGTTCGCCTCCGCAGCGTCACGGCACGATGGACACACCGCCCTGGAGGTCGGCGGGCACAAGCTGACCTACCGCCAACTCCTGGGTGCGGCCGACGCGTTGGCGGCGCGGCTGATCAGTTCGCACGCCGGTGCCGACGGCCGTGTCCCCCGTCGCATCGGCCTGCTCTCCAACCGCTCGATCGGCTCCTACGTGGGCTATCTCGCGGTGCTGCGGACCGGCGCCACCGTGGTGCCGCTCAACCCCGACTATCCGCCGGGCCGAAACGCGGCCATCGCCGAGGCCGCGGACCTCGGCCTCCTCATCACCGACCCTCATCCAGCGACCGGCGAACTGACCGTTCCCAAGCTGACGTTGAGCCCGGAGGAGGTCGCGGGGCTCGCCGCGGAGGCGGCCCCCGCGGACCTGCCCGAGTGCCCGGCCGCGCCGGACGACGTCGCGTACATCGTCTTCACCTCGGGTTCCACCGGTACGCCCAAGGGCGTGCCGGTGCTCCACCGCAGTGTCACGGCCTACGTCGACTACGTGAGCGGGCTCTACGACGTGGGCCCCGGGAGCCGCTGCTCCCAGACCTTCGATCTCTCCTTCGACGGCTCGGTCTACGACCTGTTCGTCACGTGGTATCGCGGCGGCACGCTGGTCGTGCCACAGCGCAGCCAGTTGCTGTCGCCCGTCTCGTTCGTCAACTCGGCGCGGATAACGCACTGGTGGTCGGTGCCTTCGCTGGTGTCCTTCGCGGACCGGCTCGGCACCCTGAAGCCGGGCAGCATGCCGACGCTGCGAAGAAGCCTCTTCGGCGGCGAGCCGCTGTCCCTCACCAGCGCGCGGCTGTGGCGGGCCGCCGCGCCGAACAGCACGATCGACAACCTGTACGGGCCGACCGAGCTGACCTGCACCTGCGTCGGCTACCGGCTCCCGGACGACACCGCCGACTGGCCCGAGTCGCCCAACGGCACGGTGCCGATCGGCAGTTGCTATCCGACGGTGGACCACCTCGTACTCGACGAGGACGGGGAGCCCGCCGAGGACGGCGAGTTGTGCCTGCGCGGGGTGCAGCGCTTCCCCGGCTATCTCGATCCCGCCGACAACGCCGGCCGCTTCCTGTGGACCGGCGACGACGGCACGGCAAGGCCACGGCCGGGCGACTCGGCGCCCACGGACGAGAGTTGGTACCGCACCGGCGACCGGGTCGTCCGCATCGACGGGCAGCTAGTGCACCTGGGACGTACGGACCACCAGGTGCACATCCGCGGCTACCGGATCGAACTCGGGGAGATCGAAGCGCTCCTCAGACGGCACCCGGGCGTGCGTGACGCGATCGTCATAGCCGTGACCGGCCGCAACGGCGAACAGGACCTGGAGGCGGCAGTCACCGCGAGCCACGACGACACCGAGAGCATGTACCGCACCCTCAGCGCCCGCCTGCCCTCGTACATGCTTCCGCGCCGCATCACGACCCTGGAGCAGCTACCGCTGAACCCCAACGGCAAGGTCGACAGAAAAGCCCTGGCGACCGCCCTGGAGGAGCACCGCTCCTGAAGGCCCGGGACGCATCCGAGCGCACCGAGCACCCTGAGACCCAGTGACCTCATCAACGTCTGCGAGATTCAGGCATGTTCGACGTCATCGTGGTGGGCGCCCGGTGCGCCGGATCACCCACGGCCATGTTGCTCGCGCGTGCCGGATACCGGGTGCTTCTGCTCGACAGAAGCGAACACGGTACCGACACGCTCTCCACCCATGTCATCCACCAGCCCGGAGTCGCCGCGCTCGGCCGCTGGGGACTCCTCGACCGGATACGCGCCACCGGCTGCCCGCCCATCGACAAGGTGCTCTACCAGGTGGCGGACATACGCCTCGAAGGGTGCAGCGGGGGCGTCGACGGCCACCATGCCGCTTACGCACCCCGCCGGTATCTCCTCGATCCCGTACTGGCCGACGCCGCCGCCGAAGCCGGCGTCGAGTACCGCTCCCGGTGCACGGTCACCGGGCTGCTGCGCGACGAGAACGGCCGCGTCCAGGGGGTGCGGGCGCGGCACGAGGGACGCGAATTCACCGAGCGCGCACGGCTGTTGATCGGAGCGGACGGGATGCGCTCCACGGTCGCCTCGCTGTGCGGCGCTCCGATCGTGCAGGAGACGCCTCGCCTGACCTGCGCCTACTACTCCTACTGGGACCACGAGTCCTCGCGGCTCGAACTCCACGAGAGACCCGGGGGCTGGGTCGCCGCGGTCCCGACCAACGACCGTACGACCCTCGTTCTCGCCTACTTTCCGCAGTCGTCCTTCGAGGACGTACGTGCCGACGCCGAGCGGTCCTATCTCGAACAGATACGTGTCACCGCCCCCGGCTTATACGAGGTGCTGCGGGGCAAGTCGCGTACCGAACGGCTGCGCGGCACCGGGCATCAGCGCAACTTCTTCCGCCAGGCGACGGGCCCGGGATGGGCGCTCGTCGGCGACGCCGGACACCACAAGGACTCCATCACCGCACGCGGAATCACCGATGCGTTCCTCCAGGCGGAGTGCCTGACGGGGCACGTCGAGGACGCGCTCGGAGAGGGTGGACAGCCGCGTCTGGACGAGGCATTGGCGGCCTACTCCGGCGACCGGGACAATCTGATGTCGGAGAGTTACAGTGCCGCGCTCTCGGCCGCCAGGCTGGAAATCCACCCGAAGCGGCTGTCGTTGCTGCGCGCGGTGCAGTCCGACCCCGGTCTCACATCGACCTACTTCGACATATTTGCCGGAATCCGGCCCGCCACCGCGCTGTACACACCCCAACTCCTCGCCCGGCTATAGACGGTACGGCGACGGGCCCGGCTACACGGAATCTTTTCGAACCGGCCGGTTTCCACACAGCGTCAGACCTCTGGTTCGCATCTGCGTGAGCGCTGCTTTCCGGGCTCGTCGCACAACTGATAGACATAGCCTGTGAACAGCAGAATCCCGGCGGCGGCCCGACTCGCCGCCCGGGCCGGCGTTCGTCGTCAACTCCCGCAATCACGTGGGGGGTTGACGAGGCTTCGCATTCGCCGTGGGCGCATCGCAACTGGTAGCGTTCCCGGCCATCTGCCGGGAAAGCCGCGTCAGCGAATGCAGTGATCAACTGGCACAACCGAGCCCACTCGGCGGAAACCCTCTTAAGCGCCACCATCGGTCCGCTGTCGCGAGGAAGAAGATGTCAGACGAACGCGACCGGCACAGAGTGCCGAAGACTGCACGTCGTCGCTCCCTGCGCATTGCGCTGGTTTCGCCCATTTTGATACCCGCGGTAGCACTCGCGGGAATGTGGGCCTACGCGGCGAGCGATTCCGTCGAAAGCGGGCTCGCCTTAAGGGCGGAGGCCAAGGCCGGTGCCTCGGCCGGGCAGTCCGTCCACTCCCTCGTGACCCGCCTTCAGGACGAGCGCCGTCTCACCGTCGCCTGGCAGAGCCACCGTACGGACAAGGCGCACCGGAGTCTCGAAGAGGCCCGATCGCGCACCGACGACGCGATCACGGCCTTCCAGTCGTCCGGCACGGATCTCGGCCGGGCCTCGGGCAGCGGCAAGGAACGCGCCCTGACGAAAGCCCTCGCCGAACTCACCCGTGAACGCAACCAGGTCGACTCACGGGCGGTCACCCGCAGTTCGGCCTACGGCTACTACACCGACACGACCGACGCAGGCATCGCCCTCCTCGCCGCGGTGCTCCACAGCGACGACGGCCGGCTCGCGCACAGCGCCGCCGCCGTGGCGTCCCTCACGCACATCGCCGAGCTGCTCTCCCGTGAGGACTCCCTGCTGGCCAGCGCCGGGCCCTCCGGCCATCTCAGCGCGGGCGTACGGCAGTCGTTCCTCGGCCACGTCGCCACCCAGCGGCAGCTCGCCAGGGTCATGGACACCGGCGACATCCCCGAGTCGGCAGCCCGCGACTACCGAAAGATCGCCGACACGCCCCAGTGGACCGTCCTCCAGCGCGTCGAGGACGCGGTCGCCGCCGACAAGAACCCGGTCGCCCGTAGCACCCCCGGCTCGACGCTGCCCAACACCCGGGTCACGCCGACGCGTTGGTCGCTGCCCGACCGCATCGACGAGTGGCGTCCGGCCGCCGACACCGTCGGCGAGGACCTGCGTGACGCCACGTCGGCCTCGCTCGACGGCCTGGCGGCCCAGGGCGCCGAACGGGCCGACGAGGCACTGCTCTCCGCCGGGGCGGGTTCCCTCGCCGTACTGGGCGTGCTCGGCCTGACGGGATTCCTGACCGTACGGTCCCCGCTCGCGCTCGTACGACGGCTCTCCCGGCTGCGCGACGGTACGGGCCAGTGGACCGAACGCGCCCTGCCGGAGCTGGTCGAGAGCTGCACCCGCGGCGAACGGGGCCACGCCGCCCCGGAGATGCCGCGCGCCGACGACGGCGACGACGAGCTGAGCCGTGTGATCGACGCGATACGCGGCCAGCAGCGGGCAGCCGTCGCGGAGTTGGAGACCATCGCGGAGGCCGTCGACGAGCGGTGGAAGGCCGCCGCGGAGACCAGCGAGCAGAAGGCACGCAAGCGCGAGGGCGCGGAGACCGTCGTCCTCGGTCTCCTCCGCCGCAACCAGTTGCTGATAAGCCAGCTCATCAGCCTCATCGACAGCCTGGAACGGCGCGAGCACGACCCCGAACTCCTCACCGACATCTTCAAGATCGACCACCTGGTCACCCGGCTCCGCCGGGACCTGGAGAACCAGTCGCTCATCGTCGGCGTCCAGCCGGGCCGCCGCTGGAGCAAGCCCGTCCCGGTCTTCCAGGTGCTGCGCAGTGCCGTCGCGGAGACCGTCGACTACACCCGTATCGAGGTGGAGACCGCACCGGAGTTCTCGCTCTCCGGCCGGGTCGTCGCTGACGTCGGCCACATCCTCGCCGCGCTCATCGAGAACGGCACCGCCTTCTCGCCCCCGCACACCAACGTCACCGTCAGGGCCGAGGAGGTCGCCGGCGGACGGCTGGCCGTCGAGGTCATCGACCGCGGTCTGGGAATGGACAGCGAGCAGTACGAGCACCTCAACCGGCTGCTCGCCGACCCGCCCGAGCCGGATGTGACGCGGCTGGGCGAGATCCCCCAACTCGGCCTGTTCGTCGTGGCACTTCTGGCCAACCGCATCGGCCTCGAGATCACCCTGAGCAAGTCCGCGTACGGCGGTACCAAGGCCGTCGTGCTCATCCCCAACGAGCTGCTCGAAGAAGCCCCGCCGATCATTCCGAAGCTCAGCGAGCCACCGCGTGAGCGGCCCGAGGCGCCCCCGGCCGAGCGGCCCGCCGTAGCGGAGGTGCAGGCGCCACCGGCCCTGGAGCACCGCGAACGGCCCATGCCCGAGCCCGAGTCGGCGCCCGCGCCGGTCTCCGCTCCCGCTGCCGCTGCGGCACCGGCTCCCGCCGTCGCGGCGCCCGCGCCCGCGGCCGCTTCCGTGGCCGCCGTACGGGACGTGCGGGACGTACAGGACACCGATGAGGACTGGCGGGACCCGGAGGAGGACCACGGCGGCTTCCCCGCCTACACGGGCGGAGGTCTGTTGACGCGTTCGAAGCCCCGCAGGGCCGTGGACACCCCCATGCAGTCCGTGTCGCTGCTGGCTCCCACCGGGGAACATGCGGCACCCGCGCCGGAGACCGCGGCGCCCCATCTCGACGAGGAACCCCCACAGCCTCCGGAGCCGGTGCAGAAACCCTTGACACTGCCCACGAGAAAGCCGGGCGAGAACCTCGCAGCACCACTGCGCCGCTCGCCCGGACAGTCACGAGCAGAAGAACGACCCCCCGCAGACGACACATCCCCGTGGCCCACCCCGGGCCGGGCAGGGGCGATAGCGGGCGCCGTGCAGCGGGCGAGCCGACAAGCCCGCACCGAGTCGACGGACGCACAGCGCGACGGTGCCTCCCCGGAGGATTCCCGACCTTGACCGAGGCACCGAGGTTTCCTGAGGAAGGACCAGAACATTGAACGAGCAGTCACCAGTCTACGAAAAGCTCAATTGGCTACTTGACGGCCTGCTGGATCGGGTTCCCGAGACGCTTCACGTCATTGTGCTGTCCCAGGACGGGCTGCTTCTCGCACGTTCCCGCGATGTCAGCAAGGACGACGCCGACCACATGTCGGCGCTCGCCTCCGGGCTGCACAGCCTTTCGCAGGGCGCTGCCCGCCGGTTTCACGGCGGAAGGGTCCGGCAGACCGTCATCGAGATGGAGAACGTCCTTCTCCTCATCACCGCGGGCGGCGACGGTTCACGTCTCGCCCTGCTGGCCTCGGAAAAGGTCGACGCGGGAATGGCCGCGTACGAGATGGCGAAAGTCGTCCAGCAGGTCGGCATGCACCTCGGCGCAGCACCCCGCCTCGAAGTCGCAGCCGGTGACCAGCCTCGATAAATGGGCACCCCGCATAGTCCGCAGTGGTTCGACAGAGAGGCCGGATTCACCACCCGGCCGTACGCGATCACGGGTGGGCGCACCTTACCCAGCCGCTCTGATCTCACGCTCATTACCCAGGTGGTCGGAAACGGTCTGCGTTCCGACCACGATGTGCGCATGGAGCAGCCGGAGTCGGCGGCCATCCTCGACCTGGTGAGGGAGCGTCCCCTGGCCGTCGTGGAAATCGCTTCGTATCTGGACCTGCCGGCCAGCGTGGTGAGGGTCCTGTGCGGGGACCTGGCCGACAGGTCGCTCATCCTGGTCAAGAAGCCAGGGCCGGAGAAGAACACCCCGGACGAACACGCTCGGGTTTTGCGTAAGGTGATCGATGGAATTCGAAAGCTCTGAACCGCGGCGTGCCCCGACGGCCATGCCGACGGCATTGAAGATTCTTGTCGCGGGCGGTTTCGGCGTAGGCAAGACGACCATGATCGGGTCGGTCAGCGAGATAGAACCGCTGAACACCGAGGAAGACATCACGGAGGCGAGCCTGGGGGTCGACGACCTCCAGGGAATTCCGGACAAGTCCACCACGACGGTCGCCATGGACTTCGGCCGCATCACGCTGGACGAGGACGCCGAGAACGTGCTGTACCTGTTCGGCATGCCGGGCCAGGAACGCTTCTGGTTCATGTGGGAGGACCTCGCCTCCGGAGCGCTCGGAGCGGTCATCCTCGCCGATTCAAGGCGGCTCTCCGACTGCTTCGCCTCCGTGGACTTCTTCGAGCAGTGCGGCATTCCGTTCGCGATCGGCGTCAACTGCTTCTACGGCGAATGCGACTTCACGGTCGAGCAGATAAGGGGCGCCCTGAGCCTGCGGAAGCCGGTGCCCATCGTGATGTGCGACGTGCGCCACCGGGAGCCGAGCAAGGAGGTGCTGCTGGCGCTGCTGGAGTCGGAGCAGACGAAGGTCGTCGCCTGACGGGGCGAGTTCGACTGCCAGGTCGGCTGCCCGGCCGGGAAGTCGCCGAGAGGACCGGCTGGCTGACGCCCTCCGGCCGTTTGACCGAGCAACTCGGCTGTCCGCCCGGCGAGTTGACGGTTTGACGCAGCAGACACCGCCGGCCCGGCCCTCACTCCGGTACGACCCGGGCCCTCTCCTCGGCGTAGTGGCAGGCCACCGGATGACGCGCGCCCCCTCCCGCGACGCCCCCGGGCCTCGTCCCCGCCTCCTCACGGACCCGCAGCAGCGGCTCCTCCCGTGCGCACCTCTCGTCCGCCTTCCAGCAGCGCGTACGGAACCGGCAGCCGGACGGCGGATTCGCCGGCGACGGCACATCGCCGTCCAGCACGATGCGGGCCCGCGCCGCCTCCGCCCCCGGATCCGGCACGGGCACCGCCGACAGCAGCGCCTGTGTGTACGGGTGCGTGGCGTGCTCGTAGATCTCGCTCTCCGTACCCGTCTCGACGAGCTTGCCCAGGTACATCACCCCGACCCGGTCGGAGATGTGCCGTACGACCGACAGATCGTGCGCGATGAAGATGTACGAGAGGTCGAACTCGTCCTGGAGACGCTCCATCAGATTGACCACCTGTGCCTGCACGGAGACGTCCAGCGCGGAGACCGGTTCGTCCGCGACGATGATCTCCGGCCGCAGCGCCAGCCCGCGTGCGATGCCGATGCGCTGCCGCTGGCCGCCGCTGAACTGGTGCGGATAGCGGTTGACGTACTCCGGGTTCAGCCCGACGACGTCCAGCAACTCCCGTACGCGGCGCCGCCGTTCGCCCTTCGGCGCCGCCTCGGGGTGGATGTCGAAGGGCTCTGCGACGATGTCGCCGACCGTCATGCGCGGATTCAGCGAGGTGTACGGGTCCTGGAAGACCATCTGGATGTTGCGGCGCAGGGACTTCAGCGCACGGCCCCTCAGCCGCGTCATGTCCTCGCCCTTGTAGCGGATGCTGCCCGAGGTGGGTGCCTCCAGGCTCGTCACCAGCTTCGCCACCGTCGACTTGCCGCAGCCCGACTCCCCTACGATGCCGAGGGTCTCGCCGCGTCTCAGCTCGAACGAGACGCCGTCGACGGCCTTGACGGCGCCCACCTGCCGTTTGAGGACGATGCCCTGCGTGAGCGGGTAGTGCTTGACGAGGTCCCGTACCTCCAGGATCGTCTCGCCGGGCACACGGCCGCCGGACTCCTCCCGTTCGGCGGTCGCGGCAGGGCCCGCGGCACCGTCACTCGGCGCACTCGTCATCGAGCAGCTCCTTCCAGAAGTGGCAGGCACTCGTCCTTCCCGGCCCGGCCTCGTGGAGCGGCGGCTCGTCCGTACGGCAGACGGCACGCGCGGCGGGACAGCGCGGATGGAAGCTGCACCCGGGCGGGACGCTCAGCAGGCTCGGCGGCAGCCCCTTGACGGCGTTGAGCTGCCGCCCCTTCTGGTCGAGCCTGGGGATCGAGTCGAGCAGGCCCCTGGTGTACGGATGCGCGGGCGCCCGGTAGAGGTCGGCCACGGGCGCGGTCTCCACGATGCGGCCCGCGTACATCACGGCGATCCGGTCGGCGACGTCGGCGACGACGCCCAGGTCGTGGGTGATCAGGATGAGGCCCATCCGGTACTCGCTCTGCAACTCCGCGAGCAGGTCCATCACTTGGGCCTGCACGGTGACGTCGAGCGCGGTGGTCGGCTCGTCCGCGATGATCAGCTCGGGCTCCAGGGCGAGCGCCATGGCGATCATGATGCGCTGGCGCATTCCGCCGCTGAACTGGTGCGGGTAGTCGCCCGCGCGTGCGCGTGCCGCGGGAATCCGTACCCGCTCCATCAGCTCCACGGCCCTGGCCCGTGCCTCCTTGCGCGAGGCGCCGCGGTGCACCTGGAACATCTCGCCGAGCTGGTCGCCGACGCTGAGCACGGGGTTCAGCGCGGACAGCGCGTCCTGGAAGATCATCGCCATCCGGGCGCCCCGCACGGCACGCCGCTCGTCCGCCGGCATCGGCAGCAGGTCCCGCCCGCCGAAGACGATCCGGCCGCTGGTGATCCGTCCGGGCGGGCTGTCGAGAATGCCCATCACGGCCTGCGCGGTGACGGACTTGCCGCATCCGGACTCGCCGAGCACGGCCAGCGTCTCACCGGCCGCGACGTCGAAGCTGACGCCGTCCACGGCGGTGGCCACACCGTCCCGGGTACGGAACTCCACGCTCAGATCCCGTACTCGGAGGAGCTGCGAACCGTCCTCCCCGGGGCGCGGCCCGCTCGCGGCCTGTGTCTGAGTCACGTACGCCTCCCTCAGCGCAGCTTGGGATCGAGGGCGTCGCGCACCGCGTCGCCGAGCATGATGAACGCCAGTACGGTCAGGCTCAGCGCGGCGGCCGGATAGAGCAGGATGTGCGGCGCGTTGCGGAACTGCATCCCCTGCGACGCGTCGGAGATGTCCGCGCCCCACGAGACGGTCGGCGGCTGTAGCCCGACTCCCAGATAGCTGAGGGTCGCCTCGAGGGCGATGTACGTGCCGAGGGCGATCGTCGCCGTCACGATCACGGGCGCGACCGCGTTGGGAAGGATGTGGCGCACCAGCGTCCGTGCGTTGCCGGCGCCGAGGGCACGCGCGGCCAGTACGTAGTCGTTCTGCTTGGCCGCGATGACGGAGCCGCGTGCGATGCGTGCGATCTGCGGCCAGCCCAGCAGCATGATGAACGCGACGACCGTCCACACGGACCGGCTGCCCGTCATCGACAGGAAGACCAGCCCGCCGAGCATCATCGGGATGCCGAAGAAGACGTCGGTGAGGCGTGAGATCAGGGCGTCCCACCAGCCGCCGAAGAAGCCCGCGAGACCGCCGAGGACGCTGCCCGCCACCGCGACGCCGAGGGTGGCGCAGACGCCGACTGTCACCGATGTGCGGGCGCCGTAGACCACCCGCGTATAGACGTCGCAGCCCTGGGTGTCGTAACCGAACCAGTGGCCTGGCGAGGCCGGGTCGAGGGACTTGTCGAGGCTGCAGGAGAGGGGGTTGCGGCTAGCGATCAGTCCGGGCCATACGGAGATCAGCACGAGGAAGGCGATCAGCAGCGCGGAGACGACGAACACGGGGTTGCGGCGCAGGTCGTGCCAGGCGTCCGACCAGAGGCTACGGGCGCGCTCCCCCGGTGCGGGCTCCTGCGGCGCGCTGGGAGGCGCAGCGGGACTCGTGGCCGGGCCCGCAGCTCGATCCCCGGCCGTGCCGGGGGAGAAACCGGCGACACCGGCACCCGCGCCGGCACCTGCGCCGGCACCCGCGCCCGCCGCCGGGCCCGTGTCCGCCGGCCCCGGTGTGCTCTCCGGGACGCGCTCAACCATCCGTCACCTCCTGCCTGTCGGCGTCCATTGCGGGTGCGGGCTCGCGGTACTGCCCGCGGCGCCGTCGACTTCACGCATAGCGGATCCTCGGGTCGAGCACGGCGTAGAGGAGGTCGACGAGCAGATTCGCGAGCAGGAAGACGATCACGAGGATCGTGACGAACCCGACGACGGTGGGCGAGTTCTGCCGCACGATGCCCTGCCACAACTGGAAGCCGACTCCCTGGATGTTGAAGATCCGCTCGGTGACCAGGGCGCCCGCCATCAGATTGCCGACGTCCGTGCCGAGGAAGGTGACGACGGGGATCAGCGAGTTGCGCAGCAGGTGGCGCACGTTGACGCGGGCACGCGGCAGCCCCTTCGCCAGCGCGGTCCGCACGTAGTCGGCGCGCACGTTCTCACTGATCGACGCACGGGTGAGCCGGGTGACGTAGGCCAGTGACAGCAGCGCCAACACCAGTCCGGGCAGCAGCAGTTGGCCGACGGGTGCCTCGGGTGACACGGCCGGGGCGATCCAGCCCCACTTCACGCCCAGCAGATACTGCGCGAGCGTCCCGGTGACGAACGTCGGAACCGAGATCACCACGAGGGTGAGCATCAGCACCGAACTGTCCAGTGGACGCCCGCGCTTGAGCCCGGTGACGACGCCGAGGGCGATCCCGATGCAGATCTCGATGACGAGCGCGATCAGCGCGAGCCGCAGCGTCACGGGAAAGGCCCTGCTCATCAGCTCGGTTACGGGCTGCCCGTTGAAGGCGTTGCCGAAGTCGCCGGTGAAGATGTCGCCGAGGTACAGCACGTACTGCATCCACAGCGGCTTGTCGAGGTTGAACTGGGCCCGCAGTTGGGCGGCGGTCGCCGGGTCGGGGGCCCGGTCGCCGAACATGGCGTTGACCGGGTCGCCGACCGCGTACACCATCACGAAGATCAGGAACGTCGTCCCGAGGAACACCGGGACCATCTGGAGCAGTCGTCTGATGACGTAGCGCCCCATTCTGCTTCACTCTCTCACTTGACTCTGATGTCGGTGAACACCGGTACGGAGAAGGGATTGAGCCGCACGTCGCTCACCCGCTGCGAATATCCCGCGTTGCCGTCCTGGTACCAGAGGGGAACGGCGGGAAGGTCGTCGAGCACGATCGACTCGGCCTTCTGGAATTTCGCCACGGCTTCTGCTTCGCCTGCCGCGTTCGCCTCGTCGATGAGCTTGTCCACGCGCTTGTCGGAGTAGCCGGCGTCGTTGGAGGAGGCGCCGGTGTAGTACAGCGGCTGCATGAAGTTCTGGATCAGCGGATAGTCCATCTGCCAGCCCGTGCGGAACATGCTCTTGAGCTTCTTCCCGGCGATGTCCTTACGGAATTCACCGAACGTCGGCACGGGATTGACGCTGCACGCACCGTTCTTGTCGAGCGTCTTGTTGATGCTGTTGCACACGGCGTCCATCCACTGCCGGTGCGAGCCGGTGTCGACGTTGGAGGTGAGCGTGACCTTTCCGCCGGGCAGTCCGCCCGCGTCCTCGATCAGCTTCTTCGCCTCCTTCGGGTCGTACTTGCACACGTCGCCGCACATGTCGGGCTCGAAGCCCCCGGCCTTCGACAGCACGGGCGAGGTCAGATCGCCGGCCGGTCTGCGGGTGCCGTGGTAGATCTTCTCGGTCACCTCCTTGCGGTTGATCGCCATCGACAGTCCGCGCCTGACCTGCTTGGCCTTCTCGCTCTTCCACTCCTTCCGGTACAGCGGGAAGGAGAGCGTCTGGAGAATTCCTGCGGGCTGGTTGATGTACCGGCCGCCCAGATCGCGCTTGGCGTTCTTGAGCTGGCCGGCGGGCAGTTCGTCGAAAACGTCGAGGTTCCCGGCCTGTAGATCGGTGTAGCCGGTGTTCTGGTCCGTGTAGACCTTCAGCTCGACGCCCTTGTTCTTCGGCTTGTCGGGACCGGCGTACTCCTTGTTCACCGAAAGCCTCATCGACTGGCCCTTGGTGTAGGAGTCGATCTTGTACGGGCCGTTACCCACGGGCTTCTTGAGCCAGCCCTCGTGGTCGGTGAAGAACTTCTCCGGCAGCGGCGAGAAGGCCGCGTAGCCGAGAGTGTCGGGCCACTGGGAGAACTTCTGATTGAGCTTCACCTTGAAGGAGTTTCGGCCCGTGACCTTGAGCCCGGACATCTTCTTCGCCTTCGGCTTCGCGCTCTCGTTCTCCGGGTGCACGTCCTCGTAGCCGTCGATGTACTCGAAGAAGTACGAGCTCACCTGCCTGTTGGTGACGAGCGCACCGTAATTCCAGGCGTCGACGAAGGACTTGGCGGTGACGGGAGTGCCGTCGGAGAACTTCCAGCCTTTCTTCAGGGTGATGTCGAAGTTCTGCTGGTCGTCGGTCTCGATCGACTTCGCTACGGCGTTCTCCGCCTTCCCCGTACGCGGGTTGTAGCGCTTGAGGCCGCGGAACGCCATCTCCAGGACCTTGCCGCCCTGCACCTCGTTGGTGTTCGCGGGTTCGAGGGGGTTCTGCGGGTCGGTCCAGAAGGCCCTTACGATTCCGGCGTCCGAACCGGCGGCGGCACCGCCGCCCGCTCCGCCACCGCACCCCGCAGCCGCCAGGGTGACCACCGTCGCACAGCCGAATGCCCACGTGACACGCGTGGCTCCACGCATGGGGTGCCTCCCTCGGTACCGCCGACGTCCTGCCTTGCGGACCAGATAACACCCTTCGCGGGGTTCCCTCTCGCTGCCCTGGCGCCGCTACGCCCGCGATTCGCGCACAAACCCCCGTTCGCCACGGCCCGACTCCCGGCCGCACATGGGGAGTTCACGTAACGGAAAGCGGCGGCCCCCCTTGCGCCCGGCCGGGTGACCGGGGAGCGAGGAGGACCGCCGCAGCAGAGATTCAGGGCCGGGCGCGACTCAGCGCTTGGCTCGTGCCGCCGCCCGTCCGCGTGCCTTCTGGTCCAGCTCCGTCTTGCGGATGCGAACCGTCTCGGGCGTGACCTCGATGCACTCGTCCTCGCGGCAGAACTCCAGCGCCTGCTCCAGGGAGAGCTTCCGCGGCGGCACCAGGTTCTCCGTCGTATCGGCCGCCGCCGCACGCATGTTGGTGAGCTTCTTCTCCTTGGTGATGTTGACGTCCATGTCGTCGGAACGGGAGTTCTCACCGACGATCATGCCTTCGTACACCTCGGTGCCCGGCTCGATGAAGATCGTCCCGCGCTCCTGGAGATTCATCATCGCGAACGGCGTCGCCGAGCCCGCCCTGTCCGCTACGAGCGAGCCGCTGCGCCTCGTACGAAGGTCGCCGAACCACGGCTCGTGCCCCTCGAAGAGGCTGTGCGCGATGCCCGTGCCCCTGGTCTCCGTCAGGAACTCCGTACGGAACCCGATGAGGCCGCGCGCCGGGACGATCCACTCCATCCGGATCCAGCCGGAGCCGTGGTTGGTCATCGTCTCCATGCGGCCCTTGCGCGTGGCCATGAGCTGTGTGATCGCGCCCATGTACTCCTCGGGGGCGTCGATCGTCATGCGCTCGACCGGCTCGTGCAGCTTGCCGTCGATCTGCCGCGTGACGACCTCGGGCTTGCCGACGGTCAGCTCGAAGCCCTCGCGGCGCATGGTCTCCACGAGGATGGCGAGGGCCAGTTCGCCCCGGCCCTGCACCTCCCAGGCGTCCGGGCGCTCGGTCGGGAGCACCCGCAGCGAGACGTTGCCGACCAGCTCGCGCTCCAGCCGGTCCCTCACCAGCCGTGCCGTCACCTTGTGGCCCTTGCCGCCCTTGCCGACCAGCGGCGAGGTGTTCGTACCGATCGTCATCGAGATCGCGGGCTCGTCGACGGTGATCAGCGGCAGCGCGACCGGGTTCTCCGGGTCGGCCAGCGTCTCGCCGATCATGATGTCGGGGATGCCGGCGACCGCGCAGATGTCCCCGGGCCCGGCGGCCTCGGCGGGCTTACGGGTCAGCGCGTCGGTCATCAGCAGCTCGGTGATGCGGACGTTCTGCTCGCTGCCGTCGCGCTTGAGCCAGGCGACCGACTGGCCCTTCTTCAGGGTGCCGTTCTTCACGCGCAGCAGCGCGATGCGGCCGAGGAAGTTGTCGGCGTCGAGGTTGGTGACGTGCGCCTGGAGCGGCGCGCCCTCCTCGTACGTCGGCGCCGGGACCGTGTCCAGCAGCGTGGTGAAGAACGGCTCCAGGCTGTCGCTGTCGGCGGGGACCGTACCGTCCTCGGGCTGGGTCAGCGAGGCGACGCCGTCCCGCGCGCACGCGTAGACGATGGGGAACTCGATCTGCTCCTCGTCGGCGTCGAGGTCGAGGAAGAGGTCGTAGGTGTCGTCGACGACGGCTGAGATGCGGGCGTCGGTGCGGTCGGTCTTGTTGATGCACAGAATGACCGGGAGCCGCGCCTCCAGGGCCTTGCGCAGTACGAAACGGGTCTGCGGCAGCGGCCCTTCCGAGGCGTCCACCAGCAGCACCACCGCGTCCACCATGGACAGGCCGCGCTCCACCTCGCCGCCGAAGTCGGCGTGGCCGGGGGTGTCGATGATGTTGATGACGACGGACTCCCCGCCGCCCTTGGGGTGGTATTTGACCGCGGTGTTCTTGGCGAGAATGGTGATGCCCTTCTCGCGCTCCAGGTCGCTGGAGTCCATCACCCGGTCGTCGACCGACTCCAACTGGTGCGCTGCGAACGCCCCGGCCTGCTTGAGCATGGCGTCGACGAGGGTGGTCTTCCCGTGGTCGACGTGGGCGACGATGGCGACATTGCGGATGTCATGGCGCGTGGGCATGGCTGACTGACGCTTCTCCCGGATCGTGGTGGGGCACGGTACGCAACTGCTCCTCGCGCGCCCTGCCGGGCTGGATCTCGCCGCGGCACCGTCAACCATGGTAAGGCCCGGCCACCCCGCCGGCGGATTCCGCCCTGTGGGGTGGCCGGGCCCCGGCCCGCTCCACAGCGGGCCGGGGGGCTCCGCCGCGGGCCGCCCGCTACTTCTCGAAGCCGATGTCCTGGTAGCGCGGCGTCTGGAAGCCGAAGGCCCCCGCGTTGGCGACCTTCTCCCCGGCCGCCACGAGCTGCGGACGCTGATACAGCGGCACCGAACCCGCTGCCGCCCAGATACGGGCGTCGGCCCGCTTGATGAGGTCGTTGCGTGCCCCGTCGTCCAGCTCCCTCGACGCCTCCTCGAAGAGCTGGTCGATCTGGTTGGTGCCGACGCGGGTGTAGTTCTGCTCGACGAGCAGCGAACCGTCCGCCGCCGCGGCCGGTTTGGCGAAGATCGGCCGGGCGTCGGTCGCGGGGTAGGCCGTGCCGGGCCAGGAGTAGATGGCCAGGTCGTATTCGCCCGTGGCGATGTGCTTTTCGAAGTAGTCCTCGTCGGGCACCTGCTTGATCCTCGTGCGTACGCCGATGCGGTCCAGCGCCTTGGCGATGCGGCCGCCCGTCGACCTGACCGACTCCGAGCCGGGCCCCGAGGGCAGCACGAGCCGCAGCGTGAGCGGCTTTCCGGCCCTCGTGCGCTGCGCCTTCGAGCCGCCGTCGGACAGCAGCCGCGTCCGGTCCTCGGTCGTACGGGTGGCGGCGTCCCGGTGTGCCGCGCGGGCCTTGTGCCTCTCGGGAGAGAGCGTCAGCGGCCGGCCGGGTAGCTGGGCGGCCTCGCCGATGCTGAGGGGTGCGACGGCCGGTACGGGCCCGGGGGCGGCGGCGCCGCCGTGGGCGCCGCTCTGGTGGGCGCTGCTGCCGCGGTCGCCACTGTCGCCGCCGTCGCCGTGCTTGCCGTGTTTCTCGCGCTCGTCGTGCTTGCGCTCGTCGTGCTTGCGCTCGTGCTTGCCGTCGCCGTCGGACTTCGCGTTCTTGTCGTTCCTGTCGCTCTTCTCCGAACCCGGCTTCCCGTGCTCGCCCTTCTTCGCGTCCGCGCCCGCCGACGGCTCCGAGCGGGCGCCGCCGCCCTTCCAGCCCGCCTCGGCGAGCAGCGACTGGGCCGACTCGACGTCCTGGTCGCCGAGGGCGTCGCTGTTGTCCGCGTATCCGTCCTGGTCGATCATCCGCAGATGGCTGCCGAGCGTCTTGACGGGCAGCCCAGTACCGCGCAGAGCGTGCTTGGCGATGGCCTCGCGGTCGATGGCGCGGGCCACGGCCCTGCGTACGCGCTCGTCGGCCAGCGGACCCTCCGACCCGTTGAGCGCGAGCTGTGTGTACGCGGGCTCGAAGGCGTGCCGTACCGCGATGTGGCGCAGCATGCCGTCCTTCTTCGCCTGCTTGCGCAGCTCCGCCTGGGACCTGCGGGAGTGCTCGCCGTGCTTCGCGCTCTTGGCGTCCTCGTCCCCGCCCTTGTGGGCGCGCACGATGCTGCGCACGGTCGTCACGTCCACCTCGGCGAGATCGAGCCTCCCCTGCTTCAGCGCCTCCTTGCGCTGATCGCGGGGCACCACGCGCAGCACGATCCGCTTCAGCCTCGCCTTGTCGCCCCACCACTTCCTGTCCCGTACGAGCCTGACCGTGTCGTCGCCCCGGTGGATCCGCTCCACCCGGAACGGCCCGGCGGAGACGGGGAGCGAGCGGCGGGCGGCGTGCTTGAAGTCGTCGGGGCGGCTCATCACGCTCTTCGGGTAGAGGGGCGTGAACAGCGACTTCCAGTCGGCGTACGGCTTGCGGAAGACGACCTTCACCTCGTGGGCGTTCGCCCCACGCGTCACCTTCCCGATCCGGTCGTAGCCCGCGTTGCGTGCGGCGCCGAACGACTTCCGCTTGCCGCTGAGCGCCTTCCACTGGGCCTTGAAGTCGGCCGCGCCGATGCGGCGTCCGCTGCTCCACTTCGCCTTCGGGTTGAGCTTGTAGACGACGGTCTGGCGCGGCTCGCGCTCGGTGACGTCGGCGGCCTGGAGATAGTCCGGGTTGAGCTGCGGACGTGCGGCCGCGTCGAGCGTGAAGAGGCCGGGAAGCGTGGCTCCGGTGATGCGCTCGGTCGACGGGTCCGCCCCCGGCTGGAAGGCGTTGAGCGTGGTGGGGACGGCGTCGACCGCCCAGCGCAGCGTGCCTCCCGAGGCGACCTGCTCGCGGTCGAGGTGCGGCACGTCCCGCGAGGCGCCGCTGCCGCCTCCTTCGGAGCTTGGGCCACCGCCGTCGCCAGACGTGCATCCGGCGAGGGGGATCAGTGCGCCGGCCAGGAGGAGTGCCAGTGAACGCCGGGTGGCTGCGTCGAGAGCTTGCGCGGCTTGCATGTCTGAACCTCCGGGGCTGACGGGGTCCGACTGTGCGTACACGCGGCTCGGTGCCTGCGTGGGCACGTTCGGCGGCATAGGCGTTTCATCACATCTATCGCCCACTGAAGGGGAGGCCGTGTGCCGTGACCCGGAGGCTCGGCCGGGTCGTGCGGCATCCCACCCGTGCGGAGCAGGAGTTCGGACGGGCCGGAAGAAGCGTGCGCGGGACGTGGCCGGCGGGGGCCGGGAGCGGGAGTCGCCGGACGGGAGACAAACTCGGCGCCGGGGCAATATCTTTGACTCAGTCAAAGAAAGGGAGGGTGTCCCATGGCTGCACGGACTGCTCGGACTCGTGACGGCTCCCGGCCCCGCACCCCCGGCAAGACCCGTACGGGGACGGGGACCGGCGCCGAGACCGTGCAGGAGATGCGGGCGTTCAACCGCTTCTACACGAACCTCATCGGCGCGCTCGACTACAGCCGCCACCTCCACACCCCGTACACCCTCACCGAGGCCCGGGTGCTCTACGAGCTGGTGCACGCGCCGCGCACGGACTCCGCGGATCTGCGCGCCGCGCTCTCCGTCGACGCCGGTCAGCTCAGCCGGATGCTCGCCCGCTTCGAGGAGCGCGGACTCGTAAGCCGCAGGCCGTCGGCGCGGGACGCCCGCCGCGTCGAAGTCACCCTGACCGCCGACGGCCGGGAGGCCGCGGGGCTGCTGGAGGAACGAGCGCAGACCGCGGTCGAGTCGCTGCTGGAGGGCATGGCGGAGGCGGAGCGGGAACGGCTGGCGGAGAGCCTGCGTACGGCCCGTCGAATCCTGGAGGGAGGCGCGGACGCCGCGGACTCCCGGGGCGGCACCGCGGCCCGCGTACGGATCAGGGCTCCCCGACCCGGCGACATGGGCTGGATCATCGAGCGCAACGCCTCGGTGTACGCCGAGGAGTTCGGCTGGGACGAGACCTATGAGGCGCTGGTCGCACGCATCGTCGCGGAGTTCGCCGGGGAGCACGATCCCGTACGCGAGGCGGCCTGGATCGCGGAGCTGGACGGGCGCCGGGCGGGCTGCGTGATGTGCGTGGCCGACGCCGCCGAGGACACCGCACGGCTGAGGCTGCTGCTCGTGGACCCGGCCGCGCGGGGCCACGGGCTCGGGGACCGGCTGGTCGCAGAGTGCGTCACGTTCGCACGTGCCGCCGGGTACCGGGAGCTGGTGCTGTGGACCAACGACGTACTGGCGGCGGCGAGGCGCATCTACCAGCGGGCGGGCTTCGAACTCGTCGGCGAGGACCGGCACCGCAGCTTCGGCCACGAACTGACGGGACAGGACTGGCGGTTGGCGCTCTGACACCGCCCGAACCGGGGCGGCGGCGCCGGCCGCGCGCCGCCCGCCCGCTCGCTCCCGCACGGCCTCGCGCCCGGCCCGTACCCGGCCGAAAACTCTTCGACGCCCCGTCCCCGCTGCGGCAGCCTCCTCCCATGACTCCCTCCTGCTGGCCGCTCTACGGCCTGAGCGTCACGACGCCACGGCTCGAACTGCGCCTGCCCGGCCTGCCGTTGCTGGAGGAGCTGGCAGCCGTGGCGGCCGCGGGCGTGCACGAGCCCGGAGAGATGCCCTTCTCCTTCCCCTGGACCGAAGGCTCCCCCGAGCAGCGCGCTCGCGCCGTCTTCCAGCATGTGCTCGGCACGGTCGCCGGGTGGCGGCCCGAGAACTGGACGCTGAGCCTGGCCGTCGTCCACGACGGCCGGGTGGTCGGACGGCAGGACCTGACCGCCCGCGACTTCGCCGTCACCCGCGAGGCGCAGAGCGGCTCCTGGCTCGGCCTCGCGCACCAGAACCAGGGCATCGGCACGGAGATGCGCGCGGCCTTGGCACACCTGGCCTTCGAGGGGCTCGGGGCGCGTGCCCTGACCTCCGGCGCCATGACGGACAACGCGCGCTCTCTCGCCGTCTCAAGGAAACTCGGCTACGGCGAGGACGGCCTGGAGACGGTCGCGGTACGCGGACGGGCGCGTACCGTACGGCGGCTGCGACTGGACCGCGCCACGTGGGAGCGGCGGCGCACGGTACCTGTCGAAATCAGCGGACTTCGGCCCTGTCTGGAGCTGTTCGGCGCGCGGCTCCCCTGATGGCGGCGGTGGTCCGCCCGTACGCACGCGTTTGTGGGCCGGAGGCAGGCACCCGTACCCGTGCGGGTGAGCGGGCAGGGCGAGCATGACCCGCTAGGGGTAAACCCGTGCAGCGCCCTTCACAACAGGGAGTGTGAAGAGCGACACTCGCCATCTCACTTGGGCACGCAAGCCGCTCATGTACACAAGCCAGCCGCCAAGACCAGCGGAGGTAGGCACGTCATGTCACCTCACACGTCACTGCACGACGACCTGACGGCGGCCCAGCGCTGCCTCGACGAACTCACGCGTACCGTCGACCGACTGGAGCGCACCCTCGGCAGCGGCCTGGAGGTCAGGCGCGTACGCAGCGACGCGGAGCATCTGCGGGAGTCGCTGTCCCTGCTGCGAGCGGCCTCGCCCGCCGCCGGTGCGCCGGGACCGGCGCACCCCGAGATGGTGACGATCCCCGACAAGCCCTACGACCACGGCCTGTGGTCGGACGTCGATGACGAGGGGGTGGGCGCCAAGGACCGGCACGCGCCGTGAGCCCAGCGCCCCCGAGCTGAGCCGGACCGGCGGCGGCCACAGCCACCGGCAGCGACCGACGGCCACCACCGCGGTCGTGGAGCCCGGTCCGGCAGCTCAAGAGGCAGCCTCAACTGACAAGTCGCCCATACCGGAGAAACCGTTGGCCACTGGCACCCGACCCCAACCGAATACGAGCAGCACAGGAAGCACGAGCAGTCCGCGGCCGCCGGCGGCACAGGCGGCGTGCGTACAGGCACGCGTGCGGCCATCCCCGAGCGGCATCTGCGGACCGACCGCTGGTGGCTCGCGCCCGCGTCCACCGCGTTCGGCCTGTTCGTCTTCGTCGTGTACTCGACGTGGCGCGCGTTCGCGAACGCCGACTACTACCACGCGCCGTACGTCTCGCCCTTCTACTCCCCGTGCCTCGCCGAGAACTGCGAGCAGATGCAGGGCGGCCCCAACTGGGCGCTGTTCGGGGACTGGTGGCCGCTCTCCCCGGCGCTGATCATCCTGATCTTCCCGCTGGGCTTCCGGCTCACCTGCTACTACTACCGCAAGGCGTACTACCGCGGCTTCTGGGCCTCTCCCCCGGCCTGCGGGGTGGCCGAGCCCCACAAGAGCTACAGCGGCGAGACGAAGCTGCCGCTGATCCTTCAGAACATCCACCGCTACTTCTTCTACGCGGCCGTCGGCGTTGCGCTCATCCTCACCTGGGACACCCTCCTGGGCTTCCGCAACTCCGACTACGAGTGGGGCCACATGGGCCTCGGCAGCCTGGTCTTCCTCGTCAACATCGTGCTGATCTGGGCGTACACCATCTCGTGCCACTCCTGCCGGCACATCGTCGGCGGGCGGCTCAAGCACTTCTCGAAGCATCCGGTGCGGTACCGCATGTGGGGCCTGGTAGGAAAGCTCAACAGCCGTCACATGGAGCTGGCGTGGGCGTCGCTTCTGAGCGTCGGCCTCGCCGACTTCTACGTGTACCTGCTGGCGACCGGTGCGTTCACCGATCCGCAGCTTTTCTGACCGAGCTTCTTCGAGAGGGATGCACCACAAATGACGCAAGTCGAACGCCAGCAGTGGGATGTCGTCATCGTCGGAGCGGGCGGTGCGGGTCTGCGGGCAGCGATCGAGGCACGCGAACAGGGTCTGCGCACGGCGGTGATCTGCAAGTCGCTGTTCGGCAAGGCCCACACGGTGATGGCCGAGGGCGGCATCGCGGCGAGCATGGGCAACGCCAACCCCGGTGACAACTGGGAGGTCCACTTCCGCGACACCATGCGCGGCGGCAAGTTCCTCAACCACTGGCGCATGGCCGAACTGCACGCCAAGGAGGCCCCGGACCGGGTCTGGGAGCTGGAGACCTGGGGCGCGCTCTTCGACCGCACGAAGGACGGCAAGATCTCCCAGCGCAACTTCGGCGGTCACGAGTACCCGCGGCTCGCGCACGTCGGCGACCGTACGGGCCTGGAGCTGATCCGTACGCTCCAGCAGAAGACCGTCGCGCTCCAGCAGGAGGACTTCAAGGAGACCGGGGACTACGAGTCCCGGCTGAAGGTCTTCCAGGAGTGCACCGTCACACGCATCCTCAAGTCCCCCGTCGAGGGCGGCGCACCCGGTGAGGAGGCCGTCTCCGGCGTCTTCTGCTACGAGCGGGAGTCCGGCAGGTTCTTCGTCATCGAGGCGCCCTCGGTCGTACTCGCCACGGGAGGCATCGGCAAGTCCTTCAAGGTGACGTCGAACTCGTGGGAGTACACGGGCGACGGGCACGCGCTGGCGCTGCTGGCCGGGGCCTCGCTGATCAACATGGAGTTCGTCCAGTTCCACCCCACGGGGATGGTCTGGCCGCCGTCGGTGAAGGGCATCCTCGTCACCGAGTCGGTGCGCGGCGACGGCGGTGTCCTGCGCAACTCCGAGGGCAAGCGGTTCATGTTCGACTACATCCCGGACGTCTTCAAGGAGAAGTACGCCGAGTCCGAACACGAGGCCGACGGCTGGTACGAGGACCCGGAGAACAACCGGCGGCCTCCCGAGCTGCTGCCGCGCGACGAGGTCGCCCGCGCCATCAACTCCGAGGTCAAGGCGGGCCGTGGATCACCGCACGGCGGTGTCTTCCTCGACGTCTCCACGCGGATGTCGCCCGAGGTGATCAGGCGCCGGCTGCCGTCCATGCACCACCAGTTCAAGGAGCTGGCGGACGTGGACATCACAAGCGAGGCCATGGAGGTCGGCCCGACCTGCCACTACGTGATGGGCGGCGTCGACGTCGACCCGGACACGGCGGCGGCCATCGGCGTCACGGGCCTGTACGCGGCGGGCGAGGTCGCCGGCGGCATGCACGGCTCGAACCGGCTCGGCGGCAACTCCCTGTCCGACCTGCTGGTCTTCGGGCGCCGCGCGGGGCTGCACGCCGCGCAGTACGCCTCGTCGCTCAAGGACGGGGGACGGCCGTCCGTGAGCGAGGAGCAGATCGAGCAGGCCGAGGCTGAGGCACTGCGCCCGTTCAGCGCCGCCGAGGTGCCCGACGGCGAGCCCGCCGAGAACCCGTACACGATCCACCAGAACCTCCAGCAGTCCATGAACGACCTCGTCGGCATCATCCGCCGCGACGAGGAGATGACCCAGGCGCTGGAGCGGCTCGCCGAGCTGCGCGTACGGGCCACGTACGCGGGCGTCGAGGGGCACCGCCAGTTCAACCCGGGCTGGCACCTCGCGATCGACCTTCGCAACATGCTGCTGGTC
This sequence comes from Streptomyces marispadix, assembly GCF_022524345.1. NCBI lineage: Bacteria > Bacillati > Actinomycetota > Actinomycetes > Kitasatosporales > Streptomycetaceae > Streptomyces > Streptomyces marispadix. Next base: position 4,455,913 of record NZ_JAKWJU010000002.1, on the reverse strand, counting down.
AGCGAGTGCGTGGCGCGCGCCGCGCTGACCCGTACCGAGTCGCGCGGCGGTCACACGCGCGACGACTATCCGGAGATGGACCGCCAATGGCGGCGCTCGAACCTCGTCTGCACGCTCGCCGACGAGCCCGTCTCGCTCGACGCCTCCGGCCAGCCCGGCGAGGCCGCGAAGCGCGCCGACCGCGGACGCATCGAGCTGAACCGCCGTGACATGCCGCCGATCCGCCCGGATCTGCTGGAGCTCTTCGAGAAGGAGGAGCTGATCAAGTACCTGACGGACGAGGAGCTGACGACCGAATGAGCGCCGAGACGCACGCGGGCGAGGGCACGGGTGAGCACACGCGCCCCCGCGCGCAGGACGCGCAGAGCACCGCCGAGGGCACCGGTACGCCGGGAGCCGTCAGCGGCGGCGCCCCGGACACGGGCGGTACGAGCTACATCGCCGACTTCCGGGTCTGGCGGGGCGACACCGAGGGCGGCGGCCTGGAGGACTTCAAGGTCGAGGTCTTCGAGGGCGAGGTCGTGCTCGACATCGTCCACCGGCTCCAGGCCACGCAGGCCCCGGACCTCGCGGTCCGCTGGAACTGCAAGGCGGGCAAGTGCGGTTCGTGCAGCGCGGAGATCAACGGACGGCCGCGGCTGCTGTGCATGACGCGGATGTCCGTCTTCGAGCGCTCGGAGACGATCACGATCACGCCGCTGCGGGCGAACCCGGTCGTGCGGGACCTGGTCACGGACGTGTCGTACAACTACACCAAGGCGCGGGAGATCCCGGCCTTCGTGCCGCCGCCGGACCTGGGGCCCGGCGAGTACCGGATGCAGCAGGAGGACGTCGGGCGCTCGCAGGAGTTCCGCAAGTGCATCGAGTGCTTCCTGTGCCAGAACGTCTGCCATGTGGTGCGTGACCACGAGGAGAACAAGCAGGCCTTCGCCGGTCCGCGCTTCCTGATGCGGCAGGCGGAGCTGGACATGCATCCGCTGGACGCCGCCGAGGAGACCGGCCTGGACCGCAAGGCCAGCGCCCAGGAGGAACACGGGCTGGGCTACTGCAACATCACCAAGTGCTGCACGGAGGTCTGCCCGGAGGGCATCAAGATCACCGACAATGCGCTGATCCCGCTCAAGGAGCGTGCCGTCGACCGGAAGTACGACCCGCTCGTCTGGCTCGGCAACAAGATCCGGCGGCGTAACGGGGCCTGAGCCCCGGGCCGGGACGCGGGCCTGGGCATGACCGGGCCTGAACCTGGGCCTGGCCAGGGGCCCGGCCGGGCCATGCGGCTCGGCCCCCCGTGGCGTCCCGGGACGCCCGGCCGGATATGAAGTCCGTCACGGGGGCGTGCGACCGCGCGCCCCCGTGACGGCTCTTCCCGACCGGCGACCCCGCCCCGCGGTTTTCCTCCGCATCCCGCTCCATCCGGCCGTATTACGCGGTTTCGCGGGCTAAGCCCGGCTTGCCCTCGTGGCTTGCCGGGCGTCATTGGCCCTACCAACGGCATCCCCGTACAACCGCTCGCGCCGGCGCCGCGCTGGCTACGCTGCTGGGGTCCGGACGCACCGGGACCGCCGCCGACGGGACGAGCGGCCCGCCCCGGCACCCTCGTCCGGGGCCGCCCCGCGGCACCGACTCACGCACCGCCACGTCCGTACGTCCGCACTCGACAGCCCAGGGGACCCACGATGAGACGCCGGCAATTCCTCGGCACCGTCGGCAGCGTCGCGCTCGCCTCCGGGGTCGGGCCCAGCTCCGCCCCCGCCTTCGCCGCGACACCGTACGGAGGCGCGGAGGGGCCGCCCACCGTGACGCCCCAGGATCTCCGCTTCCGTCCACGTACCCTGCGCCGGGGCAGCCCGCAGCGGGCGGGGCTGCTGCGTGCCGAGGTGGAACGCATCGTGCCGGCCGCGGAGGAGTACATGCGGCCGGGGCCGGACCGTCCCCACCCCTCGCACCCGGGCTTCGTGGTGCTGGCCGCCCGTGACGGAGTGATCGTCGAGCACGAGGCCCGAGGCCACGCGCTGCGCTACGCCTCCTGGGACGCGGCGGCCGAGAAGCCCGTGGAGCTGCCGCGCGACCAGTGGGTGCCCATGCGCGAGGACACGATCTTCGACATGGCGTCGGTCTCCAAGCTGTTCACGTCGATCGTGCTCGTCGCGCACGCCGAGAAGGGCGACCTCGACCTCGACGCGCCCGTCGCCCGCTATCTGCCGGCCTTCGACGACAGCGATCCGGCCAAGTCCCCCATCGTCGTACGGCAGTTGGTGAACCACACCTCGGGCATGAAGGCCGACATGGACCTCAAGCCCTACCCGGACAACGAGTCGCGGATGGCCGCGATCTACGCGGAGCCGCTGGAGAACCCGCCGGGCGAGCACTACACCTACTCCGATCTCAACCTCATCACCGCCGGCCGCATGCTGGAGAAGATCACCGGCAAGGGCCTCGACGAACTCGTCGCCGAACTCATCACCGAGCCGCTCGGCATGACCGACACCGGCTACAACCCCGCCGAGTCCCAACTGGAGCGGATCGCGGCGACCGAGTACATGCCGTGGACCGGACGCGGCATGGTGCGCGGCTCCGTGCACGACGAGAAGGCGTACTACCTCGGCGGCGTCGCCGGTCATGCGGGCGTCTTCTCGACTGCCGCCGACATGGCCGTCTTCGGGCAGATGGTGCTCAACGGCGGTACGTACGGCGGTCATCGGGTGCTCGGCGAGGAGTGGGTCCGCGCGATGATCACCAACGAGAACCCGGACCTGGGCCCGGACGCCGCACGCGGTCTCGGCTGGCAGCTCGACCAGCGCTTCTACATGGACGCCCTCACCTCGCCCGTCACCACCGGGCACACCGGCTACACCGGTACGTGCCTCGTGGCCGACCCGATCGCCGGCACGCTCTTCGTGCTGATGACCAATCGCGTCCATCCCACCCGCGACTGGGGCACCGAGAGCGTCTACCGGCGTGCGCCCGCACGGCACCTGGCACGTGCCGTCCCGGTGCGTCCCGCTGTCGCCCGTGCCGCCTGGTACTCGGGGCAGCGCGACTCCGACACCGCCACGCTGCGGGTGCCGCTGAAGCAGCCCGTACGGAAGGACGCTTCGCTGCGCTTCCGGGTCTGGTACGACACCCAGGACACGGACGTATGCACCGTGGAGGCCACCACGGACGCGCCGGGCGACGACGCGAAGTGGACGCCGGTCCCGCTGAAGTTCCGCTCGGGCGAGCGGCGTTGGGAGAGCGAGGGCGACTTCTCCGGCTTCTCGGCTCGCCGCTGGCTGCACGCCCGGGGCGAGTTGCGGGACGGGGTTACGGCGGTGCGCTGGCGGTACGTCACCGACGAGGAGCAGCAGGGCAGGGGCGTCTATCTGGACGACATCAGGGTGCTCGACGGCGCCCGCCCGGTCTTCATGAGCGTACGGCCGCGTGACAACGCCCGCGTACGGGCGGACGGTTGGCGGCTCTCGGAGGACTGAGCGGAGGATCGGCCGAGGACTGAGCGGCGGCCGAGGGACGCGCGGCGCGCCTGCCCCTGCCGCGAACCACCGCCGTGCGTGCGGGAGTTGCGTGCCCGCTCCACGGCTCAGCCCTCAAGTCACGGCCCTGCCGGCCCTGCCCCTCGGAAGCGGCTCAGAAGAGGCTGAGCAACGCCTCCGTGGGATCGGTGGGCTTGGAGTTCTCACCGGGTCTCGCCAGTTCGAACCACACGGTCTTGCCTCGGTGCGTTCGCCTGCTGCCCCAGCCCGCGCTGAGCAGCCCCACGAGCTGAAGCCCTCTGCCGCCCTCGTCCGTCACATGTGCGCGCCGCCTGCGCGGCTGCACCAGCCCCGAGTCCCACACCTCGCACACCAGGGTGCGGTCCAGCAGCAGCCGCAGCCGGATCTCGCCCTCCCCGTGCCGCAGTGCGTTCGTCACCAGCTCGCTCACCAGCAGTTCGGCGGTGTCCGCGAGAGCGTCCAGCTCCCAGGCGGAGAGCTGCTCCCGGGTCAGTTCACGGGCGCGGGCGACCGAGCGCGGTTCGGCGGAGAGGGTCCAGTCGCCGACGGCGCCGTCCGGCAGTCCCTGCACTCGTGCGACGAGCAGCGCGATGTCGTCCTCGCCGTGGTGGACGTTGAGTTTGGTCAGAACCTGGTCGGCGACGTTCTCAAGGGACTCGGTGGCGTCGGTGAGGGCCAAGCGCAGCGAGCCCAGGCCCTCGTCGATGGGGTGTTCGCGCGACTCGACGAGACCGTCGGTATAGAGCGCGATCATCGCGCCGTCGCACAGCTCCATCTCGATCTCTTCGAAGGGTTCGCCGCCGACGCCCAGCGGCACTCCCTTGGGGACCTCCAGCAGCAGCGCCGGTTCGTCCGGTTCGACGAGTACGGGCGGCAGATGACCGGCGTTGGCGATGGTGCAGCGGCGGGAGACCGGGTCGTAGACGGCGAAGATGCAGGTCGCCAGGTAGACCTCCGCGAGGTCGTCGCTGCCGCGCTGCGAGCCCGGCGAGTCGCCGAGCCCTCGGGCGATCTCGTCGAGCGCGCCCAGCACCTCGGCCGGCTCCATGTCGGTGGTGAGCGCCAACGTCCGTACGGCGGTACGCAGTTCGCCCATGGCCACGGCGGCGCGCAGTCCACGTCCCATCACGTCGCCTACGACGACGGCGGTGCGGTGTCCCGGCAGTTCTATGACGTCGAACCAGTCGCCGCCGACCTCGGTCGCCGGATTGCCGGGCAGATAGCGGCAGGCGATGTCGAGGCCGGCGGCTTCGGGGTCACCGGGCGGGAGCAGACTGCGCTGGAGTATCAACGCCCGTTCGTGTTCTCGCCGGTAGAGGCGCGCGTTGTCTATGCACACGGCCGCGCGGGAGGCCAGTTCGGCGGCGAGCGCGGCGTCCCGTTCGCCGAAGGGTTCGCTGCCCTTGACGCGTGAGAACTGCACCAGCCCGAGCACCCGGTCGCGGGCGACCATCGGCACCGCCAGCGTCGACTGAACCACGGCGCCGAACTGCACCGGCACCGTGCCGTCCTGCCCCGGAATGTGCTGTACGCGTCCGCTTCGAAGGGCCTGCGCGCAGGGGGTGTTGTACGGATAGCAGTGGGTCGCGCCGACCGTGACCGGAGACGACCCCGTGGTGTTCGCCTGGTTCTCACGGCTGAGCGAAGGCGGGGCCTCCGAGACCGAACTCGCGAAGCCGACACGGCGCAGCTCTCCGCTGCCGTCTCCGGGGCCGACGGGGCGCGGCTCGTCGCCGGCGAGTACGTCCATGTACAGGTCGACGGAGGCGAGATCACAGAATTGCGGGACGCCCACGTCGAGCAGTTCGCGGGCCGTCGTCTCCAGGTCCAGCGAGTTGCCGATGCGGGCCCCCGCCGCGTTGAGCAGAGCGAGAGCGCGGCGAACGTCGTCAGGTTTGCCTGCCTCCACAGGGATATCGCTCAACGCCGCCCCTTCCCGTGACCAGTGTGGCACCGGTTCTGAGCAGTGTGGCAGGCGTAAGGCACCCGGAACACGCTCTTCCCGATCGCCGCACGAAATTCGTGGCTACCGTCGCTTCTCACAACTGACGTGCGGCCTCACACCTCCGTGCAGCTCTCCCCTGACGCCGTCCGGCAGGGACATCTGTCTCCTAACCAGGCTGAGCGTGTTCGAACCATCTTCTACGTGGGCAGCGCGACGTGAGCGGAACCGGAACGCGATGCCCCGTGCCCGGACTCGGTGCGCTACGGGGAGCGAAGCGGCGTACCGACACGCGGCGCCGCGCCCTCCGGCTCCTTACGGAAAGCGGGGCCGGGCAAGGGCCGGTCGGGACGTCCGGGGAGGGGCGGTCCCCAAGTGGCAAGAGCCGTCGCGGAGTTCAGGGAATGGCGATCTCGAACCAGACGGTCTTGCCCATGGGGCCGTGCCGGGTGCCCCAGCGGCGCGCCTCCCTGGCGACGAGCCGGATGCCGCGGCCCCCTTCGTCGTCGGGCATCGCGCTGCGTTCGCGGGGTGGATCGGGCAGCGGGTCGGAGACCTCCAGCAGCAGCGAACCGCCGCGCACCATGCGAACGCCGATGGGCCCGTGCGCGTAGCGCATCGAGTTGGTGACCAGTTCGCTCACCAGCAGCACGGTGGTGTCCTCCAGCGCGTCGAGCCCCCACTCGTGGAGGGTGCGGCGCACCACCTCGCGTGCTCTTCGTACCGCATAGCTCTCGGCGGGGAACGTCCAGGAGGCGGCGCTGCCTTGGGGCAGTCCGCCGAGCTTCGCCATCAGCAGGGCGACGTCGTCGTCGGGCTGGGACGCCGTCCTGCCCTCCAGGTCGTCGATGACGCTGTCGCAGGCCGCCTCGATGGTCGCGGGAGTGTCCGGGTCGCGCCTCGCGGGACCGCCGGAGAGCATTCCGCAGAGCCGGTCGATGCCCTGGCTGATGTCCTCGCCGCGCGACTCGATGAGGCCGTCGGTGTAGAGGATCAGCACGGACCCTTCGACGACCTCCAGGTCGTAGGACTCGAAGGGCACGCCGCCGACTCCCAGCGGCGCTCCCGAGGGCAGGTCGAGGGTGTGGGCGTCCCAGCTCCCCCCGGGAGTCTCGGTCAGCAGCAGCGGCGGCGGGTGCCCGGCCTTGGCGAGGCTGCACCGGCGCGTGGACGGGTCGTAGACGGCGTAGACGCATGTGGCTACGAGAGGGTCGTCGGAACTCTGGACGAAGTCGTCCGCCAAGTCGTTGACGCGGCGCAGCAGTTCGTCGGGGGGCAGGTCCAGTCCGGCGAGTGTGCGCACCGCCGTGCGCAGCCGTCCCATCGTCACCGCCGCGTGCAGCCCGTGCCCCATGACGTCGCCCACTACGAAGGCCACGCGCCCGCCGGCGAGCGGGATCACGTCGAACCAGTCGCCGCCCACCTCGGTGCCGCTGCTGCCCGGCACATAGCGGTAGGCGACCTGCACACCGGCGGGCTCGGGAACCTTCTGCGGCAGGAGGCTCCGCTGGAGCATCAGGGCGCCGGCGCGTTCACGCGCGTACAGGCGGGCGTTGTCGAGGGAGACGCCCGCGCGGTCGGCCAGTTCCATGGCCAGTGCTATGTCGTCCCTGCCGAAGGGCTCACGGCCCTCGGCTCGGCTGACGACGAGCAGCCCGAGCACGACGCCCCGGGCGCGCAGCGGCACGGCCATCATCGAGTGGACGTCCAGATCGAGCGCGGCCTGCATCTTCGGGTCGCCGGGGTAGGTGGCGGCTAGCAGTTCACGGGGCGAGGACGCCACGTGCGGGACGCCGCTGGCGAGTGTCCGGCCGAAGAAGGAGTCGGCGAGGAAGGGCACGTCCTGGCCGACGCGGAGCATCCGGTTCACCGTCGGCCCCTCGTCGCGTGCGGCGACACCGAGCTGGAACAGCGGGGTACCGGTGAGCATCTCGATGTCGGGCAGATCGCCGCCGTGCGCTGCGGCACCGATCAGCATCACGCCCGCGTAGTCCGCGAGGCGCGGCACGAGGGCGGAGGCGAGAGCCTGGGAGATGGCGGTGACGTCGAAGCGGTCGGCGAGTCCGACTCCGACGTCGTCGAGGAGCGCCAGTCGCTCGCGTGCGGCCTCGATCTTCTCCAGGGCCTCCCGCCGCTCCGTGATGTCCATGATCACGGTGCTCACCCCGAGCACTTCGCCCTTCTCGCCGGTGAGCCTGCTGTACGAGACGGAGCGCGAGCCGGGCCCCTCCGGCGCGGGCATCACCACGTCCACGACCGGCTCACCGGTCTCCAGCACTGTCGACTGGACGGTGGAGACCTCCTCGGCCATCCACTCCGGCAGCACCTCGTGGACGGACTTGCCGATGTGTGCCTCCGCGCTGACCTGGGTGAGCCTGGCGAGCGCCTCGTTGACGCGTACGAAGCGCTTGTCGTTGTCGAAGAGGGCGATGCCCAGCGGGGAGGACTCGAAGAGCGCGTCGAGTGCGGCCAGATCGTGCTCGACGGCGCGGATCCTGCTGGTCTCGACGATGTTGGCGAGGATGACGGGCCGGTTCTGGCGGTCGGTGAGGAGCGAGACGCGCCCCTCGACTGCGACGCGGTGACCGGCGCTGTGCAGGATGCTCATCTTGCCCCGCCAGCGGCCCTGGGTGCGCAGGGCCTCGGCGCGCTGGTGCTCGCCCTCGCCGTACCCGTCCTCCAGGAAGTCCTGGATGCGGCAGCCCACGACCTGGTCGGCCCGCCAGCCGAGGATCTCCTCGGTCATCGGGTTCCAGAGCAGGATCTTTCCCCTGCCGTCGAGCATGACCGTGCCGACCCGGAGGGTGTCGAGGATCGAGGCCACTCCCTCGGAGGGTCCTGTGCTCACACCGCCCACGTCCCTGATCGGGTAGCTGACCCGCCCGGTCCTTCCGGGCAGGCGGGAACGAAAGGTCCCTGCTTCCGATTCTGGGCCCGGTCAGGCGTATTCGCCGCTCGCGCATCCCAGGGGCTCGACCAGATAGCTGCCGTCGCCCTCGCTGCCGCCCTTCGCGCGGCCTCCGCCCCCGCCGAGCCGGTCGGCTACCCGCTGTGCTTCCGTACGGGTGGCGTAGCTGCCCACGCGATAGCGGTTGCCGTGGCCGTCCTCACGTATGACGTGCCAGGGCAGAACAGTGTCGCCGTCACCGCTCATGCTTCGCATATGCCGGAGCTTACGCCGGGCCTTCACTCACCGCATTCGGCCCGGTACGTCGAGGCATCGATTTCGGCCAGACGTTCGTACGGCCTCACGCGGCCCCGGAACCTCCGGTTCACTTCACGGGCATGTGATACGAGACGCGGAAACGGTCCGCCGGAACGACCACGTCGGCCGTCTCCACGGGGCGTCCGCCCGCGAAGAACGTCCTGGTGACGACGAGCACGTGATGCCCCGGCACACCCCCGAGGTCGATCATCTCCTCGGCCAGGCCGGGGCGCGCACCGACCTCCTCCGCGACGTTGTCCACGACGACGTCGATGGCCGCCATCCGCTCCACGACGCCCTTGCCGCCCAGCGGTCCGTCCTCGGGGAGCACCGCCGGCGTACGGCCCGTGAGGGACAGCGGCTCCCAGGATGTGGAGAGCATCACGGCCTCGCCGTCGACCCGGAAGACGTACCTGGTGCGCATCACGCGCTCACCGGGCTCGATGCGCAGCCGTTCGGCGATGAGCGGACTCGCGTCCTCCTGCTCGCTGCGCGACTCCCAGGTGCCCTTCACGTCCTCGTCGGCCTGCTCCTGACGGAACGGCGTGGAATCGTCCAGGGTCCGGAAGCCGCTGCGGACGATGCTGCGGGGCACCGGATGCTCGCGGACGTACGTGCCCGAGCCGGAGCGGCCCTCGACGAGCCCCTCGGCCATCAGGACCTTGCGGGCCTCCAGGGCGACGGTGTCGGAGACGCCGTATTCGGCGCGGATGCGCGCCTGGGAGGGCAGCCGGGTGTGGGGCGGTAGATCGCCGCCGATGATCTTCTGACGGAGATCGCCGGCGACGCGGAGGTAGGCGGGCTGTTCACCGAATGGCACGAGTGCCCTCCCCGTTCTCGAAAGGCCGGTCCCGAATGGGTCGCGACAGGTGGTGAAGCTGAAGTTGACAATGGGCAACAGCTTCGCAACTGACGGTTGTGGCTCGCAACCGACGCCCAGAGTTTCACCCGATGTGATGAGTAGCTGCTCAGAGCCTCCACAGCGAGCCTGATTCATTCACACCCCGGGCCCTTCGCCAGGTCTCGCGGCCCTACGGCTCGGCGCCCTCGTGCGCTGCCTGCGGCCGTACCGCCAAGCGCTGCGCGCAATTCCCGACAGCCGCCCGCGCGGGGGGATTTCATGCCGCAGGACCAGAACCGGGAATTGTCATCGCGCATTGGGCGCGCGGGTCATGTGCTTTCCCACCGGACGCTTTTCCGCCGGACGCTTTTCCGTAGGCCTCTCGGAGCGTCCTCCACGGCTGGGGCTGAAGCGCGCCTCTCCCCCGCCGGGTTCTACTACTGGCGTCGAAGCATGCGAACGACCGTAGCGAGGAGCAGAGATGACCAACATGGACCGCCTGGAGGCGATCGTGGCCGCGCTGCCGGAAGCGGAACGCGTCGACATCGAGCAGTGGGGCGACCATCCGACCTTCCGCGTCCGCGGGAAGAACTTCGTGTTCGCGGACGGCGACGCGCGGAGCCTCACCCTGAAGCTGTCGAAGGAGGAGGCCGCGGCCGTGGTCGCCACCGAGCCCGACGCGGAACCGGCGGGCTACGGCCTCGGCAGACACGGTTGGATCGCGCTCACCGTCTCCGACAGCGCGGGCGGCGAACGCTGGCAGCAGATCACGGAGTGGGTCCGCACCTCGTACACCCTCGTGGCACCGAAGAGCCTGGCCCGTACGGTCCTGGAGGAGGACGAGCGCGGCTGACCGCACGGAGACCGCTCGTCAGACGTTGAAGCGGAACTCCACCACGTCGCCGTCCCGCATCACGTAGTCCTTGCCCTCCATGCGGGCCTTGCCCTTCGCACGCGCCTCCGCGACCGAGCCCGCCTCGACCAGTTCGTCGAAGGAGACGATCTCGGCCTTGATGAAGCCCCGCTGGAAGTCGGTGTGGATGACTCCGGCGGCCTCGGGAGCCGTGGCGCCCTTCTTGATCGTCCAGGCGCGCGACTCCTTCGGCCCGGCCGTGAGGTAGGTCTGAAGTCCGAGGGTGCGGAAGCCGACATGGGCGAGGGTCGCCAGGCCCGGCTCGTCCTGGCCGACGGTCTGGAGCAGCTCCAGGGCCTCCTCCTCGTCGAGTTCGGCGAGATCCGCTTCCAGCTTGGCGTTGAGGAAGACGGCCTCGGCGGGCGCGACGAGCGCGCGCTGGCTCTCCTTGAAGGACTCGTCGGTGAGCTCGTCCTCGTCGACGTTGAAGACGTAGATGAACGGCTTCGTCGTCAGCAGATGCAGGTCGTGGAGGGGCCTGGCGGCCTCGCTGCCCTGGGCGAGGCCCGCGGAGAAGAGGGTGCGGCCCTGTTCGAGGATGTCCTTGGCCTCCTGCACCGCCTTGGCCTCGGCCTGCTTCTCCTTCTTGACCCGCGCTTCCTTCTCCAGCCGGGGCAGCACCTTCTCGATGGTCTGGAGGTCGGCGAGGATCAGCTCGGTGTTTATCGTCTCGATGTCGTCCTTCGGCGAGATCCTGCCGTCGACGTGTACGACGTTCTCGTCCTGGAAGGCGCGGATGACCTGGCAGATCGCGTCCGACTCACGGATGTTCGCCAGGAACTTGTTGCCCAGGCCCTCGCCCTCGCTCGCGCCCCGCACGATGCCCGCGATGTCGACGAAGTCGACGGTGGCGGGAAGCACCTTCTCCGAGCCGAACAGCTCGGCCAGGGTGGCCAGGCGAGGGTCCGGTACGCCGACGACGCCGACGTTCGGCTCGATCGTGGCGAACGGATAGTTGGCCGCCAGCACCTCGTTCTTGGTCAGGGCGTTGAACAAGGTCGACTTGCCGACGTTGGGCAGGCCGACGATTCCGATCGTGAGCGACACGTGGCGACTTCCCGTAGCGAGGTCCGAGGGTGCAGAACATGGGCGGCTGAACGAGCCCGCCCGGTCGGCCAGTCTACGGCTCGAACTGACGGCCAACGCGTGTCCGTCCCCGGTGAACAGCGGTGACGCGGCCTACGTTGGAGCAGTGGAACAGCAGCACAGCGCTCACACGGGTGGGAAAGACCCCGGTCAGGGGCAGGGGCCGGGGCAGGAGCAGGGCCGGACGCGGAAGCGGTCGCAGGGCCCGTCGCAGAATCCGTCACAGGGGCCGTCGCAGAGCCGGGGTCAGTCGCAGAGCCAGGGTCCGTCCGGGAACGAGGAGAACCGCCGCCGGCGCCCTTCGCGCGGGGCGAGATCCCGTAACGGCACGGCCTCCGCGTCGTCCGCGGGCCCCGCTGATTCGTCCGCCGGTTCGGCGTCCGGCTCGGCCTCGGGTTCGCCCGCTGGTCCGTCCTCCGGTTCGCCCGCCGCTTTCTCCGCCGACGAGCACACGTCCGTCGCCTCCGTCGGCGGTGCGGTACGTGAGTCCCGCCGCCGTGGCGGGGGCGCCGTACGGCAGGAGGCCGCGGCGCTCTACCAGGCGCAGCTTCGCTTCCCGCTGATTCCCGCCCCGCTCACCGAAGCGCTGTCGTGGCTGCCGCGCGCCCGTCTGACGGCGCTCGGCAGCGGACTGCTGGGCGTACTGCTGATGGTGCTGACCGGTGCCGCCGACGACTGGCTGCTCGGCGGATCGTCCACGGTGTACGGGGGTGCCTTCGTCGTCGTCAGCGTGGCCTGCGCGTCATGGGTGCGGCCCACCGATCTGGTCGCCGCGCCCGTCGCCGTGCCGCTCGCCTTCACCGCGGGCCTCTTCCTGATCAGCGGCGGCGCCGGACACCAGAGCTACATGGACCGGATGACGAACCTCTTCCCCGCGCTCGCCGTCAACGCCTTCTGGCTCTACGCCGGAACGCTCGTCGCGGTGCTCATCGTCACGGCGCGCAAGGTGGCGCTGATGGTGCAGCAGTCGCGGGTACGGGCGCTGATGGAGGCGGAGGACGCCGAGGAGGAGGCCGCGCAGGCGGACTGATCCCGCTGACCCGCCGGGCCTGCCGTCTCCGCTCGTCCCGTCAGCCCGTCTTGCGGGCCGCCGCCTCCGCACGCAGATCGCGCCGCAGCTCCTTCGGCAGGGAGAACTGCATGCGCTCCTCCACCGGCTGGACGATCTCCACGTCCTCCCAGCCGCGCTCCGCGAGCCACTCCAGTACGCCGTCGACCAGGACGTCGGGGACCGAGGCGCCGGAGGAGAGGCCGACCGTGTTCACGCCCTCGAGCCAGGTCTCGTCGATCTCCTCGGCGCCGTCGACGAGGTGGCCGTCGCGGGCGCCGTGTGCGATGGCGGTCTCGACCAGGCGCACGGAGTTGGAGGAGTTCTTGGAGCCGACGACGAGGACGAGGTCGGCGTCCTTGGCGACCTGCTTGATGGCCGTCTGGCGGTTCTGCGTGGCGTAGCAGATGTCGTCGCTGGGCGGGGAGAGCAGGTTCGGGTAGCGGCCCTTGAGGGCGTCGACGGTCTCCATCGTCTCGTCCACGGAGAGCGTGGTCTGCGAGAGCCATACGACCTTGTCCGGGTCGCGGACCTCTACGTTCGCCACGTCGTCCGGGCCGTCGACGAGCGTGACGTGCTCGGGGGCCTCGCCGCTGGTGCCGATGACCTCCTCGTGGCCCTCGTGGCCGATGAGGAGGATGTCGTAGTCCTCCTTGGCGTAGCGGACGGCCTCCTTGTGGACCTTCGTCACCAGCGGGCACGTGGCGTCGATCGTCGCCAGCTTGCCCTTCTCCGCCTCCTTGTGGACCTCGGGGGCCACGCCGTGCGCGGAGAAGATGACGATCTCGCCCTCGGGGACCTCGGAGGTCTCCTCGACGAAGATCGCGCCCTTCTTCTCCAGGGTCTTCACCACGTACTTGTTGTGCACGATCTCGTGGCGAACGTAGACGGGGGCGCCGTACTGCTCCAGGGCCTGCTCGACGGCGATGACCGCGCGGTCCACGCCCGCGCAGTAGCCGCGGGGCGCGGCGAGCAGCACGCGGCGGCGGTCGCCGTTCGCGTCGGCCTCGGTCCCGGAGGGCTTCTCGGCGTGGTCGGCGGCGGCTCGGCCGGGCGGCGGCCGAGCGGTCGGGGGCGTCGGCGTCGGACCTTGGGGTCTCCCCAGGGCCGGGCCCGAGGGGATGGGAGGGCGTTGCAGACATGCGTCCATCGTAAGGGCGTTGAGCACGGGCGCTGCCCGGCGGAGGGGCCGGCCGCGGCGTACGGCGGACCGGCGCTGTCGGCGGCGGCCGTTAGTGTCCTCGTATGGCTCTCATCACCACTCCCGAGGCCCCCGTCCCCGTCGGTGAGGTGTCCCGGCTGATCGGCGGCTGGATCGACCGGCTGGGAGCCGTGTGGGTCGAGGGGCAGATCATCCAGCTCTCGCCCAGGCCGGGTGCGGGGATGGCGTTCCTGACGCTGCGCGATCCCTCGCGCGACGTCTCCATCAGCGTCACCTGTTTCCGTGACGTCTTCGATCGGGTGAAGGACGTCGTATCGGAGGGCGCGCGGGTCGTCGTGCACGCCAAGCCCGTCTGGTACGGGCGGGCGGGCACGCTGTCGCTGAGGGCGTCCGAGATCCGGCCGGTCGGCATCGGCGAACTGCTGGCGCGGCTGGAGCAGTTGAAGAAGTCGCTGGCGGCGGAGGGCCTGTTCGCCGCCGAGCGCAAGCGGCGGCTGCCGTTCCTGCCGGGCCGCGTCGGGCTCGTCACGGGCCGCGCCTCCGACGCCGAGCGGGACGTGCTGCACACTGCGCGCGAGCGCTGGCCCGCGGTCCGCTTCGAGGTCCGGCACACGGCGGTCCAGGGCGTACGGGCCGTTCCCCAACTGATCGACGCGGTGCGGGAGCTGGACGAGCGCCCCGACGTCGACGTGATCATCGTCACCCGTGGCGGCGGCAGCATGGAGGACCTGCTGCCGTTCTCCGACGAGCAGTTGGTGCGCACGGTCGCGGCGTGCGGTACGCCCGTGGTCTCGGCCATCGGGCACGAGGCGGACGCGCCGCTGCTCGACCTCGTCGCCGATCTGCGCTCTCGCACGCCGACGCACGCGGCGAAGGACGTGGTGCCCGACGTGGGCGAGGAGCACGAGCGCGTAAGGGAGTTGAGAGCACGGGCGTACCGGGTGATCAACGGCTTCCTCGACCGGGAGGAGCGCGGCCTCGCCGATGTCATGAGCCGTCCCGTGATGGCCGATCCGTATGCGATGACGGCCGAACGGGCGGAGGAGACCGGGCACTTGCTGGCGCGCGCACGGCGCACTCTGGGGCACCGGCTGGAGCGCGCAGAGGACGAGCTGGCGCACACGCACGCCCGGGTCGTCGCGCTCTCCCCGGCTGCGACGCTAAAGCGGGGGTACGCGGTGCTTCAGCGGGAGGACGGCAGCGTGATCAGGTCGCCGGAGGAGACCGGCGAGGGGGAGAAGCTGAGGGCCAGGGTCGCGGAGGGCGAGTTCGGCGTGACGGTCGGACCGGACGCTTAGGGTTGCGCCATGACCTCGGACGACACGAAGACGGAATCGGGCGTGGAGACGGACAGGCAGCAGGCGCACTCCGCACTCAGCTACGAGCAGGCCCGGGGCGAACTGGTCCGTGTGGTCCAGCAGTTGGAGGCGGGCGGCGCCACGCTGGAGGAGTCGCTCGCGCTGTGGGAGCGCGGCGAGGAGCTGGCCCGTGTCTGCCGCGAGTGGCTGGAGGGGGCCAGGGCGCGTCTTGACGCCGTGCTGGAGGCGGAGGCCGAGGCGGGCGAGGACGCGGACCCGGAGGGCACCGGCCCCGACGGCACATGGACCGACGAGGAGGACGGACGGGACGGGGACGGCGAGGAGGACGGCGCCGGAGCGTGACCCGGCGCTGCGCAGGGTCCCGGTCGCGTGACTCGCGGTCCCACGGGCGCTCCCGCACGTAGGGCGACGCTGCGTGAGGAAGCCGGTGCGGGTGATGGCGGAGAGGCCCGCTGAGCTGCGTGGGACGAGCGTGAACGGTGAGATGGAAGATTACGCGCAGTCCGATTGTTGACGGGGCGGCAAGAGGTCCACCGCTTACGGTGGGCCGCTCGTATGCAACGACATCGCGTAAAGGCAAGGCTTCCCCACATGACTCTCGCCCTCGACCGAACCGCCCAGGAACTGCTCTTCCTGGAGGCCCACACGGCGCACACCTTCTCCGACGAGCCGGTGAGCGACGAGCAGATAAGGGCGGTGTACGAACTGGTCAAGTACGCCCCCACCGCGTTCAACCAGAGCCCGCTGAGGATCACGCTCGTGCGCTCCGCCGAAGCACGCAGCCGCCTGGTGAAGCACATGTCGGAGGGGAACAGGCCCAAGACGTCCGCGGCCCCGCTGACCGCGATCCTCTCCGTGGACCTGGAGTTCCATGAGCGGCTGCCCGAACTCCAGCCGCTGGCCCCGGCGTTGAAGGACAAGTTCTTCTCGGAGGCAGAGGCGCGCGAGACGTCCGGCACGTTCAACGCGACGCTCCAGGCGGGCTACTTCATCGTCGGCGTACGGGCGGCCGGGCTGGCCGCGGGCCCGATGAGCGGCTTCGACAAGCACGGTGTCGACAAGGAGTTCTTCGGCGACGGCACCCAGAAGTCGCTGCTGGTGGTCAACATCGGCAGGCCGGGCGAGGACGCCTACCGGCCGCGGCAGCCGCGGCTCTCGTACGACGACGCGGTCACGACCGTCTGACGGCGGCTCCGGGCAGGGACGGGCGGCGTCCGCAGCGGTCCGTGACGTGCGCGACAGCGATCGCCTGTCGCAGAGCGGGACCTCTCGGGGGACAGGGACGCTCGCGGGGACGGGGCGTCAGCGCTTGCCTGCGGGGTCGCCGTCCCCGTCTCCGCCCTTGCCTTCGCCGGGGCGCAGCGCCGCCGCCATCGTCCGAAGCTGCTCGAAGGTGGCCGTGCCGGTCACGACGGTGGTGTGCGCACGGGCCTTGCGCCCTCCGCGGTCCCCGGCGTCCCCAGCGGCCTCCCCGGAGCCCGAGCCGGAACCGGAACCGCCCCCGGCCGGCGCGAGACCCGTACGAGCGCGTCGTACTTCTCGCCCTCGTAGCGCGTCCACTCCTCGCCCCGGACCCGTACCGTCTTCGCCGTCTTACGGGCACCCTGCGTGACGTCCTCCACGTACCGCACGGGGCGGGGGTCGTCGCTCTGCTCGACCGCCGCGTACTGCGTGTCCGGAGTCATGAAGCCCAGGTGCCAGGCGTGTCCGCCGGGGCCGTTCGCCTCGTAACGTACGGACGTGGCACGCCACTTGGCGGAGAGCCCCTCGGGGGCCAGCACGGGATACGGCGCGGCGCGTCGGGCGGAGTCCAGCTCGACCTTGTAGCCGACGGGCTTGACCGGGTCGGCGCTCTCGTCGTGCGGGATGAAGAGATAGATGAAGAAGGCCGCGAGCAGGACCACGGCGAGCGAGGGCACCATGCCGCGCACGGTCCGCGCGCCCCGCCGCTTCTCCGGCTGCTCCGCCTCCGCTGCCGCGCCCTCTGCCGTCACGGCTTCTGTCGCCACGCCTTCTTCTGCCACGCCACCATCGTCGCTCATGGGGGAGAGAGTCCGGCCGCGGGGTACCCAGGGAACCGGCCGGGCGGTGCGCTGCGGGTTTCTCCCTGACATGTCCCGCTACGTAGCCATGTGACGGCGCTCATCCGTGGGGCCCTCTGCTCACTCTGTCGGATGCTGGGTACCCTCGAAGCACCCTCAGTAGCCCGGCCGCCGTCTCAGCCCTGTCAGCCGAGTCAGGCCAGTCAGCCGAGCAGAAAGGTGTGCCCCGATGACCGATCATCAGCACCTCCCTCCCCCGCTCGACGTCAGTCCCGAGGCCCCCGACCGCAACCTCGCCCTGGAACTCGTACGGGTCACGGAGGCGGGCGCGATGGCCACCGGCCGTTGGGTGGGCCGCGGCGACAAGAACGGCGCGGACGGCGCGGCCGTGAAGGCCATGCGCCATCTCGTCTCCACGGTCTCGATGAACGGCGTCGTCGTCATCGGCGAGGGCGAGAAGGACGAGGCGCCGATGCTCTACAACGGGGAGCGCGTCGGCGACGGCACGGGCGCGGAGTGCGACGTGGCCGTGGACCCGGTCGACGGGACGACGCTCACGGCCAAGGGCATGTCCAACGCGGTGTCCGTACTGGCCGTGGCGGAACGCGGCTCGATGTTCGACCCGAGCGCCGTCTTCTACATGGACAAGCTCGTCACGGGCCCGGACGCGGCGGAATTCGTCGACATCACGGCGCCGCCCGCGGTCAACGTCCGGCGGGTGGCCAAGGCGAAGGGCTGCACGCCGGACGACGTCACCGTCGTCATCCTCGACAGGCCACGGCACGACGGCATCGTCAAGGAGCTGCGCGAGACCGGTGCGCGCATCAAGTTCATCTCGGACGGCGACGTCGCGGGGGCGATCATGGCCGTACGCGAGGGCACGGGCGTCGACCTGCTGCTCGGCATCGGCGGTACGCCGGAGGGCATCATCGCCGCGTGCGCGATCAAGTGCCTCGGCGGCACGATCCAGGGCATGCTCTGGCCCAAGGACGACGACGAGAAGAAGCGGGCGCTGGACGCGGGGCACGACCTGGGCAGGGTGCTGCACACCGAGGACCTCGTAAGCGGCGAGAACGTCTTCTTCGTCGCGACCGGCATCACGGACGGCGATCTGCTGCGTGGAGTGCACTACAGGGGCGAGCGGGCCTTCACCGAGTCGCTCGTGATGCGTTCGAAGTCCGGCACGATCCGCATGATCGACTCGACGCACAAGCTCTCCAAGCTGCGCGCCTACAGCGCCGTCGACTTCGACCGCGCACGCTAGGGCGGCGCCTGCGCCCTGGCCGCCGCCCCCCTCGCCCGTCAGGTCTCCCCCGTCACATCTCCCCCGTCGCACCGGTGCGGACTGCCGCCCGGGGTGGCGGGGGTTCGTCGTGCGGCCTCACGCAGTCCGCGTTCCGGTACCCAGAACGCCTCCCTACTGGAATTACCGAGTTGCCTATACTCTTTAGGTAATTGCACGATTGCTTTCGCAGGAGCAGGAGCAGGAGCAGGCGCAGGAGGGGCAGGCGGCATGGCACGTGCGGGGCTGACCGCGGAACGGCTCACGCGGGCCGGGGCGGAGCTGGCCGACGAGGTCGGCTTCGACCAGGTGACGGTCTCGGCGCTCGCCCGGCGGTTCGATGTGAAGGTCGCGAGTCTGTACTCGCATCTGAGGAGTTCACAGGACCTGCGGACCCGGATCGCGCTCCTCGCCCTGGAGGAGATGGCCGACCGTGCCGCCGACGCCCTCGCCGGGCGCGCGGGCAAGGACGCGCTGACCGCCTTCGCCGGCGTCTATCGCGACTACGCCCGCGAGCATCCCGGCCGCTATGCCGCCGCCCAGCTCCGGCTCGACCCCGATACGGCGGCGGCGAGCGCGGGCGTCAGGCACGCACGGATGACGAGGGCGGTCCTGCGCGGCTACGACCTGACGGGCACCGACCAGACCCATGCCGTACGGCTGCTCGGCAGCGTCTTCCACGGTTACGTATCGCTGGAGCTGGGCGGAGGGTTCAGCCACAGCGCCCCGGATACGGAGGAGACCTGGTCGCGCGTGCTGGACGCCCTCGACGCCCTGTTGCGGCACTGGCCCGCGCCGGAGGAGCCCGAGCCGGAAGGGACTGCCTGAGCGGCGCTCACCGGGCGATCCCGAGCGATCCCGGCCGATCCATGCCGAACTCCGGCCGATCCGGCCCGCCCCGGCTTCCGTTCCCGCTTTCCGCCCCGCTTCCCGTCCGCCCACCGACCCGACAGGCGATGCCATGCACACCGACCGGACCTGGACCACCACACCCGTCACAGCGGAACTGCTGCGCGGCGCCCTCGACTTGGAGCGCACCGCGCGGGGCGTGCTGCCGCACCGGCTGCCCGCCCGTGCCCGCGCCCAGTGCACCGACCCGCAGCTCGCCATGGCCGAGTCGCAGCCCTCCGGCGTGCGGCTGGTCTTCCGTACCCGTGCCACCGCCGTGGAACTGGACACGCTGCCCACCAAGCGCGTCTACACGGGCGCACCGCCCCGCCCGGACGGCGTGTACGACCTGCTCGTCGACGGGCGTCTGCACGGGCAGGGCAGCGTCTCCGGCGGCGCGACGCTGACCATCGACCTCACCTCGGGCACGGCCGAGAAGCGCGAGGGGACGCCCGGGACCGTCTGCTTCGGCGGTCTTCCCGCCCGTATGAAGAACGTCGAGATCTGGCTGCCGCACGACGAGACCACCGAGTTGACGGCGCTGCGTACGGACGCCCCCGTGACGCCCGTACAGGACGACCGGGTCCGCAAGGTGTGGCTGCATCACGGGAGTTCGATCAGCCATGGCTCCGAGGCCGCGAGCCCCACGGGGACCTGGCCCGCGCTCGCCGCCTCCCTCGGCGGCGTGGAACTGATCAACATGGGGTTCGGCGGCGGCGCGCTGCTCGACGCGTTCACCTCACGTGCGATGCGCGATGTCCCTGCCGACCTGATCAGCGTCAAGATCGGCATCAATCTGGTCAACTCGGACGCGATGCGCCTGCGTGCGTTCACACCGGCCGTGCACGGCTTTCTCGACACCGTGCGCGAAGGGCACCCGGACGCCCCGCTGTTGGTGATCTCGCCCGTGCACTGCCCCCTTCACGAGGACACTCCGGGGCCGACCGCCCCGGACTTCACCTCGCTGAGCGCCGGGCGGCTGCGCTTCCGGGCCACGGGCGACCCGGCCGAGCGTGCGTACGGAAAGCTGACGCTGGGCGTCATACGGGAAGAGCTGGCCCGGATCGTGGCGGAACGCGCGGACGGCGATCCGCACCTGCACCACCTCGACGGCCGCGAACTCTACGGCGAGGCAGACCACTTGGAGATGCCGCTGCAAGACGGGCTCCATCCGGACGCCGCCACTCACCGGCTCATGGGCGAACGCTTCACGAAGCTCGCCTTCGCCGCGGGCGGCCCCTTCGGGGAGGGCGGTTCCTGAGCCCTCGGGGCATGAGCGTTCAGCGGCGGGCGTGGAGGGCGTGCGCGCCCAGAGCATCGGCACGCAGGGCATCGGCGCGCAGGGCGTCAGCGTCGAGTGCGTGGGCCTTCAACGCCTCGGCCCGTGGGAGCAGTTCACGTCCCGGCCCGCGGAGCCCGAGCCTCTACGGGGGCGCGGTGCCGGTCGCTTTTGACCCGGTCCGCGCCCCTGCCACGCGCGTAGCTTCGCGTTTCAGGCGATCCGCGGGACCTGTCCGGCCTCGCCCGCGGCAGCAGCGGCTTCCCGCCTGCGGCGCCTGGCCAGTACGACGCGTCGCTCGGCCGCGGTCAGCCCGCCCCACACGCCGTAGGGCTCCGGCAGGACCAGAGCGTGCTCACGGCACTCGACCATCACAGGGCAGCGGGAGCAGACCCGCTTGGCGGCCTGCTCGCGCGAAAGCCTCGCCGCCGTGGGCTCCTTCGACGGGGCAAAGAACAGTCCCGCCTCATCCCGGCGGCAGACCGCCTCCGAGTGCCAGGGGCCCTCCTCGTCCTCACGTGCGGTCGCTCGCGGCACGGGGACAGAGGGGGCTGCCTGAAGGGACTGATGCGGCGGTTGCAGCACGGTCAACTCCTGACGGGACGACGGGGGGCACCTTCACCCGACTTGCTGCGCACGGCAGTTCGCGCTGCCGCCGTACGACGATGCCCAGGCTCTACCCGCTGTACGCACCGGTATGCATACCGTAGGAATGCGGGCGGGTTCCGTGCCCGGACCGCCGGCACGGGCGCCGCGCCTGCATCGGCCGCTGCGGAACCCTGAGTTCACCCCCGGCGGACGGCCATACGCGCCCGGCCGCCCGGCCCTGGTCAGGGAGTGCGAGGGGTGTGCGGGGTGTGCGGGGCCGTCTCCGTGCGGCGCGTTCAGAGTTCCTTGCGCATGCGGTGGCGCAGATCGCGCAGCCGCTTGCCGCGCTTCGGCTTCGCCTCGACGCCGCCGAAGATCGCCGCGCCCTCGACGAGTACGACCGGAGCGTGCGGATCGTCGGACTCCGCGGTGTGCACGTCGAATCCGCCGAAGATCCCGGCGCCCTTCTGCCGGAGCGTGACGTTCTCGGGGACGCGGATCTCGATGCCGCCGAAGATCGCCGTGGCGTTGATCTGCACATGCTGCCGCTCGAAGACGGCCTCCGTCAGATCGATCTCGACGCCGCCGAAGCATGCGAAGGCGTTGATCTTCGCCGGGACCCGGAAGCGGCCCTTCCTGGTCGAGCCGCTGAAGATGGCGACGAGGTTGTCCTTCGAGCAGCCGCCGGTCGCGGGCGTCTCCGGCCACTCCCCGGCGGGCGCGGCCTCGCGCACCGGGTGCGCCGCCTGCTGCTGCGTCCTTCCTGCGGGCAAGTCCCTTACGAGCGGCTCCAGTTCGCCGAGGGTCTTGGCCTGGTAGACGGAGTCGATGCGCTCCGAGTGCTCCTCCGCGTCGATCCGTCCCTCGGCCAGCGCCTCACGGAGGATGTCGGCGACGCGGTCGCGATCGGCGTCCGAGGCACGCACCGGGACGGGCGCCGCCTCCGCGTCCTTGACCGCGGGCCGGGTCTCCGGTCCGGCGGCCGGTCCGGGCTTCTTTTCGAGCGGGGATTCAGTCACAACGAGCAGCGTACCCAAACGCGATAGATCGCGACTAGCCCGGCGGCGGCATCGATGACCCCGTATCGCGTCGGAGCGGCCGTACCGCCGTACGCCCGGAGCCGCCGAGCCGCCGGACCGCCGCCCCGCCGTACGCCCGGAGCCTCCGGGCCGCCGCACCAACCCGGCTTCCCCGAGGCCGAGTTGATGCGGCGGCCCGGAGGCCCATCCCTCTCAGCCGGGCCTTCTGAGGCCGACCTCACCCCCACGCCCTTGCCCCGGCGCTCTACGCTGATGAACGCGCTGTCCTCAGCCGAGCCCCAGCCGAACCCAGCCGAGAGCCGTACGAGCCGTACGAGAGGAAGACCCCAACGATGGCCGCCAGCCCGTCCCGACCGGACTTCACGTACACCGACCTGCTCCCGCTGGGCGAGGACCCCACCCCGTACCGCCTCGTCACCTCGGAGGGGGTGCGTACCTTCGAGGCCGGCGGGCGGACCTTCCTCCAGGTCGAGCCCGAGGCTCTGCGGCGGCTCGCCGCCGAGGCGATGCACGACATCTCCCACTACCTGCGGCCAGGACATCTCGCGCAGCTGCGCCGCATCCTCGACGACCCGGAGGCCAGCGCCAACGACCGCTTCGTGGCGCTCGACCTGCTGAAGAACGCGAACATCGCCGCCGCGGGCGTGCTCCCCATGTGCCAGGACACCGGCACGGCCATCGTCATGGGCAAGCGCGGCCAGCAGGTGCTCACCTCCGGCGGCGACGAGGAGGCGATCTCGCGGGGCGTCTACGACGCGTACACCCAGCTCAACCTGCGCTATTCGCAGATGGCGCCGCTGAACATGTGGGACGAGAAGAACACCGGCACGAACCTCCCCGCGCAGATCGAGCTGTACGCGGCGGACGGCGACGCCTACAAGTTCCTCTTCATGGCCAAGGGCGGCGGCAGCGCCAACAAGTCCTTCCTCTTCCAGGAGACGAAGGCCGTGCTCAACGAGGCGAGCATGATGAAGTTCCTGGAGGAGAAGATCCGTTCGCTGGGGACGGCCGCATGCCCGCCGTACCACCTGGCGATCGTGGTGGGCGGCACGAGCGCCGAGTACGCGCTGAAGACCGCGAAGTACGCCTCCGCCCACTACCTCGACGAGTTGCCCGCTGAGGGCTCACCGGCCGGGCACGGCTTCCGCGACAAGGAGCTGGAGCAGCAGGTCTTCGAGCTGACGCAGCGCATCGGCATCGGCGCGCAGTTCGGCGGCAAGTACTTCTGCCACGACGTACGCGTGGTGCGCCTGCCGCGGCACGGCGCCTCCTGCCCCGTGGCGATCGCGGTCTCCTGTTCGGCCGACCGCCAGGCCAAGGCGAAGATCACCGCCGAGGGCGTCTTCCTTGAGCAGTTGGAGAGGGACCCGGCGCGCTTCCTCCCGGAGACCACCGACGAGGAGCTTACGGAGGGCGCGGGCGCGGACCATTCGGACGCCGTGCGCATCGACCTCGGCAGGCCCATGCCGGAGATCCTCGCGGAACTCTCCAGGCACCCCGTGAAGACGCGGCTTTCGCTGACCGGCACCCTCGTCGTCGCCCGCGACATCGCCCACGCCAAGATCAAGGAACGCCTCGACGCGGGCGAGGAGATGCCCCAGTACCTCAAGGACCACCCCGTCTACTACGCGGGCCCCGCGAAGACTCCCGAAGGCTATGCGTCGGGCTCCTTCGGGCCCACGACGGCGGGCCGCATGGACGCGTACGTGGCGCAGTTCCAGGCCGCGGGCGGCTCGATGGTGATGCTGGCGAAGGGCAACCGCAGCCCGCAGGTGACCGAGGCGTGCGCGACGCACGGCGGCTTCTATCTGGGGTCCATCGGCGGGCCCGCGGCGCGGCTCGCGCAGGACTGCATCAAGAAGGTCGAGGTCCTGGAGTACGAGGAGCTGGGCATGGAGGCGGTCTGGCGGATCGAGGTCGAGGACTTCCCGGCGTTCATCGTCGTGGACGACAAGGGGAACGACTTCTTCACCGACCCCGGCCCGGCACAGCCGTTCGTCACCTCGATCCCCGTACGCAGCGGCTCGTAGCGGGGGCGCCGGGCGGGGTTCGCACCGCGCGGCGGGGTACACGGGCCGAGCGGGACGGCGGGACGCAGCGGACGGCAGACGACGGGACACCGGTCCGCGGGACGCCGGGACGGCGAGAGGGCGGAACGGGAATGTCCTCGCGCGGCGCGACCGCTGTCCCGTACGGACGTGCACACGCAAGGCCCGTACGGAGAGGCGCACACGCGATGAGCGAAAGCCAGGAGTACCGGATCGAGCACGACTCGATGGGCGAGGTCAGGGTGCCCGCCGGCGCCAAGTGGCGTGCGCAGACGCAGCGCGCGGTGGAGAACTTCCCGGTCAGCGGGCAGCGTCTGGAACGTGCGCACATCGAGGCGCTGGCCCTCATCAAGGCGGCAGCGGCCCGGGTCAACGGTGAACTCGGCGTGCTGAAGCCGGAGTTGGCCGAGGCGGTGCGCAGCGCGGCCGAGGAGGTCGCCACGGGCCGCTGGGACGAGCACTTCCCCGTCGACGTCTTCCAGACGGGCTCGGGCACGTCGTCCAACATGAACGTCAACGAGGTCGTGGCCACGCTCGCCACCGAGCGGCTGGGCGCGCCCGTACACCCCAACGACCACGTCAACGCCAGCCAGTCGTCCAACGACGTCTTCCCCTCCTCCGTCCATATCGCCGCCACGGCCGCCGTCACCCGCGATCTGATCCCGGCGCTGGAGGTGCTGGAGGCTTCGCTGTCGCGCAAGGCGCGGGAGTTCCAGCGAGTGGTGAAGTCGGGGCGTACGCATCTGATGGACGCGACCCCGGTGACTCTGGGCCAGGAGTTCGGGGGATACGCGGCGCAGATCCGCAACGGCGTCGAGAGGCTGCGCTCGTCGCTGCCGCGGCTGGCCGAACTCCCCCTCGGCGGAACGGCCGTGGGCACCGGCATCAACACCCCGCCCGGCTTCGCGGCGGCCGTCGTGGAACGGATCGCGGCGGACAGCGGGCTCCCGCTCACCGAGGCACGCGACCACTTCGAGGCACAAGGCGCGCGGGACGCGCTGGTGGAGACCTCGGGGCAATTGCGGACGATCGCCGTGGGCCTCACCAAGATCTGCAACGACCTGCGCTGGATGGCGTCGGGCCCCCGCACCGGCCTCGCCGAGATCAGGCTGCCGGACCTCCAGCCGGGCTCGTCGATCATGCCGGGCAAGGTGAACCCGGTGATCCCCGAGGCCGCGCTGATGGTCGCGGCCCAGGTCACGGGCAACGACGCGACGATCGCCGCGGCCGGGGCGTCCGGGAACTTCGAACTGAACGTCATGATGCCGGTCATGGCCAAGAACCTGCTGGAGTCGGTACGGCTGCTCTCCAACGTCTCCCGGCTCCTCGCGGAGCGCACCGTGGACGGCATCGAGGCGGACGAGGAGCGCGCCCGCGAGTACGCGGAGTCCTCGCCGTCCGTGGTGACGCCCCTCAACAGGTACATCGGCTACGAGAACGCCGCGGCGGCGGCCAAGAAGGCGCTGGCGGAACGTATGACGATCCGGGAGGCAGTGCTCGCGGCCGGGCATGTGGAGCGGGGAGAGCTGACGCTCGAAGAACTCGACGAGGCGCTGGACGTGCTGCGCATGACCCGGCCCTGAGCAGGTCCGGGTCCGTTCCTGGTCCGTTCCTGATCCGGGGCTTGAGGCTCGGTCCCGTGGCCGGTCCGTGGGCGGGCTCGGTCCCGTGGCCGGTCCGTGGGCGGGTTCGGGCCCGGTCGGGCGGCCGGTGACAGGGCGTCGGAAGGGCCGGGCGGGAGGGGCCGGGGGCGTGGCGCGTTCGGGCCTCGGCTCACGGCGGCGGCTGCGGGGCGCACCTAGGATCTGCGCATGACAGCGGAGAGGGCAGGGTCGGCAGCGGCCGAAGCACCGGAAGTGACCCGGGCGCGGGCAGAGTCGGCGCGAGCGGAGTCACCCGCGGAGGCCCGCTCAGCGTCCAGCGCCGGAACGCGGTCGGAGACCCAGGCCCCGGAAGCGGCCGGTGACACAGCAGGTGACGCGGCCGGTGACACAGCCGGCGTCGCTGACCGCTGGGCGCCCGGCACCCGCATCCTGTGGCGTTATCGCGCCAACGGCACCGGTCTCCCCCACATCTGCCGCCCCGTGACCGTCGTCCGCGACTCCCCCGAACTGCTCGCCGCATGGGTCGCGCCGGGCACCGTATGCGTCAAGCCGGAGATCGCGGACGGCACACCCGTACACCACGAGCCGCTGGCGACCCGCTACACCAAGCCACGCCGCACGGTGCTCTCACGCTGGTTCGGCACAGGCGTGCTGAAGCTCGCACGCCCCGGCGAGCCATGGTCGGTGTGGCTGTTCTGGGAGCGGGACTGGCAGTTCAAGAACTGGTACGTCAACCTCGAGGAGCCCAGGCACCGCTGGGCCGGTGGCATCGACTCCGAGGACCACTTCCTCGACATCGCCGTCTATCCGGACCGTAGCTGGGAGTGGCGGGACGAGGACGAGTTCGCTGCGGCGCGCAGCGCGGGCCTCGTCGACGACGAACTGGCCGCGCGGGTACGGGCGGCCGGGCGCGCGGTGGTCGAGCAGATCGGCTCCTGGGCGTCGCCGTTCCGTGACGGCTGGGAGCACTGGCGTCCCGATCCGCGCTGGCCGGTGCCGTCGCTCCCACAGGACTGGGACGGCCGTCCGCCTCCCGGAGCGGCGAAGCCGTACGGCCGGACGGACATCACGGTCTACGGCACAGCCGAAGGCACAGTGAACGACACCCCGGCCGAGGGCGGCCCGGCCAACGACGGCCCGGCGCACGCCGGAAGCGGCAGCGAGGCATGCGGCAGCGACAGCGAGGCATACGACGGCACGCACGCAGCCGGGAGTTGCCGCCGCGAGGCCGGAACCCCCGGTGGCCGCCCTCAAGGTGAAGGGCGACGGCCGTGAACCGCTCGGCGAACCGCCCGGCCCGGCTGACCGCTCACGCCCGGCCCCGGCCCGCCGTCCGGATTCCGGTGCGCACCGGCCCCCACGAATCCGGCAGCCGGACTCCCGGCCCCTCACGGGCCGTTCGGCCGCCCCGCGGGGCCCGCTTTGTCGGCCCGGGAGCGCACCCTCTTCCGTACTTGCGTGGATGTGCCGGATGTGTCGGACGACACGCGCCCGCTTCGACCTCCCGTTCCCTCTTGCTGCGCCCCCATACTGCAAACGTAGGATCAGCGTCCGTAGGCGCACTGCTGCAACAACTCCCCTCCCCCTCGGGGATTTGGCGACGCGTGGCCAGAGAGGAGATCAAGCGTGAGCAGCACGTACGGAGGCCACGGGGATCCGCCGGGGCCAGGTCCGGAGGACACCGGCGGTGCCGCGGACCCCGAAGACCGCGGAGACCCGGGCGAACGCGCCAGGGCCCGCCGCGAGGACGCCGTGCCCCCGAGGTCGAAGGCGCGCGCCTACAAGGGCTTCGACTGGGGTTCGCTGGACCGCACCGGGCAGGCCGACGCCTTCGACGCGATCGGCGACCGCTACGACGAGGCCTTCCCGCACAAAGAGGGCCAGATCGCCTCGGGCGCCTGGCTCGCCGAGCAACTGGCCCCCGGCTCCCGCGTGCTGGACCTCGGTTCGGGCACCGGGCTGCCGACCGCGCGCCAGCTCAGCGAGGCGGGCCACCGGGTCATCGGCATCGACCTCTCGCCGGGCATGGTGAAACTCGCCCAGGAGAACGTGCCGGACGGCGACTTCCGCCGCATGGACATCGCCGAGTTCGAGAGGTACGACCTCGGTCCCTTCGACGGTGCCGCCGCTTTCTTCTCCCTCCTGATGCTGCCTCGGGCGGAAATTCCCTACGCGCTGCGCATGCTGCACCAGCAACTGCGGGAAGGCGCACCGATGGCCATGTCGATGGTGGAAGCGGATGTCGATGACTTCTCATTGCCGTTCCTGGGCAACACGATCCGGGTATCCGGCTATCTGCGGGACGAATTGCGCCAGCTCGTGCGCGATGCGGGTTTCGAGATCGCCGGGGAGGACGCCTATGCCTACGCTCCGGCAAGCACGGACGTGCCGCCCGAGATCCAGATCTTCCTCCAGTGCCGAAGGCGGCCGTAGTACGACGACGGACGTAGTACGGGGAGCGCAGGGAGCGCCGCGCACAGGGCGCGCGGCCACGGATGGATGGAAACCGAACGCGTGACGGAGCACCAAGAGCCTGCGACAGGCACAGCAGCGCCGCCGCTTCCGGCTGTGGGCACACCCACGACGGGGTCGGCGGGCCTCGGCCTGCGCTCCGCGGGCACCTCGCCTCCCGTGGGCCCGCGGCCGGCCGGTGCGGAGAGCCGTGCGCCGTCCGGGACTTCAGCACCGTCGGCCCCGGGCGGTGCGCAGGGCCGTGCCCCCGAGCAGGCCCCCGGCCGTTCCCCGGAGCGGGACGGTCCGTCGCCTTCGGCGGCGGGTACCTCGTACGACGGCGCGCTGCCCTCGACATGCGCCGGCGGCGAGGAGGTGGAGCAGGTGCGCCCCCGTACACGACCGCGCGCCGGTGCATCCGGCAAGGGCTCCGGTGCGAAACCGGGCACGAGACCGGAATCCGGCGCCGGTGCCCAGCGTCCCCCGCAGCACCAGCACCAGCACGCATCACAGCAGCACAGGTCCCAGCAGCAGACCGCCGAAGCCTCAAGGGGCTCCAGCGGGAGGGGCGGCGCAGGGCGCGCCGTCCCCGAACCGTCCCACAGCGGGCCGGGAGCCGCGTCCGAGCGGCCGTCCCACAACCCGTCCCAACCCCCTACCGCGGAGAGCGGTGCCGTGTCTCATCCGACCACCGGCGACATGACCGCCGCCGACGTACCGCCCGCCGCCCCCCAGGCCCAGGCCTCCGATCCCCCCGCCCGTGAAGCGGCACCGGGGAACGGCGACGCCGCCGAGCGGGAGCGGCGCGGCGGCGACCGGCTGCGCTTCGTCGGCGCCGCCACTCGCCGTATCGCCCGAGGCATGGACCTGGACGAGACCGTGCTGGGTCTGTGCCGGGCGAGCGTGCCCGCGTACTCCGACGCGATCCTCGTCTACTTGCGCGATCCGCTGCCCGTGGGCGACGAGCGGCCCACCGGCCCGGTGGTGCTGCGGCTTCGGCGCAGCGACCGCATCCCCGACGATCCGCACGCGATGGTGGCGGCGGCGTCAGCCGCGGACGGCCGGTCGCAGCCCGACGGCGACATGGCGGGCGGCCCCGGCACCACGACGGGCCCCTCGCTCTCCGCGGTGTCGGACGGCACGGCCGGTGCCGCCGAATACGCCGAGGTGCTCTCCGGCGGACCGCTGGCCGAGGTGCTGCGAGGCGTGCGGCCCGTCTTCGCCGACGCGCCCGCCGCCCGCGACGCGCTTCCCGAACTCCTCGGCTCCGGGCCCGACGTGCCCTCGGGCCAGCGCGCCATACTCGCTCCGCTGCGGGGGCGGCGCCGGGTCATCGGCGCCGCGGTGTTCATGCGCGGCCCCGAGCGCGCGCCGTTCGAGCCGGACGATCTGCTGATCGCCGCGCAGCTCGCCACCCACACCGCGCTGGGCGTGGACAAGGCGGTCCTCTACGGGCGTGAGGCGTACATCGCCGACGAGCTCCAGCGCACCATGCTCCCCGACGAGTTGCCGCAGCCGACGGGCTGCCATCTGGCCAGCCGCTATCTTCCCGCGGCCGAGACGGCCCGGGTCGGCGGCGACTGGTACGACGCGATTCCGCTGCCGGGCAGCAGGGTGGCCCTGGTCGTGGGCGATGTGATGGGCCACTCCATGACATCGGCGGCGATCATGGGCCAGCTCCGCACCACGGCGCAGACGCTCGCGCAGCTCGACCTGCCGCCGCAGGAGGTGCTGCACCACCTGGACGAGCAGGCGCAGCGCCTGGGCAGCGACCGCATGGCGACCTGCCTCTACGCGGTCTACGACCCGGTGGCGCACCGCATCATCATCGCCAACGCCGGTCATCCGCCGCCCGTTCTGCTGCATCGGGACGGGCGTGCGGAGGTGCTGCGCATACCGGCAGGCGCGCCGATCGGCGTCGGCGGTGTCGACTTCGAAGCGGTGGAGCTGGACGCCCCGGCGGGCGCCACGCTGCTGCTCTACACCGACGGGCTGGTCGAGTCGCGCCAGCGGGACGTTTGGACCGGCATCGAGCATCTGCGCGAGAAGCTGACGGCGACGGCACGGCTGACCCGCCCGGACGCGTCGGCTCCGCTGGAGCCGCTCTGCGACGAGGTGCTGGACATCCTCGGCCCGGGCGACCGTGACGACGACATCGCCCTGCTCGCCGCCCGGTTCGACGGGATCGCGCCGAGCGACGTCGCTTACTGGTTCCTCGACCCCCGCGCCCAGACGGCGGGCCAGGCACGCAGGCTGGCGCGGCGCGCGCTGGCCCGCTGGGACCTGGAGGAGCTGTCCGACGCGGTCGAGCTGCTGGTCAGCGAGGTCGTCACCAACGCGGTGCGGTACGCCGAACGTCCCATCACGCTACGGCTGTTGCGTACGGACACCCTCCGCTGCGAGGTCGGCGACGACGTGCCGCAGCTTCCCCGGCTGCGGCAGGCGCGGGCGACCGACGAGGGAGGCCGCGGGCTGTACCTCGTCAACCGGCTCGCACGGCGCTGGGGTGCGACGCGGCTGTCGACGGGCAAGGTCGTGTGGTTCGAACTGCCGGTGAACTGACCGCGGTTGTTCCGACCGCGGATGTTCCGACTGCGTTGTTCCGACCGCGGAGGTCCCAGGAGCGGACCTGGACGGGCCGGCCCTCCAAGGGCCGGCCCTTCGCCGTCGCGGACCGCGGACTCCGGGCCGTGGGCCCCGGGTCTGGGGCCGTAGACCCCGTGCGTCAGGCCGTAGGCCTCAGGTCAATCGCCGGCGTCCGCGCGGGAGTCGCTGGCCAGAAGTGCGATCTGGACGCGGTTGTCGAGGCCCAGCTTGCTCAGGATGCGCGAGACATGCGTCTTGACCGTGGGGACGCCCATGTACAGCTCGGCGGCGATCTCCGCGTTCGACATGCCCCGTCCGACGGCCATGGCCACCTCGCGTTCCCGCTCTCCGAGTTCGGCGATCTGCCGCCGCGCCCGCCTCGCACGCGCCTCGCGCTCCGTGCCGCCGCCCGACACCCGCGCGATCAACTGGCGCGTCACCTCCGGCGACAGCACGGGCTCTCCCGACGCGACCTTCCGCACCGCCTGGACGATCTCCGCCGGTGGAGTGTCCTTCAGCACGAAGCCGGCCGCACCCGCGCGCAGGGCACGCAGCACATGTGCGTCCGTGTTGAACGTCGTCAACGCCACGACCTCCGGCGGGCGTCGGAGTCCCCGCAGTCTCTCCGTGGCCTCCAGTCCGTCCACCACCGGCATACGGATGTCCATCAGCACGACATGCGGTGCGTGGGCGTCGACGAGCCCCGGCACCTCGCTGCCGTCCGCGGCCTCGGCGACGACCTCGATGTCCGGTGCGCCGCCGAACATCAGCCGCAGCCCGGACCGTACGAGCGGGTCGTCGTCGACGAGGAGTACGCGGATCGCTGCGGATGCGCCCGCGCCGCGAGGCGCGTCCGGCGCGTCCGCCGCGTCGCGCCCGTCCCCTTCGTCGGATGCGCCGGACATCCCTGTACGGTCCGGCGGGTTCGCCGAGTGCCTCTGCCTCACGTCGAGCCCGGCCCGGAGACCTGCGCGGCGGTCTCGGGCGCACCGCGCCGCGCCGCCCACGGCAGCCACGCCCGCAGCTCGAACTCACCGCCGTACACGCCGTGTTCGAGCCTCCCTCCGGCGATGTGAGTCCGCTCGGCGAGACCGGCCAGGCCCTGACCGGCGCCTGGCACCTCGGACACCGGTGCGGCGGCGAGACCGTTGCGCAGCCGCACGCTCAGCCCCTCGTCTTGACCGCCGCTCACCGACACGTGCACGGGTGAATCCGGCGCGTGCTTACGGGCGTTGGTGAGGCCCTCCTGCACGATCCGGTACGCGGTACGGCCCAGCGCGCCGGGCGCCTCCCCGGCCGCGACGGCGACCTCCAGGTCGACGCGCATGCCCGCCTTACGTGACTCCTCCGCAAGCGACGGCAGATCCGTGAGCACGGGCTGCGGACGTGACACCTCGCCCGTCGGGGCGCGCAGCACCCCGATGATCCCGCGCAGATCCTCAAGTGCCTCGTGCGCGCTGTCCCGTATGACCTCCGCGGCCTCCCGCGTCTCCTGCTCGGAGGCCCCCGGATTGAAGGCAAGCGCACCTGCGTGGAGGCTCAGCAGCGACAGCCGGTGCGCGAGCACATCGTGCATCTCACGGGCGATGTCCTCCCTCACCTGACGGCGCGCCTCGGTGCGCGCGCTCTCGGCGCGTTCGCGCAGCGACTCCACGAGCTGCCGCCGCGACCGTACGAACAGTCCCCAGCCGATGGCGCCTGCCAGCAGTACGAAGTAGGTGACGCCGGAAGCGGTCGCCGGATCGTCCAAGCTCGGGCCCCCGGCGAGGAAGAGCGGTACGGGAAGGAAGCCCAGCCCGGCCACCCACGCCGTCGTACGGATCGTCCGCCCTGCGGCGACCGTGAAGACGGCGACGATCGTCGCACCGGTGATGAAGTGCGAGAACATGCCCGCCACCAGCAGCGCCACGGCGAGCTGGACCGGCCGGCGGCGCCGCAGGAAGAGCGCGGCGCACGCCAGCGCCCCCGCCGCCTGGTCCGCGAACAGCACGGCAGGCGACGGGTGTTCACCGTGCAGGACGGTGTCGGCGCTCAGCACGGCGAAGCACGCCGCGAAGAGGAAGAGGGCGATGTCGGCGATCCAGTCGCCCGCGGTCCGGGGCACGTACGGAATGTAACGCCGGTGAGCGGGCCATGGCAGGGCGCGGGCGCGGGCGGGGACTTTCGGATGACAGAGGCGGCTTGCGCTACGACTTCCGTAGGGGGCCGGTCCCGGCACGGGGATACCAGCCGGACAGGGACCGGGCGCGGCCGGCCGGGCCGCTCGGCGCCGCCCGGCCGCTCCTTCCCGCCCGAACGGCGAGCACCCGTCAACCGGGAAGCACGCGTCAACCGGGAAGAACGCGTCAACCGGGAAGAACGCGTCAACCGGCGGGCGCGCCGAACCACTTCGGCAGCCGGTCGAGCAGTTCCCGCTGGTCTTCCCCCGCCCACGCCACATGCCCGTCCGGCCGCAACAGCACCGCTGGCACGTCCAGTTCGTCGCTGACGTCGACGACATGGTCGACCCGGTCGGCCCAGCCGCCGGCCGAGAGGCGGCCGGTCTGGTCGAGCAGCAGCCCTCGCCCTTCGTGCATGAGCCCGTACAGGCGTCCCTGCTTCAGCTCGACGTCCCGCAGCCGCCTGCCGAGGAGTTCGTGCCCCTCGCCGAGGTCGTAGCGGATGCCGGTCGCGATGATCTTCTCCACCAGGCGGCGGTTGACCTCCTCGAACTCCATCAGCTCCGACACCAGCCGCCGCACCGCACGGCCGCCGGGGTCGGTGGCCATCAACGCGCTCTGGGCGCGGGTGTTGTCCAGCACGTCGGCGGCCACCGGGTGCCGTTCGGTGTGGTAGCTGTCCAACAGCCCCTCCGGTGCCCAGCCGCGCACCTCGGCGGCAAGCTTCCAGCCGAGGTTGAACGCGTCCTGCACACCGAGGTTGAGCCCCTGCCCGCCCATCGGCGGGTGGATGTGCGCCGCGTCCCCGGCCAGCAGCACCCGGCCGACCCGATAGCGCTCGACCTGCCGCGTGGCGTCGCCGAACCGGGACAGCCAGCGCGGCGAGTGCACCCCGAAGTCGGTTCCGGCGGTCGCCCGTAGCTGCTTCCTGAAGTCCTCCAGGGTCGGCGGGACCGAGCGGTCCTCAGCGATCCCCTCCGCGGGCACGACGACCCGGTACGCCCCGCCCTCGACGGGTCCGAGGCCGAAACGCAACTGGGTCTTGCGGACCTCCGCCGTGATGGCGCTGATCGTCTCCGGGTCCTCGGTCGCCTCCATCTCGCCCAGCAGCGTCTCCGCACTGCTGGGATCGCCGGGAAAGCCGACGCCGAGCAGTCCGCGCACCGTGCTGCGTCCGCCGTCGCAGCCGACGAGATAGCGCGAGCGCAGCCGCGCCCCGGCCCCGGCCCGCGAGCCGTCCCCGCCGAGGCCGTCTCCGTCGAGGCCGTCCCCGCCGGTCACTTCGACGGTCACTCCCTGGTCGTCCTGGCTCAGTCCCGTCAGCGCGCGACCACGCCGGATCTCGGCGCCGAGCTCGGCGGCACGCTCGGCCAGCAGGCGGTCGGTGACGGGCTGCGGAATGCCGAGCGTGTACGGATGCCCGGTGTCGAGCCGGTCGGGCGCGGGCTTGGTGATGCCGGCGAAGAAGCCTCCGACCCGATGCTTCCTGCCGTGCGCGAGAAAGCGCTCCAGCAGGCCGCGCTGGTCCATCACCTCGACGCTGCGCACATGCAGTCCCAGCGAGCGCACGTAGCGCGGCGGTTCCTTCTCCTTCTCCAGCACGAGCACGCTGACGCCGTGCAGGCGCAGCTCGGCCGCCAGCATCATGCCGGTCGGCCCGCCGCCGGCAATGATCACGTCGATCATGAACCCCCCATTTCAAACTGGCTGTGTCACGGCCAGCCGCTCCGCGTGTTCACCGCAGGTCAGACGTCCGTCTCCCTGCGACACCAAAGGCCGCAATGGCACACGTACTTCGCGAGTCTGTCTTTTCCGCAGGTTCTGGCCTCGGCGGAGGATTCTGCGCCACGACCCGGGCCTTGCCGCAAGCCCCCCGGTGCGCTATAGGTTGAGAGAGGCAAGGAGGTAACGACCTTCTTGCCCTTTCTTTTTGCGCCGTTCCCGCCGCCGGCCCTTGCTCGCCGTCCGTCCCTGTTCGGCGTACGCCATGGAACGGCCGATCGTGACCGTGCTCGCGCCTGTGGCCAACAATCGCCGGTCGTCCGGCAGTTGGTGAGTGCGACAACCGGCCGGAAGTCAAGCCAAAACCTCTCACAGTGGCCGTGAGGGCACACTCTGTGATTGTCTGCACGACAGCGGGTGCGCATTCAAGCCACCCGGTTCCTCCTGTGCGCAGAAGTGGGGCACACCGTGAACTGTGCAGAGCACCCTGGGAACGAACTCGGCCCGCAACAAGACGACAGCTTCCGCAGAGAGACGATCGAGCGAGCTCAGGACGCCCTGATGTGCGCCCACGGCTGTAGCGCACAGGTGGCGGCGGGCATTCTCGCCGGAGTCGCGCGCAGTTCCGGCGTCGCGTTGCATGCCGTGGCCGAAAACGTTCTGGCCGTGGCGGACAGCAACTCCCAGTCCCCGCCGGACGCCATACGAGCGGCGATCACCTGCGCGCTCCGCAACGTCCTCTCGTAACGGCGTTCCCCGAAGGCGCCGTCGGCGGGGCACCGCGGGTGACCACCCCCTTGCGGCCACCCGCCGAACCCCGGACCCGACCGCCGCCCGACCGCCGGGACTTGCGGCCCGGCAGCGCCGTCACTCCTCGCGCCTCGGGCGCCCCCTTCGCGGATGGGGCCTGGCGTCGCGCGGCAGGCGCCGTGCGTCGGCGAGCGCCTTGCGCAGCAGATAGTCGATCTGGGCGTTCGTGGAACGCAGTTCGTCCGCCGCCCAGCGGGCGATCGCCTCGTACATCGCCGGGTCGAGTCTCAACAGCACCTGCTTGCGCTGCCGCCCAGACCTCCCCGGCTTGGCGCGCGGGGCGTCCGCGGACCCGCCGTCCGTACCGTCCGCGGACGGTACGGAATCCACGGGCTCCGCGGAGCCGTCGCGCTCAGGGGGGTCGGTCACTGGTAGAGCGTTCCCGTGTTCAGCACCGGCTGGGGCGAGCGGTCACCGCAGAGCACGACCAGCAGATTGCTGACCATCTGGGCCCTGCGCTCGTCGTCCAGCTCCACGAAGTCCTGCGCGGCGATGCGGGTGACGGCGTCCTCGACCATGCCGCACGCGCCCTCCACGATCGTCTTGCGTGCGGCGACCACGGCGCCCGCCTGCTGCCGCTGGAGCATGGCGGAGGCGATCTCGGGTGCGTAGGCGAGGTGCGTGAAGCGGGACTCGACGATCTTCACGCCTGCCGCCTCGACCCTGACGGTCAGTTCGGCGGCGAGCTTCTCGGTGATCTCCTCGGCGTTGCCGCGCAGCGAGAGGCCGTCCTCGTCGTGGGCGTCGTAGGGGTACTCGATGGCGATGTGCCGCACGGCCGCCTCGGTCTGGGTGGCCACGAACTCCACGAAGTCGTCCACGGCGAAGGTCGCCTGCGCGGTGTCGCGGACCTGCCAGACCACCACGGCCGCCAGCTCGATCGGGTTGCCGTAGGCGTCGTTGACCTTCAGGACCGCCGTCTCGTGGTTGCGGACCCGCGTCGAGACCTTGCTGCGGCTCGTGAGCGGATTGACCCAGCGCAGGCCGTCCGTACGGATCGTGCCGGTGTAGCGCCCGAAGAGCTGCACGACGCGGGCCTCTCCCGGAGCGACCATGTTCAGGCCGCACATCGCGAAGACCGAGCCGATGAGCACCAGTACGCCGACGACGATCAGGGTCGCGCCGGGCCCGACGGTGCCCTCGGAGGCGAGGCCGCCGCCGACGATTATCCCTGCGACTCCCAGCAGGAAGCCGATGAGGCCGAGGAGGAGCGCGAGCCCGCCCGGGATGCTGTGCGCGGTGACCTCGCGGACCTCGGGGTCGGGCATCTCGGGCACGTCCTGCGGCTCGGTGTCGGTCCCGCGTCCGCCCGAGCCGGGCGAACCGGCGCCCGGTCCGGAAGTGTTCGGTGTCTTCGGTGCTGGGTCCTGCGCTGACATAGGGATGCCCCCGTCTCCGTGTCGGACGGCCGGCGGCCCGCGCCACCAGCCTTGTCTAGCAAAGTGATAGCACTTTAACGCAGAAACACGGTCCCGGCCAGCATGGGGGCCTGGCCGGAACCGTGCGCAGGTGGGAGCGGTCTTCCGGATCGCCGGATCGGAACAGCGGTGAACTGCGGTGACGCCGGGTCGTTCAGCCCGCCGGTCCGCCGGAACTCCCGGAGACCGCCCGGCAGTTCACTCCGTCCGCAGACCGTCCGGCCGCATCATCCGCCACAGGAACGGCAGACTGATCACCGTCACCAGGGCGATCACCGCGGCCCCCGCACCGGCCGCCGGCAGGAACACCAGCCAGTCCGGCTTCGCCTCGTCGAGCATCCTCAACAGAACCCAGCCGAGGCCCAGTCCGAAGACCACCGCCAGCCCGATGCCCAGCACAACGGGCACCGCCGTCTGCCACAGCACCGAGGCGCCGAGCGTGGAGCGCTTCGTGCCGAAGGCGACCAGCACCGACAACTGCCGCTTGCGCTCCCGCAATTGCTCCAGCATCGAGACGGTCATACTGGCGCCGATCAGCAGCAGCACCGCCGTCGAGGCCGCCAGGATCGCCTGCTGTACGCCCTCGATCTCCTGGGCACGCTGCTGGTCGGAGGTCTCCCACAGGGTGTACGCGGGGTCGGTGTGGAAGACCGTCGTACGGAGCCTCTCCAGCGCCTCGTCGGTGCGTTCGGTCACGGCCCAGCCCTGGAACGACGGGCTTGCGAGCTGCTTCTCGGAGAGCACCGAAGGGGTGAGCAGCAGCCCGGAGTTGGCATAGCCCTCCGGTGAGGTGATGCCCTCGACCGTGCGCGCGGAGGAGGGCACACGCCAGATCTTCCCCTCGGCGCCCTTCGTGCCCTCCGTACCCTTCGCGTTCTCGCCGCCGGAGGACCCGTTGAGCACGAGTGGCATTCCACGCTCGACCGGTGGGCCCTCGTCCTTGCCCGGCTGTACGACGAAGGCGTCACCGTCGTGGCAGTCGCCGATACGGGCCGCCTTGCGCAGCGACGCGCAGGTGCCCACGGTGACGTTCACACCGTCGTCGCTCTTCCCCTTGGCCTCCAGCCACGACTGGAGATAGCCGTTCGCCTGCGTGACGCCCTCGGTACGCCTCAACTCCGCGGTCAGCGCCTGCGCGTCGGCGAGCGTCGAGCTGGGCCCGTATATGTCGAGCTGCGTCTTGTCCTGCCCGAGGTGCTCGTTGCGCTCCTCGTCGACCTGTACGACGGAGAAGAGGAGCTGTAGCGCGATCGCACCGGCCACCGCGACCGTGATCCCGCTGACGGCCCTGGAGGCGTTGCCGCTGCTGAGCTGGAGGCGGCGGGTGGCGAGCTGCCATGAGACGGGCCCGCCGCGCAGCCGTGCCACGAGGCGTTCCACCAGCCACGGCAGCAGCAGCACGACACCGCTGAGCAGCAGCACCACACCCGAGCTGACCTGCACCTCGTTGACCGAGCCGCCGCCGTTCAGGCTGCCCGCGAGCGGCAGCAGCAGCGCCGCACCGCCCGCCGGAGGGACCAGCCGCCACAGCAGCCGCCGCTTGCGCTGCCCGCTCTTGCGTACGAGGCCCAGCGGTTCGATGGCGACACCGCGCAGCGCGAAGATGGTGACGGCCACGGCGGTCAGCGGCACACCGACGGCGATCAGCAGACCGAGCGGCAGGCCGGGCGTGACGTCCTCGGGGAAGAGGCTGATGTGGAACAGCTCGATCTTGGCCATGAACGCCCGGCCCAGCAGGAAGAACCAGCCGCCGAGCAGCAGCCCGATCAGCGCGCCCACCAGCGTCTCCCCCGCCGCCATGCGGCGTGCGCTCGCTATGTCGGCGCCGACGAGCCGCAGTGCCGCGAGCCTCGCGTCGCGCTGCTCACCGCCGAAGCGCACGGCGGTCGCGATGAAGATGGCCACCGGCATCACCAGCACCGCACAGGCCACCACGACCAGCAGCACCAGCGTGGGGTCCATGGGCTGTTCGTCCTGCGGGCTGCCGAACTTCGTGACGCGGGTGGCCCCATGAGCCACCGACAGATCGTCCGCGCCCTTGTAGAAGGCGAGTTCGGACGGGCCGAGCAACCCCTCGTCGCCGATGACGGCCGTGACCTTGCCGTCCAGCCGCTCCCGCAGGACGTCGCCCTCGGGGGATTCGAGCACCTTCTTCAAAGCCGGTGAGACGGCCAGTTCGCCCGGTCCGGGAATGTGGTCCAGCCCGGGGGGAGTGGCCGGGCTGGACCCTTCGGCCTGGAGCAGACGCCCGTACAACTGGTAGCCGTTCCAGCGGTTGTTGGCGTCCTTCCCTAGGACCGAGTACTCGCTGCGGTCGGGGCCGGCGCTCTGGTGGGTGAAAGCGCCCGAGCGGGCCTCCTCGCGGGTGTCCTGACTGCGGACGATCTCCGGCACCGCCGCCGCGAGCAGCAGCACCGCCACACCGAGCGCGACGCCGACGGCCGTCAGCAGCGTACGGAGCCATCCCTGCCGCCCGCCGCTGGTGGCGAAGCGTGCGCCGAGGGCGAGGTCGCGAGCCCACTCCCGGAGACCGGCGGCGCCGCTGCCGCGCGTCGACGCAGCGGTGCCGGTTCCTCCTGTCCGCAAGGCCGATCCGGCTGGTCCCGCCGCTCCGGCCCCTCCGGGGTCGTCGTGTCCGTGCTGCCCGTCTTGCCCGTTCTGTCCGTAG
Source organism: Streptomyces marispadix (assembly GCF_022524345.1). Lineage (NCBI taxonomy): Bacteria > Bacillati > Actinomycetota > Actinomycetes > Kitasatosporales > Streptomycetaceae > Streptomyces > Streptomyces marispadix. Next base: position 4,416,321 of record NZ_JAKWJU010000002.1, on the reverse strand, counting down.
GGCTCCGCGGTCCGCCCCTCGGCGCGGGTGTCCGAGGCGCTCACAGGGCGCCCGCCATGCTGCGGGCGCGGCCGTCGCGTACGACGACCTCGCGGTCCGAGTAGGCGGCCACCCGCGACTCGTGGGTGACGAGCACGACCGCGGTCTTGGACTCACGGGCGGCCTCGGTCAGAAGCTGCATCACACGCTCGCCGTTGAGGGAGTCGAGTGCGCCCGTCGGCTCGTCGGCGAAGAGCACCCTCGGGCCCGCCGCGAGCGCGCGGGCGACGGCGACGCGCTGCCCCTGCCCGCCGGAGACCTCGCCGGGACGCTTCCGGCCCACGTCCTCGACCTCCAGGCGCTCCAGCCACGCCGCGGCACGCGACTCGGCCTCCTTGCGTCCCAGTCCGGCGAGGCGCAGCGGCAGACCGGCGTTCTCCAGGCACGTCAACTCGGGTACGAGCTGGCCGAATTGGAAGACGAAGCCGAAGTCGGAGCGGCGCAGGGCGCTGCGCCTCGCGTCGTTCATCGAGGTCAGGTCCTGGCCGCGGTACGTCACCGTGCCCGCGTCCGCCTGGACGATCCCCGCGAGGCAGTGCAGCAGCGTCGACTTGCCCGACCCGGACGGCCCCATGACCGCCACGATCTCGCCGGAGCGGATCGCGAAGTCGGCGCCGTCGAGGGCGGCGGTCGACCCGTAGGTCTTGTGCAGTCCGCTCGCCGAGAGCAGGAACTGAGAGTCCGGGGCACTGCCGGCGCCGGGTGAGGCGGCCGTCGCGGTGGACGCCGCCGATGCTGTGGATGCTGTGGACGTCATTGCCGTACCTCCGTGGCCAGCTTGTCGAGCCGCGCTGCCGTCAGCTCCAGCCACCGAAGGTCGGCTTCGAGGTGGAAGAGAGCGTGGTCGCAGATGAGTTGGTCCGCCAGGTCGCCGCCCTGCTTGCGCCGCGTCAACTCCCGCATGAGGCGCAGATGTTCGGCGCGCTGCGTGTCGAGCTGCTCACCGGCGTCCCGCCCGGTGAGGAGGGCGAGCACGACCTTGGTGTAGAGGGTGCTCTGCAAGTAGGGCTCCGGCTTCTCGGGGCGCGAGAGCCATTCGGCGACGTCGGTGATGCCCGCGTCGGTGATGGCGTATCGCTTCCGCTCGGGCCCGCCGCCCGCTTCGATCCCGTCGACCTCGACGAGGCCGTTCTTCAGCAGGCGGGACATCGTCGAGTAGACCTGCCCGTAGTGGAGGGGGCGGTCGTGCCCGAAGCGTTCGTCGAAGGCCCGCTTGAGGTCGTAGCCGTGGCGGGGGCCGGACTCCTCCAGGAGCCCGAGCAGCGTGTGGCTGATGGACATGGCGGGGACTATACATCACGGGTATACATGCCGTGTATAGATCGCCGGAAAAGGGCTGTGACCTGCGATGAAAGGCGAGGTGGGCCTCGGCTTCTCGACTGGCCTCGGCTGTCTTCGACTGGCCAGACCGACAGCTTCGCGCGACTGCCTTGCGTACGGCGGCAGTCGGCGGACCGGGCCGAGCGGCCCGGCGGGACGCTCAACGGGCGTGCGGATCAGACCCGTTGAGACTTCACCGCCTCGACGAAGGCCCCCCACGCCCCGGCGCCGAACCGCAGCGCGGGCCCCCGCGGTCGCTTGCTGTCCCGTACGGGGACGGCGCCGGACGCGAGCCGGACGCCGCCGGAGAGCGGGGCGACCTCGACGCAGTTGCCTCCCTCGGCGTTGCTGTAGCTGGACGCGCGCCAGCGGACGCGGCCCCTCGCACCCGCGTCCGCGTCCGCACCCGCACACGCCGTCACAGCGCGGCCTCCTTCCTCACGCGCTCGATGAACTCCACCGACTCCTCCGGCGAGAGCGCCGAGTCCCTCATCACGTCGCAGGAGAGACGCAGCCGGTCCACGTCCTCGGTCTCCTCGATCAACTCCCCCGACCAGCACCCCCTCGCTGTAGGCGACGACGGACTCGTCCGGCATCCACAGCAGCGTCAGCGAACTCCCCAGCAGATGCTGAAGACCGGAGGTGAACGGCAGCACCTGCAACGTGACCCGTGGCAGCAGCGCGACCTGCACCAGCCGGTCCAACTGCCGCCCCCACGCCGCCGCGTCACGCAGCCCCCGACGCAGCACCGCCTCGTCCAGCACCGCACGGAAGCGCGGCGCGCCCTCGCCGACCAGCAGACCCTGACGGCCCACGCGGGCCGCTGCCTGCTCCTCCAGCTCCTGAGCGTTGCCGAGCCGTGCCGTGCGCAACTGCTCCCGTGCGTACTCCTCCGTCTGGAAAAGGCCGGGCACGGTGGCCGAGGCGTACTCGTTCCGTGCCGTCGCCAGCCGCTCCAGCTCCATGAAGCGCTTGAAACGCTCGCGGAAGACGCCGTCCCTGGCCAGTTCCCACAGCTCCCCGAGGTGGCCTCCGCAGTCGTACACCGCGTCCAGGGCCGCGAACACGGCGGGCGTGCCGAGGCGTTCGCCGGTCTCCAGCTCCCGTAGATACGAGCTGTCGTAGCCGGTCCTTGCCGCCAGCTCGGCTAGGGAGATCCCGGCGCGTTCCCTGAGGCGTACCGCCTCCGCCGCCAGTACGAGCCGGGCCGACGGCCTGCCCCCGTGGCCGGACCTGCGTGCGGGCATCGTGACTCCCTGCCTCCCTGCGTTACGCGCCTGCCTGTCAGCCCTATCGGGCCTTGTTGTTGCGAAACAACCCTTATTCGGGCCGGATATGCACACTCAACCCGAGTCCTTCCGGCTGCGTCAGCCGTATCGGCGACGGAGTTCCGGCGAGGGGTGGGGGCGGACGATGGGGTACAGGACGGGAGAGGCTCCGGGTGCTCGGCGCACTGCCGGTACGACGGGCGGGACAGGCACGCGGCAACCCACGCGGCAGCCCACCGGCCCGCCCCAGGCTCCACCACAGCACCGGCCCCAGCACCAGCCCCCTCACCAGCCCCGGTTTCCGGCTCCCCCTCGGCCACCGGCGGTTCCGGACGCTCCCGTACCTCCGCCACCGCGGGGACGGCCGCTGGAACCTCCGCGGGAGCGGCCGCGGCTCCCCCACCAGTACGGGGCCGGACACCAGGCACCAGGGAAGGCTCCCGGCGACGGCGACGCCCTCCGCCGCTTTCTCGTCCGGGCCGCCACCCGCGTCCTCGCCCTCGCCCGCCACCCGTACCGGAAGTGCACCGACCCCACCCGCGTCGTACGCCGCTGGCCGGATCTGAGCGCGGCCTGCCTCGCCACCGTCTTCTTCTGGCTCTCGCTGACGCCGTCCCTCGTGCCGCGCCCCTGGTACCTCCAGGGCGTCATCGGCGGCATCACCGCCGCCATCGGCTACGCGATCGGCGCGCTGCTCGGCCGCCTCGCGCGCCTCGCCCTCATACCGGCCTGCCGCCGCCTCCTCCCGCGGGTCCCCGGCGAGCGGGCCCGCGCGCACGCATGGCAGACGTACTACGTCCTCGCGCTCGGCCTCACCGTACTGGCGCTCTCCGAAAGCGCCCGCATGCAGCGGCGGTTGAGGGCGTTGCAGGACCTGCCGGAGACGCTGACCTGGCACTCGATGATGATCACCCTGATGACGCTGGCGCTGTGCGGGCTGCTGCTGCTCCTGGCGCGTGCCATACGTCTGGGCACCCGGACGCTGATACGCGGGCTGTGCCGATTCGTGCCGCGCCCGGTCGCGGTCGTGGCGGGGCTGCTGATCAGCGTGACGGCGGTGGTCGTCGGCATGCGCGACGTGGTCTTCGACCGCGGCGTGGTGGACGTCGTCGCCTCCGTGGCGGCGAGCACCGACCGCGGCACCAAGGAGGGCATGGTCCAGTCCGGCTCGCGCTACGTCTCGGGCAGCCCGCAGTCGCTGATCACGTGGCGCGAACTGGGCTACGAGGGCCGCAACTTCACCGCTTCCACGCCAACCGCCCGCCACATCGGCGACGTCGTCCACCGCCCCGCCAAGGACCCGATACGGGTGTACGTGGGCAGACGCGCCTTCGAGGACCTGGGATCGGACGGGGCCGGGACCTACGCCGCCGGGGCCGAGTTGGCCGTCGCCGAACTGGAGCGCACGGGCGCCTTCGACCGCGAGGTGCTGGCCGTCGCGGGCACCACGGGCATGGGCTGGGTCAACTCCACAGACGCCGAACCCCTGGAATATCTGCACGGCGGGGACACCGCCATCGTCGCCATGCAGTACTCCCAACTGCCCAGCTGGGTCTCCTTCGTCGTCGACAAGGAGCAGGCGGGACGGGCCAACCGCGCACTGGTGAAGGCCGTGAGGGCACGCTGGCTGGAGGAACCGGCCCGCAGCCGCCCGCGCCTGGTGGTCTTCGGCGAGAGCCTCGGCGCATACGGGATAGAGGCCGCGTTCGACGGCCCGGACGATCTGCTGTCGAAGGTCGACGGCGCGGTGCTCGCGGGAACGCCGGGCTTCTCACCGATCCGCCGGGAGATCACCGCCCACCGCGACGAGGGCAGCCCCGTATGGCGCCCCCAGTACGAGCGAGGCAGGCACTTCCGCTTCGCGCAGTGGCCGGCGAGGGACCTCCCGCGCCCGCCCGCGCCCTGGCGGGGCCCGCGGGTGGTGTATCTGCAGAACGCGTCCGACGCGATCGTGTGGTGGTCCTGGGACCTGGCGGTGGAGCGCCCCCGCTGGCTGCGCGAACCGCTGGGCCCCGACATCACAGAGGAGGTCGGCTGGTTCCCGTTCGTCACCTTCTGGCAGACGACGGTCGACCTGGCCGTCTCGTACGACGTGGACGCACCGCACGGGCACCGCTACGGCACAGGCTCGGTGGAGGCGTGGACCGCGGTGGCGCCGCCCGCACAGGGCTGGAGCACGGCCGACTACCACCGTCTGAAGCGCTATATGGACCACCGCAAGGCGCCTTACTGAACCGGCGGCCATGGAAGGGACGACGCGCGCACATGCTCGCGGACGGGCGGTGCTCACCGTGGGGCCGCAGTCGCAGTGGGCCGCAGTCGCGGTGGGTGCTCGCGGTGCGGCGTGCTCGCGACGGGCCAGGCTCGTGGTGCCCGAACCACCGCCCGGACGGGGGCAGTTCAGGCACCGCCTCGGGAGAGGAACGCCGGGCCGCTGCCGCGCTACCGCTGTGAGCCCTCCGGCCCGCTTCCCTCCCCGCTCTCCGGACCGGTTTCGGGTTCCGGTGGCGGCGGAGCGTCGGCGGACTCCGTGGGAGAGGCGCCGGGTTCCGTCGCGGCACCGGAGGCACCGGAGGCACCGGCACCCGGGGCTCCCGTGGTGCCGCCCTTGCCGCGCTTCCCCGCGGACCTGCCGCCCCCGGACCCGCTCACGGGACCGCCCGCACCCGCGAGCGCCGGTCCGCCGTCGAACTGCCCCTCCGAGTACGCCCGTAGATAACCGACCGCCGTATTGAGTACGGCAACCAGCGGCACCGCGACGACCGCCCCGGGAATCCCCGCGATGAGGCTGCCCCCGGTGACCGCGAGCACCACCGCCAGCGGATGCACCCGTACCAGCCGTCCCAGGATGAACGGCTGGAGGATGTGGCTCTCGATCTGCTGCACGAGCAGCACCACGCCCAGCACCAGCAGCCCCGTGATGGGCCCGTTGGTCACCAGCGCGACCAGCACGGCCAGCGCGCCCGAGACCACCGCGCCCACGATCGGTACGAACGCGAAGATGAAGATGAGGACGGCGAGCGGAACCGCCAGCGGCACCTTGAGGATGAAGATGCCCACACCGATGAAGATCGCGTCGATCATCGCGACTATCACGGTCCCGCGCACATAGCCGGTGAGCGTCACCCAGGCCCGGGGCCCGGCGCCGGCGACGCCCTCACGAGCGTTCCGCGGCACGAGCTTGAGGAACCACGACCAGATGCCTCGCCCGTCGTAGAGCAGGAAGAGGGTGATGAACATCGTCAGCACCGCGCCGGAGAGGAACTCCAACAGCACGGTGACGCCCGCGAGTCCGGCGGAGGTGACCTCCTGGCTGTTGTCGCCCAGCCACTGGCTCAGGTTCTTGGCGATGTCGTTGACCTGGGTCTTCGACACATGGAACGGCCCCTGGATCGCCCAGCGTTTGCCCTCCTCGATGGCCTCCTGCACGCGCTCGGTGAGGGTGGGCAGATTCTCCGTGACCTGCCAGACGACGAACCAGCCGACGAGCCCCATCACGACGAAGCCGGTGATGAAGGTGATCGCCGTGGCAAGTCCCCGCCCCACGCCGTGACGTCGCAGCCGCGCCACGGTCGGCTGGAGCAACGCGGTCACGAGCAGACCCGCGGAGAACGACAGCACCAGCAGGCTGATGGAGCTGATCACCTGTATCAGCACCCACACCACACCCGCGAGCACCAGCAGCCGCCAGCCCGCCTCGGCGGCGACCCGCATGCCCCACGGCACCGCCGTGGACGGCGCGGGCTTGCCGTCGCCCGCGGGGACGACTCGGGCAGGGCCCGCGGGCGGCGGGCCCGTCGTGCCGTCCGGGCCGCTGGGTACGCCCGTGCCGTCGGCTGTGGGCGGACGCTCCGGCACCGTCCCGGCCCCCGATCCCGGACCGGACACCGGACCCGGTCCGGTCATCTCAGCGTCCTTCGCGAGCTGTTCCTCGCGTCGCGCCGCGATCCGAGCCGCCATTCGCGCCACGCCGTCCCGGAGCCTGTCCACCCTGCTCGTCATCCGCTTCCTCCGCCCCCGGAAACCTCGTGTCCGTGCCCGATGCCGTGAATGACGGCGTTCGTTGGATGACGACGTTACCGGCGTGAAGGTTGCCTGCGCGGCGGGGGCGCGACGTTGTTCACCGCCCGGTCACGGACGATGTCACCGCCCGGTCACGGCAGACGCTCACCCCCGGCCCGCGATACGGGACGAGGGTGAGCGTCGAAGCATATGGAACTGTGTAGTCGAACGAGCCCTGGACGGCGAGCGTCGTACGACTCAGAGCCGGGCCTTGAGGGCCGCCTTGCTCAGTACCAGTTGTTGGCCTGCCAGAAGTCCCAGGCACCGCAGGCGCTGCCGTACCGGTCGTTCATGTAGTTCAGGCCCCACTTTATCTGCGTGGCGGGGTTGGTGCGCCAGTCGGCTCCGGCCGAGGCCATCTTGGAGCCGGGCAGCGCCTGCACGAGTCCGTAGGCACCCGAACTGGCGTTGCTCGCGCGGTAGTTCCAGCCCGACTCACGCTCGACGATCTCGGAGAAGCACTGGTAGTTCTCTCCACCGACGATCTTCTGCGCCATGGACTTGACTTCGGCGACCGTGTAAGAGGCCTGCGCCGGGAAGTCACCCGCATCGGCACGAGCGGAAGAACGGCTCGCCGCGAGCTTCGCCTCGCGCTCCTTGGCCGCCTTGTCCGCGGCGGCCTTCTTCGCCGCGGCGGCCTCGGCCGCCTGCTTGCGCGCCTCTTCCTCTGCGGACTTCTTCGCTTCGGCGTGTGCAGCGGTGGAGGCCGTGTCGGCCTGCTGCGTAAGGGAAGCGGTCTGTACCCGGGCCTGCTGACCCGCCGGTATGTCTTCGAGGAGCGTCGAGTCAGCGGCAGTGGCCTCGACGTCGTTCGTCGTCTGGCCCTGCTGGCTGCCGGAGGCCACACCGACGACGGCGCCGACGGTGGTGACCGCGGTGGCGGACGCCACTGCGAATCCCCGGACGGAGATCCGAGTCACACGTTTTCCTTCCAACGTGCCCGCTTGAGTGACCGCGCGGGCGCTGATCGTGCCCCTGGCACAGACCTCCTCGGAACACGGTCACCGGAGGTACGGGCCCGTAGGGACCCTCCTTGGGCGCGGAGGGCCCGCGTGGTGCTCGGGCGGCATACGGCGTGACTGCTTTTCAGTTCTGCACTGTGCTGTACCGCTTGTGGTGCAACACCATTGCTGGTGCGGGAGTGCCGTATGCGGGGCCTGACAGGAACCACACCCTGCCGGACCCGAGCACCCTGAGGCAATTCCACACCGAGTGGGATAGGTCACACCTGGTTTGACTGTCACGTTCAACGGAAAGACGCACGCGCCGCCCGCCGGAGTACTAAGCTGCCGCGCTCTCAACACCCCGCATTAGAAGGCACGGCGGCCCTCGGGTCCCTGAACAGCGCGGACGCCGACCGCCGTTGGAGCGGCCGGCGCCGAACGCCCGTCGAAAGGGACAACTCCCCTCAGATATGGGTCTCTTCGAGCATCTCGGTCACAAGGGCCGCGATCGGTGACCTTTCGGACCTGCTGAGCGTGATGTGCGAGAAGAGGGGGTGCCCCTTCAACTTCTCCACCACGGCGACGACTCCGTCGTAGCGGCCCACGCGCAGATTGTCCCGCTGCGCCACGTCATGGGTGAGAACGACCCGCGACCCGGAGCCGATGCGCGACAGCACGGTCAGCAGTACGTTCCGCTCCAGCGACTGCGCCTCGTCGACGATCACGAACGCGTCGTGCAGCGAACGCCCGCGGATGTGCGTCAGCGGCAGCACCTCCAGCATGCCCCGCTCCACGACCTCCTCGATGACCTCGCGGCTGGTGACGGCCGAGAGCGTGTCGAAGACCGCCTGGGCCCAGGGGTTCATCTTCTCGGCCTCGGTGCCCGGCAGATAGCCCAGATCCTGCCCGCCGACCGCGTACAGCGGGCGGAAGACCATCACCTTCCTGTGCTGCCTGCGCTCCAGCACGGCCTCCAGACCCGCGCAGAGCGCGAGTGCGCTCTTGCCCGTACCGGCACGGCCGCCCATCGAGATGATGCCGACCTCCGGGTCGAGCAGCAGGTCCAGCGCGATGCGCTGCTCCGCGCTGCGGCCCTTGATGCCGAACGCCTCACGGTCGCCCCGCACCAGCTTGATCTGCCCCTCGGGGGTCACCCGGCCCAGCGCCCTGCCCTTCTCGGAGTGGAGCACCAGGCCCGTGTGCACGGGCATCTGGGCGGCGTCGGGCACGAACACGGTCTCGTTCGCGAAGAGTTCGTCGATCTCCTCGCCCGGCAGCGTCAGCTCTGACATGCCCGTCCAGCCGGACTCCGTGATGGCGAGCTCCGCGCGGTACTCCTCCGCGTGCAGCCCTACGGACGACGCCTTGATACGCAGCGGCAGGTCCTTGGAGACGACGGTGACGTCGAAGCCCTCCGCCTGAAGGTTCCTCGCCACGGCGAGGATGCGCGAGTCGTTGTCCTCCAGCCGGAAGCCGGCGGGGAGCACCCCGGGGTCCGAGTGGTTCAGCTCCACACGGAGCGAGCCGCCCACGTCCCCGATGGGAATGGGCGCGTCCAGGCGGCCGTACTTGACGCGGTACTCATCCAGCCTCCTCAGCGCCTGCCGGGCGAAGTACCCCAGCTCCGGGTGGTGCCGCTTGGCCTCCAACTCGGTCACCACGACTACGGGAAGCACGATTTCGTGCTCCTCGAAACGGTCCATCGCCATCGGGTCCGCGAGCAGCACACTGGTGTCGATGACATACGTGCGCCGGCCGGAATCGTTGCGCTTGTTGCTTGTCACCACGGGTGGACGAACCCCCTCGGAAGAGGTCGGGGTGCGACGGCGTCGCAAGGGAAGAGACCGGTCCGGGCCCGCACGGGGCGGGCCGGATACCGGCCCTCCGCGACATCCCAGTCACCGCAGAAGTGCTGCGGCGGTCCGTGGTCTGCAATCGGGCCTCCCGGCGCCGGGCGCCTGTGGAGGGCACCCGGCCATGAGGGGATATTCCCCCGGCTGAGCGCAAGCATGCAATGGCATATGCGGGCCGCCCCCGCAGGGTGATTTCACGGACCCGTACCGGCGACGCGAGATGCAGGTCGACAACGTGCGCTGGTGGCGCACTCCCCTTGGGAGCGCGCATCGGTGCGCCCTCACGGACACCGTCGCGCCCTGAGTGCGAGGGGATGCGGGACGGCGAGGGTTGCGGTACGGGGCGACGCGCAGGCCGGGGTTCGGATGCGCGACGGCAGCCGTACGGGGTCCGCCTTGGCGGTACGGGTCCGCCGGGACGGCACCGGGACGGTGCGAGGCCGGGCTCGGTGCCCGGCGTCGTCAGTTCCCGTAGCGCCGGTGGCGTGCCGCGTAGTCCCGAAGCGCACGCAGGAAGTCGACCTTCCGGAACGCCGGCCAGAAGACCTCGCAGAAGTAGTACTCCGAGTGAGCGCTCTGCCAGAGCATGAAGCCCGAGAGGCGCTGCTCGCCGCTGGTGCGGATGACGAGGTCGGGGTCGGGCTGGCCCCGGGTGTAGAGGTGCTCGGAGATGTCCTCGACGGTCAGCGTCTCCGCCAGCTCGTCCAGGCTCGCACCGGCTGCGGCACGGTCGGACAGGAGCGAGCGCACGGCGTCGGTGATCTCCTGGCGGCCTCCGTACCCGACGGCGACGTTCACCAGCACGCCGTCGATCGTCCCGGCCTTCTCCTCGGCCTTCTTCAGCACCTGCTGCGTACGGTCCGGGAGCAGATCGAGCTGGCCTACGTGGTGCACGCGCCAGCGCCCGGCGTCGGCCAGGTCCCGCACGGTGTCCTCGATGATGCTGAGCAGCGGCAGCAGCTCGTTCTCCGCGCGGCTGAGGTTGTCCGTGGACAGGAGCCAGAGCGTGACGACCTTCACGTCCGTCTCCTCACACCAGCCGAGGAGTTCGCGGATCTTCTCCGCTCCGGCTTGATGGCCCTGCTCCGTAGTGCCGCCCGAGGCCCGGGCCCAGCGGCGGTTCCCGTCCAGGATCACGCCGATGTGCTTGGGCACCTGGTCGGTGTCGAGGCGGTACTCCACCCGGCGGGCGTAGAGCCGGTACGCCAGGTCACGAAGCTTCTTCTTGTAAATGGCCAGCCCCTCCTTCGGCGAGTCCGGGACCATAGAACCTTACTGCGGGTGAAGCCCTTGGACGAACTCGGGCTGTTCGGGCCGGTACGGGAGGTATCGGCGGCTTCGGGGCCGGGGGGACTCGGGGGCGTTCGGGACGGGGAAGCGGACCTGGGCTCGCGGGTCGCGGGCGCGGGCCTGTGCCCGAGCCGGGAGGAGGCGGGGCCGGGCGCCCGTCGGGGGCCGCTGATAGGAAAGAGGCCATGACGGACGACTCCTCCCTCCACCCCTACCGTGCGGACGACGCCCGCTACGACTCCATGGAGTACCGGCGTACGGGCCGTTCCGGCCTCAAGCTCCCCGCGGTCTCGCTCGGCCTGTGGCACAACTTCGGCGACGACCGCCCGCTGGAGACGCAGCGGGCGATCCTCCGCCGCGCCTTCGACCTCGGCGTGACCCACTTCGACCTGGCGAACAACTACGGCCCGCCGCCCGGTTCCGCCGAGTCCAACTTCGGCAAGCTGATGTCCCAGGACTTCCGCCCGTACCGTGACGAGCTGGTCATATCGACCAAGGCGGGCTATCCGATGCACCCCGGCCCCTACGGCGACTGGGGCTCCCGCAAGTATCTGCTCTCATCGCTCGACGCCTCGCTGCGGCGCATGGGTCTCGACTACGTCGACATCTTCTACTCCCACCGCTTCGACCCGGAGACGCCGCTGGAGGAGACGATGGGGGCGCTGGCCTCCGCCGTGCGTCAGGGAAAGGCCCTCTACGCCGGCATCTCCTCGTACAACTCCCGGCGGACGCGCGAAGCCGCGGCGCTGCTGCGGGAGATGGGAGTGCCCGCGCTCATCCACCAGCCCTCGTACTCGATGCTCAACCGCTGGACGGAGGAGGACGGCCTGCTCGACACCCTGGAGGGCGAGGGCATGGGCTGCATCTGCTTCGCGCCCCTCGCACAGGGGCTGCTCACCGACAAGTACCTCCAGGGCGTCCCGGAGGGGTCGCGCGCCTCGAAGGGGACGTCGCTGGACCCGGCGCTCCTGACGGAGGACGTGGTCGGGCGGCTGCGCGGCCTCGACGGCATCGCCCGACGCCGCGGACAGTCCCTCGCGCAGCTCGCGCTCCGCTGGGTGCTGCGGGACCCGAGGACGACGTCGGCGCTCATCGGCGCCAGCAGCGTGCGCCAGTTGGAGGCGAACGTGGCCGCGCTGGACGGGCCGGACCTCACCGCGGACGAGCTGCGCGAGATCGACTCCTACGCGGTCTCCGAGCCCGGCACGAACATCTGGGCGCGCAGCAGCGAGAGTTGAGGCACCGGGGCGCTGGGGCGCTGGGGTCGGCGCCGGGTTCGGTGCGACGCCCGTAACGTAAAGCGGGCCGGTCCGTGGGGGGATACGGACCGGCCCGAGGGGGGGTTCCCACCCTAGCCCCTGAGAAGGTCCCGTCCGGGCACCAACTGACTTACGAGGCGCATCGTTTCAGCGCCCCGCGGCCCTCAGGCCCTGGGCTCCGCCCTGTCGGCCCGCCTGCGGCCTGCCCGAGGCGGCCACCGACCGCGGTACCCCGACGAGCGACCCGCGGACGAACGCGGACTTGACGCCTCCGGGTAGGGGGCCGCGGAAGCCCCCGCACGCGGGGGCGACGATGACGGTGACGGTGCGGGCGGGGCAGCCTCCGCGATCAAGTGCGGCGGAGTACGCCCACGTCCAGTCGTCGCCCCTCAAGAAGGCCGTCGGAATACTCGGTGAGCGTTTGACTCAAGGCCGAGCGGTCTCTGTTCTCCAGCGCCGCGATGCCTTCAGGTCTTTCCCAACCGCCGAGGTAGACGTGGAGCACCGCCAGTCGACGATGAACCACTGCCGACCCTCGCCCGTGGCCGGATCACGACCCCCCCATGACTGAGGCATCGCTCACGGTGAGACCGTCCGCGCGAGGGCGGCGGACGGCGCGAGGCGGCGCGGACAGCGGGTGCCGCGGGGCGAAGGCGCCGGTCAGGGCGGGTTCGGGATGGTCGGGTCGCCTCGCCCCAAGTGGGGTTTACATGAGCTGAGTTGGCGTCACGTGACCTAAATCGCCCGCTATTTGGCCGTCGCTGTCAGTGGGAGGCCCTAGTCTTGACACATGTCCTCCACTTCCCAGCCACCAGGGTCAGACGGTCAGACCATTGCCGAAGCCAACGAGGCGATCCGGCAGTATGTCTCGGGCCGCACGATCTGGTCGCAGGCGGACCTCGCCGAGCTGGACCGGCTGCGTACGAGTTGGAAGCGCGCCGTTCAGGCCCAGGTGACACGGGCGGCCTGAGCCCCCGTAGAGACGGGTCCGGCCGCGCTCCGGCTCCGTCCGAGTCCCGGATTCCGTTCAACTGGCCCTGACCGCCCGGATTTCCGAGCCAGCGACCCGACCTCCAGCCGGACCGGCGCGACTCTCGCCTGACACCGGCGCATACCACCGAAGCGCGAGACGAGAGCCGTGGAGCGAGGCGGGACACGCCCCGCACTACGGCCGGGCACACGCCCCGCACCGTCCCGCCAGGGCGGCGACACCCGTCAGCCCTGGCGCGGGAAGGACACCTCCACGCGGCGGTTCTTCTTCCGTCCCTCTTCGCTGTTGTTGTCCGCGATCGGGTAATCCTCGCTGTAGCCGCGGACGTTGAAGGCGACGGTGGGGTCCAGCTCCTCGGCCAGCGCCTTCTGCACGGCGTCGGCGCGCTTCTTCGACAGCTTCTTCCCGTGCTCGTAGGAGCCCAGGTCGTCCGTGAAGCCGAAGACGTTGATCTCCTTCGACTTCTGCGAGTTGATCTCGTCGGCGATGTCCGAGATGCGCGACCGTGCGCTGCTGTCGAGCTTGGAGCTGTCCCTCGGGAACAGCACCTCCGCCTGGAGCGTGAACTTCGTCTTCCCCGTGCTGTCCTCGCGGCGTTCCGCACCGCCCAGGTCCTCGGTGACGAACTTGATGTCGAGCACCTTCGACGGTGCGAGCTTGGCGCCGTCCGCCAGCTTGAGGCCCGCCGCCTGCGGGTCGATCTTCACCGGCGGCTTGGAGTCGCCGATGTTGTCCGGCGGTTCGCTGTAGTCGGGCGCGGGTGCGCCGCCCTCGCCCGGCAGCGAGGGCGCCGTGGTGGGGATGGTCGTGGGGTCGTCGGCGCCCGGGAGCGACGTGGGGCCACTGGGGACCTTCACGGTGGGCTCCGGGACGGGGTCGTCCGCCCGTGCGCTCGACGCGGTGACCGCCGTCAGCAGCACGGCGGAGGCGGACGTGCACACCAGGGTGCGCAGCACATGGGCGCGGGTCGCGCCGGTCGCTCGGGTCGGCTTCATCTCGTCACTCACCTGACAGCTTGACCGTGGCGCTGGGCATGTCCGCCACCTGGAAGTCGACCTTGGTGGTCGACGAGGGCGGGGCGGGGAACTGCGCGAACCATTCGGACGTCTCGCCCTGCTCGAAGCCGCCGGTGAACTTGGTGCACAGGCAGTGGCCGTTGGTGTCCCGGAGGATGTAGTAGCGCTTCTTGCCCTTCTTGTCGATCATCGTCGCCCCGGCCATCGACAGGCCGTTGTCCTTGAGCTCGGACTCGTCGCTCGCCCAGCCCGGCAGTACGGCGACCGTGGGCCCCTCGTTCTTCAACGTCCCCTTGAACGTGGTGAATCCGGAGCTGTCGCGCTGCGCGGAGTTGATGGTCAGGGTGAGGTCTCCGCCCTTGCCGCCCTTGACCTGCGCGAGCACCTTGTCCGTGTCGACGGAACCGCCGCCCGCGCCGCCCGACCCGTCCTGCTGGGAGGAGTCGCCCGACTTGGCGCCGCCGTCTCCGCCGTCGTCTCCGCCGCTGCAACCGGCCACGGCGAGCACCAGACCCGTGGTGATCGCCGCCGCGGTCATCCCTTTACGGGGCCTCTTGGTGCGCCGAATGGTCATGGGTAGCTCGTCCCCTCTTCGTCGTCCGCTCGTCAACCGACCAGCACCACCGAGAAGAGATCCGACGGTTTCAGTTCGAGGTCGATGTCGTCCGGGTCGATGGTGAAGTCGTCGCCGTCGCAGGTGATTTCGATCAGATCGCCGTCGTCCGCGAGTTCGCACCGGGGCTTGATCACGGCGGTGGCTTCGGCCTCCGCCTTCTTGTTGTCCGCGCCGGGCACGATCGTCTCGCCCGTGTCGAAGCGGGTACGGACCTTCACGGTGTAGCCGTTGTGGCCGTCCCGTTCGACCGGGTCGCAGCTCACGACGTCCGAGCGGTTGCGGCCGGCGAAGTGGTCCGCCTCGCCGCATCCGTCGCCGGCGATGGAGCCGAGACCGTCGAGGATGTCCTCCAGGTCCTTGCCGTCGAGGATCGCGTCGAGGAAGTCCTCGAAGAGTTCGTCCCGGTCGTCCTGGGCCGCGCCGAGCGCGGCGGCGTCGGCGGCGGACTGGCCGCCGTTGCGTACGGTGCCCGCCTGCGCCACCGCGAAGAAGGCGAAGGCCAGGAAGAGCAGACCGGCGATGACCGCTCCGTAGAGGATCACGGTCGCCCCCTCGTCACGTCCGGCCCCGCCCCCGGCTCGTCTTCTCAGCCGCCGAGGATGCTGTTGACGGCCTTCGCGATCCCCGCGGAGATCGCAGTGTTCAGGCCCAGCCCCCTGATCGCGAGGATGATCGCGGCGACGATGATCACGATGCCCGCGTATTCGATGGCGCTGGCGCCCCTGTCCGACTCGCGGCCGTGCATGCGCTCCATGGCGCGCCGGCGCCAGTTGCGGATGGCATTCGACATCGCGGTCTCCTTCGGTGATGACGGGCTCGGTGTAGTTGTTGACGGTCTCGTCGCGGGCCAAACGGGCAGCCGGCGTACACGAGTTGGAGCTGGAAGGTGCTGAAGTGGTCCGACGCCCCGTCATGCCGCCCTCACCTCGTCGCCCACCGTCGTTGCCCGAATGCAGACTGTGCCACATCGGGCGCCCTGGGCGAAGGGGGCGTCGTAAAGGGGGAGTTGGGAGCGACGGGCGTGCACGGCGCGCCCCCGGAGCATGCCCGGCGGCGACACCGACTGGGGCGACGCCGGCTTGGGCGGCGCCCCCTGAATCCATGTGGGGTGCGTCCCCTGGAACTCTCGTCTCTGTCCGGCTTTCATCACGTCACCCGTTCAGTACGGAGCCGAAGTCGGTGTCCGAGCCGAGTACGAAGGTGGCCACGATCAGCAGCAGCGTCCCCGGAAGCAGGAAGCCGATGGTCGTCATCGTGGCCTTGGGCACGGTCTTGGCCGCCTGGCGGCGGGCGTTCTGAGCGTCCGTGCGGCGCATGTCCGTGGCGATCTGGATGAGGGTGTCGGCGATGGGCGCTCCCAGCTCCTCGCCCTGCTGAAGCGCGGAGACGAACTGGTCGACCTGGTCGCTGTCGTTGCGCTTGCGCAGGTCGTCGAAGGCTTCGCGGCGGCTCACTCCGAGGTCCATCTGCCGCAGCGTGATGCGCAGTTCGTCGGCCCAGGGCCCCTCGTAGTGCTCGGCGACCCGCTCCATCGCCTGACGGAAGCTGAGGCCCGCGGAGACGACGACGGCGAGTACGTCGAGGAAGTCGGGAAGGGTGCGTTCGATGACGCGCTTGCGGTCGCGTACCGCCTGCCGGATGCCCAAGTCGGCGGCGGAGAAGCCGAAGGCGAGCACGATGATGGTGAACAGCCAACTGTCGGCGGCCAGTCCGACGAGCGCCATGCCTGCGCCGAAGACGCCGTACGCGGCGCGCCGGGCCGCATAGCGGTGGATGGTCAGCCCGCCGGGGTTGCCCGCCTGGTCGATCCTTCGGCGCTTGCTGTCGACGCGCCGCTCCCCCATCAGACGCAGCACGAGCGGTGCGAGCGGCATGCCGAGACGGTCGACGGCCGCCCCGCGCTTGGTGGTTCGCGTGGAGCCGACCTCGAGGGCGAGGGCGAGGTCGCTGGGCAGTTCGGCGTCGGCTCGGTACATACGGACGCCCGCGAGGATTCCGTACACGGCGAGCCCGGCGACACCGGCGAGGAGGAAGGGCATCAGCTCCGCGGTCATGGTCACTCTCCTCCTCAGATCTCGATCTTGCCGAGCCGGCGGATGACGAAGAAGCCCGCGGCGAAGAGGCCGACCGCGACGATGATCGCGAGCTGGCCCAGCGCGGAGCCGGTGACCCTGGCGAGGGCGCCGGGCATCATCGTGTTCATCATCAGCATCGCGCCGAGGCCGAGCACGGGGACGGTGAACGCGGTCGCGTTGACCTCCGCGAGCATGGTGCGCACCTCGCGGCGGGTCTCCTTGCGCTCCTCCAGGGTGTCCGTGAGGTTGCGCAGCGACGCCACGAGAGTGCCGCCCGCGCGGTTGGCGAGGACCAACGTCGTGACGAGCACGACGAGTTCACGTGACGGCAGCCGTTCCGCGAGTTCGCCGAGCGCGTCGTCCACGGAGCGGCCGAGGGCCAACTGGTTGGTGACGAGGGTGAGTTCGTCGCCCGCCGGTGCGTCCAGCTCTTCGGCGGCCATGCTGAGCCCCGTACGGAGTGCGAGGCCGGCGGAGGTGGCGTTGGCGAGTATGCGGGACAGCTCCGGAAGCTGATTGATGAACTGCTCGGTGCGGCGCTGCCGTTGGTGGGTGAGGAACGCACCCGCGGCGATCACGCCCAGTATCCCGGCGATCGGCCCGAAGAACGGCGCGAGCACGGACGCGGCGACCAGCCACAGTCCGGCCACGAGGACGACGACGTACACGAAGAACTCGCCGGGCGTGATGTCCATGCCCGTGGCGGCCAGCCGGTTCTGCACGAGGCGGCCCAGCCTGGTACGCCGCAGCCGCTTGTCGACGCCGGTGAAGGCGCGGCGGCGGTCCGCGGGCTGCTCCTGGCCGACCGCCTCGGCGGTGAGCCGCTCGACGAGCGCCTTCTTCTGCGCGCGTCCCGACGCGAACGCCATGACCGCGGCGACGGCCAGTGCGCCGGCCAACAGGAAGGCGCCGAGCGCGAGTTGTGCGGTGGTCTCCATGGCGTGGTCCTGATCCTGGGGTTCCTGGTCGTGGGTTTCCTGGCTGTCCTGGGCTGTCTGAGCGTCCTGAGCTGTGCGGGGCTGTCCCGAGCTGTGCGGGACTTGCTGTGTGCTGCTCTGTCACGACCGGGTGTGCCGTGCCCCGGCCCCGCTCGCTACACCGCCTCCCTCGTGGTGAGCTGATCCGCGTCGTCCGCGACGCCGAAGACCGGCGGCACGGTCTCGCCCACCATGTGCAGCCGCTCGGCCACACGCCTCGGTACGGCCAGATGCTCGAACGCGCCGTGCACCTTGCCGTCCGAGGACATGGGCCGGGCGTCGAAGCGGGCGACGGACGCGATGCGGAAGACCTCCCTGCCGTGCGAGGCGAGCAGCACGATCTCCACGATCTTCCGCGACCCGTCGGCGAACCGCGCGAGCTGGATGATCACGTCCACGGCGGAGTTGATCTGGTCCTGGAGCGCCGGGAAGGGGATCTCGACCTCGGACATCGACGCGAGCGTCTGGAGCCGCATCAGCGCGTCCTCCGCGCTGTTGGCGTGCACCGTCGCCAGCGAGCCGTCGTGGCCGGTCGACATGGCCTGGAGCATGTCGAGGGTCTCGCCGCCGCGCACCTCGCCGACGATGATGCGGTCGGGCCGCATGCGCAGCGAGTTCCGCACGAGGTCGCGCACGGTGATCTGGCCCTTGCCCTCGACGTTCGGCGGCCTGGTCTCCAGCCGGATCACATGCTGCTGCTGGAGCTGGAGTTCGGCGGCGTCCTCGACGGTGATGATGCGCTCGTGCTCGGGGATGAGCCCGGAGAGGGCGTTGAGCAGCGTGGTCTTGCCGCTGCCCGTGCCCCCGGAGACGATCACGTTGAAGCGCGCCCGGATGAAGGCCGACAGCAGCGACAGGATGTACTCGTCGAGCGTGCCCAGCGCGATCAGCTCGTGCAGCGCGTACGCACGCGGGAAGCGCCGGATGGTGAGCGCGGGCCCGCTGAGGGACAGCGGCGGCACGATGACGTTGACGCGCTCGCCCGAGGGCAGCCGGGCGTCGACCATCGGATTCGACTCGTCCACACGCCTGTTGACGGTGGAGACGATGCGCTCGATGGTCTGCATGAGCTGCTCTTCGGAGGCGAAGCGCACGGGGACCTGCTCCACGCGGCCCGCGCGCTCCACGAAGACCTGGTCGGGTCCGTTGACCATGATCTCCGTGATTCCGGCGTCCTCCAGCAGCGGTTCGAGCACGCCGAGTCCCAGCGCCTCGTCGACGACGCGGCGGATGAGCAGCGCACGGTCCGACGTGGACAGCACGGGACCCTCGCGGCTGATGATGTGCCCGAGCACGCGCTCCAGCCGCGCCCTTCGCTCCTGCGGTGCGAGGGCGGACATCTCGGCGAGGTCGATCTCCTCCAGGAGCTTGGCGCGGTAGACCGACACGAGGTGCGTGGTGCCGCCGTCGGTGGCCGAACCGTTGCGCGTCCGGGTCTCGGGGGTGGTGATACGGGCCCGCAGACTCAACTCCGGCCTCCTCTCTGTGCGTTCGCGTTCATATGGGCGGCCGCCTCAGTCGCGCGGCATGGTCGCGGAGCGGGAGGCGTCGCCGAAGTCGTCGACTCCGGGCACCACGGACGGGATGGTCACCTTGGTGGTCACCTTGACCTCGTCCTCCGCTCCTCCGAGGGAGAACTTGCTGCGGGACGCGGTCCACTGGGACATCGCCGCCCTGCCCGACGCCGCGTAGTCGTCGGAGAAGTCGTCGCGGCTGGCGATACGGGCCGCGGCGCGTGCGCCCGTACCGGCCTGCTGCACGGCGTAACCCGCGACGCCGAGCTGGATCGCGGCCATCGCCACGAGCAGCAGCAGCGGCAGCATTCCGGCCAACTCCAGGCTGGAGGCGCCGCGTTCACGTTCGCCGGGCCGCTTCCGAGGGGCACCGCGACCGGGCTCGCCCGCCCGCGTCCCTGCGGCACGGGCGGAGCGCACGGCACCAGCCGCCCGCGCGGTCCGTACCGAGCACACAGCCCGCACCGTCCGCACCGCGCGTCTCACCGTCCGCGTACCGCTCATCCCCCGCTCACCCCTCGCCCTCCTGCGCGGCCCCCGCCGTACCGCTGATGCTGAAGGGAAGCTTCCCGGCGCCGGGGAAGAGGACGGGCGCGGACAGCCCGACGTCCGCCTTCCACAGGTGGCCTTCGAGGTCGCAGCGCACCGTCGACTTCTTCCGCCACTCCGCGGGCAGATGCTTGGTCGCGGCGGCCTTGCACGCGCCCTGGGCGTCGCCCTGCGAGGCGGCGGCGGTCGCGGCACGTGCCGCCTCGTCGGCCGCGTTGCCCGCGAGCGAGAACGTGTAGCCGAGCAGTACGCACTGCCACAGGATGGCCAGCACGGCCAGCACGACCGGCGCCATCCCCGCGAACTCCACGGTGACGGCGCCCTTTTCGCCCCAGACGCTGGTCTCGCCCTCGTCGTCGATGTCGTCGTCGTCCAGCGCGGGCCGTACGGGCCGTCCGCTCTGTACGCGCCCGATGTCGGGGCCCACGGGCGCCACCCTGGTACGGGTGTGGAACGGCGCGGCGCTGTTGGGCTCGTGCGGCGCACGGTGGTCGCGGTATTCGCGCGCCGGCGGCTCGTCGTGCGAGGCGCCGAGCGTACGGCCCGACGCGCCCGGAGGCAGCGCCTGACGGCCGCCCACGTCGCCCTGGCGTGCCTCGGGAGCCGCCGCGGTACCTCCGGGTCCGGGCGGGCCCGTACGGCGGCCCGGCTGCCCGGCGAGTCCCGGCTGCGCTGCCTGGTCCGGTGCCCCGCCGTGGGCGCCCTGGCCGTGGAGCCCCTGGCCCGCCTGACCAGCCGCCGCCTGAGCGGACTGACCCGGCTGTGCGGCTTGTGCGCCCGCGGCTCCCTGCTGCCCCTGCGTACCGGACGAGGCTCCCGGGGGCAGCGCCCGCCCGGACGAACTCGACACCGACGGCGGCAGCACCTGCTTCGGCTGTCCCGACCCCTGCCCCTTGGCGCCCTTCGAGCCGCGGCCGCCGCCCTTCCCGTGCTTGCCGCCGCCCGTCGCCTCGGTGGCGGTGACGAGCCCGAGTTCACCGGCGAAGGCCCAAAGTGCCTGCTTGACCGCGCTCTTGGACTCCAGGTCCTGGATGCGCCCGGCGTCCAGGGCGCTCTGGAGTTCCTTGTAGTTGGCCGGGATCGTCGTGCCCGCCACGGGAGTTCCCACGATGCGCGCGATCAGCGGGGGCTGGATCTCCGTGAGGCGCGACGTGCGGTTGACGAGGGTGACGGTCTCCTCCGCCTTGCGGATCTGGAGCCGGTCCCACATGCGCACCATGCGCTTGGCCGCGCGTACGGCCACCACGTCCGGCGTCGTCACCAGCACCGCGCTGTCGGACGTCTCGATCGCGGCGGCGTTGGCGGCGTTGAGCTGCGTACCGCAGTCGATCACGACGATGTCGTAGCGCGCCCTGAGGGCACCGATGATCTGGCGGGCCGCACGGTCGTCGACCTCCTCGCCGCGCTCGCCCTCGCCCGGCGCGAGCAGCAGCCCCAGCCCCGACTCATGGGCGAACACCGCGTCCTGGAGCACGCGTGCGGAGATGTCGGAGATACCGGCGAGATCCGCCGCCGAGCGCCGGAACTGCACGTCGAGGTACGACGCCACGTCCCCCGACTGGAGATCCATGTCCACCAGGGCCGTGCCGCGCCCCGACGCCTGTGCCGCCAGGGCGAGTTGGACGGCGGCGAGGGTGGTGCCGACGCCGCCCTTGGCACCGGTGACCGCGACGACGGTGCCGCCCAGTCCCGCGGACTCCTCGGGCATGCCGCCGAGGTGCTTGCGTACGCCCACCGCCCAGGAGGCGGCGGCGCCCACCCGCGCGGCGAGGTCGTCGTAGCTGAGGGGAAGCCCCAGTACGCCGCGCGCACCTGCGTCCATCGCGGCCGAGTACAGCGGCTGGCTGGTGTCGCGCGTGATGAGGACGACACCTACGGCGGGGAAGCGCAGCGCGATCTCACGGATCAGCTCCAGCGCGGGCAGCGGCCGGATCAGTTCGTGTACGAGCACGACCTCCGGCAGGTCCGCCACGGTCCCCTCCGCCAGCCGCGCGAGGGATTCCAGCAGCTGGGTGGAGTCGGCCGCGGGCGGCACCGGCTCGCTGTCGGGAAGCTGGCTGAGCAGGCCGACGACCGACCTGGCGGCTTCCGGGTCGGAGACGGCTGGCTGAATGCGGGTGACCATCGGCTGATTCCTGCCTCACTTGTCCCCGTTGAGCGTGTACGTACGGTCGCTCTCGGGGATGTCGCCGCCGTCGCCGGGGGCGACCAGGGCGAGACGGACGTGCTCCGCGAAGGACTCCGCGTATGCGACGCGCTGTGCGTCCACGGTGGAGAGGGCGAAGGTGATGGGGACGCCGTCGCGTTCGCCGAGCCTTCCGCGGTTCTCCTCGTCGGAGTTCTCCTTGAACGGGGTGAGCTTCCCTACGTCGATGACCTTCGCGTCGCTGACGATGACCTTCGACTGGTTGGGCGTCCTGCCCTTGCCGGACGCGGGCTGATCGCCCTCGAAGGTGGCGAAGATGTTGACGCGGCTGCCCGGGTCGATCTTGCCCGCGACACCGGTCTCGGCGTCGATCATGATCGCGATCTCCTGCTGGCCGGGCTTGAGTTCGGGCCGCTCGGACATCATGTCCGACTGGAGCAGCGATCCCTTGCGGAGCTTGCCGGCGGCGACCTTGTCGCGCAGCTCGCCGAGGTCGGTGACCGCGGTCTCCGGCAGCCAGCGCTCCGGTACGGACACCTTCTCGAACTGCCCCGCGTCGAGGGACGTGTAGGCGGGCACGTCCGCCTTCAGCTCGTACGCCGTCTTCTCGGGGCCGACCTTCGACTCCACGTCACGTATGAGCGCCAGCACGCCCCCGAACGCCGCCAGGGCGCAGAGGACGGAGACGACCAGCAGGATGACGCCACGGCGCTGGCGTGAATTCATGGACTACAGACCTCGGGGATCGGCGACAACAGCGTGACGGGATTGCGATTCGGAGCGCGATTCGGAGCGTTCGGCGGCGGCCGCGTGCTTCTGCTTCAGGAAGGCGGCGAGCCCCGAACTGCCCCTGCCGGGGAGTTCGTTGCGGCGACCGCCGTCCCGCCCGGCACCGGAACCGGCACCGGAGGCGGAGCCGCCCGGCGGGCCTCCGGCCGTACCAGCGCCGGAGCGCCCGCCGACGGAGCCCGGACGCACGCCGCTCCTGGAGGGAACGGACCGTGCGGCCTGCGCCCCGCGCGTGCGCGGACCCTGCCCGTACGGGGCGGGCGCCGCGCAGAACGCACAGCGGTCACCGATGAGTTCGAGACCGCACCAGTGGCACTCGTCCCGCCGCACGGACGACACCAGCCGGTAGAGCACGGAGACGTCGGGGATCGCGGCGGCGAACTCGACGAGCCTGCCCGTCCCCCACCAGGCGGACGACTCGTCGGGGAGATAGGTCTCCTGGACGTCGCCCACGCGCCACTGCGGTGCCAGCGAGGAGGAGACCCACTGGGAGTTGAGCTGGCCCCGGGCGACGGTGAGATGCGTGGGGAACTGCGGCCCGGCGAGCGTCGCCCTCAGCCCCGCACCGGAACCGGACGCGCCGCCCGTGCCCGCTCCGCCGCTGCCGCCCGCGCTGTCCGTACGGACGAGCTGAGGCGTCGGCGCGGCCAGCACGGCGAACTGCGCCCTGGGATTCCAGGACTTGGCGTTCGCGGTCAGGGAGCCGGGCAGATGGTCGAGCTTGGCTACGGAGTTGAGCAGTGCACCCGCGTAGATGTAGTGCGCCAGCAGCCGTACGGACGCGCCCAGCACGCCGGGGCTGAACTCGCACAAGGAGAGCTGTCTCAACTGCCGCACGAGTACGGCCGTACCCAGAGGCGGCAGCGACGTCGGCATCAGCGCGATGCGGTCGCTCTCCAGCACCGAGCGGATCGCGTGCAGCCTGTGCAGGAAGGTCTTGGGAAGCGTGGTGGGGTGCACGACGACGACATGGCCGTGCAGTTCGACCAGCCGCTGCGTCTCCGCGAGCGCCACGTCGAAGGCCTGCTCCTCGGGCGGCTGGAAGGTGTACGCCCGCGGGGTGTTCCGGTCGGGCGGCGGCAGCATGTGACTGTGGCTCGTGACTGCTATCGCAGTGGTCATCCCCGCCCCCGAGCTCCCAGTCGGGCCATGAGGCCCGAGTACCCGACCGCCAAGTTGATCTGACGACATCACACCTTACGGGCGCGGACCCGCCCTCGGAACAGCTTCGCCCCGGCTGCTGCCCCTGCCATACCCCGCCCCGTCCGCGGATCAATCCGCCGCGGCGGCCGGTACTCACTTAGCTACAGTTCCGCCCCGGCGGCCCGCCTCCCATGCCGTACGGGCGTCAACGCCCCTACCAGGGAATCTCCTTCACCTGCTGCACACAAAGCACGATGAAGAGCATCCCGGAGACGAAGAGCATCACATTGCTCACGATTCCATTGCGCCATTGTTTCGGCGTACGGCTGGAGTTGAGCAGCCACATCAGCGTGAGCGCCAGGAAGGGCATGAAGAACGCGCCGAGCACGCCGTAAGCCACGACGAGCGCGAAGGGCTGGTCCAGCCACAGCAGCGTCATCGGCGGGAACGTCAGCCACAGCAGATACGCGCGGAAGGGCAGCGAGGTCTCGCGCTGACCGGCGGCGACGGCGCGCACCGGGTCGTCCTCGCCCTCCTTCGCGCCCTCGCTCTCCTTCGGGCCCTCGCTCCCCGCGTCACGGGCGGCACGCAGCCGCTCGACGAAGTCGGCGAACATCAGGCTCACGCCCTGCCATACGCCGATCAGCGACGTGAACGACGTGGCGAAGAAGCCGATGAGGAAGAGCGTGGAGGTGAAGCCGCCGAAGCGGTCCTCGAGCACCTTGTCGAGGTCGGCGAGGCCCTTGTCGCCCTCGGCGATGGCGATGTTGGTGGAGTGCAGCAGCTCCGCCCCGACGATCAGCATCGCCACGACGAAGATGCCGGTGGTGATGTACGCGACGCGGTTGTCGAGCCGCATCATCTTCATCCAGCTGCTGTCCGTCCAGCCCTTGGCGTTCACCCAGTACCCGTACGCGGCCATGGTGATGGTGCCGCCTACGCCGCCGATCAGCCCGAGGGTGTAGAAGAGCGAGCCGTCCGGCAGCACGGGCGCCAGTCCCGCGAAGCTCGCGCCGATGTCCGGCGATACCCGGATCGCGACGTACACCACGACCACGAACATGATGCCGATCAGCACCGTCATGACCTTCTCGAAGACGGCGTACCGGTTGAACCAGACGAAGACGAGGCCGATCAGCCCGGTGATGATCGCCCAGCCCTTGAGGTCGAGCACGCCGGGGAAGAGCGCCTCCAGGGGCAGCCCCGAGGAGGACATGGCGGTGCCGCCGTAGACGAAGCCCCACACCACGACGTAGACGGCGAAGTAGACGGTGGTCCACGGCCCGAGCGAACGCCAGCCGTCGAAGATCGTGCGCCCTGTGGCCAGATGCCAGCGGCCGGTCGCCTCGGCGAGCGCGATCTTGACGATGCAGCCGATCACGGCGGCCCACAGCAGGGTGTAGCCGTACTTGCTGCCTGCGATGAGCGTGGCCACCAGGTCGCCGGCGCCGACGCCCGTCGCGGCGACGACGATGCCCGGACCGACAAGCTTCCAACTGGCCTTGCGTACGGGCGGAGCCGACGGACCCTCCGGGTCTGCCGGGCCGCTCGGTGTGGAGGCGGATTCCCCGCTCTGCCTGCTGTCCTCGGTTGCCATCTCAGACCGCCTTCGTGCTCGTCCCCGCAAAGAGGTCCTGCCGGGGCGCATCCAATCCCCGACGGACGATCAATACAAGGGCACCGGCGGGCGTCAAAGCCCTTGACAACCCGATTGGTCTGGACCATCTTGTCAGCGAAGCGCAGGGCCCCGCGCACCACACCGAGCACCTTTCCTCCCCATCTCCCCCCACCACGGAGGCAGTTGTGGCACGCGCAACATTCCCTTCCAGCTCGTTCAAGCGCCCGCGCGTACTCGCCGCGGTCACGGTGGCGGCACTCGCGGTCGGCGGCATGGTCACGGTCGGCACCGCGAGCGCGGGTCCCGCCGGCGACGGCGGTGCGGCCACCGCCAAGAAGGCGAGCAGCCCGGCCGTGGGCGCCTCGGAGGTCCCCGCACACGCCGTGACCGGCTACTGGCAGAACTTCGACAACGGCGCGAAGACCCAGAAGCTCTCCGACGTGCCCAAGGACTACGACATCGTCGCCGTCGCCTTCGCCGACGCCACGGGCACCGCGGGCGAGGTCGACTTCAAGCTGGACCCCGCGACGGGCTACAGCTCCGAGGACGACTTCAAGGCCGACATCAAGTCCCTGCACGACGCGGGCAGATCGGTCATCGTCTCGGTCGGCGGCGAGAAGGGCGCGGTCAGCGTCTCCGACGACGCCTCGGCCGACGCGTTCGCCAAGAGCATCACATCGCTCATGGACGAGTACGGCTTCGACGGAGTCGACATCGACCTGGAGAACGGCCTCAACTCGACGTACATGACCAAGGCGCTCGACGCGATCCACGCGAAGAAGAAGGACGTCGTGGTCACGATGGCGCCGCAGACCATCGACATGCAGTCGCCGGAGAAGGAGTACTTCAAGACCGCGCTCAACATCAAGGACTATCTGACCGTCGTCAACATGCAGTACTACAACAGCGGTTCGATGAACGGCTGCGACGGCAAGACCTACGCACAGGGCAGCGTCGACTTCCTCACCGGCCTCGCATGCGTACAGCTCGAAGGCGGCCTCGACCCCTCGCAGGTCGGCATCGGCACCCCCGCCTCGTCGAGCGCCGCGGGCTCCGGCTACGTCGAGCCCGGCGTGGTGACCGACGCCCTGGACTGCCTGGCCAAGGGCGAGAAGTGCGGAAGCTTCAAGCCGGAGAAGAAGTACCCCGGCATCCGCGGCGCGATGACCTGGTCGACCAACTGGGACGCCTCGAACGGCAACGCCTGGTCGGGCAAGGTCGGCCCGCACGTCCACAAGCTGCCGTAGCCGAAGGGCCGTTGAGGCCGTCGGGGACCGCTGGAGCTGCTGTCGGGGCTGTCGGGACCGCTGCCCCACGTCTGCCCCTCAGCTCTCCCCCCTCGTCTGCCCCTTCCTCCCCGTACTGCTGCGGGGTGTCCCCCACCTCCCCGTACGCATGCGACGCCCCCCGGACCTGCCGTCCGGGGGGCGTCGTCCGTCCTGGGCCGTGCGCCGGAGTGCCCGCCGGCCGGCGCCGTGGTGCCGCCGCACCACGCCACCGGCCCGCGGCTGCCGGGCTCCGTACTGCGGCCCGACGCTTACGGCTTGGGCAGCTTGCAGTCCGGCAGGCTCAGGTCCACCTTGTTGCCCTTGGCGACGCAGCTCGTGAGGGTGTGGGTCTGCTGCCCGTAGGCGATGCCCTCGTGGACGGTGACCTTGCCGTCCTTGTCCACCTCACAGGGGTTGTTGAGGGTGCACTCCTCGCCGTCCTCGTTACGGGTGTTGTTGATCCCGAGGATCTTGCCCGTGGAGTCGTCGATGATCGGGGAACCCGATGTGCCGCCCTTGGTCTCGCACTCCTTCGTGTAACGGATCGAGTCCTTCATCGTCCAGCCGTCCTCGCGCAGTTCGGGCACGAACGCGTCGACGGAGCAGCTGTACGTCTCCTTCCAGTATCCGGAGACGACGGTCATGGCGGTGCCCTCCTTGGGGTGCTCCGCCTGGACCTCCAGCGGGTCGATCTTCGTCTTCTCCTTGATCTCCTCATACGTGGAGTCGAGTTCGTAGAGAGTGACGTCGGTGTCCGTCATCGTCCCGTAGGCGATCTTCGTGGACGTCAGCTTGCCCGCGTCGTCGCCCTTGGCGTCGAGCAGGGTGAAGTCACGCTTGACGTCCTCGTCGACGATGACCTGGCCGGGCTCCGGCATGCCTGCCTCACGGCAGTGGCCGTTGGTGAGCACCAGGCCCGGGTCGGACGCCTTGGACTCGGGCATCTTCACAAGCGCGCCCGAACAGTTGCTGAGCGCGACGGTGCCCGCGAAGTCGGGTGCCGCCTTCGCCTCGGCCTTGGCCTTCGCCTCGGGGGCCGGTGCGGCGGTGGCGGGGGACGCGACGACCCCGGCGGCAGCGGCGGCTCCGAAGAAGCCCGCGGCCAGGGTGACGACGAGAGGTTTCTTCATGGTGGGGGGTTTCCTCTCCTTCACCGAATCTTGTTGCGGTGATTCGTTGGGGGTGACGCCGTGCATTCTTGGTGCAGATGCGTCACCCCCACAAGACCCCAACGGCGCCCCCAGAAACGGAAGATGAGGTTCCGTACGGGGGCGCCGGGCGCGTTTCGAGGCGTTCTCGTGTTCGAGCGCTGTGTGTGCGGGTGACCGCGCGATTGCGCGTCTCAGCGGTTTCGCGTCTCCGGGGTCGCGCGTCTCACTCGTCGACGCGCAGGTCCCGCTAGACGAAGGGGCTCACCGCCGCGGCCACGGCGAAGCCCGCCACCGACAGCACGGACTCCAGCACCGTCCAGGACTTCAGGGTGTCCCGCTCCGAGATGCCGAAGTACTTCGAGACGATCCAGAAACCGCCGTCGTTGACGTGCGAGGCGAAGATGGAGCCCGCGGAGATCGCCATGATGACCAGCGCGGTGTGCGCCTGCGAGTAGTCGCCCGAGGAGAGAAGCGGAGCGACGATCCCGGCGGTGGTCACGATCGCCACCGTCGCCGAGCCCTGCGCGACGCGCAGCACCAGCGACAGCAGATACGACAGCACAATGACGGGCAGGCCCGCGTCGCCGAAGGTGTCGGCCAGCGCCTGCGCCACGCCGCTGCCGTCGAGCACCGCACCGAAGACCCCGCCCGCGCCGACGACCAGCAGGATGTTGCCGATCGGCTTCAGCGAGGCGGTGGAGACGGTCTCCAGCGACTGGCGCGACCAGCCGCGCTTCAGGCCGAGTTGCCAGTACGCCAGCAGCAGCGCGATCGTCAGCGCCACGAAGGGATGCCCGAAGAACTCCACTACGGAACGGAGCGTCGAGGGGTCCAGCGCGATGGACGAGAACGTCGCCAGGAGGATCAGCAGCAGCGGCGTGCCGATGATGCCGAGCACCACGGCCAGCGAGACGGGGCGTTCCGTGGAGACGCCCGCCGCCTTCTGCTCCGCCGCGACGGCCGCCTTGGCCTCCTCCGCCGCCTCGACCATGTCGTGCGGCACCTCGACGAAGAGCCGGTTGCCGATCCACGCCGCGTACGCCCAGGCCGCCAGCACGGCGGGGATGCCGGTGACGACGCCCATCAGGATGATCCAGCCGAGGTCGACCTTCAGCAAGCCCGCGGCCGCCACCGGTCCCGGGTGCGGCGGCAGGAACGCATGCGTCATGGAGAGCCCGGCGAGCAGCGGCATCGAGTAGAGGACGATCGACTTGCCGGAGCGCTTTGCGGCGGCGTAGACGATCGGTGCGAGCACGAAGATCCCGACGTCGAAGAAGACCGGGATGCCGAATATCAGGCCGGTCAGGCCCATGGCCAGCGGCGCGCGCCGCTCGCCGAACAGGGCCAGCAGCCTGCTGGAGAGGGCCTCGGCTCCACCGCTGACCTCGAGTATCGACCCGAGCATGGTGCCGAGGCCGATGATGATGGCGACATGGCCGAGGATGCCGCCCATGCCGTCCTCGATGAGGGAGACGGCGTCGGACTTCTGCACGGTGCCGAAGAGTTCGGTCACCGACAGCCCGGCGGCAAGGCCGACGGCTATGGAGACGCCCAGCAGCGCCACGAAGGGCTGCAGCCGGACCCTGATGATGAGGAAGAGCAGCAGCAGGATTCCCAGGGCGGCGACGGTCAGCAGACCTGGGGTGCCGCCTATGAGGGCGAGCAGACCGCCGGTGTGGGGTGGCGCCTTCTCGGGCGCGGATGCGAGCAGCAGCATGGTGGGCCTCGGGGTTTCTGTGTCAACGGCTCGTGTTCTGCGGGGGGTTGGGACATGCGGAGGGGGTTGGGGAGGTGGCGGCGTTCCCGGCAATGCCGGTACGCCGGCGGGGCAGGCAGTGCGCCTGCGGGCTCAGTGCGCCTGCGGGCTCAGTGCGCCTGCGGGCGCCTCAGCCGAGCACGGCGAGCGCGTCGATCTCTACGAGCAGCCCGGCGGGCAGCCCCACGTAGACGGTCGTACGGGCTGCGGGCGCCTCGGTGAGGTCCGCGAAGAACTCGTCGTAGATCTGGTTGAACTCGGCGAAGTGGGCCGTGTCGGTGAGATAGACGCGGATCATCACCGCGTCCTCCCAACTCGCCCCGCCCTCCCGGAGGACGGCTTCGACGTTGGCGAGGGTGCGCAGCGTCTGCTCACGCAGCCCCGGCCCCACCGGGGCGGGCGCCTGGCCGGGTGCCGCGGGCGCGAACCCGACCTGCCCGGCGACCTGGAGGATGTTGCCCTTGCGCACGCCGTGCGAGAACTTCGCGGGCGGTGTGGTGTGCGTGGGCGGGGTGACGGCCGTCTTGGCCGGGTTTCCGCCGTGCTCGTCGCTCATGGATGCCGTTCCTTCTCCGGGGTGTTCAAGGTCTCGTTCGGGTCTTGAGGGGCTTTCCGGGACCCTGAGGGGTCCCGACTGCCGCGTCTCCGGGGGCTCTTGGGTCTCCAGGGGGCTGATCTACGGGCTGCTCTGGGGGCGCTCGCGGCTCTCCGGGGTCCTCCCGGAGTACTCGTCGCTGATGGCCTCGGCCGTACGACGCACCAGCGGGAGGAGGGTGAGGAGTTCGTCGGCGCTGACGACGACGTTGGGCGCCGAGACGGACATCGCGGCCACGGCCCGCCCGTCCGGCCCGCGCACCGGGGCGGCGACGCAGTTGATGGACTCCTCATGGCCGCCGAGGTCGGTGGCCCAGCCCTGTTCGCGCACCTTCGCCAGCTCGGCGAGGAAGGCCGTGGCGTCGGTGATCGAACGGGCCGTGTAGCGGGGGTAGTCGAGACGTTCCGCGAGCGACCGCCGCTCCTGCTCGGGCAGATCGGCCAGCAGCAGCTTGGCGACCGCGGCGACCGTGATCGCGACGGGCTTGCCGATGCGCGAGTACATCCGCACCGGGTAGCGGCTCTCGACCTTGTCGATGTAGAGGACCTCGTCCTCCTCGTGCACGGCGAGATGGACCGTGTGCCCCGTCCGCTCGTTCAGTTCGACGAGGTGGGGGTGGGCCGTCTCGCGCACGTCCAGGTTCTCCACGGCCTGCTGTGCGAGGGCGAAGAGCCGCGCGCCGAGCCGGTATCTGTGGTCGGGCTGGCGGTGCACGATGCCGTGCTCGTGGAGCGTACGCAGCAGGCGCAGCGCGGTGGACTTGTGCACGCCGAGCCTGTTCGCGACCTGCTCGAGGTTCGCCGGTCCCTCGGCGAGCAGGGGAAGGATGCTCAGTGCGCGGTCGACGGTCTGGCTCATCTGACGTTCGCCTTCTGTGTGTTCCACCCGGGGCCGAGGCGCAGGGTCCCCCACGCCTCGTCGTCCAGCGCCGCCAGCCGGTCGGCGACCTCGCGCTCCGGCGGCTCCGCGAGATCCCCCGGTACGGTCAGGGCCGCGGCGGCCATGAGGTGTCCGTGACGCAGCCGCTCCCGTACGGACAGTCCGCGCAGCGTCGCCGAGATGAACCCGGCGGCGAAGCCGTCGCCCGCGCCCACGGCACCGGCCACGTCGATGTGCAGCGCGGGGACCGAGTGGACGCCGTCGCCGCCGGTCCCGTCGTGATCCGCCATGTCGCCTCTCGCCCCGCTGCCTCCGTCGTCGCCCCGTACGAAGGCGGTCGCCCCCGTAGCGCCCTGCTTGACGACGAGCACGCCCGGCTCGGGCAGCCGCTCCCTGATCGCATACGGACCGCCCGTGACGCCCCAGGCGGCCTCCGCCTCGTCCTCGCCCACGAACACGAGGTCGCAGCCGCGGGCGAGTTCGAGCAGCACTCCGGGTCCGGGCCCCGCGCCGGGGGCGGCTGGTCCGTCCGGGCCCCGATCCCAGAGCCCCACCCGGTAGTTGACGTCGAAGGAGACGAGCGGCCGGTGCGCACGCGCTCCCGTGAGCACCCGCATCAGCTCCAGGCACCCCGGTGACAGCGCGGCGGTGATGCCGGTGAGATGCAGCACGTCGGCGTCGTCCACGGCCGCGAGGTCCACGGTCCGCGGTGACATGGCCGAAGCGGCCGATCCCGCACGGTAGTAGACGACTTCGGCGGTGCCACCGCCCGTCGCCGAGCGCCCGTCCGGGCCGCCGTCCGAAGTCCGGTCCGAGTCCCGGTCCGAGCCCCGGCCGGAGTTCCCGCCCGGGGCGCCGAGCGGGTCGAGCCCGGTCGGCCGCTCTCCGTCCGTACGGAAGTAGATCCCGGTCGGGCGCCGCGGATCACGCCCGACGGTCCCGACGTCGACTCCGCGCGCCGCGATCGTCTCCAGCAGATGGTCGCCGAAGCCGTCCGCCCCTACGCGGCTGATCCAGCGCACGGAGTGCCCCGAACCGGCAAGCGCGCAGGCCACGTTGGACTCGGCGCCGCCGATGGCCCGCTCGAAGGACGGTACGTCCGCGAGCCGTCCCGCCCGCGAGGGCAGGAACGTGACCATCGATTCGCCGAGGCAGACGACCTCCGGCCTCTCCACTGTCCGCACCGTTCGTATCCGCTCCCTTGTCGATTGACGGGTGTTCGGCGGGATGCTAGACAGCTCTGAGCGAAATACGCAATGCAGGTTGCAGTCACTGCAACGGCACTGGGCGGCAACTCACTAGCACGCAGGACCGCCGAACCGCATCACCCGGGCACGGGCCGCCCCGCACACTCGTCGCCCCGTCCCAGCCGCCCTACGCACCCAGCCGCCCCTACTCACGGAGCAGGAGTCCCCATGGCCGCCGCGGACCCCCTCGCCCCACTCGCCTCGGAGCATGTGGACCACCGCTTCAAGGGGCTGCCCCCGGACGCCGCGGGCACCACCGTGGCCGCGCTCACCGCCGAGCACCGCAACCTGTTCACCGGCGGCTTCACCACACCGGTGCTCGCCCTCTCCGCCGAGCGGCTCCAGCACAACCTCGCGCTGATGGAGACGTACACCGAGCGCCACGGCCTCGCCTTCGCCCCGCACGGCAAGACGTCCATGGCCCCTCAGCTCTTCCACCGCCAACTCGCCCACGGCGCCTGGGGGATCACGCTGGCCGTGCCCCATCAGGTGCGTGTGGCGAGGGCGTTCGGGATTCCGCGGATCTTCCTCGCCAACGAGCTGGTCGACCCCGCCGCGCTGCACTGGATCGCCCAGGAGCTGGGCACCGACCCGGACTTCGGCTTCGTCTGCTACGTGGACTCCACCGAGGGCGTGGCCCAGATGGACGCCGCGCTCGCCGAGTCGGGCGCCGTGCGCCCCGTCGACGTCGTGGTCGAACTCGCCGCCGGTGAGGGCGCCCGTACCGGAGCCCGTACGGAGGCCGAATGCGAGGCGGTCGCCGACGCGGTGGCCGCGGCGCCCACCCTCCGGCTGGTGGGAGTCGCCGGCTACGAGGGCGAAGTCCCCGGCGCCACCCCGGAGTCGGTCGCGGCATGGCTGCGCCGGCTGACGGTCCTCGCCGCAGAGTTCGACGCCGGGGGCCGCTTCGCCGGGCTCACCGAGATCGTGGTCAGCGCGGGCGGCAGCGCCTGGTTCGACGCCGTCGCCGAGGTCTTCGCCGAACTCCCGCCGCTGTCCCGTCCGTTGCTGAAGCTGCTGCGTTCCGGTGCCTACGTGTCGCACGACGACGGCGCCTACCGCGAGAAGACGCCGTTCAACCGCGTGCCCGAAGAGGGCGCTCTCCAGGCGGCGTTCACGCTCTGGGCGCAGGTCGTCTCACGTCCCGCGCCGGACCAGGCGTTCCTCAACGCGGGCAAGCGCGACGCGGCCTTCGACCTCCATCTGCCGCAGCCGCACACGATCCGCTCCACCGACGGCTCGACGCGCCCCGCGGACGGCGTCACGGTCACCGCCCTCTCCGACCAGCACGCATGGGTACGTACCGAGGCGGGCGCACCGGTCGAGGTCGGCGAGTGGGTCGGCCTCGGCCTCTCCCACCCCTGCACGATCTTCGACAAGTGGCAGCTCATCCCCGAGACGACGGCGGACGGCACGGTCACCGGCTATATCCGCACGTTCTTCTGACGCACCGCGGCCCGACCGCGAACTGAGCCGAAGGGACGCCCCGATGGATCTCCTCATCCGCAACGCGGACGTCGTCGACGGCTCCGGTGCGACCGCCCCGTACCGCGCGGACGTCGCCGTCGACGGCGGCCGCATCACTGCCGTCGTCCCCGAGTCCGCGGGCGGGAGCCGCCCGTTCGGCGCCCGCCGCGTGCTCGACGCGACGGGCCTCGCCCTCGCCCCCGGCTTCATCGACATGCACGCCCACTCCGACCTGGCCCTGCTGCGGGACCCGGACCACTCGGCCAAGGCCGCACAGGGCGTCACCCTCGAAGTCGTGGGCCAGGACGGCCTGTCCTACGCGCCCGTCGACGACCGCACCCTCGCCGAGGTACGCAGCGCCATCACCGGCTGGAACGGCAGCGCACCCGGCGACTCCTCCGTCGACTTCGACTGGCGCACCGTCGGCGGCTATCTGGACCGCGTCGACCGTCAGGGCACCGCCGTCAACGTGGCGTATCTCGTACCGCAGGGCAGCGTCCGCATGCTGGCCGTCGGCTGGGACGACCGGCCCGCGACTCCCTTGGAGATGAGCGAGATGCACCGCCTGGTCGCCGAGGGCCTGGAGCAGGGCGCGGTCGGCATGTCGTCCGGGCTGACCTACGCGCCCGGCATGTACGCCTCCGACGCCGAACTCACCGAGCTGTGCCGCACGGTGGCCTCATACGGCGGCTACTACTGCCCGCACCACCGCTCCTACGGCAAGGGCGCCCTGGAGGCGTACGAGGAGATGATCACGCTCGCGCACGAGGCGGGCTGCGCGCTCCATCTCGCCCACGCCACCATGAACTTCGGCGTCAACAAGGGCCGTGCCCCCGAGCTGACGGCCCTCCTCGACCGTGCGCTCGCGGGCGGCTCGGACATCACCTTCGACACCTACCCGTACACCCCGGGCTGCACGACCCTGGTGGCGATGCTGCCGAGCTGGGCGAGCGCGGGCGGCCCTGAGGCGATCCTGGCGCGGCTGTCGCACGATGAGACCTGCCGGCGCATCCGGCATGTGATGGAGGCCG
Source organism: Streptomyces marispadix (assembly GCF_022524345.1). NCBI lineage: Bacteria > Bacillati > Actinomycetota > Actinomycetes > Kitasatosporales > Streptomycetaceae > Streptomyces > Streptomyces marispadix. Next base: position 4,381,458 of record NZ_JAKWJU010000002.1, on the reverse strand, counting down.
AGGGCTCGGACGGCTGCCACGGCGTGCCCATCGACTGGGAGACGATCGAGATCTCCGGCGTCTCCGAACCGGCGCTGTCCGGCTACGTGGGAGCCACGGTCGCGCGGTCGGCCGCCGAGAGGGGCGAGGAGCCCTTCGTCACCGCCCGCCGGCTGCTGATCGAGGACAGGCTGGGCACGACGATCCTCCAGCACGTGGGCCACGAAGAGAACGTGCGGCACATGATGCGCCACCCCGCCCACACCGGAGGCAGCGACGGCATCCTCCAGGGCGGCAAGCCGCACCCTCGCGCCTACGGCACCTTCCCGCGCTATCTGGGCCACTACGTAAGGGAGTCGGGCGTCCTCTCCCTCCAGGAGTGCGTCGCCCGTCTCACCTCGCGCCCCGCGTCCCGGCTGCGGCTCCCGGACCGCGGCCTGGTACGGGAGGGCTACCGGGCGGACCTCGTGCTCTTCGACCCGTCGACGGTCGCAGCGGGCGCCACCTACGAGCAGCCGCGTGTACTGCCCGTCGGCATCCCCTTTGTACTGATCGACGGCCGCTTCGTCATCGACGACGGGAGCCGCACGGACGTACTCGCGGGCCGCGCGGTCCGCCGCACGCCGTTCAAGGGCGGCGGCGCGGGGGGCGGTACCGGCAAGTGACGGCCGCCGCCGGGTTCACGCGTACACGAGTACGCCCGCCCGGCCCGCGGCCCTACGCGTGCTGATACGCCACCAGCGAGATCCCCACGTAGTGCACCACGAACGCGGCCAGCGTGAACGAGTGGAACACCTCGTGGAAGCCGAACCAACGCGGTGACGGATTGGGCCTCTTGATGCCGTAGACCAGACCGCCCACGCTGTAGAGCACGCCCCCGGCGATCACGCACACCAGCACCGCGATGCCGCCCTCGCGCAGGAACGCGGGCAGATAGAAGACGGCGGCCCAGCCCATCGCGATGTAGCACGGCGTGTAGAGCCACCGCGGGGCGCCGACCCAGAACACCCGGAAGGCGATGCCGAACAGGGCCGCGGCCCACACTCCCCACAGCAGCGGCGAGGCACCGCCGTCGGGCAGCAGCAGGATCGTCAGCGGGGTGTAGGTCCCCGCGATGATCAGGAAGATGTTCGCGTGGTCGAGCCGCCGCAGCACGGCGGTGGCACGCGGCCCCCACTCCCCGCGGTGGTACAGCGCGCTCACTCCGAAGAGCAGACAGGCGGTCAGGGTGTAGACCCCGCAGGCGATACGGCCGCGGGTGCTGTCGGCGAGCGCCGTGAGAAAGATCCCGGCGGTGAGCACCGCGGGGAACATCCCGGCGTGCAGCCAGCCGCGCAGCCGCGGCTTGATCAGCGCGGGGATCGCGGCGGCGCCCTTGGACGCCGCCGAAGTCACGGCAGCCGCCGCCGACTCCAGCGACGCGGAGGCGGAACCCCCGGACGTGGCCTTCTGTTCCGGCTGTTCCGGCTTCTCGGTCCCGTCCGCGCCGCTCTCGAAGTCCGCGCGGTTCGGGGCCTCGTGCGGAAGGGGCGCGTCAGTCATACGGCCCATGGTAGCTACGGATCGGTAACCGTCGACCCTGCTCTTTCGTGAACGCATGCCGCTCATCGGAGTGGTGATGGACACATCCTTTCCATCTGGACAGGCGGCCGTTACGCTCACATGCTCAGAGGAGCAAGGGTGACACCGGATGAGCGAGCCGCGCAGACGCACCAGCCCAGCACCACCACGAACGCATCCGGGTCGCGGCCCCCAAGGGGCGAGTTGAAGCACGAGACAAAAAATGCGGATACCAGTGCAGTTATCCGTCGAACCCTCAACGTCTGGAGAGATCGTGGCGCGCAGTTCTGCGGCTCCCGCCATCAACCCCGTTCCCACCCGCCACCAGGAGCTGGTCTCCTGGGTCGAGGAAATCGCCGCTCTCACCGAACCGGACCGCATCGTCTGGTGCAACGGCTCCGAAGCGGAGTACGAGCGCCTGTGTGAAGAACTCGTCGAAAAGGGCACGTTCACCAAGCTCGACCCGGTGAAACGGCCCCACTCCTACTACGCCGCCTCCGACCCCAGCGACGTCGCACGCGTCGAGGACCGTACGTTCATCTGCTCCGAGAAGGAGGAGGACGCCGGTCCCACCAACCACTGGAAGGCCCCCGACGAGATGCGGGCCGTCTTCCAGGGCGAGAACGGGGAAGGGGGAATCTTCCGCGGCTCCATGCGCGGCCGCACCATGTACGTCGTCCCGTTCTGCATGGGACCGCTCGGCTCGCCGCTCTCCGCGCTGGGCGTGGAGATCACCGACTCCGCCTACGTCGCCGTCTCCATGCGCACCATGACCCGCATGGGACAGCAGGTCCTCGACGAGCTGGGCGAGGACGGCTTCTTCGTCAAGGCCGTGCACAGCGTCGGCGCACCGCTGGAGCCCGGCGAGCAGGACGTGCCCTGGCCCTGCAACTCCACCAAGTACATCTCCCACTTCCCCGAGACCCGTGAGATCTGGTCCTACGGCTCGGGCTACGGCGGCAACGCCCTGCTCGGCAAGAAGTGCTACGCGCTGCGCATCGCCTCCGTGATGGCACGCGACGAGGGCTGGCTCGCCGAGCACATGCTCGTGCTCAAGCTCACGCCGCCGCGGGGCGAGTCCAAGTACGTCGCCGCCGCCTTCCCCTCGGCCTGCGGCAAGACGAACCTCGCCATGCTGGAGCCCACCATCAAGGGCTGGACGGTCGAGACCATCGGCGACGACATCGCGTGGATGCGCTTCGGCGAGGACGGCCGTCTGTACGCCATCAACCCCGAGGCGGGCTTCTTCGGCGTCGCGCCCGGCACCGGCGAGCACACCAACGCCAATGCCATGAAGACCCTTTGGGGCAACTCCGTCTTCACCAACGTCGCCCTCACCGACGACGGCGACGTGTGGTGGGAGGGCATGACGGAGGAGACGCCCGCTCATCTGACGGACTGGAAGGGCAACGACTGGACCCCCGAATCCGGGACTCCGGCCGCCCATCCCAACGCGCGCTTCACCACACCGGCCGGGCAGTGCCCGATCATCGCGCCGGAGTGGGAGGACCCCAGGGGCGTGCCGATCTCCGCGATCCTCTTCGGCGGGCGCAGGGCCTCGGCCGTACCGCTGGTCACGGAGTCCTTCAGCTGGCAGCACGGCGTCTTCCTCGGCGCCAACGTCGCCAGCGAGAAGACCGCCGCGGCCGAGGGCAAGGTCGGCGAGCTGCGCCGCGACCCGTTCGCGATGCTGCCGTTCTGCGGCTACAACATGGGCGACTACTTCGCCCACTGGGTGAAGGTCGGCAAGGACGCCGACCAGGAGAAGCTGCCGAAGATCTACTACGTCAACTGGTTCAAGAAGGACCAGGACGGCAAGTTCGTCTGGCCCGGCTTCGGCGAGAACAGCCGCGTACTGAAGTGGATCGTGCAGCGCCTCAACGGCGAGGCCGAGGGCGTCGAGACGCCCATCGGCGTGCTGCCGACCAAGGAGTCCCTCGACCGGGACGGACTCGACATGACCGACGCGGAGCTGGACTTCGTGCTGGAGGTCGACAAGGAGGTGTGGCGGGACGAGGCGTCGCTGGTGCCCGAGCACCTCAACACCTTCGGTGACCACACGCCGAAGGAACTGTGGGACGAATACCGCGCGTTGGTCGAGCGCCTGGGCTGACGCCCCGGGCTTCGGTCCCGTCCGACGCGGCCGGCGCCCCTCATCCGCTTCGCATCACGCGAGCGGGTGGGGGGCGCCGTTCGTTTGCGCGGGGATCGAGGCGGCGGGACAGACTGGGCGGTCAGGCGGCGGTGAGGCCCAGCGCCGTCGCGTGGAAGTCACGGCAGTGCGTCGCCACGACCATCGCCGGCTCGTCGTCCCGGTACGTGGCGATCACGACCGCATGGCCCGCGAGAGTGTGCGCGCGGTGGTGCAGCGAGTCGATGTGCGCGGGGTCGGCGACGCGCGTCGACGGTGCCGCACGCAGCGGCTCGGCACGTAGGCGGGTGATCTGAGCCGCCAACTCCTCTGCCGCCTCGTCGAGTTCTTCGGCGGGGGTGAGGGCGCGCAGCTCGTCGGTGACCGTCAGCAGCGCGGTGAGGTGCCCGGCAAGGCGGATGTCCAGCTCCTCTTCCCGGGTGCGATGGGGGAAGGACGCCTCGGCCATGGCATGCACCGACTTGCTGCGGATCGGTTCGTACATGGTCGGGCCTCCTGCGTCGCGTCGCCTGGATGCCAGCCTAACTTAGACTCCGTCTAAAGTTGAGCCGCGTACATAAAAGCGCAAGAAGACACAAGAAGACACACGTGATGCGCTTGAAACCCACGGCGGGTGAGTGCGAGGGCGGGATGGACGGGGCCGCGGGGTCCCGGGTGGTTACGGCTGGCTGTAGCCGTCCAGGAAGTTCCCGATCCGGGTGACCGCGTCCTGGAGTTCGCTGACCGGGGGCAGGTTGACGATGCGGAAGTGGTCCGGATCGGGCCAGTTGAATCCCGTACCGTGGACGATCATGATCTGCTCGGCCCGCAGCAGGTCGAGGACCATCTCCCGGTCGTCCTTGATCTTGAAGACCTTGGGGTCGAGCCGTGGGAACGCGTAGATCGCGCCCTTCGGCTTCACACACGTCACACCGGGGATCTGCGTGAGCAGATCGTGCACCATGTCGCGCTGCTCCAGCAGCCTGCCGCCCGGCAGCACCAGGTCGTTGATCGACTGCCGCCCGCCGAGCGCGGCGGCCACCACGTGCTGTGCGGGCATGTTCGCGCACAGCCGCATGTTGGCGAGGATCGTCAGACCCTCGATATAGCTCTGCGCATGGCCCTTCGGACCGCAGACGGCCATCCATCCGCTGCGGTATCCGGCCACCCGGTACGCCTTCGACAGGCCGTTGAAGGTGACGGTCAGCAGATCGGGGGCGATGACGGTGGTGGGCGTGTGCGTCGCGCCGTCGTAGAGGATCTTGTCGTAGATCTCGTCGGAGTAGACGATCAGGCCGTGCCTGCGGGCGATGTCCGTGAGACCGCGCAGGATCGCCTCGTCGTAGACCGCGCCCGTCGGGTTGTTGGGGTTGATGACGACGATCGCCTTGGTGCGGTCGGTGACCTTCCGCTCGACGTCCGCGAGGTCGGGCATCCAGTCGGACTGCTCGTCGCAGCGGTAGTGCACCGCCGTGCCGCCGGAGAGGGAGACCGAGGCGGTCCACAGCGGATAGTCGGGGGCCGGTACGAGGACCTCGTCGCCGTCGTCGAGCAGCGCCTGCATCGCCATCTGGATCAGCTCGGAGACGCCGTTGCCGAGGTAGATGTCCTCGACGGAGAGTTCGATGCCCTGCGTCTGGTAGTGCTGCATCACCGCGCGGCGGGCGGAGAGCAGCCCCTTCGCGTCGCCGTAGCCATGGGCCTCGCCGACGTTGCGGATCATGTCCTCGAGGATCTCGGGCGGGCACTCGAAGCCGAAGGGCGCCGGATTGCCGGTGTTGAGCTTGAGGATGCGATGGCCTGCCGCCTCCAGCCGCATCGCCTCCTCCAGGACGGGGCCCCGGATCTCGTAACAGACGTTTGCGAGCTTCGCCGACTGGATCACCTGCATTCCGCCACCTTACGGGCGGGTCTGTCACGTGGCCACGTGTTATTGACCACCTCCGCTCCCGGGACGAACCACATCTTGACACCACGGCTCTTTTGGGAGTCACTGTCAAAAGACATCGACCCTCGGAGTTCGCCGTGAACACAACACCCGACCCACGCCGCTGGTGGGCGCTCGCCGCCCTCGGCGCGAGCATGCTCGTGCTCGGATTCGACCTGACGATCCTCAACGTCGCCCTCCCCGCACTCGGGCGCGAACTCCACGCCGGCACCGGGGAGTTGCAGTGGATCGTGGACGCGTACATCGTCGTCTTCGCCGCCGCGATGCTGCCCGCGGGACTGCTCGGCGACCGCTTCGGACGGCGGCGGCTGCTCGTCGCCGGGCTGGCGGTCTTCCTCGTGGCCTCGCTCCTCGGCGGGCTCGCGGACAGCGCGGCATGGGTCGTCGTGGCCCGTACGTTCATGGGCCTGGGCGCCGCACTCGTCACGCCGCTCGCGCTGTCGGTGCTCCCCTCGCTCTTCACGGAGGAGGCCGAACGCACCAAGGCCGTCGGCATCATCACCGCGTCGGTGGCGGGCGGCATGCCGCTCGGGCCGATCGTCGGCGGATGGCTGCTCGACCACTTCTGGTGGGGATCGGTCTTCCTCGTCAACGTGCCGCTCGCGGCGCTCGGCATAGCCGTCTGCGTAACGCTGCTGCCGGAGTCGCGTGATGAGTCGGCGCCCCGAGTGGACGTGCTCGGCGCCGTGTTGAGCATCGCGGGCCTCGGTGCGCTCGTCTTCGCGATCATCGAGGGCCCGGCACGAGGGTGGAGCGATCCATACGTCGCCGGTACGGGAGCCGGATCGGCGGTGCTGCTCGCGGCGCTCGTGCTGCGGGAGCGGCGCGTGGAGAGGCCGATGCTGGACCTGGCGCTGCTGGCGCGGCCCGCGTTCGGACGGAACGCGCTCGTCGCCACGGTGATCACGCTCGTACTGGCGGGGCTGCTGTTCGTACTGCCGCAGTACTTCCAGGCGGTGCTCGGCGTCGACGCGTTCGGCACGGGGCTGCGGCTGCTTCCGCTCATGGCGGGACTGCTCGTGGCGGCACGCGCGGCGGGGGCGGCGTCCGCCCGGCTGGGTACGCGCCCGGTGATCAGCGCCGGGCTGGTGGTGCTGGCGTTCGCGGCGTTCCTCGGCGCCCGTACCGACGTAGACGACGGATACGCGCTGGCCGCGACTTGGCTTACCGTCACGGGATTCGGCGTCGGCTTCGCCATGGTGCCCGCGATGGACGGCGCGCTGGCGGCGCTGCCGCCGGCACGCGCCGGAAGCGGCTCGGGGCTGCTGATGACCGTGCGTCAGACGGGCGCGGCCGTGGGCATCGCGGTGCTGGGCAGCCTGCTGTCCGGCACGTACACGGCGAGGCTCGCCACGGACGGACTGCCACCGGCCGCGGCCGACGCCGCCGGGGACTCGGTGATCGCCGCACACGCGGTGGCCGCACGGCTGGGCTCCGAGGCGCTCGCGGCCTCGGCGGACGCCGCCTTCGTGGACGGGATGACGCGGGTGCTGTGGGTGTGCGGACTGGCGGCGCTCGCCACGGCGTTGGTGACGGCGCTGCTGCCGGAACGGGGACGGGGAACTGAACCGAAGGCACCGCTGCCGGAGCCCGAGGCAGGCCCGAAGCCGGGATCGGAACCGGGTCCGGGATCGGAACCGGGTCCGGGATCGGAGCCGGAGCCCGGAACGGAGCCGGGAACAGGGCCCGAAGCAGGCCCGGACCACCTCTCCCTCCCCGGCGCATAGCTGGCCCCGCATGACGCGATGGCCGACAATGAGGCCCATGGCCCCCGCCGCGCGTACCGAGTCCTCCGCCGTGCCCGCCTCCCGTCCGGGCCTCCGGGAACGGAAGAAGATCAAGACCAGGCAGGCGATCCGGAAGGCCGCCTACCGCCTCTTCGACGAGCAGGGCTACAGCGCCACTTCGGTCGAGCGGATCGCGGAGGAGGCGGAGGTCTCCCCCAGCACGGTCTTCCGCTACTTCCCTACGAAGGAAGACATCGTCCTCTCCGACGAGTACGACCCGCTGCTGCACGACGCCCTGCTGGCCCGCCCCGCCGACGAGCCGCCGGTGACCGCGCTGCGCCGCGCCATGCTGGACGTACTCGCTCAGGCCATGGCGCAGGAGCCGGGGCGCGAACCGGCCGAGGCACACCAGCGGATGCGGCTCGTGCAGGAGGTGCCCGCGCTGCGTGCCCGTATGACGGAGCACATGTCGGTCACGGGCCGGTTGCTCGCGGGCGCGCTCGCCGACCGCACGGGGCTGGCCGCGGACTCCTTCGAACTGCGCGTGCTGACGGGGGCGTTGCTCGGCGCCCTCGCCGAGGCCATGTTCTGCTGGAGCGAGAGCGACGACGAGCCGGACGTCATCGCCACCGTCGACCGGGCCATGCGCCTCGTCGAGGGCGGGCTCGACTCCGCGGTGGGCGGCTCAACTTCGCAGTGACCGCTCCAGCACCTCGGGATCGCCGGTCGGGGCGTCGCAGGTGAAGTTGCGGCATACGTAGGCCGCGGGGCTGCCGTTCAGCAGCGTGCGGTCACGCAGCAGCGGCACGTCCAGCGCCGCCTCGGAGCCCGGTTCGCCCAGCGCGACCACCGCTCCGGGCGCGGTCGCCAGCAGCGCCGTACGGTGCAGCGTCTCCGTACCGGGATCGGCTTGCGGCCCGACCACGGCGACCTCCTTCGGGCCGTCCAGGGCCGCCTCGGCCGCCGCCAGGCCCCAGCCGATGAAGCGCGGGGCGCGCGGCGCCAGCGCCCTGACGATCCCGAGCGCCCGCTCGGCGGCCTCGCGATGGCGCGAACTGCCGGTGTAGGCGGCGTAGGAGAGCAGGGCGTGCGCGGCGGCCGTCCAGCCCGAGGGTGTGGAGCTGTCCGTGGGGTCCTGGGGGCGGCGGATGAGGGCCTCGGCGTCGTCGGCGGTGTCGTACAGGGTGCCGTCGGGGTCGGTGAAGTGGATGAGCACGATCTCCAGCAGCCCGCCTGCCCGCTCCAGCCAACCGGCGTCCCCCGTAACGGAGTAGAGGCTCAGGAACCCCTCGGCCACGTCCGCGTAGTCCTCCAGCACTCCGGTGCTCGGACCGGCCGTCCCGTCGCGCGAGGTGCGCACGAGGCGGCCGTCGTCGCGCAGATGCACCCGCGTCAGCAGCCGGGCGGCGGCGGAGGCGGCCTCGACCAGGTCGGGGCGGTCGAAGTAGGCGCCGGTCTCGGCGAGCGCGGCGACGGCGAGCCCGTTCCAGGCCGCCACGACCTTGTCGTCACGCTCCGGGCGCGGCCTGTGCTCGCGGGCGCGCAGCAGCCGCTCCCGTACGGACGCCACACGGGAGGCGTCCGACAGCCCGGCGCCGTCGCGGAGTTGGAGCACGGAGGCGCCCTCCTCGAAGGTGCCCTCGTCGGTGACGCCGTAGTACCCGGCGGCCCACTGTCCGTCCTCCTCACCGAGCACGTCGGTCAACTGGGCCGGTGTCCATACGTAGTACGCGCCCTCACGGTGGCGGCCGTCGCCGTCGTCGCTGTCGGCGTCGAGCGCGGAGGCGAACCCGCCCTGGGGAGTGCCCAGTTCGCGCACCATGAACTCCGCGGTCTCCAGGGCGACCCGGCGGGCCAGTCCGGAGCCGGTGCTCCGCCAGGCGTGTGCGTAGACGCGGCACAGCAGGGCGTTGTCGTAGAGCATCTTCTCGAAGTGCGGCACGACCCAGCCGGCGTCCACGGAGTAGCGGGCGAAGCCGCCGCCGAGCTGGTCGTAGACGCCGCCGCGCGCCATCGCCTCGCAGGTGGCCTGCGCCATCTCCAGCGCGCCGTCGGAACCGGTGCGTGCGTGGTGGCGCAGCAGGAACTCCAGCGCCATGGACGGCGGGAACTTGGGCGCACCGCCGAACCCGCCGCGCTCGGCGTCGAATTCGCGCGTCAGCTCCAGCAGGGCGTTCGCCAGTTCCTCGGGACCGGGCGGCTGCGGCTGCTCGTAGCGGATTCCGCGACCGGCCAGGTCCCTTACGATCCGTCCGGCCACGTCGGCGACCTCCTCGCGCCTGTCCGACCAGGCGGTGGCGACGCCCTCCAGCACCTGCCGGAAGGAGGGCATGCCGTGGCGCGGCGCGGGCGGGAAGTAGGTGCCGAAGTAGAAGGGCTCGGCGGCGGGCGTGAGGAAGACCGTCATGGGCCAGCCGCCCTGGCCCGTGGCCGCCTGCACGGCCTCCATGTAGACGGAGTCGACGTCGGGGCGCTCCTCGCGGTCGACCTTCACGGAGACGAAGTGGTCGTTGAGGTATGCCGCAGTGGCCTCGTCCTCGAAGCTCTCGTGCGCCATGACATGGCACCAGTGGCAGCTCGCGTATCCGACGCTGAGGAGCACCGGCACCCCGCGCCTGCGGGCTTCCTCGAAGGCGGCCTCCGACCACGGCCACCAGTCCACCGGGTTCTCGGCGTGCTGGAGGAGGTAGGGGCTCGTCTCGTCCGCGAGTCGGTTCGCCATATCTCCATCGTGCATGACGGGACACCCCCGGCGCGTACCGCGTGCCGGGCCGCGGGACCACGGCCGGTACAGGCCGCCGGGGGCCGCCGCGTGGGACCGCCGCAGCGCCGCCCCGGGGCCGCTCTGGCGTGGCCGCCCCGGGGAGGTCAGGGCTCAGAGCTGGGCGCGTGCGCCCCCCGTCGCCTCCCAGCCCGAGACCGCCAGCGCGCGGTAGGCCGCGTAGTGGCTCGCCGGGTCGCCCGAGTCCGCCCACGGCATCGCGCCGACGTAGCCGTCGACGACGCGCAGCGCCTCCATGGCCTCCCCGTACCGCTCGGCCCGTACGAGGAAGCAGACCAGCAGATGCAGCACGTGGGGGCGCACGGGGTGGTCGGCGTCGACCTGGTCGACCGCGAACTCGGCGGCCTCGACGGCTTTTTCGATCTCCGCGCTCTGGTAGAGGCCGCGCACCACGTTCACCTCGGGCAGATGCTCGTACGCGGCGAAGAGCGGCAGCGCGGGCAGCAGCGTGCCCTCGGGTGCGTTGGCGGCGGCGGTCTGGGCGAAGACGTCGGCCTCGGCACGCGAGCCGCAGCCCTTCTCCGACCAGTAAGGGAGGGCCGCCAGATGAGCGCCCATGTGGTTCGGGGCCTTGCGGCGCAGCGTCGCCCACAGCTCCTCGAAGTCGGCCCGCCGGTAGGACAGCCGCCGGGCGACGAAGAGTTCCGTGATGTGCGGCGTGGGGTCCTCGGGTGCCAGCCGGGCCGCCTCCTCGCAGACCGTACGGGCCTCCTCGAGGATGATGCGGTGGTCCGCGGAGGAGGGGTCGGCGAGGGCCTGCCAGACCAGGAACTGCGCGTACACCTGGGCGCCGCCCGGGTCGCCGGGCTGCTGGACGCGCCACTCGCGCAGCCAGCGGGCGTCACGCGCGCCCGGCTCCTTGCTGAAGGAGACACCGCCGCCGGGGCCGCCCTTTGCGTCCGCCGGTGAGTCGGGGGCGCCGAGGGCGCGTGACCGGGCGAGTTCCATCGCCGCCGCGCCCGCCATCGACTGCACCCGCTGCCAGCGCAGCTCCCACTCGTCCCCGGTCAGCGCCAGCAGCCGTGCCACCGGCTGCCAGTCCTGGGTCTGCTGCGTCTCCTCCAGCGCCTCGACGAACTCGTGGTCGGGGCCCGGCAGCCGGACGTCGAGCTGCTCGGTGGGTACGAAGCCGTATCCCGCGCCGGGGTCGACCGCGCGGGAGACTCCGTGCACCGACTGGAGCCGCTGTCTGCGGCGGCGCAGCGCGGGCGCGATCAGGACGCCGAAGATGGCCGTCAGTGCGATCAGCACGAGCAGGGCTTCCATTGCTGCTGTCTCCCCGTATGTACGCGTTCGGACGGTGCGGGCTCCCCGGGAGCCCTGTGGGCGGACGTGGGACCTTGAGAACTGTGACTCGAAAACCTGGGACTTGAAGGACGCGGGACTTGAAGGGGCCCTTTCGGCTTGGGCCTTGAAGCGCGGGACCTGAGGCGGGACTTGGGGCGGAACTCGGGGCGGAACTCGGGGCGTGGACTGTGTTCGACTCGGAGGGTGGACTCGGTGCGCGGGCCTGGTGAGAAACGTGTTGCGTGCGTGACGGGTGTAATCCGCCGGAGCGGTTCGCCTGAGCCGCTCTGACTACACCGTACGGCGCATTACCCTCGCCCCATGAGCGACCAGCGCGACAGCGGGCACACGCCCCAGAGCTTCGAGACCCTCGCGATCCACGCGGGTCAGACCGCCGACCCTGCGACGGGCGCGGTCGTACCGCCCATCTACCAGGTGTCCACGTACAAGCAGGACGGCGTCGGGGGCCTGCGCGGAGGCTACGAGTACAGCCGGTCCGCGAACCCGACCCGCACCGCACTCGAGCAGAACCTCGCCGCCCTGGAGGGCGGCCGCAACGCGTTCGCGTTCGCCTCGGGCATGGCCGCCGAGGACTGCCTGCTGCGGACCCTGCTCGTGCCCGGCGACCACGTGGTGATCCCGGGCGACGCCTACGGCGGTACGTTCCGCCTCTTCGCGAGGGTCGCGGAACGCTGGGGCGTCGAATGGTCGGTGGCCGACACCTCCGACCCGGCGGCGGTACGGGACGCGATGCGCGAACGTACGAAGGCGGTCTGGGTGGAGACGCCCTCCAACCCGCTGCTCGGCATCAGCGACATCACCGCCCTCGCGGAACTGGCGCACGGGGCGGGCGCGCGGCTCGTCGTGGACAACACCTTCGCGAGCCCGTACCTCCAGCAGCCCCTGGCGCTGGGCGCGGACGTCGTCGTGCACTCGACGACGAAGTACATGGGCGGCCACTCCGACGTGGTCGGCGGCGCCCTCGTACTCGACGAGTCGGAACTGGCCGCGGAGATCGCCTTCCACCAGAACGCCATGGGCGCCGTGGCGGGCCCGTTCGACTCCTGGCTGGTCATGCGGGGCACGAAGACACTGGCCGTACGGATGGAGCGGCACAGCGCGAACGCCTCGCGGGTGGCCGAGATGCTTCAGGCACACCCGCAGGTCACACAGGTCTACTACCCCGGGCTGCCCTCGCACCCAGGCCATGAGACGGCGGCGAAGCAGATGCGCGCCTTCGGCGGGATGGTCTCCTTCCGGGTGGCCGGCGGCGAGGAGGCGGCGGTACGGGTATGCGACAGCACGCGCCTGTTCACGCTCGGGGAGTCGCTGGGCGGTGTCGAGTCGCTGATCGAGCACCCGGCACGCATGACGCACGCCTCGGCGGCCGGCTCCGCGCTGGAGGTACCGGCCGACCTGGTGCGGCTGTCGGTCGGGATCGAGTCGGTCGAGGACCTGCTGGCGGATCTGCGGCAGGCCCTGGGCTGACGCGGCGGACGCCGAACCGGCGCCGGGGGCGCGGGAGTTGCTCCGCGGACGCCGAACCGGCGCGGGTGCAAGGGCAACGGGCGGGGGCGACTGGCGGGGCCACGCGAAGGCGGGCGTGCACCCGCGGCCCGCGCCCCGCCCCCTCCCCTGCGCCGATGCGGCTACCAGCCGAGCGGCGGCGTCGTATGTGCGGGCTCACCCACCCACGGCTCCGTCACCGCGGCCCATACGGCGAACGCGACGGCCACGGCGAAGAACGCCCACAGCAGCAGCGCCGCGGTCCTCCGGCGGTGGGCCAGGCGCAGGCCGCGCGAACGGGCACGCTCGGCGAGGTCGGGCGGTACGGGCGCGGGCGGCACGGACTCCAGCAGCGCTCGCACCTCCGTCTCCTTGCGGTCGGGCAGCCTCATGCGGGACCCCCTTGTCCGGGCCCCGGGCCCGTGCCCTCGCGGTGCGCATGCGGAACGGTCCGCGAGACGGCCGCCCCCGTGTGCCGCAGACCTGTGGCGATGCGAGAGGCGAGTACGGACGCGACACCGGTACGCCGCCCGCCCGCGCCACGGGCCCCGGCTTCGTGGCCGAGTCCCGGGCTGGGCCCCGCTCCCGGTCCGGCTCCGGTTCCGGGTCTGGGTCCGAGGTCTGGTCCGGCTCCGAGTCCTGGTCCGGCTCCGTCGGCGGGCTCGCCTCCGCCCACGCCGCCCGTGCCCGCCGTCCCCCCACCGGCCCGGCTCCCCCGGCTGAGCACGGCCGTCATCCCCCTCGTACACAGCGCGCGCACCCGCTCAACGGGCAGTCCCAGCGATGCCGCGACCTGTTCCTCGGCCACTCCTTCGTAGAGGCGCAGCACCAGCATCAGCCGCTCCTGCGGGGGCAGTCGGCCCAGCAGTCCGCCGCGCGGACGCCGGTAGCGGCGGGCGGTGTGTCCGAAGTGGGCGGCCAGATCCTGGCGGGTGTGCTCGTAAGGGTCCTCGCCGCGCAGCCGGTCCCAGTCGGCGTACGTACGGGACAGCGCGCTCACGAGCAGATCCTGCGCGGCGGGGGCGGCGCCGAAGGGCTCACCGGTGAGCAGCGTGGCGGCATGCAGCAGTCTGCCTGCCGCGCCCGCGACGAACGCCTCGAACTCCCGGGCCCGGCGGCGTTCTTCCCGCGTACGCCGCTCTCCCACGTCTGCGCCTCCCCTAGGGCAATAGGACGGCAGGCGCGGTGATCAAATCAAGAGGAAGTCAGGAGGTAGGGGCCTGAGGGGTCTCGGTGGAGGGGTGGATGCCCTGCATCGCGCCGTTGAAGCGGGTCAGCAGCCGGCAGAAGGTCTCCCGGTCCTCCTCGCTCCAGTCCTCCGTGAGAACCGCCATCAGCTCACGTCGTGACGAGCGGACCTGCCCGAGTCGGGCGGTGCCGTGCGGCGACAGCTTCAGTACGACGGCACGGCCGTCCTCGGGGTGTGTGGTGCGGGTGACCAGCCCGGCCTCGACGAGAGGCGCGACCTGCCGGGTGACGGTCGAGGAGTCGATCCCCATGCCGGAGGCGAGCGCCTTGACGCCCATCGGGCCGACCTGATCGAGCCTGTTGAGCAGGAGGTACGCGGCCCGGTCCATGGAATTGCGCGCCTGGCCTATCCCTCCCAGACGCGTCTGCTCCGCACGCCGGGCGAATACGGCGACCTGGTGCTGCATCGCGTCGAGCACGCGGTCCTCCAGGTCATGCCCGGCGGCGCGCTCGGCCCCTTCGCCGGAGCCTTCGAGGACGCTTTGACGGGCTTCGGCGTCATGTCCGGCGCGGGCCTGGGCCGGAGTACGGGACGGTGCCTGATCTGTGCTGTTCACTGTCATCATGTCCGGTTGCATGGGCATGCCGAGGTGCTCGCTTCTTCGGGAGGTTCCACCGGGAACTTCCAAGGGACACTGAAAAGACCTGATTGTGCTGCCCAGAGTACGCGGCGAGCGCGCGCCACGTACCGGGGCTGCGTGAACCGGCCCCGAACCTCGCGGCGCCCTCAGGCCCCCGAACTGCGACACTGACGCCATGGTCTCCCCCGCCCCCGACGCCTCAGCGGTATCCGCGTCGTCCTCGACGACGCCCGCCGCGACGGCGTCCGCAACATCCCCGTCGCCGAAGACGCCGGTCACGGCCGTCACCGTCGACGACGTGCGCGCCGCCCAGAAGACGCTCACCGGTGTCGCCCGTACGACGTCGATGGAAGGCAGCCGGCACCTCAGCTCCCTCGTCGGCTCACCCGTGCATCTCAAGTGCGAGAACCTCCAGCGCACGGGCTCGTTCAAGCTGCGCGGGGCGTATGTGCGCATCGCCGGGCTCTCACCGCGGGAGCGTGAGCGCGGCGTCGTCGCGGCCAGCGCGGGCAACCACGCGCAGGGCGTCGCCCTTGCGGCCTCGCTGCTCGGGGTGACCTCCACGGTGTTCATGCCGGAGGGCGCCCCGCTGCCGAAGGTCGCCGCCACCCGCGACTACGGCGCGGAGGTACGGATGCGCGGCCAGGTCGTGGACGAGACCCTGCACGCCGCGCAGGAGTACGCACGGCAGACCGGCGCCGTCTTCATCCACCCCTTCGACCACCCCGACGTGGTGGCGGGCCAGGGCACGCTCGGCCTGGAGATCCTGGAGCAGTGCCCCGAGGTGCGCACGATCGTCGTCGGCGTCGGGGGCGGCGGCCTGATCGCGGGCATCGCCGTCGCCGTGAAGGAACTCCGCCCCGACGTACGGATCATCGGCGTGCAGGCCGAGGGGGCCGCCGCGTATCCGCCGTCTCTCGCGGCCGGGAAGCCGGTGGTGCTGGACTCGGTGTCGACGATGGCCGACGGCATCAAGGTGGGGCGGCCGGGCGACGTGCCGTTCGAAATCGTTGGCGACCTCGTCGACGAGGTCCGTACGGTGTCCGAGGACGCCCTCTCCAGCGCGCTGCTGCTCTGCCTGGAGCGGGCGAAGCTGGTGGTCGAACCGGCGGGCGCCAGTCCCGTCGCGGCGCTGCTCTCACGCCCGGAGTCGGTGGAGGGGCCCGTCGTGGCGGTGCTGTCGGGGGGCAACGTCGACCCGCTGGTCATGCAGCAGACCCTGCGGCACGGCATGGCGGCGGCGGGGCGCTATCTGTCGCTGCGGCTGCGGCTGACCGACCGCCCGGGGGCCCTCGCGGCTCTGCTGAGGGAATTGTCAGTGGCGGACGCTAACGTCCTCGACGTAAGCCATGTACGGACTGACCCACGGCTCGGGCTCGACGAGGTGGAGGTGGAACTGCACTTGGAGACGAAGGGACCGGAGCACTGCGAGGAGGTCGCGGCCAAGCTCCGCGCGGCGGGGTACACGGTCGTCCTCACCCGATGAGTCCGGCACACCCCGGCGGTCATACGTCGTAGTCGCAGGGAGGTCCTGGCGGAGGGGCGCAGGAGCAGACGGTACGAAAGGGGGGTCGCGGCAGCCGTCTTCCAGCCCGAACATCCAGGTCCACGCGCTCGCGCGCATCCGCACCACGACCCGGACGCGATCTGCTCGACACCGGGGCACAGCGTCCGCAGCAGCCACCCACGCACTCACGACTGTCGCGAGTCATCCGTAAATCGATTGACGCGATACATCGCGTTCACTCATACTGCTGGCCTGCCAGCGATGCAGAACAGTCTTTTCACTGTGTGCCGGACATCTCCGGTACGCACGTTTCGCTCATTCACCGTCACTTCTCCATATCTGGGAGCCCACTTATGCCAGGCGCCATTTACGCCGAGGGTCTTGTGAAGACCTTCGGCGAGGTAAGGGCACTGGACGGCGTCGACCTCGATGTCCCCGAGGGCACCGTGCTCGGTCTTCTCGGACCGAACGGCGCCGGCAAGACCACTGCCGTGCGGGTGCTCACCACCCTCATCCGGCCCGACAGCGGCAAGGCTGTCGTGGCCGGGCTCGACGTCCTCAAGCAGCCCAACGAAGTGCGGCGTTCCATCGGCCTCTCCGGCCAGTTCGCCGCCATCGACGAGTATCTGACCGGCAGGGAGAACCTGCGGATGGTCGGGCAGCTCTACCAGCTCACCGCGCGGGACGCGAAGCAGCGGGCAGGCGAGCTGCTGGAACGCTTCAACCTCGCGGACGCCGCGGACCGCACGGCCAAGACGTACTCCGGCGGCATGCGCAGGCGTCTCGACCTGGCGGCAGCACTCGTCGTCCGCCCGCCGGTGATGTTCATGGACGAGCCGACCACCGGGCTCGATCCCCGTAACCGGCTCCAACTGTGGGAGGTCATCGAGGAGTTGGTCGCCGGCGGCACCACCCTCCTGCTCACCACGCAGTATCTGGAGGAGGCCGACCGCCTCGCCCACGACATCGCCGTGGTCGACCACGGCAAGGTCATCGCCCGCGGAACCTCCGACCAGCTCAAGGCGCAGACGGGCGGCGAGCGCATCGAGGTCGTCGTGCACGACCGCGACGAGATCGCCACGGCCGAGGGCCTCCTCGCCAAGCACAGCCTCCCGGGCACCGGCCCGGAGGGCGTCACCGTCGAACACCACACCCGCAGGCTGACCGTCCCCGTCACCGGCGGCGCGAAGCTGCTCGCCGAGGTCATCCGCGAACTCGACGGCCAGGGCGTCGAGATCGACGACATCGGCCTGCGCCGCCCCACCCTCGACGACGTCTTCATCACCCTCACCGGCCACGCGGCCGAGGAGGACGACGGCAACGGCGGCACGGCCGCGGCCGACGGCGCCCCGGGGGGCAAGAAGCAGAAGCGCAAGAACAGGAAGCAGAAGAAGGAGACCGTCAAGTGACTGCCACGACCACGGCACCGACGGCCCCCGGCCCGGCCGCCCCGGCCGGCGGCGGCCTCCGCCAGTCCGTGCGCGACTCCCTCACGGTCGCCAAGCGCAACCTCATCAGGATGCTCCGCATCCCCGAGGTCGT
This sequence comes from Streptomyces marispadix, assembly GCF_022524345.1. Taxonomy (NCBI): domain Bacteria; kingdom Bacillati; phylum Actinomycetota; class Actinomycetes; order Kitasatosporales; family Streptomycetaceae; genus Streptomyces; species Streptomyces marispadix. Next base: position 4,363,660 of record NZ_JAKWJU010000002.1, on the reverse strand, counting down.
CGTCTTCGGGCTCTTCCAGCCCATCATGTTCGTGGTGCTCTTCAGCTACGTCTTCGGCGGCTCCATCAACCTCCCGGGAGCCGGCCTCGACCCGGGCCTGTACCGCGAGTTCCTGATGGCGGGCATCTTCGCCCAGACCGTCACCTTCGCCACCGCGGGAGCGGGCGCGGGCATCGCCGAGGACATGCACAAGGGCCTCATCGACCGCTTCCGTTCCCTGCCGATGGCCCGGGGCGCGGTGCTCACGGGGCGTACGCTCGCCGACCTCGTGCAGACCGGGCTGACGCTGATAGTCCTCGCCCTGGTGGCACTCCTCGTCGGCTGGCGCACCCATGAGAACGGGCTGAGGGTGCTGGCCGGGTTCGGCCTGCTGCTCCTTCTCGGCTATGCGTTCACGTGGATCGGCGCGCTGATCGGCCTGACGGTCCGCACACCCGAGGCGGCCACCTCCGGCGGGCTGATCTGGCTCTTCCCGCTGACGTTCATCTCGAACGCCTTCGTCCCCTCGCAGAACATGCCGACTGTGCTGCGGCATTTCGCCGAGTGGAATCCGTTCAGCGCGACGGTCCAGGCGTGCCGGGAGCTGTTCGGCAACCTTCCGCAGAACTATCCGGTGCCCGACGCCTGGCCGATGCAGCACCCGGCGTGGGCCTCGCTGATCTGGTCGATCGTCATCATCGCCTTCTTCCGCACGCTGGCCGTACGGAAGTACAAGTCGACGACCTGAGACCCCCCGCCCTGCCCGCCTCACCGGCACGGCAGCGCAGCGCAGCAGTGGGCCCCGGCCTTCCCGGCCGGGGCCCACCGTCGTCTTCCTCCGCGTGCGCCGCCGCGACGGCGGACGCCCTCAGCCCTGGTACGGCTTCGCATCCAGGATCTTCACCGACGCCATCTTGCCGTTGGGCAGCTCGTACTCGGCGTCCGTGCCGACCTTCTTGCCGTTGACGCCGCTGCCCAGCGGGGACTGCGGCGAGTACGTCTCGATGTCGGAGCTCGCGTACTCACGCGACGCGAGCAGAAAAGTCACAGTGTCGTCCTCGTCACCGTCGAAGGCGATCGTCACGACCATGCCGGGCGCCACCACTCCGGTGTCCGCGGGAGCCTCGCCGACCTTGGCGTTCTCCAGAAGCTGTTCGAGCTGGCGTACGCGCAGCTCCTGCTTGCCCTGCTCCTCCTTGGCCGCGTGGTACCCGCCGTTCTCGCGGAGGTCGCCCTCCTCGCGAGCTGCCTCGATCTTCTTGGAGATCTCGGTACGTGCAGGACCCGACAGGTACTCCAGCTCGGCCTTGAGCTGGTCGTACGCCTCCTGGGTGAGCCAGGTGACGTTGTCGCTGGTCTGGGTCACAGGTGCTCCTCGTCGGTACTGGGAATAAAAACATCGCCCTGCCCAGAGGCTGCGCCTTCAGGGTGGGGCGGAAACTACGAGCCTAACAATTGCGGTGGAAAAGGGAAGAAGGCCGAACGCCGCGCAGGTCAGTGACCTTCGGTTTCCCGGGGTTCGCAGCCCAGCAGCTCCGCGCTCGTGGCACGCCTCGTCGTACGCAGCGAAGCGACCGTGTCGACCTGCTCCGCGCCGCCCGCGACCGTCACGTCCTTGCGTCCGACCTCCGCCCCGTCGGCGGCCCGCGCACGCAGCGTGCACACGCCCTGCGCGCCCGCGTCCTTGCGGACCTCCAGGTGCACTTCCACCGTACGACCGGAGACGACCTTGAACTTGATCACCTGCCCGCTGACGGGCTGCCCTCCGACGTAGTCCGCGCCGATCCAGCCGATCCCGGCGAGCGACAGCACGCCCAGCACCCCGCCGACGATCTTCAGCCGCCGGTCCGTACGGGCGTCGCGTCCGGGGCCGCCGCCGGTCGCCCCGTAGCGGCCGTACCGTCCCCGTGGCAGACCGCCCTCGTGTGACCGTTCGTCCTCAGCGCCCCGTCCGCCGTCCACGGGCCGCCCGCCGTCCGCGGATCGCACGTCAACCATGGCCGGGTCCACTTTCGTCGCATCGAGGGGGGACGGGAATCGGGAATACATCGGGATGCCGATTCGGTCACTATAGGTGTCGCCCGCCATGACGAGTTGACGAGGACCGAGTCTTGACTGAGCAGCTGCGACTGATGGCCGTACACGCGCATCCCGACGACGAGTCGAGCAAGGGTGCGGCCACGATGGCCAAGTACGTATCCGAGGGGGTGGACGTGCTGGTCGCGACCTGCACAGGGGGCGAGCGCGGCTCCATCCTCAACCCGAAGCTCCAGGGCGACCCGTACATCGAGGAGCACATCCACGAGGTCCGCAAGAAGGAGATGGACGAGGCCCGGGAGATCCTCGGCGTGAAGCAGGCATGGCTCGGCTTCGTCGACTCCGGGCTGCCCGAGGGCGACCCGCTGCCGCCGCTGCCGGAGGGCTGCTTCGCTCTCCAGGACGTGGACGAGGCCGCGGGCGCGCTAGTGCGCCTGATCCGCGAGTTCAAGCCGCACGTGATGACGACGTACGACGAGAACGGCGGCTACCCCCACCCCGACCACATCATGACGCACAAGATCTCCATGGTGGCCTTCGATGCCGCCGGCGACCCGGAGCGGTATCCGGAGGCCGGCCCCGTGTGGCAGCCGCAGAAGATCTACTACAACCAGGGCTTCAACCGGCCCCGCACCGAGGCACTGCACAAGGGCCTGCTGGAGCGCGGCCTCGACTCCCCCTACGGGGAGTGGCTGGAGCGGTGGAAGTCGATGGGCCGCGAGCGGACGCTCACCACATATGTGCCGTGCGGCGACTTCTTCGAGATCCGCGACAAGGCGCTCATCGCGCACGCCACTCAGATCGACCCCGACGGCGGCTGGTTCCGGGTGCCGCTGGAGTTCCAGCGGGAGGTCTGGCCGACGGAGGAGTACGAGCTCGCGAAGTCGCTCGTGGACACCTCGCTACCCGAGGACGACCTCTTCGCGGGCATCCGCGACAATTGAAGGCATGACCCTGACGAGTCCGGCCCAGACCGCCGTCGTCCAGGCCCTTCCGCTGGCGAAGGACCTGGATGAGAACAAGGTGACCCCAGGCATTCTCGGCTTCGTCGTCTTCGCCGTGATGGGAATCGCGGTGTGGATGCTGATGAAGTCGATGCACCGGCACATGCAGAAGGTCGACTTCGAGGAGGCGCCGCCCGGAGCGGATGCGGGCGGCGCGCAGGGAGCCGCCGGCACCGGCGGCCGGGAGGCGTCGAGCGTCACGCGCGCCGAGGGCGCGACCTCCGGGGCCTCCGGGTCCTCGGGAGCCGCGTCCGGCGCCCCCTCCTCGTCCGCGTCCCGGAACACTTCCCGGGATGCGAAGGGTTCCGGACCCGGAGTCTGACCGGTACGACGAGACGTACGACACGTACGACGGGAGTTCCGCCATGCTGTTCGGCAGCCACAAGAACAACCTCCCCACCGCGGACGAGGCCCTTCCGGGCCGCGCCGAACGCGAATTCAGGCTCCCCGACCGCCACACCGTGCTCGGCAACCCACTGCTGGGCCCATACCCGGAGGGCTTCGAGACCGCCGACTTCGGCCTCGGCTGCTTCTGGGGCGCGGAGCGCGTCTTCTGGCGCGCGGACGGCGTCTGGACGACCCTCGTCGGCTACCAGGGCGGCCACACCCCCAACCCGACCTACGAAGAGGTCTGCTCCGGCATGACCGGGCACACCGAGGCCGTGCGCGTCGTCTACGACCCGGCGAAGATCTCGTACGAGACGCTGCTGAAACTCTTCTGGGAGTCCCACGACCCGACCCAGGGCTTCCGCCAGGGCAACGACACCGGCACCCAGTACCGCTCGGCGATCTACACCCACGGCCCGGCACAGCAGTCCGCGGCGGAGACCTCCCGCGACGCCTACCAGAAGGTCCTCACCTCCGCGGGCCACAAATCCATCACCACGGAGATCCTCTCCGCGGACCCCCGGCCGTTCTACCCGGCGGAGGGCTACCACCAGCAGTACCTCGACAAGAACCCGGCGGGGTACTGCGGGATCGGGGGGACGGGCGTCGCGTGCCCGGTCGGGGTGGCGCCCGCGGAGTGACCGGCGTCGACGAGAACCAGCAGGCCTCGTCACCTTTGGTACCGGGCGTCGCGGTCCGAGCTGACCGGGGCCGAGGGTTCGCTGCCGGCTCGGCGCTCATGCCCGGCCACGGGCCGGCGCGCAGCGCAGGACTGTCCCGTTGCACTCAGGACGGTCCGTGGGCCGCGTCGGTCGTTCGGCGGGGATGAGGGATCGCCTGTTCGGCCCAGATGACTTTGCCGTCCTTGGTGTAGCGGGTGCCCCAGCGTTCGGCGAGCTGGGAGACGAGGAAGAGGCCGCGTCCGCCCTCGTCCGTGGTGGCGGCGTAGCGCAGGTGCGGTGAGGTGCTGCTCTGGTCGGAGACCTCGCAGATGAGCGAACGGTCGCGTATCAGGCGCACGTTGATGGGCCCGGACGCGTGGCGGATCGCGTTGGTGATCAGTTCGCTGAGGATCAGCTCCGTGATGAAGCCTTGCTCTTCGAGGTCCCACGCCGCGAGCTGTGGCGCGGCGGAGGCGCGCACGTCGGCGACGGCGGAGGGGTCGGACTCCACGTCCCATTCCGCGACTTGGCTTGCGCCCAGCGCCTGCGTACGGGCGACGAGGAGCGCGATGTCGTCGCTCTGAAGCTCCGGGAGGAGGCCGTCGAGGACGGCGTCGCAGGTCGACTCGGGCGACTGGTCGGCGCCTTCGAGGGTCTCGCGGAGCATCTGGAGCCCGGTGTCGATGTCCTGGTCGCGGCGTTCGACGAGGCCGTCGGTGAACAGCACGAGCCTGCTGCCCTCGGGCATGTGCAACTCGGTCGCCTCGAAGGGCAGTCCGCCGATGCCCAGTGGAAGCCCGGACGGTACGTCCAGGAACTCCACCGTGCCGCAGGGACGCGCCAGCGCGGGCGTCGGGTGGCCGGCTCGGGCCACCGCGCAGTTGCGGGAGATGGAGTCGTAGACGGCGTAGAGGCAGGTGGCGCCGGTGATGGCGGTCTCATCGCCGGCCTCGATGGCGTCCTGGTCGATGCGGGTGACCAACTCGTCGAGATGGCCGAGGAGTTCGTCGGGCGGCAGGTCGAGAGAGGAGAAGTTGTGCACGGCGGTGCGCAGCCGTCCCATGGTGGCCGCGGCGTGCAGCCCGTGTCCGACGACGTCGCCCATGACCAGCGCGACGCGGGCGCCGGGCAGCGGGATGACGTCGAACCAGTCGCCGCCGACGCCCTCTTGTGCGGGCAGATAGCGGGAGGCGACCTCGACGGCGTTCTGTTCGGGCAGCGCACGCGGCAGCAGGCTGCGCTGGAGCGTGACGGCCATGCCGTGCTCACGGGTGTAGCGGCGGGCGTTGTCGAGGCAGACGGCGGCGCGGGCGGCCAGTTCGGACGCGAGGAAGAGGTCGTCCTGCTCGAAGGGTTCGGGCTTCTCCGAGCGCCAGAAGTTGACGACGCCGAGCGTCGCTCCGCGGGCGGGCAGCGGCGCCGTGATGAGCGAGTGGATCCCGTAGTCGAGGATGCGGGAAGCTCGCGCGTGATCGATATGCCAACCTGAGGAATGGCTCAGACGAGGCACCAGCACGGCCTGACCGCTTTCGATGCTGCGGGCCTGTGGCGTGGACGGCCCGAAAGTGATCGTCTCGCCGAGGGGGAAGAGGGGCGCGTCGTCGTGGATGCCGCTGAAGGCCGTGCGCTGCATCCGCGTACTGCCGTCGCCGGTGGCCGTGCCGGTGCCGTCGACCCCCGGTTCGTCACCGTGCAGCACGGGCTCGGCCAGATCGACCGTGACGTAGTCGGCGAAGCGCGGCACCGCGACCTGCGCCAGCTCCTCGGCCGTACGCGTCACATCGAGGGTCGTGCCGATGCCGCCACTCGCGTCGTAGAGCAACGCAAGGCGTTTGCGGGCCACTTCGACCCGCTGCGAGGCCTCACCGAGCATCTCGATCACCTCGTCGGTGCCGATCTGCTCCTCTCCGGCCACCGTGGCGACCGCCAGCCGCGCGGACGCCGTGCCGACCGAACCGGCGAGTTGGACCTCGGCGTGATGGACGAGTTCCGGGGCCGCTTCGGCTGCCGGTGAATCGGGGCTCTTCCCCGGGTAGGAGCGCAGCGCCCGCCGGGCACCCTCCCGCCCCAGGAAGCGCTCCAGCAGCGTCTGGAGTTCGCCGACCGTGACCCGGGCCTGCCGGTGCCGCTCCCTGGCGGGCTCGGCGAGGATGTCGACGAACTGCACCGCCTGCGCCCGTTCGGAAGCGTCCGGCCCGCCGGCGAGGGAGACCGTGACGTACCCGCCGACGTTCAGCAGCGCGCTCCAGAACATCGCGTGGCTGACGGGGTCCATCCCCTCCAGCCCGAACAGGTGCTGCGGCCGGAGCAGTTCGATGCCCAGCGGGCCCTCGCGCAAGATGGAATCGGGCAGCAACCCCGCGTCGGCGAAGCTCGGCAGCAGCAGCGTGTACGCCCATACGGCGAACCCGGCCACGAGGCCGGCCAGCGCTCCCTGGCGGGTGCCGCCCTTCCAGAACAGGCCGCCCACGATCGCGGGCGCGAACTGGGCCACCGCCGCGAACGACACCGTTCCGATGGCTGTCAGCCCCGGGCCCTCGCCGGCGAGCCGGAAGTAGGTGTATCCGAGCAGCAGGACCAGCACGATGGTCGCCCTGCGAATGCCCAGCACCAGCCCGGTGAGGTCCTCCCGCCGCGTCAGCCGGGACTTGCCTCGCAGCAGCAGCGGCATGACGACCGAGTTCGACACCATGGTGCTGAGCGCGACCGTCTCGACGATGATCATGGCGGTGCCCGCGCTGAGGCCGCCGATGAAGGCCAACAGTGCGAGCGCCTGCTGTCCTTCGGCCATCGGCAGGGTCAGCACATAGGTGTCGGCGTCGACGGAGTCTCCGAACCGCAGCAGCCCGCCGGCCCCGATCGGAAGCACGAAGATGTTGATCACCAGCAGGTACAGCGGGAAGAGCCACATCGCCCGCTTGAGGTGCCTCTCGTCGACGTTCTCGACGATGGTGATCTGCCACTGCCGGGGCAGCAGCACGATCGCCAGCATGGACAGCGCCGTGAGCCAGATCCACTCGCCGTAGCCGGTGTTCTCCCGCAGTGTGAAGAGCTGGGTGAAGCCCGCGTCCGCCGCCTGGGAGAACAGGTCGCCGAACCCGTCGAACGCCCAGAACGTCACGAAGATCCCGACCGCGAGGAACATCACGAGCTTGACCACGGACTCGAAGGCGATGGCGGCGACCATGCCCTCGTGGCGCTCGGTGGCGTCCAGATGACGGGTGCCGAAGAGGATGGCGAACGCGGCCAGCAGCAGCGCCGCGTACAACCCCGTGTCCTGGAACAGGGGGATGTGGCCCAGCTCCGAGGTGGAAGTGACGTCGGGGTGCCGGCGGAGGATCTCGAAGGTGTTGGAGACCGCCTTGAGTTGGAGCGAGATGTACGGAACGACCCCGACCACGGCAATGGCGGTCACCAGGCCGCCCAGCGCGGCGCTCTTGCCGTAGCGGGCGGAGACGAAGTCGGCGAGCGAGGTGATCCGGTGCCGGCGGCTGATCCGGATGATTCTGCGCAGCACCAGCCAGCCCAGCGCGAGCATGAGCGTCGGCCCCAGCGAGAAGGACAGAAAGCCGACTCCGCTCATGGCGGCCCCGCCCACGTTGCCGTAGTACGCCCATGCGGTCTCGTACACCGCGAGGGACAGCGCGTATACCGTGGCGCTGCTGATCACGCTCCGGCCGGCGTCCGCCCGCCTGTCGGCATAGAAGGCCACGGCGAACAGCAGGCCGAGGTAGATCACCGAAACAGCGACGACGACCCAGGTCTGGAGCAGCACGGCGCTACCTCGACCTGCCGCCGACCACGGAGATCAGACCGATCACGACCGCCCACACGAGGAAGAGGTAAGCCCACAGAACCGGGACCCCGAAGACCCGGTCCACGTGGTCGAAACGCGTCAACAACGGCGGGATGATCAGTACGAACCCTAATATCGCTACGGCCGCCAGGCGCCCGGTCAACTGCTCGCCGTCTCGCGACTCCCCCACGGGCCGCCTCCGCATCCTCGATGTCACGCTTGCCGTCGCCCAAGCGTGGCCAGTGTCATACCACGACGCCGATCGAGGCCGCCATGACGGACCAGCGCTCCACCACCGCTTTCCGGGGTCGCGGAGGCAGACGGCTGACCGGTGCTCGCAGCTCAGGACAGCCGCCTCCCGCACCAGGCCGTCACGGCTCCGGCGGTGAGTCACGGGGGTGGGGCGAGATAGGGCAGGATCTTCCGCAGGGCCGTCGCGGCGTGCCAGGACGCGAGTCTGTGGTAGTCGTCGTTCTTTCCGGCGCCCGCGTCATCGGAGATACCGCGGACGACGAGCCAGCCTTGCAACTGCCCGGAAGACGCCGACTGTTCGTGGCAGGCCGCAGTCAGTCCCCCGGATTCCATGTCCACCGCGAGAATCTTGTCGTTGAAACCGGCGAGGTATTCGAGGATCTCGGCTTCATGATCCGCGATCACCGCGTCGCCTGAACCGATGAGCCCCGGCCATATCCGCATATCGTGCACCGCGCCGCCGGGGTCTTCGATCGAGAACCTGGCAGGGTCGTGGGCGGTGAAGAACGCGTTGACCGCGTGGCCGACTTCGGAAGGCGCGGCCCGTTCCTCACCTCTGTGCCGGGTGCCTTCCTTCGTTTCCTTGCGAAGGTCGTAGTACACGATCCGGTCTGCTACTACGACATCCCCCACGGCGACCTCCGTGCGAATGGCGCCGCCGATTCCCACCAGCACGACGATTCTGGGATCGTAGTGCCGACGCAGATTGTCGTAGGCCGCCATGGCAGAACGGTTCCCCTGCGCGAGAGCCCGCGTCGCGACGACCCTCACAGGGGTCCCGCCCGCATCGGCCCCTCCCTCGTAGAAATGGAGCCCGCCGATACGCCGGCCGTGCAGTCCGAGCGCGTAGATCACGGCCTTCGTCTCCTCGCTGAGGACCGTGATGACTCCGATCTCCCACCGGTCGGCCTCGTCGCGGCTTTCCGGCGCCGGTGCCGTACGCGGGCGATCCTCGGCGCCGCCACGGAAATCGTTCGTCTGCCGGACATCGCCCACGCTGTCGTTCTGCACGACCCCGCTGTTGTTGCCGATGGTGACACTGTGATCGTTCACGACGGTCGGCGAGTGGAGAAGATACGAGTCCATCTTCTTCCATATGGCGAGAATGTTCTCCCGGTTCTTGCCCTGATCGAGGAGTGTCGTCTTCGGGCGGGAAATGCTGACGGCGTGCACCCGGGAGTCTTCATCGACGGTGAGCGTGATGCTCTCGCCGAAACGTCCGGATAACAACTTGTCGAAGGCCAACGACGCGAACTCCTCGAAGAGTCCGGCGTTGGCGCCCGGCGACTCCCGGTACTGGTACTCCGCCTCGATGGTGAAAGTGTCCGGCCGCGAAGACTTGATGGTGAATCCGCAGGGCTGCATCGCATCGTGACATGCCTGGAAGACCCGTTCCCGGGTTCCGTCGTATCGCCTGGAGTCTCTGTATTGCGCGGTCATTCCGTCGCCCCCGAAGGTGATTTGCGGATTCGAACGCCGTCGGCATATTCAGTAGTGAAGTCACGTCAATTCGGCGGGCCAATACCCTACCCTCTGCACCCCGACTGAGCGTCGGCTTCCCGTAGTTCTCGCCGCAGTGGGCCCCTTGGGGCTGCGCAGGCCGCGCTGTCCTTCAGAAGCCGGTGAATGTACGGGACTTCCGCGCCGGAAGGCTGCGGGAGTTGCTCCGAGCCGAGTCGCACGGCGTTCGACGGGCGGCCTGTGCAGGCGGCCGAAGGCGGAATTGCCTACTCTCAGGCGCGGGCTACGAGCAACGGCTGGAAGAAGCTCGTCTCCTGCGGCGCCAGCCAGGCGGGCTCCGCAAACCCCGCGTCGGCCGCGAGTGCGGTCAACCGGTCGCTGCCGAGCGCCCAGTACGTGGACCGCCGAACCTTGACCTGCCATTCTTCGCCCGCCGGGAGGAGTTGGAAGCGTTCCAAGTCGTAGTGCTCGCCGTCGTCGTGCCAGTGCCAGAGCTGGAAGGTGATGGCCCGATCTCTGCCGTCGGTGCGGCCGGCGGGCTGTCGGACTTGCGGGGGTGTCGCGACGGGGCGGTCGCGTAGCAGGTCGTCGTAGGGGCGCGTGCTGACCAGCAGACGCCCCTCGGGTCGCAGCACGCGGCGCATCTCGGTCAGGGCGGCGTGCACGTCGTGCTCCGTCAGAAGGTGGGGCAGCGAGTTGTCGGCACACACCACGGCGTCGAACCGGCCGTCGGGAAACGGGAGTCGGCGCATGTCGGCGGCGGCCGTGCGCAGCGTCAGCCGCCGGTGGGCGGCCTCGCGGGCGGCGCGTGCGGCTGCACGGGGACTGAGATCGGTGCCGGTGACACGGTGTCCGCGCAGGGCCAGGCCGATGGCCTGCGTGCCGATGCCGCAGGAGCAGTCGAGCACCTCCGCATGGTCTTCGCCGAGCAGAGCGTCCAGGGCAGCCCCCTGTCGACGGATGCTCGCGTCCCAGTCCGCGTAGATCCGGTGGTAGTCGTCGGCCAGTTCGTCGTAGAAGCGTGCCACCGGTGTCTCGGGCATGGCGCGAGGCTATCCCGCCTGCCTCCCGTGACCGTGGACAAAGGCAAGGGACTGACGATCTGAGCTGACGGCCGGGTGTCCGCGAAGCCGGTGGAGGCATCGAGAAGGAGCAGGCTTGTGCGGTGGCGTCGCCGACTCGGCCCCCGGTGCTGGCGTCAGGCTGGGTGCTTGCGGCCCACGAGGTGGAAAACGCGGCTGAGTTGGCGGTAGGGGTCCCGGCGGCTTGCTTCGAGTTCGGCCGCGGCCATGGCCGCTGTCTGCTCCGAATCGCCCGGGTCCAGCTCGGTGCCGCCGAACTCCAGCCAGTCGGCGAACAGCCACACCCCGTACCAGCGCAGCGGCTCCACGCCGCGGCTGCGCAGGAGTTCGCCGATCTCCTCCACCGTGTCGGCCCGGCCCGGCACTCCCAGCACTCCGACCTCGCGCCTGGAGTCGAACGCCGCGAGGGCGTCGTCCCACCGCCTCTCCAGGGCCGGACGCACCGCCATCGCCTTGGCGTTGGCCGTCATGATCGAGACGAGGCCGCCGGAGGCCGCGCAGCGGCATAGCTGGTCGACCATTGCCTCGGGATCTTCGAGGTAACCGAGCACGCCATGGCACAGCACGGCGTCGAAGCGCCGCCCGCCCAGCGCCTCTTCCGCCTTCTCGCCGTCGGCCTGTACGAGCGTGACCCGGCGCCGTACGTCGTCGGGCAGCCGCTCAAGACGCTGCCGGGCCTTGTCCAGCATCGCCTGCGAGGGGTCGAGCAACGTCACGTCGTAACCGGCCTCGGCCAGCGGAAACGACTGATGGCCCGCGCCGCCGCCGACGTCGAGCACCGATGCCGGGGCGGACGGCAGATGCTCCAGCAACTGCTGGTGCAGCACGTAGGTACGCACGTGCCCCTTCACGGAGGCGTACGCCCCCTCGGCGAACTGGTCGACCAGCCCTGCCCAGATGTCCTCGCCCATGCGGACACGGTACGCCGACGGGTCAGCACGGTCGGCGAGTTACTGCGGGACCCGGACGCAGCCGACGGACGGTGCGGACGGCAGGGACGGTGACGCTCAGCGCTGCCGGGCGGTGTGCACCTCGCTGAACTGGTCGTTTGTCGGCGGGTGTTGGTCGCCCGCACGCCACAGGCCCGGTGACTACACCATCACAGGTGAGGACGGGTCGGTGACCGTCACCGTGAACGACTTCCGCTGATCTCACCGCATGAAGACCGCTGTTGCCCTGGACGGCACGTTTCTCCGGGGCAACAGCCGATCGCGGCACGGGACCGGAGGGGCGGAGGACGAGAGCAACTGCGAAGCGCGTGCTGCCCGCCGGGGCCTGGATACTCGGCCCGCCGTCGCGCAGCCGCAACCGCTCCCCTGCGTAGGCGAGTTCGGCCGTACGGGGCACGGCCGCTCACGACCGTCACCGTGGACGGCTGCCGGCGGCCGTTCAGGCGCTACCTTCGACCAGGGCGGCGCATGGGAGCGTTCCGCGGGACGAGGAGGACGCATGACTGGGTCACGGGTGCTGGTGGTCGGGCTCGATCCCGCCAAGCTTGAGGGCTGGGACCCGGAACCGGTGCAGGCGGCGATAGCGCGTGGCCGGGCTCGTTGCGAGGAGCTGGGCGTCGATACCGACTGGTGCCTGGTGACGGTCGGCGAGAGCCCCGAGGAAGCGATCGTGGAAGCGCTGACCGCCGAGGACTACGCGTGTGTCGTGATCGGGGGCGGCATCCGCAAGCATGAGCCGTTGCTCGAGTTCTTCGAGAAGGTGATCAATCTGGTGCGGCAGCACGCTCCGGACGCGGCCATCGCCTTCAACAGCGGTCCCGAGGACTGCGCCGACGCAGCTCTGCGGTGGCTGCGCTAGCCGTGCCGTCCGTCGCCGAAGGTCGTGCGGGCTGGGCGCGTTCGGGACCGTGCGGGACCATGCCGGAGCGTGCGGGGTCGTCGGGGACGGCCTGAGCCGCGATCGCATGGGAAAAACGTGGCGGGCGCCACCGCCGACTCACCGTCGTTCACGGGCAGTCGGCGCCGCTCAGCGCGACGGCGCCGGTGGCGGGGCGATGAACTCGATGCCGTGTTCGCGCATGCCCTCCCGCAGCTTCTCGAAGTCGGGCTGTTCGTGCGGCGGCAGGGTGAGGGAGCGGGCCGGGCGGCCGGTGGAGTGGAAGAAGTCCTCGCACGTGCCCGGGAACAGCAGCGTGGCGAGGCGGGCGGTCTCGGACTCGACGCGGTGGGAGTGGGCTCGTCCGCGTGGCCCGAACACGTAGGTGCCGGGGCCCGCGGTGTGCTGTTCGTCGTCGAGGAAGAAGGTGACCTCGCCGTCGAGCACGATCCATGCCTCGTCCTCACGGCTGTGCCGGTGCACCGGCGGCGCCGAGCCCTTGGGGATGAGCTGTTCGGAGAGGCTGAACGCGCCGCCGGTGGCCGCCGCCGGGATCTTGAGAGTCCACAGCACGTCGAGGTGCCACAGGCCCTCACCGTGACCGGGCGGCTGGATCAGGGCGTCGAGCGAAGGTTGCGACATGGATCATCCCCCCAAGTGGTGGTCGCCGACCGGGACTTCGGCGGCGCCGAGTCGAACGACGACGTGTGTGCCGTCCGTCGTCAGAACGCGTCCGTACCGGCCGATCCGAGTAGTTTGCGCACGATCGTACGCCTGCCGTGCGCGGCACACAGGTGACGAGCGCTGCCCTTGAGCGCTGACCGCTCTCAAGCGCCGACCCGGCCCGGCTTCCGTCTGCCGGGCGTCGCACCGGTCCCCAGCGACGCCTTCAAGTCAGATGCTCCGTCAGGGAGATGGGCACGTTCGACCTCCCCGTACGCCTATCCCCGTGCGCGCCTCCCCGGCCCGACGCATGACGGTCCGCCGCATGACGGTCCGCCGCATGACGGTCCGCCGCATGACCGTCCGCCGACGTACGACGAGCGGGCACGTCCACCAACTGCCGCGTGGGGGCGGTGCGGTCGTGCGGCTCCGTTCGCGGGCGGTTCGGCGTCGTACGCAACGGGCCTTGCGCAGACGCTCGTTCGCCGTCGGGTAACTCACCGTCGTCACCTGGGGGCGTTGCTCGCCGCCGCCTCGGCGGCGTCCTCATGCTGCGGCCCCGGCTTGGCGGTGGGAGCGTGGTGCGGTGATCGCGATGTCGCCTCAGGGGCCGGTGCAAGTGCCGTGGTTCGTCGTGGAGTTCGCCGCAGGGCGGTCGATACGTGCCGTATGGAAGAACGAGGTCGGCGGGTCGACATTCCAGGTCGGCGAGGGGGACTCACGGCAGTTCGTGAAGTGGGCGCCCGTCGGCAGCGGCGTCGAACTGTCGGCGGAGGCCGCGCGGTTGCGCTGGGCGGCGGCGTACGCCGTGGTGCCGCGCGTACTCGGCGAGGGTTCGAACGAGGCGGGGGCCTGGATCGTCACGGCGGGGCTGCCCGGCCGTATGGCGGTGGACGACCGTTGGAAGCGCGATCCGGGGACCGCGGTGCGCGCCATCGGATCCGGATTGCGGGCGCTGCACGACGAACTGCCGCTTGCGGACTGCCCGTTCGACTGGTCGGCGCGCGAACGGCTGCACAGCGTCCGGGCGAGGGCGGCAGCGGGCCGGATCGATCCCGCGAACTGGCATGAAGACCTTGCGCACTTCCGTACCGTCGAGCGTGCGCTTGACGTGCTGGCCGAGCCGCCGCGGGTCGATCGGCTCGTGGTCTGCCACGGCGATGCGTGCGCTCCCAACACCCTGATCGGCGACGACGGTTCGTGCAGCGGGCACGTCGATCTCGGCGCGCTGGGCGTCGGCGACCGCTGGGCCGATCTGGCCGTCGCGACCTGGAGCACGCAGTGGAACTACGGGCCGGGTTGGGAGGAGCCGCTGCTGACGGCCTACGGCGTCGACGCGGATCCCAAGCGGATCGCGTACTACCGACTGTTGTGGGAGCTGTCGGACTGAGCCTTCGACTTACTGCGTTCGACGGTCACGCCGCAATCGGGAGTTCGCCGCAGAGTGGCCGGAGCCCCGACGGCCACCGACCGCCTCCGACAGCCACGGTGGCGCCCCCGACACCGGGGCGCCACCATCGACGTACGAGCCTTCACGGCGGCGCTACGGCCTTCGCCGCAGCGTCGCGAGAGCAACCGAGAGCAACCGAGAGCAACGAAGTACGCGAAGAGGGCCCGCGCATCGTGGCGCGCGAGCGTCAGGTGGCCAGCGCCTTCTTGATCGCGTCGGCGACATGCCTGGCCTGGAGGTCCCGGCCCGTGGGGTTGGGGTGGACGAACCAGGGGATCTGCCGGCCCCCGGCGGCCCCGTACTGGGAGTTCTCCAGGAGGCCGCCGATGCCGCGCCGAGCGCCGTCGCAGGCCGTGTTGCCGCCGGTGGCGCTGTAGAGGTCGACGAAGGTCTCCCCGTACTCCTTGGCCTTCCTCCGCATCACCTCGTTCAGCCGCTGCTGCACCTTCTCGTCCAGGAATTCCAGGGCGTCCTCACGGATGTCGGCCAACGGGCGCTCCTGCTCGCCCGGAGCAGGCTCGCGGCACTTGGAGGCGTCCTCGGGGACGATGCGGGGGTAGCCGACGAGGACGGTCTCGGCGTTGGGAGCGAAGTAGCCGATGCGTTCGAGCATTTCGTCGAGGTCGTCCTCGACCCGCTCGAACCGCCCCTCCAGCCACGCCTTGCCGTCGCCGCGCTCGAAGTGGTCACGGCATCGCTCGGCGGGGTCGCCGGGGTCCTGGGCCTCGCTGGGGAGGAGATCGCCCTCGGGTCCGCGCAGGCGGTCCGAGCACTGCTTGAGGATTGCGGCGAAGCCGAGGGTGTTGCCGCCCATGCCGCCTGCCACCAGCTTGGTCCCGTCGTTGAGGGCGTTCTGCTGCGGAGGGGCCGTATAGGGGAAGGGAAGCTTGATCTTCTGCTCGCTCCAGAAGTGATGGGTGAGGGCGCCGCCGCAGGAGCGGTCCGACCGGACGTCGAGGCTGACGCCCTGGGCCTTGAGTTGCCGCGTGGCGACGGTGGGATAGTTCTCCTTCGCCTGGAGGCAGGCGAGTTGGCGCAGAGGGGCCTCGTCGCTGCCGGGCGGTGCGATGCCGAAGTCGGCGGTGTAGGAATCGCCGAAGAAGACGGTCGGGACCGGGTCCGAGGGCTGGGCGCTCGCGGCCCCGGCCGGAGCGGCGAGCGTCAGGCACGCTCCCAGGGCCACGGTCGCTGCGGCTGCGCGGCGAGCGCTCAGCGCCTTCGTCTTGGTACGCACGATGTTCCTCTCGTTGTTCTTTCATCCCTGCACTGAGCAGGGGTGATGACAACGAGTACATGGCCGTGCCCGGAGAGCGATATGCGGGTGAGAGCGGGTGAACGGGGAGCGTGGGAGCGTGGGGCGGGCGCAAGGGCGCACCGGGCACGCTCGGCCGTCAGAGGCGACCGGAGAGCTTCCCCCGCCCACGGCACGGACGGCACGACGCCACGGAAGGCACAGCACAGCACGGGCCCCACTGCACGGACTGTGTGTGCAGCCCGGGTACGAAACGGAGTCGGCCCGGTGGGCACCGTGTGCTCACCGGGCCGACGATCGCCGCGGTCACGCAGGCGGGAAGACCGGAGTCCCGTTCAGGTCCGGGTTGATGAGACTCACGCAACTGAAGTGAGTGAAGCTCGTGGCATTCGGCACCACTTGGCCTCCCTCGTCCATGCAGATCTCAGCGGGGATCGGAGGATCGGCCGGCCCCTGTGCGGAGGCGGCTCCCGCGGAGCCCACGAGGGCTGCCGCGGCAGCGGCGGTGACGATCGCAGCGGAGTAACGGCGCATTTTTCTCCTTTGTTCGCCGTTGATCTGTCCGCCCGGAACCTAGCCCTCCCAAATGCGGTGAAACTGCTCGCCACTCCTTCGGGACCGTCTTCCACCCTGACGAGTGGTGCCCGCGAGCGGGCGCTGACAGCCACGGCGGAACTGCGTGCGGGAACCCGCACCTTCGATGGACGCCGTCTGTGACGACGGGCCCAACCCGGCGTTGGGCAGGACGTGTTGAGCAGGACGTGTTGAGAAGAAGGCGCGGAGCAGGACCGGTCCGCGACGCGGCAGACGTTCGGGCAGTGGCGTCCCACGCATCCGCCGTCGCATCAACTCGTAAGGCCCGTACGGGAGTCGGGCTTCACCGCCCGTACCGGGTATGCAGTACGGAGGAAGCCGTCGGCAGTGCCCGCGTAACGGGGCCGAACAGGGAGAGAGCCATGCTGAACGCCTTCACTCTGCGCCTGCCCGCCCCCGAGGAGGCCCTGCCCGGCCGTAGCGAGCGGATGTTCTCCGTACCGGAGAAGCACGCCGTCCTCGGCACCCCGCTGCTCGGCCCGTACCCGGAGGGCTTCGAGACCGCCGACTTCGCGCTCGGCTGCTTCTGGGGCGCGGAGCGGCGATTCTGGCGAACTCCCGGTGTGTGGACGACGGTTGTGGGCTTCCAGGGCGGCAGCACACCGAACCCCATCTCCGAGGAGGTCGCGGACGGCCGTACCGGTCACGCCGAGACCGTACGGGCCGTCTTCGACCCCGCGAAGGTCTCGTACGAGGAGCTGCTGAAGCTCTTCTGGGAGTCCCACGACCCGACGCAGGGCTTCCGGCAGGGCAACGACGTGGGCACACACTGCCGTTCGATGCTCTTCCACCACTCGGAGGGGCAGCGGGCGGCTGCGCAACGGTCACGCGACGACTATCAGCGGCTGCTTCGCGAGGCGGGCTACGGCACGATCACCACGGAGATCGTGCCCGCGGAGGACTTCCCCTTCTACCCGGCCGAGGCGCGCCATCA
The DNA here is from genome assembly GCF_022524345.1 of Streptomyces marispadix. Lineage (NCBI taxonomy): Bacteria > Bacillati > Actinomycetota > Actinomycetes > Kitasatosporales > Streptomycetaceae > Streptomyces > Streptomyces marispadix. Next base: position 4,346,280 of record NZ_JAKWJU010000002.1, on the reverse strand, counting down.
GCAGTATCTCGACGCGAACCCGGGCGGTTACTGCGGACTCGGCGGGACCGGGGTCCCGTTCACGGCGGAGGCGGGGGCGTAGAGCGACCGGCACCCCTAGTGTCCTGCTCCGGTCCGGAGCGGAGCGCGCCAGGCCCGGCCCGGACCGGCCCGGCCCGGCGGTGACGGTTACGGTTACGGACCCCCGGGCCCGCCGCTCCCTGCGGCGTACCGGACGTATGGCCGAGGCGTGCGGACAGGGGCCGGGACCATCGCGGGAACGCCGTGCGGAGGCCACCGCACGGAACGGGCCGAGGCTCCCGCACGGAGCAGGCGGAGGCCACCGCACGGAAGCGGATACAGAGCCCTCGGCACACGGTCCGGCAATCGATCTGCCCTGGGCAGATCTGCTGCGGGCCGAGAATCCGGTCGCGGGCGCCCCCGCGGGCCAAGAGTGAAGTGAGCGCGGCGACTTCCGCCGCGCCGCTCACCACAGGAGGCCCCATGTCCCCACTGCTCGCCGCTCCACAGGAACGCTCCTGGTCGCCTCCGCGCGCGGAGGAGGGCGACACCCCTCCGTCGCGCTTCGACGACCACCTGGCCGCCCAACTCCTCGCCCAGCGCATCGTCTTCCTCGGCAGCCAGGTCGACGACGTATCGGCGAACCGCGTCTGCGCACAGCTACTGCTGCTCTCCGCCGAGGACCCCCGTACGGACATCAGCCTGTGTGTGAACAGCCCCGGCGGCTCGGTCACGGCAGGACTGGCGATCTACGACACGATGCGCCTGATCCCCAACGACGTCTCCACGCTCGCCATGGGATTCGCCGCCAGCATGGGCCAGTTCCTCGTCACCGTGGGAGCGGAGGGCAAGCGGCTGGCGCTGCCCAACTCGCGGATCATGATGCACCAGCCCTCCGCGGGCATCGGCGGTCCGGCCGCCGACATCGCCATCCAGGCCGAGAACCTCGCCTACATGAAGAAGGCCATCGAGCGGATCACCGCCGAGCACACCGGCCAGAGCGAGGAGACGATCTCGCGGGACGGCGACCGGGACCGCTGGTTCACGGCCGAACAGGCCCTGGAATACGGGCTGGTCGACCGGGTCGTGAGTTCGCTGGACGACGTACGTCCGGCGTCGTCGAAGCCGAAGGTGGGTCTCTGAGATGAGCCAGTACACGATCCCGACGGTCGTGGAGCGCACGCCGAACGGCGAGCGCGCCTACGACATCTACAGCAGGCTGCTCTCCGAGCGCGTGATCTTCCTGGGGACCGAGATCGACGACGGCGTGGCCAACGTCGTCATCGCCCAGCTCCTCCACCTGGAGTCCTCCGCTCCCGAGCGCGAGATCTCGATCTACATCAACTCGCCCGGCGGCTCCTACACTTCGCTCACCGCGATCTACGACACGATGACGTTCGTCGGTGCGCCGATCTCCACGTTCTGCGTCGGACAGGCTGCGTCGACCGCCGCGGTGCTGCTCGCGGGCGGCGATCCCGGACGCCGCTTCGTACTCGGCCACTCCCGGGTGCTGCTGGGGCAGCCGGCGAGCGGCGGCACTCGCGGCACGGTCTCCGATCTGAGCCTCCAGGCGAAGGAGATGCTGCGCATCCGTTCGGAGGTGGAGGAGATCCTCTCCGTGCATACCGGTCACGACGTGGCGACGCTGCGTGCCGACATGGACCGCGACAAGGTCTTCACGGCGCACGAGGCTGTGGAGTACGGACTGGCGGACGAGGTGCTCAGCCGACGGCAGTTGGTGAGCGCGGCGGCCTGACCGACGGACCGCACGGACCGGACGGGGGGCGTGGGCTTACCGCCCGCGCCCTCCTTGCCGCCCGGCGGCCACTGCCCCGCTGCGCGCCCGGCGGCCACTGCCCCGCTGTCCCGCTCAGGCGGCGAGACGTACCTCGCCCTGGTGAGGCGCCGCGGGCGGGCGGGCGCCCAAGGACCGAGGCGCACCGTCACGCGGGTCCACCGGCCGGGCGAGTCCGGCGGAACGAGCCGTGCGCGCGAGCCGGGCGGGACGGGCCAACTCGCTCTGCACACGCGTCAGTACGTCGCCCAGCCCCAGGCCGAGCGCCTGCGCCGCGGCGGCCAGCACCTCCGACGATGCCTCCTTGCGGCCGCGCTCCACCTCGGAGAGATAGGGCATCGAGATACGGGCGGCTTCCGCCACGTCCTTGAGCGTGCGCTGCTGGGCCACGCGTTCGCGGCGCAGCACCGCACCGACGAGGTGCCTCCACAGCGGCTCCCGTGCGTCCCGCTCTCCCGGCTGCCGCTCCCCGGTACCGCCGGGGGCCGGTGTCCCCGAGCCGGGGCGCAGCGCGATCACCCGGGCATCGCCGGACCGAGGCGCCCCGGCCTCCGCCTCCGCCGCCGCCCGTCCGGGTGCCGGTGTCCCGTCGCTGCCCTGGGCCCGGGACCGGTCTGCCGCCTGCTCGTACTCATGGCTGCTCACCACTTCAGACTAGGAGCGCCGAACCGTACGGAAAGGGGCCCGGGAACTGTTCCGCCACCGGCGTAACCCCGGCAAGACAGCGCGGCAGGACACGTGCCCCGCGTCCGTATTGACCTTGTCGTTGCGTCAAGGTCTTCAATCGAGGCATGCGAATCGGCGAGATCGCCGCCCTGGTCGGGGTGTCCACCAGGACCGTGCGGCACTACCACCGTCTCGGGCTGCTGCCCGAACCCGTAAGGCTGTCCAACGGCTATCGCGACTACCGGCTGCGCGACGCGGTGGTCCTCGCACGCGTACGGCGGCTCGCGGAACTGGGGCTGTCCCTGGACGAGATCCGCGACGTGCTCGCCGACGACCGGGACCGCGAACTGCGCGAGGTGCTGACCGAGCTGGACGCCGATCTCGCGCGGCAACAGGAGTCGATCGGCGCACGGCGGGAGCGGCTCGCGTCGCTGCTGGCCGATCCGGAACTGCATCCGGACTCCGCGGTGTCCCCCGAGATGGCGGCCGTGCTGCGCGAACTGCCCGCCGGGGGCTCGCGGTTCGCCGAGGCCGACCGGGAGATGCTCACGCTCGTCTGCGCCCTGGCCGGGCCGGAGGACCGCACGCGCCTGCTCGATCTGCTGCGTCCCCTCACCGAGCCCGAGGCGGTCGCCCGCGGCCAGGCCCTCTACGAGCGTCTCGACGAACTCGCCGACGCGGCGCCCGACGACCCCCGCGTTCCGCCGCTCGCGGCGGACCTGGCCGCCCATATCCCCGACGGGATGGCCGCGATGATGCTCGACGGCCTCGAATCTGCCGCGTCCTCCGCGCCCTCGGCCGCTGCCGCGTCCTCCGGGACGGCCTCCCCCTCCGGCACCGCCGGGCCCGGCCTGCCGGACCAAGACCGCTTGCTGGAGGGGGTGTTCGGCGAGATGCCTCCCGCACAGTCGGAGGTCTTCCGCCTCGCCGTGGCCACCCTGGCTGAGGAACGCACACCGCCGAAGGACCGGCACGGACACGAGAACGGCGAGGCCACCGGCGGGGACTCCCCCAAGGCCACCGGCGAGGCCACCGGTGAGGGGACGGGACCGTGATCCTCAAGACCGCGCGTGCGGCGCTGTTCGCTGTGCTCCCCGCCGAGCTGCTTGCGGCGGTGCTGCTGATCTCCGGCGTCCCGCTCCCCGCACCCGTGCTCGCGCTGGCCGAACCGGCCGTCGCGGCCGTGCTGTTGCTGGAAGCCGTCGTCGCGTATCGGCTCTACGCCGCCGCGCTACGACGGGGCGCCACCCGCCGGGCCGCACTGCGCGCCGCCTACGGCGAACTCGTACCGGTGAGGGTGCGCCGGGTGATGTCGTTCGACGTAAGGGGGCTGGCGAGCCTCGCGCTGTGGATCATGCGCCGCCGCGACGGTGTGCCGCCGGGCGCCGTGGCGCTGCCGTACTCACGTGAGCAGAGCCCGTTCCTGCTGCTGATCCTCTTCGTCACCGTCCTGGAGACGATCGGCACGGAGGTGCTGCTGCGCGGTCTCGGTGCTCCCGCCGGACTGCGCGTGGTCCTTCTGGTGCTGGACCTGTACGCGGCGGTCGCCGTGCTGGCGATCTGGGCGGCCGGTGTGACCCGCCCCCATGTGGTCTCCGACGCCGAACTCCGCGTCCGCTGCGGCGCTTTCCTCGACGCCCGTGTGCCGCGCGCTGCGATCGCCTCCGCCCGCGTCGCGCACAGCTACAACGAGCGGGGAATGGTCTCGGTCGAGGAGGACGGGCGGCTCGCGGTGGCGGTCTCCTCACGTACGAACGTGGTGGTGGAGCTGCTGGAGCCGGTGACGGTGGTACGTCCGCTGGGCGGCGAAGCACGCATCAGCGCGATCAGGTTCTTCTGCGACGACCCGCGCCCCGCACTCGAAGCGCTGCGGGAGCGGGAGCGGCCCACGAGCGGACTGGGGTCCGCCGGAGGGGCGGCGGACGAGCGCACAACGACCCCTGACTGAGCGGGAGTCGAGCGGGGCGGGGACGGCAGGAGAGGGGCGCGGCCCGAGGGCCGAAGGGCAGCAGGGCCCGGCCGCCAGGTGGCCGACGGCACCGGTGGCTCCGGTGCCGTCCGCCGTGGAACGGACCGCGCGGCCTTGCGCACCTCGATCAGGACGTGGATCAGGACGCCGACAGGACGGCCTGCCGTCTCGTTCCGGGGAGCCGGACAGCGCTCCCACACCCCTCGCATTCCTTGCGCGGCCTGTTCCGGACCGCGATATGCCCCGTGGTGAGGTCTCGCCCCCGGTGAGACCTCATGCCCCGAAGGAGCCTTACAGGCCGAACGTCAGCCGTTGGCCGCGGCGTTGATCATCTCGCGGGCCTTGCCTTCGCTCTGGTCGTAGCGGTCGGGGAAAGCCGAACGCTGGACGCTCTGCGCGAGCTGACCGGCGGTCATGCTCGGGTCTTCCTGGTCGTTCGGGATGGCCTGGTCGAGGAACGCGTTGGTCGCGTAGGTCACGTCCATGATCTGCTCGGGCGTGCCCCAGCCGGCGCTCGGCCGCTGCTGGAAGACGCCGAGGGAGTCGCGGTCGCCACAGTTGAGGTTGTTCATGTGGGACTCGACCCAGCCGGTCTCGAAGGCGGCCAGCATCACCTTGTCGTTGACGCCGCGCTGGGTGGCCACGTCGTGAACGGTGTTGATGACGGCCGGGTCGAAGTCCGGCGGCACGGCGCACTTCTCGTCGAGGATCTCGGCGTTGGAGCGGTGGTCCTTGCCCTCGGTCTCACCGGCGCTGGCCTGCACGACCAGACCGCCCGCGACGAGCACACCCGCGGCCAGGGCCGTGGCGCCGCGGACAACCGTCTTGCGTCTGATCTTCGTAGTGAACGTCATTGGGGTCTTTCCTTCCAGGTGGGGACAGGGAGGCGCATGGACACGCATCCCTGCTGGCGCGGAACCCAGAACCCCTCGCCACTCCCCCGGCCTTCCGGTGACCTGCGGAAGTGCGAGCAATCGATTTCGTTGCCGGACCGTACGCGCCTGACTGAGACACGTCAACGAACACTGGTTTTCACACTCCAGGCACAAGGAGCAGATCCGAAAATGGCCCCTGGAAGCGGAAAATGACCCGCCAACCGGCCACTGTCCCGGCACGGAATCCCCAGGTCACTTCAAGCGATCTTCACGAAATCGATTTCGCACCCTGCCTCGGCGACCAACCCCCCGGTGATCAACTACGGCTCTGACGGCCGACGTTCGTGACACCTGTCATTTGTGTAGTTGTATAGGGCAACGATATATTTCCTTGTGGCGTACACAGACTTGGGTGCGCGCCGCAAGCGCCGTCAGAGCCCCCACACCACCCGGCGGCTCCGCGACAACCGAAGGGACGCCCCGAAATGAACGGGCCGGAGACAGCCATACCCGAGGCGACCACCGGGCCTGACCGCACGGAGCCGTCCCCGACCTCCCCGGCCGGGGAGGTCGACCGGGCGCACGACCGGCAGACCGGGCAGGCCGCTCCCGCCCGGCACCCCCGCGGACAGAGCCCGTTCCGTCAGCCCAAGGCCGTATGGGCGGTGGCCTTCGCCTGCGTCATCTCGTTCATGGGCATCGGCCTCGTCGACCCGATCCTGCCCGCGCTCTCCAGCCAGCTCGACGCCACTCCGAGCCAGGTCACGCTGCTGTTCACCAGCTATCTGGTGGTGACGGCGGTGGCGATGCTCGTCACCGGCTGGGTCTCCAGCCGCCTCGGCGCCAAGCGGACCCTCGTGTTCGGCCTCGTCCTCATCGTCGTCTTCTCCGCACTGGCCGGGGCGACGGGAAGCATCGACGGCATCATCGGCTTCCGCGCGGGCTGGGGCCTGGGGAACGCCCTGTTCATCGCGACGTCCCTCGCGGTGATCGTCGGCTCGGCCAGCGGCGGCTTCGCGGGCGCGATCGTCCTCTACGAGACGGCACTCGGCGTCGGCATCGCCACCGGCCCGCTCCTGGGCGGTCTGCTCGGGCATGTGAGCTGGCGCGGGCCGTTCTTCGGCGTCGCGGTGCTGATGGCCGTCGCGCTCGTGGCCACGGCCGTGCTCCTCCCCCGCACGAAGGCGCCCGAGCGTCCCGAGTCGCTCGTCGAACCGCTCGCCGCGCTACGGCACCGCGCTCTCGCGACCACCAGCGTGACCGGGCTGCTCTACAACTGGGGCTTCTTCACGATGCTCGGCTACGCGCCGTTCCTGATGCACCTCTCCGCCATCGAACTCGGCTGGGTCTTCTTCGCCTGGGGCCTGCTCGTCGCCGTCTTCGCGGTGTTCGGGGCGCCCGCGCTGCGCGGCTGGTTCGGCACCCCGCGCACCCTCTACGGGAACCTGCTGTTCATGGCCGCGGACCTGGCGCTGATCGGTGCCTTCCCGGACGAGCGCTGGGTCGTGATCGGCGCGGTGATCGCCGCCGGAGCGTTCATCGGCGTCAACAACACCCTTGTCACCACTGCCGTGATGAGCATCGCGCCGGTGCCGCGGCCGGTCGCCTCCGCCACCTACGGCTTCGTGCGCTTCATCGGCGGCGGCCTCGCGCCCTTCGCCGCGGGCAAGCTCGTAGAGCACTACGACGCGCATGTGCCGTTCGTACTCGGAGCGGTGAGCGTCGCCGCGGGGGCCGTACTGCTGTCGACGGTGCACCGCGCCCTCGACGAGGCGGACAGGACGGCCTGAGGCCGACGGCACTTCGGCCGCGCACCCTCCGCGTGCCACCGCACCGGGCATGACCCGCGCGGCGCCGGGGACCCGGACGGGGAAAGCGAGAGTCCTCGTCGCGCCGTGCGCGGCGCGGAAGGAAGTGGCCAGAATGCGCATCGCCTTTCTGATGGCCCCGGAGGGGGTCGAGCAGGTCGAGCTGACAGAGCCGTGGAAGGCCGTTAAGGACGCCGGGCACACGCCCCGGCTGGTGTCCACGACGCCGGGCCGCATCCAGGCGTTCAACCACCTCGACAAGGGCGACACCTTCCAGGTGGACCAGACCGTCGACGAGACCTCGGCCGAGGAGTACGGGGCGCTGGTGCTGCCCGGCGGTGTCGCGAACCCGGATGCGCTGCGCCTGGACGACGACGCCGTGAGCCTGGTGAAGACGTTCTGCGAGACGGGCAAGCTCGTCGCGGCGATCTGCCACGCCCCGTGGACGCTGATCGAGGCGGACGTCGTACGCGGCCGCAGGCTCACGTCGTGGCCGAGCCTGGAGACCGACCTGCGCAACGCGGGCGCCCACTGGGTCGACGAGCAGGCCGTCGTCGACGAGGGGACGTACACGCTCGTGACGAGCCGTAAGCCCGACGACCTGAAGGCGTTCAACGACACGGTGGTGCTCCAGCTCGGCGGCTGAGCCCAGGGATGCGAACCCATGGATGCGGCTGAACCCGTAGAGCGGAAGCGCCGATCAGGCGCACACGGAAGCAGACAGACGGAAGCAGACAGGCAGAGACGCGGGGCGGGGGCTGTCGGGCCCCCGCCCCGCGTCTCATGCGTACGTCCGCAACGGGCCTTGGCGCCCGCGCCTGGTTCAGACGGCCGAGCCCGCCTTCCACTGGGCCCAGCTCATGTTCCATCCGTTGAGGCCGTTGTCCGGCTGCACGGTCTTGTCCGGCGAGCCCTTGACCTCGACCACGTCGCCGACCAGCGAGTTGGAGAAGAACCAGGCGCCGTCGGTGCTGTTGTCGTGCGCGCCCCTGGTGTCCTTCAGGCCCACGCACCCGTGGCTGGTGTTGCCCGAACCGAAGGGCGCGCCCCAGTAGTTGCCGTGGATGAAGGTCCCGGACGTCGACAGGCGCATGGCGTGCGGGACGTCCTTGATGTCGTAACCCTCTTCGCCCTTGCGGCCGAAGCCCACCGTGTCGCCGTCCATCCGGGTCTCCTTGTGCTTCTCGGAGATCACCATCTTCCCGTTGTACGTGGGGTTCTTGGCGCTGCCGGCCGAGATGGGGATGGTCTTCAGCTTCTGGCCGTCGCGTACGACGGTCATCTGGTGGCTGTTGACGTCGACGGTGCTGACCTGCGAGCGGCCGATGTTGTACGTGACCCGCTTGTTCTGCACGCCCGTCATGCCCTGGGCGCCCTTCACACCGTCGAGCTTGAGGTCGAGGGTGACCTTGGAGCCGGGCTTCCAGTAGTCCTGCGGGCGGAAGTCGAGGCGGGTGTCGTCGAACCAGTGCCCGACGACCTCCTGGCCGCTGGTCGAGTTCACCTTGATCGCGGACTGGACGGCCTTCTTGTTGGTGATCGCCTTGTCGAAGTTGATCGACACGGGCATGCCCACACCGACGGTCTGGCCGTCCTCTCCCGCGTAGGTGCCGATGAAGCTGTTGTCGGGAGAGACGGTGGTGAAGGTCGAGTTCTCGACGGCCTTGCGGCCTCCCCGGTCCTCGGCCTTCGCGGTGATCTTGTACTGGGTGGCCCGCTCCAGTTGCTGAGCCGGCTTCCACGACTTGCCGTCGCCCGACATCGTGCCGGCGACGCTGGTGCCGCCCTCGACGGCGGTCAGCTTCACGGCCGTCAGCTTGCCCTTGCTCACCGAGACGTCGCCGCCGGTGTTGATGCTCGCGCCTTCCGAGCCGTCCTTGGAGGCGATCTTTATTCGGGCCTCCGAAGTCTTCTTGCCGTGCGCCTCGGCGTTGGCGTTCTTCGCATCGCCGCCGCCGGACGAACCGCAGGCCCCCAGGGCCAGTACACCGCCGAGCACCACGGCCGTCGCTGAAACAGCCTTGCGGTGCCTACCCAGCGTCGTCACAGACTTCTCCCATTGCGTCAGTTCCCGAACTCCCCGATTTCGCCGCGTACACCCCCCGCCGGACCAACCCGGACATGTGTGGACCCAGCTCTACGGGAAGGAACGCTCCCGGGCTGGTGACCGGTTCCACTGGTTACAAAACTGTGTTCCAGGACACGTGCTCATCGGGAATCCCCGGAAAATCCGCTGTGAACTGGGGAAACGCTTCGGCGCCAGATGAAGGCGACGGCCCGTCCCCGTTCGGTCGTGGAACGGGGACGGGCCGTGTTCGGGGGCCGCGTCATGGGACGGGGTGTGGGACAGGCTGTGGGCCGGGCTACCGGCCCAGGTTGCAGGCCGAGGTACGGCCCGGTCTCAGCGGCGGGCGCCCGCGTGTCCTTGAAGGACCTCACGGGGGCGCTCGTATGGGTCGCCGTCGGAGCCGTCGGTGGCGGTGTCGGCGGTGTCGGCGGTGTCGTGGACGGCTGATTCGGCGTTGCCGGCCTCGTCGGCGTACCCGTCTTCGAGAGCGTCCGCGTCGTCGAAGCCGTCCGCGCCCTCCAGGAAGGAGAAGGACTCCGACTCGGCGGCGGTCATCTCCTCGCTGCCCCAACTGGCGTGCGCGAGTTCGACACCCGGCAGTTCCCGTACGAGGTCGAAGGGGTCCACGAGACACGCGAGCGCCTCGCCCGCGTCCGAGGCGACGATCTCCTCGGCGTGCGAGCGCTCCTCGTCCGGCATCAGGTCGTCATTGGCGATACGTTCGAGTGCCGACCCGGTCAGGGCTTCCGCGTCGGCGATCTCGACGACCAGGTCGACACGGAGCCGGATGTGCGGCGAGGGCTGTACGGAGGTGTCGGACGGTTCGGAGCGAGGTGTCTCGTCGGCAGCCATGTCCGGAGCGTAGGACGGAACGGAGGCTCGGCTTCCGTACGACCCGCGGCTGTCTATAACATCGGCCACCGTGCCGTCAGTTCATGGTGCGCGCGGCGCACCACCGTACTCGGAAGGACTTGCTCCGTGCCCGCAGCCGGACGATCCAGCATCTCCGCTCACCGCCGGTCCCTGATGACGGCCACCGCAGCCGGTGCGGTCCTGTGCGCGCTCTGGTTCGTACCCTCGGCGAAGGCCACGCCGGAGGCCCCCGGCCAGGGCCGTACCTCGGCTCAGGAACTGGGTCAGGGCCAGGGTTCGGGGCGGGGTGCCGAGTCCGTCCCCGGTACGGACCTCGGCTCGGGCGCGGCGTCCGAAACGGACTGGGCCGACGGCCGCGCACATGCGTCCTCCGCCGCTGCCGACGCCGGTGAGGACGGTCTGACCAGTCCCTTCGTCCTCAGCTCCCTGGGCCTCGCGGGTACGGGCGCCGTACTGATCGTCCGCGCCCGCCGCCGCGCGTCCTACGGCCCGAGGGTCTGATCCCGGCCTTACACCGCACGTCCGGGCGCCCGACCCCAGGCCCTCTCGGGCGCGCCCGAACTCCCGGGCCCTGGACTCCCGTGCGCTGGACTCCCGTACCCCCGAACTCCCTTGTCTCTCAGGCGAGTTCGCCGGTCACCGACTCCGCCGCCCGCACCAGCGCTCCCGTACGTACGAACTGCTCGGCCGCCGCCAGGTCCGGCGAGAGGAAGCGGTCGGGTCCCGGCCCGTCCACCCCGGCCTCGTGCAGCGCGTCCACGATCGCCCGCGACGCGGCGGCAGGCGTCGACCGGCCGTCGGCGGCGCGCAGTTCGACCGCCCGTGCCGCCGCGTACAGCTCGACGGCCACGACCCTGGTGAGCGCGTCCACGGCCCCCCGCAGCTTGCGGGCCGCGGACCAGCCCATCGAGACGTGGTCCTCCTGCATCGCCGAGGACGGGATCGAGTCGACGGACGCCGGTGCCGCCAGCCGCTTCATCTCGCTGACCAGCGCGGCCTGTGTGTACTGGGCGATCATGAGCCCGGAGTCGACGCCCGCGTCGTGGGCGAGGAAGGGCGGCAGGCCGTGTGAGCGGTTCTTGTCGAGAAGACGGTCGGTACGGCGTTCCGCGATGGAGGCGAGATCGGCGGCGGCGACGGCGAGGAAGTCGAGCACGTAGGCGACGGGCGCGCCATGGAAGTTCCCGTTCGACTCGACACGCCCGTCCGCGAGCACCACCGGATTGTCCACGGCCGAGGCCAGCTCCCGCCGGGCGACGGTGAGGGCATGGGCGAGGGTGTCGCGCCCGGCGCCCGCGACCTGCGGCGCACAGCGCACCGAGTAGGCGTCCTGCACACGGGGCGCGTCGTCCTGGTGGTGACCCGTGAGGCCCGAACCGGCAAGCACCTTCAGCATGTTGGCGGCCGAGGCGGCCTGGCCGGGGTGCGGCCGGATGGCGTGCAGCTCGGGTGCGAGGACCTTCTCGGTGCCGAGGAGCGCCTCCAGCGTGAGCGCGGCGGTGATGTCCGCGGACGTGAAGAGCCGGGCGAGGTCGGCGCAGGCGAGTAGCAGCATGCCCAGCATGCCGTCCGTGCCGTTGAGGAGGGCGAGGCCCTCCTTCTCCCGCAGCTCTACGGGTGTGATGCCGTGAGCGGCGAGAAGTTCCGCGGCGGGTGCCACGGTCCCGTCGGGGCCCTCGGCCTCGCCCTCGCCCATGAGCGTCAGCGCGCAGTGGGAGAGCGGCGCGAGGTCGCCGGAGCAGCCGAGCGAGCCGTACTCGTGCACCACGGGGGTGATCCCGGCGTTGAGCAACTCCGCGAAGGAGCGGGCGACTTCGGCCCTTACGCCCGTGTGCCCGGACGCCAGCGTCTTCAGGCGCAGGAACATCAGCGCACGTACGACCTCACGCTCCACACGCGGACCCATACCGGCGGCGTGCGAGCGGACGATGTTGCGCTGGAGCTGCGCACGCAGGCCGGGGCTGATGTGGCGTACGGCGAGGGCACCGAAGCCCGTGGAGACCCCGTAGACGGGCTCGGGCTTGGCCGCCAGCTCCTCGATGTGCCTGCGCGAGGCGTCGAGGGACGCCACCGCCTGCGCCGACAGCTCCACACGGGCGCCGTCCCGGGCGACGGCGATGACGTCTTCGGGGGTCGTGCCGGAGTCTCCCAGCACCACGGTGTGCATACTCATATTCAGGCACCCTAGAGAGTGAATCGATTCCTGTCACGGCCGGGGTCCGCTACGACTCTTCTCCGAGGGCCGCCACGGGCTCCCGCGGACGGGCCGCCGAACGTCAACTCCGTTACCCGGTACGGGATTTGCCCCCACGAGCTGCGGGCGGCCGATGCACGGCAGCCGGAGGCGCGACGCCCGCGATCGGCCTCCCGGCGGCGGTTCCGCGCCTCCGGCGGGGGCTTCGGCGGGGCCTCAGTTCAGCCGCTCACGACCCGGGGGCCGGGCCTCACCGCCGCCTCGGCGCGGCCGTCCGACTCCGCGCGGCCGTCCGGCTCTGTGCCGTCCCTCTCGATACGCCCCTCGGCCCCCGTACGGCCGTCCCTCTCCGTACGGCCGTCCCTCTCCGTACCGCCCTCCGCCTCCGCAGCGCCGTCGAAGCGGCCGTTCCCCGCTCGCGGATCGACCGGGTACGGAGCTGCGGCCGACGTCGCCGGTCCTCCCGGCGCCCCGGGCCGATCGGGGCCACCCGGAGAGCCGCCCTCCTCCTCGTCCGGCTTCGCGGTCTGGCCGCGGAAGTGCCTGCGGTCCCCTGGCGTCGGCGCCGGCGCGATCTCCTCCGCCTCGGAGGCGTCCGCGAGACGCACGACCGGGTCCTCGGGGCCGCCGTCGCGGCCCGCGACCACCGGCCGTAGCGCACGTGCCGCCTTCGCCCGGTACTGTGCGGCGTCCGCCAGGCGGAAGAGGCGGGCCGCCGACCGCGCGGGCCCGATCGGGTCCCCCGTGGACGCGACACCGCACGAGACGCCCTCCCCGCCGCGCAGTCCCAGCGCCTTGCGGCACACCTCGTCGGCGGCCTTCACGACGTCATCGGCAGGCGGCCCCACGGTCAGCAGGCAGAACTCGTCGCCCCCCAGTCGCGCCGCCAGCGCCCCCGGCAGCTTCGCGCCACAGAGCGACAGCACCATCCCGAAGCGCTCCAGCAGCCGGTCTCCGGCCGCGTGCCCGAACTCGTCGTTGACGCGCTTGAGTCCGTTGACGTCGCAGACGACGAGGCTCACCACGGTGCCGTCCTCGCGGTGGCGCTGGAGGCCGTCGTCCAGCTTGCCCTCGACGGCACGGCGGTTGGCCAGACCGGTGAGCTGGTCGGTGAAGGCGAGCCGCCGCACCTCTTCCAACTGCTCGTTCTGTGCGATCCCGGCGGAGATGATCTCGGCCAGTATGGCCGCGAAGTGCGCGTCGGCGCGGTCGAAGAGCAGCTCCCCGGGAGCGCGGGCCACATAGAGCGCGCCCCAGGCTCGGCCTCGCAGCACTATCGGAGCGACGACGCAGCAGCCACGTCCACGGCGGCGCAGTGCGGCGGCGCGCGCCGAAGGGCCGCCGCCGACGCCTTCACCGGCGCCCGCGTCGGTGACTTCCGCGTCCGCGGTCTCGATCCAGGCCGACGGCTCGTCGCCGCCGTCCACGCGCCGACGTTCGGGCAGCGGCTCGGTGATCTCCGGGAAGTCGTGCACCGGGTAGGACTCGTCCTCGGGGAACTCGCTCTCGCCGGGCGCCAGTTCGCCGACATTGACGAGTACGTCCAGCCGCCCGCGTGCACGGTCCCAGACGGAGAGAGCGGCGAAGCTGCCGTCCATGGCCTCGCACGCGCGCAGGGCGGCGGCGTGCGCGACCTCGCGGAGCGTGGAGTGGCGGGGATGCGCCTCGCAGAAGCGCTGCGCTCCCGCCATGGCCTGCGCAAGCTCCGCCACGGCCCGCAGACGTATGTCGTCTCCCATGACTGCCAGGCTAGGACCAGTCCGGACAATCTTCTCGTGACGGTTGCTCCTACGGGCGGTCCCAGCACGGTGCATGCGTCGCGGCCGCACATGTAACGGCGGGCAAGGGAAGTCCGCCGGAACGGGCCTGGAACGGACCGCCCGTACGGGTTGCCCCTCGCTCCGCGCCCCTCCTCGAAAAGCGGCGCTTCAGCCGGTCACTCGCCCGGCCACCGCGGCTTCCGCTTCTCGTTGAAGGCGGCCACGCCCTCCGTGCGGTCCCCGGAGAAGGCGACGGTGCGCCAGGCCGCGTCCTCGACCTCCAGCCCGGCCCGCAGGTCCAGCCCCCAGCCCGTACGCAGCGCACGCTTGGCGGCCCGCAGCCCCACCGGGGAGTTGCCCGCGATACGGGCGGCCAGCGCCAGCGCCTCCGCCCGGTCCTCTCCGGGGTCCGCCCACCGGTCGACCAGGCCCAGTTCGCGGGCCTCCGCCGCCTCGACCCTGCGTGCGGTGAAGATCAGCTCGGCCGCGCGTGCGGCACCCACCCGGCGCGGCAGAAGCTGCGTACCGCCGCCGCCCGGGATGACGCCCACGGAGACCTCGGGCAGCCCGAGCACCGCGCTCGGGTCGGCGACGATCAGGTCGCAGGAGAGGGCGAGTTCGAAGCCGCCGCCGAGCGCATAGCCGTGCACTGCTGCGATCGTCGGCATCGGCAGTTCCAGTACGCCCGTGTACGCGGCGCGTGCCGTCGGGCGGTGGCGGCCCAGCTCGGCGTCGGTGAGGGAGTTGCGTTCCTTGAGGTCGGCGCCCACGCAGAACGCCCGGTCGTTGCTGGAGGTGAGCACGGTGACTCGTACGTCACGGTCGTCGGCGAGGGCCGTGCACGCCTCGGCGAGGCCCGCGGCCACCTCGGAGGAGACGGCGTTGAGGGCCTCGGGACGGTCGAGCACCAGCTCGGCCACGTGCGGTGCGGCCCCGGCGTCCTTGCGGACCACGATCGACTCGCCGTAACGCTCTTCGCTCACCGTGCTCATACGGGTCCCTCCGGGTGTCGACGCGCTCAGGATCGACGTGCGCCCGCACCGGCGCACGCTCAGGATCGGCGCGGATCACCCTACGGGCCTCGGCGTCACCGCCCGGCGCCGGGGAGCGGCCCCTCAAGCGCCGACGGGCGCCGTCAGCGGCGGCTGAGCATCCACGGTTCGACGACGCCGAGGCCGCGCACCGGCCGCTGGTACAGCGGCTGAAGCGCATAGCGGTAACCGGAGAGGTCCTCGGTCTCCTTCTCCGACTCCGGGGCGGCTCCGGCGCCGACCAGCTCCGCGCGGCAGTCCCCGTCCACGAGCACCCGGTCCTTGGGCGCTATCGATGTCAGCCTGCTCGCCAGGTTGACGGTGTTGCCGAAGACGTCGCCCATGCGCGTCGTCATCGTGCCGAAGGCGATGCCTACGCGCAGCTCGGGCATCGTCGGGTCGTTCGCCATGGTCTCGATCAGCCGCAGCCCGATCTCGGCGGCGGTGCCGGCGTCCTCGGCGACGTAGAGGACCTCGTCACCCAGCGCCTTGATCAGCCGGCCGCCGTTCGCGGCGACCAGATCGGCGGCCGTGGTCTCGAACGCCTCGACCAGCTCGCCCAGTTCGTCGTCCTCCAGGCGGCGCGTCAGCCGTGTGAAACCGACGAGGTCGGCGAAGGCGATGGCCTGCCTGCGCGCGACGGTGTCCTCGTCGTCCATCGCCTGTACGACCCGGCCCGTGGCGGCGGCGAGCTGGCGCCGCCACACGTACACCAGGAATTCCTCAAGCTCCGGCAGGAGGAGCTGGACGAGCGGATATGTGACCTCGTTGCGCGTCATCCCCGGCTCGGGCGGCTCCGTGAGCCCCATCAGGAACGAGTCGATCTGCCAGTCCGCCAGCCGCGACGTGGTCTGCCCCGTCGACCGGGCGACCTGCACCGCCGTCGTCTCGCTCAGCAGCCCCGCCTCCACGAGCCCGGCGAGCCGTCGCAGCGCCAGTACGTCCGCCTCGGTCAGCGCCCTGGCCTGGCCCACGTCGGCGAAGCCCATCGCACGCCAGAAGCGGGAGGCCAGCTCCATGGAGACACCTGCGGCGCGGGCCGCCTGGAAGGGCGTGTACTGCCGCTTCGAGCCGAGGATGAGCTGCTCGATACGCAGGGCGCTGGGGTCGTCCTCGTCCTCCTCGGGGACGGGCGGGAGGTCCGCGCCTACGGGACCCGTAGCGCCGGGCGTGCCGGTCTGTCCGCTCGCCGCGGGTGCGGCGGGTGAGCCGGTGGCGCCGGGCGTCTGCGCTGGTTCCGGTTGTCCCGGCTCCCCGGGCTGCTCCCGTGGCGCGCCGCCCTCCGCCGGCTGTTCGCCTGCCGGCTCCGGCTCCGACTGCGACCCGGACGTACGCGCGGGAATGTCCGGTTCATCGTCGGCCACTGTCCGCCCCTTGCCAGGTCCGGTCGTCCCTGCGCACTGCCCTTCCGTTCTCTTGCTGAGATCTTCCGGGGATCACCGGGACGCGTCACATCCGTGTCCCCTCCGCCGCGTGCCAACAATACGGCAGCAGTGCGCTGAACTGGCCCCTCTGCGAACGGACCATCAGAAGCGGACCACCGGCTCGGCGGAACACATACAGTGCGCGTGACGTGCGCCCCTGCGCCCCCCGGAGAGGGCTCAGCGCGGGAGCGCCGGAAGCCGGCCGGTCACTGCCGGGCGCCGCCGTCGGGGCCACTCTCCTCGGGGCCGCCTTCATCGGGGCCGTCGTCGTCGGGGCCGCTCTCCGTGGAGCCGCCTTCCGGACCGCCGTCCGCGCCGTCGCCACGGTCGCCGCGCAGATGCACGATGTCCCCTGCCGCGACCGGACGTTGAACACCGCTCTCCGTACCGATCACGAGGCGTCCGTCGCTGTCGACCGCCACCGCCTCGCCGACGAGCCGTTCGCCGCCGGGCAGCTCCGCCCGTACCCGGCGCCCGAGCGTGACGCACCCCGCCGCGTACGCCTCCAGCAGACCGGCCGAGAGCGGGTCGCCGTCGGCGGCGGTCCAGCGCCCGTACCAGTCCTCCACGGAACGCAGCACCGAGCGCAGCAGCGGATCGCGGTCCGCCTCGCGGGCGCCTGCGAGGACGAGCGAGCCCGCGGCGGGCACCGGAAGCTCCTGCTCCCGCAGCGTGACGTTGAGCCCGATGCCGAGGACGATCCCGGCGCCGCCGCCGGCAGCGCCGCCACCGGCCGCTCCCCCCGCGTCCTCCGATGCCACGTCCGTGCGCTCCGCGAGGATGCCGCCGGTCTTGCGTTCCTCGCCCCGTACGTCGACCAGCACGTCGTTGGGCCACTTCAGCTTGGTGTCGACCCCCGCCGTGCGGGACAGCGCGGTGGCCGTCGCCACCCCCGCCAGCAGCGGCACCCATCCCCAGCGCTGCTGCGGCACGCGCGGCACGATCAGCATCGAGACGAAGATCCCGGAGCGGGCGGGAGCGCTCCAGCCCCGCTCCAGGCGTCCCCGTCCGGCGGTCTGCTCCTCGGCGACGAGTACGGCACCCTCCCGCGCGCCGCCCTCCCGCGCACGGGAGGCGAGATCCGTATTCGTCGAGCCGGTGCTCTCGACGACGTCCAGCGACGTCCACATGCTGTCCGCTCCGGTCAACGCACGGCGCAGCGAAGCGGCGTTGAGCGGCGGACGGTCGAGATCGGACCAGCGGCTGCCCGGGTTGCCGGACGGGTTCGGCGTCATGGCGCCAGCGTAGGCCCGCCGTCGGGGACGCCGCCCGGCGCTCGTATCCGCACCGCCCAGGCGCACAGGCCGTACGCACTGCCCGTCAGAACGATCCGCGAGAACGGTCCGTACGAGCGGGCCCTTCGACGACCGCACCCGTACGTACTGGCCCCGAAGCCCCAGTGTGGCCAACGCCGCACCGCCGAAAGGGCTCTTCGCGGATAGCCTACGAACCGGTAGCCGCACGCTGACGAGTAGGAGCCCCACGCCGATGTCCGAGCAGTCCGAGCAGGAGAGCCCTGACATCCACACGACCGCGGGGAAGATCGCGGACTTCGAACGCCGTGCCGCCGAGGCGACTCACGCGGGCTCGCAGCGAGCGGTGGAGAAGCAGCACGCGAAGGGCAAGCTGACCGCGCGTGAGCGGGTCGACCTGCTGCTCGACGAGGGAAGCTTCACGGAGCTGGACGAGTTCGCACGCCACCGCTCGACCAACTTCGGCCTGGAGAAGAACCGTCCGTACGGCGACGGCGTCGTCACGGGATACGGCACGGTCGACGGCCGTCCCGTGTGCGTCTACTCGCAGGACTTCACGATCTTCGGCGGCTCCCTCGGCGAGGTCTACGGCGAGAAGATCGTCAAGGTCATGGACTTCGCGCTGAAGAACGGCTGCCCGATCATCGGCATCAACGACGGCGGCGGCGCCCGTATCCAGGAAGGCGTCGTCGCGCTGGGCCTGTTCGCGGAGATCTTCCGCAGGAACGTGCACGCTTCGGGTGTCGTACCGCAGATCAGCCTCATCGTCGGCCCCTGCGCGGGAGGCGCGGTCTACTCGCCGGCGATCACCGACTTCACGGTGATGGTCGACCAGACCTCGCACATGTTCATCACCGGGCCCGACGTCATCAAGACGGTGACCGGCGAGGACGTCGGCTTCGAGGAGCTGGGCGGAGCCCGTACGCACAACGCCACTTCGGGCGTCGCGCACCACATGTCGGGCGACGAGAAGGACGCCGTCGAGTACGTCAAGGCGCTGCTGTCCTACCTGCCCTCCAACAACCTCTCCGAGCCGCCCGTCTTCCCCGAGGAGGCGGACCTGGAGACCTCCGACGAGGACCGCGAACTCGACACGCTGATCCCCGACTCCGCGAACCAGCCGTACGACATGCACTCCGCGATCGAGCACGTGCTGGACGACGGCGAATTCCTGGAGACGCAGGCGCTGTTCGCGCCGAACATCATCACCGGCTTCGGGCGGATCGAGGGCCAGTCGGTGGGCGTCGTCGCCAACCAGCCGCTTCAGTTCGCCGGTTGCCTCAACATCGACGCGAGCGAGAAGGCGGCGCGCTTCGTGCGCACCTGCGACGCCTTCAACGTCCCCGTCATCACCTTCGTCGACGTGCCGGGCTTCCTGCCGGGCACCGACCAGGAGTACGACGGCATCATCCGCCGCGGCGCCAAGCTCATCTACGCCTACGCGGAGGCGACGGTGCCGCTGGTCACGGTCATCACGCGGAAGGCGTTCGGCGGCGCGTACGACGTCATGGGCTCCAAGCACCTCGGCGCCGACCTCAACTTCGCCTGGCCCACGGCGCAGATCGCCGTCATGGGAGCGCAGGGAGCGGTCAACATCCTCTACCGCAAGCGGCTCGCGGGCGTGGAGGACGAGGACGAACGCGAGGCGCTGCGCGCGGAGTTGACGCAAGAGTACGAGGACGCGCTGCTGAATCCGTATGCCGCGGCCGAACGCGGGTATGTGGACGCTGTGATCATGCCGTCCGAGACCCGCCGCCACATCACCCGTGGTCTGCGCACGCTGCGCTCCAAGCGGGAACAGCTCCCCCCGAAGAAGCACGGCAACATCCCGCTGTGAGGAGGCCGTTCGCCATGCTCGACCCGACGACGGAGACGACGGAGGAGCGCGGAGAGCACCCGCCCATGCCGCCGGTCAAGGTGGTGCGGGGCAATCCGACCCCCGAGGAGCTGGCAGCCGCGCTCGCGGTGGTGCGGGCGCGGGCGGCCGCGATGGCGTCCGAGGCGCCTGCCGTGCGTACTGCTCAGGAGTGGTCCGACCCCGCTCGTACGGTGCCCAGGCGCGTGCCGCATCCGGGGCCCAAGGCGTGGCGTACGACGTACTGGCCTGCCTGAGGTGCCTGCGTCCGGCCCCGCGGGCGGCGGCGCGCAAGCCCTGCTCGACCGGGCCGCCGCCGGGGCGGGTTCCGCTCCGTTGCGAGCCGGACGGCCGGAAGGCCGGGCACGAATGAGTACGCGTACTCAGGCGCGCCCCGCCGCGCCCCACGCAGCATGGGAATCATGCTGTGGTCCGACCCCCGTGACGAGCCTCCGAAGGAGATGCGCGCGACCCTGGCGATGCTGCGGCGCCTCTACTGGCTGCTGCCCGTCGTCATCATCGCGTCCTTCGTGCTTGCCAACGTGCGGCCGGACGCATGACGGGCACCGGACGCATGATGGTCGTACGCCCGCGCACGCTCGTACTCACGGGCAGGGCACGGGCGTTGGGGCGTAGGGCATGATCACGCGACCCACTCGTGATCGCGTGACGCTGGACCTTCGCGATCCCATGACCCTCGTGACCTTCGCGATCCCGTGACCCTCGTGATCGGCGTGAGCGCGGGGCACTGCCGCACACCCGGCCCCGCCCGGCCGCCGGCCTGACCGGAGGGCGAGCGGCCTACGTCGACCGTTGCCTACGATTGCGGGCATGGCCTCCCCGACTTCGCGCTCCGCACAGCGGCGACCGGCGACTCCCGCACGCCGCCTCGTTCTCGCATCCGCCTCCCCCGCCCGGCTGGGGCTGCTGCGGCAGTCCGGTTTCGCACCCCAGGTGATCGTCAGCGGAGTCGACGAGGACGCGCTGTCGGCGCCGACCCCGGGCGAACTCGCCCGCGTACTGGCCGAGGCGAAGGCCCGCGCGGTCGCCGCACTTCCGCAGGCGGCGGACGCGCTCGTCGTGGGCTGCGACTCGGTGCTGGAACTGGACGGAGAGCCCCTGGGCAAGCCCGCCGACGCCGAGGAGGCGACCGCCCGCTGGAAGGCGATGCGCGGGCGCTCCGGCGTACTTCGGACCGGGCACTGCGTGATCGACACCCTTGACGGCAGGGAGACTTCGGCGACGGCTTCGACCACGGTTCACTTCGGCGAGCCGACCGACGAGGAGATCGCCGCCTATGTGGCCACGGGCGAACCCGTGCATGTGGCAGGCGCGTTCACGCTCGACGGGCACTCGGCGCCGTTCGTCAAGGGCATCGAGGGCGACCACGGGACCGTGATCGGGCTGTCGCTGCCGCTGCTCCGCGAACTCCTCGCGCGGCTCGACGTGGCCGTCACCGATCTGTGGTCGTGAGCGTCCGCACCGCGTAGCGACCCTCGGGGGCGGCAGATCGGTGCGGCCCGAACGGCATGGCACATACGCCGGTTGACCACGGCGCGGCGAACAGCCGTCCTACGGCGCCGACGGCTCCGGATGCGGGCCGCCCGGTGCGTCCGAGGGACCGGAGGGGGCCGAGTCGGCCGGGGCAGTCCCCGAACCGCCTTCCGCCACGCCCTCTTCGACGCTGTACGACAGCAGCGACCAGACGATCAGCCCCAGCACCACCATCATGAACAGGAACGCCACCCAGCCGACCAGTCCCACCGAGGCGGCCCCCAGCAGTCCGTGCACCACGGCGGCGCTGATCAGCACGATGCGCAGCAGCCCGGCGGGCGCTTTGTCGCGGATCGCGGTACGGGCCAACACCAGCGCGCAGAGCAGGAGATACGCCCCGAAGAGCGCGCCCGCCACCACCGCCGACAGCGACATCGAGCGAGGTTCGAGCCCGGCCATGGACATCTGCTGTTCGTCGACGACCATGCCGAGAAAGATGTTCAGCAGAACGATGCCGACCGCCTCGATCACCAGTATCAGCGCCGCGGCTGCGGCCACCGACCGTCGGAGCCCCACCTCGCCCACCCTCTTCCGCTTTTCACCGGCCATGACCGATGTGTTTCGTTACCTGGAGTACGTCGCCATGGCACCGCGAACGCTACTTACGGGTATCACAGCGGGCAAGAGCCCCGGCGCGAAGCAAAGTTTCCCCCCGCGTTTCATAGGAACCCCACAAAGACCGGCGCACCCGCCAGGCTGTGCGCTGCGGAGACCTTGACCACATCCGAAGATCCCCGAGCTTCACACGAATCCCGGCGTACCTTGGGATGACGGGGAACACGCAGGACCGTGACGGCCGCACGTCACGGTCCGTGTGGGAAAGCTCACGCCCGTGGGCGCCTCGGCTGGTGGTGTCGCCAGTACCTAAACTCTCTGAGCACACTCACCACTTCTAATCCTCTTGCGGCGCAGCGCCAAGTAGGGAGACATCGTGCGCAAGGTGCTCATCGCCAACCGCGGCGAAATCGCTGTTCGCGTCGCCCGTGCCTGCCGGGATGCGGGGATCGCGAGCGTCGCCGTCTATGCCGAACCTGACCGGGACGCACTGCATGTCCGGGTCGCGGACGAGGCGTTCGCTCTGGGCGGTGACACCCCCGCGGCCAGCTACCTCGACATGAGCAAGGTGCTCAAGGCCGCGGCCGATTCCGGCGCCGACGCCATCCACCCCGGCTACGGATTCCTCTCCGAGAACGCCGACTTCGCCCAGGCCGTCCTCGACGCCGGCCTCACCTGGATCGGCCCGCCTCCGGACGCCATCCGCCAGCTCGGCGACAAAGTCGCCGCCCGCCACATCGCCCAGGCCGCCGGCGCACCGCTGGTCGCCGGCACCAAAGACCCCGTCTCCGGCGCCGAAGCGAAGTCGTGGCCTTCGCCGAGGAACACGGCCTGCCCATCGCCATCAAAGCCGCCTTCGGCGGCGGCGGACGCGGCCTGAAAGTCGCACGCTCCCTGGACGAAGTCGAGGAACTCTACGACTCGGCGGTCCGCGAAGCCGTCGCCGCCTTCGGCCGCGGCGAATGCTTCGTCGAGCGCTACCTCGACCGGCCCCGCCACGTCGAAACCCAGTGCCTGGCCGACAAGTTCGGCAACGTCGTCGTGGTCTCCACACGCGACTGCTCGCTCCAGCGCCGCCACCAGAAGCTCGTGGAGGAAGCCCCCGCCCCGTTCCTGACGGCGGAGCAGAACGCCGAGCTGTACCGCGCGTCGAAGGCCATTTTGCGGGAGGCCGGCTACCAAGGCGCCGGCACCTGCGAATTCCTCGTCGGCCAGGACGGAACCATCTCCTTCCTCGAAGTCAACACACGCCTCCAGGTCGAACACCCCGTCACCGAGGAAGTCACCGGCATCGACCTCGTCCGCGAGATGTTCCGCATCGCCGACGGCGAACGCCTCGACTACGACGACCCCGAACTGCGCGGCCACTCCTTCGAGTTCCGTATCAACGGCGAGGACCCCGGCCGCAACTTCCTCCCCGCGCCCGGCACCGTCACCACCTTCGCCCCGCCTTCGGGCCCCGGCGTGCGGCTGGACGCGGGCGTGGAGTCCGGCTCGGTCATCGGCCCCGCCTGGGACTCACTGCTGGCCAAGCTGATCGTCACCGGCGCCACCCGCCGCCAGGCCCTGCAACGAGCCGCGCGGGCGCTGGGAGAATTCACCGTCGAGGGCATGGCCACCGCCCTGCCCTTCCACCGCACCGTCGTCACCGACCCCGCCTTCGCCCCCGAGGTCAACGGTCGCGAAGACGCCCCGTTCGACGTCCACACCCGCTGGATCGAGACGGAATTCGTCAACGACATCGCCCCGTTCACCGCGCCGGGCACCGACACCGAAGACGACGAGGGCACACGTGAGACCGTCGTCGTCGAAGTCGGCGGCAAGCGCCTGGAGGTCTCCCTTCCCTCCTCCCTGGGCGTCACGGCCGCACCCGCCGCCGGCGCCGGGAAGAAGCCGAAGCGGAAGGCGGCGAAGAAGACCGGCAGCGCCTCATCCGGCGACGCCCTCGCCTCCCCCATGCAAGGCACCATCGTCAAGGTCGCCGTCGAAGAGGGCCAGCACGTCGAAGAAGGCGAACTCGTCGTCGTGCTCGAAGCGATGAAGATGGAACAACCCCTCAACGCCCACCGCACCGGCACCGTCAAGGACCTCCGCGCCGAGGTCGGCAACTCCCTCTCCGCAGGCACCGTCATCTGCGAGATCAAGGACTGAGCACGGTGAGCGCGGTCCGGGACCGCTGAACCAGACGCGGGCACACCGCAGGCACCCGCCGCTCCCTCATCGGGGCGCGGCGGGCGCTTCGTTTCTGCTCTTCCTGATCTGCGCTTCCTGTCTGCGCTTCGTCTCGCGTACAGGGCCGGAACTCGCCCTGCTCGTCATTCGTACGGCTACGGGCGGGAGTTCAGCGGCGCCTGGGAGCGAGATCCGCCACGCGCCCGCCCACGGACGGCTGTTCGGGAAGCGACGGCGCGCTGCGCAACTGCGGCGGTGCCGAACTGCCGCCGCCCGGCGGCACATTGCGCCGCTGGCCGGGCATCGGCACATCGCGTCTGCCCGCCCCTTCCTGAGACTTCTCCCCGCGGCTGCCGCGCCCCCCGGGTCCGCCCGGCACCGGAGCCTGCGCCTCGGCGGCTCCACCCGGTGACATCCCGGCGACGGTGATCTGCACGCCCTGGTCGGCCAGCGCCTGCAACTCCGTACCGGCGCGGTCCTCTTGGGGCGGCGGCTTGTCGGTCACCAGGCGCGTCATGACGTCCGTGGGGACCGTCTGGAACATCGTGTCCGTACCGAGCTTGGTGTGGTCCGCGAGGACGACGACCTCCGACGCGGCCTGCACCAGGGCCCTGTCGACGCTGGCCGAGAGCATGTTGGAGGTGGACAGGCCGCGCTCCGCGGTCAGCCCGCTGCCCGAGAGGAAGGCACGCGAGACACGCAGCCCTTGCAGTGACTGCTCGGCTCCGCTGCCGACCAGCGCGTAGTTGGAGCCGCGCAGAGTGCCTCCCGTCATCACCACCTCGACACGGTTGGCGTGCGCCAACGCCTGTGCCACGAGCAGGGAGTTGGTCACCACCGTCAGGCCGGGCACACGGGCCAGGCGGCGCGCGAGCTCCTGCGTGGTGGTGCCCGCACCGACCACGATGGCCTCGCCCTCCTCGACGAGTCCGGCGGCGAGATCGGCGATCGCCGTCTTCTCCGCGGTCGCCGTATGCGACTTCTGAGGGAAGCCGGTCTCGCGGGTGAAGCCTCCGGGCAGTACCGCTCCGCCGTGCCGGCGGTCCAGCAGCCCTTCTGCCTCCAGGGCCCGTACGTCCCGGCGCACGGTCACTTCGGAGGTCTGGACGACGCGGGCGAGCTCACGGAGCGAGACGGCTCCGTTGGCGCGCACCATTTCCAGGATGAGTTGGCGACGTTCTGCAGCGAACACGGAACTGACAGTAACCCCAACGACCGTCTGCTTTCAGCAGTTTTCGTCGATTATTGGAAGCTGCCCATAGCTGAACTTGCCGCATGATATAGAAAGAAACGGACGAACTGTCCGGACGGTTCAGCCGTCCTGAGCCGTCTTCCGCGTGTGCAACTGCCGCGCGACCTCGCCGATCGAGCCGGTCAACGACGGGTACACGGTGAAGGTGTTGGCGATCTGCCCCACCGTGAGGTTGTTGTCCACCGCCACCGACAGCGGATGGATCAGCTCGCTCGCCCGCGGAGCCACCACGACCCCGCCGACCACGATGCCCGTGCCCGGCCGGCAGAACAGCTTCACGAAACCGTCCCTGATGCCCTGCATCTTCGCCCGCGGATTGCGCAGCAGCGGCAGCTTCACGGACCAGGCGTCCATCCGTCCCTCGTCCACGTCCGCCTGGCTGTAGCCGACGGTGGCGATCTCCGGATCGGTGAAGACGTTCGACGAGACCGCCTTCAGATTGAGCGGCGTGACCGTCTCCCCGAGGAAGTGGTACATCGCGATACGGCCCTGCATCGCCGCGACCGACGCGAGCGCGAACACGCCCGTGCAGTCGCCCGCCGCGTACACACCGGGCGCCGACGTACGGGAGACCTTGTCGGTCCAGATGTGCCCGGAGTCCTTCAGCCGCACCCCGGCCTCCTCCAGGCCCATGTCCGCGGTGTTGGGGACCGCGCCGACGGCGACGAGGCAGTGGCTTCCCGTGATGGTGCGGCCGTCCTGCAACTCCACCTCGACCTTGTCCCCGACGCGCCTCGCGGAGGCCGCACGGGAACGCGCCATCACATTCATGCCGCGCCGCCTGAAGACGTCCTCCAGCACGGCCGCCGCATCCGGGTCCTCACCGGGCAGCACCCGGTCACGGGAGGAGACGAGGGTGACGTGCGAGCCCAACGCCCGGTAGGCGCCCGCGAATTCGGCCCCGGTGACTCCGGAGCCGACCACGATCAGCTCCTCGGGCAGCTCGTCGAGGTCGTAGACCTGCTTCCAGTTGAGGATCCGCTCGCCGTCCGGCTTGGCGTCCGGGATCTCACGGGGATGACCGCCGGTCGCGACCAGCACGGCATCGGCCGCCAGCCGCTCCTCGGGCTCGCCCGCGGCGTCGCCGGTCGGCGTGACCACGACCTGCCGCGAACCGTCCGGCGCCCGCGAGGGCTCCAGCCTTCCCCGGCCGCGCAGCACCCTTACGCCGGCACGCGTCACGGCCGCGACGATGTCGTGGGACTGCGCCAGCGCGAGGCGCTTCACCCTGCGGTTGACCTTGCCGAGGTCGACGCCCACGACGCGGGCGGGGTCGTCCGGGTCGTGCGTGCTGTCCTCGACGCGGATGCCCAGCTCCTCGTAGGAGGAGTCGAAGTTCGTCATGACCTCGGCCGTGGCGATCAGGGTCTTGGAGGGCACGCAGTCGGTGAGGACCGACGCGCCTCCCAGGCCGTCGCAGTCCACGACGGTCACTTCGGCGCCGAGCTGCGCCGCTACGAGTGCGGCCTCATAGCCGCCGGGTCCGCCACCGATGATCACGATCCGAGTCACATGGCCCATTGTCCCGCACGGGCGGGGCCGGGCGGGTGCGGGGGCCATGAGGGCGACGGTCCGGGAGCCCGCCCCAGCGCCGTACGGGAGCCGTTCACTCAGCCGTGCACGGTGCCGCTCCAGGGCCCGATCAAGGGGGTGTTCAGGGGCCGGGCCGGCCGGTGGTCGAGGTACGGATGCGCCACCCCACTCGCCACCACCGACCCGGCGAGGGACTCCCGTACCCTCGTCGTCATGTCCCTCTACGCCGCTTACGCCGCGAACCTCGACGCGCGGCTGATGTCGCGCCGAGCCCCGCACTCCCCGCTGCGCGGCACCGGATGGGTCACCGGCTGGCGGCTGACGTTCGGCGGCGAGCAGATGGGCTGGGAGGGCGCGCTGGCCACGGTCGTCGAGGCGCCGGCGTCGGAGATCTTCGTGGCGCTGTACGACATCGCGCCCATGGACGAGGAGTCGCTGGACCGCTGGGAGGGCGTCGGCATGAGCATCTACCGGCGTACGAAGCTGCGGGTCCACACGCTGGACGGCGAAGTGACGGCCTGGTGCTACGTCCTCAACGGCTACGAGGGCGGCCTCCCCTCCGCGCGCTACCTCGGCGACATCGCGGACGCGGCCGAATCCGCGGGCGCACCCCACGACTACGTGATGGAGATCCGCAAGCGGCCCTGCTGAGCCGCACGCGTCCGTGCGCCCGCTCGGACCGGAGCCGCCCGCGGCCTGACGGCCCGGCAGCACGACCGCCCGGCGGCTTGACGGCTTGACGACCGACGACCTGACGACCCGGCGGCCCGACGGCCCGTCAGGAAGGTCACCGTCGTCGCGGCACCGTACGGCGAGAGAAGGGGCCGGAGCGGCCGGGCCGCACGCGGAGGCCGACGCGTTTCTCGTACTCCGGCGAGGGACCGAGGAATTCCGGCAGTGTGCGTTTCGGCCTCGCTCACGACCTTGCCGAGGGGACCGCGAAGGGGCTCCGGCCCACCGGGACACGCCCCCGCGCTCGCCACCGGCCCGGCCGCGCCCCGCACCGACGCACGTAGCAGCACGTCAAGGCGTTTCCGGCGCCCGCCGCGACTCCTCGGACCGTCCCCGCGCGGGCGTGCACCCGGGTCCCGCTTCGCCGCCGTGAATGCGCCACGCGAGCACACGTACCTACGGAGTCCTCTACGCGCGTAGGCTCGAAACCGCTACGCTCATCGCGTGAACGAATCCGTATCGAACACCGCCGACGATCCGTACCGTTCCGCCGATTCCGCAGCCGTCCGGCTGCGGGAGCTGACCGGTGCGGACAGCCACGACGTCGTCCTCGTGATGGGCTCCGGATGGGTGCCCGCCGCGGACGCGCTCGGGGCGCCCGAGTCCGAGTTCCCGGTGACGGAGCTGCCTGGCTTCCCCCCGCCTGCCGTGGAGGGCCACGCGGGCACCGTGCGCTCCCATGAGCTGGGCGACAAGCGGGTGCTGGTCTTCCTCGGCCGGACCCACTACTACGAGGGCCGCGGTGTCGCCGCCGTCACGCACGGGGTCCGTACGGCCGTGGCCGCGGGCTGCAAGACCGTCGTGCTCACCAACGGCTGCGGCGGTCTGCGCGGCGACATGGTCCCCGGGCAGCCCGTGCTGATCAAGGATCACATCAACCTCACAGCCACCTCCCCCATCGTCGGCGCCAACTTCGTCGACCTCACCGACCTGTACTCGTCCCGGCTGCGCGCCCTCTGCCAGGAGGTCGAGCCGTCACTCGAAGAGGGCGTCTACGTCCAGTTCCCCGGGCCCCACTACGAGACGCCCGCCGAGATCAACATGGTCCGTGCGATCGGCGGGGACCTGGTGGGGATGTCCACCGTGCTGGAGGCGATCGCGGCACGCGAGGCGGGGGCCGAGGTGCTGGGCATCTCTCTCGTGACGAATCTCGCCGCGGGCATGACGGGTGAACCTCTCAACCATGAGGAAGTGCTTCAGGCGGGCCGTGAATCGGCCGCCCGCATGGGGTCGCTGCTGGCGCGGGTGCTGAACCGGATGTGACCGGTCCGGCGCCTGGGGCTCGGGCACACCGGCACCCCGCGTACCGGTGACCGCCGGCGGGCACCGGCTCCGCGCCACGGCGGGGCCGTCGTACCGCGGTACGGAAGAGAGAGGCAGAGCTGTGCAGGACGATGTGACGGAACTTCTCGCCCGCGCCCGGGACTGGCACGCAGAGGACCCGGACCCGGAGACCCGTGAGGAGCTGGCGAAGCTCATCGAGGTCGAGGACCGGGCGGAGCTGGCGGCGCGCTTCGCGGGGACCCTCCAGTTCGGTACGGCAGGGCTCCGCGGTGAACTGGGCGCCGGGCCGATGCGGATGAACCGTTCCGTCGTGATCCGTGCGGCGGCCGGGCTTGCCGCGTACCTGCACGACGAGGCACAGGAGCGAGCACAGCAGCGGGCACAGCGGCGGGGGCGGCCCGGGTCCGCAGACGAACGTCGGCCGGGCGCCCACGAGGCCGGGGACGGGACCGAAGAAGGAGCCGGGGAGCGCCCCGGGCTCGTCGTCATCGGCTACGACGCCCGCCACAAGAGCCACGACTTCGCCCGCGACACCGCTTCCGTGATGACCGGCGCCGGACTGCGTGCCGTGCTGCTGCCGCGTCCGCTGCCCACGCCCGTACTCGCCTACGCCGTACGGCACTTGAGGGCCGCCGCCGGCGTCATGGTCACCGCCAGCCACAACCCGCCGCGCGACAACGGCTACAAGGTCTATCTCGGCGGTGCGGGCTCGCAGATCGTCCCGCCCGTCGACGCGGCCATCGCCGCACGAATCGACGCGGTCGGCCCCCTCGCGGGCGTGCCGCTCCCCGAGTCCGGCTGGGAGGTGCTCGGCGAGGACATCGTCGAGAGCTATCTGGCCCGTACGGGCGCGGTGCTGACCGAGGGCACGCCCCGGGACCTGCGGATCGTGCACACCGCTCTGCACGGCGTGGGCTCGGACACCGTGCTCGCCGCCTTCCGCCGCGCGGGCTTCCCCGAGCCGGTCGCGGTGCGCCGCCAGGCCGTGCCCGACCCGGACTTCCCGACGGTCTCCTTCCCCAACCCGGAGGAGCCCGGCGCCATGGACCTCGCCTTCGACACGGCGTGCGAGACGTCCGCGTCCACCGGCCCGGTGGACCTCGTCATCGCCAACGACCCGGACGCCGACCGCTGCGCCGTCGCCGTGCCCGACCCGGCAGCCGACGGCGGCTGGCGCATGCTGCGGGGCGACGACGTGGGCGCGCTGCTGGCCACGCATCTCGTGCACAAGCGTGCTCACGGCACGTTCGCCACGACGATCGTCTCCTCGTCGCTGCTCTCGCGGATCGCGCACGCCGCCGACCTGCCGTACGAGGAGACGCTGACCGGCTTCAAGTGGCTCGGCCGCGTCGAGGGACTGCGCTACGCGTACGAGGAGGCGCTGGGTTACTGCGTCGACCCCGAGGGCGTATGCGACAAGGACGGCGTCACGGCGGCGCTGCTCGTGGCCGAACTGGCCGCCGAACTCAAGCAGGCCGACCGCTCGTTGACGGATCTGCTGGACGACCTGGCCGTCGAGCACGGGCTGCACGCCACCGACCAGCTCTCGGTGCGCGTCGCCGATCTGGGCCGCATCGCCTCCGCGATGGAGCGGCTGCGGTCGGCGCCGCCGGTCTCGCTGGCGGGTCTGGCCGTCGTCTCCGCCGAGGACCTCAGCGAGGGCTCCGACCGGCTTCCGCCGACGGACGGCCTGCGCTACCAGTTGGCCGGCGACCCTCGGGCGGGCGTGGAGAAAGCCCGCGTGGTGGTACGTCCCAGCGGTACGGAACCGAAGCTCAAGTGCTATCTGGAGGTCGTCGTCCCGGTACGGGACCAGGCGGCGCTGGCGAAGGCGCGTGCCGACGCGGAGTCGCTACTGGCCGCGCTGAAAGCGGACTTGGGCGCAGCGGCGGGGCTCTGACCGTGCTCTGAGGGGGGCGGGGACCCTCGCTGGTCGCTGTCGGTGCGCTCCGTACGCCCCGCGGTTGTTCCGTCGGCGGTCAGGCGCCCGGCGGCCGGGCGGAGAGATTGCCGTTGACGGCGCGGGCCGCGCGCTCGGCGTCGTCGACGGTGATGACGAACTCCCTGCCGCCCACGAGCCGCAGCCACAGCGCGTCCCCCGCGCGAAGCGAGACGGCGCTGCGCTTCGGCAGCCAGCGGTAGCCCCAGCCGCCCAGCTCCATGGGCCGCGCGCTCCTGGCGAAGGCTTCCGTGACCTTGCTGAGCGGTATGCGGCGCCGCAGCGGCGGTACGACAACCGAGCGGACGGTGACGTCCTGCCCGGTCACCGACACCCGCACCGAGCCCACGGCCAGCAGCGCGACCGCGCCCGCGAGGGCGCCGAGGAAGACGAGCACGCGGTCGCTGAAGAGGGACGCCAGTACGAGGAAGGCCACGGCCAGCAGCCCGCCGCTGACCAGCATCCACGGCGCTGCGACGCTGCCGCTCCACTCCATGGGCCCGCCACCGCTTCTCCGCTCGCTTCCACTCATGTGCCCTCCCTTGTCGCGGACGGCGCGGCCGGTCGGTCTCCGGCGTCGCCACGGGGCCGGCCGTCCCACGCGATGCCTTTCCGTTCTCTGATGCCGCAACCGTGGCTGTTCGACAGGGACTTGACGGCCTCGTACGCATGACCGCCGCTCGCCGCCCGGGGCAGGAATCGAAGCCGGAGCGGGATCTGCCCCGGGACAGGAGACGAGGAAGGCCCGCCGGGGACCTCGTACGAGGTCTCCGACGGGCCGGGGGCTACGGCTCAGACCCGGGCTCAGCGCCCGAATGCACCGCCGCGCACCGCTCGCGTACCGGCCGGGCAGTACACGGCCACCCGCTTCGCACCGCTCAACGCCGGTGTGATGTAGCGGCGGTTGTTGGAGCAGTCCGCGAAGACGCGCCAGTACGTCCCCGAGCACGAGACGGCGAACGTACGGCCGGAGAGATACGGGTCCCAGCAGCGCAGGGCCGCTCCGGCGACCGGCGGGTGGACGGCGGTGCCGCCCGGTGACTCGAAAGCGGCCCCGCCGCGTACGGCACCGGTCCGCAGATCGGTCTGCGTGTAGGTCGCGTAGCCGCGGTCCGTGGTGTGTGCTTGGGCAGAAGGCGCCATCACTCCGCCGAACCCGAGCGCCAGCGTGGCACTCGCCCCCAGCACTGCCAGAGTTCTCTTGATCTTCACTTCTGTCTCTCGCTTTCTCGCTGCCGGCCGACTTGGCCGAAAGCCCCCGAAGGGCTTGCGCTCAGATTCACGGCCGAGCGGCAGCGGAACAAGAGAACTCGATTCGACTGACGATATGCATTCGCGGCCCGAATCAAGTGGCGGGCTATGCCGCCGATGAGAGAAACCGATTCGGCAACCCGGGCCCCGCGATTGGGAATTCACTCGCGCGAGCGAACGGCGGGACTGCCGTGCGGGCGTCTCGCGGGATCGTCCGTGAGCTGCTGTGATGCGGTGCCGGAGTGCTGGTGCGCGCCGTGGGTCGCCGCACTACGAGGCCGGTGTTCCGTACTCCTACGGGCCTTGCGACGGCTGACGAAAGGGATGGCAGAGGGATGACGGAGGGCTAACGGACAGGGGCGAGAACGGCGTGAACGGGAACGCGCCGCTGGCACCGCGCCGAAAGCGCCCGCCCTCAACAGACGGCGCGATTCCCGGTGTTCGGCGCGGAATTGCGCGTGCTCAGAAAACGGCCAGCAGCACCGCGAGCGCAACGGCGCCCGCGAGGGCCGGTGCCGCGATCTCGTAAGCCCAGCGGACGGTGACATCGCCCTGCGCGGCGGGGTTCTCGCCGTGGTCCGCGGCGAGGGTGCGCAGTTCGTCGATGGCACGGTCCGAGGGCGCACGCTGCTCGCCCACGTCGTCCCCGCCGGGCACGCCGCCGAGCCCGAAGAGACCCGTGGGCCGGGCAGGGGCGGTCACGGCGACACCACGGGCGGCGGCCCGCTCCGCGCGTTCGGTGCGGCGGGACGCGCGCTTGCGGGCGCGCAGCGAGACCGGGATCGACCAGAGCTGATACTTGGCGCCGTCGGCGAAGACTTCGCTGGAATAACCGGCGCGCAGGGCCTCGACCTTGCCCCAGGGGACGGTGATCGTGCGGAAGGGATTGCGTACGCGCATCCGGTGCGGTCCCGCGTAGACGGCCGGGCGGAGCGTGAACGCCACCACGAGCGGGACCGCGAACACGAGGCCGAAGAGAGCGGTCAGACGGGTGTGGTTGTCGCCGTTGAGCAGGGCGTCGGTGCCGAGCCACACGGCGAGGAGGAGCAGCAGGACCCCGCCGGCGATCGCGCCGGGCGAGCGGTAGCAGCGATCGGCATACGCGGGGGGCTCGGGCTCGGCGGCGGGCTCGGCCTCCCGCGCCGACTCCCGCGCGGACTCGGTCTCCGGCTTCTCGGCCTCGGGCTTCCCTTTCGGCTCGGACACGGTCGTGGCGCCTGCGTCCTCGCCGGTGCCTGCGTTGCCGTCCGTGCCTGCGTCCTCGCCGGTGCCTGCGCCGGGCGCGGCCTCGTCCTCCTGCCCGTTCCGTGGCTCACGCTCGCGTTCGGGTCGGGGCTCGCTACTCATGAGGCCTGATTCTGCCGGACCGTCCGTATGGCGGACATTGCGGCTCGGCATCGATCTGCGCGCCCCTGGCCGCCTTCGTCGCCGTCCGGCGGCGAACCGCCACGGCCCCCGCCTGCCCCGGGCCGCCCGACTGCCGCCCGCCTTCTGCCGCCCGCATCCCGCCCCCGCTCGCCTCCTCCCGTATGCGATTGGCCCCTACCGACAGCGCTACGCGTGTAGATATGCTCCTCTGGTGACCATGTCTTCAGCGTCCACAGCGTCCACAGCCACGGCGCCCCCAGGCTCGGCGCCCCAAGCCCCGGCGTCCTCCGCCTCAGCCTCCGCGCTCGCGGACGTGACCGCCTCCGACGCCGCGTTGCGCCGCTATCTGCACGGCCTGCCCGGCGTAGACGCGGTCGGCCTCGAAGCCCGCGCCGCGACCCTCGCCACACGGTCGATCAAGACGACGGCCAAGGCGTACGCCATCGACCTCGCGATCTCGATGATCGACCTGACCACCCTCGAAGGGGCGGACACCCCGGGCAAGGTGCGTTCCCTGTGCGCCAAGGGCGCCAACCCGGACCCGAGCGACCGCAGCACGCCCCAAGTCGCCGCGATCTGCGTCTACTCCGACATGGCGGCCGTCGCCAGGCAGGCCCTCGCCTCGGGCGGCGGCGAGGACATCAAGGTGGCGTCCGTGGCCACCGCGTTCCCCTCCGGCCGCGCCGCGCTGTCCGTGAAGCTGGCCGACACCAGGGAGGCCGTCGCGGCGGGCGCCGACGAGATCGACATGGTGATCGACCGCGGCGCGTTCCTCGCGGGCGACTACGGCAAGGTCTTCGAGGAGATCCAGGCCGTGAAGGACGCCTGCAAACGGCCCGGCGGAGGTTCGGCCCATCTGAAGGTGATCTTCGAGAACGGCGAGCTGTCGACGTACGACAACATTCGCCGCGTCTCCTGGCTGGCGATGCTCGCGGGCGCCGACTTCATCAAGACCTCGACCGGCAAGGTCGCCGTGAACGCCACGCTCCCCAACACCCTCCTGATGCTGGAGGCCGTACGCGACTTCCGCGCGGCCACGGGCACACAGATCGGCGTGAAGCCGGCGGGAGGCATCCGCAGCTCCAAGGACGCCATCCGGTATCTGGTCGTCGTCAACGAGACGGCCGGGCCCGACTGGCTGAGCCCGGACTGGTTCCGCTTCGGCGCCTCCAGCCTGCTCAACGACCTGCTGATGCAGCGCCAGAAGCTGAAGACCGGCCGCTATTCCGGTCCCGACTACGTGACGGTGGACTGAGGCAGAGATGGCACAGGCACAGACGCCACAGAGGACGAGCACAGAGCGGATCTTCGAGTACGCACCCGCGCCAGAGTCACGCGCGATCGTCGACATCGCCCCTTCCTACGGGCTGTTCATCGACGGCGGGTTCCGTGAGGCGGCCGCCGGCAAGGTCTTCAAGACCGTCTCGCCCGCCACCGAAGAGGTGCTCTCCGAGGTCGCGCAGGCAGACGAGGAGGACGTCGATGCGGCGGTGCGGGCCGCGCGTGCGGCGTTCCCGGCCTGGTCGGCGCTGCCGGGCGGCGAACGCGCGAAGTACGTGTTCCGTATCGCGCGCATCATCCAGGAGCGTTCACGCGAACTGGCCGTACTGGAGACGCTGGACAACGGCAAGCCGATCCGTGAGACCCGGGACGCCGATCTACCGCTGGTCGCCGCGCACTTCTTCTACTACGCGGGCTGGGCGGACAAGCTCGCGCACGCCGGGCTGGGCCCCGACCCGAGGCCGCTGGGCGTCGCCGGGCAGGTCATCCCGTGGAACTTCCCGCTGCTGATGCTGGCTTGGAAGATCGCCCCGGCGCTGGCGACCGGCAACACCGTGGTGCTCAAACCGGCCGAGACGACGCCGCTCTCGGCGCTCTTCTTCGCCGACGTATGCCGGCAGGCGGGCCTGCCCAAGGGCGTCGTCAACATCGTCACCGGTGACGGCGCTACGGGTGCGGCTCTGGTCGGGCACCCGGACGTCGACAAGGTCGCGTTCACCGGCTCGACGGCCGTGGGCAAGGAGATCGCCCGTACGGTCGCGGGCACCCGTAAGAAGCTCACCCTCGAACTGGGCGGCAAGGGCGCCAACATCGTCTTCGACGACGCACCGATCGACCAGGCCGTCGAGGGCATCGTCAACGGCATCTACTTCAACCAGGGCCAGGTGTGCTGCGCCGGCTCCCGGCTGCTCGTGCAGGAGTCCGTGCAGGAGGAGCTGCTGGACGCGCTGAAGCGGCGGCTGAGCACCCTGCGCGTCGGCGACCCGATGGACAAGAACACCGACATCGGCGCCATCAACTCCGCGGAGCAGCTCGCCCGTATCACCGAGCTCGCCGACTCCGGCGAGGCCGAGGGCGCCGAACGCTGGTCCGCGCCCTGCGAGTTGCCCTCCAACGGCTACTGGTTCGCGCCGACGCTCTTCACGGGCGTGAGCCAGGCGCACCGGATCGCCCGCGAGGAGATCTTCGGGCCGGTGCTCTCCGTGCTGACCTTCCGTACGCCGGACGAGGCCGTGGCGAAGGCCAACAACACGCCGTACGGGCTCTCGGCGGGCATCTGGACGGAGAAGGGGTCGCGAATCCTGTCCATGGCGAACAGGCTGCGGGCGGGGGTCGTCTGGGCCAACACGTTCAACAAGTTCGATCCGACGTCGCCCTTCGGCGGCTACAAGGAGTCGGGTTTCGGCCGCGAAGGCGGGCGGCACGGTCTGGAGGCTTACCTCGATGTCCGATGAAGCGAAGAAGACCGCGAAGTCCGGGCGCTCCGCGGCCGGTAAGCCCGCCAGGGCGGCGAGTCCCGGAAAGACCGGGGCCAAGTCATCGGCGGGGGCGAGGACTTCGGTCCGCGCACCGGCCAGGCTCGACGTGCTGAAGACCTACAAGCTCTTCATCGGCGGCAAGTTCCCGCGCAGCGAGAGCGGACGGGTGTACGAGGTGACCGACTCCGAGGGCGACTGGCTCGCCAACGCACCGCAGTCCTCCCGCAAGGACGCCCGCGACGCGGTCGCCGCCGCACGCAAGGCGTTCGGCGGCTGGTCGGGAGCGACGGCCTACAACCGGGGGCAGATCCTCTACCGCGTCGCGGAGATGCTGGAGGGGCGGCGGGAGCAGTTCGCGTCCGAAGTCGCCGCGGCGGAGGGCCTGTCGACGGCCGCGGCCACCGCCCAGGTCGACGCGGCGATCGACCGCTGGGTCTGGTACGCGGGCTGGTCCGACAAGATCGCCCAGGTCGCGGGCGGCGCGAACCCGGTCGCGGGCCCGTTCTTCAACCTCTCGACGCCCGAACCCACCGGCGTCGTCGCCGTGTTGGCGCCGCAGGAGTCCTCCCTGCTGGGGCTGGCCTCCGTACTCGCACCGGTGATCGTCACCGGCAACACGGCCGTGCTGGTCCCGTCCGAGAAGGCGCCGCTTCCCGCGCTGTCGCTGTCGGAGGTCCTGGCGACCTCGGACGTACCGGGCGGCGTGGTCAACGTCCTCTCCGGCCGCACCCGCGAGGTCGCGACGACGCTCGCCGCCCACCAGGACGTCAACGCGCTGGATCTGGCGGGCGCGGCGGGCGACGCGGAGCTGGCGAAGGAGCTGGAGACGACGGCGGCGGAGAACCTCAAGCGGGTGCTGCGCCCGGAGGGCGACGGTCCTGCGGACTGGTCCACCGACCCCGGCACCTCACGGCTCCTCGCCTTCCTGGAGACGAAGACGGTCTGGCACCCGATCGGGGTGTGACCACGGGAGGCAGGGCTGCCGATGCCCGAACTGGCCGCCTGGAGCTGCGAGTTCGGGCTTGGCTTATCCCGGCCCATACGGCCCCCGGCCCTACGACCCCACCTTCACCGTCTTGGGGAGAGACGGGGGATGGTCGCATTCCTTCACCGCGTGCCGCAGAAAGGACAGCGCAAGATCAGCGGCACGTTCGCGTTGTTCAGTCGTTTCGGCGTCGGGAGCTTCGTCGGCGATGACGGTGACAATCATCCTCCCGTTCTTGAGGAGGGATTCACCTCCCAGCCGTGCATAAGAGCAGGGCGCGGCCAGTGATGCGCTGCCCGCGCCGGAGATCCCGGACAGACCTGCCGAGGCGGAGATCGGCTTCGGCGGCCCGTCCATCTCCTGGGACGACAAAAATCGCTGGTCGGACCCCGCTCCAGGGATCTGATTACCCCTGGAGGCGAACCATGCACGGGCCTTCAGGACCCGGGAGCCCTCGGAGAGGAACACACACTGACCGGAGTAGCCGATGCCGCCCGGTTCACGGAAGCGTGCTTCGAGACGCTCGACACCGTCAGGCAGCAGCCCGACGACGTTCCGGGAGTCCTTATCGCTCTGCCACACCTTGTCGTCGCACTTGGCCTGCGGGAGCAGTTCCTCGGTGTTGTTCCCGCAGGCGCTCGCTAAGGGCAGCAGTAGCGTGATGACTGCGGCGGCCGTCCACCTTCGCACGAATTCTCCCTCCGGCAGGGCCTACTTCTCAGCTTCTTCTGGGCGGTTTGTGGCGTACGAGTCCACGTCGTCCCGGGCGAGGCCGTAGCCGTCTTCCACACCGTCCTTGATGGCTGTCCGCCATTCGTCCTCCGAGATGCCCGGCGGCGGGTGAACTCCTGCTCGTTCCAAGCTGTTTGTGATGTTCTGATGGGTCTGCGACTGGTGCTGGTTGTACTCCCCTGCCGCATCCCATGAAGCCGGCATGGAGGTGTCCTGCTTCGCCGCGTCGACGATGCCGCCGATGACGAGCTTTCCGGCCTCGGCGCCCGCGGCTCCACCGGCCGCTGCCCCGACGCCGCCACCGCCCACGGCGCCCAGCCCGGCGCCTCCGACAGAAATGACGCCTTCCGCGAACTTGCCTCCGGACTCGAGGGCGTCGTTGAACTCCTTGTCCTTTTCGATGCCCTCGCGCAAGATCTCGTCGCTGCGGGCGGTCGCGATGATTCCTTCGCTGTTGCCGACGACTCTGGAGATCTGTTCCATCTTCTCCTTGGGCGGCAAGTCGTACGCCTCGGGGTTGTGACCGTGGTAGCTGATGAGCTGGGCGGCGTACTGCTGCTGTCCTAGGTGCAGGGCCGCATTGCCTTCCGGGTCGCTGCCGACCGCGTACATGAACCGTGCTGCCTCATGTTCCCTCAGCGGAACCTCGGCGCCATGGATCGGCATGATCTTGTCGTCGAGATGCTTATCCAGGTAGAGGCCGCGATTCAGGTCCGCCATGTACTCGGCACCCATCTTCCCCAGGCCGTCGGACAGAGGGCCGCTGGCCAGATCCTGATTCTCCGCGACGTCCTTTACGACCCGGCCCATGAGGTCTGCCTGCTCCTGCGTACGCGGCGGGGGAGGGTTCTCTGGCGGCTGGTCGTACGGATGGCCGGTGGTGGCAGCGTGCAGGGCATTGCCGAGGTGGCCCTTGTCGCCGTCGCCTCCATGCCACTCCCGGTCCTTGAGCAAATAGTCCAGGTTGTCGATGTCCCCGTCGTCCGTCCCCGTGGTCTTGCCGCTCAGGAAGTCCGTCGCCGCGTCGGGGTTGTGGCCGAGTCCGTCCATGAAACCGGACATCGGGTCCTGGCCGATGAGGCCGTAGTCGTGGGTGTTGAGCGGCCAATCGCTTTCGCGGCCCGAGCCGAGGAAGTTGACCTTGTCGTTCTCGTACTTGACGAGGTCGTGGCCGAAGGACTTGAGCGTTTCGTCGTCCCATTCGCCGTGCCGCATCAGGCTGGCGGTGATCTGGTAGCCCTGGAGGCTGTTGCGGCCGCCGGGGCCGGAGTGGCGGTCGAAGTGCTGGCCGTTCTCCGCGAGCAGGTCCCGCTGGAACTTGTCCATCGCCGGGTCGTTGATCTGGGTCGCGGTGCCGAGGGTGGTGCCGAGGCTCTTCTGGAGTCTCTGGAGCTGGGCCTTGCTCGCGCGGCCGTCCGTCGGAGGCGGGTTCATCAGGGTCATGTAGTTGTCGAGTGTGCCCCGGGCTCCGGTCTGCTGGGCGAACTTCTGCGCGAAGACCGGGTCCTGGCCGTTCTTCTCCAGCAGGGTGCTCAATTCGTCGATCTGGGTGGGGCTCAGGCGGCGGCCCTGCTTCAGCAGGTCCGAGGCGTGCTGGGCGTCCTGCTGTGCCTTCACGGCCTCGTCGAGGGTCTGGTGTCCGTCCTTGTTGAAGGTGTGGTCGTCCTCGCCGTTGTTGTCGGCACGGAGGGAGGCCGCAGCCGCGGTGTCGGCCTCGGTAGCTGCCTTCAGTAACTGCTGGAGTTCGCCGTACTTCTGCTGGATGAGCTGGTTGCGCCCCTGCAACCACTTGTCGTAGTCGGCGTCGTGCTGCGCGGTCCGATCCGACTTCGTCGGGTGGTGGTCGGTGATCTGCCCCTGGGCATCGATCTGGAGATGCTGCTCGGCGAGACCGTCCGCGAACTTGCGCAGTTTCTTCTTGTGTTCGTCCAGGTCGTGATGGATGTCGTCCAGCAGCTTCGACATCCTTCCTGCCTCACCGGCCGCGGCGGAGATCTGCTCCTTGTTCTTGGCGACGGTGTGTCCGGCCTCGGTGGCCGCCTTGCCTTCCCAGTGCTGTTGCAGACGGCGCCGCACCTGGTTCTCGTATCTGTCGCCTAGACCCTCGTACGCGGCCTTCAGCCGGCGCCACTCCTGTGCGGCCTGCTGGATTCCGGATAAATCGGCGCCGTTCACCTGCGCATACGTCAGCATGAGCTGCCCCCCTCGTCAGCCGAAATCCGCCTGGATCTTCTGGATGTTGGCGTTCTCTTCGATCTCGCGCTTGGTGTACTGGTCGGCAGAAGACTTCAGCTTCTCGGCCACGGACTGCATCTG
Organism: Streptomyces marispadix; assembly: GCF_022524345.1. Classification (NCBI taxonomy): domain Bacteria; kingdom Bacillati; phylum Actinomycetota; class Actinomycetes; order Kitasatosporales; family Streptomycetaceae; genus Streptomyces; species Streptomyces marispadix. The sequence continues at coordinate 4,306,277 of NZ_JAKWJU010000002.1, read as the reverse complement.
CTGATGCAGATGCTTGACCTGGTCGTTCCATCGGTTGGCGAAGTCGCCGAGGGCGGCGGCAGTCTGCCAGCCACCCGCCTTGCCCAGCTTGGTGCCGGCGTCACGTACGACGTCGTCGGCCTTGTTGTCCGCTCTGCGGAACTCCACCTGGATCTCGGCGAGTTCACCGGCCGCCTTGTTCAGCTCGGCGCTGTCGACTTTGGTCTGACCCATGAATGCCCCCCGTTGGGCTACTTGTCGCGCTCCCGACGACCGTAACAGTGCGTACGCGAAGGCTCTACCGGATGTAAGGGCTCCGGAAAATCGAGCCGATCGCGCCGGCTGGTCCACCGACCCCGGCACCTCACGGCTCCTCGCCTTCCTGGAGACGAAGACGGTCTGGCACCCGATCGGGGTGTGACGGTGCGCTTGCCTCCGCCCGGCAGCACGCGCAGGCGGAGGTTCGGCCGGTCTTGCGTCCACGGCGCGTCCGGATTCTGAACCGGCCCTGCGTACGGGCGCGTTGCAGCCTGGCGGCGAGCTTCGGATGAGCGGGCGAGCGGGCGAAAGTTGTACGTTCCTCCGCATGGACGACGAGACCTCCGGGCCGGAGACCTGCTCTCTGGCCCAGGCCGCAGACCGGCTCGACAGCCTCGTACAGCGAGTGGCACAGGCACGCGAGCGGATCGCGATCACTGATCGGGGGCAGGTGGCTGCCGTACTGATCAGTCCGCAGGAGCTGAGGGACCTCGAACAGGCGCTGGCCGCGGCCGAGTACCGAGCGCAGTTCGTGGGGATGCCCGCGGAGCAGAGAAAGATCAGCGAAGTGCTCGGCCGTGAAGGGGAAGAGGGCTGAGGCATTGCCCGGTCCGGCGGGGTCACACAGGCGCGCGATGACCGACAATGGTCTCTCGTGACCGACCCCCACGACATATCGCGCCGGCCGCGCGTCATTCTGCTCACCGGGCCCTCCGGCTCCGGGAAGTCCCGTCTCTCGGCGCGCAGCGGGCTGCCCGTCATGCGGCTCGACGACTTCTACAAGGAGGCCGGCGACCCCACGTTGCCCCCGCTGCCCCACGGCCACGGCGTGGACTGGGACTCGCCCGCGTCGTGGGACGCGGAGGCGGCCGTGGCCGCGGTGCGTGAGTTGTGTGCGAGCGGGCGTACGACGGTGCCGTTGTACGACATCTCGCTGAGCGCCCGCGTCGGCAAGGAGACGCTCACGCTGGACGGCGCGCGGCTGTTCATCGCCGAGGGCATCTTCGCGGCGGACATAGCGGCCCGCTGTCGCGAACTGGGGCTGCTGGCCGACGCGATCTGTCTGCGGGGGCGTCCGTCGACGACGTTCCGGCGACGGCTGCTGCGCGATCTGCGTGAGGGGCGTAAGTCCGCGCCGTTCCTGCTGCGCCGGGGCTGGCGCCTGCTGCGGGCGGAAGAGGCGATCGTGGCGCGGCACCGGGAGCTGGGAGCGCACCCGTGTGCACGGGACGAGGCGGCGGAACGGATCAGGCGGCTGCGCGAGGCCCGTACGGCACGTACGGCGATGTGAGCGCGGAGCGCGGAGAAGCCGGGCGCCACGAAACCGAACTGCCGCTGCTACGGGCGGACTTGGAGCCGGCGGCGGAGCCGTCCGGCTCCGGGCGCGGGAGGAGAGTCCGTAGAAGAGACAGACCACGGAAGGCACACCGCAGAAAGGGAGAGAGCGGGTTCGGGCAGACCCCCCGGTTGCCCGTCCCCGCTCTCTCGTCCCGTCCCCCCCGGACGGGGTTTCCCCGTGTTTCCCCTCTGTTCCCCCGTGTCCCCCGTTCCACCCCCGAGGGGCTCCCCTGCCCCTCTTCCCGAGGCCCCCGTCAAGGGCCCATCCCCCGGCCCTCGTTCCTCAGGTGTTCAGTGGTCCTCGCGGTCAGGCGACCAGTTCGCCGAAGCACTCCTCCTGGTCCCTGCCGAAGCTGAGAACCTCGTCGTCGCGCAGGCGGCGCAGCGAGCGCCAGATGCTGCTCTTCACCGTGCCGACGCTGATGTTCAGTATGTCCGCGATCTCCGGGTCCGTACGGCCCTCGTAGTAGCGCAACACCAGCATGGTGCGCTGGAGTTCGGGCAGCCGGGCGAGCGCCTGCCAGAGCACGGTGCGCAGTTCGGTGCCGCGCATGGCGTCCTGGTCGCCGGCGGTCTCCGGAAGCTCCTCCGTCGGGTACTCGTTGAGCTTGCGGCGGCGCCACGCGCTGATGTGCAGGTTCGTCATGGTGCGGCGCAGGTAGCCGCCGAGCGCCGCCTTGTCGCTGATCCGGTGCCACGCACGGTACGTGGAGAACAGCGCGCTCTGAAGCAGGTCCTCCGCTTCGAAGCGGTCGCCCGTGAGGTGGTAGGCGGTGGCGTACAGGGAGGCGCGGCGCTCGCGTACGTAGGCTGTGAACTCCGCCTCCGACGCGGCCTCTTGCCGTGCTCCCGGCTCCTCCCTGTACTCACCGTCCCCCGTGCTGCGGGCCTCCCCTCGAAGGCCCTCCACCGCGGTGATGTGCGGCGGCCGTACACGCCCGGAAGAACGGACGCACCCTCGCCCTGTCATTCCGGACTTCTCGGCGACCTTGTTCGTCTGGTTCGCGGGAACCGACGGGGTGTGCAGGCGCGTGTGAATTACTGCGCTGACGTTGTCGCTGTGCAGTGTGTTCATCTTGCGCCCCCCTCGGGCAAACCTGGTCGCTCGCTGATGACGTACACATTGCCCCGTCGATTTCATCGAGAGGTCCCCCGACTGTCACAGCGGTGTCACAAGGACTCGGGTGCCCGTGTCCCGCCGCGTGAGCTGCGGTGACCCGCCGGTGACGGAGCGTGGGGGCGGGGCCGGGACTGCCGGTCGGGCAGCTACGTACGGTCGAAGTGTGAGGGGGGCATGGGACAGAATGGCCCGCGTGCCTTTCCTGTTGCTGATCGAGGACGACGACGCTGTCCGTACGGCTCTTGAGATGAGCCTGACGCGGCAGGGTCACCGCGTGCTGACCGCCGCGTCCGGCGAGGACGGCCTCAAACTGCTGCGCGAGCAGCGGCCGGACCTGATCGTGCTGGACGTGATGCTGCCCGGCATCGACGGCTTCGAGGTGTGCCGCCGTATCCGCCGCACCGACCAGTTGCCGATCATCCTGCTCACCGCGCGCAGCGACGACATCGACGTCGTGGTCGGGCTGGAGTCGGGCGCGGACGACTACGTGGTCAAACCCGTGCAGGGCAGGGTGCTGGACGCGCGTATCCGTGCGGTGATGAGGCGCGGGGAGCGGGAGTCCAACGATGCGGCGACCTTCGGCAGTCTCGTCATCGACCGTTCCGCGATGACGGTGACGAAGAACGGCGAGGACCTTCAACTGACGCCCACGGAGCTGCGGTTGCTGCTGGAGCTGAGCAGGAGACCGGGGCAGGCGCTGTCGCGGCAGCAGCTTCTTCGGCTCGTGTGGGAGCACGACTATCTCGGCGACTCGCGTCTCGTCGACGCGTGCGTGCAGCGGCTGCGCGCGAAGGTCGAGGACGTGCCGTCGTCGCCGACCCTGATCCGTACGGTGCGCGGCGTCGGATACCGGCTGGACGCTCCGCAGTGACGGAGCCGGCGCAGCCGACGCTGGACCTGGGGCACGAGCGGAACAGCGAGCGGGAGCAGGAGCGCGAGGAGCGCATACGCGGCTGGGTCGCCGGGGTGCTGCCGACGCTGCGGCTGCGGCTCGTCGTCGTCTTCGCGCTGGTGGCGCTGACCGCCGCGGTCTCGGCCTCGGGGATCGCCTACTGGCTCAACAGGGACGCCGTGCTCACCCGCACGCAGAACGCCGCGCTCAACGACTTCCGCAAGTCCATGGAGGACAGCGCCGGAAGTCTTCCCCGCCGCTACGACTGCGGCCAACTGCGGGACGCCGCCGAGAAGATGAGCGGCACGTCGCAGAACTACGAGGTTCTCCTCACCGGGCGGAACGCCGACGGCACCCGCTGCGCCGTCGCCTCCGACCCGGGCAGCTTCACCATGAAGGACGTGCCGGTGCGGCTGCGTACGGCGGTCGCCAAGCGCCGCCCCGTGGACGCGGGCAACTCCTACCCGTACCACCTGTACTGGCAGCGGACCACCGAGGAGGGCGGCAACGAACCCTTCCTGGTGGGCGGCGCGAAGATGATCGGCGAGGGGCCCACGCCGTCGGGCTATATGCGCAAGTCCCTCTCGCCGGAACGGGACGATCTCAACTCCCTGGCCTGGTCGCTGGGCATCGCCACCGGGCTGGCGCTGGTGGGCGCGATGCTGCTCGCGCAGGCGGCGGCCACGACAGTGCTGCGGCCCGTACGCCGGCTCGCCGACGCCGCGAGGCGGCTGGGCGAGGGGAAGCTCGACACCCGGCTGAAGGTGTCCGGCACGGACGAACTGGCAGAGCTGTCCCGCACGTTCAACCGGACCGCGGAGTCGCTGGAGCACCGGGTCGCCGATCTCAGCGCCAGGGAGGAGTCCTCGCGGCGCTTCGTCGCAGACATGTCGCACGAGCTGCGTACGCCGATGACGGCGATCTCCGCGGTCACCGAGGTGCTGGAGGAGGAGCAGGAAAACCTCGACCCGATGATCGCCCCTGCCGTGCAGCTCGTGGTCAGCGAGACCCGGCGGCTGAACGACCTGGTGGAGAATCTGATGGAGGTCACGCGCTTCGACGCGGGCACGGCGAAGCTCGTCCTCGACGACGTCGACGTGGCGGACCAGGTCACCGCCTGCATCGACGCCCGCGCATGGCTCGACGCCGTCGAACTCGACGCCGACCGGGGCCAGATGGCGCGCCTCGACCCGCGGCGGCTCGACGTCATCCTGGCCAACCTCATCGGCAACGCCCTCAAGCACGGCGGTTCCCCGGTCCGCGTCTCGGTGCGTACGGAGGAGCCCCCGGCGGGAGGCCCCGGCGAGCTGGTGATCGAGGTCGCCGACCAGGGGCCCGGCATCCCCGAGGAGATGCTTCCGCACGTCTTCGACCGCTTCTTCAAGGCCAGCGCCTCCAGGCCGAGATCGGAGGGCAGCGGCCTCGGGCTGTCCATCGCCCAGGAGAACGCTCAGATCCACGGCGGCTCGATCTCCGTACGCAACGACACCGAGCACGGAGGCGGCGCCGTCTTCACCCTCCGGCTGCCACGGGAGTCCCAGGAGCGTCAGGCACGGGAGGCGGAGCCCGGCAGACCGGGCGACGGCGGCGCGACAGGCCCGGGCGGGGCGGACAAGAGCAAGGGCAAGGGCGGCGGCGACAGAGGCCGCGGCAAGGGCAGAGGCTTCGGAAACGGCGAGGGGAAGAGGGGGGACCGTTGAGAAGCACCGCACCACACAGCACCACCGCCGCTGCCACCGCCCTCCGCCGTCCCGTCCTCGTGCTCGCAGCGCTGGCACTGCTCGGCACGCTCACCACGGGGTGCGGTATCCGCTCGACGTCCGTTCCCGTCGACGCGGGCGCGGCGCCCTCCCGTGTGAGCTGTGTGCTTCCAGGCGGCCGGGAGAGCTCCGACAGCGGCGACGGCGGCAACCTTCCCGTGCGGGTCTATCTCGCGTGCGGCTCGCGCGTCTCCCCCGTGGACCGGCGCGTGGCGCTGCCCGACGGCGACGACTCGGAGCGGCTGCCCGTCGCCCGCGGGCTGCTGGACGCCCTGCGTAAACAGCCGGACTCGGAGGAGGAGGCAGCCGGGTTCAAGACGGCCGTGCCACGCGCCCTGAAGGTGCACGGCCCGTCCGAGGGCGACCCCGCGGCGGCACTGCGCCTGAGCGAACCGCTGCGCGACCTGCCGGCGTTCGCGCTCGCGCAGATCGTCTGCACCTACGCGGACACGGCCGCCGCCGGTTCCGACCGTTCGGTGATCATGGGCGGTCCTGCGAAGGCCGAGGACGGCGCGGGCCCTGGGGGCTCCCAAGAGGCCGAGCCGCTGCGCCGGTTCAGGTGCGACACCGATCTGCGTACGCGCCCCGACGCGGCCGACAACGCCGGTACGCCGCTGTGAACGGGCACCGGAACCGCGCGCCGGAGCACGGCGTCCTTGGTGATGTGCAGCGTCATGGCCGTGGCGGCGGTACCGCCGCTCACGCTCCCCGATTCCGCGTAGCAGGGCTCGTTCTGCTGGTCGCGTATCTGGCCGTCGTCGGATGGCTGGCGCTGCGTCCCCTTCCGGTGCCGTGGGTGGCGCCCGCGAACCTCCAGCCGTTCGCCACGATCCGCGCCGACCTCGACGAGGGCTCTCTGGAGGCGCTCGCCCGCCTGGGCCGTGGGCTGGCGCGGCTGGCTCCGCTGGGTGTGCTGCTGCCGCTGGCGTGCGGGCACCTGGACCGCCCGCTCGCCGTGGTGTGCGCCCGTACGGTCGGCGCCGGTGCGCTGATCTCGTCCGCGACGGTGCTGTTGCAGTCGGGAGTGCCGGGCCGTTCCGTGAACGTCGACGCCGTGCTGCTGAACTCCGCCGGAGCGGGCCTGGCGTCCCTGCTGCTCTTCCCGCTCATACGGGCGTGGCTGCGGCGCCGTTCCGCGCGGACGCCCGGGTGGGGCGGCTCCGTCCACGGTACGGGTGCGCACGACGCGCTCCCCCTGCGGGACGAGACCTCCGGGGGCGCTCCCCCGAGAGCGGCCAGGGTCGGAATCGCACCGTAGACCGACGCCGCGGGGTGTGCGTGCCTCCTAGCGTGGAAACCGGACGTCGAGGAACGACGCCCAGTGAAGGAGTCGCGTCATGCCCGCACTTGTACGCCCGCGCGAGGACCGCTGGATCGGCGGTGTCTGCGCCGGACTGGCACACCGCTTCGGGATGAAGCCCAACACGATGCGCCTGATCTTCATAGTGTCCTGCCTGCTGCCCGGCCCGCAGTTCCTGATCTATCTGGCGCTGTGGATCCTGCTGCCGAACGGCGACGAACGCACCGCCTGGTAGCCGCACACACCGGTCTACGGGCTCGGCCCACGGTCCGCCTCCGCGGATGAGGTCGTCGAGCCGCAGGCCCGTCGGCCGGGTCACGAGCCCGTACGAACCGAGCGGGGCCGCACCCGGCGACAACCGGGGCGGCCCCGCCGTCGCAGGGCCCGTGAAGCCCCGAGGTCACTCGCGGAAGAGCCACTCCGACTTAAGCTCGGCATAGCCGGGCTTGACCACGTCGTTGATCATCGCGAGACGTTCGTCGAACGGGATGAACGAGGACTTCAGAGCATTGACCGTGAACCACTGCATGTCGTCGAGCGTGTAGTGGAACGTCCTCACCAGGTGCTCGAACTCCTGGCTCATGCTCGTACCGCTCATCAGCCTGTTGTCGGTGTTCACCGTGGCACGGAAGTGCAGCCTGCGCAGCAGCCCGATGGGGTGCTCCTCGTACGAAGGGGCCGCGCCCGTCTGCAAGTTGGACGACGGGCACAGCTCCAGCGGGATGCGCTTGTCCCTCACGTAGGACGCTAGACGGCCCAGCTTCACCGACCCCGTGCCGTCCTCCTGGATGTCGTCGATGATGCGCACGCCGTGGCCCAGCCGGTCCGCGCCGCACCACTGGAGTGCCTGCCAGATGGACGGCAGGCCGAACGCCTCGCCCGCGTGGATCGTGAAGTGGTTGTTCTCACGCTTGAGAAATTCGAAGGCGTCCAGGTGGCGAGTGGGCGGGTGGCCCGCCTCGGCACCGGCGATGTCGAAGCCGACGACGCCCAACTCGCGGTAGCGGTTGGCGAGTTCGGCGATCTCCAGGGCACGTGCCGCGTGCCGCATCGCGGTGAGCAGCGCACCGACCCGGATGCGGGCGCCCGCGGCGCGGGCTCGTCGTTCGCCCTCGCGGAAGCCCTCGTTGACGGCCTCCACCGCCTCTTCGAGGGTGAGGCCCTTCTCCAGGTGCTGCTCCGGGGCGAAGCGGACCTCGGCGTAGACGACGCCGTCCGCCGCGAGGTCCTCGGCGCATTCGGCGGCGACCCGGGTCAGTGCCTCGCGGGTCTGCATGATGCCCACGGTGTGGGAGAACGTCTCCAGATAGCGCTCCAGCGAACCGGAGTCCGCGGCCTGCCGGAACCAGCGCTCAAGGCTCTCCGCGTCGGTCGCGGGCAGCGCGTCGTAGTCGGTCTCGGCGGCCAGTTCGACGATGGTGGCGGGTCGCAGACCACCGTCGAGGTGGTCGTGGAGCAGCGCCTTGGGAGCGCGGCGGATCTGCTGCGGGGTGGGAATCGTGTTGAGGGTCTGGCTCGTCATCCACGTACTCTAGCTCCTACGCGCGTAGATGGCATCTGCACCCTAACTTCCGTTTCGCGTACGGGAGTTGTGCCGTCGACGAGCAGCGTCATGCGCTTCGATACGCAATGGTGATCCGGCGACACCCTACGTGCACTCCGGCTTCTGCCATCGTCTTCCCTATGGCTCAGCAAGCTTTGCCCGAGCGGGAGGCCCGGCTGGGGCGGGCGATGGGCGCGGACGCCTCGGGGGCGGCCCCGCACGCGGTGGTCCTGCTGCTGCCCGGCGGCGGCGTGGAGCACAGCGCCCGCCGGCGGTCCGCGTTCGCCGCGGCCGTGGTGCGGCCTCTCGCACGGCGGCTCGTACGCGGCGCTCACCACGGCGAACCGGACACGTCGCTCGTGGCACACGTCGTCCACTACCGCTACCGCGGCTGGAACGGCGAGGCGGCGCACCCCGCCTGCGACGCGGAGTGGGCCGTGGAGGAGGTGGTCAAGCGCTACGGCGACGTCCCGGTCTGCCTGGTTGGCATCGATGTCGGCGCGCGTGCGGCACTCCGCGCGGCCGGACACCCCATGGTCTCCTCGGTGCTGGCGCTGTCGCTGTGGCTCCCCGAGAACGACCCCGACAGTCCTGAACGGGAGCCCGTACGCCAACTCCTCGGCCGCCAGGTGATGTTCGTGCACGGCACCGACGACGAGCACACCGATCCCGAACTGTCCTACCGGCTCGCGGAGCGGGCGAAGAAGGCCAACGCGGACGTGTGCCGCTTCGAAGTCCACACCGACGGGCACGGGTTGCACCAGCACAACGCGGAAGTCAGGGCGCTGGCCGAGAACTTCGTCCTCGGCACGGTCTGCGGGCGCGACTTCGCCCGCCCCCTCGTCGACGCGATGGCGGCACCGCCGCCGCTCGGGCTGCGTATGCCGCTTGCGACGGGATTCGGACAGAGCCTGCGGCGCTAGGGGCGCGTTCGGGCGGAGCGGCGCGGGTGGGCATGCGCGCGGACTCCCAAACGGGCGGCCCCAGTTCGGCCCCCGCCCGCTCCCCTGCCCGCGCCTGTCACACAGCGCGAGCCGCGTGCACCGTCGTGGCCGTCAGATAGAACGCGTCCGGCCGGTGGAGGACGCCCTGCGGTGAGTCCTCATCGAGCAGGACCTCCAGTACGCGGGCGTCGTCCGGGTCCAGCCATTCGCCCAGCGTGTCCCTGGCGCGGGCCAGCCTGTCGTAGAGATGCGCACGCGCCCCCGACGGCAGGGGGCGCGGGCAGGTCCGTGAGGAAGGTACGCGTCCCGGCAGGCGCCATGCCCGCGCGGGCCAGCATCGCCGCCCAGTCCTCGACGACACGCGTATGACCCGGCAGGGCCTCGCGCATGGCGGTGTAGCGCTCCTCGTTCGCCGCCTCCAGTCGTGCCAGCAGCCCGGGGCGGCCGAGTCCGATGTCGCGGGGCAGATAGCGGGGCGACAGGCCCCGTTCGACGACGGCGAGCAGGCCGCCCGTACGGACCGCTGCCGCCAGCGAGTCGAGCGCGGCCTGCTGGTCGCCGATGTGGTGTACGACGTTGCTCGTCCAGATGAGGTCGGCGCTGCCCAACCCGCCCAGTTCCTGCGGGAATCGGGCCTCCCGCACGGTGATGTTCGAGGCGGCGCCCTCGCGCTCCGCACGGTCGCGCACCCGCCGCAGCAGCCCCGGTTCGCCGTCGACGGCGACGACTTCGGCCTGCGGGAAGGCACGTGCCAGCAGGACCGTGAAGACCCCGGGGCCGCTGCCGAGGTCCATCACGCGCTCCGCCGTGTCCGGTCCGCAGCCGCCTTCGAGCATCAGGCCGCGCAGCCAGGCGAGCGCCTCCTCCACGAAGGGGACGCGCAGTTCGGCTTCCCGTTCGAGGTGGGCGGCCATGGCGTCCCAGTCGATGTCGTCGTGGCCGTGTTCCTCGTGGTGGTGGTCCTGGCCGAGGCCAGGGTCGCGGCCGTGGTCGTCGGCATGGACACGATCCTGGCCGTTGTGTGCGCTCACGTTCTCCTCCTGGTACGTATGCCGGTCGTCACCCCGGGAGAAGCCTCCCGCGACGGCTGAGCAGAAAGCCCTTGAACGCGGCTACCGGCGGCGTGTCGGGGCGCCCCGCGAGCCAGGCGACACCGATCTCGCGCACGGCGCGCGGCGCGGTCACGGTCAGTTCGCGCACGCCGGGACGCGGCACGGTCGGCGGGGGCAGCAGGGCGACGCCGAGGCCCGCGGCGACCAGTCCCCTGATCGTCTCGGCCTCCTCCCCCTCGAAGGCGACCCGCGGGGTGAATCCCGCCTCGGCGCACAGGGATTCCAGGATGCGGCGCATTCCGTAGCCGCGTTCCAGGGTGACGAAGTGCTCGTCCGCGGCCTCGGCGAGACGTACGCGGCGGCGGCCGGCGAGAGGGTGGTCGTCGGGTACGACGAGGCGCAGCCGCTGCTCGTCGAGGCGGCGTGCCACCAGGTCGGGCGCCTCCGGTACGGGCGAGGTGAGGCACAGGTCGAGCTCGCCCGCGCGAAGCCGCTCCAGCATGGCCTCCCCGTAGTTCTGCACGAGTGCGAAGCGGACTCGCGGGTGTTCGGCACGGAAGGCACGGATGAGCACGGGGACGGTCTCCCAGCCGAGCGTGTGCAGGAAGCCGAAGGCGACCTTGCCCTTCGCGGGGTCGGCGTCCGCCCGTACGGACTCGGCGGCCTGCTCGACCGCCGCGAGGGCCCGCTCCGCGGAGGCCAGGAAGGTGCGCCCGGCGGGCGTCAGGGAGACGGTGCGGCCGTGGCGGGCGAAGAGCGCGACGCCCAGATCGTGCTCAAGCCGGGTGATCGCGCGGCTCAACGTGGACTGGGGGACGCCGAGTTCGGCCGCGGCACGGGTGACGTGCTCGTGCCGGGCGACGGCGGCGAACTGTGCCAGCCGCGGGGTGAGCGAGGCTCCCCAGTCCGATGTGACAGAGATGTCTTTCTCGTTGCGTGCCGGTGACATGACCGCCTCAGCAGTAGTGATGCACGAGGGGAACGGTTGAGCTGGTTCTGTGCATTGGACGCATCAGTGGAGGAATCGTAGCGTCGAAGCATGCCATCCGCCGATACCGGGGCGTCCGTCCATACGGGCGCCGCCACCGACGCAAACGCCCCCGACTTCCGCCCGGCCCCGGGCCACAACTCTGGCGACGACCGCGACCGCCACCGCCACCGCGACCGCCGTGACGATCGCGCTGCCCGCGCAGAGCGGGCCGACCGCGACACCCGCGCCGAAGGCTCCGACCACTGCGACGACGGCGACGCGACGAAGCTGAGCCCCGGCGACCCCGGCCACGGCAGGATGCGGCTCGCCCTCTTCGCCGCGGGGCTGGCGACCTTCGCGCTGCTGTACTCCACGCAGGCCCTGCTTCCGGAGATCTCCCGCGATCTCGACGCCGATCCGGGCCTTGCCAGTTGGACGGTCTCCGGCGCGACGATCGGCCTGGCGCTGGCGGTGCTGCCGCTGGCGGCCCTCTCCGAGCGCTTCGGGCGGCGCCGGATGCTGACGGCGTCGATGTCGGTCGCCGTGGCGCTCGCCCTGGCCGTGCCCTTCGCACCGGACATGGGCACGCTGATCGCGCTGCGCACCCTCCAGGGCGCGGCGATAGCGGGCGTACCGGCCTCGGCCATGGCGTATCTCGCCGACGAGGTGCGCGGCAGACATCTGGTCGGCGCCACCGGCCTGTTCGTCGCGGGCAACAGCGTCGGCGGCATGAGCGGACGCGTCCTCACCGGCTGGGTCACCGAGGCGTGGGGCTGGCGCATGGGACTGGCCGCCGTCGCGGTGTCATCGCTGCTGTGCGTGGCGGCGTTCCGGCTGCTGGCGCCCAGGGCCCGCCACTTCCGGCCGAGCGCGCTGAACGCACGGGGCCTGGCCCGTACGGTCTCGGCACATCTGCGCGACCCGCTGCTGGCACGTCTCTACGCCATCGGCCTGCTGTTCATGGTCGTCTTCGGCGGCGTCTACACGGTGATCGGCTACCGCCTGACGGCCGAGCCCTTCGGTCTCTCACAGGGCCTCGTGGGCTCCGTGTTCGTCATCTACCTGGTGGGCACGGCGACTTCGGCCGCGGCGGGCCGCCTCAACGCCCGACTGGGACGTCGGGGCACGATCTACGCGGGCATCGTCACTGCCTCGTCGGGACTGCTGCTGAGCCTCATGGACAGCCTGGCGGCGGTCGTCGCCGGGCTCGTGCTGATCACGGCGGGCTTCTTCGCGGGGCACACGGTGGCCTCCGGCTCGGTCAGCCGCACGGCCACAAGCGGGCGCGCACAGGCGTCGGCGCTGTACCAGATGACGTACTACACGGGCAGTTCACTGGGCGGCGCCCTGGGTGCGGCGGCCTTCGCGGCCGGGGGCTGGGCGGCGACGGTGACGATGACGCTGGCCGCGATGGTCCTCGCCACGGGCGTGACGTTCTACGGCACCCGCAGCGCGGCGGCCGTCCACCGGCGGCGCCTTCGGGAGGCACGGGCCTGAGGGGTCACGGGTTGCGGGTTATGGGTCACAGCACGACGCGGTACGCGCTTGAGGAGCGCGGTCCCCGGCGGGTCGGGCCGGATGTCACTCGGCGGGGAAGTCCCCGGTGTCCAGGGTGAGTTCGAACGGCGCGGGCAGCCTGATCTCCTCGCCGGTCTTGACCGCCGTGTGAACGCGGTAGACGTCGCCCGTCGGCTCCCCGTAGAGGGTGACGGTCGGCCCTGCGGGGGCGTGGCCGTCCACAAGCAGGTAGAGCGGCACTCCGGCCTGTGCGTAGGCGGCGGGCTTGCTGATCCGGTCGTGGCCCGCGTTGGAGGGGGAGGTGATCTCCACGATCAACTCGGCCGCGGCGGCGGGGACGTAGTTGCCGGGTTCGTTCAGCGCGGCCTCCGGGACAACCGCCAGGTCCGGAATGAACAGACCGCTGCGCGAGGGGACGGCGACGCCGAGCGTCTGGTAGATGCCCCAGTCCTCGGGGATTGCGGCCGTCAGACGGCGCTGGATCTTCCACGCGATGCTGTTGTGGCTGTTGGCGGGCGCGGGCGACACGGTGACGATCCCCTCGATGATCTCCACCCTGCTGCCCTCGGGCCCGTCGGTCTGCTCCCAGACCTGGACCAGGTCGTCCCACTCCTGGCCTCCGGCCGGGCCGTGGTCGACGGTGAGTGCGCTCATGGCGGTCTCCTTCATCAGTACGTCACCGACTCCAGCATGCCGAAAGGGACGAGCAGGGCGCTACCGGCCACCCTCACCCGAAAGTGAACGTCGCGCGGCTTGACGGCACCGGCACCGGCACCCGCCGTCAGCGGCACGAGCACCGCACCCGCACCGTCACCCCGTCACACGCTCCAGCACGATCGGTGTGATCGCGAACTCCGTGCCCTGCGGGGCGATGTCGAACGCGCCCGCCAGCGCCTCCAGTGCGTACTGGAACGTCTCCGGGGTGTCCGAGTGCAGCGTCATCAGCGGGCGTCCCGCCGTGACGGGGTCGCCGGGCTTGGCGTGGAGTTCGATGCCCGCGCCCGCCTGTACGGGGTCCTCCTTGCGGGCGCGGCCCGCGCCGAGGCGCCAGGCGGCGACGCCCACCGCGTAGGCGTCGAGCCTGGTGAGGGTGCCGGACGCCGGGACCATGACGGGCTGCTGCTCCCGCGCGGTGGGCAGTTCGGCGTCCGGGTCGCCTCCCTGGGCGGCGATCATGCGGCGCCAGTGGTCCATGGCGGTGCCGTCGGCGAGGGCCTTGCCCGGGTCGGCGTCCGGCAGTCCGGCGGCGGTGAGCATCTCCTGGGCGAGGGCGAGGGTGAGTTCGACGACGTCGGCGGGGCCGCCGCCCTCCAGTACCTCGACGGATTCGCGTACTTCGAGGGCGTGGCCGACGGTGCCGCCGAGAGGCGTGGCCATGTCGGTGATCAGCGCACGGGTGCGCACTCCGTGGTCGTTGCCCAACTCGACCATGGTGGAGGCCAGTTCGCGTGCGTCGTCCACGGACTTCATGAAGGCCCCGGAGCCGGTCTTCACATCGAGCACCAGCGAGTCTGTGCCCTCGGCGATCTTCTTGCTCATGATGGAGCTGGCGATCAGCGGGATCGACTCGACGGTCCCGGTGACGTCGCGCAGTGCGTAGAGCTTCCGGTCCGCGGGTGCCAGCCCGCTGCCCGCCGCGCAGACGACCGCGCCCACGTCCGTCAGGACGCGCAGCATCTCGTCGTTGCCGAGCGACGCGCGCCAGCCCCGCAGGGACTCCAGCTTGTCGAGGGTGCCGCCGGTGTGCCCCAGACCGCGGCCCGAGAGCTGCGGAACCGCGGCACCGCAGGCGGCCACCAGCGGCGCCAGCGGCAAGGTGATCTTGTCGCCGACGCCGCCCGTGGAGTGCTTGTCGACGGTGGGCCGGTCGAGGCCGGAGAAGTCCATCCGCTCGCCGGAGGCGATCATCGCCCCGGTCCAGCGGGCGATCTCGGGGCGTGACATGCCGTTGAGGAGAATCGCCATCGCCAGCGCCGACATCTGCTCGTCGGCGACCTCGCCCCTGGTGTAGGCGTCGACGACCCAGTCGATCTGCTCGTCGGTGAGCGTGCCGCGGTCCCGTTTCGTACGGATGACGGAGATGACGTCCATGGACATAGAGCGGAAGTCTCCTTCATGCGAAGCGCCCTGCGGGTAAGGACAGGCCGTAGGGCGGGGTCGGATGCGCGGACGGTGGTGCCCACGAGCGTGATGCGCCGGGCTCTTGCGGCACGGCGCGGTGCTGCCCGGTGCGGTGCCCGGTGCGGCAGTCTCAGCGTTGCAGATCGGCCTGGCCGAAGGCGTCCGGCAGCAGGTCGTTCAGCGTACGGACGCCGCTCGCGGTCTCCATCAGCAGCTTGGGGCCGCCGTGTTCCCACAGCAGTTGACGGCAGCGTCCGCACGGCATCAGCACATCGCCGTGCCGGTCGACGCAGGTGAACGCGGTGAGCCTGCCGCCACCCGATGCGATCAGCGACGAGACCAGGCCGCACTCGGCGCACAGCGTCACGCCGAACGCGGCGTTCTCCACGTTGCAGCCGTGGACCGTGCGCCCGTCGTCGACCAGCGCCGCCGCGCCGACCGGGAATCCGGAGTAGGGGACGTAGGCCCGGGACATCGCGTCCCGGGCCACGGCCCGAAGCGACGCCCAGTCGACATCCGCGGAGCCGACCGGGGCAGTCGTCATGTGCCTTGCCCCCGGCGGTAGGACTTGCCGATGGCCTTGGGCGGTCGCAGCCGCTGCGCGGCGAGCGAGAGCACCAGCAGGGTGGTGATGTACGGGCTCATCTCGACGAACTCCAGGGGGACGGTGTCCGTCATCAGATACCACACCAGCAGGCCCACGGCGATCACGCCGCTGAGCGCCGCCTGCACGATGCCGCCCTTGCGCAGCTTCCACAGCGCGAGCGCCGCCAGCAGCACGGCGACGAGCAGCAGCAGGGCGTGCACCGTCGGCCCTCCGGCGCGCAGTTGGAGCGCGTCCATGAAGCCGAAGAGGCCCGCGCCCATGGCGACGCCTCCCGGACGCCAGTTGCCGAAGATCATGGTGGCGAGGCCGATGTAGCCGCGTCCGCCCGTCTGCTGGTCCTGGTAGATGTGCACGCCGATCGCGAGGAAGGCCCCGCCGAGTCCGGCCAGCGCACCGGAGACCGTGACCGCCGCGTACTTGTACTTCAGTACGTTGACCCCGAGGGTCTCGGCGGCTACGGGGCTCTCGCCGCAGGAGCGCAGCCGCAGCCCGAACGACGACCTCCACAGCGCGAAGAAGCTGCCCGCGAAGAGCGCCACGGCCAGCACCGTCAGCCACGACACGTTGCTGACGAAGGCGCCGAGGATGCCTGCCAGGTCGGAGACGAGGAACCAGTGGTGCTTCTCCACCGCCTGAAGTCCGTCCGCCAGACCCGGCACGGTGAAGACCGGCATGTCCTCCATCGGCGGCGACTGCTTGTCGTTGCCGCCCGCCTCCGCGGCGGCGCTGCCCTCCGCTCCGAACCAGAGCTTCGCGAGGAACTGCACTACGCCCAGCGCCAGGATGTTCACCGCGACACCGGAGACGATGTGGTCCACGCCGAAGGTGACGGTCGCGATGGCGTGTATCAGGCCGCCGAGCGCTCCGCCGACGATGCCCGCGAGCGCCGCGACCAACGGGCCGTGCTGCCAGCCCATCCAGCCCGCGGCGAAGGTGCCGAGCATCATCATGCCTTCGAGGCCGATGTTGATGACGCCGGCTCGTTCCGACCACAGCCCGCCGAGCCCCGCGAGGCCGATGGGCACGGCCGCCGCCAGCGCGCTCGAATACTGGCCGCTGGAGGTGACTTCGTCGGCGCCCGTGACGATGCGCAGCAGCGACAGCGCCACCAGCCCACCGGCGATGATCAGCAGCACCACCGGATAGGAGAGCTTGCGCTTGGCGTCGCCCGGCTTACGGCCGGCAGCGGTGCCGTTGCCGTTCCCGGCACTGCGGCCGTCGCCCTTGCCGTTCGCGCCCGCGGCGCCCCGGGCCCCGGCTCCGGGTCCGGTCCCTTCGCCGTCGGCCTTGGCAGTGATGTTCGTGCTCACGCGGACACCTCCGCCTTCTTCTCGCTCTTACGGGCCTGGGCGGCCAGCTCCTCGCCGACCTGACGCTGCTGCATGCGGAGCCCGTAGCGTCGTACGACCTCGTATGCGATGACGACGCACAGGACGATGACGCCCTGCATCACGCCGACGATCTCCTGGGCGTACTCCTCGAACTCCAGCTGTGTGCCCGTGCGTTCGAGGAAGCCCCACAGCAGGGCGCCGAGCGCCATGCCCACCGGGTGGTTGCGTCCGAGCAGCGCGATGGCGATGCCGGTGAAGCCGATGCCCGCGGGGAAGTCGGTGCCGTAGTTGTACGAGGCGTTGAGCAGCGTGGGCATGCCGACCAGGCCGGCGACGACGCCCGAGAGCACCATCGACGTGACGACCATCCGCTTCACGCTGACGCCGCTGGCGGACGCCGCCGACTCCGAGCGGCCCACGGCCCGCAGGTCGAAGCCGAAGCGGGTGCGGCCGAGGACGAACCAGTAGGCGGCGCCCACGAGTACGCCGATGACGATCGTCCCGTAGATCGGGTCCGGGTCGGTCGGAATGGTGAAGAAGTGGCTGGAGGACGGGAGGTCGGGGGTGTGGAAGAGGTTGCCGTCCTTCTCCGCGAGCCTGCCGTCCTGGAGGAAGAAGCCGATGGTGGAGGCCGCGATGAAGTTCAGCATGATCGTGGTGACGACCTCGTGGATGCCCCGCGTGATCTTCAACAGCCCCGCGATGCTGGACCAGACTCCGCCGACCACCATCGCCACGGCGATGACGAGCGGGATCTGGATGATGCCGGGCAGCGTCAGCGAGCCGCCGACGACCGCGGCGAAGAAGGCCCCGATGCGGTACTGGCCGTCGACCCCGATGTTGAAGAGGTTCATGCGGAAGCCGATGGCGACGGCGACCGCCGAAAGGTAGTACGGAATGGCCTTGTTGATGATCCAGACCTGGCTGTCGCTCTTCGAGCCGAAGTCGAGCATCACGTAGAACGCGTGGAACGGGTCCTTGCCGGTCGTCATGATGACGCCCGACGTGATCACGAGCGCGGCGACGATCGCCAGCAGGGGCGCGCCGAGCGCCAGAAGCAGCCGGTCCTTGTCGAACTTCTTCACCGCTCATCGCCTCCTTCCCGCTGTCCCGGAACGGCGTCGCGCACCGAGTCCTGAACGTCGCCGTCCTCGGTGTGTTCGAGATGGCCGCGTGCGGCGCCCGTCATCGCGGAACCCAGCTCCTCAGGGGTGACCGTGGCCGGATCGGCGTCCGCGACGAGCCGCCCGCGGTACATCACGCGCAGCGTGTCGGACAGCCCGATCAGCTCGTCGAGGTCGGCGGAGATCAGCAGCACGGCCAGGCCCTCGCGACGCGCCTCCCGGATCTGGTCCCAGATCTGCGCCTGTGCGCCCACGTCCACGCCACGCGTGGGGTGTGAGGCGATCAGCAGCTTGGGATGGTGGCTCATCTCGCGGCCGACGATCAGCTTCTGCTGGTTGCCGCCGGAGAGCGAGGCCGCGGTGACCTCGATGCCGGGCGTACGGACGTCGTAGTCGGCGACGATGCGCTTGGTGTCCGTGCGTGCGCCCGCGATGTCCAGCAACTTGCCCTTGCTGTTGGGCCGTTCGGTGACGTGACCGAGCATGCGGTTCTCCCAGAGGGTGCCCTCCAGCAGCAGCCCGTGCCGGTGGCGGTCCTCGGGGATGTAGCCGATGCCGCCCTCGCGGCGCTCACGTGTGGAGCGTGCGGTGACGTCCTCGCCGTCGAGGGTGACGGTGCCCTCGTCGGGCTCGCGCATCCCCATGACGGCCTCGACGAGTTCGGCCTGCCCGTTTCCCTCCACGCCAGCGACGCCGAGGACTTCGCCCTTGTGGATGGTGAACCCGATGCCGTCGAGCACCGATCGCGCCTGCCCGTCGCCGTCCGTCGCGGACAGCCGCAGCCCGTCGACGGTCAGCATCGGCGTGGTCGTCACCGTCGACTCGCGGGTCTCGGGAGAGGGCAGTTCGCTGCCGACCATCAGCTCGGCGAGCTGCTTCGGCGTGGTCTCCCCCGGCTTCACCGAGGCGACGGTCGTGCCCCGCCGTACGACGGTGATGTCGTCGGCGACGGAGAGCACCTCGCCCAGCTTGTGCGAGATGAACAGCACCGTGAGGCCCTCGGCCTTCAGCTCCCGGAGGTTCTCGAAGAGCGCGTCGACCTCCTGCGGTACGAGCACCGCCGTCGGCTCGTCGAGGATCAGCGTACGGGCGCCCCGGTAGAGGACCTTGAGGATCTCCACGCGCTGCCGGTCGGCGACGCCCAGGTCCTCGACGAGCACGTCGGGACGTATGCCCAGCCGGTACGCGTCCGACAGCTCCTTGATCCTCTTACGGGCGCGGGTGCCGATGCCGTACAGCCCCTCGGCGCCCAGCACGGTGTTCTCGAGAACGGTGAGGTTGTCGGCGAGCATGAAGTGCTGGTGCACCATGCCGATTCCGCGGGCGATGGCGTCGGCGGGCGTGGTGAAGGAGACCTTCTCGCCGTCGACGGTGATGGTGCCCTCGTCCGGCTTCTGCATGCCGTAGAGGATCTTCATCAGGGTCGACTTGCCCGCGCCGTTCTCACCGACGAGGGCGTGCACGGTGCCACGGCCGACGGCGAAGTCGATGTCGTGGTTGGCGACGACGCCCGGAAACCGCTTGGTGATGCCGCGCAGTTCGACGGCCGGCCGGGAGGCCGCTCCGCTCTCCGGGTCCGCCGCACCGGCCGCGGCCGGGGGGCTGCTGCTGGACGTTGTAATGACGCACTCTCCTGAAACGCCGCTGCTCGGTGGGGGGGTTGGGCTCTTTTGGAAGCCCCCGTCGCTCCGTGCGCGCCCCGGCCGTACGGACGCTGCCGCACTCAGGCCGGTGCCGCTCCGGACCGCCCATGAACGCGGGCCCGGTGGCCTCGCCCGGTGCCCGTGCCGTACCCGTGAACTCGGTGCCCGTGGACGCCGTTCGTGGGCGCCGCGCCCATTGGACGCCGCCCCTGGACTCCGTACACGAGTGCCGCCCGAGGGCCGTACGGGACGTTCACGGGCGTATCCGCAGGTGGCCGCCTGTGGATACGCCCGAGCCCGGACTCCGGTGCACCGCCCGCCCCGCGGACGGAACCGCCGCCGCCGGCCGGAACTCGAAGTCCCGGCCGGCGGGAGCGCTCACTTGCCGGGGGTGTCCTTGACCTTGATCTTGCCGTCGACGATCTCCTTCTTGGCCTTGTCGATGTCCTTCTGGATGTCGTCGATGAAGCCGCCGGAGGTCGCGAGCGAGACGCCGTCCTCCTTGAGGTCGAAGGACGTGGTGCCCTTCATCGGCTTCTTGTCCTCCACGCTCTTGATCAGGTCGTAGACGGCCACGTCCACGTTCTTGACGGCGGAGGTGAGGATCGCGTCCTTGTACTTGGCGAGACCGGGCTGGGTGTACTGGTCGGAGTCGACCCCGATCGCCCAGGTGCCCTTCTTCTTGCTGATCTCCTCGATCGAGCCGACACCGGACTGGCCGGCCGCGGAGTAGATCACGTCGTTGCCGGCGTCGAGCATGCCCTTGGCCTTGTCCTTGGCGGCGGCCGGGTCGTTGAAGCCCTTGGTGTTGGTCGGGTACAGGTACTGCGAAGTGACCTTGACCTTCGGGTCGGTCTCCTTCACGCCCTGCTCGAAGCCCGCCTGGAACTTCTGGATCAGCGCGTTGTTGACGCCGCCTATGAAGCCGACCTCCTTGGTCTTGGTCTTCTTCGCGGCGGCGACACCGGCGAGGTAGGACGCCTCGTGCTCCGCGAAGACCAGACCGGCGACGTTCTTCTGCTCCGACGGGGAGTCGACGACGCCGAAGGTGGTCTTGGGGAACTTCTTCGCGACCTTGTTGACGGACTTGCCGTAGTCGAAGCCGACGCCGATGACCGGGTTGAACCCGGCCTCCGCGAGCGAGGTTATGCGCTGCTCGCGGTCGGCCTCGGTCTCGTCGTTGCTGGCCGTCATCTCCTTGAACTTGACGCCCAGATCCTTCTTCGCCTTGTCGACGCCGCGCGCCGCCGCCTGGTTGAAGGAGTGGTCGTCACGACCGCCGACGTCGAAGGCCAGGCCGACTCCCTTGTCTTTCTTGGCGGCCGACTCTGTCGAACTCTCACCGCACGCGGTGGCGGTCAGGGCGAGGGCCGCGGTGGTGGTGACCGCGGCTGCAAGCTTGGTTACCCGACGCAAGAGGACGTCCCCTTCGGCTCATGGAAGCGCCTCTTCCGGCGCTGGCTTCGGGCACACATTAACGCGCGTAGATTTCACGTAAAGGGGAGCGGGGAATGCCGTTATCGGATCGGTGCGAACAGCCCGGTCCGGCGTCAGCGGACGCGTTCCCAGACGATGCGCACGCTGCCCCACGCGCTCTCGGCGCCGAGGGTCAGCCGACGGTCGCCGTCGGCGAAGCGGCAGGTGCGCACCTGGTCGGTGCCGGCGAGGTTGGGGAAGGTGCCGGAGGCGATGTGATGGGTCACCGTCGCCGGGTCGCTCTCCGTGTCCACGGTGAACGTGCCGAAGTAGGCGAAGTAGGCCGGCCACGCCGCCACGATCTCGTCCGGGCGGGCACGCAGCCAGTCCTCGTCGGCGAACAAGGGGCGGCCCACGCCGGAGAGTTGGACGGACATCCGCCCGCTGCCGTCGTAGATGAGCTGTCCTATGCCGTCGTCGCCCAGCGGACGGAAGACGGTCGTGTCCGTGCCGGACGCCTCCCAGCTCGCCAGGCTCCACGCCCCCAGCAGCAGGGCGCGGACTTCGCGCGTCTTCGTCATGGACGTCATTGAACCGTCCGCTGAGGCGACCGGTGAACCGTCCGTACGGCTCGACGGGCGCGACGGTTCGGGTACGCGCACAGGCGCGGGCGCTCAACAGCCGTAGACCGGGAGACGGTTGATGGGCCCGGCCGTCGAACGGGCGGGCCCATCAGGGGCATCGGACGTGAGACGGGCCTCGGCCCGTGCGCTAGGCCCCCGGCTCCGAAGGCGCGGGCGTGTCCAGCAGTGCCACCGCCGTGAAGAGCTCGACCCCGACCGTGATCGCCGTCTCGTCCACGTCGAAGTCGCCCTGGTGCAGGTCGCGTGCGTGCCGGTCGCCCGGCCTGCGGACGCCGAGGCGGGCCATCGCGCCCGGCACATGCTCCAGGTACCAGGAGAAGTCCTCACCGCCGAGGCTCTGTTCGGTGTCCTCGACGGTGGGCGTGCCACGGCGTGCCGTCATCGCCGTACGCAACAGCTCTGTCGTCTCCGCCTCGTTGACGACCGGCGGCACGCCACGGACGTATGTGATCTCCGACTTGGCCCGGTGCAGCGTGGCCGTCTCGTCGATGGCGGCGTGCACCAGGTCGGGCGCCTCGCGCCATGCCGTGAGGTCGAGGCAGCGGAGCGTGCCGGAGAGTTCGGCGCGCTGCGGGACGACGTTGCACGCGTGACCGGATTCGATGCGCCCCCAGGTGAGGGCCATTCCGGCGCGGGCGTCCACCCGGCGGGAGAGCAGTGCGGGGACCTCGGTCACGAGCTTCGCCGCGGCCGTGACCAGGTCGGTCGTCAGATGGGGACGTGCGGTGTGGCCGCCGGGGCCGCTGAGCTTCACCTCGACGCGGTCGCAAGCGGAGGTGATGGGGCCGGGACGCAGCCCGATGCGTCCCGCGTCGACGCGGGGGTCGCAGTGGACGGCGACGATACGGCCGACGCCGTCGAGCGCGCCGCCGTCGATGGCGTCGGTGGCACCGCCGGGCAGCACCTCCTCCGCGGGCTGGAAGAGGAGCCTTACGGAACGCGTGAGATGACCCGCTCGGGCCAGATCGGCGAGAACGAGCCCGGCGCCGAGCACCACGGTGGTGTGCACGTCGTGTCCGCAGGCGTGCGCCCGGTCCGGAACCGTCGAACGGTAGGGCACCGACTTGGTGTCGGGGATGGGGAGCGCGTCGATGTCCGCGCGCAGCGCCAGCATCGGCCGGACACCGTCCCAGCGCTCGGCGAGGCCGGGGTGTATGTCGCAGACGAGACCGGTGCCCATCGGCAGGGTGCGGGGGCGCAGCCCTGCCTGCTCCAGGCGGGCCTTGATCGCTGCGGTGGTGCGGAACTCCTGGTTGCCCAGTTCCGGATGCATGTGCAGGTCGCGTCTGAATGCGACCAGTTCCTCGCGAAGCGCGTCGGGAAGTCTTCCGGGCAGCTCGGGAACCACGCCCAGCAGGGCTGCTTCGACTGCTGCTTCGCCGGTCGGGTCCACCTCAGGCTCAGGGGACAGGACTCTGTTCATATCCGAAGGGTAGGCGTATTCCGGCCATCCCATACAGCCGATCTCGGAAATGTCAGTCCCGTAGGCGACAAAAATTTTTTGGGCCGGCGATTATGTCCGGATGGTGGTGGGTATACCTAGGCGCTTGCTCGGCCGGCCTCCTTACGGCAGGAGGTTCGTGACGGTCTCTGGGCGCGGGGTTCGGGGGTCTGTCCGGACGCAGTCGTTCCGTTTCCGGCCGCTGATGTTCCGCCCCCTCCGGTTGCGCCCGTTCCGGTTCCGGGGGGCGTTCCGCTTGCGGTAGCCGGTGCGGAGTCGGCGGAGGGTTCGGCCGGTCCTCGCGTGCCCTCCGTACCGGCGGCTGTCGAGGTCACCGCCTCGGCCGCTCCCGGCACCTCCGTACCGCCGAGCCTGCGCACTCGGCGCGCGCTGTCGGTGACTCCCGTGAGGAAGCCCTCCGCACGCGGGGAGGCGGCCGGCGTGAACCAGGTGCGGTCCACCTCGCAGACCGCCACGGAGACCGGCGTACCGGCCAGGGCCAGCGGCAGGGTGTGCACGACCGTGGAGGGGAAGCTCACGACGGTACGGCCGATGGGGCCGCGCCTGGCGACCAGTTCCAGCGGCAGGTCGGGGCGGACGATCTCCAGCCCTGTGGCCGACTTCACGCGGTGAAGCTTCTCGCTGCTCTCGCGCCGGTGGGCGAAGTAGCGGGTGGCTCCATGGGTGCGGGCCAGCGCCGCGACGCCTTCCAGATAGCGCTCCAGATCGACGACTCCGGTCTCCACGAGCGAGGTGCCCACGAGGTCGGTGCCACGGGTCAGCCGCGGCGGTCCGAAGCGGGAGCGCGTCCATGCGAAGTCGTTGGCGGTGACGGCCACACCCATCTCGCGCAGCCGGGTGTCGGAGGCGTCGACCGGCATCGAGCTGAAGATCTCGACGCGGCGGTCACGCTCGCCTCCGGTGCCGACCCTGGAGCCGCCTCCGGGACCGCCGCGGTCTCCGGCGCCGCCTGTCCCGTCCGTACCGGGCCCGTTCCCGTTACCGGCGCCGCTTCCGGCTTCGCCACCGTTCCTGCCCGTACTCCCAGGGGTGAGCCGGGCGCGGGCACGGCGGGCGAACGGTGCGAAGAGCACGGCCTGTGCCGCCGCGTGCGGACCGGCCGGGGCAGAGCCCTTGCGGTGCCAGCGCACCAGCCGTTCGCCGCCCGCGAGTTGGGAGACGAACTCCATGGTGGCGGTGCCGTCGTCCAC
Organism: Streptomyces marispadix; assembly: GCF_022524345.1. Lineage (NCBI taxonomy): Bacteria > Bacillati > Actinomycetota > Actinomycetes > Kitasatosporales > Streptomycetaceae > Streptomyces > Streptomyces marispadix. The sequence continues at coordinate 4,282,065 of NZ_JAKWJU010000002.1, read as the reverse complement.
CACGACGACGTCGCGGGCGGTGGTGAGCGTGAGAAGCAACTGCACGTACCGGGAGAACGGGTCGCCGATCACGACGCGGCGCGCCCTGCGCAGTTCGCGCACGAGCGAACCGACGGTCTTGAGCGGCGCCGTGGGACCGCCGCGGGCGTCTTCCCAGCGCACGTGGACGCCCTCGTCCCTGGCCAGTTCGGCGACCCTGCGCAACTGCCCGCGCGTCATGGGGTCGTGGGGCGAGAGCACGACCACGGTCAGGCCGCACCGCCCGTCGGCGGCGCCCCCTGCCTGCCCCGGGCCCTGCCACTGCCCCCTCCGCGACACCCCGCTCCGTGGCGGCTCCCTCCGCGGCGGCTCCCTCGGGGGAGACCCCGGTGGAGATCACCGCCGCGGAGTGCGCCCACTCAAGGACGTTGAGGAGCTGCACCGGGCTCTCCACGAAGGCGAGCGTGCCGCCTTCCCTTCGCGCCCGGGAGCGCGCCCCGTCACGTGCGCTTCGGCTCACTGCGCCTCCGTCAGACCACAGCCGGCTCGCGCTCGGCCTCGCCGGCTCCGGCCTCCTCGGCCTCGGCGACGACGCCCTTGACGCGGCGCAGCTTCTCCATGGGCTTCAGCTCGCTGTCGTAGACCTTCTTGACCCCGTCGCCCAGCGACTCCTCGATGGTGCGGATGTCGCGTACGAGCCGCTGGAGGCCGCCGGGCTCCACGGAAGCGGCCTGGTCGGAGCCCCACATCGCGCGGTCGAGCGTGATGTGCCGCTCGACGAAGCAGGCGCCGAGGGCGACGGCGGCCAGACTGGTCTGAAGACCGGTCTCGTGGCCGCTGTAGCCGATGGGCACGTTGGGGAACTCGCGCTCCAGCGTGTGGATCATCCGCAGGTTCAGCTCGGCGGCCTGCGCCGGGTACGTCGAAGTGGCGTGGCAGAGCACGATGTTGGCGCTGCCGAGCACCTCCACCGCGTGCCGGATCTGCTTCGGGGTGGACATGCCGGTGGAGAGGATCACCGTGCGCCCGGTGGCCCGCATGGCGCGCAGCAGCTCGTCGTCGGTGAGCGACGCGGACGCCACCTTGTAGCAGGGCACCCCGAACTTCTCCAGGAACGCGACGGATTCGACGTCCCACGGCGACGCGAACCAGTCGATGCCGCGCTTCTTGCAGTGCTCGTCGATGGCGCGGTAGCCGTCCTCGTCGAACTCGACGCGGTGCCGGTAGTCGATGTACGTCATGCGGCCCCAGGGAGTGTCGCGTTCGACGTCCCACTGGTCGCGCGGCGTGCACACCTCGGGGGTGCGCTTCTGGAACTTCACTGCGTCGCACCCGGCTTCGGCGGCGGCGTCGATCAGCGCGAAGGCGTTGTCGAGTTCGCCGTTGTGGTTGATGCCGATCTCGCCGGTGACGTAGACGGGGTGTCCCGGGCCTACGGTCTTCTCGCCGAGGGTGCGCAGACGGTTGGTGCTCATGAGGACGGTTCTCCTCCAACTCTCATCTTGCTCAGGGGGGTTACAGGTCCTGGTCAGCGGTTCAGGGAAGGGCCCAGAAGCCAGGAGGCGATCTCGCGGATCGCGCCCTCGCCTCCGGGGGCCCGGGTGATGGCGCGTGCCGCCTCGCGTACGACCTCGTGGGCGCCCGCGACCGCCACGGGCCAGCCGACGAGGTTGAAGCAGGGCAGGTCGTTGACGTCGTTGCCCGCGTAGAGCACGCGCTCGGGACCGATGCCCTTCTCCTCGCACCACTGCTTGAGTGCGAGGTCCTTGCGGTCGATGCCGTGGAGCACGGGGATGCGCAGCTTGCGGGCCCGTGCGGCTACGACCGGGTTCTCCTCCGTGGACAGGATCAGCAGATCCAGGCCGTCGCGGCGGAGCGCGGCGACGCCGAGTCCGTCGCCGCGGTGCACGGCGACCAGTTCCCGTCCTTCGGAGTCGATCAGCACCCTGTCGTCGGTCTGGGTGCCGTCGAAGTCGAGTACGACCGCGTCGACGTCGTCGCGGGAGGGAAGCGCACGCGGCCGCGGCTCGTCCAGCAGCGGCGCGAGGGCGCGGGCCCGCGCGAGGTCGTGCGGGTCGTCGATCTCCAGCACGCGCGCCGGGTCCGTACGTACGGGCTCGGTGCGTCCGAAGAAGCGGTGGCCGCACTTGCGGAAACCGGCGGCGTCCATGGCGTAGGCGGCGCCCGTCTCCAGCAGGTCCTGTGGGCGGTCCTGGCGGCGGGGGCGGAAGGACTTGTCGTGGTTGACGCCGTAGCCGCCGCCGGTCTCGGCGGTTCCGCCGGGCGTGACGGTCGCGGCGGAACCGGAGCGGGGAAGGGAGGCGCCGGAACCGCCGCGGGAAGCGGAGGCGGCGGCGGAGGAGGAGGTGGCGGCAGACGCCTCCTGGGCGGTCGCAGCGGGCTGGTCCGCGCCGTCGCGCCATACGAAGCCGTGGAAGGGCGCCACGGTCAGGGCGCTGTCCGCCCCGCCCTCGACGACCGCCCCCGCCACCGCGTCGATGTCCTCACGCGTGATGAAAGGGCTGGTGCACTGCACCAGCAGGACCGCGTCGACGGGCGCGCCCGAACGTGACTCGCAGACGTCCACGGCGTGCAGCACCGCGGCCTCGCTGGTCGCGGTGTCCCCCGCGATCTCACGCGGGCGGTCCACGATCTGCGCACCGGCGGCGCGCGCTGCGGCCGCGATGCCGGAGTCGTCCGTCGAGACGGCCACGTCGGTCACCAACTCCGCGCCGAGACAAGCCCGTACGGCCCTGACGACGAGGGGGTCGCCGCCGACGGTGGCGAGGTTCTTCGCGGGTACGCCCTTCGATCCGCCGCGGGCGGGGATCACGGCGAGCACGCGGCGGTTCCCGGTTCCTGCTCGGTACGACTCGGTCATGTCAGCTCCTCGGCTGTGAGTGGGGGAATGCGGCGCGGGCGGGTGCGGACGGCGCGGCGCACGGCCCGGGGACGGCCCCTCGGCGGACACGCCCCGACGGCGCCCGTCACAGCTCCCCCATGCGGCGGATCACCGGTGCCACGCGCTGCACGCCGTGCCGGTACGCACCTCGCGCCGCGTCCCGCACGGCACCGCGCACGGCCGCTCGCACCCCCGAAGTCGCCCCGGCGGAGGCTGCCTTGGCGGCGCCGGGCAGCAGGGCACCGTCGGCGTCGAACCCGTACCGGGCCAGCACGCCGGGCAGATAGCCGGGCGCGGTCCTGGGCGTGTAGTACGGCGCGACGGCAGGCAGCCGGTCGCGGGCGGCGAGCCGTGCGACCCGCTCGCGTGCCCGGTCGAAGGCACGCTCGTAGTGGCCGCCGGGGAGCACTCCCTGCCGTGCCGTCCACTCGGGGTCGGCCGTCGGGAGGTGCCCGGCGTCGAGTTCGTCCCAGGAGGCGAGGCACCCGGACCCCAGGAAGTGGTGGTTGCCGAGCACTTCACGCACGCCGAGGTCGGTCAGTACGGCGGTGGGGATCGCGCGGTGCAGCGATTCGAGGGCGGCGGTGGAGCTGACGGTCACCAGCAGGTCCGTACGGTCCAGCACTTCGCCCATGTGCCCGTACACCAGGCGGCAGTTGGGCGGCAGCCCGCCTGAGAGCCGGTCCGCGAGCCGCTGGTAGGGCTGCTCCTCGATATGGGTGGTGTGCTCGCCGGGGCGGCTGCGGAGCTTGATCAGCACCTCGCGCCCGGGGTGCGCGCGGGCGTGCTCGGCGGCACGCCGCAGCAGATAGGCGCGGTCGTCGCGGCCGGCGGGCACGGACGGCTGGGCCGCGAAGACGACGGTGAACGGGCGCTGTTCGCCGGGGCCTTCGTAGCGTGAGCCGCCGAGGAAGGGCAGCGCGCCCTCGGTCACGGCGGACGCGTCGGCTCCGACGCCCTCGTAGACGGTGCGGAAACGCTCGGCGTCGTAGCGGGAGTTGGCGAGCACGACGTCCGCGCCGTGGCGCAGCAGCAGTCCGTCGGCGAGCTTCTCGTAGACGACGCCGACGTAGCCGGTGACGGTGACGGGGCGGCGCACGCCCCCGCCTCCGCCGTCCGGGCCCGGGTGCGCGTCCGAGGCGCTGTCCGTGCCGGCCCCGTCGGCACCCTCGCTCCGGGGCTTCGCGACCCCCGCCGCGTGCGCCATGCCGTGCAGCATCGCCTGCACCGCACCGCCGACGCAGGCCAGCACCACCACGTCGTAGGCGTCGCGGTCCGCGGCCTCCCTTACGAAGGCCGCTCCGCTCGTCTCCCGCAGCGAGTCCACGTCGACGCCCACCTCGGCGAGCTGCCGGGGCGTCGGCGTCGCGCGCCCGCGCAGCAGCAGCCCGTCCACGGTGCCGCCCGGCGCGATACGGCGTGCGGTGAGCGCTCCCCATTTCCAGCGGGTGTCGGAATCTGCGAGCACCGCGGTACGCAGCGGACGTTCCGGCACAGCGGAATCCGCGGAAATCTCACCGGATGCGGGAGGGATGGTTGATGGCACGTCTCCGACGCTAGAAAGCAATTCCGGAGCCCGGCCCAACGCAAATACAACAGATGGTTAACAGCGCACCGCGCACCGGCCAACAACCCGGCCGGGCAACGGATTCACCATCCCGCCATGCGCCGTTCACCGTCGATTGCCGCGCAGGCCACAAAGGGAGCGGGGGGCGCCCTTATCGTCGGCCGGGTGGTCAATCTCTCCGTCATCGTGCCGTTCTACAACGTGCAGTCCTACGCCCCGGAAGCAATCAGAAGCCTACGCGCGAATGCGCGTGAGGACATCGAATTCATTCTCGTCGACGACTGTTCGACGGATGACACACCGGAGATTCTCGCGGAAGCCGAGCGGGAGTTGAGCGGTGCGGTCCTCGTACGCCATGAAAGCAACGGCGGCCTGGCGACTGCGCGCAACACCGGCCTGGACGCCTCCCGCGGCAGATATCTCACCTTCCTCGACGGCGACGACTGGGTCGAGCCCGGTCACTATCCCCGGCTGCTCGCCGCCATCGAGAAGCTGGGCTGCGACTTCGTGCGCACCGACCACGTGAGCTGCACCGCACGCGCCCGTACGATCGCCCGCGTCCCGCACGGCCGCCGCGGCGTGGTGATGGACCCGCGCGAGGCGATCCTGCCGTCCAGCCGCACCACGTCCGTCGACTACGCGTACGCCTGGGCGGGCGTCTACCACCGGCGGCTGCTGGACGACGGCCTGCTGCACTTCACTCACGGGCTGCGCACCGCGGAGGACCGCCCGTGGATCTGGCGGCTGCACCGCGAGGCGAAGTCCTTCGCCGTGCTGGGCATGACGGGCGTCTACTACCGGCGCGGCGTCGCCTCCTCCCTCACACAGATCGGCGACGTACGCCAACTCGACTTCATCCGCGCCTTCGACCAGGTCGTGGACGAGACCGCACGGGACCGTGACGCGGAGGCGCTGCTACCGAAGGCAGTGCGCACGTACTGCGCGATCATCTCCCACCATCTGACGAGCGGAAGGTTCCAGCCGCGTGTGGAGCGGGAGTTGCGCCGCCGCAGCGCCGCGGCCCTGCGGCGCCTTCCCTCGGACGTGCTCGCCGGAGCACTGGACTCGATGGACCTCGAACGCGCGACCCGGCTGCGCAGGCTGCGCCGCCGCCCAGCCGTCCTCAACCGGGCCGCGGGAGAGGCAGCGTGAGCGACACAGACCTTCCAGGACGGACCGACCGCATGCGTACGCAGATCTTCTTCGCCTCGACCCTCTACGGCGCCGCGACGCTCGCCGCCGCGATCGACGCCGGGTGCTTCTCCCCTGACCTTCGGCATGGCGGACCCCAGGCCGACAACCGGCTGCTGCTGGTCAGCAACAACGCCGGCAACCCGGAGACCACGCCCGCGCTGGACACCATGCCCGGATTCGAGCGCCTGCGGGGCCGCTTCGACCGGGTGCTGTCGTGGAACGAGGCCATCCACCCCTTCCATCCCGGCGGCTGGTCGCCCCGTGGCGACGACGTGCCGATGTGGGAGCGGTATCTACGGCTGCTGTGGGGACTCGGCGACGACGACGTGGAACTGGTCGTCGAATCCATCCAGGTCGAACCGGCCCTCGCCGTCGCCCGGTTGTTCCCCGACGCCCCCATCGAGGTCTACGCGGACGGCCTGATGAGCTACGGGCCCACGCGCAACAAGCTGGATCCGCTGGTGGGTTCGCGGGTGCGGCGGCTGCTGCACCTGGATCTGCTGCCGGGCCTGGAGCCGCTGCTGCTCACGGAGTTCGGCGTGCCGAGCGAGGTCGTGCCCACCGGCGCCTTCAAGTCCGTACTCGCGGAACTGGCGAGGGACGTGCCGCCGAGTGTGGCGTCGGCGCCGCGCGGCGGCGCGCTGCTGCTGGGCCAGTACATGTCGGCGCTGGAGATCCTCACCGCCGAGGAGGAGGAGCGGCTCCATGTGCGAATGCTGCGCGGCGCGGCGAAACTGGGCCACCGCAGCGTGGTGTTCAAGCCGCATCCCGTGGCGCCGCCGCGCTTCTCACGGGCGTTGGAGAAGGAGGCCGGCGAACTCGGCGTCGAGCTGCGGGTGTTGAACACTCCGGTGCTGGCTGAGGTGCTGTACGAGCAGATGCGTCCGGAGCTGGTCGTGGGCTGCTTCTCGACGGCTCTGCTGACGGCGGCCTCGTTCTACGGGCTGCACGCGGCCCGTACGGGAACGGGCCTGCTGCTGGAGCGGATCGCGCCGTACCAGAACAGCAACCGTGTGCCGGTCACGCTCGTCGACGCGCTGCTGCCGGACGTGGACGAGGAGGCGGCAGGCGCGGAGACGGCCGGTCCTGGGACGGCCGCGAAGAGGACGGCGGGTACGGAGAAGACGGCGGACGCGGAGGGGACGGCGAATACGGAGGGGACGGCGGGCGCCGGGGAGGCCGACGTCCGTGCCGCATCCGCCGGTTCAGGGGAAACGGCCTCCGGCTCGCGGCCCCGGCACGCCCCCGGTGGCATCCCGGACGCCGCGGAGACCGAGCGCCGGCTGGCTGCCCTGCTGCGGACGGTGGGCTTCTGCATGCAGCCCGAGATACTCCCGGAGCTGCGCGGCGACGCGGAGCGCTATCTCTCCACGCGCCTCGACTCCCGTACACGCCGCTACTTCAAGCGGCGCCGCCTCACCGCGCTCGCTCTTCCTGGCGGTGTGCCACGGCAGTTCGCGTTCCTTCGGCGGCGGCCGATGGTGCGCAGGGCCGCCAGGCGCGTACGGGCGGTGAAGCGCGCGGCGCTGGGCTGAGACGGCGGCCGACGGCCGCACGGGACGGCCGGCGGGTCCGCTCACCAGGGACGCGGGCCCGCCGGTCTCGGGGTACGCGAGCGCACGCGTACATGCGTATCAGCGCGCGGGCGCAAGGCACTTGAGCGCACAGCCCGTCCGGCGAACGCACGCACCCATGCCATGAGGCCCGCGCCGGGCCTCCCGTCCAGAGGCGCTAGACCACGAGCCAGAGCAGCAGCAGGAAGACCAGCGCGACCACGGAGATCAGCGTCTCCATCACCGACCACGTCTTGATCGTCTGCCCGACGCTCATCCCGAAGTACTCCTTCACCATCCAGAAGCCCGCGTCGTTGACGTGGCTGAAGAAGAGGGAGCCGGCGCCGACCGCCAGCACCAGCAGCGCGGACTGCGCGGTGGACATGTCGCCCGCCAGCGGCGCGACGAGACCGGCGGCCGAGATCGTCGCCACCGTCGCCGACCCCGTGGCCAGACGGATGCAGACCGCGATCAGCCAGCCCAGCAGCAGCGCCGGAACGGACCAGCTCTTGGAGAGGTCCAGGATCATCTCGCCGATGCCGACGTCGACCAGGGTCTGCTTGAAGCCGCCGCCCGCGGCGACGATCAGCAGGATTCCGGCGATCGGCATCAGGGAGTTCTCGACGGTCGAGGTGATCCGCCCCTTGGTGAAGCCCGCGGCCTTGCCCAGCGTGAACATCGCCACGATCACCGCCGCGAGCAGCGCGATCAACGGCGAGCCCACGACGTCCATGACGCGCTGCACCGTGTTCTCCGGGTCGCCGATCGCGATGTCCGCGAGCGCCTTGGCGAGCATCAGCACCACGGGCAGCAGCACGGTGGCCACCGTCACCGCGAACTTCGGGCGGCGCTCCAGGTCTTCGGACACCCGCTGCGGAATGATCCCCTCCGGCGGCTGTACGTCCACCCACTTCGCGGCGAAGCGTGCGAAGAGCGGCCCGGAGACCACGAGCGTGGGTATGCCGACCAGCACACCGAAGGCGAGGGTCACACCGAGGTTCGCGTGCACGGAGTCGATCGCCGCGAGCGGCCCGGGGTGCGGAGGCACGAGCCCGTGCATCACGGACAGGCCCGCCAGCGCGGGTATGCCGATGCGGATCAGCGAGTAGTTGCCGCGCCGTGCGACGAGCAGCAGCACGGGGATCATCAGCACGAGCCCGACCTCGAAGAAGAGCGGCAGCCCGATGATGCCCGCGATCAGCGCCATCGCCCACGGCATGGCCCGGTCGCCGGTCTTGGCCAGGATGGTGTCGACGATCTCGTCGGCTCCCCCGGAGTCGGCCAGCAGCTTCCCGAGCATGGCGCCCAGCGCGATGAGGACGCCCACCCCGGAGACCGTGTCGCCCAGTCCCGTGGAGAAGCTTTCGACGATCTTGTCCGGCGGGGCGGCGGCGACGGCACCGAGGGTGAGGGTGCCGAGGGTCAGCGCCAGGAAGGCGTGGACCTTGAAGCGGGTGATGAGCAGGACGATGACGGCGATACCGGCCAGGGCGGCGAGCCCGAGCTGAAGGTTGCCCGCTGAGCTGATGGGGTCCACCGGCTCCGGGCCGGCCGCCAGTATCTCGGCACTGAGTTGGCGCACGGTTCTTCCTTGTCGACGTGTGTACGGGTTCTGAGGGCTGGGGGGGTGGCGGGGTGTGGGGGTGCGGGGGGCCAGGTGTGAGATCGGGGCGGCCGGTTCCGGATTCGGCCGCCGAACGCCTGGTGCCGGGTGCGGCGGCCGGGTGCGGGAGCGCGGAACGCGGAACGCGCAACGCGGCCTAGGGACGTACCGCCTGCGACCCCTCGGGCACCGCGATCAGCTCGGGATCGTCCGCCGCCCGTCCGGGACTTGGGCCCGCACCGGCACCCGCACCGGCACCGGCGGCGCGACCGCGATCGGGCATCCGGCCGTCCGCCGCCGAACGCCCGGTCAGCACCGCGAGCGCCCGACGTGTCACGGCGCCCGGGTCGGCGCACACCGACACGGCGGCTCCCGCCTCGTCCGCCTGTAGCGGCTCCAGCGTCGCGAACTGCGAGTCGAGCAGCGTGAGCGGCATGAAGTGGTCGCGCCGCTGTTCCATGCGGCGGGCGATGAGCGAGCGGTCACCGGTGAGGTGCACGAAGAAGACGTCGGGCGCGACGGCGCGCAGCCGGTCGCGGTACGTACGCTTCAGCGCCGAGCAGCTCACGACCCCGCCGGTCTCCGCCCGCTCGGCGGCCCACTCCCCGATCGCGTCGAGCCAGGGCTCACGGTCGGCGTCGTCGAGGGGTTCCCCGGCGGTCATCTTGGCGACGTTGGCGGGCGGATGGAAGGAGTCGGCCTCCGCGTAGGCGACGCCGAGCGCATCGGCCAGCAGCGCTCCCACGGTGGTCTTGCCGGTACCGGCGACCCCCATGACCACCACGACCCCGCCCGCGCCCGGCTCGGCGCCCGCGTTCGGGCCAGGGTTCGGGGGCCGGTTCGGGTCCGCGCCCGGGTCGGCTCCGGTGGCGCGGACGTCCGCCGCCCGCCCGGCCCGCTCTTCGCCCGGATCACCGCCCGGATCAGCGCCCGAAGGCCCGCCCGCAGCGGCTTCCAAGTCGCCTTCCAGGTGGCCGCCGCCCTCCCGGCCCATGTCGCACCTCGCTGTCCTCGCCTTCAGGGCGCCGCACACTCAACCTCATTACGTCACACTTATTCAATAGGTGGTTGCTGATTGGTCGTACTTAATTCCGTGACGGGCAGCACGTACGCTGAGTCGCCGGGGGCGGAAACGGGGCGGAGACATACAGGAGACTCATGACCAGCCAGGCTGCGGACGACCTGGGGCGAGCCCGTGGGCTGCACGCGCGGCTGCTCGGCCGGCTCGGGCCCGCCATCACCGCCGGTGACTACCCTCCGGGCACGGTCCTGCTCACCGACGAACTGGCCGAGCGCTACGAGGTCTCACGCACCGTCGTACGCGAGGCGGTGCGGGTCCTGGAGTCCATGCACCTCGTGGAGTCACGGCGCCGGGTGGGCGTGACCGTACTCCCCGCCGAGGAGTGGAACGTCTTCGATCCGCAGGTGATCACCTGGCGGCTCGCGGGTGCCGACCGGCCGCGGCAGCTACGGTCGCTGACCCGGCTGCGCTCGGCCGTCGAACCGGTCGCCGCACGCCTCGCCGCCGAGCTCGCCACCCCGGAGGAGTGCGCGGAGCTGACCGAGCACGCGCTGGGCCTGGTGCGCACCTCACGCGGTCAGCAGCTCCCCAACTACCTCGTGCACGACGTGGCGTTCCACCGCGTGATACTCCGTGCGTCGCGGAACGAGATGTTCGCCCGGCTCGGCGATGTCGTAGCCGCGGTCCTCACCGGACGCACCGAGCACGAGGTGATGTTCAGCGATCCCCGCCCGGAGGCCGTGACCATGCACGTCCAGGTCGCCGAGGCCGTAAGGGAGGGGAACGGCGATGCCGCGGAGCGTGTCATGCGCACCATCACGGAGGACGCGCTCGCCGAACTGGACGTCCTCGCACCGTGATCGGAGTCCGCACGCGGGTGTGAACGCGAGTTCATACGCGAGTTCATACGCGGGTCCGTTCGCGGGTCCGTTCGCGGGCCCGCTCGGGTCCGTACGCGGGGCACCGCCGCGCACCCGGGGCGTCAGGCCCCCGCCACCCTCCGTACCACTCGCAGCAGATACTCCTTCCTGTTGAGCGGATCGTGGTCCGTGCGCGGACGTGACGGAACCTCCCCCACCACCGGCCGGTAGCGGGCGAAGGCGCACTCCAGCACGCCCTCCCCGCCCGTGAGCGTGGGCAGTTGCTGCTCCAGACCGTGTACGCGCGCCGCCGGGATCTCGCCCTCCAGCACATACGCGTCGCCCTTCGTCACCGGCGCCTGCGGCACCGCGCGCATACGCGAGAGCACGGGCAGCACCACACCGAAGGTCTCCGCGGGGATCTCCAGCCTGAAGTGGTGCATCGGCTCGTGCACCGTCGTACCGGCGCGCTTCAGTGCCTCCATCAGCACCAGCGGCGTCAACTGCCGGAAGTCCGCGCCCGTGCTGGACATGCTCTTGTCGAAGATCGCGTGTGCGTGACTCTGGCGGGGCGCATAGCCGGAGTGCGTCATGGTGACCTTGCAGTCGGGGATCTCCCATCCCTGCAGGCCCTCGCGCAGGGTCCCGCGCACGGTGTCCTCCACGGCACGCATGAACGCGTAGGGCATGGAACCGAGTTCGACGTCCAGGCCGTAGGAGACCCCGCTGCCCTCGGGCGCCGGTTCGACCCGCAGTCCTACGGTCGCCAGGAACGGATTGGTCTCCTTGTTCATGATCTCCACCGCCGACCCCGGCCCGTCGAGCCGTTCCACGCAGATCGTGGTGGACTCGCGGAAGCCCACGTCGAGGCCGAACTCGTCCGCGAGCGTGGCCTGTACGACCTCCTTCTGCACCTCGCCGTAGAGCGACATGTGGAGTTCGCCGCGGAGTTCGTCCTGCCGGAGACCGATCAGCGGGTCCTGCTCGGCGAGCCGGGTGAGTGCCGTGTGCAGTGCGCCGCGCTCCTCCGGGCGGCCCGGCGTGACGACGGTCTCCAGCGTCGGCGGCGCGAAGTGCTGCTGTCGCGGCGCCACTCTGCGAGCCGCGCCCTCGGAGCACACGGCGTCGCCGACGCGCACCCCGGCCAGGCCGCGCAGCTTGCCGATCCGCCCTGCCGTCACGCACGCGGCGGGGGCGTCGCTCCCCTGCTCGAAGACGTCGACGCCGGTGACCTTGCCCTCGCCCTCGGTGCCGTGGAGCAGCTTGTCGCGGACACGGACCGTCCCCGAGAACATCCGTACATACGCGGTCTTCCGACCGGCCGCCGTGCGTTCGATCTTGAACACGGTGCCGTGCACGGGCCCTTCGGGGTCGCCTTCGCCCACGGGCAGCAGCTCGGTGAGCCCCGCGGTGAGCGCCTCCACGCCCGCGCCGGTGGCGGCCGAGCCGAAGAAGACGGGGTGCACGAGCCCGCGCCGGGACTGTGCGCGCAGCGCCCCGCGCAGCCGTTCGTGGGTGAGGGACGGCTCGTCCTCGACGTAGGCCGCGAGCAGTTCGTCGTCGTGTTCGGCCAGCAGCTCGGCGAGGTTCGGGGCGCAGTCCGTGCCCCGACGGTCGTACGGCGTGAACTCCGCGGCGCGGGTGCCGAGTTCGCTCACCCGTCCCATGGGCACGGCGGCAGGCGTCAGCTTCTCGGCGATCCTCCGCAGCACCGGCCCGTACTGCGCACCCGCCCGGTCGATCTTGTTGACGAAGAGCAGTACGGGGATGCGCAGCCGCAGCAGCGTCCTCATCAGCACACGGGTCTGCGCCTGTACGCCCTCCACGGCGGAGACCACCAGCACGGCGCCGTCGAGCACGCTGAGGACCCGTTCCACCTCGGCGATGAAGTCGGGATGGCCGGGAGTGTCGATCAGATTGACCGTGACGTCGCCGACGGTGAAGGCGACGACGGCGGACTTGATGGTGATGCCCCGCTGCCGTTCCAGGGCGAGGGAGTCGGTCAGGGTGCTGCCGTCGTCGACGCTGCCGAGCTCGTCGATGACACCGGCGGCATGCAGCAGCCGCTCGGTCAGGCTCGTCTTACCGGCGTCTACATGCGCGAGAATTCCGAGATTGAGCGTTTTCACAGAGCGTCATGTCCTCGGGGTGGGTGACGATTCCTTTCTTGTCGGACATGAACGCCTGCCTCATTGCCTCTCCTCGGGGTGCGGTGTGTGCTGTCGCGCCGGAGCACAGCAGAGTCCGGCCACGGACGGCAACCGAATTACCGGGGGCGCAGCACCCCGCGATTCACCCTGCCCGCCCCCTGCGCACGGTCACCCCCCGGCCGCTCCCGGGGCCGCCCCCTCCGGCGGCCACTGCTCGAACCACCGCCGGTCCGCCTCCAGTTGGGCCGCCAGCCGTACGAGCAGCGGCTCACTCCCGTACGGGCCTAGGAGCTGCGCGCCCAGCGGCAGCCCCGAAGGCGTGAAGCCCGCGGGCACGTTGACGCCCGGCCAGCCCAGCACGTTCCACGGCCAGGCGTAGGGGCAGTGCGCGATCATCGTGCGGTCGGTCTGCCACCCGGAGAGATGGGCGAGATCGCCGATGCGGGGAGGCGGTGTCGCCGTCGTCGGGGCGAGTACGACGTCGTAGCGGCGGAAGATCCGCCCCACCCGGCGGTGCAGCGGCGCCTCCGCGGCACGTGCGGCACGCAGCACGCCGCCGCCGAGCAGCCTCCCGGTGCGTGCGGCACCGCGCGTACGGGCGTCCAGCAGCGCGAAGTCCGGTACGCGGCCGGTCCATTCGCGGATTCCGGCGGTCGCCCTCGGCACGAACGTCAGGCCGACCGGTCCGTAGGGCGGGTCGGCCTCCTCGATCTCGTGGCCCAGCGCGGCAAGCCGCTCGGCGAGACCGGTGACGGCTTTCCGTACCACCGGATCGAGTGACTTCCGCGTCGCCGTCCACGGCGGTCTCAGCGACAGCGCGATACGCAGCCGCCCCGGGTTCCGCCCGGCCTCGGGCAGTACCTCCACCGGCGAGGGCCGGTGCAGATCCCCCTCGGCGCTTCCGGAGGCCACATCCAGCAGCAGCGCGGCGTCCCGCACGGTGCGCGCCAGCGGCCCGAACACGGTGATCCCCTTGAACGCCTCCGGCTCCGGCATCGTCGAGATCCTGCCGCGCTGCGGCTTGATGCCCACCAGATGGCTCCAGGCCGCGGGGATGCGGATCGATCCCGCCCCGTCCGAGCCGAGCGCGGCGGGCACCAGCCCGGCGGCGACAGCGGCGGCCGAGCCGCCCGAGGAGCCGCCCGGCGTGTGCTCGGGGCTCCAGGGGTTCCGTGTGTCCCCGAAGGCGGGGCCCTCCGTGAAGGGCCACTGGCCCAGCTCCGGCGAGTTGGTCTTCCCCACGATCACGGCACCGGCCGCACGCAGCCGCCGCACCGCCTCGCTGTCCGCCTCCTTGGGCGGGAAGTCGCCCGGACATCCGAAGGCCGTGGGCTCCCCCGCGACGTCCATGTCGTCCTTCACCGCGACCGGCACCCCTAGCAGCGGCAGCCGCTCGCCGCCCGCCAACCGCCGGTCCGCGGCGTCGGCTTCATCGAGCGCGGCCTCCCCGCGTACGCGCCGGAACGCGTTGAGCGTCGGCTGCGTGGCGGCGATTCGGGCCAGCGCGCGCTCGGTCAGCTCACGCGCCGTCACCTCCCCACAGGCCAACGCGGCAGCCTGCTCCGCCAACCCCCGCGACTCCCGCGGCTCCACTCGCGCTCCGGCTTCAGCCGTCACCAGCACTCCCGATACTCGCCGGTAATCCGGCCCTCATCCTCCGCCCCCGCTGCCCGCTCGGCAACGCCGGGGATGCGAGACGTCGACCACCTATGCATTCAGCTATCTATATAGTTGACTATATGGAACACTGGAGGCTTGAGATCGAACCAGAGGTCCGGGACTGGCTGGAGAGTCTGCCGGGCCGGAAGTATCTCCAGGCCGAACACGCAGCCGAACGACTATTTCGACGCACCGACTACGCTCGGAGCCTTACGGCCGCCACCTGGGCGACGGCTTACGCGAACTCCGATTCATGCTCGGCCACGACGGTCAGGCGGTCCGCATCACCTACTGGTTGGCTCCAGACCGACGGATCGTGCTTCTGACCGTCTTCCGGAAGACGAAGATGCGTGAGGACGCCGAGGTGGATCGCGCAAGAAGGGCAAAGAAGCGCTGCGAAGCCGAACTGCACACGGCGGACGACGAGTTCACGCGCACGATCACGAAGGGAGAAGTCCTGTGAACCACACGCGATGGAGGCTGGCCCGCGAACGTGCGGCCACCCGGGGCCCGGAGGACGAGGTCGAGGCCGTGCGCGCGGAGATCCGTATGGCCTTCGACCTCGGCCAGGCCGTCCACGACCGCAGGACCGAGTTGCAGATCTCCCAGACCGAACTCGCCCGTCGTGCGCGGATGACGCAGCCGCAGATCTCCAAACTCGAACTCGGCGGCACCATCCCGACGCTACCCCTCCTGGCCCGCCTCGCCAGCGCGCTGGACGCCTCGTTGAACATCGCCCTGGACGGCGACACCTCCACAGTGGCCTTCACCCCGCATGCGGCGTGACGGCGTGGGACCGCATCGTGTCGTCCACGGCCCGGAGGGTCCGGTACGCGCCCGCGTCTCCCCGCCCCCGGCTCCCGTACGTGCCGTGCTCTTCGACTTCTCCGGGACGTTGTTCCAGATCAGCGGATACGCCGACCGCGTCCGCGCCGTGGTGCCGTCGCCCGTCGGGGACGCGGAGATGGACGAGATCCTGACGAATCTCGAAGCGGGGCTGGTGGACCCCGAGGTGGTCGAGGCCCAGCGCGCCCGCGATGTGTCCGCGCGGGCGCACCGGCACGCGTTCACCACCTGGTACGCCTCCGCGCCCCAACTCGCCCCGTATGCGGACGCCCTCTACGCACAGCTACAGGCCCCGGAGCACTGGCTTCCGTACTCGGACGCCGAAGCGACGCTCGCCCGGCTCGCCGACCGGGGCATCGCGCTCGGCGTGGTCAGCGACGTCGCCTGGGACCTGCGTGCCACCTTCGCCCACCACGGCCTCGCGGACTGCTTCTCCGCGTGGGTGCACTCGTACGAGTACGACACGGAGAAGCCCGATCCGCGGCTGTTCCACGAGGCGTGCGGGGAGTTGGGCGTGGAGCCCGGGGAGACGCTGATGGTCGGCGACCATCCCGCCAAGGACGGCGGCGCGGCTCTGTCCGGGCTGCGTGCCTATGTGCTTCCCGCGGGGGCGTCGCCCGGGTCCGAGCGCGGACTGGAGGCCGTGCTGCGGATGCTGTGAAACCGTCGCGCCCCAAAGGCCGCTGAGAGTGCCGTCGCGTACGGCGGCTGCTGTGAGCGCGGCCGGGCGTCGACCGGCTCCGCTCCCGGTCCTGTCGGGCAGGCGGCCCGACGACGTACGCCGCCGGACCGCGCGCCCCTCAGAACGAGTCCGTCGGCACGTACGCGCCCCAGATCTCCCGCAGCGTGTTGCACACCTCGCCGACCGTGGCCCGCGCCCGCAGGGCCTCCTTCATCGGGTAGAGGACGTTGTCGGTGCCCTCCGCCGCCTTGCGCAGCTCCGCCAACGCCCCGTCCACGGCCGACTGGTCCCGCTCCGCGCGCAGCCGGGCCAGCCGCTCGCACTGCTGCTGCTCGATCGCGGGGTCGACCCGCAGCGGCTCGTACGGGTCCTCCTCCTCGCGCTGGAAGCGGTTGACGCCGACGACGACGCGTTCGCCGCTGTCGGTCTCCCTCGCGATCGCATACGCGCTGCGCTCGATCTCCTCCTTCTGGAAGCCCTGTTCGATGGCGTTGACGGCGCCGCCGCGGTCCTCGACCTGTTCCATCAGCGCGAGGGCCGCGGACTCGACCTCGTCCGTCATCGACTCCACGACGTACGAGCCCGCGAAGGGGTCGACGGTCGCCGTGACGTCCGTCTCGTAGGCGAGGACCTGCTGTGTACGCAGCGCCAGCCGCGCCGACTTGTCGGTGGGCAGCGCTATGGCCTCGTCGTAGGAGTTGGTGTGCAGCGACTGTGTGCCGCCGAGGACCGCGCCCAGGGCCTGCACGGTGACGCGCGCCAGGTTCACCTCGGGCTGCTGCGCCGTGAGCTGCACGCCCGCCGTCTGCGTGTGGAAGCGCAGCATCAGCGACTTGGGGTTCTGCGCGCCGAACTCCTCACGCATCACCCGGGCCCAGATGCGCCGCGCCGCACGGAACTTGGCGACCTCCTCCAGCAGCGTCGTACGGGCGACGAAGAAGAACGACAGACGCGGCGCGAAGTCGTCGACGCTCATGCCGGAGGCGACGGCCGTACGCACGTACTCGATGCCGTCGGCCAGGGTGAAGGCGATCTCCTGCGCGGGCGTCGCCCCCGCCTCGGCCATGTGGTAGCCGGAGATGGAGATGGTGTTCCACTTGGGGATCTCGGCGCGGCAGTACTTGAAGATGTCCGCGATCAGCCGCAGCGACGGCTTGGGCGGGAAGATGTAGGTGCCGCGGGCGATGTACTCCTTCAGCACGTCGTTCTGGATGGTGCCCGTGAGCTTCGCCGGGTCCGCGCCCTGCTCCTCGGCGACGAGCTGGTAGAGCAACAGCAGCAGCGCGGCGGGGGCGTTGATCGTCATCGACGTGGAGACGTCCTCCAGCGGGATGCCGCCGAAGAGCACGCGCATGTCGTCGATGGAGTCGATGGCGACGCCGACCTTGCCGACCTCGCCGTGTGCGAGGGGCGCGTCGGAGTCGTGGCCCATCTGGGTCGGCAGGTCGAAGGCGACGGACAGGCCCATCGTGCCGTTCTCGATGAGCTGCTTGTAGCGGGCGTTGGACTCGGTGGCGGTGCCGAAGCCCGCGTACTGGCGCATGGTCCAGGGCCGGCCGGTGTACATCGTCGGGTAGACGCCGCGCGTGTACGGATACGAGCCGGGCTCGCCCAGCTTCTCCTCGGCGTCCCAGCCGTTCAGCGCGTCCGGACCGTAGACGGGCTCGATGGGCAGTCCGCTCTCGTTGAACCGCTGGTTGCCCGACTGGCGTGCCATGGACTGTGCCTCCGTACGGTCTTGGGGCGCCGGTTGCCGATCTTCCGTTGCGGGCCCGACGGGTCCCGCTCGGGTGAGCCGGTCGCCGCTCGGACTGTGGCTCTTCGGTTGCCACGGACTGTAGCGATCCGCGTTCGTCCGTTGCAGGCCCGCAGGCTGGGACCTTGCTCACAGCGTGCCGTCCCGCACTCACAGGATGCCGCCGCGCGGCGTGGTTCGCGCGGGGACCACGCGGGAAGAGAAGGTGCGACCGGTATGGGGAGAATTCCGTGATGTCCGCTCGGGTTCCGGGGGTTGGAATGGCGGGGGCTACAGGGGCCGGAAGGTCCGTACGGGCAAGGCACAGCAGCGCATGGGCCGTTACGGCGGCACTGGTCGTCGGCTCGGGCGCGGTCGCGGGCTGCAAGGCACAGACGACCGACGGCGCGCCCATCCATGTGACGAAGACCTCGATCTCGCCGGCGCCGCAGGAGCAGCCGCAGCGCTCCTCCGTGAGCAACGGCACACAGGGCGACGCGGACGAAGGCGGCGGCCGCGCCCGGCCCGCGAAGCCGGCGGCGCCTGCCGACCCCGTGCTGTACGCGACGGGCGCGCGGGGCGCCCAGATCCGCGAACTCCAGGCGCGTCTGCACAAGTTGAAGCTCTTCGACCGCAATCCGACGGGCTACTACGGCCCTGTCACCACCGCCTCCGTGCGCGCCTTCCAGCGGCAGCAGGGCCGAAGCGCCACGGGGACGGTGACGTCCGGCACTTGGGCGGCGCTGCGGGCCCGCACATCACCGCCGGTGCACGACGAGCTGTATCCGCCGACGACGCTTCCGCTCGACGACCCCGACCCGCGCTGCCTGACGGGACGCGCCCTGTGCGTCAGCAAGAAGAGCCGCACGCTGGCCTGGTACGTCGGCGGGCAGATGCGGGCGGCGATGGATGTGCGCTTCGGCTCCGCCTACACGCCCACGCGCGAGGGGGAGTTCGGCGTCACCTTCAAAAGCCGCCGCCACGTCTCGACGATCTACCACACCCCGATGCCGTACGCGCTGTTCTTCAGCGGCGGCCAGGCCATCCACTACTCCAAGGACTTCGCGGCCCGCGGCTACGGAGGCGCCTCGCACGGCTGCGTCAACGTAAGGGACAAGAAGAAGATCGCGGCGCTCTTCGCCGAGGTGAGGAAGGGCGACAAGGTCGTCGTCTACAAGTGAGCGCCGGAGACGGCTGGGCGGTGAGCGACTGGGAGCTGGACTGGGCCTGATGGGACCGCGAGTGGAGGGAGCCGCAAGTGCCGCTCAGAGGCTGAGAGTTGGGACCGGGACTCGGGGCGGGCCGGGGGCTCGAACTCCGCTTCGGGAGTGAGCGCTTCCTCGGGGCTGCTGCGCCATGATCTTGATGGGGCGCGGGCGGGACCGGGGGAACGTGTCCCGCCCGCGCCATTCGCGCGAGCCCGAAGGTACGGGGGGAACCTCGGACTTGTCGCGCAGCCGATGACCAGTCGGCTCACTTGTTACTGCGCTGTCGGGGCCGAAAGTGTCACACCAGGTTTCAACTAAATTGTGTGACGTGCGTCACAGGCCGGTGACGCTTCGGAGGCGACCGCGGCGGAGCCCCGGACCGGGGGCCGAGGGGCCACGGGGGGACGGTCCGGGCAGGGGCCGGAGGGACCGGTCGGGGACGGGCGCGCGAGCCCCGGGAGCCGTCCGGCTCGGTCGTGAGCGGCCCCGACTCAGCGGACCCGGGAGGCAGTTCGAGTGCGGGGGCCGGGGTCGTCGCTTCGCTTGCCCGAGCACCGCGCACGGCTCTCACGCGTACGGCACTCACATGCGTACGGCTCTCACGCGTACGGCTCTCAGATGCGTACGGCCTCGGTTGCGTACGGCCCCGATCGCGTACACGCGCGCACCGCGGGGCTGCCGGAGCACCACGCGCATCGCGGGGCGAGATCGCGGCACCGCACGCGAAATCCCCGCCGGGGCGGGGATCTTGGCGCAGGGGCGTCGGCACCCGCACATCACGGAGCGGGACGTCGGGACAGCGGAGCCTTGGGGCTTCAGGGCCGGAGGATCTGGGCGCCCGAAGTCAGCGGCGCAGGACGGGGCTCACAGATGCGAATCACGCATGCGGCTCACGGACGCGGCTCAGGAACCCGCCGTGGCCGTCGCGGATGCGCCCGCGGTGTCCGGCTCCGCGCTCGCCGACGCGCCGTCGTCGGACGGTTCCGCCGACGTGGTGCCCGCATCGGTGGATCCGCCGTCGGCTTCCTCGCCGCCGGAGTCGGGCCTGCTGCCACCGGGGCCGCCGGAGTCACCGCCGGTGTCTCCGCCGTCCTGACTGCCGCTGTCGCCGCCCCCGTCACCGCCGTCGTTTCCCGCCGAACCCCCGGTGTCGCCCGTACCGCCCGGTTCGCCGGGGGTGCCGACGCCGCCGGCGCTCGCGCCACCGGAGCCGGTCTCGCCACGCTCGCCGTCGTTCTTCTCGCAGAACTTCTTCACGCCCTCGGGGCCACCGGCCACCGTCTCCAGGCGGACCCGGTCCTTCAGCGAGAGATCGCCGTTCTCGTACGCCTGGCACAGCGCCCGTGCCATGGCCTTCTTCTCGGCATCCGACAGATGCTTGCCGTCGTGCCACCAGTCCTTGTCGGGACCCTTGCCGTTCCCGTCCCGTCCTCGTTCCGTGCCCGCGAGGTCCTCGCCGCCGGGCGAGTCGGACGGGGAACCTCCCTCGCGGGTGCCACGTCTTGGACCGTTGCCGTCGTAGGGGCTGCCGCCTCCGCCGCCGGACGCCTCGTCGCGCTCGTTGCCGGGGCTGGCCAGCGGAGAGACGCTCGCCGCCGGGGAGTCGTTGCCGCCGAACGGCGTGGGCAGCACGCCCGTACCGGCCGCGACCGCCGCACCGCCCAGCGCACATCCCGCTACGGCCATGGCGAAGCCCGCGCGCAGCGGGCGCCCGACCAGTGAGCCGCGCCGTATCCCTCCCGCACGCCGGTCCCGTGACCGGCGGCGGTTCTCACGCGCGGCCGCGCGCCTGCCGACGACGGTCGAGGCCTCGGTGGGTCCGGCCGTGATGTCGACGGTGCCGCTGTGCTCGGCGCTCACCTGCGGGTGGGCCGCGCGGAATGCCTCCACCGCGGCTGCCTCGCCCGGGAGTTCGGCCGTGGCGTCGCCCGGCATCCTCCCGGTGCGTGCCGCACCGAGGGCGTGCAGCGTCGCCGTCTGCTCGGCGACGAGTGCGTCGAGGAGATGAGCGAGGCGGTCCTCTGCGAGTGTGTCGCCACCGCGCCGCCCCGGCACGGAAGCTTCGGCTCCGTCGGGCCCGTCTCCGCGCGCCCACGAGGGCGTGGCCGCTCCCGGCCGCTCGTGCCCGGCGCCGTAGGCACTCTGGTAAGCGCTGTCGTAAGAACCGCCCTGTCCACCGCCCCGCGCACTGTCGTACGCACTGCCGTGAGCGCCGTCGTATGCGCTGGTCGGGGCGTCTGCGACGTTGTCGTGACCGGCCCCGTGGCGCACGTCGTAGGCAGCGCTACGCGCATTGACCGCCGAGCCGCGGAGCAAGCGCTCCGCCGCTTCGTCGTCCAGCCACCTGTACCGGTCGTCGTCCGCCATCACGTTTCCCTCAGCGTTCGCGTGGCCTTATGCGTCACACCGCGCGCCGTAGGAGACGCATCGGGACCCCCTGGCGGTTCTCCCGTATCCACGAGTCCTTCCGCGGGTCCGGACTCGTCGAGGATCTGCGCGAGCTTGCGCAGCCCCCGGTGAGCTGCGGTGCGTACGGCACCGGCTCGCTTGCCGAGCACCTCCGCCGCGCTCTTGGCGTCCAGTCCGACGACCACACGCAGCACCACCGCCTCGGCCTGGTCCTGCGGCAGCCGGGATATCAGCGCCATCGTGCGTCCGGTGCCGAGCGCTTCGAGGGCCTCGGCGGCGGTGTCCGCACCTGCCGGAAGCACCGCCAGATCGCTCTCGTCGCCGCCGATGACGGGCCGGCGGCCTCTCGTACGCAGATGGTCGAGCGCCCTGTTGCGGGCGATACGCGCGGCCCAGCCGCGGAAGCGGTCCGCGTCGCCGCTGAACCTGCCTATGTCGCGCGCTATCTGAAGCCACGCCTCCGAGGTGACGTCCTCGGCGTCGGCATCACTGACCAGGGTGCGGACATAGCCCAGCAGCCGCGGATGCACAGTGCGGTACACGGTGCGGAAGGCACCTTCGTCGCCGCTCTGCGCAGCACGCACCGCGGCAGTCAACTCCGCGTCGTCCCCCTGCACGGCCGTCTCTCGCCCCACTCCGCGATGTCCCAACGGATCTGGTCACGCCCCTGGTCGGACGTCTGTCGTCGTCTCGCTGATACCTGCGTATGCCTCACGCACAGACCAGCATCGATGCGAGAGCACGCTAAGGCCAAGTGTGCGTCATCGTCCACGTAAGTTGACCAGGTAACAGAATGGGGATCGCGAACGCTGAAGGAAGTACGGGCCTGCCCCTGGCGTGGTGCGCCCGTTCTCGAGGGCGATCGGGGTCTCTCCTGTGGGGGGTGGCGACCCCGGTCGCCTTCGCATTTTCCGGCGGGCCCGCCGGCTCGTATCAGCTCGTGCGCTCGCCGAGACGCTTGAAGTCTTCCCAGCTCAGAGCCGGTTTCCGGGGATTCCACAGCTTCTGCGCCGTGGCACGGAGCGGTGCCCTGATGCCCGCGGCGACCTGCTCCTGGGTCTGCGCTCCGGCACGGTCGCACCACACGGCGAAGCGCCCACCGAGGATGTGGCTCGGTCCGGACAGAGATTTCGGTACGGATTCCGTGCCCCGCAGTACGGCCGGAGTCCAATTGTCGTAGATGCGGCGCCCTGTCGGATATGTGAACTTATTGGGCTCGCCTAGGACGTAGTAGAGGTACTCGTCGTTGAGGTTGATCAGCTTCCAGCCCTCCCTCAGATACGAGACGGGGCTGCGCTCCCCCGGTTCCCTGCCCGTCCAGTAGGCGACCTCGCGGTCGCGGTGGGCGCGGACCTCGCCGCCGGTGTGGATGCCGTCGTTCCACGCCTGCGGGGTCTTGCCCTTCTCCCTTACGACGGCTGACCTGTCGTTGAGCCAGTCGGTCGCCAGGTCCGACACCCGGGCGCCGGGGCCGAACTCCTCGCGTGCCTTGGCCGCCAGCCCCGGATAGGACGCCTCCGGGTCCCGCTGCATCAGGGCCAGATACTCGTCGCCGCCCAGGTGCCAGTACTTGCCGGGGAAGAGGTCGGCGTACTCGCGCAGCAGATCGTCGATGATCTTCGCCGCACGTGGATCTGAGATGTCGACGGCGCCTTCCGTCGGCCGTCCCTGGGCGTTCTTGAGCTGGATCTCGGGGTGCGCCTTGAGCACGGCGCCCAGGTGCCCGGGTGAGTCGATCTCCGGGATGACGTCGATGTGCCGCGACCGCGCGAGCTTGACGATCCGCCGCATCTGCGCCTTCGTCAGGCTCGGACGCGAGACGACCTCGGGATGCGTACTGCTCTCGACCCTGAACGCCTGATCGTCGGAGAGGTGCAACTGGAGCTGGTTGAGCTTGAGATCGCCCATCTCCCGGATGCGGTCCTCGATCCAGTCCGCCGTGAAGTGCTTGCGTGCGATGTCGAGCATCATCCCGCGCTGCGGACGGTCGGGCCTGTCCCGTACGACGCCGTCGGCGACGGCGCCGGTCGCCCGTACGGACTTCAGCAGGGTGCGGGTGCCGTAGAACACGCCCGCGTCGGCGGCTCCGGCGATCGTCACCTTGCCCTCGCGGCTTGCCATCTCGTAGCCCTCGCGCCCGGTCTTGAGGTTCTGGTCCAGGCTCAGCCTCACGTCGGCCGTACGGGCCGGGCCGTCGGAGAAGGGGACCTTCAACTCCGAGGCGAGCAGCTTCGCCTCGTCGGCGAGCGGCCCGCCGGGGTCGGCGACGACCCTCGTGAACCTCGACGGCTTCCAGGCCGGGCCGCGCACCGGCTTCCAGTCCCGTACGGAGGGAACTGCCGCGGGCGCCGGGCCCGTTCGGGCGGGCTCCGTCGGCTTCGGCACCCCGGGCGAACCGCCGGGCGAACTGTGGCCGGTGCCGCCTCCGTGGTGCTGGCCGCCTCCCGCGTCCTCGCCGGAGCAGCCGCCGAGGGTGAGAAGACTCACCGTGCCCACGGTGAGCACCGCTGCCGAAACCGTCAGTTTCTTTGGCCTCTTGGGTCCCATATGGATACGTTATTGCCCCTTTCTGCTCGCACTCGTTGCGTATCCCGCCCAGGAACTTCCCCGTCCGGGTGAAATCCCCCTGCTCGTCGTATCGTTGGCGCTCTGCGTCGTTACCGTGACCGAGGTCCGCATGTGCGGCTGTACGGACGTCGTACGACGGCAGACGGGGCGGGCCGCGGGCGGCGCCCGCGGATGCGGACGCCGCCGCCCTCCCTTCTCCGGTCCGCCCTCGGGTCCTGGCCCGTGCGCGGGCCCCCCGTCACGTATGTCAGCCGGCCCTCCGAGGTGTCCATGACGTCCCCCAGCCCGCCAAGCGACAAAGAGGTCCATGTGCCGCCCGCCACCGGCGCTTCGGGAGGTGCCACCGGCCGTAGTCCGGCTGAGGGCATGCCCGTTGCGGCCGTGTCGCAACCGGCGCGGGGCCGGACACCACGGCGCGAACAGGCACCGGAACAGGTGCCGGAGCAGACGAGGGATCAGATGCAGGAAGACAGGCGGGAACAGGCGCAGGCGGCGCCACTCCCGGTGTCGCCGCTGCCTCTGTCGCTTCCCCTGCCCCTCCCCCTGTTCAACTCCGCGCCGCACGAGGTGGCCTCCGCCCTGCTGCTGCGCTGCTGCGGCAGCACGAGCTGGGCGGCTCGTATCGCCGACTTCCGTCCGTACCCGGACACGGAGTCGCTGCTGGCCGCCCTCGACGAGGCGAGTTACGACATGACGCCGGAGGACATGGCGGAGGCACTGGCCTCGGAGTCGCCGCGGCTGCCCGTCCCTTGGGACGGCGGCGAAGCGGACGCGACCTCGGCAACAGCGCCCGGCGGACGCCCCGCCGCCGGCGACCGCGGTACACACGCCCCCGCCGCCAGCGACCGCGACCGGCGCCAGGTCCTCGCGGCGCACACCGCGCTGCGCGCCGCACACGCCGCCTACGAGAACCGCTTCGGCCACGCCTTCCTCATCTGCCTCGACGACTGGGCCCCCGGCGAACAGCTCGGCCAGGCCCTCGCCGACGTACGCGCCCGGCTCGGCAACGACCCGGACGAGGAGCGCCCGATCGTCGCCGACGAGCTGCGCCGCCTCGCCCGCGGCAGGCTTCTCCGGTCGCTGCGCTGACACTCCCGCACGCCCCTCCGGACGGCGGCTCTCCCCGATCGCCCGCCACTGCCTGATTGATCACATCCGCCCCTCCCAGGGCCGATGTACCGGCAATGCGTCGCTACGATGGCGAAGGCCGGTGGTCCGTACCCGGCCGAGTCCGACCGACACCGCTGCACTCTCAGCCGAAGATGGCGGCCGGCTCTGAACACGCACCCGGAGGGTTTTTTCCGTGCCGGCTGGAACGCTGTACCGCGGCCGGGAAGGCATGTGGTCCTGGGTGGCTCATCGAGTCACCGGTGTCCTCATCTTCTTCTTCCTGTTCGTGCACGTGCTGGACACCGCGCTCGTGCGCGTCTCGCCCGAGACGTACAACGAGACGGTGGCGATCTACAAGACGCCGATCGTGAACCTCATGGAGTACGGCCTCGTGGCCGCGGTCCTCTTCCACGCGCTCAACGGCCTCCGCGTCGTCGCCGTGGACTTCTGGTCGAAGGGCGCGAGGTACCAGAAGCAGATGCTGTGGACCGCGATGGGCATCTGGGGCGTCCTGATGATCGGCGCCTTCTACCCCGTCCTGCGGCACACCCTGCACACGCTGTTCGGAGGCTGATGAACATGTCGACCGAGACCGCGAAGCCCTCCTCCGAAGGCGCCGGCAAGGGCGTCCAGTCAGACGGCCACCACAGCGTGGACAACCCGGCGCCGCTGATCGTCCCGGCCCGCGCCCGTACGACGAGGACGCCGAAGGCGACCCGCACCAACTTCGAGCTGTACGGATGGCTGTTCATGCGGCTGTCCGGCATCCTCCTCGTCGTGCTGGTCGTGGGCCATCTGGTGATCCAGCTCGTACTGGACGGCGGCGTGACCAAGATCGGCTTCGCCTTCGTCGCCGGACGCTGGGCCTCCCCGTTCTGGCAGGCCTGGGACCTGATGATGCTGTGGCTCGCGATGCTCCACGGCGCCAACGGCCTGCGGACCGTCATCAACGACTACGCGGAGCGGGACGCGACCCGCCTGTGGCTGAAGGCACTGCTGTACACGGCCACGTTCTTCACCGTCCTGCTGGGCACGCTGGTGATCTTCACCTTCGACCCGAACATCCGCTGACGCACGTACGGGGCTGAGGTAACCCAGATGAAGTTCCACAAGTACGACACGGTCATCGTCGGCGCCGGCGGCGCGGGAATGCGGGCGGCCATCGAGGCCACCAAGCGCAGCCGCACGGCCGTACTGACGAAGCTCTACCCGACCCGCTCCCACACCGGCGCCGCCCAGGGCGGCATGGCCGCGGCCCTCGCCAACGTCGAGGAGGACAACTGGGAGTGGCACACCTTCGACACGATCAAGGGCGGCGACTACCTGGTCGACCAGGACGCCGCCGAGATCCTGGCGAGGGAGGCCATCGACTCGGTCCTGGACCTGGAGAAGATGGGCCTGCCGTTCAACCGGACCCCGGACGGCACGATCGACCAGCGCCGCTTCGGCGGTCACAGCCGCAACCACGGCGAGGCACCGGTGCGCCGCTCCTGCTACGCGGCGGACCGCACGGGCCACATGATCCTTCAGACGCTGTACCAGAACTGCGTGAAGGAGGGCGTGGAGTTCTACAACGAGTTCTACGTCCTGGACCTGCTGCTCAACGAGTCCGGCGGCGTACGCAGGACCGCGGGCGTCGTCGCCTACGAGCTGGCCACCGGCGAGATCCACGTCTTCCAGGCGAAGTCGGTCGTCTTCGCCTCGGGCGGCAACGGCAAGTTCTTCAAGGTCACTTCGAACGCGCACACCCTCACCGGCGACGGTCAGGCGGCGGCCTTCCGCCGCGGACTGCCGCTGGAGGACATGGAGTTCTTCCAGTTCCACCCGACGGGCATCTGGAAGATGGGCATCCTGCTCACCGAGGGCGCCCGCGGCGAGGGCGGCATCCTGCGCAACCGCGACGGCGAGCGTTTCATGGAGAAGTACGCGCCGGTGATGAAGGACCTCGCCTCCCGTGACGTGGTCTCGCGCGCCATCTACACCGAGATCCGCGAGGGCCGGGGCTGCGGCGCCGACAAGGACCACGTCTATCTCGACCTGACGCATCTGCCGCCGGAGCAGCTCGACGCCAAGCTGCCGGACATCACGGAGTTCGCCCGTACGTATCTGGGCATCGAGCCGTACACCGACCCGGTGCCGATCCAGCCGACGGCGCACTACGCGATGGGCGGCATGCCCACGGACGTTCGCGGCCAGGTGCTCGCGGACAACAGCACGCCGGTGCCCGGCCTGTTCGCGGCGGGCGAGGTCGCCTGCGTCTCCGTGCACGGCGCGAACCGGCTCGGCACCAACTCGCTGCTCGACATCAACGTCTTCGGGCGGCGCGCCGGGATCGCGGCGGCCGAGTACGCGGCCACGGCGGACTTCGTCGAACTGCCGGAGGACCCGGCCTCGTTCGTCGAGGGCGAGGTGGAGAACCTGCGCGACGCCACGGGCAACGAGCGCGTTGTGGAGATCCGCAAGGCGCTCCAGGACTGCATGGACAAGAACGTGATGGTCTTCCGCACCGAGCAGACGCTGAAGGAGGCCGTCGAGGAGATCGGCGAACTGCGCAGGCGCTACCGGAACATCAGCGTCCAGGACAAGGGCAAGCGCTTCAACACCGATCTGCTGGAGGCCATCGAGCTGGGCAACCTGCTGGATCTGGCCGAGGTGACGGCGGTCTCCGCACTCGCACGCAAGGAGTCCCGCGGCGGTCACTACCGCGAGGACTTCCCCAACCGAGACGACGTCAACTTCATGCGGCACACCATGGCGTACCGCGAAGTGGGCGACGACGGCACAGAGTCGATCCGGCTGGACTACAAGCCGGTCGTGCAGACCCGCTACCAGCCGATGGAGCGTAAGTACTGATGAGCACCGCAGTCATCGACAAGTCCGGTCCGTCCGCGGCCGATTCGCAGCCCACGGCGTCGCATCTCGTCACCGTCACCTTCCGGATCCGCCGCTTCAACCCGGAGGTCTCGGCGGAGCCGGCGTGGGAGGACTTCACCCTCGACATCGACCCCAAGGACCGGGTGCTCGACGCGCTCCACCGCATCAAGTGGGAGCTGGACGGGACGCTGACCTTCCGTCGCTCGTGTGCGCACGGCATCTGCGGCTCGGACGCGATGCGCATCAACGGCCGCAACCGGCTGGCGTGCAAGACGCTGATCAAGGACATAACCGGGATCAAGGACGGGAAGAGCACCAAGCCCATCCTCGTCGAGGCGATAAAGGGCCTGACGGTGATGAAGGACCTCGTCGTCGACATGGAGCCGTTCTTCCAGGCGTACCGGGACGTCATGCCGTTCCTGGTCACCAGCGGCAACGAGCCGACGCGCGAGCGGCTCCAGTCCGCCGAGGACCGCGAGCGCTTCGACGACACGACCAAGTGCATCCTGTGCGCGGCGTGCACGAGTTCGTGCCCCATCTACTGGAACGACGGGCAGTACTTCGGCCCGGCGGCCATCGTCAACGCGCACCGCTTCATCTTCGACAGCCGCGACGAGGCGGGCGAGCAGCGCCTGGAGATCCTCAACGACAAGGACGGCGTGTGGCGTTGCCGCACGACGTTCAACTGCACGGACGCCTGTCCGCGCGGCATCGAGGTGACGAAGGCGATCCAGGAGGTCAAGCGGGCGCTGATCACGCGCCGCTTCTGAGCGGACCCCTCCGCGCGCATACGTGCGGACGAAGGCGCCCGGGGCGATGCCCCGGGCGCCTTGCCGTGCCCAAGTCCAAACTCCCCGGACTCCCGTTCGGCGGGACCGATTTCGGGGCACGCTATCGACGCACCACGCAATGAGCACGTCAAACCGCACCACTCATCTGCCCCATCCCAGCAGAAGGAGTAAGCGTGAGACGCACACGACGTATGCGCCGAGGCGCAGGAGCGCTGCTGGCCGTAGGCGCCCTCCTCGGCCTCGCGCTGCAAACCACCCCCGCGAGCGCCGACTCCGGTGGCTCCGCGCCGAGTTCGACGGTGACGAAGGCCGCGAAGCAAACCGCCGGCCAGTGGACCGCCGAACGCATGCGTGAGGCGACGCCGGTCGAGGATCTGCTCGACATCGGTTCGCGCGCCGTAGAACGGGCCGGCAAAGCGGTGCCCCGCGGCGAGGAGTTGAAGGTTCCGCCGCTCGGCTCGCTGGGCGGCTCCAAGGCACAGCCCGAACCCGGCGGCCCCTGGTCCGGCGGCGGCGACGTGGTGAAGACCACGGGCCGTGTCTTCTTCAAGATGGGCGACCGTGACGCCTCTTGCTCCGGCGACGCGGTCACCAGCGACAACGGCAGTACGGTCATCACCGCCGGCCACTGCGTGAAGTACCAGGGCAACTGGCACACCGACTGGGTCTTCGTGCCCGGTTACCACGACGGCGAGGCCCCGCACGGGAAGTGGACGGCGAAGAAGACGCTGACCACTCCGCAGTGGGAGGCCAGTGAGGACATGAACTTCGACGTCGGCGCCGCCGTGGTGAACGAGCTCGACGGCAAGAAGCTCACGGACGTCGTCGGCGGCCAGGGCCTGTCATTCAACGCCGAGTACAACACCACGATGTACTCGTTCGGCTTCCCCGCCGCCGACCCGTACGACGGCGAGAAGCTGATCTATTGCAGCGGTACGACCTTCCAGGACGTGCTGCTCACGAAGGATCACGGCCTCTCGTGCAACATGACGGGCGGCTCCAGCGGCGGCCCGTGGTTCACCGAGTTCGACGAGGCGACGGGCAAGGGCCTCCAGTCCTCCGTGAACAGCTTCGGCTACACCTTCCTGCCGGACACGATGTTCGGGCCGTACTTCGGCGAGGACGCCAAGAAGCTCTACGAGACCGCTCAGGCGAGCTGACGCGCGCCGCCCGCCGGCTGCAAGGGCAGGGTCGGCGGCACGGCAACGGGGCTCGACGCAGCACGGCTCGCAGAGCCTCGACGCGGCACAGCTCGTAGAGCACAGCACAGCACGCCCCGACGAACCGGGCCGGTGCGGTGGTTCGCACCGGCCCGGTTCGGCGGTCAGCTCTCCCCGTCCTGCGGGTCTCCGCGCAGACGTATCTCGCACTCTCCGTCGTACGACTGGTACGAGGTCACCGTCTCCGGCACCCGCAGGCTCGGGGTGTCCCGGTACAGCGCCCGCACCTCGTCGAAGTCCGCGTGGACGGTGGCACGCGCCGCCTCGTCGAGCAGGGCGAGCCCCGCCTCGTCGGTTCCCTTCTCACCGTCGCGCCCCGCGTCGCCGACGCCCCAGGAGTCCCAGGGCAGCACCTCCGCCCTGTTGAGGGCGGCGAGATCGCGTACGACGTTGGCGCGCACCATCCACAGGCCCATCAGCCCCAGCACGCTGACGCCGAACGTCTTCGGGTCGGCCTCCCCGCTACGGCAGCGGCGCCACCCCTCCCCCGCCACCAGGAAGCGGTCACGCGGCACGTCGAGCGGGTCGAAGTCCAGCTCGTACGGCGACTCGATCCGCACGTCGGGCACCAACTGCGGGTCGCTGAGGATCCATCCGCGCTCGGGATGCCAGTACTCGGTGAGCCAGTGGTCGTCGTGGAAACCCTCCGCGAAGTAGGTGGCGTAACCGCACCGGATACGGGCGGGCGTGCCGGAGTGGCGCAGGAGCGCGCAGTGCAGCAGCGCGAAGTCCCGGCAGGTACCGGCGAATCGGTCGAGGGGGCGGCGGGGCGCGGTCAGCGGTGCGTCGTCGAGCCGCAGGACGATGTCCAGGATGTCGTCGACGTACCGGGTCTCCGCTTCGGAACGGTAGCGGGATTCGGGCAGGGCACAGCCGAAACGGCCCGTCTCCTCGCGGTGGATGAGCAAGTGCCTTACGAGCAGGGCCAGTTCGTCGGGACCTTGGGGAAGTCCCGCGAGCTTTTCCGCCGAACCGGGATCACTATGGACGCTCTGCGCTAAATAGAAGTCACGCTCTGCGGGCAGCATGCGCGACAGCGTGGCCGATCTCATCCCGGATTTCCAGCCGGGGGAGAGCACCGGTTCTCCCGATCCGTGAAGGGGTGCGTATGGTGCCCCGGGTGGGACGCATTCCGAAAGCAGGGGCGGGCCTCGCCGCGCTGATGATGCTGGCCGCGACGGCGGCCTGCTCCGGCGGCGGGGGCTCCGACGACGCCCGCAGGCCCGACGCCGGACAGGTACGCGGTCACGACAGCGGGCACGGCAGCGGTGACGGTGACGACAAGGGCCCGGCGATCCACGTCGACCGCCCGGTGGCCCTCGCCGACCAGGACATCCATGTGCGGATCGGCGGCCTCGGCGCGCACGACCGCGTCACCGTCGCCGCGCACGCCGTGGACCAGCGCCGCCAACCCTGGCGCGCCCAGGGCGACTTCACCGCCGACGCCCACGGCCGAATCGACCTGGACGAGCAGGCGCCGCGCGGCGGACGCCCGTATGCGAAGGCGGACAGCACCGGCCTGCTGGGAGCCATGCTGCCCACAGCGGGCACGGGCGTGAGGAAGATCGGCAGCGGCGACGCCTTCTCCTACCACCCGCCCTCACCGGCCGAGAAGCGCTCGTACGCCCTGCGGCTGACCGTCGGCAAGGACGGCAAGCGGCTCACCAGCCGCACGATCACCCGCCAGTGGCTGACGGGCAACGTACGCCACCGCAAGCTGACCATGGCTAAGAACCGCGTCGACGGCGAGATGTACACCCCGCCGAAGGGCGAGCGGCGCCGTGCGCCCGTCCTCGTCTTCGGCGGCTCGGAGGGCGGCAACTCCGGTGAGTACGCCGCCGCTCTGCTTGCCGCGCACGGCCATCCGGCGCTGTCGCTGTGCTACTTCCGCTGCGGCGACGGCTCGGGGCGCCCCGACGCCCTCAACATGATCGACACGGAGTACTTTCTACGAGCCGCCCGCCTGCTGGCGCAGCAGCCCGGGGCGGACCCCAAGCGCCTTGCGGTGATGGGCAATTCGCGCGGCAGCGAGATCGCCCAGCTACTCGGGCAGCGCCATCCGTCCGTCTTCCGTGACGTCATCGCCTACGCGCCGTCCGACAAGGTCAACGGGCCCTATCTGGCGGGGGCTTCGGGCCGCGCCGCCTGGGCAGAGCGCGGGCAGCCGATCCCGGCGGGGCCGATCCGGCTGGACCGGGTGCGCGGCACCGTGCTGGCGATCGCCGGCGGCAACGACAAGATGTGGGGCTCGGCGGCGTCAGCGAGGACGATCGCCGCCCAGCGGAACGCCTCGGGCGACGCCCACCGCCGGCTCACCTATCCCAAGGCGGGCCACCACGTGAACTGGTTCCCCTACGGCCAGCCCGGCCAGGAGGGCGGCGCGAACGGCCGGATCGTCAGCACGTCCGTCTCCGACCAGCAGGCACGCGAGGACGGCTGGTCGCGGGTGCTGAAGCTGCTGCGCTAGCGGGGCGGGCGCGGCGGCGGAAACGTGAGGGGGCGGAGGCGGCAGGCGCCTCCGCCCCTCGTCCGGACGGCACTTCAGCCCATCAGTACGGGATCGAGTCAGCCCTTCAGTCAGCCCTTCAGTACGGCCTCAAGCTGCTCCAGACCCCAGTCCAGGTCCTCCTTCGTCACCACGAGCGGCGGCGCGATCCGGATCGTCGACCCATGGGTGTCCTTGACCAGCACTCCGCGGGCCATCAGCTTCTCCGACAGCTCACGCCCCGTACCGTGCGCGGGGTCGATGTCGACGCCCGCCCACAGACCGCGGCCGCGCACCTCGCGTACGGCGTCTCCGCCCGCGAGCGCGCCCAGCTCCTGGTGGAGATGCTCGCCCAGCTCCTTGGCGCGCTGCTGGTACTCCCCGGTGCGCAGCATCGCGATGACCTCCAGCGCCACGGCGCAGGCCAGCGGATTCCCGCCGAACGTGGACCCGTGCTCGCCAGGCCGGTAGACGCCCAGCACCTCCCGCGAGGAGACCACCGCCGATACGGGCACCACGCCGCCGCCCAGCGCCTTGCCCAGTACGTACATGTCGGGGTGCACGCCCTCGTGCTCACACGCGAAGTCGGTCCCGGTACGGCCCAGCCCGGACTGGATCTCGTCCGCGATCATCAGCACGTCGCGAGCACGCGTCAGCTCGCGCACGCCCGGCAGATAGCCCGCCGGCGGCACCAGCACTCCCGCCTCGCCCTGGATGGGCTCGATCAGCACCGCGACCGTGTCGTCACCGTGCTCGTCGAGCGCGGCCTCCATGGCGGCGAGATCTCCGTAGGGGACGACCACGAACCCCGGCGTGTACGGGCCGAAGTCCGCCCTCGCCTCGGGGTCGGTGGAGAAGGAGACGATCGTCGTCGTACGCCCGTGGAAGTTGTTGTCCGCGACGATGATCTTCGCCTGCCCGTCCGGCACGCCCTTGACCCGGTAACCCCACTTGCGGGCCGTCTTCACGGCCGTCTCCACCGCCTCGGCGCCGGTGTTCATCGGCAGCACCATCTCCATGCCGCACAGCTCGGCGAGCTGCTCGCAGAAGTCGCCGAAGCGGTCGTGGTAGAAGGCGCGGGAGGTGAGGGTCACCCGGTCGAGCTGTGCCTTGGCGGCGTCGATCAGCCGCTGGTTGCGGTGTCCGAAGTTCAGCGCCGAGTAGCCGGCGAGCATGTCGAGGTAGCGCCGCCCGTCGGCGTCGGTAACCCAGGCGCCCTCGGCCGAGGCGACGACGACCGGCAGGGGGTGGTAATTGTGCGCGCTGCGCGCTTCGGACGCGGCGATCAGCCTTTCCGAGGTGGACATCCGGGGTCTCCGTTCGTCTGGTCGGTGCGCGGCGCCTCCCGCTCCCACGTCGTCCCGTGCGGAAGCGGAGGGCTGCCTCTTTCTATCGTCCACCCGGCGCCCTGCGAAGAAACTTTGCTGCCTGTACGGGGTTACGACGGGAGTCCGTCCGCCGTGGCGTCCCGGCGGGGCGCGGACCCGGCGCACGCGTATGCGGGCACCCGCGCGGAGTCGGCGCGCAGGCTCGACACGGTGCCTCAGGTCACTGCACAACTGTGCACGCCGGGCAGGAGGGACCTGAGACAATGGGCGCATGGCCAACGACCGTCCGCGTGTACTCTCCGGGATCCAGCCCACCTCGGGCTCGTTTCACATCGGCAACTACCTGGGTGCCGTTCGGCAATGGGTCGCTCTCCAGGAGACCCACGACGCCTTCTACATGGTCGTGGACCTGCACGCGCTGACGCTGCCGCAGGACCCGAAGGAGCTGCGGGACAACACCCGCCTCGCAGCGGCCCAGTTGCTCGCGACGGGGCTCGACCCCGAGCGCTGCACGCTCTTCGTGCAGAGCCACGTGCCGGAGCACACGCAGTTGAGCTGGCTGATGGAGTGCCTCACGGGCTTCGGCGAGGCGTCCCGTATGACGCAGTTCAAGGACAAGTCCGCGCGGCACGGCACGGAGCGCGCCTCCGTGGGCCTCTTCACGTACCCGATCCTCCAGGTCGCCGACATCCTGATCTACCAGGCCAACCAGGTGCCCGTCGGCGAGGACCAGCGCCAGCACATCGAGCTGACGCGGAATCTGGCGGAGCGGTTCAACGGCCGCTACGGGAAGATCTTCACCGTCCCGGAGCCGTACATCCTGCGTGAGACGGCGAAGATCTTCGACCTCCAGGACCCGACGATCAAGATGAGCAAGTCGGCGTCGTCGCCGAAGGGCATCATCGACCTCCTGGACGACCCGAAGTCCTCCGCGAAGAAGATCAAGAGCGCGGTGACGGACACCGGCACCGAGATTCGCTTCGACCCCGAGAACAAGCCGGGCGTCAGCAATCTGCTCACGATCCACGCCACGCTCACGGACTCGACAATCGCGGAAGTGGAGCAGACTTACGAGGGCAAGGGTTACGGTGCGCTGAAGACCGACCTGGCCGAGATCGTGAGCGAATGGGCCGGTCCGTTCCGCGCCCGCACCCGGGAATACCTCGACGACCCGGAGACGCTGGACTCGCTCCTGGCGAAGGGCGCGGAGAAGGCGAGGGCCGTCGCGGCGGAGACGCTGACGCAGGCGTACGACAAGGTGGGCCTGCTCCCCGGCAAGCACTGAGACGGCGGGACGGCGGAGGAAGCGCGGTCCCGCCCCGTAACAGCTACACAGCACGCCTCCACGGCGCGACCGCCGACAGCGGATCACGACCACGGATGTACATGCAGCTCACGGCGCACAACCCAAGACAGCGGGCCGCGGACCGGCCATCGAGCAGGAAGGAGCACGAGGTGGGGACCGTCACGCTCGGCGTATCGATCGCCGTCCCCGAGCCGCACGGCAGCCTGCTCCAGCAGAGGCGTGCGAGCTTCGGCGACCCGGCGGCTCATGGCATCCCCACCCACATCACGCTGCTTCCGCCGACCGAGGCCGCTCCGGCCGACCGTCCCCGGATCGAGGCGCATCTGGCGCGGGTGGCGGCGGCGGGTCGTGCGTTCAGGCTGCGGCTGTCCGGCACGGACACCTTCCGGCCGCTCTCGCCGGTGGTCTTCGTGAAACTCGTCGAGGGCGCGTCGGCGTGCTCGTGGCTACAGGAGCAGGTGCGTGCGCCGGAGGGCCCGGTGGCGCGTGAGCTGGCCTTCCCGTACCACCCGCACGTCACGGTCGCGCACGGCATCTCCGAGGAGTCGATGGACCGGGCGCAGGAGGAGCTGGCCGGTTTCGAGGCGTCCTGGACGGCCACGGGCTTCGCGCTCTACGAGCAGGGCTCGGACCTGGTGTGGCGGCTCCAGCGGAAGTTCGTCTTCGGGTCCGGCGAGGACACTCCGCTCTCGGTGTCGGGCGTGCCCCGTCAGGTGCCGCAGACGTTCCCGCTGCGTGAGGACGGCGCGGACTCCTTCGCGCCGCTGCACTGAGACGCACGCCGGACTGAGGCGGCCCGCCGGACGTACACGGCCTGACTCGTCGAACCGGCCCGCTGCGCACACCGCCGGATGAGCGGGCGTGCAGCGGGTAACCGGCGATCATGGAGTGGCTGACGAGGCTGCCGGTGATCGGTCCCCTGGCGGCGTGGTTCTTCCGTACCCGCGTCTGGCGGGTCTACCAGCACCTGGACGAGCGCAAGTGGAACCGGCACGCCGCGTCCGTCACCTTCACCAGCTTCATCTCGCTCTTTCCGATGCTCGCGGTCTTCGCCGCCGTCGGGGCCTCACTGCTGACGTCCGGGCGCCTGCGGACCGTGCAGCACACGATCGACCGTCAAGTCCCGGGCATCTCCCACGAGTTGGACCTGCGGTCCCTCGCCGACAACGCCGGGACGATCGGGCTCGTAGCCGGTCTGCTGCTGGTCGTCACCGGCGTCAACTGGGTGGGCACGCTCAGGGAGAGCCTGCGCGCCCTGTGGGACCTGGAGGAGGACCCGGGCAACCCGGTCGTGCTGAAGCTGAAGGACCTCGGGGCGCTCGCGGGACTGGGCCTGGTGGGGCTGTTCTCGCTGGCGGGCTCCGCGTTCGCGGTCTCGGCGGTCGGCTGGGCCGCCGGTCAGGCCGGCATCCGCGAGAACGGCATCGGCTCGTTCCTGCTGACCGCCGCCGGCTACGGGGCCGCCGTGGCCGCCGACTTCGCGCTGCTGTGGTACGCGCTGACGGTGCTGCCCGGAGTACGGCCGCCGCGCAGGGCGGTGGTGCTCGCCTGCACGATGGGCGCCGTCGGTTTCGAGCTGCTGAAGCTGCTGCTGGGCGGCTATCTCCAGGGCGTGGCCACCAAGAGTCTCTACGGGGCGTTCGGTACGCCCATCGCGCTGCTGCTGTGGATCAGCTTCATGGCGAAGCTGATGCTGTTCTGCGCCTCGTGGACGGCGACGGAGCGCACACGCAGACCCATCGAGGAGATCGACGCGCTCGGCAGCGGCGCACCCGAACCGGTCGAGACCGAACGCGCCGCTCCCCCGCCCGAGGACGAGGAGCCGCCCGGGGAGGAAACGGACCCCGAGCACGGTCCCGGCGAGGCGACTTCACAGGACGAGCCAAGGGACGGCAGGAAGTCCTAGCAGCAGTGCGGGGCGAAGTCCTGGGAGCGGCGCGGGTCGAAGTCGCAGGAGCAGTGCGGGTCGGGGGGCGTCAGTCGGGCTTGCGGGCGCCCACGGGGTCCGTGCCGGCCTCCGGCTCCTGACCGGACCCGGACGAAGAACCGGACTCGGGGCCCGGCCCGGAGCCGGCAGGCTCCGACGCCTTCGCGTCCCGGCCGGACACCGCGCCGCCCGCATCCGGACCGGTCCCGGGGCCCTGGCCGAACGGCAGGCGGCGCAGCCGTGCCAGATCCGGGATCGGCCACCGGCGGTGCACCGCGTAGGCCACGACGGCCACCAGCACCAGACAGGCGCCGGTGATGCCGAGAGCAACACCCGCTCCGCCGGAGCCCTCGTCGTCGCCGCTGCCGGCGGCGGCCTGCCCGGCGCCCTTCTTGCGGTCGGCCGCGTCGCCGGACTTGC
The DNA here is from genome assembly GCF_022524345.1 of Streptomyces marispadix. Classification (NCBI taxonomy): domain Bacteria; kingdom Bacillati; phylum Actinomycetota; class Actinomycetes; order Kitasatosporales; family Streptomycetaceae; genus Streptomyces; species Streptomyces marispadix. The sequence goes on along the minus strand of NZ_JAKWJU010000002.1, from coordinate 4,244,668 downwards.
CGGACTCGCCCGCGCCTGCCGGTGCCACGAGTTCGCCGACGGGCTTGACCTTGCCGGCGGCCTTGAAGCCCCAGTCGAAGAGCTTGGCGGTCTCCTTGTAGACCTCGAGCCCGCCCTGACCGCCGTCGGGGTGCATGCAGGTCACCAGCAGCACGCGGTCGCCGTGCTGTGCGACGCCTGTGAAGGTGGCCCCCGCGTTCGTGGTCGAGCCGTTCTTCACCCCGGCGATGCCCGGGTACGGGTCGAGCCCGAAGTCCCCGGTCAGCAGCCGGTTGGTGTTCTGGATCTCGTACGTCTCGCGCTTCTTCCCCTTCTTCTCCTCACCGGGGAACTCGGCGCGTGCCGTCGAGGCGTACTCGCGGAAGTCGGCCTTCTGCATGCCGGAGCGTGCGAAGAGCGTCAGGTCGTACGCGGAGGAGACCTGGCCCTTCTTGTCGTAGCCGTCGGGGCTGACGACGTTGGTGTCCTCGGCGTGCAGCTTCTCCGCTACCTCGTTCATCTCCCTCACGGTCTTGTCCTTGCCGCCGTTCATGGCGGCGAGGACGTGCACCGCGTCGTTGCCGGAGCGCAGGAAGACTCCGCGCCACAGATCGCGCACGCTGTAGGTCTGGTCCTCCTTCACGCCGACGAGGCTGCTGCCCTCGCCCATCCCCTCCAGGTCGGACGCCTTGACCTTGTGCGTCTTGGTCTTCGGGAACTTCGGCAGCACGGTGTCGGCGAAGAGCATCTTCAGGGTGCTGGCCGGGGGGAGCTTCCAGTGCGCGTTGTGCGAGGCCAGCACCTCGCCCGACTCGGCGTCGGAGACGATCCAGGAGCGTGCGGTGAGGTCCTTCGGAAGTTCCGGCGGCTTCTGGCCCGGCTTCGCCTTCATCTGCGTACCGGGTGAGCCGAGCGGTTTCCCGCCGACCGTCGACATGCGGGAGGGCGGCTCGGGGTCCTTCACCGGCGACGCGGCGTGTGCTGTGCCGCTGAGCGATGCGGGGACGATGAGTGCGAGGGACACGGCGGCTGCGGCTGTCGCGGACGTCCGGACGGCGCGAAGTGAGGAAGTCGGCACAGAGCGAAATTACATGCCCTTCGAACACTTGTGGACAGCGCAGTCCCTCAGGGGGCCCTTCATTCGGCCCCTCCCGGGCTACTCGGTTGGGCCGATAGCCATACTTGACCACATGAGTCAGTCTCCGGGTGCGTCCTCTCCAGGGCGGCCCCTCCAACTGAGCCGTCGCGTGTCCTGGTTCCTGTTCGCCTTCGGGGTCTGGTCGTGGTTCATCTGGATCACGTTCGTCAAGAACCTGTGGGGCGACGGCAGCGGGCTCGCCTTCGACGATCACGGCGACCCGACCGGCTACTTCTGGGTCCATCTGCTGCTGGCGATCGTGTCGTTCCTGCTGGGCACCGCCATCGGCGTCATCGGGCTCCGGGGGCTGAAGGCGCTCCGGGGCAGACCCGGAGAGTAGAGGGGGGACGGCCATGGCCGTTGTCTTCGTGTCGATCGCGCTCACGGTCTTCGTGCTGCTGGGGTGCGCCCACTGGTATCTGTGGCGACGCCTCGTACGGGACGTCTCCGCACGCGGGAGCGTCTGGCGGCGTACGGGGACGGTGCTGGCGTTCGCGCTGCCCGTGCTGGTGATCGTGAATGTGGCGGTGGGGCGCAGCGAGACGCCGTTCACGTTGCAGCGGGTGCTGGCCTGGCCCGGCTACTTCTGGATGGCGCTGCTGCTGTATCTGCTGATGGCGCTGGCGGTGGGTGAGGCCGTACGGCCGCTGCTGCGGCGGGTGTTGGAACGGCGGGACGCGGCCGGGGCTACGGCTACGGCTACGGCTACGGGGATGGAAGGAGGCGGGGGCCCGGTCGCGGTGCCGGCCGGCGAATCGGCCGCAGGCACGGGCGCGGTCGCGGACGGCGAAGGCACGGGGCCCGGTACGGAACCCGGCGCGGCCGCATCCACCGCCGCGGAGTCCCACACCGGCGGCACCGAAGACTCCCGCGTGACGTCGCGGCGGCTCTTCGTGGCCCGTACCGTCGCGGCCGGTGCCGCCGTCGCCGCCGCGGGCACGGTCGGCGGCGGCGCGTACAACCTGCTCAACGGGCCCACGCTCAAGCGCGTCACCGTGCCGCTCGCCAAGTTGCCGCGCTCCGCGCACGGTTACCGCATCGCCGTCGTCAGCGACATCCATCTCGGCGCCGTGCTGGGCCGCTCCCACACCGAGCGCATCGTCGAAACGATCAACAGCGCCCAGCCCGATCTGGTCGCCATCGTCGGCGACCTCGTGGACGGAACCGTGGAGGACCTGGGCCCGGCGGCAGAGCCGCTGCGCCGACTGCGTTCGCGGCACGGTTCGTTCTTCGTGACCGGCAATCACGAGTACTTCGGCGACGCCGCCGAGTGGGTCGGGTACCTGCCGGAACTCGATGTGCACCCGCTTCAGAACGCACGCGTCGAACTGCCCGGCTTCGACCTGGCAGGCGTCAACGACGTACGCGGCGAGGACAGCGGCGAGGGCCCGGACTTCGGGAAGGCACTGGGCGACCGCGACCCCGCCCGCGCATCGGTGCTCCTCGCGCACCAGCCCGTACAGATCCACGAGTCGGTCAGGCACGGAGTGGACCTCCAGCTCTCCGGCCACACGCACGGCGGCCAGATCTTCCCCTTCCACGCGGTCGTCGCCCTCGCCAATCCGACGGTCGCCGGACTCGACCGCTTCGGCGACACCCAGCTCTATGTGACGCGGGGCGCGGGCGCGTGGGGCCCTCCGGTACGGGTCGGAGCGGACCCCGACGTCACGGTCGTACGGCTGGCGTCGAAGCAGGCGTGAGACGAAGGGGCACCGACCGCCGACGGGCCGGGACATCCTCAGCGGTGTCCCGGCCCGTCGGCGTGAGTGGGCGAGCGCCTCAGCCGAGGCGCGGCGGCGTCACTTCTTCGGCAGCCACTTCTCCCACGTGGACTTGTTCGCCTTGATCCACTTCTCGGCCGCGTCCTCCGGCTTCATCTTCTTGCCGGCGATGTTGCCCGCGACCTCGTTCTGGTCCTTGGTGGTCCACTTGAAGTTCTTGATGAACTTCGCGGCGTCGCTGTTGCCCTTGGCGAAGTCGGCGTTGAGGAACTTCTCCAACTGGTTCGTCTCGTAGCCGCACTTGGCCTTCGCCGGCGGCTCCTCACAGCCCGGCGTGTACTTCGGCAGCTCGATCTCGGTCATGTCGATCTTGTTGTTCATCCACTGCGGCTCCCACCAGTAGGTGAGGAACGGCTTCTTGGCGTTGTAGAGCCGCTGGATCTCCTTGAGCTGCGCCGCCTCGGCACCGCTGGGGATGTGCTTGTAGTCCAGCTTGAGGTTCTTGATCAGTTCCTTGTCGTGCTGCGAGTACGACGGGGCGGCACCGATGAAGTGGCCCTTGTCGCCGCTCTCCGACGTGCGGAAGTCCTTCGCGTACTTGTTGAGGTTCTTCCAGTTCTTGATGTCGGGGTGCTTGTCCGCGTAGTACTTCGGCACGAACCAGCCGATGTGACCGACGACTCCGAGGTCGCCGCCGGAGACGACGGTCTTCTTCTCGTCGACGTACTTCTTCTGCTTCTTCGGTACGCCGTGCCAGTCCTCGAGGATGGCGTCGGCCTTGCCGCTGTCGAGCGCGTCGAAGGCGACCGGCTCGTCCATCTGCTTGGCCTCGACCTTGACGTCGAGTTCGTCCTCCATGAGCTTCTTCACGACGGCGGCGTTGGCCTGCGCGCCTACCCAGGAAGGTTCAGCGAGCACGACTTTGTCGTCCTTGCCTCCGCTGCTGCTGGTGTCGGCGGCGCCGCACGCGCTGAGGGAGAGGGCGCCGAGGATTCCGATACCGGCGACGAGTGTGGTGCGTATCTGCTTCTTCTGCATGTCTGTGACCTGTTTTCTCTTCTCGGGTACGGGGATTCCGTCGGGGGTGGGGGGTGCGTTCTGTGGGCGCCTACTCACGGGGGCGCGCTCCGGCGGGCTGGGAGATCCGGTCGAGCATGATGCCGAGGCAGACGATGGCCACGCCCGCGGGCAGACCCTGCGAGAGGTCGCCCTTGGACAGGCCCTGCACGACGTCGTAGCCCAGCGCGCCGCCGCCGATGAGACCGGCGATGACGACCATCGAAAGCACCAGTACGACACCCTGGTTGACGCCGACGAGCAGCGACTTGCGGGCCAGCGGAAGCTGGACGCCGAGAAGCTGCTGCCTGCCGGTCGCACCGAGGGAGCGGGACGCCTCCATCGCCGCGGGGTCGACGTAACGCAGTCCCTGCGCGGTGATGCGGATGACGGCGGGACAGGCGTAGATGACGGCCGCGATGATGCCCGCGCTGCGGCTGAGGCCGACGAGGGCGATCACCGGGATCAGATACACGAACTGCGGCATCGTCTGCATCGTGTCGAGCACCGGACGCATCATCCGCTCCACGCGCTCGATACGGGCAGCGAGGATGCCGAACAGGATGCCGATGGCCACGGTCACCACGAGGCCGCCGAGCACCTGGGAGAAGGTGTCCATCGACTTCTCCCACAGGCCCATCACGCCGATCAGGCCGAGGCAGATCACGCCGGTCAGCGCGGCCCGCCACGTACTGACGACCCAGCCGACGACGGCGACCAGGAGGGCCAGCGCCCACCAGGGGGTGGTGAGCAGGCCCGAGCGGAGGGGATTGAGCATGTAGTCGGTGAAGCCGTGCGCCCACACCTCGGTGCCTCCCACCACCGGGACGCCGGAACCGATCGTGTCGGTCAGCCAGTCGACGGCGTCCTGGAGCGGACGCGTCAGGTCCACCGTCCACGCCTCCGGCCACTCGCGCTCACCGAGGGAGGAACCGATCGCGGAGAACACGCCGATCAGTACGAGGACCAGGCCCCAGACGGCGAGCCGCACGCGGGTCATGAGCTTCGTCGCCCCGACGTTGACGGTGGCGTCGAGCCGCTCCCCCGCGGCCGCGGTCGTACGGTCCAGCAGCACCGCGATCAGCACGACGGCGACGCCCGCGGTGAGCGCGGTGCCGACGTCGAGGCTGCCGAGCGCCTGGTAGATCTCGTCGCCCAGGCCCTCGGAGCCGATGAGGGAGGCGAGGACGACCATCGACAGGCACATCATGATGGCCTGGTTGAGGCCGAGCATCATCTGCTTGCGTGCCAGCGGCAGCCGGGCCGTCCACAGCCGCTGCCAGGAGCTGGCGCCCAGCGAGGCGGACGCCTCCAGCGCCGCCGGGTCGGCGCTGCGCAGCCCCAGCGAGGTGAGGCGTGCCATCGGCGGAGCCGCGTAGATGACGGTCGCGATCAGCGCGGAGGGCACCCCTACGCCGAACATCAGCAGCAGCGGCAGCAGATAGGCGAAGGCCGGCATGACCTGCATGGTGTCGAAGACGGGGCGGAGCATCTTCTCGAAGCGGTCGGAGAGTCCGGCTCCCAGGCCCAGCAGCAGGCCCAGCACGGCGGAGGCGAAGACCGCCACCGTCATCAGGGCCAGCGTCTCCATCGTGGCTTCCCACATCTCCAGCACACCGCAAGCGACGAAGACGCCGAGCGTCGTGGCGCCCGTGCGCAGGGCACGGCGGGAGAGGTCGGAGCCTCCGGCCGCCCAGCCCACCAGCGTGCCGACGACGGTGACGCCGACCCAGCCCATCGCGTCGAAGAGGCTGACGATGGCGTCCACCGAGGACTCGGCGGAGTTGCTGATGTGCAGCAGGAAGTAGAGGAAGATCGGGCTCTTCTCGCGGTTGTCGACGAGCCAGTTGTCCAGGTCGTTCAGCGGTGTCTTGATGTCGACGGTCCAGCCGCCGGGCCATACGCCGGACCCGGTCACGGCGGCGCTGACGACCACGACCAGCAGTGCGAACAGCACCGCCAGCACCTTGGGGTCGCGGGCGAGCACGGCGAGGCCGCCGGGCGCGCTCGGCTGCTCGGGCCGCTCGTCGGCCTTCGGGGCGGGGGCGTCGGTGACCTTCTCGCCCTGCTCCGGAATGGTGGGGGTGCTCATTCGCTCGTCACCGCCGTCCCGTCGTCGTCCCGGAATCGGCCGTCCCCGAAGGGAGCGTGCCCGAAGCGGCCCCGCCGTCCTACGGGCGCGGGCGCCACGAAGCGGATGCTCATACGGCGGCCACCTCCTTGTCCTTGCCCGCGTCGCCTTCGCCGTTGCCGTTGTCGTCGCCGTCGAGGCCCGCGACGACGTTGAGCAGGCAGGCGTGGTCGACGACGCCTATGGTCCGGCCGTCGTCGACGACGCGGAGGTTCTCGCCGCTGCGGGCGACGGCCTCGATCGCGTCGGAGACCAGCGTGTCCGGTGAGAGTTCGGCGCCGCGGTCGGCCTCGGCCTTGTCGGCGGGGCGCATGGCGCGGCGCACGGATATGACCTGTTCGCGGGGGACGTCGCGGACGAAGTCCCGTACGTAGTCGTCGGCGGGGTTGGCGACGATCTCCTCGGGCGTGCCGAGCTGCACGATCTCGCCGTCCCTCATCAGCGCGATGCGGTCGCCGAGCCGCAGTGCCTCGGACAGGTCGTGGGTGATGAAGATCATCGTGCGGCCCTCCTCGCGGTGCAGCCTGATGACCTCCTCCTGCATGTCGCGGCGGATCAGCGGGTCGAGGGCGCTGAACGGCTCGTCGAACAGCAGGACTTCGGGGTCCACGGCGAGCGCGCGGGCCAGGCCGACGCGCTGCTGCTGGCCGCCGGAGAGCTGCACGGGGCGGCGGTCGCCCAGGCCCGCCAGGCCGACCTTCTCGACCATCTCGTTGCCCTTGGCGCGGCGTTCCTGCTTGGAGACGCCCTGTATCTCCAGGCCGTAGGCGACGTTGTCGGTCACCGTGCGGTGCGGCAGCAGGCCGAAGTTCTGGAAGACCATGGCGGTGCGGTGGCGGCGCAGCTCACGCAGGCGGTGCCTGTCCATGCCGCGGACGTCCTCGCCGTCCATCTCCAGCACGCCGGCGGTCGGTTCGATGAGGCGGGTGAGGCAGCGCACGAGCGTGGACTTGCCGGAGCCGGAGAGGCCCATGACGACGAAGACCTCGCCCTTGCGTACGTCGAACGAGACGTCGCGTACGGCGGCGGTGCAGCCGGTGCGCTTGGTCAGTTCGGCGGCGGAGAGCCCGGCGAGTTCCTTGTCGCCGGGCACCCGATGTGCTTTGGGACCGAACACCTTCCACAGATTGCGTACGGAGAACACCGGGGTGACCGGGGCGGACTCGTGGGTCTCGGACATCACGCAACACCTCCCGGTGCCGTAGTCGTCGGATTCGTCGTCGTGGTCGTCTTGCTCGAAGTGTTCGCGGCGCTCGTGGCGCCGGGCGTACTCGTGCTCGTGGCGCCGGACGTACTCGTGCTCGTGGCGCCGGGCGTACTCGTGCTCGTGGTGGACGCGGGCCCGCCGGAACGGTCGTCCCTGATCAGGTCGGCCGCCCTCTCCCCCACCATGAGCACGCCGATCATCGGGTTGACGGCGGGCATCGTGGGGAAGACCGAGGCGTCCGCGATGCGGATGCCCTCCAGGCCGCGGATCCTCAACAGGGGGTCGACGACGGCGAGTTCGTCGTCGGCGGCGCCCATCCGGCAGGTGCCGGCGGGGTGGTAGACCGTGTGGGCCACCTTCCGCGCGTACTCGCTGATGTCCTCGTCGGACGTCACCCCGGGCCCGGGGCACACCTCGCGCCTGAGCCAGCCGGCGAACGGCTCGGTCTCCGCGACCCTCCGTGCGGCCTTGATGCCGTCGACGAGGGTGCGGCCGTCGTAGTCGTCCTCGTCGGTGAAGTAACGGAAGTCCAGGGCCGGTTTGACGGCCGGGTCCGGCGACGTGAGGTAAAGCCGCCCGCGGCTGCGGGGCTTGGGGATGTTCGGCGTCAACGACACTCCGTGCGGCGGCCGTTCGTAGCCCAGCCGCTCCGGATTGTCGGTGAAGGGGATCTGGTAGAAGTGGAACATCAGGTCGGGTCCGGCCGACTCCGGGTCCCGGCGCAGGAAGAGGCCCGCGTCGGAGTCCATCGCGGAGTTGTCGGGGATGGGCCCGTCCGTCTCCCAGACGATCACCGACTCAGGGTGGTCGAGCAGGTTCTCGCCTACGCCCGGCAGATCGTGCGCCACCGGAAGGCCCAGCGCCTCCAGGTCCTGCCGCGGACCGATGCCGGAGTGCATCAGCAGCCTCGGGGTGTCCACGGCGCCCGCGCAGACGAGCACTTCGCGCCCGGCCCGTATCAGCCGCTCCTGCCCGTCCTTGCCGCGTACGTGTACGCCCGTGGCCCTCGCGCCCTCCAACTGGAGCCTGAACGCCCAGGTCTCCAGGAGGATGTGGAGGTTGGGGCGGTCGCCGGCCTCGATGTGGGGGTGGAGATAGGCGACGGAGGCGGAGGAGCGCTTGTTGGTCTCCGGGTGGTAGGAGAGGTCGAAGAAGCCGACGCCCTCGTGGAAGGGCCGCTTGTTGAAGCCGTCGACCTCGGGGACGTCGAGGGCGTCCTTCGCCGCCGCGATGAAGTCGCGGGCGATGTCGTTACGGTCCTGCTCGCCGACCGGCACGATGTTGTTGCGCAGCTTGCCGAAGTACGGGTCCATGGCGGCGGCGCCCCAGCCCTCGGCGCCGCCCGCTTCCCACTCGTCCCAGTCGGAGGGGAGCGGCTTGAAGGAGATCAGCGTGTTGTGCGAGGAGCAGCCGCCGAGCACCTTGGCGCGGCTGTGCCGGATGTGGGAGTTGCCGCGGGGCTGCTCGGTCGTGGGGTAGTCGTAGTCGAGTTCACCGCCGAGCAGGCCGAGCCATCTGCGCAGCGTGAGCACTTCGGGCCTGTCGACGTCGGACGGCCCGCCCTCGATGAGAGCGACGGTCACCTCCGGGTCCTCGGTGAGGCGTGAGGCGATCACCGATCCGGCAGTGCCGCCGCCGACTATGACGTAGTCGTAGGTGGACATGTCGTGGCTGGCCATTTCCGTGCTGTGCTCCTTGAGATTCACGTGTTCCGGCCGGGAGGACGTGGTCATGCGGACACTCCGTCGGCCGCCGTCAGCCCGAGAACCAACGGACCGGTGCGGGACGCAGGTTCTCGTACACGTGCTTGGTCTCCCGGTATTCGGCGAGGCCGTGCGGACCCAGCTCGCGGCCCACGCCGGACTTGCCGAAGCCGCCCCACTCCGCCTGCGGCAGATAGGGGTGGAAGTCGTTGATCCACACGGTGCCGTGCCGCAGGCGGGACGCGACTCGGCGGGCCCGGGCGGTGTCGGCGGAGAATACGCCGCCGGCGAGGCCGTACTCGGTGTCGTTCGCGAGCGACACCGCTTCGTCCTCCGTGCGGAAGGTCTCGACGGTGAGGATAGGCCCGAAGGTCTCCTCCCGGATCACCTTCATACGCCGGTGACAGTTGTCCAGGACCGTCGGCGAGTAGAAGTAGCCGTCGGCCGGGCGCACGTCGGACGGCTCGGGGCGCTCGCCGCCGCTGCGCAGCACCGCGCCCTCGTCCAGGGCGGACGCCACGTACGCCTCCGTCTTCGCGAGCTGCTGGGCCGAGACGAGCGGCCCGCACTCGACGCCCTCCTCGGTGCCGCGGCCGAGCCGGATGCGCTGTGCGCGGGCGGCGAGTTCGCTGACGAAGCGCTCACGGACGGATTCCTCGATGATGAGGCGCGCACCGGCGGAGCAGACCTGGCCGCTGTGGATGAAGGCGGCGTTGAGCGCCTGGTCGACGGCGGTGTCGAAGCCCTCTTCGGTGGCGCAGGCGTCGGCGAAGACCACATTGGGGTTCTTGCCGCCGAGTTCCAGGGCGACCTTCTTCACGCCGGGCGCCGCGGCCTGGGCCACCTTCGTGCCGGAGACGAGGCCGCCGGTGAAGGAGATCAGGTCCACGTCGGGATGCTCGGCCAGGCGGGCCCCGACGGGGTCGCCGGGCCCGGTCACCAGGTTCGCGACGCCCGCGGGGAGACCGGCCTCCGCGAGGAGCTTCACCAGGTGGATCGTGGTCATGGGGGTGATCTCACTGGGCTTGATCACAAAGGTGTTGCCTGCGGCCAGCGCGGGGGCGACCTTCCAACTGGCCTGGAGCAGCGGGTAGTTCCACGGCGTGATCATGGCGCAGACGCCGACGGGCTCGTGCACGACGACGCTGTGCACATCCGGGTCGCCTGCGTCGACGACGCGGCCGCCGGACTCGCCGGCGACGAGGTCCGCGAAGTAGCGGAAGGCCGCCGTGACGTCGTCGACGTCGATGCGCCCCTCCTCCAGGGTCTTGCCCGCGTCCCGGGACTCGGTGAGGCCGATCTCCTCACGGTCGCGCTGGAGCAGGTCGGCGACCCTGCGCAGCAGGGCGGCCCGCTCGGCGACGGGTGTACGGGGCCACTCGCCCTCGTCGAAGGCGCGGCGGGCGGCGGCGACGGCGGCGTCGGCGTCCGGGGCGCCGCCGTCTGCGACGACCGCGAGCGTGGTGGCGTCGGCGGGGTCGAGGATCTCCCTCTTCCCGCCGGCCTGCGCAGCGCGCCAGTCGCCGTCAATATGAATGCTTTCGGTTTCGGACACCTTCTCTACTGCCTTCCGAGCTGTCATGACGCATCGTGTCACGACAAAGTCACATCGCGATCACGCTGAAATAAGGCCATGCACTGGTCACATGACAAGAGCGAACCCTGCCCCGTCTAGTCGTTTGCATGTCCGCCGGGCGAAGATAAGTGGGGTTCCTCACGGCCGATGTGCGGTGGAGCACGGCAAAGAGGCCGATAGAAGCCGTGCATCGACGTTCATAACGATTTGTGCGCGTCGGCTTGGCCTGATCTGTCGCCTTCTCGGGGAGGCGGCATTGACGTCGCCGGGGTCGCCCGCGGATGGCCGGTTCCATGATCGACGTCGCGGCCTCGTGGATGTGGTCGACGGGCGCGGGTGCGATTACGGAGGTGTCCTCGGGCGGCGAGTGCGGGGCCGTCCGCGGGTGCGTGAGGCCGGTGCCGTGGGGCCCGCGCCGGGACCCGGTGCCTTGCGGCCGTGCCGGGACCCGGTGCCTTGCGGCGGGCGGCCGGAAGCCGTGAGGTCACGGAGTCAGGGGCTCACGGGCCGCCCAGTCCGTCGTCGCCGTCACCGCCGCCGCTCTGCGCCTGGCAGTCCACCCCCGTCGGGCAGAAGAAGGTCAGCGCCGTGTCCAGCCGCTCCTTCTGCTCCTCCGAGGCACCGTCCTTGTCGGGTCCGTAGGCGATGACTGCGTACAGCTCGCCGTCCGCCGCCTCGAAACGGTGGTCTATGACGCGTCGCGGACCGCCGTGCTCGTCGGAGTCATAGGTGTATTCGAGCCTGGCCGCGGCTCCGTCGCCGCCGTCGAGCCGGTCGAGGGAGTCACGTTCGTAGCTGTCGTTCTTCTCGGCGTTCTTCTCCGCCAGCTCCAGCGACTCATAAGGGTCGGCGTCCTCCACCCAGAAGACCTGAAGCTGCTTGCTGGCGTCGGAGTTCTCATAGAAGACGGCCTGCGGGCCGTCACGCTCCTCGGTGCGCCGCTCCCAGCCCTCGGGGACCGCCAGGCTGAACCCCTCGGGGTCCTCGGCGATCTCGTACCCCTCCGGCGGGCCCGAAGCGCCCGGATCGGTGGTCCCGGACGCCCCCTCCGAACCTCCCGGCGCGCTCCTGCCCGGCCGGGACGAATCACTCGGATCGGGGCTGACCACCGACGGCTGCGCACGGTCGTCCGGCGGGACCGGTTCGTCCTTCCAGCCGAGCGCCCACGCCCCGAAGGCGAGTCCGCACACGGCCAGCACCGCCAACGCGCCCTTCGCCACGTGCCGTTGCTGACGTGCCGACTCCGTGTGCCGCTGTGCCAGCAGCACATCCGCGTCCTGGTCGACCCATCTCTGCTGGTCCGCATCGAATCGGATCACCGGCCACCACCCCTCATGTCGCTCACCCCAGCACCTGTGCGGCGGCCTGCACGACCGCGGTCGCCGACGCGAGCAGACCGACCGCGCTCGCGCCCGCCTCCAGGCGGTCGCGGAGCCGGGCGAGACGGCCCGCCTCCGCGCGGCCCGAACGCGTGATCTCGCCCTCGATCTCACCCAGTTCACCGTCGACGGCGGCCGTCTCGTCGGTCGCGGTGAGGACGCGGATGTCCGCGCGAAGCGCCCGCACCGCGTCCAGAAGCGCCAGCGTCGCCTCGTCCGTCTGCGGCGGCGGGGCGGCGTAGCTGTACGAAGTCGCCTGCCCGTAGGCGCCGGTGGCGATCGCGCCGCCCGACATGTTGCCGATGTGCACTCCGCCGCCACCGCCGCCTGCGGGACGGCCCCCGCCGTGCGGACGGCCGCCGGACTCGCCTCGACGATCGCCCTGGCCGGGCTCCTGCGCGCCAGGACCGGCGTCCAGCATACGAGCGCCGGGCTCCGGGCCGCCGGAAGTCTCCTCGCCGGGCGGTCTCACGCCGGGCTCCTCTCCATGTGCTGCGCCGTGCCGTGGTCTCCCGTGGCCACGGCCCCGCCGCTCATGTCCTCGATGTACACGCCGCCGTCCCGTACGTTCACGATCTGCTGCTCGAAACGGTCGGTACGGAAGCCGCGCTGCTCCAGGGCGTCCCGCACGCCGCTGGCGATCCGGTCCTGGACGGTCTTGATGTACCGGCTGACGTCCATCTCCTGGAACAGCGAGAGTTCGTTCGTACTCGCCAACTCCCTTACGGAGACCAGCGGGGCGTCCGGCGCCGCGTACTCCGGGGCGCTGAACCAGACGCGTACGACCGACATCAGCGTCCGCGCGGTGGCGATGCCCGCCGCCGCGGTGGCCGCGGGTGCCGTGAGGAACGCGAGCACACCCTCGCGCAGCGGTCCGGCCGCATGGCGCTCGACGATCGCGTCGATCTCCCTGAACTCCTCGGCCACCGGCCCCAGTACATGCGGGACGACCTCCAGCACGAGCATCCCGCCCTGAGTGTGGATCCGTACGAGCAGCGAGACGACCACCTGCTCGTGCCACGAGCCGACACGGACGCGAAGGAAGTGCCGGCGTGCCTCACCGCCGTCGTCGGCCGCCTCGGAGAGATGCTGCTGCACGCTCTCCGCCTTGTAGACGCCGCTGTCGCGGCGCACACCGGACGGCAGATAGACGAACTCCTCGATCTCCAGGCCGCGGAGGCTGTCGCGGCTGGTCCGCGCGGTCGACTCCCGCAGCGCGACGAGCCTCGGCGTGATCATGTCGATGATGTGGCGGCTGGAGAGGTGGTACGCGGGCCGCTGCTGCGGCTGTGTCTGCTGCGACTGCCCGTCGGGAGGCTGCTCCTCGGCGAACTGCCCGTCGGGGTACGGCACTTCCGCGCCCTGCACATTCGGCATCGCGCCGGGGTGGGGCGGCGCCGGATACCGTTGCGCCAACTCGGCCTGCTGCGCCTGGTCCTGGCCCTTCGTCGTGCCGGTCGCCGTCGATGCGTGCACCGCCTGGGGCGGCACGGCACCTGCCGGTTCGGCGAACGGGGACTCCTTCTTACGGCGCAGCTCCAGCGCGAAGGACCACGGCTTGTGCGGGACGCCGGCACCGACGAACGGGCGGTTCGCGTCGTAAAGCGTCGCCGCGGCGTGCTGCTCGCGGTCGATCGCGTCACCGATGCGCCGATAGCGCTCGGCGTAGGGAAGGACGGGCTGCTGTGCGGTGGCGAAGTTCTCCCGGCTGAGCTGCTCCCGCAGCACCGCCGTCACCCTGATCCGGTGCATCCACACCACCGCCGCCATCAGCAGCGGAAAGATCACGGGATAGGGATTGTCGGCGACGGAGCCGAGTGCCCTGATCCAGTAGACGGCGGCGGCGATTCGCGCCGCATAGGTGACGACCGCGCCCAGCCTGCGCCGTATCGCCGAACGCAGGGACCGCGGCGACGTCCTCGCACCCGCGTACAGCAGCGTCGCACGGCCCGAGATCGCACGGCCCGCCCACAGCGCGAGAACGACACCGGCGTAGAAGAGGACCCACTCGGCAGGCTGGAGGGAAAGCGAGGAGGGATCGTCGCCCACGTACGCCGTGGGGAAGAGGAGTTCGTCTGGGGACAGGTCGAGATTGCCGCCGAAACGGTCGTCCAGCGAATCCCACGCGAGCAGCACGGAGACGAGGAAGAAACCGATCCACACGGCCAGCAGCGCCAGCGCCGTCTGCATCTCCTGACGACGCGCCTGAAGCGCGTGGGCGAGCACCGGGCGCACGTCCACACCCAGCGACGGCGCGACAGGACGCTCGGCGTGACCGACCAGCTCGTCGATGACGCGCTGACGAAAACCGGCGTTCAAGCGCGCACCGGCGCACAGCAGACGCGTCGCCTCACTGTGAGCAGGCGTGCGCATTGAGTAACTCATGAGTAGCCCCGATTTCCCACGGTTCGTCCAGGGATTGGCCTTGAACATACCGGAGGTGACAGCGCCTCGACCACGAGAGCAAATTGCCTGTGGATAACGCTTCGGGAACGCACCGGAGTTGTCGGCTCCGAGTACGGGGAATGCGCCAACTTCCCCTGGGAGAAGGTGAACTGACGTTTCATCGTGGTACGGACCGCACCGTTCCGCACGGTCGCCGCGTGCCGCCGATCCCATCGGTACGACAGACCGTCACCCGTAAGAGCAGGGCGCGACGTCCGTGGCCGGGGCACGTCCGCATACGGCTACGTCCACGCCCACGGTCGTCGCGGTCATGGGTACGACCCCGGCCACGGCCACGATCGCGACGACGTCCACAGCGAGACGGGCCCGCGAGCACCGGGAGCCTGACTCCCGGGCCACGCGGGCCCGTTCGGGATGTCGCGTACCAGGAGGGCACTCGAGCACGCCGGCAGCGCACCGTGACCGCGCCGTGCGCGCCTGGCCGTCGCGTCAGAGCAGTCCGAGGCCGCGGACCGCTTCGCGCTCGTCCGCCAGCTCCTGAACGGACGCGTCGATGCGCGTACGCGAGAAGTCGTTGATCTCCAGGCCCTGGACGATCCGGTAGGAGCCGCCCTCGCAGGTCACCGGGAAGGAGGAGATCAGGCCCTCCGGAACGCCGTACGAACCGTCCGAGGGGATGCCCATCGACGTCCAGTCGCCCGCGGGCGTGCCGTTGACCCAGGTGTGCACGTGGTCGACGGCCGCGTTGGCCGCGGACGCGGCCGAAGAGGCGCCGCGCGCCTCGATGATGGCGGCGCCCCGCTTGGCGACGGTCGGGATGAACTCCTCGGCCAGCCACTTCTCGTCGTTCACCGTCTCTGCGGCGTTCTTGCCCGCGACCTCCGCGTTGAAGATGTCCGGGTACTGCGTCGCGGAGTGGTTGCCCCAGATCGTCAGCTTCTTGATGTCGGAGACCTGGGTGCCGGTCTTCTTGGCGAGCTGGGTGAGAGCGCGGTTGTGGTCGAGCCGGGTCATCGCGGTGAAGCGCTCGGCGGGCACGTCGGGGGCGGCGGCCTGGGCGATGAGGGCGTTGGTGTTCGCGGGGTTGCCGACGACGAGGACCTTCACGTCGTCCGCCGCGTGGTCGTTGACGGCCTTGCCCTGCGGCTTGAAGATGCCGCCGTTCGCCTCGAGCAGGTCGCCGCGCTCCATGCCCTTCGTACGGGGGCGGGCGCCTACGAGGAGGCCCACGTTGGCGCCGTCGAAGGCGACGTTCGGGTCGTCGGTGATGTCGATGCCGTGCAGCAGCGGGAAGGCGCAGTCGTCGAGTTCCATGGCGGTGCCCTCGGCCGCCTTCAGCGCCGGCGTGATCTCCAGCAGCCGCAGCCTCACGGGAACGTCGTCTCCCAGCAACTGGCCGGAGGCGATACGGAAGAGCAGCGCGTAGCCGATCTGGTAAGCCGCTCCGGTGACGGTGACATTGACGGGGGTGCGGGTCATGGCGGTCTCCGTAGTACCTGGCGGTGGCATGTCGAGGGTGGATGCCTTCCCCGGCGGAGAGCCGGAGGGAACGCGCCCTGCCCTGTGCGGACGTCTCTCGGTGTCTCTCAGGATGTCTCTCTACATCAAGAGACCCCGCGCCAGGCTATCCGACGCCCGATACGCGCCGGCAGCCGCCCGCGCAAGGAGGGATGGCGGGGGCGGCTGCCGGTGCTGCCAGCCCGTGGGGGGGTGCTGAAGGGGCGCCTTCCCGGGATAGAACGATGCATGCATGCGCATCGATCCGAACACCAACCATTTTCAGCCAGCCTCAACGGGGCCTGGATGAGGGCGAGTTGAGGCGATACGGACCGCGATGCGGACCGCCGGGCGGTGGGTGTACGGAGAGGGTGAGGCGACGGGGACGAGGGGCCGCCACGGTCGCCGGGGGGCGAGTACGTCGCGGGGCGGGCCCCTCTCACGGGACCGTCGGACGGGAATTCACACGCTGCCACGCCCCTCGCCGGTACCCCTGCCGATCGGCGACCGGCAGCCCGGACCCGGTTCCCCAACCGTCACCGACCGCCTTCGACTGCCCCGGGCGCGTTGACGGTTCGGACCGCCGTCACATCCATGGAACGGCGTCGAGTGCGTCAGGGGGCGGCGGGCTCCGGGGCCGTCAGGGGACGGCGTCGCCTGCGCCCGCCGTCTCTTCGGTGCCGGATGTCGTAGCGCCGTCGCGCGTGTCCGCCCTGCCCACCGTTCCCGTCGTACCCGTCGTACCGGCCGTCTCCGCGGTCCCCTCGGCGCCCGCGCCCGCGTCCGCCCCCGCGTCCGTGCTTGCGTCGGTGCCCGCCTGACCCGCCGCGTTCACCTTCGTACAGCCCGTCGTACCGGCCACGAGGGTCGCGCACGCACGTGCCTCGGTCGCCGAACTGACGGACACCATCTCCGTGTAGGCGTCGTTCGTGGCGTCGACCTTGTCGCTCTCGGCCTGGCCCTTCGCGCTGATCTTCAGGCTGTCGCCCTGTGCCGCGCCGGTGATACGGCCCCAAGCCGCCTGGCACACCTTGCTGTAGCGCACCTCCACCCTGCTCGGTCCCACGAAGGCGGAGTTGCTGCTCTTGACGTTCTGGCCGCCGCAGCCCATCTTCTCCGGGTCCTTGCCCGAGCAGCTCTTGCCACGGCACTTCACACCGGCGGGAAGGTCGGGCGGCTTGTTCGTCGCCGAGGGCGCGGGCGACGCGGAGGAGTCCTTCGCACCGCCGGGCAGACCGAAGACCATCACTCCGGCGCCCAGCACCGCGAACACCGCCAGCGCTCCACCGAGCAGCGCCGCGACCCGGCGTCCACGCGAGGAACGTCCGTGGCCGTGCGGCGCGGCTACGCCGTCAGGGGCGTCCGGGTCGCCGTGGCCGTCGCCCGCCGCGGCCCGACTCGCGTGGGACGCCTCCGAGTTGGACGGATACGCGGGCGGTCCCGTACCCGTACGAACAGGCTCCGTACGGCCCGGCCCCGGCCTGCCGCCGGTGCCCGCGGGTGCGCCGGAGCGGTGCTCCACCGGTGCGCCCCACGAGGAGACGTCGACCCGCTGCGCGGGAAAGCCGCCCGGTGCGGAACCGGCGCCGTCGCCGCCCTTGGTGCCTCGTCCGCCGTCGGCTCCTCGACCGCCCCGTCCCGGCAGCGGCCGCGGACGCAGCACGGCCGTCTCGTCGTCCATCGGCGGGCGGCCGGTCTCCGGCTGAGCGGCGGACGCGGATGCCGAAGGGGAGAAGAACGAGAAGGTCGAGGAGTTGGAGGAGTCGGAGGGGTTCGAGGAGGTGGGGGAATGGGCGAAATCCGGGGAGTCCGGGGAGTTCCCTGAGCCGGACGGGGCGGAGGCGCCGGTGCGCGCGCCCGGCAGAGACGAGGCGGACGGCGGGGCGAGGAACCCCGAAGAGGCCGCCCGGTGCTGCGAGTTCTCGGAGAACACGGGGATCTCCCCCGTCTTCTCCTTCCACTCCTCCTCCTTCACAGCGGTCTCGCCGCCGCTGTGCGCCTCCTCCTGACCGCGGGCGCCGTCCTTGTCCCGGTTCTTCTCGCGGTTCCTGGTCCGGTTCTTCTCCTTGCGGCCCCACTTGCGGCCCTTGGCGGGCTCGTCGTCCCAGAACTCGCCCAGCGCCTCACGTGCCTGGGCGACGCGGATGGCCTCCATCGTCTGGTCGTGCCGCATCTCGTCGCGGCTCCACGCCCGTTCGGCCAGCTCCCACATCGTCTCCAGGTGACGGATGTCGGTCCCCGTGACGTCCCCCAGCGCATGGGTGGCCCCGCGCGGCGGCAGCAGCCGTCCGCCCAGATACCTCTCCCAGGACGACTTGCTGTAGCCCGTACGGTCCGCGATGGTCGCGACGCTCATTCCGCTGCGGTCGACCAGCCGCCGCAGCTGGCTGGTGAACTCCCGGATCTGCGGGTCCAGTTCCTCCGGTAGCGGCCTCCACCGAGGCATGTGCCTCCCCCTCGTCCCCCGAGTTCATCGACAATTCCCGCGCCAGATCATCACCTAGTCTGCCACCCCGTCCGGGGAGTGCATCCATGGCTGCGGCCCGCACTTCCACCGGGAAGTACGGGCCGCCATACGGGCTTTCGCCACACGTCACACCACGTGTCGGGGCATGTGCTCTGGGGTGCCGGACGGAGCGTGACGGGCCGGGGCACAGGCGGCGGAGTCGCCGCAACCGGACGCCTGGCCCGGTCCCGGGTCCGCGAAGCCGAGTCCCTGCGCGGCGACCGAAACCCGCCGTCTGCCGCTGTGTGACGTCCGGCCCGCTGTCTGCCGCCCGCTATCTGCCCACCACGAAGTGCACGATCTTCTCCAGGATCGGCAGGTTCAGCCACGGGTTGGGCTGCGCCATCATCGCCAGCAGAACGATCGACAGCCCCAGCACGCCGTAGGTGACCATGTCCGTGTACGGGGAGCGCACGGCCAGCATCCCGACCGACGGCATCAGCCAGCGCATCACCGCGCCGCCGAGCAGCGACACCCCGATGATCAGCGTCCCCGCGCGGAACTCGGCGACCGTCACCAGCAGCCCGATCAGCACCCCGCAGCAGACCGCCAGCAACGGCCACTGCCGGTACGGAGCCGCGTGGTAGGCGCCCATCGCCCGCTGTCCGCCCGCCGGCCGCGCCGTGTCACGCGTGACCGACGGGAAGCGGCGCGACGGCCGCGAACTCCCTTCCGCCCCCATGCCGATCACTCCCCGGCGGCGCGCTCGGCCGCCTCTACGACGTTGACGAGGAGCTGTGCGCGGGTCATCGGGCCGACACCGCCCGGGTTCGGCGAGAGCCACCCGGCGACCTCGGCCACACCCGGGTGGACATCGCCGACGATCTTGCCGCTCTCGTCGCGGCTGACGCCCACGTCCAGCACGGCGGCCCCCGGACGTACATCCTCCGGCTTGATCAGATGCGGCACTCCGGCCGCCGCCACGATCACGTCCGCCTGCCGCAGCAGCGCGGGCAAGTCGCGGGTGCCGGTGTGGCATTGCGTCACCGTGGCGTTCTCGCTGCGGCGCGTCAGCAGCAGTGGGATGGAGCGCCCCACGGTGATGCCGCGGCCGACGACGACCACGTGCGCACCGTTCAACTCGACGCCGTGCGCACGCAGCAGCTCGATGATCCCGCGCGGGGTGCACGGCAGCGGGCCCGGCTCGTTCAGCACGAGACGGCCCAGGCTGGTGGGGTGCAGCCCGTCGGCGTCCTTGTCGGGGTCCATCAGCGCGAGGACGCGATTGGTGTCGATGCCCGCCGGGAGCGGAAGCTGCACGATGTAGCCCGTGCACTCCGGGTCCTCGTTCAGCACCCGTACGACCGCTTCGATCTCGTCCTGAGTGGCGGTGGCGGGCAGCTCGTGCCGGATGGAACGCACGCCGATCTGTTCGCTGTCGCGGTGCTTGCCCGCGACGTACTTCCGGCTGCCGACGTCGTCGCCCACGAGCAGGGTGCCGAGGCCCGGTGTGACGCCCCGGGCGCGCAGCGCGTCGACGCGCTCCTTCAGACCGGTCTTGATCGCTGCTGCCGTGGCCTTGCCATCGAGAATCTGCGCCGTCATGCGTCCATACTCCCGGATGCGGCGGCGCGGCCGAAATCGGGGCGGGGTGAGCGTCGAGTTGCGGATTCGCCACATTCCGAGATCTAGCTGGACAGCATCACCTTCGGCCTACCAACATGATTCGCCGACGCCGCCACCGCACCATGACGGGCCGACGGCCGGCGTCGCAAATCGGGGGAGGCACATCGTGCAAAGCGCGCAGCTCACGCAGCCCAATTACGGCACCTGCGGGGGCGGAACTGTCGTTTCCTCGAGAACTTCGGCCCATTCCGTCCCCAGTCGAAAGCCCGGAGGAACGTACTCGTGAGCTATCCACCACCGCCCGGCCAGGACCCGAACAACCCCTACGCGCAGCAGCCGCCGCAACAGCCGCAGCAGCAGGCGTACGGCTATCCGCAGCAGCAGGGAGTCCCGCAGCAGCCCGGCCAGCCCGGCTACGGGTACCCGCAGCAGCCGCAGGCGGGCGGCGTCCCGGGCCAGCCCGGGTACGGATATCCGCAGCAGGCGCCCGGCACGGTGCAGGCCAACAACGGCTACATAAACATCAATTACCTCGGCACGGTGCAACTGGCCACGATGGGCCAGCGGTTCCTGGCACGGCTCATCGACGGCCTGATCCTGGGCACCGTCTACACGATCGTCATGGTCGCCGGTGTCGGCAGCGCGATCGGCATCACCAGCTCGTCCGTCGACGACTGCGGCACCTACACCGACCCCGGCTACAGCCAGTGCGTCCAGGACGCGCAGGAGGCGGGGATGGGCGCGTTCGGGATCTTCATCGTGATGTTCCTGATCATCGCCGTGATGATGGCCCTCTACGAGTGGCTGATGATCGCCTTCAGGGGCGCGACGTTCGGGAAGATGGCGATGGGGCTCCGCGTCATCCGTGAGGCGGACGGTCAAGTGCCGGGCGTGGGCGGCGGGTTCATCCGCTACATCATCCCGGTCGCCGGCGCCCTGGCGTGCTACATCGGCGCGCTGCTCGTCGTGCTCTCGCCGTTCTTCGACAACAGCGGGAAGCTCCAGGGCTGGCACGACCGCGCCGCGGGGACGGTGGTCATCAAGAAGTAACCGCGCTGTGAGCCTTCTCCGGCGCACCGGACGGTGTGCCGGGGACGCGGGACCGTATCGTTTGTCCCGTCGCAGCGTCACCGTACGGGGGCCGTGCCGCGGGACACCGGGGGCGCGGCCCTTCGTACGCCCTCTCGCACGCCATCCCCGACTGAAGGGTCATAGCGTTGAGTTATCCACCGCCACAGAACCCCTATGAGGGCGGCAACCCGTACCAGCGGCCCCCTCAGCAGCCGCCTCCGCAGCAGCCTTACGGCTATCCGCAGCAGCCGCAGGGAGGGTTCCCGCAGCAGCCCGCCCAGCCCGGGTACGGCTTCCCCCAGGGCGGTTTCCAGCAGCCGGTACAGGGCGGCTATCCGCAGCAGCCCGGCTTCAACTACCCGAACGCCCCTGTGACGATGCCGGGCACGGTCAACGCCGTACGGATCATCCTGTTCATCATGGGCGGCCTGGGCATCCTGGGCGCGATCGGCAACTTCGTACAGGCCGCGATGTTCAGCGCCAACAGCTCGGACTTCGCCGACGTCGGAGCCGGACTCATCGTCGCCATCGGAGTGTTCGGGCTCATCGTCAGCGCCGGGGCTATCTTCCTGGCGACCCAGTTCAACACCGGCGGCAACGGCGTCCGCATATGGACCATCGTCTACGGGTCGCTGATGGCCCTCGGCGGGCTGATCAGCCTGATCGTCGTCATCGGCATCGTCCCGCTCGCGCTCGGCATCCTGATCATCGTCTTCATGGCGAAGGAAGACGGCTCGCAGTGGTTCAACCGCACGCGCTACTGAGCGCCCGCGGCATCCGGCGACGAGGGCCGTGCGAGACGCGGCACGACTTCGCGGCGTACGGCCCTCACGCCGCCGGACCGGCCGGCCGGCGGACTGCCGTCGGACTGCCGGCCCGTCAAACGCTCACCGAACGGGCGTAGTTGACCTGCTGCATGATGTGGTGCACCGCCATCGGGTCGTGCACCGGGATCATCGTCGAGTGGAACTTCCCGCCGCTGTTCACGGTCACCTGGACGTGACCGGCCGTGGTGCGCTCCTTCATCAGCAGGAAGAGCAGCCCCAGGAAGCAGAAGAACACGAAGACCACGGCGAGCACGATCGCGTGCGTGGGTATCCGCTCCTCCGTGCGCGACATGTCCGTGACCGTCCAAGTGGCGCCGCTCAGCGGCATCTTGCCCGCGGGCGTGACGATGCCGTCGGCCGTCACCGTGATGTCGCCGATGACGACCAGCGGCTGCGCGTATCCGCCGTCGTGGCCCGGCACGCCCATCTGTCCCGCGGGTCCCATGGGTCCGGCGCCGGCCGGATATCCGTAGCCCCCCTGCGGACCGGGGTATCCGTACGCCGCTCCGTCGTCGGGAGGCGGCGTGGGCTCCGCCGGTCCGAATCCGCCCTGTCCCGGCGTCGGTCCGTCCTTCATGGCAACCGAGTATGGCGTACGGGATGCGGCACGTCAGCGGGCGGGCCACGGGCATGGGACCACGGGCGGCGGACGGCGAGCCGGGAGCCGCAGGCGGTGGACGTCGAGTCGCGTGCGGGCGCAGTGCCCCGCTGCCCGCACGCGACTGGGTGGACCTCAGTGGAAGAAGTGCCTCGTACCGGTAAGGTACATCGTCACGCCCGCCGCCTTCGCCGCCTCCACGACCGCCTCGTCACGTACCGAACCGCCGGGCTGCGCAACGGCCTTGACGCCCGCGCGGGTCAGCACCTCCAGCCCGTCGGGGAAGGGGAAGAAGGCGTCGGATGCGGCGTAGGACCCGCGTGCGCGTTCCTCGCCCGCGCGCTGCACCGCGAGCTTCGCCGCGTCCACGCGGTTGACCTGGCCCATGCCCACGCCCACGGTGGCGCCGTCCCTGGCCAGCAGGATCGCGTTGGACTTCACCGCGCGGCAGGAGCGCCAGGCGAAGGTGAGTTCGTCGAGACCCGAAGGGGAGAGCGGTTCGCCCGTGGCCAGGGTCCACTCGGCCGGGTCGTCGCCCGGCGCCTGTAGGCGGTCCTTGACCTGGAGCAGCGCACCGCCCTCGATCGGCCTGAACTCCAGTGCCGCGGAAGGCGCTTCGGCGCAGCGCAGCACCCGGATGTTCTTCTTGCGGGCGAGCACCTCGACGGCGCCCTCCTGGTACGCGGGCGCCACGATCACCTCGGTGAAGATGTCCGCGACCTGCTCGGCCATGGCGACCGACACCGACCTGTTGACGGCGATCACGCCGCCGAAGGCGGAGAGCGGGTCGCAGGCGTGCGCCTTGCGGTGTGCCTCCGCCACGTCCGAACCGACGGCGATACCGCAGGGGTTGGCGTGCTTGATGATGGCTACGCAGGGCAGCTCGCCGTGCTCGTAGGCGGCCCGGCGCGCGGCCTCGGTGTCGACGTAGTTGTTGTACGACATCTCCTTGCCGTGCAACTGCTCGGCGCCGGGCAGGCCCGTGCCGCTGCCGTCGGTGTAGAGCGCCGCCGGCTGGTGCGGGTTCTCGCCGTAACGCAGCACGCCCCTGCGGGTGAGGGCCGCACCGGCGAAGGCGGGGAGCCGGTTCCCCTTGGCGGCGTCCGTCGCCTCCCCCGCGTCCGTGGCGGCCGCGTCCCCGGCCTCGTCGGGTGCGTAGCCGTCGGCGAACCAGGAGGCCACGGCCACGTCGTAGGCCGCCGTGTGCTGAAACGCTTCGGCCGCGAGCCGCTTGCGCTCGGCCAGCGCGAAGCCCTCGCCGCCGGCGGCGGCCAGCACGTCCGCGTAGCGCCCGGGGTTGACGACGACCGCGACCGACGGATGGTTCTTGGCCGCCGCGCGCACCATCGACGGGCCCCCGATGTCGATCTGTTCGACGCACTCGTCCGGGGCGGCTCCGGAGGCGACGGTCTCGCGGAAGGGGTAGAGGTTGACCACGACGAGGTCGAACGGCTCGACGTCCAGCTCCTCCAACTGCTCGCGGTGTGCGGGCAGTCGGCGGTCGGCGAGGATGCCCGCGTGCACACGCGGATGCAGGGTCTTGACCCGTCCGTCGAGGCACTCGGGGAAGCCCGTCAGCTCCTCGACAGCCGTGACCGGCACTCCGGCGGCGGCGATCCGCCGGGCCGTCGAACCGGTGGAGACCAGACTCACCCCTGCCTCGTGCAGGCCCCGCGCCAGCTCCTCCAGCCCCGTCTTGTCGTAGACGCTGATCAGCGCCCGCCGGAGAGGAAGCCTCGACTCCACGTCCCGGCCACGGTCTCCCGCCTGCTCCCGTGCCCGGCCCCGTGCCTGGTTGTCGTCGGCGTCCTCGTTGCGGTCCTCGTTCTGGCTCTGGCGCATGCCACCCTCACCCATCCCGCAGCCGTACCTTTCGTCCCTCGATGCGATAGCCGTCGCGGGCGATTCGTCCCACGACATCGACGAGCAGCCGTCGCTCGACCTCTTTGATCCGCTCGTGCAGAGCGGCGCCTCCGTCGGCGTCGTCCTCGTCCAGGACCTCCACCGCGCCCTGCGCGATGATCGGTCCCGTGTCGACACCGTCGTCGACGAAGTGGACGGTGCACCCGGTCACCTTCGCGCCGTACGCGAGCGCGTCGCGTACGCCGTGAGTGCCCGGGAAACTGGGAAGGAGCGCGGGATGGGTGTTGACCACCCGCCCTCCGAAGCGGGCGAGGAACTCCTTGCCCACGATCTTCATGAAGCCCGCGGAGATCACCAGGTCGGGCTCGTACGCCGCGGTCGCCTCGGTCAGCGCCTCGTCCCACTCGTCACGGGTGGCGTGGTCACGGACCCGGCAGACGAAGGTGGGGATTCCCGCGCGCTCGGCACGCTCCAGGCCCTCGATCCCGTGGCGGTCCGCGCCTACGGCCACGATGCGGGCGCCGTACGCCTCCGGTCCCTCCGCGTCGATGGCGTCGAGCAGCGCCTGAAGATTCGTACCGGAGCCGGAGACGAGTACGACGAGACGGGCGGGTTCGCGTCCGGTGCGGCTCGGGCTCTGGTGCGCAGCCACGGCGAGGCTCTCTCTCACGGGTTTCCTCCGGCACGGTGGGGTGCCGGATGCGGGGAGCAGCGGATTGTGTGGTCGTACGAACTCATGGAGCGGTGAATTCCGGGGAACTCTACGAAGCGTCCGACCGTCGGCAACCATACCGGCCCATGACGCGGCCCCCTCGGGACGGGGGCGCATGTGCCAGGTAGCGTCAGAGGCACGTGCCCGTCATGGCACGGGCGCATCCGGCGCCGGAGGGCCGCCGCCGCACGGCAGGACGCACGACGGCACCACGGCCCGTGCAGGCAGTACGAGGGACGACAGGGCAAGGGGAAGACACACTCCACATGACCGACCGACGCCGCCGCCGTGCGGCCCCATCGGACGACGCCTCGCGCGAGGAGAACCCCTTCGCGGCACCACCGGAGGGGCAGCCGGACCAGCCTTGGCAGCCGCGCCGCTCATCGGGCGCACGGAACGGTACGAACGGCGACGACGGCTCCGGGAAGGGACGACAGACCGGCACGGGCACTGACACCGGTGCGGGCCCGGGAGGCGACGGGCGTGGCACCGGCCAGGACCGGGACCGTGACAAGGGCCGGGACCGCTCCTCGTGGGGCAGCCGGTGGAGCAGCCAGCAGCCGGGCCGTCAGAGCGGCGGCTTCGGAGGCGACTCCCCGGGCGGAGGCCCGGAAGGCGGAGACGGCGATGGCGACGGACCCGGCGGCCGTGGCGCCGGACCGGCCGGCGGGCTGGGCCGCGGCATGCGCTGGGACCCCACGGACCCCCCGCAGCGGCATGCGCGCTACTCCCTCCACACCGGCGTCTGGGCGCTGTTCTTCTCCCTTTTCAGCCTTCCCGAGGTCGCACTGCTCCTGGGCGCCCTGTCCGTGTACTGGGGGATCAGCGCGCTGCGGGCGGGCAAGTCCTCGTCCGGGGCGGGGAGTTCGGGCAAGTCCACGGGCCGCCGTGGCCGCTCGGGGGCGGGCGCGACAGCGGAGGACGTGGCGGGCACGGACCGTACGACTCCGGGCAGTGCGGCCGCGGAGGAGCCGCCGAGGACGGTGTCGCAGATCCCGGTCGCGGTCACTCCCGCGCAGGCGGCCAAGTCCCGTACGACGGCGGCGATCAGCGGTCTGATCACGGCGACGCTCGCGCTGGCGATCGTCGCGGCGACCTTCACCTTCCAGCAGGTCTACAGCGAGTACTTCACATGTACGGAGGACGCGCTGACGCAGTCCTCGCGTGAGGACTGCAAGGATCTGCTGCCGAAGGAACTGCGGCCGCTGCTGGAGAACCGGTCGTCGTCCGCGAGCGGGCTTCAGGGAGTGGGAGGACTCCAGGGAGCGCACGGCCTCCAGGGGCCCGGGGACTTCCGGGTGCACTGAGGTCACACGGGGGCGCGGTCGCGCGCACCTGCTCCGCCGGGCACGCGGCCCGGCTTCAGCGCACAGCCCCCGTACCGCTCCAACTCATCGATGCGGTACGGGCGTTGGGCTCGCGGCGGGGCGCCTCCCGACGCTTACCTGCGCGTGCCGCAGCGCGTACGTCAGTCGCGGCGGGGTTCGAAGTCCGGCATCAGCCCGCCGGAGGCCGTCTTCAGCTCCGCCCAGCGGGCGCGCCGTGCGAGCGTCTGGTGCCAGTCGTCGTCGGGTCCGCGCCCCCGTAGCCGCCAAGACCGCACCGCCAGCGCTACCGGAGCACCGACCAGCAGCGTCCAAGCACACGCCGCCCCGCCGGTCAGCCACCAGTTGGGCCCCAGGAAGGCCATGGCCTCCGTGCCGAGCGCACCGCCTGAGAGCGCCGCGAGTGCCGCGACGCCCGCTCCGATCTCGCACGCCACGAGGGCTACGACCCAGACCGTGCCCTGTCGGCTCGCCGCGCCGGGTGCTCGGCCCGGCTCCGGTACGGCGGCGTGTGCCACGTACCAGCCGACGGTGGCCGCTGCCGCGAGCGGCACCGTACCCGCCGCGAGTGACGTCAGGAAGCCATGGCCGCCTGCCTGCGCGGGCAGCGCCTCCAGCAGCGGGAACGGCGGCAGCCCTGTGGCGTCGCCGTCCACCAGCAGTCCCGCAGAGGAGCCCCCGCCGAGGGCGAAGCCCGGCCCGAGTACATACGCTGCCGCCCACACGGCGGCGTTCGGCAGCAGCGCCACGACGAGCAGCAGCACCGCGAACTGTCCCGTCCAGGAGTCCCCCGCGAGTCTCGGGAAGGCCGCCCGCACATCGTCGACGTGCCACAGCAGCGCGCCGAGCGTGATGAGGAGGCCGCCGCCGAAGAGCACGGCCGTCGCCGTGAGCACGGTGCGCAGCCGGGGCAGCCGCCGTGCGAGGAGCCGTGCGTCGTACGGAACGAGCGAGGAGAGGCGCCGTCGCGCCGCCGCCGCCTCGGGCGCCGAGCCTGCCGCGCGGGCCGAACCGGCCGAGCCGTCATGGGAGTTGACACTCGCGTCCGCTGCTTCCGTCCCCGGCTGCCGCCCCGGCTCGGGTGGGACGTCGCCGCCGAGCGGCCACAGCGTCGCCGCGACGACGCACAGTACGAACAGCGGCAGCCGCACCAACGCGCTGAGCGCGTCCGCCCGTACAGGCCCGCCGGAGGCGAACAGCACGGTGACGGCGCCGGTCAGCAGATAGCCCCCCGCCACGAAGACGAGCGGCGTCAGCGGCCCCATCGGCTCCCGGCCGGCACCGTCCGCCGGGGCGCTGCCTGTCTCGCTCTTCGGGTCCTCGTCACCGCTCGGCTCTCCGCCGTGGGCCAGTGCCTGCACACATGCGCGGTACAGCAGCCACACCGGTGGGATCGCCAGCAGCAGCGGCGTCAGCGCGATCGGGGCGGGGACGCCGGAGAGCGTGTCGGTGCGTACGAGGCTGCTGCCGTGGCCCAGGAGCCAGAGATCGGCGGCGATGTGCAGGGCTCCGCCCGCGCCGCTCTCCGGGTAGGGCGAGATGATCCACAGCAGAAGCACGAGGACGGCGAGCGACCCGAGCCCGAGGCCGGCGGCCAGCACGCCCTCGAAGAACCAGGCGGCTTTCGGCGGCAGGTCCGGTTCCGTGCTCCGGCCGTAGGGGGACAACGTCGCGCTGCGCTGCGTCACTTGACTCACGTCGACATGCTGTCAACAACACACGTTCTGTCCGGGTAACGCGCCAGTCGTCGATGTGTCGCCCAATATGTCCGCATGCACCTTGTACGACAAAGCACACGCGACCGCTGGCCCCGGACATGAGCGGCGACCGGCACGAACGGACCGACCGGGACGACAGGACCGAACGGACCGGACGGACCGGACGGACCGGACGGACCGGACGGACCGAACGGCGAGAGCAGACGACCGCAGACTCCTCTCCCCGCATCCCCGTGACCGCCGCCGGCGCCTTCGACATGCTCCACGAGCAGCACGCGCCCGCTCTCCTACGGCAGACCTTTCTTCTGTGCGGCAGCACCGGGCTCGCCCGCCGTGCCGTCGCCCACGCCTTCCGGCTCGCATGGCGCCGCTGGCCTCAGGTGGCCGCCGATCCCGACCCGGGCGAGTGGGTGCGTGCGGTGGCGCACCGTCATGCGCTCGCTCCCTGGCACGACTTCCGGCTCGTACGGTCTGTGCGCCGCGAGCGGGCCCTGCGTCATGTACCGCCCGGCGACCGGCCGTTGCTCGAAGCGTTCCTGATGCTGCCGCGCACCTACCGCGCGGCGCTTCTGCTGCACGACGGGCTCGGGCTCCGACTCGGCGATACGGCGGCGGAGTTGGAGGCGGGCAGCGCTGCGACCTCGGGCCGCCTGCGTCACGCTCGCGAGGCGCTGGCCGCGAGTGTGCCCACGCTGCGTGACGTACCTGTGAGGGAGCTGCCGCGGGAAACGGCGCTGCTGATGGGGCCGTTGGCGGCGCCGCAGCCGGTGAAGCCGCCGTCGGCACGGCGTGCGCGCGTCAGCAGCGAGGTGCGCACCCGTTGTGCGACGGCCGCGTCGCTGGGGCTCGTCGGGGCCCTGACCGCTGCGGCCTTCGCCTTCGTCGCCTCGGAGCGGGAGCGGAACGCGCCGCCACCGCTGCCTGGCCACGAGAGTCCCTCCGCGACGCTCGCACCGGACCGCCAGCCGGGCCGTCTGCGGCCGACGACGGCCGCGGCACCGCTCACCCTCCGGTCCGTGACCGCCGTACGAACCCGGAACGCCCCACGAACCGGAACCGCCCTGCGAACCGGAACGCCCGTACACCCAGGGGGCGCACGACCCGGCGGCGCGGCGCCCCCCGCGCAAGCCGACGGGTCCGTTCCCTGCCTCTGCCGACAGGGAACGGGCCCGCTCGTGGAACAGCACGCGAGAAGACCCGGCAACTCCCGGCTCCCGCAAGGGGCCTGGCCGGGCTCGCCGCTCGCGGCGGACTCCGACTCGCCTCAGCCGACCAGCAGTTCGCGCGCCAGCCGTGCCGTCTCCGAAGGGGTCTTGCCGACCTTCACGTTCGCGGCCTCCAGGGCCTCCTTCTTCGCCTGGGCGGTGCCCGACGAACCGGAGACGATGGCTCCCGCGTGGCCCATCGTCTTGCCCTCGGGGGCGGTGAAGCCCGCGACGTAGCCGACGACCGGCTTGGAGACGTGCTCCTTGATGAAGTCCGCGGCACGCTCCTCGGCGTCACCGCCGATCTCCCCGATCATCACGATCAGATCGGTGTCGGGGTCGGCCTCGAAAGCCTTGAGCGCGTCGATGTGCGTGGTGCCGATGACGGGGTCGCCGCCGATGCCGACGCAGGTCGAGAAGCCGATGTCCCGCAGTTCGTACATCATCTGGTAGGTCAGAGTGCCCGACTTGGAGACCAGCCCGATGCGGCCCGGCTTGGTGATGTCGGCCGGGATGATGCCCGCGTTGGACTGGCCGGGGGTGATCAGACCGGGGCAGTTGGGCCCGACGATGCGGGTCTTGTTGCCCTTCTGGGAGGCGTAGTCCCAGAAGTAGGCCGTGTCGTGCACGGCGATGCCCTCGGTGATGACGACGGCCAGGCCGATCCCGGCGTCGACGGCCTCGACGACGGCGTCCTTGGCGAACTTCGGCGGTACGAAGATGACGGTGGTGTCGGCGCCGGTGGCGTCGACGGCCTCCTTCACGCCGCCGAATACCGGTACTTCGGTCCCTTCGAAGTCGACGTTCGTGCCCGCCTTGCGCGGGTTGACGCCGCCGACGATGTTGGTGCCCGAGGCCAGCATGCGCTTGGTGTGCTTCTGGCCCTCGGAGCCGGTCATCCCCTGGACGATGACCTTGCTCTCCTTGTTGAGGAAGATAGCCATGGTGTGTCGATGTCCTCGCAGATCTCGGTCTCGTCCGCTTACTTCGCGGCCAGCTCGGCAGCGCGGTCGGCCGCACCGTCCATGGTGTCCACCTGCTGCACGAGCGGGTGGTCCGCATCCGTGAGGATCTTGCGGCCCAGCTCGGCGTTGTTGCCGTCGAGGCGTACGACCAGCGGCTTGCTGACGTCCTCGCCCTTGCTCTTGAGCAGTTCGAGGGCCTGGACGATGCCGTTGGCGACCGCGTCGCAGGCGGTGATGCCGCCGAAGACGTTGACGAAGACCGACTTCACGTCGGGGTCGCCGAGGATGATCTCCAGGCCGTTCGCCATGACTTCGGCGGAGGCGCCGCCGCCGATGTCGAGGAAGTTGGCCGGCTTGACGTTGTCGTGCGCCTCGCCCGCGTACGCCACGACGTCGAGCGTCGACATGACCAGACCAGCGCCGTTGCCGATGATCCCGACCTGACCGTCGAGCTTGACGTAGTTGAGGTCCTTCGCCTTGGCGGCGGCCTCCAGCGGGTCGGCCGCGGCCTTGTCCTCCAGCGCCGCGTGGTCCGGCTGCCGGAACTCGGCGTTGGCGTCCAGCGAGACCTTGCCGTCCAGGGCGATGACCTTGCCCTCGCCCGTCTTCACGAGCGGGTTGACCTCGACGAGCAGCGCGTCCTCACGCACGAAGACGTCCCACAGCTTCTTCAGCACCTCGGCGACCTGGTCGATCAGCTCGGCCGGGAACTTCGCGGCCTCCGCGATCTCTCGCGCCTTGGTGTCCGTGACGCCCTCGATGGCGTCGACGGGGATCTTCGCGAGGGCCTCGGGCTTCGTCGCGGCGACCTCCTCGATCTCGACGCCGCCCTCGACGGAGGCCATGGCGAGGAAGGTGCGGTTGGTGCGGTCAAGCAGGAAGGAGACGTAGTACTCCTCCGCGATGTCCGCGGTCTCAGCCAGCATGACCTTCTGGACCGTGTGGCCCTTGATGTCCATGCCGAGGATGGCCCTGGCCTTCTCGACGGCTTCCGCGGGGTCGGCGGCGAGCTTCACACCGCCGGCCTTGCCCCGGCCGCCGGTCTTCACCTGCGCCTTGACGACCGCGCGACCGCCGAGTCGCTCGGTCACCTCGCGCGCCGCCTCGGGCGTATCGATGACTTCGCCGGCCAGTACCGGTACGTCATGCTTGGCGAAGAGGTCCCTCGCCTGGTACTCGAACAGGTCCACGCGCGTACGTCCCCTTAATCAGTGGTTCGCGGTTGTCAGCGTGTCAGCGTGATCATGGGCGTGCCGCGTGGCCGCGGCGTCACGACGAGGCGCGGCATGTCCGCCTTGCAGGTTAGCCCTGCACGTGAGCGGTGCATAAATTCCAGCTCACACCTTCGCGGTGACAACGGTCACAGCGGCACGTACATGTCGTGCGGACGGAATCTACGCTTCGGCGGGCCGCCCGCACACGGCGGGGCCGGGGCCTGGGAGTTCCCGTGAACGGCCTCCCGCCCGGCCTCGATCCGGTTCCCGGGTCTCTCCTGCTTCTCCCTGTACGGACGCGAACGGCCGCCCGCACGAAGGGACTTGGGGACGGTTCGGAGCAGTACGGCCGCGTGCGGGGCCACTTGACGACGAGCGGATACGGGACCGTTGTGCGCGTGCGTTCCGGGGTACCGAGAGTTTCCGCGCGGACCGCGTGAGTCCTCGTCGCATCGCGCCGTGCTTCGTGCGTTGCCGACGAGGACTCATCGCGTCCACATTCTTCCCGTATACGTGCGCGGGCGGACCCGTATGCGGGCGGGCGCCGGTGCCCGTGCCGTTGCCGTGCCCGTACGGCCACAGCCACAGCCACAGGTCGCAGCCGCGGTTACGTCACAGGGACGGGATGCCCGGAGTGACGGGCAGGGCCGGCAGGGAGAGGGGAATGATGCCGATGCTCGGCACGCCCGGTACGACCTCGGGTATCTCGATCACAAGGTCTTCCGGCAACCCCGGCGCGGACGATGGGGCCGCCTGAGCCGGGATGCGGGACAGAGCGCCCAAGTACGTATCCGTGGAAGCCGAAGACGCCTCGGACACGGCCTCACCGGCCTCCTGTGTGACATTCCTGCTCGCCTTCCCTGCACCGTCTCGTACGTCGGGCCCGGTCTGCTGCGCCTTCCTCGAAACGTCCGTGAGGCTCCGCGTCAGGCGGCGCTCCACGGACCGGGGTGCCGCCGCTCCGGCGTCGTCGAGTGTGCGCTCGGCAGCGGCGTGCCCCGACTTCGCCGCGTCCGTAGCGTCCGCCGTCACGTCGCTCGTCACGTGCTCCACATCCGTCACGTGCGTCACGTCGAAGGCGGTGCCTCTGGCCGCCGTGGCCTTCGGCGGCTGGGCCGCCGACGCGCTGCCGGCGCTCAGCGCCAGTAGCCCGCAAGCTGCCGCCGCGACGATGCCCCCGCGGCGAACGCTCCTGCTCATGTGCATGGTTGCCTCATTCCGATGTCGTGTGGTGGTGAAGCGATGAGCGATGGGTGGAGATGCGGGGTGGCCCTTCCCCCCTTCATGGGCCACCCCGCGGCCCCGTGCTCAGCGCTTTTCGTTCAGTGCGGCGTCGGGTACGGCGTGCGTACGGCCGTACGGACGCTCAGAGTCCGTGTACGGGCGCTCAGAGTCCGGGCACGGACGAAGTCGCGGGCACGGACGTAACCCCCGGCACGACCGAGAACTGTGAGGTCGCGGGCATCCCGGGGAAGTTGGCGGCGTCGGTCAGGTCCTGCCGTGGCGGGGCCGCCACGGTGGCCGTCACATTGGTGACGGCGTGCGAGGCGGTCTCCTGAGCGTCCGCGTGCAGACCGGTGCCCGTGGTGTGCGCGTAGGGCACGGCGTCGGAGGCGACACCGCGGCCGAAGTCGCCCACGCCACGGGTCACATCGCCGGCCTCGCCGCCGGTCGCCTCGTCGGCGAGGGCCTGCGAGCGGACGTATGCGGCCTCCGCGAACGGAGCGGTCGCTGCGGAGGCGTGGTCGGCGGTCACGGCGACGTCGGTGGCTGCCTGGTAGGCGGCGGGACGCACGTGGAGGGCACGGCCACGGGCCACCGGCGGCAGCACCGCGCCGCTCGCACCGTCGAGGATCGGGTGGGCGGTGGACACGGCCCGGCGGACCTCGCCGACGGTGTCCTGTGCGTTGCCGCCGTCAAGCGCGGCGGTGAGCCGTCCGGTGCGCAGACCGGCGGCGGCCAGGCCGTCGGCGATCTCACCGGTTGCCGGTACGGAGCCGACCCCGGGCACGGAGGGGACCCCCGTTGCGGAGGGCACCGCCGGTACGCCGGGCTCCGGCAGGCCCGGGACGACGGGCGCGCCCGGAACGGACACGGCGGGCAGCGTGTGGGGAGGCAGATGACGGGTCACCTCGCCGGGAACGGCGGAGAGATCCGGGAGCGCGGCCTCGGCGGGCAGACCCGCAGTGGCCGAACGCAGGTCCTTACGGGCCTCCTTGACGGCCTTGTTCGCCTGCCCGGCGTGGTGGGACGCGTGCTGAACGGCGGTCCGGGCGCCCTCGACGGCGCCCGGCGCGTCCGTGCCGTGCAGCGGGCCGGTCACATCGTGCGCCGCACCGGACGGCAGCGAACCGGACGGCAACGAACCGGTCGGCAGGCCGTTCGTCGGCAGGGTGTTGGTGGGCAGACCGTTCTCGGGGATGCCCTTGGTGGGCAGCTTGCCGGCGACGCCGCTGACGACGTCCTCGACGGTCCCCGGGGTCCTCGTCACGGTCTCCTTCGCACTGCCCACGGTGCCGACCGCGGTGCCGTCGGCGTTGTGCGCGGCCCGCTCCACTTCCTCGACCGCGTCGTCGACGGCGTCGACCGTGCCGGTCGTCCCGGTGCCGGTGGACACGGGAAGCTCGGCCGCGGAGGCGCCGGCGGTGCTCAGGGCCCAGATGCCGGATGCGGCAGCGGCGACCATGAGTGAGCGTCGGATGTTCTTGCGCATGATGCGGAAGTCCTTCGAATTGAGGGGATCTCCGATCCGGAAGATCCCTGGAGATCTGGCGATCCTGAAGATCTGGCGGCGCGGGGCCCCGGATGTCGCACGGTTCGCCGCGTGGGCTTGCCGTAGATCCGGGACGCCGGGCCAGGGCGGACCTGTCCACCCCCGCGTGGCAGGTCGTGCGCACACGTCGCGACGCGCGAACCGGCGTCGCCGACGGCGCAGTTGACGCTCTTCGCGGGTTTGTCGCGCGTGGCGCGGTGTGGAAGTCCGCCCTAGCCGGGGAATTCGAGGACGTCGCCGGCGCGCTCACGCGTCGGAGTACCGTCCGCGGCGCTCACTGCGCCGGATCGCGGCGGCACCAGGTGCTCTTCGCAGTCGACGACGGCGGCGAACTGGAGCGGGCCGCCGCGCTGGCTCTGACCGTCGGCCGTGTACTGCGGCGACGTGCTGGGGGACGGTACGGCGGGCGTGTCACCGAACGGGAGCCGACCGTCCGGGGCTCCTTCGCCGGTTCCGTCCGTAAGGCCGTCCTCGGCGTTCGCATGGGCGGCGCCGGCCGAGAGGAAGGCCCCTGGGGCCAGGCCCCGACTCCCCTGTGGGTCCGGGGTGTTGAGACGGTCGCCCGTGCCGTGGGTGACCGCGCCGCACGAGTCGTCGCCCGTACCGTCGTGGCTCTGGTGACCGCCCTCGCCCGGGGTGTCGCCGCCGATGCCGCCGAGTCCGCCGAGCCCCAGGCCGCCGGGCGGTCCGGTCGAGTCCGCGACGTCCTGTACGGCTTCGCCGACCGGGCGGGTGATCTGCCCGGCGCTGTCCACGCCGTCCACAAAGGGCCCCAGCACCTGCGAGGTCGCACGTCGGGCGGCCGGATGTGCGTCCTGCGGCTGCCGCTCGGCGAGTTCGGTCCCGGTGAGCGACTTACCCGTCTTGGCCTGTGACTTCGCCTTGCCCTTCGCCCCGGCCTCGGCCTCGGCCGCTGCCTGCTCCGCCCGGTCGCGGGTCTCGCCCGACTTCTTACCGGACGCTTTTCCCGACGCCTTCTCGGACTTCAGCAGTCCGGAGGCCTCGCCGCCGGCCTGCCGTGCCTCGTGCCCCGCGTCGGAGACGGCGTTCGCACTGCCGCCGAAGGCGACCGCGAGCGCGAGGAAGCCGCCGAGGAAGAGCAGCGTCAGCAGTGCCCTGCGCGCAGCCGCTGAGTGCGGCGAACGCACGACGGCAGGCATCGAGGCTGCTGACAACGCAGAACCTTCCAGGTGGTCGGAGAATGCGGACGCAGGCTGCACAAGCGGCGAAGACGTGAATGCGCGCCGGGAGCCCGTGCGTTCCGGACGAGAGAGATCCTTGCACGGCTGCATGTTCCGGCCGCAACCGCCCTCACAACTTGTTCACCTCACAGCCACGGAGGCTCAAGTCCGTTTCGATTTCCGGGGACGAGTCCGAGAACGACCGGGCCACGAATCCGGGAACGAAGCCATGGCGGGCACCGGAACAGGAATTAGTCATTCCTGTTCCTCATCCCCCGAAAGCGCGCGCTTCACCTCCGAGAACGCGCCCGAATCGCATCTCACCCCTGGTCCGGAACGGGAAGCGGTCGCTTTTCTATGGCCGCCGCCATCACTTCGGGAAAGTGGTCTGGCGTACAGGCGAACGCGGGGGCGCCCAGGGCCGCGAGCGCACTGGCGTGACTACGGTCGTACGCGGGCGCCCCCTCGTCCGACAGCGCGAGCAGGGCCACGAACTGCACGCCCGCCGCCTTCATTTGAGCCACGCGCTTGAGCATCTCGTCACGTATGCCGCCCTCGTAGAGGTCGCTGATGAGGACCACGATCGTCTCCGAGGGGCGGCTTATCTGCGACTGGCAGTACGCCAGCGCCCTGTTGATGTCCGTGCCGCCGCCGAGGCTGGTGCCGAAGAGCACATCCACCGGATCGTCGAGTTCCTCGGTGAGGTCGACGACGCTGGTGTCGAAGACGACGAGCCGCGTGTTCAGCGAACGCATCGAGGCGAGCACGGCGCCGAAGACCGAGGCGTGCACCACGGACGGCGCCATCGATCCCGACTGGTCGATGCAGAGTATGACGTCCTTGCGCACTCCACGCGCCGCTCGCCCATGGCCTATGAGGCGTTCGGGGACGACGGTGTCGTGCTCGGGCAGATAGTTCTTGAGGTTTGCCCGGATCGTACGGTCCCAGTCGATGTCGCGGTGCCGGGGCCGGTGCACCCTCGCGGAGCGGTCGAGCGCGCCGGTGAGGGCGGAGCGGGTGCGGGCCGCGAGCCGCTTCTCCAGCTCCGCGACGACCTTGCGGACCACCATGCGGGCCGTCTCCTTGCTGGTCTCGGGCATGGCGGCCTTCAACGAGAGCAGCGTGCCCACGAGATGCACGTCCGGCTCCACGGCGTCCAGCATCTCCGGTTCCAGCAGCAGGGCGGAGAGGTCGAGTCGCTCGATGGCGTCGCGCTGCATCACCTGCACCACGGAACTCGGGAAGTACGTCCTGATGTCGCCCAGCCAGCGCGCCACTTGGGGCGCGGAGGCGCCCAGGCCACCGGCACGCTCGCCACGGCCGGCCCGCCCCCTGCCGGAGCCTGATCCGGAGCCGGAGCCGGAGCCCGCGCCGGGGCCGTGCGACGGGCCGCCGCCGTAGAGCGCCTGGAGCGTACGGTCCATCGCGGCGTCCGTGCCGCCCAGTCGGCAGCCGGTGCCGTCCGAACCGTCCGCCCCTCCGAGCACCAGACGCCAACGACGCAGCCGCTCCCCGGCGGGGGTCGGCTCGGCGGGACTGGACTCAGGACGCGTGATGTCGGCACGCGTGAAGTCGACAGGCGAGATGTCGGCACTCGTGATGTCGACGGGGCCGTCCTGGGCGTTCCGGGGCTGTGAGGGCGTCTGCGGCCTTATCGCCGAAATCGCGCCGGGCCCGCCGGGGGTCCCGGGTGCACCCGTGATTCCGGTTCCGGGCGTGCCGTTCGGCGTTCCGGGTGTGCCGTTGGGCCAGGTCATACGGCCGCCTCCTTATCGTGCGTCTCCGGTCCGGCTTGCTCACGCCCGGCGTGGGTCGCGTGGGTCGTCGCCGTCTCGAAGTCCCCTGCTCCGGCCGGTACTTGTGCCGATCTGGCCTCCGCAGGCCCGCCGCCTTCGGGCTGCGGCTGCCCGAGCAGCAGCCGCAGCGTCGGCATGACGCCGCCCGCGCGGGCCACGTCCAGCCCCTGACCGAAGCCTTCGAGCCCCGGCCGTATCCGCCGTAGCGGAAACCCCGGTGCCAGGCCGGAAGCGCCCGTCGGCCCCCCTTGCCCCACTCCCATGTCCGCCGCCGTGAAGTGGCAGCCGCGCCGCACGAGTTCGCCGACGGTGCGCCTCACTCCCGGCTCGAACTCCGCGAACGTCCTGCGCAGCAGCGGCAGTACGTCCGTGAAGGACTCCCCCGGTACGGACGCCAGCCAGCCGTCCACCAGGCCGAGAAGCCGTTCATCGTGTACGAGCAGCAGGCCGCCGCCCGCGAGGAACCCTTCGATCCATGCCGCCGCCTCCGACGGAGCCGTGCCCGGCGAGAGCGCCAGCCCCATCAGCCGTGCGGCCTGCGAGTGCGTCAACTGGGCGTCGTCCAGCAGCAGTCGGACGCAACGGCCGCGGATCAGGCCCGGTATGCGGTCGCGTGAGGCGAGCCTGCCCAGCACCGCACGCCAGCGTGACCGGATGCCGCTGGGCCGGTGTGGCCGGTGCGGCCGAGGCGACTCGGCAGAGGCGGACCGGCCGGAGGACTCGGCTCCATCGGCCTCCCCAGCAGCAACGCCCGGTGCCGCTACGCCCAGTGCAGCAACGTCCCGCGCAGCAAGCTCCGTTGCATCGGCCTCGTCCGTGTCAACGTGCGCCGCGTCAGGGTCCGTTGCGTCCGCCTCCATCGCACCGGACGACTGCGACAGCAGCGCCACGCTGCGATGCACGGCGTCGACATGGTCACGCATCCGTGCGGCGCCGTCCGCGTCGAGGCCCGCGCACGCGGGTGGCAGCCCCACGCAGACCCGCTCCGCCAGCCCGTACGCGACCTCAGTGAGCGCCGCCGAGTCGGTGCCGCGCACATTGCCGTACCGCACCGAACGCACCAGCGCCGGAAGGGCACTTGCGAGCCGCCCGACGTCGGAGTCCAGGGCGGCACGGTCCGCCAGCGCGCGCATGACGACCGTCAGAGCGTCCGGCAGCTCCGCGAGCAGGCACTGCTCGGCGAGGGCGGTCACCTCCGTCAGCTCGACGGCCTCTTGGGCCTGCGACACGGCCTTGGCCGTCGCCGCCGATTCGACGGTCGTGCCCCACACCCCCGCCTCGGCCGTACGAACCGACAGCTCCGGCTCCCACATCAGCCGCCAGCTCTCGCGGAACGTGCCGGTGCTGCCCGTACGGGAGTGCACGGGCGTCCCCCAGCCGATGCCCAGCAGGCGCAGCCGGTGCAGCAGACGGCTGCGGGCGGAGTCCGTCTCCTTGCGCAGGTCGAGGTCCAACTCCCGTTCACCGGCCTGGGGTTTGAGCCTCAAGGTGCGCTGCTGCCTGGCCAGATCCCGCTGGAGCGGGACCGCGGGCGCCGCCTCCGGGACCTCGCCCAGCACGTCGCCGACGACGAGCCTGTCCCGTATCAGGACGAGCGGCACGTCGGAACCGTCACACATCACGGCCCTCACCGCGTCGAGGGTCTCGGTCAGCCCTGCGAGCGGCCTGCCCCGCATGACGGCCAGCGCGTCGGCCAGACGCACGGCCTCGATGACGTGTGCCGACGACACCCCGCGGTCCTCGTCGCGCAGCAGCCGGGCCACCTTCGTCATCCAGCGTTCGACGACGCGGTCGGGCGATTCGAAAAGATGCCCGTACCAGCCGGGAGAGGTGATGCCCGCGCCGTAGCCGCTGTGGCGTGCGAGTCTGCGATGGGTCCACGGCACCCAGGTGATCTCCGCCTTCACCTTCGGCAGGCCCTTGAGCAGCCTTCTGTCGTCGGCGACCCTCGTCTTCGCGGTGAGTGCCGGAACGTGCCACGCACCGCAGACGACGGCGACTCCGCCCGCGCCGAACTCCCTTACCGCATCGCGCAGTCGCAGACGCATATGGGCCTCGCGGACCTCGTCGCGGCGGTCACCGGCGTCGCCCGCGGGACGGGTGCCCTCCGCCTCGCCGTGCTCCTCCCGCAGGGCGGCCATCGCCTCGCCCAGCACGGCGAACGGCGCGTACGGATCGGAGCCCGTGCGCGCTCCACGATGCTCGACTACGTCCT
This sequence comes from Streptomyces marispadix, assembly GCF_022524345.1. Lineage (NCBI taxonomy): Bacteria > Bacillati > Actinomycetota > Actinomycetes > Kitasatosporales > Streptomycetaceae > Streptomyces > Streptomyces marispadix. The sequence continues at coordinate 4,205,340 of NZ_JAKWJU010000002.1, read as the reverse complement.
CCCACCAGCGTTCGGCGTCGTCGTAACCGGCCGTCTCGGCGAGGACCGCGAGCGGATCGACGCGCACGGGATCGGCCGCCGGGGGGCCGCTCCGCTCGTCGCCGTACGCGGTGGCGAACTCCCCTTCCCCGGGGGTTCGTTCGCTGTCGCCGCTTTGTCCATCGCCCCCTCGTCCGTCAGGTTCTTGCCCGTCAGTCCCCCTGCCGTCGGCCCCCCGCCCGTCGACGTCCCGCTCGTCGTTTTCGCCTGTGCGTGAGTCCTCACTCGTACGTGCGGCAAGGCTGTTCGCTGCGGGGAGGTCGATGAAGCGGACCGGGACTCCCTGCTCCAGCGCCCACTTGATCGCGACCCACTCAGGCGAGAACGCCGCGAACGGCCAGAACGCGGCCCTGCCCGGCTCGTCCGGAGCATGTGCGACGAGAGCCACCGGTGGACGCATGGCTTCGTCGCCCGCGAACTCGACGACTCCGTCCGCCTCCGGCGGCCCCTCTACGAGCAGCACCCTCGGGCGACGGGCCTCCAGCGCCGCCCGCACGGCACGCGCCGACCCGGGGCCGTGATGCCGCACGCCCAACAGCAGCGGCGCGTCGGGGAGTTCGGAGGCGGCAGGCCCGGGAGCATCGCGCCCCGGCGCGCCGTGCCCGGGAGCGCGGGCCTGTGCAGCCGTCATGCCGAGACCTCACGGCAGGCGCGGTAGAAGTCCTTCCAGCCGTCACGCTCACGCACGACCGCCTCCAGGTACTCCTGCCACACCACACGGTCGGACGACGGGTCGCGCACCACCGCGCCGAGCACGCCCGCGGCCACGTCACCGGCCCTCAGCACGCCGTCGCCGAAGTGGGCCGCCAGCGCCATGCCGCCCATGACGACCGAGATCGCCTCCGCCGTGGAGAGCGTCCCCGAGGGCGACTTGATCCTCGTACGCCCGTCGGCGGTGACGCCGTCGCGCAGCTCGCGGAAGACCGTCACCACGCGCCGGATCTCCGCCGTACCGTCCGCCGCGGCGGGCAGGTCGAGGGAGCGGCCGAGCTGATCGACACGGCGGGCGACGATGTCGACCTCCGCCTCGGCCGTCTCGGGCAGCGGGAGCACCACCGTGTTGAACCGGCGGCGCAGCGCGCTCGACAGCTCGTTCACCCCGCGGTCACGGTCGTTGGCCGTCGCGATGAGGTTGAAGCCCCGCACTGCCTGGACCTCCTCGCCCAGCTCCGGTATCGGCAGCGTCTTCTCCGACAGCACGGTGATCAGGCTGTCCTGTACGTCCGCCGGGATGCGCGTCAGCTCCTCGACGCGCGCCGTCCTGCCCTCCGCCATCGCTCGCAGCACGGGGCTCGGTACGAGGGCGGCGCGGCTGGGCCCCTCGGCGAGTAGCTGCGCGTAGTTCCAGCCGTAGCGCACCGCCTCCTCCGCGGTGCCCGCGGTGCCTTGCACGAGCAGCGTCGAATCGCCGCTCACGGCCGCCGCGAGATGCTCCGAGACCCAGGTCTTGGCTGTGCCGGGGACGCCGAGGAGCAGCAGCGCGCGGTCCGTCGCCAGGGTGCTGACGGCCACTTCGACGAGCCTGCGCGGCCCGACGTACTTGGGCGTGATCACCGTGCCTCCGCCGGGCAGCACTCCGCCGAGCAGATACATGGAGACCGCCCAGGGCGAGAGCCGCCAGCGCTCGGGGCGCGGCCTGTCGTCCGCCGCGGCCAGCGCCCGCAGTTCGTCAGCGAAGGCGTCCTCGGCATGGGGCCGCAGCGCCGCGTGCTGCGCGGTGTCTCCGGCGCGGGAATCGATGGTCACAGGTCCCCCTCCACACATGACTGCCGATGTGCCGCCAAGCGTGCACCCCGCCACTGACAATCACCTCTGTACCCGCCCTGACCTGCGCTGATCAGTCGTGGACGGTGCAGCGCCAGGCGATTGTCAGTGGCGGCTCGTACGGTCGTGACCATGGATGGACCGGGGGTCCGCTGGAAGGCGGAAGAGGTGCTGGCACTGGCTCCTGACGACGCGTCACGCAGGGCGGGGAGCAAGCTCTCCTCGCCCGGCCCGTGGTCGGAGGCGGGCTCCGGCGACGGCGCGGTGTGGGGGCTGTGCGAGGGCAGCGGGAGCAGGCCGTATCGCACGGTGGTGGATCTCGGCGGCCCGCACGGCGGCTCGGCCGACGTGCCGGGAGACGGACCGGGTGAAGGGCCTGGTGACGGGCCTGGTGACGGGCCGGTGGGAGATCCCGGGCAGGACAAGGGCTACGGGAGGGGTCACGGGCCGGGATACAAGTGCAGTTGCCCCAGCCGTAAGTTCCCGTGCAAGCACGCGCTGGGGCTGCTGCTGTTGTGGGCCGGTGAGCGGGAAACGGGTAGCCCGCAGGTCGTACGGTCCGGCGGCCGTCCGCCGGAGTGGGCGAACGAATGGCTCGCCGGCCGCCGCGAACGGGCCGCGCGCAGGGCCGCCGGGGGCCGGCCGGGGCGCGCGGGCGGAGACTCGGCAGACGAGGCAGACGCCGGCGCCGGGAGTGGCGGGGCGCGCGGCCCAGCGGATCCGGAGGCCGCTCGCCGCCGGGCGCAGCGGCGGATGCGGCGGATCACGGCGGGGGCCACGGAGCTTGAGGAACGGCTGGCGGACATGCTGCGCGCGGGTCTGGCCGGTGCGGAGCAGGGCGGCTATGGACAGTGGGAGGAGACGGCCTCGCGCATGGTCGACGCCCAGGCCCCCGGACTGGCCGCGCGCATACGGGAGTTGGGCGCGGTCCCCGTCTCCGGACGTACGTCGTCGCCTGCGGGTGACGCTGCCGGAGGCTGGCCCGGCAGGCTGCTGTCGGAGTGCGCGCTTCTCCATCTGCTGAATCGCGGCGTGCTGGCCCTGGACAGCTTGCCCGAACCTCTCGCCGCGACAGTGAGGACGAGGGTCGGGCTCACCGTCGACTCCGCGGAGCTGCTGGCGGGCGGAGCGGAGAAGGTCAGGGACGAGTGGCTGGTGCTCGCACAGCGCGACACCGAGGAAGGGCGGCTTACGGCCCGGCGCATCTGGCTGAAGGGTCTGGCGTCGGGGCGTCCGGCGCTGCTGCTGTCGTATGCGGCAGGGGGCCGCGCGCCCGAACAGGCCCTGCCTGTCGGCTCGTCGATCGATGCGGAGCTGGCGTACCACCCGGGAGCGCGTCCGCTGCGTGCCGTGCTCGGCGAGAGTCATGGGACGCCCTCGGCGGCCGGGCACGTGCCGGAAGGGGGCACGGTCACCGACTCGCTCGCCTCGTATGGGCAGGCGCTGTGCGACGACCCCTGGCTGGACGCCTGGCCCGCGGTACTGAGCGATGTGGTGCCGGTCCTCGGCGAGTACGGGGACGGTACGGCGGCCGGTCACGGCGACGGCACCGGTGGCGGCAGCGAGAGCGCGGCGCACGGAAGCCCAGGGGTACGGCAACTGGCGGACGCGGGCGGTGAGTTCGCGCTCCCCGTGGCTCCCGGCGTCTCCCCCGCGTCGCTGTGGAGGCTTACGGCGGTCTCCGGAGGCCGCCCGGTGACGGTGTTCGGTGAATGCGGCCACAGGGGCTTCGCCCCGTACACGGTCTGGAGCGAGGGAGAGGCGGTGCCGTTGTGAGCCCGTCTCAGCACACGGGCGCGAGCGTTCGCCCGCAACGGGGCCGAGTGTCGGCAGCAAGGCGGGTGGCGGCGAGCCGTCCGTACGGAGGGAGAGCGATGAGCCGGACGACGAGGGCCACGCCGCCGCCGCAACCACCGCCACAGCCGACGGCGGCACCCGGTGCGGTCTCGGAAGCCCCCGATGGACCGGCCAATCCCGACGTGCTTGGCGCCATGGACGGCAAGGACGGCAAGGACGGCAACGACACGGCGGACCCCACAGACGAACTCACCACTGCATGGGGCGCGTTGGTGACGGCTGCGCTGCTGGGGAGCGAGCGGCGCACGCCACCGGGTGGCAGCACAGCGGCCCTGCTGGACGCGGCGGCGGTGGAGACCGTCCGCCACCGGGCGGGGCTGCTGCCCGCACCGGCGGGGCCGCGCCTCGCCCTCGCCCCCGAGGACCCGCGCCCGCCGCTGCCCGCCGCGGCGGCGCACCGGCTGACGCTGCTGCTCGCGGGCCGTCCCGGAGGCCAGGGCCCCGGAGGGGGCCGGCGCGGCACGGCGCCGGATCTTGCGGAGCTGCTGCCGCAGTGGCTTGCCGCCGCCAACGAGCACGGATACCGCGCCCCCGAGGGACAGCTTCCTGCCCTGCTGGACGCGGCCCGCGCCCGTACCGATCTGCGCGCCGAGACGCTGGCGTTCGCAGGTCCTCGCGGGATGTGGCTGGCCGGTCTGAACCCGGAGTGGAGGTTCGCGCTCCGCCACGCCCTGCCACCCACGGACGACCGGACCCGACGGACCGCCCGGGCCGCCGCACGCGCGGACCGGTACGGAGCCGGGGACGGTCCCGAGCCCGCGCCGGGCGATGGCGCGCCCGAGCCGCCAGCCGGTACGGACCGGCCGCCGGGCGAGGCCCAACGGCTGTGGCAGGAGGGCCTGTTCGCGGAGCGGGTCGCCCTGCTCGTCTCGCTGCGCCGCCGGGACCCTGCCGCCGGGCTGGCCCTGCTGACCGGCACATGGGCGAACGAGCGCGCCGAGGACCGGCTGATGTTCCTCGATTCGCTGCGCGAGAGCATCGGCGTTCATGACGAGGAGTTTCTGGAGCGGGCGCTCGGCGACCGTTCCCGTACCGTGCGCGCGACCGCCGCGGAATTGCTCGCCTGCCTTCCGGGGTCGGCGTTCGCCGCCCGCATGGCGGCCCGTGCCCGTACATACGTCACTCCGGACCCTCTCGCCACGGCGCCGCGGATATCGGTGGAGGCGCCCCACGAGTGCGACGCGGAGATGCAGCGCGACGGGGTGGTGCCCAAGCCGCCCGCGGGAAAGGGCGAACGTGCCTGGTGGCTGGGGCAGTTGGTGGAGGCGGCACCGCTGTGGGCGTGGCCGGACCAGTTCGGCGGGCGCGGCCCTCAGGAGATCGTCGGCCTTCCCGTCGCGGACGAGTGGAAGCGGGACCTCCATACGGCCTGGTGCCGTGCCGCCGTACGCCAGCGCGACGCGGAGTGGGCGCGTGCCCTGATCGGGCCGCCCCCACGGCTCCGCCGGAAGGGAGCGCGGGGGACGCGGCCAGGCTTCTCGCAGTGCTGCCCGAAGCCGAACGAGCCGCGTGGGCGGCGGGCTTCATCGAGGCACACGGGCTGTCGGACGCGTTCCGCGTGCTGGGCGTGTGCGCGGCGCCGTGGGCGGAACCGCTGGGCCGGGCCGTGGTCGACGCCCTGGAGATCGCACGGGACGCGGGCAGTTACCCCTGGAGCTTCAGCGGGGTCCTGGGCCTGGCCGAGCGCTGTCTCCCGCCGGCCGACGCGGGTCGGCTGGAGCCGCTCGCAGCCGTGCCCGACGAGCCCGAAGGAGGCTCACCGGGTGCGGGAGCCTACTGGGCGGAGTCCTTCCAGCGGCTTGTGGCGACCCTGCGGCTACGGGAGACGATGCTCGCCGAACTGCGCGGCGGCAGCGACGCACATCCGCGGAATCCTGAATGCTGAGCCGATGAGCCTGTGAGCCGCGGCCCGGGGGCCCGGGGCCGTTCGTCAGGCCGCGAGCCGTCCGACGTTCGCGCGAATCCACTCGACGACCTCGTTGGTCGTCGCGCCGGGAGTGAAGATCTCCGCCACTCCGCTCTCCTTGAGCGGGGGGATGTCGTCCTCGGGGATGATGCCGCCGCCGAAGACCTTGATGTCCTGTGCGTCGCGTTCGCGCAGCAGCTCCAGCACCTTGGCGAAGAGCGTGTTGTGCGCGCCGGAGAGGATGGACAGGCCGATGGCCTCGGCGTCCTCCTGGATCGCGGTGTCCACGATCTGCTCCGGCGTCTGGTGCAGCCCGGTGTAGATGACCTCCATGCCCGCGTCCCGCAGCGCACGGGCGATGACCTTCGCCCCTCGGTCGTGACCGTCGAGCCCAGGCTTGGCGACCACCACGCGGATCGGACCCGGCACACTCATCACTGCCTCCATCTCGACGGCTCTCCGGGGTCTGTTTCTACGGCGGTCCTCGTCGGCGCGGAGGACCATGACTGCCGGAGTGAACGAACGTTATCCCCAGCATCCCGCACGGAGGCCCTCCCGACCGGGAAGGGAGGGGGAAATCACACGACGGCGGCGCCCGGTCCGCACCCCTCGGCCGCCCCTTCACACCCAGCCGCAACGCCCCAGCCGCAGCAGCCCTCCCGCTGCGCGCCCCCGCCCTTCCGCTTCGCATCCGCCCTCCGCTGGTGACAGCCCGTACAGGACGTCTCCCGCGATACCGGTAAAGCAGGGGCACAGATGCAGACATAAGCCGCCAGAACGCGCATCGGGCGTGCGCCGCAACGGAGTTGGGCCGCCGTCCGGCGGCACGAGAGACATCCGGAATCACGCGACGGGAAGCGGCCAGGACCCCGCCCAGGCGCGGAAGTTAGTCGAACATTCATCGAACGCCAGGCCAAAATCGCGTTCTTGGAGCCCCGAAAGGCCACCGAATGCCCGTTTCTCCGGGCTGTAAAACCTGTTGAAGATTGTCGTCGTCACGTACCCCCGGGTACAGTCACCGCACTGCTCCGCCCCTGCTGTCGAGGCGAAAGAGAAGTTGGTGGTGAACGACAGTCACCCGTCGGGAACCTCGTTCCCGGCCGACACCTCTCCTGGCTTCTCGTACGCGGCCTCCGGCGCCGGGCAGTACGAGCAGGCGGCGCACGGCGTCTACGCCCAGCAGGGTCAACCCGCCGCGTACGACGGTTATTCCACGGGAACCTTCGCAGGCCAGGACTTCTCCTACGACCAGGACCCGCTCTTCGGTTCGATGCCCGGCACGGACGGCGCGGGCTGGACGTCCGGCACATATGACGCCTACTCGGACCAAGGCACGTACGACACCGGCACTTACGAGACCGGGGCATACGGCACAGGTACGTACGACACGGGCACGTACGACACCGGCGGCTACGACACCGGCACTTACGGCACGGGCTCCTACGACACGAACGGCGCCTGGACGCAGGCCGGTTTCCTACAGGCCGGCGACTTCTCCGCCCAACCCGGCGCGGACCAGGCGGAATTCGGCTGGAACAGCGGCCAGTGGGACGCCTCGCAGTGGAGCGACAATCAATGGGAGACGGGCGGCCAGTGGGACACGCCCGGCCCCAACGGCGGCTGGGACGCCTACGGTTACGACCAGGCGGCAGCGCAGTCCGTCCCCGCGCAGGGCGACGAGACCACCGCGGCCTACGCGGAATCGGCCTACGAGGGCTACGAGTCGTATGACGGCTACGACGGTTACGACACCGCGGACACGGGCGAGCAGCAGCAACAGCCGTACGCCGACGAGACGTTCGCCCATGGCGGCGACCTGGACGCCACGACCGCTCTCCCCGCCTACGACGGGTACGAGAGCTACGACGGACTCGACGGCGTCGACGCACACACCGGCATCGACGGCATCGACGCCCCCGGCGCCAACGACACTCCCGACGCCTACGGCGCGGAGAACCCCGTGCCGCGCGGCGCCGACGCCCCCGACGTACACCCCCAGCGGGACCTCAGGGTCGCGCACCTGCCAGGCCGCCGCCGCTCCGCGAGACCCAGGCGGTCCGCGCTTCTCACGGTGGCCGTTCCGTCCGTCGCCGTGATGGGCGTGGCCGCGGCCGCAGCGGCCTCCGTCGCCGGCAACGCGCCCCAGGACGACACGACGACGCAGGCTTCGGCCGACGTTCCCGTGAAACCGGCCAACAAGAAGCTCGACACACAGCTCGCCGGACTCTCCGCCGACGCCGACGACTTCGCCGACCGGGCCAGCCGTACCCAGGAACGCCTCGACCTCCAGGCACGACAGGAGGCCGAACGCAAACGCAAGGCGAGGGAGGCCGCCCGCAAGGAGGCCCTGCGGCCGAAGTTCGCGCTCCCCGTCAAGGAGCACGGCCTCAGCGCCACCTACGGGCAGGCGGGCCTCAACTGGATGTCCGTCCATACGGGCATCGACTTCCCCGTGAGCGAAGGCACGCCCGTGATGGCGGCGACCGACGGCACCGTCACCACCAAGTACGACGTGTCCTTCGGCAACATGGCCGTGGTGACCGCACCCGACGGCACCGAGACCTGGTACTGCCACCTCAGCAGCACCAAGATCCGCTCCGGTCAGGTCAAGGCCGGCGACACCATCGCCTACTCCGGCACCTCGGGCAACTCCACCGGCCCGCATCTCCACTTCGAGGTGCACCCGGGCGGAGGCGACGCCATCGACCCGCTGCCATGGCTGCGCGGCAAGGGCCTCAACCCCGAGTAGGCACGGCACAAGCCGGTCGCCCGCAGCAGACACACACCCGACGGTCAGACCAGGCCGCTCGGCCCCCGCGGCCCGGACCCGACTGCGCCGCGCGCAGCGGCTCTTGACGCTGTCCCCGCCGCGTGCTCCGCGTCCGCCTCCGCTCCGCGTCCGCCGCCGCTACAGCTTCTCCACCGGTGCGTACCGCAGCAGCAGCCGCTTGGGCTTCTCGCCGCCGAAGTCGATCGTCGCCTCCGCGTTGTCCCCGCTGCCCTTCACCGCGACGACCGTGCCGAGCCCGAAGCTGTCGTGCGTGACCCTGTCGCCGGGGGACAGCGAGACGACGGGACGGTCCGACGTACGCCGCGTAGCGAAGCCGCTCGGCCCGCCGCGCCGCTGAACGCCCCCCGCGGCGCCCCCTCTTACCGCCGAGGACGCCCCGGAGCCGAACCCCGCACCCAGGCCCGAGCCGATGCCTCCGCCGCCGCTGGCGCCGCCGCCTGCCGCCGCTCCCGTGCGTTTCCAGTCGACGTACTGGTCGGGGATCTCCTCCAGGAAGCGGGACGGCGGGTTGTACGAGGGCTGCCCCCATACGCTCCGCAGCACCGACCGCGTCAGATAGAGCCGCTTGCGCGCACGCGTGATGCCCACGTACGCGAGCCGCCGCTCCTCCTCCAGCTCCTTCGTCTGGCCCAGGGCGCGCATGTGCGGGAAGACGCCGTCCTCCATGCCCGTGAGGAAGACCACGGGGAATTCGAGGCCCTTGGCCGTGTGCAGCGTCATCAGCGTGATGACTCCGCTCTCCTCGCCCGCCTCTTCGTCCGGGATCTGGTCGGAGTCCGCGACCAGTGCGACCTGCTCCAGGAAGTCGGCGAGGGTGCCCGGCTCGTCCTCGCCGCGCTCCTGCTCGAACTCCAGGGCGACGGCGGCCAGTTCCTGAAGGTTCTCGATGCGTGTCTCGTCCTGCGGGTCGGTCGAGGACTGCAACTCGGCCAGATATCCCGTCTGTTCGAGCACGGCCTCCAGCACCGTCGCGGGCCCGGCCCCTGACTCGACGACGGTACGCAGCTCCTCCATCAGCACGTTGAACCGCCGTACGGCGTTGGCCGAGCGGGCGGCCATCCCGTACGCCTCGTCCACACGGGCCAGCGCCTGCGGGAAAGTGATCTTCTCGCGGAGCGCGAGTGCCTCGATCATTGCCTCCGCACGGTCGCCGATGCCGCGCTTGGGCACGTTGAGGATGCGCCGCAGCGGCACCGCGTCCTCCGGGTTGGCGAGCACCCGCAGATAGGCCAGTACGTCGCGCACCTCGCGGCGTTCGTAGAAGCGGACGCCGCCGACGACCTTGTAGGGCAGGCCGACGCGGATGAAGACCTCCTCGAAGACACGCGACTGTGCGTTGGTGCGGTAGAAGACCGCGACGTCGCCTGCCCTGGCCTCGCCCGCGTCGGTGAGGCGGTCGATCTCGTCGGCGACGTACTGCGCCTCGTCGTGCTCGGTGTCGGCCACATAGCCGGTGACGGGTGCGCCCGCGCCGGACTGGGTCCACAGGTTCTTCGGGCGGCGGTTCTCGTTCCGCTCGATGACGGCGTTGGCGGCGCTGAGGATCGTCTGCGTGGAGCGGTAGTTCTGTTCGAGGAGGATCGTCGTGGCGTCCGGATAGTCCTCCTCGAACTGGAGGATGTTGCGGATGGTGGCGCCGCGGAACGCGTAGATGGACTGGTCGGCGTCGCCTACGACACACAGTTCGGCACGTTGCGGGGCGGGGCGTTGCCGCTCCTGACCACCCTCGGGTCCGGCCTCGGCCTCGGGTCCGCCCTCGGGTCCCGCCTCGCCGGTGCCCACCAGCTCCCGAACCAGCGTGTACTGGGCGTGGTTCGTGTCCTGGTACTCGTCGACGAGCACGTGCCGGAAGCGCCGCCTGTAGTGCTCGGCGACGTCGGGGAACGCCTGGAGCAGATGGACGGTCGTCATGATGATGTCGTCGAAGTCCAGCGCGTTGGCCTCGCGCAGCCGCGCCTGGTACATCGTGTACGCCTCGGCGAGAGTCTTCTCATACGCCCCGGACGCGGCGCCCGCGAAGTCCTCGTCGTCGATCAGCTCGTTCTTCAGGTTCGAGATCTTCGCGCTGAACGCCTTCGGCGGATAGCGCTTCGGATCGAGGTCCAGGTCCCGGCAGACCAGGGCCATCAGCCGCTTCGAGTCGGCCGCGTCGTAGATCGAGAAGGACGAGGTGAAGCCGAGCTTCTTGCTCTCGCGGCGCAGGATGCGAACGCACGCGCTGTGGAAGGTCGACACCCACATCGACTGCGCACGCGGCCCGATCAGCTCCTCGACGCGCTCCTTCATCTCGCCCGCGGCCTTGTTGGTGAAGGTGATGGCGAGGATCTGCCCGGGGTGAACGCGGCGTGCCGCGAGCAGATAGGCGATGCGGTGGGTGAGCACCCGCGTCTTGCCCGATCCCGCGCCCGCGACGATGAGCAGCGGCGAGCCGGTGTGCACCACGGCCGCGCGCTGTGCCTCGTTCATCTGCTCCAGCAGCGCGTCCGGATCGACGACCGTACGGGGCGTGCCTCCCCTGTGATGCGAGGACGAGCCGCCGGCGCCCGCGGGGCCGGCCGCAGGGCCGTCGTCGGGCCCGATCCCCGCTCCGCCGGGGCCCGTTGGGCCCTCCACGGACGCGGAACCGTCCTGCGCGCGCACGGGCGCGAGGCTTGCCAGGAACTCGTCGTCGAAGAGGCTGCTCATCGTCGAACGAGTCTAGATTGCCGCTCCGACACCGCACGGCCACGTCCCGCACGGGATAACGAACAGATATCGGACGTATCACCTATCGGCCTTCACAGACGCCCCACATCTCGCTACGGTGCCGTGCCAGGCGGTCCGCACCAATGTCCGGCGAAAGCGTCGGCACGGGCCGCCTCCGCCGAATCCGACGGACGTCCGACGGGCCTCCCAGGAGCGCTTCGCCGGAGCCGGGGACCCACCGCGTGCAGCGGAGAACGTGAGACCGCGTACGCACCCGGGGTGAATCGGGAAGTCGCACCGCGGAAGCACCGCGCACGACCCGTAGGGCCGCCTTCCGAGAGCCCGAACCCGTCAGCTAACCCGGTAGGCGGTTCACGGAAGGAGTTGCCGGTCTTGGCGTCCCATCGCAAGCCGCGCACCCGGATACTGAAGTCCGCCTCTAAGAAGCGCGGTGTCATCGGTGTCACCACCGCCGCACTCGCCTCCGTCTCCCTGCTCTCCCAGAGCGCCCAGGCCGCACCGGACGACGGCAAGCCGTCGATCTCCGAGGTCAAGAAGAAGGTCGACAAGCTCTACCAGCAGGCCGAGACCTCGACGCAGAAGTACAACGAGGCCAAGGAGAAGACGGACGCCCAGCGCAAGAAGGCGGACAGATCCCTCGACGAGGCCGCCGAGCGGACCGCGAAGCTCAACGACGCGCGCCGCACGCTCGGCAACTACGCCACGGCCCAGTACCGGACCGGCGGCATGTCCCAGACGGCGACCCTCCTGCTGACCGAGGACCCGCAGCAGTTCTTCCAGCAGTCGCACATGCTCGACCGGATGACCGGCCGTCAGAAGGAGGCCGTCACCGACTTCGAGAAGCAGCGGAAGGCGGCGCAGAGCAAGCGTGAGCACGCCACCGAGGAGCTGGCCTCGCTCGCCGCGTCGCAGAAGGCGCTGAAGAAGAACAAGCAGGAAGTGCAGGACAAGCTCGCCGAGGCACGCAAGCTGCTGTCGAAGCTGACGGCGGAGGAGAAGGCGCGCCTGGCGAAGATCGAGAAGAGGAAGCAGGAGGCGGCGCGCAAGGCCGCCGAACGGGCCGAAGAGGCGCGCCGCGAGGCCGAGAAGGGCGACGGCTCCCAGCCGGGCGGTTCGCAGTCCTCGCAGGTGGAGAAGGTGCTCGCCTACGCCAAGGCCCAGCTCGGCAAGCCGTATGTGTGGGGAGCCACCGGCCCGAACTCCTTCGACTGCTCCGGGCTGACCCAGGGCGCGTGGAAGGCCGCGGGCATCTCGCTGCCCCGTACGACCTGGGACCAGGTCAAGGTCGGCACGAAGGTCGCCAAGTCCGAGATGAAGCCGGGCGATCTGGTCTTCTTCTACGACGACATCAGCCACGTCGGCATCTACGTGGGCGGCGGGCAGATGATCCACGCGCCGAAGCCCGGCGCGGACGTGACGTACGAGGACGTCAGCTACATGCCGTACCACTCGGCGGTGCGGCCGGGCTGAGCCGTCCGCGGGCCCGGCGGCCCTGCGGCCGGGCCCGGATCACCGCCCGGCCAGGGCCCGTTCAGGGCTCTGTCAGGGCTTGGTCAGGGCCCGGTGAGGGCCTGACCGGAGCCCGGTCGAGGGCCCGACGAGGGGCCGGGCAGCAGCGGGACTCCGGAGACCGAGCAGTGCCGGGCCCGGGGGCAGGGCGGGCACGGCGGCTCAACCCTCCGCAGGCGAAGGCGACTTGCAGGCTTCGTCGTCACGTCCACAGGACGGCGACGAAGATGTTCGCCACCGTCAGCGCGCCGACCGTGCCGAAGAGGGACGAGGGCACTTTCTCCTCGTCCCTCTTCACATACACCAGCCCGAGGATCACCACGAGCAGCGCGAGCTTGAGGCCGATCTTTACGTTGTTCACCGGGTCGTTCGCGGCCTGGTTGAGGCCGACGAGGACCATGCCGGTCAGCAGCATGGTGAGCGCGCCGTGCAGCATGCCGGGGACGAACCGGGCCTCGTTCGTACGCATCGCCTTCATCTGGAAGAAGAAGCCGCCCAGCAGGGCCGCGATGCCGATGACGTGGAGCCCGACGAAGACATTTATGAGTACGTCCATGGCCGGAGCCTAGCGACGGGGGCGACGCGCGCCGGGCCCGGGGCCCGTGCCCGAGGCGGCCCCCGGCGACCGGTCGGCGGGGGACTGTCGGTCACCAGCGGACCGGCAGCCGCTTGACCCCCCTGATCAGCATTCCCGGCATCCACGGCAGCGTGGCCTCGTCCGCGTCGCACGTGATGCCGGGGCAGCGCTCCAGCAGCGAGCGGATCGCGATACGCCCCTCCAGCCGGGCCAGCGGCGCGCCCAGGCAGTAGTGCAGCCCGTGCCCGAAGGCGATGTGGCCGCGTGCGTCCCGGCGGATGTCGAAGCGGTCGGGATCGTCGAAGCGCTCGGGGTCGCGGTCGGCGTCGGCCATGGCGATGAGGACGGTCGAACCCGCGGGGATTGTCACCCCGTCCATCTCCACGTCCTCGACGGCGAGCCGCTCGGTGCACGTCTCGACCGGCCCGTCGTAGCGCAGCATCTCCTCGACGGCCCCGTCCATCAGACCGAAGTCGGCGCGGAGATCGGCGAGTTGGTCCGGGTGGGAGAAGAGGGCGCGCATGCCGTTGCCGATCAGGTTGACCGTCGTCTCATGACCGGCGACGAGCAACAGCACCGACATGCCGACGAGTTCGTCGGCGGAGAGCCGGTCGCCGTCCTCGTCCACGGTGTGGATCAGCTTGCTGAGCATGTCCTCGCCCGGATCGGCCCGCTTGGCCTCGATCAGTTCGTCGAGATAGACGGGCATCTCGTCGTAAGCGCGCTTCATCTCCTCGGGATCGGTGCGCGCAACGATCGCGTTCGACCAGCCGCGGAAGACGGTGCGGTCCAGCTCGGGCACGCCGAGCAGTTCGCAGATGACCGTCATCGGCAGCGGGAAGGCCAGGCAGTCGATGAGGTCGGCCTCGCGCTTGTCTCCCGCCGTCATGGCGTCCAGCAGCTCGTCGGTGATCTGCTGGATCCTCGGCGCGAGCCGGGCGATGCGGCGCGGTGTGAACTCCCCCGCCACCAACCGCCGCAGCCGGGTGTGGTCGGGCGGATCGGTCATCAGCATGTGCCGGTGCACGACCTGCGAAGCGTCGGCCTGTGTGACCTGTTCTTCGCTTCCGTGCTTGAGCCAGGCCCGGCTGATCCGCGGATCGGTGAAGGCCCTGCGCGACGCTTCATGTCCCACGACCAGCCACAGCTCGTCGCCGTTCGGACTCCGAACGTGGTGTACGGGCGCCTCGGCACGCAGGGCCGAGTACACGGGGTAGGGGTCGCGTACGAAGTCCGGGCTGAGCCGGGTCAGTTCGACGATGCCGTCGGCCGTCATGGTCTTCCCCCCTGTCGACGTCCCGCGCACGCTAACGTCCGGGCTCAGCCCGTAAGAACCACGATTCAGGACAATCTCCGCCCTGCTCGGCCGCCCCCGATCGGTCCCGACTGACGTATCGCTGCTGCTCCAACTGCGAGCCTGCGTACGGCAGTCGAGGCGAAGCGAAGGGTGCGGCCGACCGCGAGGGAGGCATGCGGATCACACAGGCCCCCCGGTCGCCACCCTTCGTCCACCAGCCACACTTTCTTCTCACACAGCCGGGTGACGAAGGGCGGCCGAAGGCCGACCTGCCGCCGCGACCCCCGTTCACGTAGGGCACAATGCGCCTTTCACGAACGGTGTTTGAAAGGCGGGTTGCAAGTGGCCGTGGACACTGCGCGGGACGGCACGAGCGGCGACGGCGGCAAGGGCGACGGCGAGAGCGGTACGAACGAGGAGACCGTGCCGGTGCAGAAGTCCGCCGCCCCGGGCGCCCGTTCATCCGCCCGCCCGAGTACCCGCTCCAGCGCACGGCCGGGCTCCCGCTCACGCTCGCACTCCGGCGAGGACTCCGGTCGCAGCTCCGGAGCCCACTCCAGCGGCTGCACCTGCGGCGACTGCCCGATCGGTGCGCGCGAGGGCCATCGGCAGGCACTGGAGGAGTTCCACCGGCGCCGCGCCGAACTCGCCGCGGGCGAGGGGCTTCCCGCCGCCCTCGCCCACTCGTCGGGCGCCTCGCGCCAGTGGGTCTCCGACGAGTTGACACGCGCCGCACGTACGGTCTCCGAACGTGCCCGCGAGGAAGGCGCGATGCGCCTCGCCTCACTGTGGCGGCACACCGTCACCGCCACCTGGGCGGCCGTCGGGGCCCTCCTCGTCGGCCAGTTGCTCACGGCGCTCTTCGTGGGCTGGACGGTCGCGCGCACCGCGGCGCTGATCGCCGCCGTGGCCGCCGCGGGCGTCGTCTCGCTCGCGGCACATCTGCACCGTGCACGCGGCGGTGCCCTCGCCCCCCTCATCGGCGAGGACAACAGGCTCTCCACCTCCCGCACGGTCGCGGGCGCCTGGGTCGTGCTCGCCGTCTACGACGTACTCGTGCTCGCCCTCGAACTCGCGGGCCGCTCCGGCAGCGACGAGCGCCGCGACCTCATCGAGGGGCTCGAACTCTCAAAGGGCGCCGGGCTGTTGACAGTGCTCGCACTGAGCTGCGCCATCGCGGTCTTCGTCAGCCGCACCGTCACGGTGCGCGTGCAGCACCAGCGCCTCCAGAAGGTACGGGCCGACCGGCCGCGCGCCTCCGACCTGCTCACCGACGACGCCGGGCGCGGCTCCTTCTGCGACGTGCAGTACGTGCTCGTCAGCGGTGTAGCCGTGGTGTTCGCCGCCGTGCGCCTCGCGCGGCAGCCGGACCAACTGCCCGATCTGCCCTGGGGCCTGGCGCTGCTGGTGGTGATCTCGGCGGCCACGTATCTCACGGGCAAGTACGCCGAGGGCGGCCGTCCCGTGGTGCTGTCGGTCGTGAGGGCACGGGAGATCGGCGATCTGCACGCGCCCATCCGTACGGGCGACGACATCGAGATCCGCGGCGCGGGCTTCGTACCCCCGGGGGCGGGCGCCCCGGACCGGCTCTCCCGGATGGTGGTCCGCGTCGGCGCCGTGCATGTACCGGTACCGCTGATCCCGGCGTCCGGCGGCTTCTCCAACCCGACGGACGCGACGCTCACCGTGCCGGTCCCGGTGGAGGTCGAACCGGGGCGGGTCGACGTCCAGGTCGTCACCGCGGCCGGCGTCGAGACCAACCGCTACCCGATCGACGTCGCCGACTGACGCCCGCTGGCACGCCCGTAGGCACCCGCGTCCGGCGGGTTCGCCCCCTATGTGACGAATGCGCCCTCGGCTGGGCGGTCTTGGCCACGCGGACTGTGACTTAGATCGTTCAGACGGGGTGTACGTGCGGCCATGGCCGCGTACCGTAGCGACCCGACTCCAGCCGAGCCGAACGTACATGCGGCAGAGGCGGCAACTACGGAAGGTGGGACGTGTCATGTCTCTGGCGGATCAAACCAGGACGATCGGCGGCGACGTGCCGGTCAGCGGTCCCCCCGGCAGTCTGAGAGCCAGGGCGTCGAAATACGCGCTGCTCCCCCTCCGCCTCTTCCTCGGCATCACGTTCATCTACGCGGGTCTCGACAAGCTCGTCCTCAACAAGGAGTTCCTCTCCGGCAAGGGCGGCGACTCGCTCGCCACCGTCCTGGAGTCGTCGCACGACGCCGCGGCGATCCCGGCCATGATCGAACTGGCGCAGAACGATCCCAAGGCGTTCGGCATCGCCATCGCCGCCGGTGAAATCGCCGCGGGCCTGGGCGCGTTGGTGGGTCTCTGGACGCGGCTGGCCGCTCTCGGCGGCATGCTGATCTCGCTGAGCCTGTGGCTCACGGTCAGCTGGCAGAACGACCCCTACTACTACGGCAACGACCTGCCGTACATGATGGCCTGGGTCCCGCTGATCTTCGCGGGCGCTTCGGTGCTCTCCCTGGACATGGCCTACTCCAAGCGGCGACGGCGCAAGGGCAGGCACATCTTCGGCTGAGGTCGGAGTCGTCGCGGCTGGTGGGTGAGCCGGTCGGCGGCGGGCAGCGGGCGGGTGGCGGGTGGCTTTTGGCAGATGTCGGATGACAGATGACAGATGACAGGTGACAGGTGACAGATAGCCGTCGGCAGCGTGTGACGGTGCGCGCCGAGGTCGGCTGCGGCACCGCGCCAGTTGGCAATTGACGGATGGCAGACGACAGATGTCAGTTGACGGATGTCGGATGACAGCGGACGGATGACAGCGGACAGATAACAGCTAACAGATCTTGTCAGTGAGGCGGGGCCGCGGCCCGGGAGGCAAACGTCGCCCCCGGCCGGACCCCGCCTCACGGCGTGTACGGGGACGGGTCACCGCGTGTACGGGCTCACCGCGTGTACGGGGTCACCGAGTGCCCGGCAGCACTGCTGTACGGGCTCGCTGCCGACACGGGCTCACTGCGTGTCGCCGGTCCCGTCGCCGTGCCCCTCGGAACTCCGGGCGCCCGGGTCCCCGCCCTCCGGCTGCCCGCCCTCCGGCTGCCCGCCTTCCCGCCGCCTGCCTTCCTGGTCCTTCGCCCCGCCGTTGTCCTTGTGCAACTGCTCGTATCCGTCGCGCAGTTCGTCCACCGGCATGCCTCCGAGTGTGCGCCGCGCAGCGGTTCGCCGCCGCCGCAGCATGCGACGCACGGCGAAGGTCGCCACCGCCACGAAGGCCGCCGCCAGCAGCGAGGCGGGCACCAGTGCCAGCAGGGCCCACAGCGGTACGTGCCACTCCCCCAGGGCGTTCATCGCGTAAGTCACCGCCGTGCCCAGGAGCAGCAGTCCGAGGAGAAGCCGGGCGGGTTCGAAGCGGTGCCGGGTCATCGGCCGCCTCCCGGATTCCAGTGGTCCCCAAGACTCCCGTGGTCTCGCACGTGTTCGCGTACGTGGTCTCCTACGTGTTCGCGTACGTACTCGCGTGGATGACCGCGTAGATGCTCGCGCACCTGCTCCTCGTGGGGCACCACGTCGCCGGGCAAGTGGTCGGTGCGTTCGCCGGTGGGAAGCAGCCGCACGATCTCGACCTGTCCGAACGTCATTCCCACGGACAGCTCCAGCGTTCCCTTCTCAGCCTTGTCCCCGCGTGGACCGGAGCCGTCCGCCCCGGTCCCGGGCCCGGTATCTGCCCCGGGGCCCGTACGTGGGCCCGCGCCCGGACCCGCGGCGGGCAGCGTCCATCGCTCGTGCCGGTCGAAGCCGCCGGAGCTCTCCACCACGAAGTGGTCTCCCTCGTGGTCGGTCTGCGTGGGCAGGCGCAGTTCGCCGCCGGTGAGGTCCGCGGTCAGTTCGACGCGAGTGTCGCTCGGCACGACGACCTTCAGCGTCCCGACACCGATCCGTGCCTTCGTACGTACGGTCTTGCGGTCGCCGCGGAAGCGGATGTGGCCGAGGTCGAGTTCGCCGTTGCCGCCGTCGAGTTCGTAGACCGGGGCGACGTCCGCGGCGGAGGCCGGTGCCCATGCGGCGTCGCGCCAGTCCGTGCCGATGCTCTTCGGGATCAGGGAGACGCCCGTCAGCATCACGGCGGTGCCGACCGTCAGTACGAGGCTGCCGAAGCCGACCCGTCCCGCGAACGCGCTGACGGCGAACCCGAGTCCCCACACCGCGAGCGCACAGGCAAACCCGACGGTGAGGCTCGTGCCGAGCGGCCGGGAGTCCCAGCCCGGGGCGGCACCGGCGACCGCCGCCGCAGCGGCCAGCATCGCCACGAGCCCGCCGAACGAACGCTCGCGCCGCCGCCCCACACGTATCGGACCACGTACGGAACCGGGCACGGGACCGCCGGCCCACCCGCGGGCTCGGGCGCCCGGCAGATCACGTACGTCCGCCGGGCCCGTGCCGTCGTCGGGCCCCCACAGATAGCCGGTGTCCATGGGCCCGCCTGTGCCGTCCTTCGTCAGCGGCTCACGCCACCACGACGGCATGCCCGGCACGGGCGGAGCCTGCGCCTCCGGGGGCGCGTCGGCGACCGCGTGCGCGGTGGTGGGGTCGACCGGAGCGCCGACCGCCTCGGCGGCCTCGGCCTCACGACGGTGGTGCGACCAGTACGCGGCACCGCCGACCGCTGCCGCCAGCAGCAGGGAGAAGGGAGTGCTGCGGCTGCCGAGCGAGGCGAGGAAGAGGCCGCAGCCCACGAGGGCGACGAGGATCGCGGAGAGCGTCGTGCCCTCGACGCGGCCCGACAGCAGCCAACGTGCCTCGTTCTGGCGCTCGCCTTCGGCGGGGATCAACAGCCAGGCGGCGCCGTAGAAGACGAGGCCGAGCCCGCCGACGACGGAGAGCACGACCAGGGGCACACGGAAGATGACGGGGTCGAGGCCGAAGCAGCGGCCCAGGCCCGAGCACACTCCGGCGACGACCTTGGGACGGCGGCTGCGTACGAGGCGGGGCGCGGGGCGCGTCGGGCCTGCGCGTTCGCCGGTGTGCGCGCCCGCGCCCCGGCCGGAGTCGCCGCCACCGCGACCGGCACGGTCGCGGTCGGCACGGTCCCGGTCGCCCCGCTCCCCGGCGCCGTGGCGGGCCTCCGCACCGCCACCGCCGCGGGCGCCACCGCCGCCCGGCGCGTGCTCGTCGTCCTCGGTCATGCGCCTATGGTGTCGCGTCGCTCCCGTAGTCACATCGGGGCCCGTCCCCCACAGGACCCTGATACGGCCCGACGGTCACCGGCCCGTGACGTCCTCCGTCCCACGGCCGCGCAGGCGCCGCCCCACGCCCACGTACGGGAAGAGCTCTACGGCCACGTACGGGAAGGGATCAGGGTCCACCCTGATGTCTCATCACTCACGAACGTGTGACGATCGGTGCATGACCCCCGCCTCGTCGACCGCCGGCGGCGTCGGAGCCGCACACGCGGCCGGCGGCGGCCCGCCCGCCGACGACGCCCCGCCGCCTCCGCTGCGCAAGCTCTACCGCAGCGCCGAAGGACGCATGCTCGGGGGCGTGGCGCGGGGCCTGGCAGGCCACTTGGGCCTGCCGGTCTCCTGGGTGCGGATCGTCTTCGTCGCCCTCACGGTGACGGACGGGCTGGGCGTGCTGCTCTACGCGGCGTTCTGGTTCGTGGTGCCGCTGGGCACCGGCGGCGTGGACACCGGCACGGCAGGCTCCGGCGCCACCGTCGGGGCCGCCGGTACGGGTGCCCTCGGAGGCACCGGGCGCAAGAGCGCCCCGCCCGGCTCCACGCCCGGATGGCACGGCGAGGACGCCCAGGGCACACCGGACAGCCAGGACGCCTACGGCTGGGCGCGGCTCCGCGTGCGCAAACCCGACAAGGGCCAGCTCTTCGCCGTACTGGCACTGCTCGTCGGCGCGGCCGTGATCGCCGACAACCTCCAGTTCGGCAGGGTCAACACCTATCTCTGGCCGGTGCTGCTGATCGGCCTCGGGGTCGTCCTGGTCTGGCGCCAGGCCGACGACGCCCGACGTGCGCACTGGGCCGAAGTCACCCGCCGCCGGGGGCTGGTACCGATCGCGCGCAGCGCCGCCGGCGTGGTGCTGGTGGCGGTCGGCGTGAGCGGGATCGTCGTGGTGCAGGGCTCGGCGAGCCGTCTCGGTCCCGTACTTCAGGCCGCCCTCGCCGTGCTCGTGGGGGTCGCGCTGCTCGCGGGCCCGTATCTCGTACGGATGATGCAGGACCTCTCGGAGGAACGCCTGATGCGCATCCGCGCCCAGGAACGGGCCGAAGTCGCAGCCCACGTCCACGACTCGGTGCTGCACACCCTCACGCTCATCCAGCGAAGCGCCGACGACCCCCGCGAAGTCGCCCGTCTCGCACGGGCGCAGGAGCGGGAGCTGCGCAACTGGCTGTACAGGCCGCGCGGGAACGGCAAGGAGGAGGACCGCAGACCGCAGACCCTCTCCGAAGCCGTCAAGTCGACTGCGGCGGAGGTCGAGGACGACCACGGGGTGCCGATCGAGGTCGTCTGCGTCGGCGACTGTCCCCTCGACGAAGGGCTGGACGCCCAGATCCAGGCCGCACGCGAGGCGATGGTGAACGCCGCGAAGTACGGTGGCGACGGGGCCGCGGCCCATGCAGGAGCCCCCGGGGGAGGAGCCGTCCAGGTCTTCGCGGAGGTGGAGGGCCGTACGGTCTTCGTCTCCGTACGCGACCGCGGGCCGGGCTTCGACCCGGACGCGGTGCCGGAGGACCGCATGGGCGTACGCGAGTCGATCGTCGGCCGCATGCGGCGTCACGGGGGTACGGCCAGGCTGCGGTCGGCGCCGGGCGAGGGGACAGAGGTGGAGCTGGAGATGGAGAGGGCGGCCGAGTCGTGACGGACGAGACACCAGGCACCGCTGGAGACGGCGGCCCGGACACGGGCACGGGACCGGCTTCCGATGTGAACGCCGAAGGCCGTACGAACGACCCGGCGCACGGACCCGGCACAGGCGCCGCCCCGGCCGCGGGCACCGAACCGGGAACCGCCCCGGCCGCGGGGACCGACGCGGCTCACTCCTCGTCCCGCCGGGTGCGAGTGGTACTCGTCGACGACCACCGGATGTTCCGCGCGGGCGTCCAGGCGGAGATCGGACGTACGGACGAGACGGGCGTCGACGTCGTCGGCGAGGCCGGAGACGTGGAGCAGGCCGTCTCCGTCATCACCGCCACCCGGCCCGACGTGGTCCTGCTGGACGTGCACCTCCCGGGCGGAGGCGGGGTCGAAGTGCTGCGCCGCAGCAGCTCGTTGTCCGGTGCCGCGGACTCTCCCGTGCGCTTCCTCGCCCTCTCCGTTTCGGACGCCGCCGAGGACGTCATCGGCGTTATCCGCGGCGGCGCACGCGGCTATGTCACCAAGACCATCACCGGTGCCGATCTCGTCGACGCGATCTTCCGCGTATCCGAGGGCGACGCCGTCTTCTCGCCCCGCCTCGCGGGCTTCGTACTCGACGCCTTCGCCTCCACCGACGCCCCGCCGCTCGACGAGGACCTCGACCGGCTCACGCAGCGCGAACGCGAGGTGCTGCGCCTCATCGCCCGGGGCTATGCGTACAAGGAAGTGGCGAAGCAGCTCTTCATCTCGGTGAAGACGGTCGAGTCGCACGTCTCGGCGGTGCTGCGCAAGCTCCAGCTCTCCAACCGCCACGAACTCACCCGCTGGGCAGCCGCGCGCCGCCTCGTCTGACCGGCGCGGGACTCCCGGCTCCAGGCCCGAGACCTGTTCCCCACCCGAGACCTGTTCGGTGCCCGAAGACCCGCCCCGGCCCGAACCGGGGCTATGACTACGGGAGTTCGCTGCTACCGGGACCATGCGGCTCGTCCGGCCCCGGCTCCCGGCTCCCGGCTCCCGGCTCCCGGCACCGCACCCGTACGGGAACCGGCCGCGGAACCGGACCGGAACCGGCCGGAAACAGCCCCCGAAATCCCGCACGCACTGCCGATGTACCGCACACTTGCTCCCGTTTCGGCTGCGGGGCGGCGTCCCGATGACGGAGGATGAGTCACGTGGCCCGCTCACTTGTCGTGTAGAAGCGGCGGGCCCGTAGCCGAACGAGACCGGCCAGGGCGGAATTCGGGCCATCTGGCCAGCCGAGGTCCCGGGCGGCTGCGGGCACGTGCGCAGAGGTGTTCGCTATGACTGAGCCACCGCAGGACCGTTACGGCAGTCCTCGGTCCAGGGGGAGCGGCCTCCTGCGCCACCGATACCGCAGCAGCCGACGCCGAGGCCCATGCCGCCGAGATCCAGGCCGTCGCGGCAGCCGCCGCCGCAGCCGCCCACGGCAGGCTTCGGCTACTGGGACGCCGACTCCCGCCGGCTGCCTCCGCAGCCGCCGCCGGAGCCACCCCCCGAGCAGCAGTCGCCGTGGGAGCCGACCGCGCAGCCGCCGTGGGAGCCCTGGGAGCGCTGGGAGGCACCGCCGCCGCCCCCTCCCCCCTACGGCTACGACGAGTCGTACGGCTACGGCGGGGGCGGCCGGGGGATGTCGCAGTACGGCTACGGCCCCGTGGTGACCCGGCAGGAGGCCCGCTCGAAGTCGAGGCTCACCGTCCTCGTCGTCAGCACCCTCATCGGGCTGCTGCTCGCGGCCGGGGGCGTGTACTACATGGTCCAGGGCGAGTCGGGCGGTGGCGCCGGTGCGAGCGAGGAGGCACCGGCCGGTTCCTCCTCCGCCGGTGAGCGCCCCGAGGGCGGCAAGTCGGGCGGCGCCCAGGACGGTGACGACGACAACGGCAAGGGCGGCAAGGAAGGCGAGGAAGGCGCAGGACGCCCCGGAGACGGCGCGGGCGGCGGCGACTACACCGGCCAGTGGCGTTCGCAGGGCGGCGCGGTGCTGACGATCGGCAAGGTGGCGCGGTCCGGGAAGTCCGCCGGCAAGCAGGCCGTCTCCTACAACCGGCCGGGAGCGCTGAGCACCTGTCCCGGCGTCGGCGAGGCACGCAAGTCGGGCGCCGTCTTCAGGCTCGCCCTCAAGTGCGCCAACGGAAAAGCCGACAGCGAGCTGGGAGGCGACGCGGTCCGCTCCGGTGACAAGCTCACCGTCGAGTGGGACGGCGGCAGCAAGGACGCCTTCGCCCGGCGGGGGACGCGGAGCAGCTCCGACGGCTGACCGGCCGCCGGACCGCACGCACCGGCGCCCGGCCGGCGCCACCCGTGCCTCGACTCGTGGACACCCGGCATCAGCAAGGGCAACCGGCGGCCGTCGCGCCGTCGTCCACCGTCGGCGACCGTCGTCGCCGTCAGGTCACGCCCCGCCGAGCCCCAGCACCTCGCGCCCCGAGAGCGCACGGTCGTAGGCCCGTACGTCGTCGACGGTTCCCCTGAACTGCTGGAACGGTCCGCCGTCCAACAGGCCCCGCCCGACCGTGAAATCGCCTTCCGCCGGCCAGTCGCCGTCGTGGCTGACCGTGTCCTGGAGCCGTCCGTCGACGTAGAGCCTTATCTCGTCGCCCGAGTCGTCGTAGACGCCGGTCAGTCGGGTCCAGACACCGGCGCGGGGCGACGTGCGGGACAGTGCCACGTCCGTCTCTACGTCCTGCGAGTCGTCCTCGCTCATGCTCATCGCCCAGCGGTCCTCGTTCACGTCGTACCGGAGCGCGAAGCCGCTGACGTCGTAGCCGTCCTGGCTGACGACGGTCATGGGGCCGCCCTTGTCGAGCAGCCGCACGCGGGCCGATACGGAGAAGCTGCGCTCGGTGTCGAGGACGGAGCCGTCCGCGGAGACGTCCTGTGCCCCGTTGAACTCCAGGGCACCGGCGACGGCCTTGGGCAGCGGGTCGCCGAAGAGCGTGCCCACGATGCCGTTGGCCGAAGTGTCCGCCGCGGTCGTGCCGTTGACGGTGTCGAAGAGCCACTCCAGCGCCGCGTTCACGGGCTGCACCACGGCGGGCGGCTTCCCTGTGCCGCCCTGCCCGCCGCCGTTCTGCGGTGGCGGCGCGGTCCGTGTCGTGGTGACGGTCGACGTCGCGGTGGCCGTCGCCGTGGTCGGTTTCGCCCCCGACGGCGGCAGGGGCGTCTGCGAAGCCCCCCGCGCGGGCGGCGAGGCGCTGCTCTGCGGCGCCCCCGGGCGGAACGCCCCTGTGTATGCGACGGCGACGACGAGCGAGGACAAGGTCACCACCAGCGCGCTCTGCATCACACGCTTCGTCCGGTAACGCCGCCGCCCGTCGCCCGGACGGGGCTCGCCTCCGCGCGCCCCGGCTAAGGCCGCGGTCCGCAGATCCGCGAGGCGTCCCGCCCATCCGGCGAGCGCCGACCGCGCACGGCCCGTCAGCCTGCTCTCATACGAACGCTCCCCGCCGCCCGCACCGGCGCCGGAACGGGAACGGGCCCCGCTGTCCGCCGCCCCGTCGCGGGCACCCGAGACCGCGCCGTTCCCGCCGCGCAGCGCCCCGGCCGCGGACGACGGGAGGCTGGACGCGGCGTACTCCGGGCCGCCCCACGGAAGCAGCGCCTCCGCCAGCAGCGCCCCGCAGTGCACCCGCATCAGCCCGAGGTCGTCGACCGCCTGCGAGCAGTGCGCGCACCACTCCAGATGCGGAGTCAGCTCGGCGGCGGTCTCGATCGACTTCTGGTCCGCGTAGGCGAGCACCGTGCGCCGCAGCCGACGGCACTCGTCGTGCTCGATCTCCTCCTCGTGGAGGCGCACATACGCGTTGTAGAACTCCCGGCGCGCCCGTCTCTCCAGGACGGAGACCTCCTCGGTGCCGCCGCCGAGGAGTTGGTCGACCCTCGCCACGCCGTCGTACTCGACCGTGTAGTGCCACAGGACCGTCTGGCTCGCGTCCGGCAGCGAGCCGAAGGCACGCGCCGCCATGGACGTACGGGGGAAGTCGTCGGCGGAGGAGTCGCCCCTTCCCTCCGAGACATAGGTCTGGATCCAGGTGACCAACTCGTCGTGCAGCTCGCCCCGTTTGGCCGTCCCGGCCCAGTCGGCGGTCGTACGCAGCACCGAGCACAGCGCGTGCGGCCGTACCGCCCCTACGGACACGCCTTCCCGCAGCGTCGTCGCACGGCGCCACGCGTTGCGGGCCAGTTCCTCGGCCGCCTCCGCGTCCACGGCGCACACCGCGGCGAACGCCCGCACCGCATCGCGGTGCCGTCGCTCCAGCTCACGGAGCGCCTCGCGGTACGACTCGCCCTCCTCCCTTATGAGCGGGAGGAGTTCGGCGTCTGACAGTCGTGCACATTCCATCCGTTCGTCTATCTCCAGACTCGACGGGCGCCTCGATCACGAGACGGATGCTGAGAGTGCATAGCCGATAACAGTACGAGGATACGACGTACGGGAGGCCGAATCGGCTCCATGGATGAGCGTGGGGAATCACACCCGAACTCGGCGCGGGGGCAAGGGGGTTGGGTGACCGGGCGGCTTTGGGGTGCGATGTCCGGGTGCGCGAACCGCCGCTCGTTCGGGTCGCCTCGTCCGGCACGGGCGACCAGGGCAGGGGGCCTGTGGACGCGCGGTCCGTTCGCCACCGTCCGAGTTCTTTCCCTTCTGTGACGTCGCACCACGAGGACCCGCCACAGCGGCGCCGCCGCCCTACCATCACGGACATGTCCGCGACCAGCCCCAGCAGCCCCGGTCGGCTCCCCCGGCCCGCCAGTCTCGTGCGCGACATCGCGCTCGTCGTCGCCGCGCCCCTCGTGCTCGCCGGATTCGGACTCGGGCACCCCGGCGGCCTGCGGCCCCACAACGCCGCGCACTGGGCCGAGTTGCACATCTGGCTGCTGCCCGTCTGGCCGCTGCTTGCCCTCGGCCTGGTGCTGCCGCTGTGGGGAAGGCCACGCCGGGACGTCACCGGGGCGGCGACCGTCGTCGCCTGGGCCGCGGCATTCGGCTACGCCGCCTTCTACACGGGGCTCGACGCCGTAGCCGGGATCGGCGCGGGCATCGCCGAACAGCACGGCGGCGACCGGCGGCGCGAAGTCGTCAACCCGCTCTTCCACACCGGCGACGCGCTGGGGCAGGCAGGCGTGTGGTGCCTGACCGTCGCCGTGGCGGCGGCGTCGGTGGCGCTGTGCGTCCGCTACGGGGCGGCACGCGTGCTGCCGGGGACGGCGGTGCTGCTCATCTGCTGCTGGTCGTTCTTCGACAGCCACATCTTCCACCCCCGCGGGGTGGTGACGATGCTGGGCTTCGCGGCTGGCTTCGCCATGTGGGTGTGGGCTGCGGGACGCCCGGCGAAGGATCTGGCGCCCGGCGAGCGTTCCGCTGGCTGACCCGGCCGCCTTCGGGGTCGTACGAACCGTTGGAGCGGGTGGGCCCGTTGGAGCCGGTGGAGCCGGTCGTTCGACGTCTCTCCGTGTGCGTAAGTCCCTGCGGAGTGAGGACCGGAGCCGCTCGCCGAAGTCACCGGACCGGGCCCCGGAAGGAGCCTTCCATGCCAGGCTGGGCCCATGACCAGGACGACCCTCGAAGGGCACCCGCAGCGCCGGCTTCCTCATCCGCAGGCCGACGAACGCACCATGCTGGAGAGCTGGTTGGACTTTCATCGCGCCACGCTCACCCTCAAGTGCGCCGATCTCGACGACGACAAGCTGCGCGAGCGGTCCGTCGAACCCTCCGCGATGACACTGCTGGGCCTTGTGCAGCACATGGCGGAGGTCGAACGCAACTGGTTCCAGCGGATCTTCGCGGGCCAGGATCTGCCGCCGATCTACGAGGAGGGCGACCGGGACGGGTTCGCGGTCACGCCCGAGCGCGGCATGGACGAGGCGATGGCGACCTGGCAGCGCGAGGTCGATCGCGGCCGTGAACTCACCGCCTCCGCTTCCCTCGACGACTCCGGCCAGGTCCCTGAACGGTACGCGTCGGTCATGGGCGCCGGCACCGTCTCGCTGCGCTGGATCCTGGTCCACATGATCGAGGAGTACGCACGCCACAACGGTCACGCCGATCTGCTGCGCGAGCGCATAGACGGCAAGTCGGGCACCTGAGGGCCGCCCGGCCTACGCGGCGGAACCGGCGGCGGGTGCCGGACATACGCGCCCCCTGCGCCCGTACGCCCGGCGGTCGCCACCCCCGCGGCACAGGCACAGGCACAGGCACCGTCACACCAGCGGCCGTCGCTGCCCCGGGAGCCGCACCCGCCGCGCCGCCGGCGCCGCACCACCGCCACCGCGCCTGCGCGGAGCGGCACTCGGGCATCTGCCCGCGCGCAGCACCGCACGGGCGGCCTGCCGCAGCGCCGCCACGCTCCGCCACTCACCGCACGCGGGCAGCCAGGCGAGCGCGGCGGTGACCGGCGGCAGACCCGCGATGTCCGCGTACGCCAGGCCCGGACGCGGATACAACTCCCGGGCGGCGGCGGGCAGTAGCGCGATGCCCTCGCCCTGCGCCACCGCGAGCAGCAGCGACTCCAGCCCCGTGACCACTGGTCCGAAGCGCACGGCCGTACCGTCCGGACGTGGATTGACCGTCCAGTGGTCCCACCACTCGCGCACCGACTCCCCCGCGACGTCCACGAAGACGCGCTCGCCGAGGTCGCACAGGGCGAGCGGCTGCGGACGATCGAGAAGCGGATCTCCGACGGGCAGACACACCACCCTCGGCTCCGCGGCCAGTTGAAGCGTGCGGATGCCGGCAGGCAACGGCAGATGCAGAAAGGCCGCGTCGACGTCGCCGCCCGTGAGCGCCTCGACCTGCCCGGCCAGATCCAGGCCGCACATCTCGACGGCGCAGTCGGGGTTGCGGCTGCGGAACTCCGTGAGGATCCGCTGGGTGTACGGCATGGCCGCCTCCGCCCCCACGAACCCGACCCTCAACCGCCCGCTCACATGCCTCGCTTGAAGCTCGGCGGCCTTGCGGAGCCGGTCCGCCGCCTCGACCGCCGCGCGTGCGACGGGCAGCAGCGCGCGGCCCTCCGGCGTCAGCTCCACACGCCGCGTGGAACGCTCCAACAGGCCGATGCCCATGCGTCGTTCGAGCGCGGTGATCTGCCGGCTGAACGCGGGCTGGCTGATGAACATCCGCTTCGCCGCCTGCCCGAAGTGCAGCTCCTCCGCGAGCGCCAGGAACAGCCGCAGTTGGTGAACACTCGGATCGCTCCCCCAGGTCGCCGTCCTGCGGCCCCCTCTGCCATTCGACCCATCCACCCCGTTTGCCCCCATACCGGATACTGTATCAATTTGCGTTGTAAGAGCCTCAGTTTCCCCTTTCATCAATACCACCCTCGCCAGCACGATGGGTGACGACTCCGGGACGGGCCGCCATCAAGTGAGTGGCTTGCCGGAGAGCCCAATTGGAGGGGGAACAAAGTGAACAAGTCACCGCGCAGGACCCTTGCCGTGATGACGGCAGCGGCCGCACTGGTGGGCGGTACGGCACTGGCGGGCACCGCGACCGCGGCGCCGCAGCAGCCGTCCGGCAGCCAGGCGCAGCAGCTCCAGCGGCAGGTGGACAGCTACCTGGCCAAGGACTCGGGGGCACGCCAGATCTCCGCGAACAAGGTCGAGTTCAAGGGCGGAACCGTCACCTTCCCCGCCCGCGGCGAGACCGGCTCCCGGGCGAGCAGCGCCCCTTCGTGCCGCCACGGGCACCTGTGCATCGTCGACGGCCGCGGCAAGCGCTACGACTACTACCGCTGCGGTACGTACAACTTCTACGGAATCGGAAACGGCACCTTCAACAACAACCAGACGTCCGGCACGGTCGCACGCTTCTACAACCGGAACGGAAGCCTGCGCTGGACGAACCGCGCCAAGGACACCGGCACCGCGTCCTGGACCCCGGTGTGGAAGATCAGGCCCTGCTGAAGCCTCGCTGACGCAGCGGCACGCCCGGCGCCGCAGCCGCCGACCAGGCAGCGCGCCGGGCACCGTTGAACGGCCGTGTCCCCGACCCGCAACCCGGGCCGGGGACACGGCACTTGGCGCCTTCGACCCCTGGAGGAGGTCATGGTTCCTCCCATGAACGGGATCCTCTGCCGCGAGCTCACCGTAGCGGGCGGGAGCGGTACACAGTCACACGAAGGTGTGAGCAGACGATGCCTCGTTGACGGTGTCGACGGGTAGGTCGCCGCTCCCCCTCACTCCCACTCGATCGTCCCCGGGGGCTTGCTCGTGATGTCGAGGGCGACGCGATTGACGCCCGCGACCTCGTTCGTGATGCGGGTGGAGATGCGGGCCAGCACGTCGTACGGGAGGCGCGACCAGTCCGCCGTCATCGCGTCCTCGGAGGAGACGGGGCGCAGCACCACGGGATGCCCGTACGTACGTCCGTCGCCCTGCACGCCCACCGAGCGGATGTCGGCCAGCAGCACCACGGGGCACTGCCAGATGTCGCGGTCGAGGCCCGCGGCCGTCAGCTCCTCGCGGGCGATGGCGTCCGCCTCGCGCAGCAGGTCGAGGCGCTCACGCGTGACCTCGCCGATGATGCGGATGCCGAGGCCGGGCCCGGGGAACGGCTGCCGCTGGACGATCTCCTCCGGCAGGCCCAGTTCCTGGCCGACCATGCGGACCTCGTCCTTGAAAAGCTTGCGCAGCGGCTCGACCAGCTCGAAGTCCAGGTCCTCGGGAAGGCCGCCAACGTTGTGGTGGGACTTGATGTTGGCCGCGCCGGTGCCGCCGCCGGACTCCACGACGTCCGGGTAGAGGGTGCCCTGCACCAGGAAGGCGACGTCCTCGCCGGCGGCGCCCGCCTCGGCGACGAGTTCCGCCTGCGCCTGCTCGAAGACCCGGATGAACTCCCGGCCGATGATCTTCCGCTTCTGTTCCGGGTCGGATGCCCCGGCCAGTGCGGACAGGAAGCGGTCGGCGGCGTCGACGACCCTGAGCTGTACGCCCGTGGCCGCCACGAAGTCCTTCTCGACCTGCTCGGTCTCGCCCTTGCGCATCAGCCCGTGGTCGACGTACACGCAGGTGAGCTGGGTGCCGATGGCCTTGTGCACGAGGGCGGCGGCGACCGCGGAGTCCACGCCGCCGGACAGCCCGCAGATGGCCCGCCTGCCGCCGACCTGCTCGCGGATCGCGGCCACCTGCTCGTCGACGATGCTCGCGGTCGTCCACGTCGGGGAGAGCCCGGCGCCTCGGTAGAGGAAGTGCTCCAGGACCTGCTGGCCGTGGGTGGAGTGCATGACCTCGGGGTGGTACTGGACGCCGTAGAGCCTGCGCTCGTCGTTCTCGAACGCGGCGACCGGGACCGTGTCCGTCGACGCCGTGACCGTGAAGCCCTCGGGGGCGGCGGAGCAGGCGTCGCCGTGCGACATCCACACCTGCTGGTGCGACGGTGTGCCCTCGAAGAGGGTCGAGGCGCCCTTGGTGACGGACAGGTCCGTACGTCCGTACTCACGGCTGCCGGTGTTGTCGACGATGCCGCCGAGCGACTGCGCCATGAGCTGGAAGCCGTAGCACAGGCCCAGCACCGGGACGCCCGCCTCGAAGAGCGCGCCGTCGAGGGAAGGGGCGTCCTCGGAGTAGACGGACGAGGGACCGCCGGAGAGGATGACCGCCTTCGGCTTCCTGGCCAGCATCTCCTCGACCGGCATGGTCGACGGGACGACCTCGCTGTAGATCCGCGCCTCACGCACGCGGCGGGCGATGAGCTGCGCGTACTGGGCACCGAAGTCGACGACGAGCACGGTCTCCGTCGTGCCCGGCGAGGCCGGTGCCTCCGGCGAGTCCGGTGCCTGCGAGGAGGAGGCGGCGGGGGCGGATTCCGGGGAGCCTGAGCCCCGAGGGTCGGGCGCTGATGCCACGGAGCGGCTGCCTTTCGGCCTTGCGGCGGTGGTACGGGAGCGTGGACGGCATGGGCGCGTACGGACGGCGTGACGCCTACCGGAGCGCGGAGCGCATGCTCACTTCGTATGGCCGATTCTAACGGGCGGCGGCAGAGGTCCGGCCGCCCCCGCTCGCGGCCCCCGGGGGCCCCGCTTGGTCATCGAGGCGGCGCTGTGCATACTGTCCTGCATGTTCGAGCAGCACCTCGCCACCGGCTTCTGGTTTACCTATGGCACCGGCCCGTCCGGCTGCCGAGGTCGAGCTGCTTGAACCACTGACGAGCGACTCACCGGGCGCCCCGGGCCGATACAGGTCCGGGGCGCTCGCTGTTTCCGCTCCCACGGGCCGCGCGGTCCAGGGCTCCGGCTTGCGTACGAGCCCCGAGGACGGAGACATGGACACCGTGAACGCCACGACCACCACGGACACAGCGAGCAGCCCAGACGCGGCGAGCATCCCGGACGCCACGGGCGCCGGGAGCACAGCAAGCACAGCAAGCCCGGCGAGCACAGGAGGCACCGGAAGCACCGCAAGCGCCGCGGACGTGAACGGGAGCACCGCCGACGGTGCCGCCACCGGCGACGCGACCGGCGCCCGCTCCCGCATCGACGAACTGGACGCCCGCATCATCGCGCTCGTGCAGGAGCGCAGAGCGGTATCGGCGGGCATCCAGCGGGCCCGCATCGAGGCGGGCGGACGCCGCGTGCACCTCGCCCGCGAGATGGAGATCCTCGACCGCTACCGGGGCGAGTTGGGGCGCCCCGGCACCCAGCTCGCGATGACGCTGCTGGCGCTGTGCCGAGGCGCGCTGTGAAATCCCCGCCGGGCGGCGGGCGTTCACACAAGGCGGTTCACACAAGGCGGCAATTCCGGATCGCCGCGGTCACCCGTACGGTGCGTGACCGCCCGACAAGAAGCTTCGTTGGTCCCGGTGACCCCGATACGCGCCGGACGTCCGGCAGTTCGGGGACGCGCCCAAGCGATGAGACGCCCGTTCCTCCCGTGGGCGGAGACGGAAGTGTCGTGGGACCTCGCTCCGGCGCGCGTGACCGGTCAGCAGGGGACAGCAGCCCGGTCACCGACTCTCCCCGTACGGGGAGAGAGTGGCCGGTCCCGGGGACGCCCTGGACCGGCCGCTCCGCGGAACTCTAACCGCGCCCTCGGCCTCTTCACCGGCCTCCGTTCAGGAAGATCCTCGGGAGATTTGCGAGCCGCGGTAAAAGTTCCGGCCAGCCGGTACGAATGCCGTGAGCAACCGGGTCGCACACCTTGCGCACCACGTGCCCGTCCAGCACGATGCACACGAACTCCCGTTGCAGGTCCAGCCGTTGACCGGCCGCGCAGCATGCTGCCGCGGCCCCGACGGCCCAGCGGCACAACCCCCCGGTGCCGCTTCTTCAGCTCGGGCGCTGCCCTGACGTCCGTGCTGAACGCCAAGGGCCCCGCGACGCCGCCCCACCCGGCCGGCGCCACGGGGCCCTTCGCACGTCACGAGGGCCCAGGCGGCTAGTCCGCGTCGCCGCCCTTGCCCGCCGTCTCACGCTTGCGCGCCGGGACCTCCGGCACGGGCAGCACCGTCAGCCGCAGCGCTCCGAACGCGCCCTCGGGCACCACCGGTTCGCGCGGTGCCACCGGCGCCATGCGTACGTAGGGGGTGCCCTGTTCCGGACGGGCGTCCTCCTCGCCCTTGTTGGGCCACAGCGACATCGCACGCTCCGCCTGCGCCGTGATGGTCAGCGCCGGGTTGACCCCCAGGTTCGCGGAGACGGCGGAGCCGTCCACCACCGAGATGCCCGGGTGGCCGTACAGCCTGTGGTACGGGTCGATGACGCCGCTGTCCGCGTCCGCGCCGATGGGGCAGCCGCCGAGGAAGTGCGCGGTGAGCGGCATGCCCATCAGCTCGCCCAGGTTGGTGCCGGGGAAGCCGTTGATCTCGTCCGCGAGATGACGCGCGGCCTCGGCGCCCTCCGGTATGTAGGCCGGGTTGGGCGCGCCATGGCCCTGGCGGGCGGTGAGCAGGCCCTTCCCGAGGCCCTTCTCCTTCCGGTACGTGGTCAGGGAGTTGTCGTGCGTCTGCATCACCAGGCCGATGATGATGCGCTCGGACCACTTGCGGCCCGAGAGCGACCGCAGGAAGAGGTTGGGGTGCCGCAGACATGTGACCAGGTGCCCCAGCAGCTTGGGCAGCTTCGTCTCGTGGTTGACCTGAAGGGTGGTCAGCGCGCTCATCGCGTTGGAGCCCTTGCCGTAGCGGACGGGCTCGATGTGCGTGTGCTCGTCGGGATGGATGGACGAGGTGATGGCCACGCCCCGTGTGAAGTCGAGCTTCCGGCCGTCCTTCCACTTCTTGCGGTAGCGCCGGTCGATGGTCTGCGCACCCACCAGGGCCTCGGAGTTGGTACGGGTGAGTTCGCCGAGCCGCTCGGAGAGCCGGGGCAGGGTGCCGGTGTCGCGCATACGGTGCAGCAGCGTCTGCGTGCCGTACGTACCGGCGGCGACGACCACCTTGCGGCAACGCAGCACCGTGCGGGGGCTCTTGCGCTTGTCCGTGGCGACGCAGGTCACGGCGAACCCGCCACCGCCCGGACCGCCGTCCGCCGACTCGCCCTCGCCGCCCGGGAGTTCCTCGATCCCGCGCACGGTCGTCATCGCGCGGACCTCGGCGCCCGCCTTCTCCGCGAGATAGAGGTAGTTCTCGTTGAGGGTGTTCTTCGCCCCGTGACGGCAGCCGGTCATGCACTCGCCGCACTCCGAGCAGGCGCGGCGCGAGGGCCCTGCTCCGCCGAAGTACGGGTCGGCCACCTCGCCGCCCGGCTTCACGGTCGAGGTGCCGTCGGCGTCCTCGCCGTCGCCGAAGAAGACACCGACCGGCGCCATATGGAAGCTGTCGCCCACGCCCATGCGCTCGGCCGTCGTCTTCAGATGCTCGTCCGAAGGCGTCATCGTCGGGTTGAGCCGTACGCCGAGCATCCGCCGCGCCTGGTCGTAGTAGGGCTTCAACTCCTCCTGCCAGTCGGTGATATGGCCCCACTGGCGGTCCTTGAAGAAGGCGGGCGGCGGCACATAGAGGGTGTTGGCGTAGTTCAGCGAACCGCCGCCGACCCCCGCCCCTGCCAGGATCATGACATTGCTGAGGACGTGGATGCGCTGGATGCCGTAGAGGCCGAGCGCGGGAGCCCAGATGTAGTTCTTGGTGTCCCAGGAGTTCTTGGGCAGGGTCTCGCGCGTGAAGCGGCGCCCGGCCTCCAGAACGCAGACGCTGTACCCCTTCTCCGTGAGGCGGAGCGCCGAGACGGAACCGCCGAAGCCGGAACCGATGACAATCACGTCGTAGTCGTACGAACCGCCCTTGTTCTGGGCGGAGTTCTCCTCGGACACGGTTGGCCTCCGGTGCGAGTGGTGCTTGCGGCTCGGGATCGATCGGTGCTCGGTCGTAGGGACGGGGGTGCGGGGTCCGGCGCGGCCCCGATGCGGGACTCGGTGCCGGGTTCCGATGGGGGACTCGGTGCGGGACTCGGTGCGGGAGGAGGCCGGGCGCCTGCGCGCCCGGCCCGGCGTCATCGCAGGCGGAGCGCCTTCAGCAACTTGAGGCTGAGGCTCATGAACTTGGCGTACTTCGCGTCGTCCATGCCGAAGGACGGCGCCATCGGCAGCACTCTCTGGTGCGCCACGGTCTGCGCCTCGGTGTACTTGAGGATGCCCTCGCTGCCGTGCCGCCGGCCCAGCCCCGAGTCGCCCATGCCGCCCATCGGGGACTGCACGCTGCCGTACGCCGCCGCATAGCCCTCGTTGACGTTGACGGTGCCGCTGCGCAGCCTTGCGGCGACCTCGCGGGCGTGCCGCCCGTTGCCGCCCCAGACACTCGCATTGAGGCCGTACGCCGTGGAGTTGGCGAGTTCGACGGCCTCGTCCTCGTCGGCGTAGCGGTAGACCGAGACGACGGGCCCGAAGGTCTCCTCGGTGCACACCGCCATCGGCGTCTCGACCCCGTCGAGGATCGTCGGCTCATGGAAGAGCGGTCCGACGTCGGGCCGTGCGCGCCCGCCCGCGAGCACCCTCGCGCCCTTGGCGACGGCCTCCTCGATGTGCCGGGTGACGTTGTCGAGTTGCTTCTGCGACACCAGGGAGCCCATGTCGGCGCCGTATGCGAGGGACGAGCCGAGCCGCAGCCGCTTCGTACGCTCGACGAAGCGTTCCACGAAGGCGTCCGCCACCGACTCGTGCACGTAGAGGCGCTCGATCGAGATGCAAAGCTGTCCGGCCGACGAGAAGGAGCCGCGCACCGCGCCCGCCGCCGCCTTGTCCAGGTCGGCGTCCGGCAGCACGATCATGGCGTTCTTGCCGCCCAGTTCGAGCGATGCGCCCACCAGCCGCTCGGCCGCCTTCTGCGCGACGCCGCGCCCGGTTCTGGTGGAGCCGGTGAAGGAGACGTAGTCGCCGCGCTCGACGACGGCGGGCCCGATCACATGGCCCTCGCCGATGACTATCTGCCACACGTCCTTCGGCAGACCCGCCTCGATCAGCAGGCGGCGCGCCCACATCGCGGTGAGCGCCGTCTCGGTGTCCGGCTTCATCACCACGGAGTTGCCCGAGACGAAGGCGGGGAGCGCGTCGCCGACGGAGAGTTCGAAGGGGTAGTTCCAAGGGGCGATCTGTGCGACGACTCCACGCGGATGCCGGTGCTCGGCCACCTTCGTCAGCACGGGGAAGGCGCCCATGTGCCGCTTGGGACGCAGATAGGCGGGTGCCTTGAGCCCGTAGTGCCGGGCGGCGACGGCGACCGCCTGCACCTCCTCGTGCGCGTGCAGCCGGGTCTTGCCGGTCTCGAGCTGGATCAGGTCCAGCACCTCGTTCTGCCGCCGCAGCACCAGGTCGTGGAAGCGCAGCAGCACGGCGGCCCGCTCCTTCACGGGGACGGCGGCCCACGAACGCTGTGCCTCCCGCGCGCGATGGAAGGCGAAGGCGACGTCCTCCAGCGTGGACTCCGGCAGCTCGGCCAGCTTCTTCCCCGTGAAAGGCGTGTGATTGGCCGTACGGCCGCTGCCGATCACCCCCTCGGAGAGCTGCGCGACCAGCTCGCCGGTGACGACGTCGGCGGCGGTGCGCGCCCCTTCGGGCGCGGAGGCCACCGGGTTGCCCTCGGCGCGGTCGCCCTCGGTGCGTCCGGTGACGGCGCCGCCGGCGGCGGTCCCGCCGTTGCTGCCCGCGCCGTCGCCGCCGCGCTCGACGCTGTCGCCGCTGCCCTGGGGGCCTGGGGTTTGCTGCGTGTCCGTCATGCGAGAGAGACTACGACCACCGAAACAGGCTGCATACCCGACGGTAACCACTTTCACGGAATCCGCCAGCGAACGCTGGCGCGACGGCCCGTGACGGGCCCGACGGGGGCCTGCGAGGGCGTCGCTGCGGGGCCGTTCCGCTCAAGAGACCGTTCCGCTCAGGAGACCGTTCCGCTCAGGAGACCGTCCCACCGCGGCGGTCAGCGGCCCGCAGACCGGTACGCGATCGAGTGGCCGTCGAGCGGCGCGCGCTCAGCGGCCCGTCGAGCGATAGGTGTCGGCCACCGCCTCGAAGTGCCGGTCGATCTCCTGCTTCCTGCTCTTCGAGCCCATCACCATCAGCACGTGGTAGCGCCCGTCGAGAATCATCGCCCTGTTGCGTGCGTACACGTCGCGGCCGCCGTCCTTCCAGACGAACGTGCCCTCG
Source organism: Streptomyces marispadix (assembly GCF_022524345.1). Lineage (NCBI taxonomy): Bacteria > Bacillati > Actinomycetota > Actinomycetes > Kitasatosporales > Streptomycetaceae > Streptomyces > Streptomyces marispadix. The sequence continues at coordinate 4,168,467 of NZ_JAKWJU010000002.1, read as the reverse complement.
GCCATGGCCGCCTCGCCCACGTCGATGCGGCGCAGCCCGGTCGTGGACGCCCAGTCGGAGGCGCGGTACGCCCTCAACTCCCGTTCGTGGTCGCTCTGGTAGTCCATCGGGTCGTCGCCGTACTTCGACACCGGGTCGCGGCCGTTGACGACGACCATCTCGACCGCGCCGCCGTTGTAGCGGACCTGGCCGTGGCCGGGCGTCGAGCGCCTGTTCCACTCCTGCGGAACGGCCACCTGGAACCCCGCCGGGTCCCGGCTGAGCTTGTAGCCCTTCGGGGCCTTGTCGGCGGGTGCCGACGGGCGCGGCCGCTCCGCGCCGTCGCCGCTGCCCTCCCCCGGGTCCGCGCCGGAGCCTGTACCGGTGCCGCCCGTCTTGCCGTCGGCGCCGGGCTCTCCGGGACGGCTGTCGCCGCCGACCGAGCCGCGCTGCTGGTTGGCGGCGCCCTCCGGGTCGCCCTTCGGCATGAACCACACCGCGTACATCAGCGCGCCGACAAGCCCCGCCAGCACCAGTCCCACGAGCAGGCCGCCCAGGCGTCGCGGGCTCTGGCCGCCCGCTCCCGGACGCCGGCCGCCCACGGACTCGGATTTCGGTGCACGCTGCGGCCTGGGCGCCCGCTTCGGCTTCGGCGGCGCCATGGCCGCGGCCTGCTCGAACGCCGCGCTCTGCTGCGGTGGTTGCTGCCGCGTCGACTGCGGAGGCGGAGCCTGCCAAGGCGGCGGCTCCGGCGCGTGCTGCCGCTGCACCGGCGGCTGCATGGGCTGCTCTGACTGCAACGGCTGCTGATGCGGCGGCTGTTGCGGTGGCTGATACGGCGGCTGCGCTGTTCGCCGCCGTCCGCGCTGCTTCGGCGGCCGCGGCGGCTTGGGCTGTCTTTGCTGCCTCTGCTGCCTCTGCTGTCTCTGTTGCTTCTGCTGCTTCTGCTCGGTGCGTGCCGCGCGTCTCGCCGCCCGTCTTCTGCGTACGAGTTCGCCGCGGCGGCGCAGTATCGGAAGCCGCCGCGGATCCGACGTACCACCGGGGTCCAGCGACGGTGCGTACACCGTGTGCCAGCCCGCGTCGGGCTCCGGCGCGGAGCGCACCAGCGAACGCAGCCAGCCCCTCAGCTCCTCGAAGTCCGGGCGTTCCGTGGGGTCTTGACGCAGCAGCGACTCGACGACGGGCCGCAGCGCACCGCACTCCTCCGCGAAGGCCGGGGGCTCGCCGCACACCATCTGCACCAGCTCGGCCACATCGTCCTCGGGGTAGGGGGCATGGCCCTGCACCGCGCGGAAGAGCAGCACGCCCAGCGCCCACAGGTCGGCGGAGGGGCCGACGGGAGGCGCGAGCCGCCAGTTGCGGTGGACCGGCCCCGCCTGCTCGGGCGCCCAGCGCTCACCGACAGGTCCGACGACCGTCATACGCGCCTGCCGTGCACGCTCGGCGGCCAGCGCGGTCGCGGGGCCGTGGAAGCCCTCGGGCCCGTCGCCCGCCCCCGGCGAACCGGGTTCCTCGGCGCCCTCGCCGCCCCAGGGACGGCTCTCCGGGTCGTCCGCGTCGATGCCGTCGTCGTACGGGTCGTCATACGGGGCACCGTGCGAGTCGCCTGGCGAGTCCCCGTACGAGCCGCCGTACGAGCCGCGCCCGTATGAGTCTGCGGTGTTCGCGTCGGGTTCCCCGCCCTGGTCCGGCCGTGCCCGTGACCCCGCGTCGGGCCCCGGCTCGGCCGGGCGCCAAGTGGCCTTCACCGGAAGGCTGTTGGGCGGACGTGAACCCGGCAGATCGCTCGGGGTGACCTCGTCCTCTCCGGACGGAAGCCAGCGCACGAAGTCGTCAGGGGTGGTGTGCGGGCCCGCGGCCGGGGGCGGCGACGAGGCCGACTTCCACCAGTCCTTCTGCACGTCCCCCTGGGGCTGCCGGTCCTGCCGGTCCTCCCCGCCACGTCGGTCGCCCTGGCCCGCCTGACCGACCCGACCGTCCGCGCCCTCCGTGCGTTCCGGCCCGTTCGTACCGTCCGGACGGCGCCCGCCCTCGTGGGACTCGGCGCTCTCCTGGTCCGGCAGATACGCACGGGCTGCGGCACCCCGGCGCGCACCCTCCTGGTACGCCGCTACGGCACCGGCACGCGGACCGCGCCCGCCCGTCTCGTACCCGTGGCGCACAGGCCTCGGAGGCTCCCCCGTCTCGTCGTCGTGCCCCAGCCCCTGGAGCCCGAAGATGCCGCGCGGTCCGCCGCCCGAGCCAGCGCCACCGTGGCCGGAGCCGGACGCGGGACCCGGCCCGTAGTCGCCGTCGGAGCCCGGCTCACCGCCGGAGACGTGCTCTTGGCCCGAGCCGTACCCCCCACGAGAGCCGAAGTCCTCGCGCGAGCCGAAACCCCGTCCGGAGCCGGGACGGTCGTCACGGCCATACGGCTCGTCGTCCCGTACGTCGAAGCCCTCGGGCAGCGAGATGCCCGGCAGGGGCGCTGCCCCGGGCCCGTCCGTCTTGTCGTCGTCACCGCTGTTCACGGCGCCGCGGCCGCTGCCGCGGCCTTCCGCCTCGCCGCCGCCAGGGCGCGGTGAGCCGGGGATCTCGCCGCTCGGCGGCGACGCCACACGCCCGGAGTCGGGCAACGGGTTGTAGCCGCACAGCGCCTCCTGCGCCGCGCCCACCGCGAGCCCGGTCAGCAGCGCGCGACCGTCGTCGCAGATGAGGACGGTGCTTGGGGTGACGTTCCGATGCGTCCAGCCATGGGCGTGCACCACACGCAGCGCGGTCAGCAGATCGGCGGCGATCTCCGCCGCCCGATGGGGCGTCAGGGTCTGGTGCGACAGCAGCGTCGCCAGTGGCGTCGCGGGCAGCAACTCGCTGACGATCCACAGCCCGTCGCCCTCGACGAACACGTCGAAGACCTGGTCGAGCCTGGGGTGGTCGGGCAGCCGGGCAGCCGCTATCGCGGCCTCGACGGCCCTCCTCACGACCGGGTCCGCGGGCATGCGCGTAGCGCGCCCTATCGAGCCCCGGAAGGAGCCGCCCTGTGCTGCCGCGCCCGCCTCGCCGCCACCGGGACTCCCGAGACGGTCGTCCCCGGGCCCCGCGGCTCCCGCCGCGCCTCCGGCGCTGAGCACCTCCGCCTCGACGACCTCCGGCAACGGCACCTGCCGTACGAGCACTTCCTGACCGCTGGCCGTGTCGTAGGCCACCGACTCCGTCAACTGGTAGGAGGCGGCGAGAGGCCGGGGCAGGCGGTAGCGGTCGGCGAGCAGCCGCCCCGCCTCTTCCGCGTAGTCGTCCACGACGCCTCCCCACAGCCGCAAGACCGTCAATTCCCCGCTGCATCCGTATCTTTGCGGACGGATGCCGGTCTGCGGCCAATCACGATACGTGCCTGAGCTGTCCGGTGCGGGCGGACTCGGGGACTCCCCGGTCGTTCGCGGGCAGCCGCCGGATTCATCCGCCTAAAACGCTTGCCCGATTCCGCCTCAACCCCAACGTCCCCCGGAACAGCGGCCCGGAACCACGTCTTACGGCTTCAGGCTTCAGTCGAGCGGCTCGAAGGTCTTGAAGGCGGTCTTACGGAGCGTCCGGCACTCGTCGTCGTCCCACTCGCCCGCCTTGCAGGTGATCATGATGGCGTAGCCATGTGAATCGTCCACCCGGAAGCCGCGGTTGAGCACCCGCACCCTCTCGCCGTCCTCGTCGCGCTCGAACTGCCAGTCCCCGACGGTCGGATAGCCTCGCCAGCTCACGCTCTTGATGCTGATCTTCCGATAGCCGCTGCTGTTGCCCTTCACGGCCGGCTCCAGGTCGCGCCAGCCCGCGGCGGCGTCCTTCAACGGGTCCGGGCTGAAGTCCACTTGCAGCTTGGGCAGTCCGCCGTCGGAGTACTTGGCGCCCGAATTCTGTCCGGCCACGCCCGAACGCTTGAAGCCCTCCGGCATCACCATGGCGAAGTGGAAGCGCTTGTCCGTGACTTGGGCGTAGCCGTCGGGCAGTGACGCGCCGTCGCCGGACTCTCCAGACTCCTTGCCGCCCTCGCCTGCGGAGGCGCCCTTCCCGGGGGCGGGGTCCTCCTTGCTGTCCTTCTTGGCCTTACCGCCCTCGTCCTGCCGCTTGCCGGAGCCGCTGTCCCGCTTCTCCCCGCCGCCTCCGGCGCCGCCCTTGTCCGAACTGGCCGAGCCTCCGGGGGACTTGCCGCCCTCGCCGCCTCCCCCGTCGCCGAGTGTGAGGATCGCGATCAGCGCCAGTACGGCGGCCACCGCTACGCCGGCGAGGGTCAGCGTGCGCCGTGAGAACCGTCCGGCGAATTCCGAGACCGCCGTCGTAGCCGCCGCGAGACCGCCGGTGCCCGTGCCGCCGCCGGGCGACGAGGCCGAACGGGACGCGGATCGGGACGCCGAGCGGGACGCCAACGTGCCGGAGGTGGACGGTTTTTCACCGTCGTCACCGGCAGCGCCGCTGGTGCCGCCTTCGTGGGCGGCCTTGCCGGACGCGGGGGACGCCGCGGACTCACCGCCGTTCCCGAGATCCTCCCCGGAGCGCTCCCCGTCGGCGTCCTCCCGGCCCCCGGCGCCCGTGCCGGCTTCGGTGCCGGTGCCGGTGGCCGCCGCGGTGCCCGCTGCTGCCGCCGCCCCCGCCGCCGCTGTCTTCGTAGCACTCTTCTGCGCTGAACTCCCCTGCGCGGAGGCGGACTTCGCAGCCGCCGCCCCCTTGCCCCGCTGACGACGCCGCTGCTTGCCGCCCGCGCTGTCCCCGCGCGACGGCCCGGACCCCTTGGACGGCCCGGACGTCCCGGTCTCCCCCGGCGTCTCTACGGCCCGCTCCTCGCCCTCGCCGCCGTCCGGCTTCGGCGGCACCACGGCCGTCGTACCGCCGTCGCGCACGGGAGCGGCAGCCGCAGCAGTCGCCGCGCCGCCCGCACCCGAGGCCACCGGCTCCAACAGCGCGCGTGCGCCCGCCACATCGAGCCTCTTGTCCGGGTCCTTCGTCAGCAGCCCGAAGATCACTTCTTCCAGCTCGCCGGCCTGCTTCGGCGGCGGCACCGGCTCGGTCATCACCGCCGTGAGCGTCGATATCGCCGAGCCCTTGTCGTAAGGGGGACGTCCCTCGACCGCCGCGTACAGCAGGGCTCCCAGGGACCACAGATCGGCGGGCGGGCCCGGCGGCTTGCCGCGTGCGCGCTCCGGCGAGATGTACGAGGGCGCGCCCACCAGCATCCCCGTGGACGTCACCGACGGGTCGCCCTCGACCTTTGCGATCCCGAAGTCGGTCAGCACGACGCGGCCCGTGACGTCCTCCAACAGCACGTTGGACGGCTTCACATCGCGGTGCAGCACGCCTTCGCGGTGCGCCGCGCGCAGCACGTCGAGCACCGCGAGCCCCACCTCTGCCGCGCGCTGCGGCGTGAGCGGGCCCTCCTGGCGGATGTGGTCGGCGAGCGAGGAGCCCTCGACGAGTTCCATCACGATCCACGGGCGGGCGTCCTCGTCGACGACGTCGAAGACCGTCACCGCGCTGCCGCTGCGGATGCGGGCGATCGCCTTCGCCTCGCGCAGAGTCCGGGTGATGAGCCGCTGTTTCTCGTCCTCCTCGACGCTGGAGGGGAACCGCAGCTCCTTCACCGCCACCGACCGGCCCAGGATCTCGTCCTCGCCGCGCCACACGGTGCCCATGCCGCCCCGGCCGAGGACTCCCCCGAGCCGATAGCGACCTCCTACCAGCCGACCCTCGTCCTCGCTCATGAATCCCCTTGCGTCCCCTCAGAGATGAGCCCACCCCAGCCCTGCCCCATTGTGAACCATCGCACCGTCACAAGACGTACGGGGGCGGCGCAGCGCGAGCACATTCCGACGCCTTCGCACACGCCGCTCACACATCGTCACGGCCACGACCCGTCATGGCTGGCCAGACGTGTGCCCCGACCGCTCCCGCCTACTCACCGCACGGCTGACGCCCGTCCGTACGCCCTCATTCCGCGCCCCTCTTCCGCGACCGGCTTCGCGACTCGCCTTCTCGACCGTTTTCTCGACGTCTCCCGGGCAGCCCCAACCCCCGTACCACGTACGGAAAGTGGCGTACCGAAGCCCGTACATCCGCATCGACGACGGGAGAGGCCGGAAAGGGTCTCCACCGACCGCCTCGAAAAGTTCCTCAACGCCTACATCCCCGGCGTCGAGAAGCGCTACGGCTGCGAGAGCTGACCCGCAGGCCCGCCCCCGCAGCCGCAGGCCGCCTCACACCGGTGCGATGTCCGGCGCCCCCAACCGCGCCGCGTCCGCCGTCAGATCGTCCGGCTGAAGCTGCGACTCCCGCTCCGCCTCGATCCGCTTCTCGTAGTGCTCGACCTCGCGGTCGACCTGGTCGGCGTCCCAGCCGAGGACCGTCGCCATCAGCTCCGCGACCTCGCGTGCGCTGCGCGTACCGCGGTCGAAGGTCTCGATCGAGATGCGCGTACGCCGCGTGAGCACGTCGTCGATGTGCCGGGCGCCCTCGTGCGTACAGGCGTAGACGATCTCGGCCTTGAGATAGTCGTCGGCCGCGGGCAGCGGCTCGCCCAACTTCGGGTCGTCCGCGATCAGTTCGAGAAGCTCCTCGGTCAGCGTGCCGTAGCGGTTGAGCAGATGCTCCACACGTGCCACATGCAGGCCCGTGCTGGCCGCGATGCGCGCCCGCGCGTTCCACAGCGCGTGATAGCCCTCCGCGCCGACCAGCGGCACCTCCTCGGTGACGCAGTCGGCGACCCTGCGGTCCAGTCCGTGCACGGCCTCGTCCACGGCGTCCTTCGCCATCACCCGGTACGTCGTGTACTTGCCGCCCGCCACCACGACCATGCCGGGCACGGGATGCGCCACCGTGTGCTCCCGCGAGAGCTTGCTCGTCGCCTCCGACTCGCCCGCCAGCAGCGGTCGCAGCCCGGCGTACACGCCCTCGACGTCGTTACGCGTGAGCGGCACCGCCAGCACCGAGTTGACGTGGTCCAGCAGATAGTCGATGTCGGCGCTGGAGGCGGCGGGATGCCTCTTGTCGAGCTCCCAGCCGGTGTCGGTGGTGCCGATGATCCAGTGCCGCCCCCAGGGGATGACGAACAGAACGCTCTTCTCCGTACGGAGGATCAGCCCCGTGGTCGAGTTGATGCGGTCCTTCGGCACGACGAGGTGGATGCCCTTCGACGCCCGCACATGGAACTGCCCGCGCTCCGCGATGAGTCCCTGTGTGTCGTCCGTCCAGACGCCTGTGGAGTTGACGACCTGCCGTGCGCGCACCTCGTACTCGCCGCCCTGCTCCAGATCGCGCACGCGCGCCCCCACGACGCGCTCGCCCTCACGCAGGAAGCCCACGGTGCGGGCCCGGTTGGCGGTGTAAGCGCCGTACGCGGCGGCGGTGCGGACCACGGTCGCCACATAGCGCGCGTCGTCCATCTGCGCGTCGTAGTACTGAAGCGCACCCACGAGCGCGTCCTTCCGCAACGCCGGTGCCACGCGCAGCGCATGACGCCGCGTGAGGTGCCGGTGCATCGGAAGCCCGCGCCCGTGCCCGGAGGAGACGGACATGATGTCGTACATCGCGACGCCCGAACCGGCGTACAACCGCTCCCAGCCCTTGTGCTGCAAGGGATAGAGAAACGGCACCGGCTTCACCAGATGCGGCGCGATCCGCTGTAGCAGCAGCCCGCGTTCCTTCAGCGCCTCTCTGACGAGGGCGAAGTCCAGCATCTCCAGATAGCGCAACCCGCCGTGGATGAGCTTGCTGGATCGGCTGGAGGTGCCCGACGCCCAGTCGTTCGACTCCACGATGCCCGTGGACAGCCCGCGCGTGACGGCGTCCAGCGCGGTCCCGGCACCCACGATGCCGCCGCCCACGACCAGCACGTCGAGTTCGCGCTCGGACATCTGCGCCAGCGCCCTGGCACGCTGCTCCGGTCCCAGTGTCGCCGTCCTCACCGCTGCCTCCCGTGTGGTCGTGCGTTCGTCGGTGGTGTTGTCAGAACGTAGGCAGTGTTCCCCCGCCGATGGTCCTCCAATTCCCTGACTTCGGCCGCGCTGCGGACACCGCAATGCGGGTAATCCCAGATATCCGTCATATTGCCGATTAACTTGCTATAGCGCCGCGCAGCAAAGGATCGCGCGGCCCGACGCGATCTTCGGGGGAGCCTCCCGAAGTGGCACGCACGGGGCCTCGCCGCCCCCACCGGGAACGAGCGAGGAAGCAGAGGGGAAGGATGTCCGCCGCAATGCCCGCAGATCTCGCCGTCCTCGGACTGGGCCATTCGGGTCTTCCGCTCGCGCAGGCCGCCGTCGCCGCCGGGATCGAGACCGTCGGCTACGACGAGGACGAGGAGACCACCGCCGCTCTCAACGCGGGCCGCCCTCCGTCCGACGGCATCCTCACCGCCGCCGCGGTACGCCGCATGAACTCCCGCGGCTTCCGCGCCACCACCGATCCCGATGTCCTCAGCGAGGTCCGCACCGCCGTGATCTGCGCCCCGACCTCCCTCGGTCCGGACCGTGCGCTGAACCTCGACGCGGTACGCACCGCTGCCCTGTCGCTCGCCTCCCGGCTGCGGCCCCGTACGACTGTCGTGCTCGAATCCGAGGTGTACCCGGGGGCCACCGAGGAGTTCCTCCGCCCCCTGCTCGAAGAGGGCTCCGGTCTGCGTGCCGGCCGTGACTTCCATCTCGCCTGCTCGCCCGCCCGATTCGATCCGGGCAACCGCCGCTACGGAGTCACCGGCACCCCGAAGATCGTCGGCGGCCTCACTCCCACCTGCACCGAGCGCGCTGCCGCCTTCTACGGTCGCCTCGCGGTGAAGGTCGTACGGGCGCGCGGCCCGCGCGAGGCGGAGGCGGCGAAGCTGCTGGAGACCAACTTCCGGCAGGTCAACATCGCGCTCGTGAACGAGATGGCGGTCTTCTGCCACGACATCGGCGTCGACCTGTGGGACGTGATCCGCTGTGCGGAGACCAAGCCGTTCGGCTTCCACGCGTTCCGGCCGGGCCCCGGCGTGGGCGGCCACGGCGTGTCCATCGACCCCAACTACCTTTCGTACCGCAGCCGTTCACTGGGCTATCCGCTGCGTATGGTCGAGCTGGCCCAGGAGGTCAACGGCCGGATGCCGCGCTACGTCTGCCAGCGCGCTGCCGAACTCCTCAACGAGCACGGCAAGTCGGCTCGCGGCGCACGCGTACTGCTGCTCGGCGTCACCTACAAGCCGGACCTGGCGGACCAGGAGGGAGCGCCCGCGCGTGAGGTGGCACTGCGTCTCAAGCAACTCGGCGCACAGCTCAGCTTCCACGACCCCTACGTCATGGAATGGCAGGCCGCCGGGCAGCCGGTGCCCCGCGCCGACTCGCTCTACGAGGCCGCGGCGACCGCCGATCTGACGGTGCTGCTCCAGCACCACCGCCGCTACGACCTGCAAGGGCTGGCCGCCAAGGCGCGGCTGCTCTTCGACACGAGGGGCGCGAGCCCGACGGGCGCGGCACACCGCCTGTGACCGCGTACGGCGTGGCTACGGACTCACGCCGAGGAGCCCGCGCCCCGCTCGTCACCGGGCGACCGTGACCTCCACCCGCTGGAACTCCTTCAGCTCCGAGTAGCCCGTCGTCGCCATCGCCCGCCGCAGCGCGCCGAAGAAGTTCATCGAGCCGTCGGGCGTGTGCGAAGGGCCGAGCAGGATCTCCTCCGTCGTGCCGACCGCGCCGAGGTCCATCCGCTTGCCGCGCGGAACGTCCGCGTGTACGGCCTCCATGCCCCAGTGGTGCCCGCGCCCCGGCGCGTCCGTGGCCCGTGCCAGCGGCGAACCCATCATCACCGCGTCCGCACCGCACGCCACGGCCTTCGGCAGATCGCCGGACCAGCCGACGCCGCCGTCCGCGATGACATGGACGTAACGGCCGCCCGACTCGTCGAGATAGTCACGGCGGGCGGCGGCCACATCGGCCACGGCGGTCGCCATCGGCACCTGGATGCCCAGCACGTTCCGCGTGGTGTGCGCTGCGCCGCCGCCGAAGCCCACCAGGACTCCGGCCGCGCCCGTACGCATCAGATGAAGCGCCGCCGTGTACGTGGCGCAGCCGCCCACGATGACCGGCACGTCCAACTCGTAGATGAACTGCTTGAGATTGAGCGGCTCGGCCGCCGAGGAGACGTGCTCCGCGGAGACCGTCGTGCCGCGGATGACGAAGAGGTCGACGCCCGCGTCCACAACCGCCTTGGAGAACTGGGCAGTTCGCTGCGGCGAGAGCGCGGCGGCCGTGACGACGCCCGCGTCGCGCACCTCCTTGATCCGCTCGCCGATCAGCTCCTCCTTGACCGGCTCCGCGTAGATCTCCTGCATACGGCGGTTGGCGGTGCGCTCGTCCAGCTCCGCGATCTCCGCGAGCAGCGGCTCGGGGTCCTCGTAACGCGTCCACAGGCCTTCGAGGTTGAGCACGCCGAGGCCGCCCAGCTCACCGATGCGGATCGCGGTGGCGGGTGAGACGACCGAGTCCATCGGGGCGGCCATGAAGGGCAGTTCGAAGCGGTAGGCGTCGATCTGCCAGGCGATGGAGACCTCTTTGGGGTCGCGCGTGCGGCGGCTCGGCACCACTGCGATGTCGTCGAAGGCGTACGCCCGGCGCCCGCGCTTGCCGCGCCCGATCTCGATCTCAGTCACCTGTGAAGCCCTTCTCGCGTGCGCTGTGCTGTGCCGCTCCAGTAAGTATCACCGACGCCCCACGCCGGACGGCCCGGCGGGTACGGGGCTCAGCGCCGCGAGTAGTTGGGCGCCTCGGTCGTCATCTGGACGTCGTGCGGGTGGCTCTCCTTCAGGCCCGCCGATGTGATCCGTACGAACCGGCCGCGCTCCTTCATCTCCGGAACGCTGCGCCCGCCCACGTAGAACATCGACTGCTTGAGCCCGCCCACGAGTTGGTGGACCACGGCGCTCAACGGGCCCCGGTAGGGCACCTGTCCCTCGACGCCCTCCGGGATGAGCTTGTCGTCGCCGCCGACGTCCTCCTGGAAGTACCTGTCCTTGGAGTACGACCTCTGCTCGCCCCTCGACTGCATGGCGCCCAGCGAGCCCATGCCCCGATACGACTTGAACTGCTTGCCGTTGATGAACAGCAGCTCGCCCGGCGACTCCTCGCAGCCGGCGAGCAGCGAGCCGAGCATCACCGTGTCGGCGCCCGCGACGAGGGCCTTGGCGATGTCGCCGCTGTATTGGAGGCCGCCGTCGCCGATGACCGGAACTCCGGCCTCCCGCGCGGCGAGTGAGGCTTCGTAGATCGCCGTGACCTGCGGGACGCCGATGCCGGCGACGACCCGGGTCGTGCAGATGGAGCCCGGCCCGACACCGACCTTGATGCCGTCGGCGCCCGAGTCGATGAGCGTCTGTGCGCCTTCGCGGGTGGCGACGTTCCCGCCGACGACGTCGACCGGGGAGTTCGACTTGATCTTGGCGACCATGTCGCCGACGAGGCGCGAATGCCCGTGCGCGGTGTCCACCACCACGAAGTCCACGCCCGCCTCGATCAATGCCTGCGCACGCTCGTACGCGTCGCCCGTCACGCCGACGGCCGCGCCCACGACCAGCCGTCCCTCGGAGTCCTTCGCGGCCTGCGGGTACTGCTCCGCCTTCACGAAGTCCTTGACGGTGATGAGCCCCTTGATCACACCCGCGTCGTCGACGAGCGGCAGCTTCTCGATCTTGTGACGGCGCAGCAGCTCCATCGCGTCGTTACGCGAGATGCCGACCTTGCCCGTGACGAGCGGCATCGGGGTCATCAACTCGCGTACGGGACGCTCACGGTCGGACTCGAAGGCCATGTCCCGGTTGGTGACGATGCCGAGCAGCTTGCCCGCCTCGTCGGTGACGGGCACTCCGCTGATACGGAAACGGCCGCACAGCACGTCGGCGTCGCCCAGCGTCGCGTCCGGACGGATCGTGATCGGGTCGGTGACCATGCCCGACTCGGAACGCTTGACCCTGTCGACCTGGGCCGCCTGGTCCTCGATCGAAAGATTGCGGTGCAGCACGCCGACGCCGCCCTGACGGGCCATGGCGATGGCCATCCGGGATTCGGTGACCTTGTCCATCGCCGCCGACAGCAGCGGAACGTTCACACGTACGTTGCGAGAGATCAGCGAACCGGTGTCGATCTCACCGGGAGCCATGTCCGACTCGCCGGGCAGCAGCAGGACGTCGTCGAAGGTCAGCCCGAGCATGGCGAACTTCGGGGGCACGCCGGCCCCGGTTACGGCTCCGGCTGCGTCGTTGGCTGTCATGACACCTTTCCAATGCTTGCCCGGGGTGAAAGTCCATGCTAAACGCCCCGGACCTACTGCTCGGCCAGTGCCCTGAGCCTGCTCAGCGCCCTGTGCTGGGCGACCCGCACAGCGCCCGGGGACATCCCGAGCATCTCGCCGGTCTCCTCCGCGGTGAGCCCCACCGCGACGCGCAGCAGCACCAGTTCGCGCTGGTGCTGGGGAAGGTTCGCGAGCAGCTTCTTGGCCCAGGCCGCGTCGCTGCTGAGCAGCGCGCGCTCCTCCGGGCCCAGCGAGTCGTCGGGCTGCTCGGGCATCTCGTCGGAGGGCACCGCCGTACTGCCGGGCCCGCGCATCGCGGCCCGCTGAAGATCCGCGACCTTGTGCTGCGCGATGGCCACGACGAAGGCCTCGAACGGCTTCCCGGTGTCGCGGTAGCGCGGCAGCGCGCAGAGCACCGCGATGCAGACCTCCTGCGCGAGATCGTCGACGAAGTGCCGCGCGTCGCCCGGGAGTCGGGTCAGCCGTCTGCGGCAGTACCGCAGCGCAAGCGACTGCACATGTGCGAGCAGGTCGTGCATGGCCTGCTCGTCGCCCTCCCTGGCACGTCGTACGAGTGCGCTCACGACCGCTGTGTCGTCGACCCCGTCGTTGCGCATCGGTCCATGGTGCACCGCGGCCCCGCGATCCGTCGCACCGCGTCCCTGGTTGTGCACCGAAGCGTTATGAGCAGGGGCACTGGCACTCATCCCCGCGCCCTCCCCTCACGCCTGACCGATCGGTCCCCGAGGAACTCCATACAACAAGCATGCGGCACTCGCGGGATTCCTGGGGCCGCATACGCCGCCCCGCCCTTCCCCCCGGGCCGGCCCCGCGCTTCGCGGGCGGCGGAACTCGCAGGCGGGGACGGGCGGGCATTGGGCGAACGTGAGCTATCTATCGGACGAGGCCCCAGCGGAATCCGAGAGCCACGGCGTGTGCCCGGTCCGAGGCACCGAGCTTCTTGAACAGGCGCCGGGCGTGCGTCTTCACGGTGTCCTCGGAGAGGAACAGCTCGCGGCCGATCTCGGCGTTCGACCGGCCGTGGCTCATGCCCTCCAGCACCTGGATCTCACGGGCGGTGAGCGTGGGGGCCGCGCCCATCTCGGCGGAACGCAGCCTGCGCGGAGCGAGCCGCCACGTCGGATCGGCGAGCGCCTGCGTGACCGTGGCCCGCAGCTCCGCACGCGAGGCGTCCTTGTGCAGGTAGCCGCGGGCGCCCGCGGCCACGGCCAGTGCCACTCCGTCGAGGTCCTCGGCGACCGTCAGCATGATGATGCGGGCGCCGGGGTCGGCCGACAGCAGCCGCCGCACGGTCTCAACACCACCGAGACCGGGCATGCGGACATCCATCAGGATGAGGTCGGACCGGTCGGCGCCCCAGCGGCGGAGGACTTCCTCGCCGTTGGCCGCCGTCGTCACACGCTCGACGCCGGGCACGGTCGCGACCGCGCGGCGGAGCGCCTCTCGGGCAAGCGGGGAATCGTCACACACGAGGACGGATGTCATGACCGCCCTCCGCTGCTGATGCGCGTCACCTTGAGCCTCCAGGCTGTTACGAATCGTCACCTGTGCGATTGACGGCGTCGGACAACAGTGCCCGAGATCATTCCGCCAACCGCCTCCGCACACTCAACGACGGTCACCCGAAAGAGTTACGGGTTCTAACACCGCCATCAGCACTCTACGTGATCGCACGTACACGGATCAGCCCGCGTCGCGCTGAAGGGGTTCCCCGAGTGGCGTCTTTTACCTTTTGCACTATTTAGCAGACTTAGTGCTGCTTCTCGCTTTCTTTCGACTAGGTTCGCAATGAGTCATATTTGTCTATAAATGGATGGAGCGAGAGCGAGCCTCAAGTACGCCGACGTACGCCGACGAGAGGACACGCAATGGCAGACTTCTCCCGCCTCCCGGGCCCCAACGCCGATCTATGGGACTGGCAGCTCCTCGCCGCCTGCCGCGGAGTCGACAGCTCGCTCTTCTTCCACCCCGAGGGCGAGCGCGGCGCGGCCCGCAGCGCCCGCGAGGCGTCGGCCAAGGAAGTCTGCATGCGCTGCCCCGTCCGCTCGGAGTGCGCGGCGCACGCTCTGGCGGTGCGTGAACCGTATGGGGTGTGGGGCGGTCTGACGGAGGACGAGCGCGAGGAGCTGATGGGGCGGGCACGTAGCAGACTCGTCGCCGTGCCCGATGGACAGAGCTGAGAAGAAACGTTTTCACGTGGGGATCTGCTGTTGTGCCCGTTCCCGGCCCCCCCTCTCCCCGGTCTCTCTCCCCCGCACCTCCGCCGCCGCCTCGGATCTCCCTCGCGTCGGGCGCTGCCCCGCGGGTCGCGTCGTGATCGGGCGGTCTGGAAACCGGTCGTCCGCGGAGGTTCACCCGCTTAGCCTGACGGCCATGAACCTTCTGTCCGTCAACCTCGCCAAGCCGCTGCGCGCTCCCGAGTTCACCGACGCCCCAGGCAATCTGACCGGCATCGACAAGCGTCCCGCCTCCGGGCCCGTCGAGGTGGCCGCGCCCGGCGCGAAGGGCACGGGCGGGAGCGGGCTCGCGGAGGACATCATCGGCGACATGCGCCATCACGGCGGGGACGACCAGGCCGTCTACGCCTACGCCCGCGAGGACCTCGACGGCTGGGCCGCCGAACTCGGGCGGGAACTGTCCAACGGCTGCTTCGGGGAGAACCTCACCACCCGGGGCGTGGATGTGAACGGTGCCCGCATCGGCGAGCGCTGGCTCGTCGGGAGCCGCGTCGTGCTGGAGGTGGCCGCGGCGCGCATTCCCTGCCGTACGTTCGCGGGCTGGCTCGACGAGCGTGGCTGGGTCAAGCGCTTCACCGACCGGGCGCTGCCCGGTGCGTATCTGCGGGTCGTCGAGCCGGGAGCGGTGCGGGGCGGGGACGAGATCAACGTCGTGCACCGGCCGGACCACGAGGTGACGGTGAGCTTCCTCTTCCGTGCGCTGACCCTGGAGCCGGAGCTGCTGCCGCGAGTGCTCGCCGCGGGGGACGCGCTGCACGCGGAGGCCCGCCGCAAAGCCCTGCGGCGTACGGAGAGTTGAGCCGCCGATAGCGTGCCCCCATGACGACAGCGCTGATCACAGGAGCCACCGCCGGTCTCGGAGCCGCCTTCGCCCGGCGGCTCGCGCGGGACGGGCACCACCTCGTACTGGTCGCCCGTAACGAGGAACGCCTGTGGGAGGAGGCCACCCGGCTGCACGACCGGCACGGCGTCGAGGCGTCCGTGCTGGTGGCGGACCTCGCCACCGACGAGGGCATCTCCGCGGTCGAGGAGCGGCTGGGGGACGGGGACCACCCCGTGGATCTACTGATCAACAACGCGGGGTTCGGCAACAAGGGCAAGTTTCTTCAAGTCCCGGTCGAGGACGAGTTGACGATGCTCAAGGTCCACTGCGAGGCGGTGCTACGGCTCACCTCGGCGGCGGTGGCGAGCATGCGGGAGCGCGGGCGCGGCGGCGTCGTCAACGTCGCTTCGGTTGCGGCGTTCGTGCCGCGCGGTACCTACGGGGCGAGCAAGGCGTGGGTCGTGCAGTTCACGCAGGGCGCGGCGAAGGACCTGGCGGGGTCGGGGGTGCGGCTGATGGCGCTGTGCCCCGGGTTCGTACGTACGGAGTTCCACCAGCGTGCCGGGATGGACGCGGAGAGCGTGCCGGGGTGGATGTGGCTGGACGCGGACGCGGTCGTCGGCGCGGCGGTGAAGGATCTGGCGCGCGGTAAGACCCTGTCGATCCCGGACGCGCGCTACAAGGCACTCATGGGGGCGTCGCGGCTGCTGCCGCGTGAGCTGCTGGCGAGGGCGTCGACGAAGACGGGGCGCCGGTACGGGCCGCGCTGACCGGACCCGGGTGAACCGGCCCGACCGACCCTGGAGCGGGGACAGTTCACGAAGAACGACGCACGGCCGAGGCCCGGCCCCCGCTCGGGGTGCCGGGCCTCGGTTTCGTACGGCTGGTTCGTCCGGCTGGGCGTGCCCGCGTCAGTGCGCGTGGCCGTGTCCGTGGCCCGCTGCCGCCGGCTCTTCCTCCTCCGGCTTCTCGACGACCAGGGTCTCGGTCGTGAGGAGCAGCGAGGCGATCGACGCCGCGTTCTCCAGCGCGGAGCGGGTGACCTTGACCGGGTCGATGACACCGGCCTTGATCAGGTCGCCGTAGTCGCCGGTGGCGGCGTTGAAGCCCTGGTTCCGGTCGAGTTCGGCGACCTTCGAGGTGATGACGTAGCCCTCGAGGCCGGCGTTCTCGGCGATCCAGCGCAGCGGCTCGACGACCGCGCGGCGCACGACGGCGACACCGGTGGCCTCGTCGTCGGTCTTGCCGAGCGAGCCCTCCAGGACCTTCGCGGAGTGCACGAGGCTGGCGCCGCCGCCGGCGACGATGCCCTCCTCCACGGCCGCGCGGGTCGCGGAGATCGCGTCCTCAAGGCGGTGCTTCTTCTCCTTGAGTTCGACCTCCGTCGCGGCGCCGACGCGGATGACGCAGACGCCGCCGGCCAGCTTGGCCAGACGCTCCTGGAGCTTCTCGCGGTCCCAGTCGGAGTCGGTGGCCTCGATCTCGCCCTTGATCTGGGCGACGCGGGCCTCGACGTCCTCACGCTTGCCGGCACCGTCGACGATCGTCGTGTCGTCCTTGGTGACGGTGACGCGGCGGGCCGTGCCGAGCACGTCCAGACCGGCCTGGTCGAGCTTGAGGCCGACCTCCTCGGCGATGACGGTGGCGCCGGTGAGCGTCGCCATGTCGCCGAGCATCGCCTTGCGGCGGTCGCCGAAGCCGGGGGCCTTCACCGCGACGGCGTTGAAGGTGCCGCGGATCTTGTTGACCACGAGGGTGGACAGCGCCTCGCCCTCGACGTCCTCGGCGATGATCAGCAGCGGCTTGGACCCGCCGGCCTGCATGATCTTCTCCAGCAGCGGCAGCAGGTCCTGGATGGAGCTGATCTTGCCCTGGTGGATCAGGATGTACGGGTCGTCGAGTACGGCCTCCATACGCTCCTGGTCGCTGACCATGTACGGCGACAGGTAGCCCTTGTCGAAGGCCATGCCCTCGGTGAAGTCGAGCTCCAGGCCGAAGGTCTGGGACTCCTCGACGGTGATGACGCCGTCCTTGCCGACCTTGTCCATCGCCTCGGCGATCAGCTCGCCGACCTGCTTGTCCTGTGCGGACAGACCGGCGACGGAGGCGATGTCCTCCTTGGAGTCGATCGGCCGGGCGTTGGCGATCAGGTCGTCGGAGACGGCCTTCACGGCGGCGTCGATGCCCTTCTTCAGGGCGGCGGGCGAGGCGCCGGCCGCCACATTGCGCAGGCCCTCGCGGACCAGCGCCTGGGCGAGCACGGTGGCGGTGGTGGTGCCGTCACCCGCGATGTCGTTGGTCTTGGTCGCCACCTCCTTCACGAGCTGCGCGCCGAGGTTCTCGTAGGGGTCCTCGACCTCGACCTCACGGGCGATGGTCACGCCGTCGTTGGTGATGGTGGGTGCGCCGAACTTCTTGTCGATGACGACGTTGCGGCCCTTGGGGCCGATGGTCACCTTCACGGTGTCGGCCAGCTTGTCGACGCCGCGCTCGAGGGCGCGGCGGGCGTCCTCGTCGAACTTCAGGATCTTCGCCATGGGAGCTTTCGAGTCCTCTCAAAACGAACCGCGCCCCGGCCCCGGTACATCTCGTAAGTGATGCGGGAGGGACCGGGGCGCGGATCAGAAGTGTCTTCCGGCTTCGGTGACTTACTTCTCGACGATCGCGAGAACGTCGCGAGCCGAGAGGACGAGGTACTCCTCGCCGCTGTACTTCACCTCGGTGCCGCCGTACTTGCTGTACAGCACGATGTCGCCGACGTTCACGTCGAGCGGCAGACGGTCGCCGTTCTCGAAGCGGCCGGGTCCGACGGCCAGGACAGTGCCCTCCTGGGGCTTCTCCTTGGCGGTGTCAGGAATGACCAGGCCCGAGGCCGTGGTCTCCTCGGCGTCGAGCGGCTGGACCACGATGCGGTCCTCAAGCGGCTTGATGGCAACCTTGCTGGCGGTCGTCACGATCCGACCTCCCCCTTCGGAGATCTCATAACGGGGTCTTATGTCTGGGGTGGCGACCTGGTAGATCCGTCGTCGCGGGTGCCGGATCTCCCCGTCGCTGTCGTTTGGCACTCGCCATGGGAGAGTGCCAGGGTCGACATTATGCCGCGGTTAGCACTCCGTCAACCAGAGTGCCAGACGCTGCGAGCCGCGCCTCCCGCCCCCGCGGCCCCGAGGCCCTGGCCGGACGGGAGAATGACCGCGTGGACCGTGAGGCGTTCGCCGCTCTGCTCGGCGACGAAGGACAGGCGCTGCTGGGGTCGTTGGAAGGCTACGAACCGGACCGCGAGCTGGCGGTGGCGACGCGGCTGCGCCGTACCCATGCGCCGGAGCTGGTCTCGGCGGCCCTCGCACAGGCCCGGCTGCGGCAGCGCGCGGCGGCGAAGTTCGGCGAAGAGGACGCGGCGCGGATGTACTTCACGCCGAACGGCCTGGAGCAGTCGACGAGGGCGAGTGTCGCCGCGTACCGGGCGGGGCGCTTCTCCGCGCTCGGCGTGCCGAGGCTGGCCGATCTGTGCTGCGGTGTCGGCGGCGACGCGATCGCGCTGGCGCGGGCGGGTGTCGATGTACTGGCCGTCGACAGCGACCCGTTGACGTGCGACGTCGTACGGGCGAACGCGGCGGCGCTCGGTGTCGGCGACCGCGTCGAGGTCCGCTGCCAGGACGTGCGCGACGCCGATGTCTCCGACTGCGACGCCCTGTTCGTGGACCCCGCGCGCCGGGGCGGCCGAGGGCGGATCTTCGATCCGGAGAGCTATTCGCCGCCGCTTTCGTGGGCGGTCGAGGCGGCACGGCGGGTCTCGCACGCGGCGCTGAAGGTGGCGCCCGGCATTCCGCACGAGGCCGTCCCGTACGACGCCGAGGCGGAGTGGATCTCGGACTCGGGCGATGTGAAGGAGGCCGTGCTCTGGTTCGGGACGTGGGACGACGCGTCGCGGCGCGGGCCGGTCGCCGGCTCCAGGGGCCAACTCCGGGGACGGCGCGCAGAGTTCACTCGTACGAGCGACGCTGCTGCCGGGCGGGCATTCACTCGCGTCGCGTGGACTGCCCGATCCGCCCGCCGGACCGGTGGGCCGATTTCTCTACGAGCCGGACGGTGCGGTCGTACGCGCGCATCTCGTCGCAGAGGTGGCGCAGGAGCTGGGCGGCAGGCTCGTCGACCCGTCGATCGCCTATGTGACGTGCGACGAGGCCAAGTCCACGCCGTATGCGACGGGTTACGAGATCACCGATGTGCTGCCCTTCCAGCTCAAGCGGCTGCGGGCGCTGCTGCGTGAGCGAGGTGTCGGCGTGGTGACCGTCAAGAAGCGCGGCTCGGCCGTGGAACCGGAGGAGCTGCGCAAGAAGCTGAAGCTCCAGGGGACGGGCGTCTGCACGCTGTTCCTCACGAGGGTCGCCGGCGCGCCGACGGTGCTGCTGGGGCAGCCGCTGGCACGGGAGGGGGCTGCCGGGGGCCGGTCGGAGGCATAGCGGGCCGGGAGTGCCGTACGCTCGGCCCGACGTGCGCTCAGACCTGCTCGAAGCGCCAGCGGTGCACGGGACGGGCGGTCAACTCCTCGGGCGGGTCCGGGAGTTCGGGAAGCTCGTCGGAGAGGCCCGCGGCCCACCAGGTGATGACCAGCACGCGGTCGCCGGGGGCGGCGTAGGTCTCGCGGCGCTGCGGCGGCCCGTCGAGCTGCCGGGCGCGGGCCCAGGAGAGCAGTTCTTCGCCGCGGCCCGCGGCCGCCTTGGCCTCCCACATCAGGGCGACGGTCATGAGGCGCTCACGAGTAGAGGTTCTCCCGGCTCAGTTCGTGCACATGATCGTGCGAGTGCGAGTGCGAGTGGCCGTGCGGGTGCTGGTCCGAAGTGCCCGGCAGATGCGGCTCGGTGACGGGAAGCGAGGAGTCCGCGGGCAGGTCCCAGTCGGACACGGTGCGGCGGCGTGCGACCATCTCGGCGCCGAGGGCCGCGACCATCGCGCCGTTGTCGGTGCACAACTTCGGCCGGGGCACGCGCAGTTCGATGCCCGCGTCGGCGCAGCGCTCCTCGGCCATGGCGCGCAGCCGCGAGTTGGCGGCCACACCGCCGCCGATCATCAGGTGGCCGACGCCCTGGTCCCTACAGGCCCGTACGGCCTTGCGCGTCAGCACATCGGTGACCGCCTCCTGGAAGGACGCGCTCACATCCCGTACGGGCACCTCCTCGCCCGCGTTGCGCTTGGCCTCGATCCAGCGGGCGACGGCGGTCTTCAGGCCCGAGAAGGAGAAGTCGTACGGAGCGTCCCGCGGTCCCGTCAGCCCGCGCGGGAAGGCGATCGCGTCCGGGTCGCCCTCACGTGCGTAGCGGTCGATGACGGGCCCGCCCGGGAAGCCGAGGCCGAGCACTCGGGCCACCTTGTCGAACGCCTCGCCCGCGGCGTCGTCGATCGTCGAGCCCAACGGGCGTACGTCGGCGGTGATATCGGGCGCGAGCAGCAGTGAGGAGTGTCCGCCGGAGACGAGCAGGGCCATGGTCGGTTCGGGCAGGGCGCCGTGTTCGAGCTGGTCGACGCAGATGTGGGACGCGAGGTGGTTGACGCCGTAGAGGGGCTTGCCGAGCGCGTACGCATACGCCTTCGCGGCGCTGACGCCGACCAGCAGGGCCCCCGCGAGGCCGGGTCCGGCGGTGACGGCGACGGCGTCGAGATCGGTGGCGGAGACGCCGGCGTCGCGCAGCGCACGCTCGATGGTGGGGACCATGGCTTCGAGATGGGCGCGGCTGGCGACCTCGGGCACGACACCGCCGAAGCGTGCGTGCTCGTCCACGCTGGAGGCGACGGCGTCGGCGAGCAGCGTGTGGCCGCGGACGATGCCGACGCCGGTCTCGTCGCAAGAGGTCTCGATGCCGAGGACGAGGGGTTCGTCAGCCATGGGTCTTCGTTCCTTGGGGAGGGTTCGTCGAGGTTGGCGAGGAGTCCGAGGAATTCACGGAGTCCGGTGGGTTTGCTGGGCCGGGGGGCGAGGGTGTGCGCGCGGCGGCCGGGTTCTCCAGCCGCATGACGAGGGCGTCGACGTTGCCCGGCTGGTAGTAGCCGCGCCGCATGCCGATCCTGGTGAAGCCGAAGCGCTCGTAGAGACGTTGCGCGGGCGCGTTGTCGACGCGCACCTCCAGCATCACCTCGTGGCAGCCGAACTCCGCGGCGGTGGCGAGGAGTTCGCCGAGCAGGCGGGCGCCGAGGCCGGCGCGGCGCCAGGACGGCAGCACGCCGATGGTCTGGATGTCCCCGGTGCCGCCGACGGCCGCGAGGCCGCCGTACCCGACGAGCGACTGGCCGCCGCCGTCGCCCGGGGCCTCGGCGACCAGATAGCGGCGGGTCGCGCCGGGACCGCGTGCGTGTGCCAGCTCGGACCAGAACAGCCCGGCCGACCAGGCGTCCTCGGGGAAGAGGACCCGCTCCAGGCCGAGCACCGGCTCCACGTCCCACCAGCGCATCTCGCGCAGCACCACCTCGGCGCCGGCTCGGTGGGCTCCCTCCGCGGCGGTACGGGTCACTTCGGCGTGACCACCTTGTAGTTGGCGGGGACGCGGGCGTCCGGGCGGCGCAGATACAGGGGCCGCGGCGGCGGGAACTCCTCGCCCTTCGCCAGCTTCTCCGCCGCGAGGCAGGCGAGCGCGGCTGCCGACTGGCCGAGCGGCGGCTCCGCGCCCGGGCCCCCTTGGTCCCCGGTCCCGCCCTCCTGCCAGGCGCCCTTGAAGACCTCCTCGTAGAGCCGGGCTCCCGCACCGATCGCGGGCAGCGCGGTGACCTCGGCGGGCAGCTCCTCGGGGCGGTCGACGGCTGGGTCGCCCACGCGGGTACGGGCGTCCGCGTACCGCGCCCAGTAGACCTCCTTGCGGCGGGCGTCCGTCGCCACGACGAAGGGGGACTCCAGGCCGGAGGCGTACGCGATCCCGTCGAGCGTGCACAGCCCCAGCACCGGGATGCCGAGGGCGGCGCCGAAGGTCTCCGCTGTGACGAGGCCGACGCGCAGCCCGGTGTACGGACCGGGGCCCGTGCCCACGATCACGCGGTCGACCTCTTGCAGGGGGCGTCCGGCCTCGCGCAGCACACGGTCGACCGACGGCAGCAGCAGCTCACCGTGGCGGCGGGCGTCGGTCTGGTCGGAGGCCGCGAGGAGGCGGTCGCCGTCGGTCTCGTACAGGGCGACGGTGACGGCCGGGGTGGCGGTGTCTAGAGCGAGCAGCAGCACGGTAGCCAGCCTACGGCGGAATGAGGACGGCAGGTCCCGGGGTCCGGGGTGCGACGCTTTCGGGTGATCGCGTGAGGGGGGGCTCGGCGGGAGCGGGGCGGCGGGAGCGGTGGGCGGAGCTGGCGCCCGAAGCCGGTGCCGGGCGCTGGTGCGGGCGCCGTCGCACGGGCCCTGCCGGGCGCGGTCCCTCGCGTGCGGGCGCCTTGCCGGACGTCCTCTGCCTCAGCGCTGCCCCGCAGGTCCCTGCGTCATATGGCCCGCGCCCCCGAAGGGCATGTCCGATCCCGTGAGCCTGGCCCGTATGCCGTCCTTCTCCACGGAGATCCCGCGCAGCCGTACGTCCCCCGGAAGCTCCGGCAGCCGCACCGACAGCGACAGCTTCTCCGCCAGCTTCGGCTCCTCGATCTTCTTCAGGCTCTCGATCAGGGCGGGATCGACGCCGATCCGCTTCAGCAGCCACGGGTGCTCGACCAGGACGTCCAGCATGTTGATCCTCGTCAGCCGGTCGACGAAGCGCGGAGACCCCGTCGTACGGCGCAGTTCCGTCTCGCTGCCGCGCACCAGCGCGGCACGCTCGGGCGTGAGCCCGAACCGCTCGGCCACGGCGCCGACTTGGAAGAGCGCCTTCGCCTCCGCCGCGTCCCGCTGGATGCGCCGGGCGACCGGGCGGTCCAGCCGCAGACCGCCGTCGTCCCCCGGTGTGTACGAGAAGAGTCCGGGGACCCTCAGCCGCATGCGGTCGACGGTGGTGCCCACGCCGTTGTCGCCGGTGCGCCGCAGTTGGGCCCGCGCCCCCACCTCGACCCGCTTGCCCGCGACCGGCAACTCCCCGTGCGCCAGTACGGAGTTCCGGCCCCCGGCGGTGAAGTCGACCTGGGAGGTGCCGAGTTCGCGGTCGAGATCGTCGAAGTCGAGCAGCACATGGCCCTTCATGCGGCCGAGCACGGCGCCCTTGATGGCGGAGGGGGCGCCGCCCACGATCCGTACGTCGTCGACCGAACCCCTCACCTGCGCCACGGATATCCGCCCCGCGGGCATGTCGGGCACCGCGATGTCGACGTGGTCGAGCCGCTCGCTCGCGACCTGGGTGAGGAAGGGGAACCCCCGGATGTGCACCTCGGGTTCGGCGTGCAGCTTCAGAGCGCTGCGCACCTTCTCGGCGGCCTTGTTCTCCGCGTAGAGGGCCGCCCAGCGGTCGCCGACGAAGAGGAAGGCGAGCAGGACGACGATCGCGACCGCGGTCTTGACGCTCCTGCCGATGAGCGAGGCGCGTCGGCGGCGCACGGCCCGCAGATACGGCATGCGGTCGACGGCCCCGTCCCGGCCGACGGGGTCCGGGACGTCGTGCGGGTCGTCGTCGGCTCCGCCGTCGGGGTCCGGGCGCAGCGCGAAGCCGAGAGGCCCCTCCCCGTACACCTCGTGGGCGTCGCCGCTGAAGTCGTCGTACGGACTGCCGTAGAGGCCGGAACCGGCAGGGGGCAGACCGTCCGGGCCGGGGCGGGCGGCGGCGCCGGGGTCCGGACGGCCGGGTCCGGCCGCGAGCGCGTCGTACGGACTGGGTCTGTCGGGAGCGAGCGGGGGCGCGTCCGGCGACGCCAGTTCCTCGTAAGGATTCGGTGCCGTACTTGTCCAACCTGTGGAACTTGCCGGGGGTCGGTGCGCGCTCATCACCTTATGCGAACACAGAGGCCACATAATCTCCAACTCGCGCCTGTGGAAAGGCAGTCGGGACTCCCGGACGGCTTCGGACGACGCCCGAAGCGGCGATGGGGAGGGGCGCGAGGCGGCGGAGGAGCTGCTTCCGTAGCGGGGCCGCGAGGGGTCCGGGAGCGGACCTGGGACCGGCCCCCTGGAGCAGGCCCGGAGGTGCCCGGCAGCCCGGCCTGTACACCGTCACCTGCTGCTACCGTCGACGCCGTAACGCGGACTCTGAGAGGTGGCGGCGCACGGTGGCACGTGGCAGCAGCGCGGGAGCGGTCGTGGCCGGGCTTACGGCGGCGGCGCTCGCGGTCATCGGTTTCTTCACCTACCAGGCGAGCGCGGCGCAGGACCGTGCGAAGGCGGGCTCGTCCGACGAACGCGGCGGAACGGGCGGTTCCGAGGGACCGCGCGAACGTGAGAAGCGGGAGAGGGAGACCAACCTCCCGGCGTTCTCCGGAGTCGGCGAGCGCGTGGTGTACGACCTCGACCGCGACCGGGTCTGGCTGATGGGCCGCGACCAGGAGGTCAAGCGCACCTTCCGGGTGGCTCCCAGCTCCGTGGACCCGCAGCCGGGCACGTACAAGGTCGAGTCACGCGCTCCGCATGTGACGGGCTCGGACGGCGTGCCCGTGGAGAACGTGGTGCGCTTCGCGACCAACCAGGGCACGACCATAGGGTTCAGCTCCGCGCTGGACGGGTCGCTGCCGGAGGCCGAGCCCGGCGGGCAGACCGGCGGTATCCGTGAGCGCCGGGCGGACGGCGAGGCGATGTGGCTGTTCGCGACCATCGGCACGAAGGTCGTCGTCGTCCGCTAGAGCCCGCGGAAAAGTCCCCCGTGGCCAAATCCCCGGGGGCTGGACCAGCCCGGCCCCCTTGCGGCGCCGTACGGGTCGACGCACGCCTCGACGCCGTAATCCCTTACGCACAGGGGCTGTTGACGAAAGACGCGCTCAGGCCGCGTCCTGCCCGTGGTGGTGCACCGGGCGTTCGCCGTCCAGGTCGTCCGCGCCTCCCGGGCCGTCGGCACCGTCGGCACCGTCCGCCAGGGTCTCCGCGTCCGAGGGCGGCGTCGAGACCGCGTCCGCCGCCGCACACGACGCGAGCAGCGCACGCATCGAGACGCCGCTCTCCCCCGTAGCCGTCGGCGGCGCGCCGGGCTCTCGCGCTCGGTCTTCGGCGGGCATGGGTCCTCCCGTGGCTCCTGGCGGGCTGGTCAAGTGAGGCAGACCTAACCCCGCTCTCCCGCACATCTGACCACGCCCGCCGCCGCGCGTGCAACATCTTGCCGACAACCTGTCGGCACGCGTTCGGCAGCCCCTCTGCCTGGCGGAACGTCAGGAGCGACGTCAGTCGAGCACGGAGAGATCCACCCCGCGCCACCGCTCGCCGACACCGGTCAGCGTGACGGTCCGCACGTCGTCGGGAGCCCCGGTGCCGTAGCCCGCGCCCTCCCCCGAGCCGGAGTCGGCGGCTCCGCCCGTCTCCCGCTCGATGACCACGTGCAGCCGGTCCTCCGAAAGCTCCTCGACCCTTCCCTCGCCCCACTCCACGACCACCACCGACTCGGGCAGCGAGACGTCCAGGTCCAGGTCGTCCATCTCCTCCAGGCCGCGCCCGCCCAGCCGGTACGCGTCCACGTGCACCAGCGGCGGCCCGTCACCGAGCGGCGGGTGCACCCGTGCGATCACGAAGGTCGGCGAGGTGACGTCGCCGCGCACGTCGAGCCCCGCCCCGAGGCCACGGGCGAGCGTGGTCTTGCCCGCCCCCAGTTCCCCGGTGAGCAGTACGAGGTCGCCGGGGCCGAGCAGACCGGCGATGCGGCGCCCGACCTCCTGCATGCGCTCGGCGGTCGGTACGAGGGCGGTGCGCTGTACGGCGAGCGGTCCGGCCGCCGCCGACGACTGTGGTGCTTCCATGCGTCCGGATGGTACGCGCGGAGCGGCCGCCCGTGCCGCGTGCTCAATCCCCCGTGAGGGAGCGCGCGATGAGCTGTGCCAGCGCCTCGTTGACCTCGTGCGGACGCTCCAGCATCGCCAGATGCCCGGTCCGCTCCAGGATCAGCAGCCGGGCCGAAGGCAGCGCCGCGGCGATGGACTCGCTGTGCGCGTACGGCGTGAGCAGGTCGCGCTCCCCCGCCAGTACGAGCGCCGGGCGCCCGTCGAAGGCGGCGAGCGCTGCCGTCTTCTCATGGGCCTCGAACGCCGGGTAGAACTCGGCGACCACGTCGATCGGCACCGCCTCGATCAGCCGCTCCGCGAACCGCGCCACCCCGGGGTCGACGTTGCGTACGTCCCCGAAGGAGTAGCGCTTGACCAGCCCGGCCAGAAGGTCGGCCGTCGCCCGGCGCCCGCGTTCCACCAGGGCGCTCTGCGCGACCATCGCCCTGAGCACTCCGGGCACGGCCCGCCGTACCGCCTTGACGCCCAGCGAAGGAAGCGGCAGCCCGTATGTCACCTCGCCGAGACCGCCCGCGCTGGTGTCGATGAGGGCGACGCCCGTGACGCGCTCCGCGACGAAGTCCGGGTACTGGTCGGCCAGGGCCATCACCGTCATGCCGCCCATGGAGTGGCCTACGAGCACGATCGGCCCTTCGGGCACGGCAGCGTCGAGCACGGCCTTGAGATCCCGGCCCAGTCGGTCGATGGTCACGGCCTCACCGGCCGTGGCACGACCGGAACGCCCGTGGCTG
Organism: Streptomyces marispadix; assembly: GCF_022524345.1. Classification (NCBI taxonomy): domain Bacteria; kingdom Bacillati; phylum Actinomycetota; class Actinomycetes; order Kitasatosporales; family Streptomycetaceae; genus Streptomyces; species Streptomyces marispadix. Next base: position 4,141,540 of record NZ_JAKWJU010000002.1, on the reverse strand, counting down.
CGCTGGTCCCAGTAGACGGCGCGTGCCGCGCCGCGCAGGGCGGCGCGCTGGAAGTGCCAGACGTCCTGGCTGAGGCAGTAGCCGTGGGTGAAGACGACGGTGGGCGGCCGAGTGCCGTCGTCGTCCTGCCGGTCCCTTCCTCCGAGCCGTCCCCTGGAACGGGTTCCGGAACGGGTTCCGGAACGCAGCCCGGACCTGGCCGCCGACGGTCTGCGGCCGCGGTTCGGCCGCCGTCCGAGCAGCCTCAGCAGGCGGTTTCGCTGCGGGGTCGGCGGGTCCGAGGCGTCGGCGGACGCCCCCGTGACCCGGTCGCCGCTGCCCTCTGTCTGCTGCTCGCCGGACTCTCCGGCTTTCGCGGACTCCCTGGAGTCCTTCGATCCCCGGGATTCCGCGGACTCGATACGTACGGGCTCCACGGTGGGACCGCCGGCGCCGTCACCGGCTGCCGCCGCCGCACCGCCCGTGCCGTCGCCGTTCCCGCCCTCGTACTGACCGGGCTCGTCCGTCTCGAAGTACAGCTCGGTGCCGTCATCCGCGTACGCCGTCCCCGGGGTCCCGCGCAGCGAGCCGTACGGCCCCGTCGCGTCCAGGGCGAGCCGGGCCTTGCGCCGTACCGTCCGGTTGACCGTAAGGCGCTCCACCGCGACGCCCGCCGCCACCAGTCCGAGGGTGGCACCGGCCAGCCCGGCACGGCGGCCCCAGGCGCCTCCGCCACCGCCACCGCCACCGCTTACGGCGTCGACGGCACCGCTCATGGCCGCGGCGTTCGTCGCCGCCTCCGCCGAAGTCGCCGCGGTCTCCGCCACGGCCCCGGCGATCCGCCCGGCCGGCGAAGTGATCGCAGACGCCCCCTTGCCCGCCCCCGCTGCCATCGGCTCAACCCCCCGTATTCGCCCGTGCGTTCGTATGGATTCGTGATACCCGGGCGCCGATACGCGTAACGATCTCGTACGAGATGGTGCCCGCGGCGCGCGCCCAGTCCTCCGCGGTCGGCTCGCCCCGGTCGCCCGGCCCGAAGAGCACGACGTCGTCGCCCGCCGAGGCCGCGTCGCCGCCGAGGTCCACCACGAACTGGTCCATCGCCACGCGTCCCGCCACCGTGCGCCACTTCCCCGCGGCCAGCACCGGCGCCGTACCGGAGGCATGCCTCGGCACACCGTCCGCGTAGCCCAGCGGCACAAGCCCGAGAGTTGTCGGCCCCGGTGTCCGGTACGTATGGCCGTAGCTGACGCCGTGCCCCGCCGGCACCTCCTTGACCAGCGCCAGCGACGCGCTCAGCGTCATCGCCGGGCGCAGGCCGAGCTCCGCCGCGACCCCGACGTCCGGGGACGGCGACAGCCCGTAGACGGAGACGCCCGGCCGTACGAGATCGAAGTGGGACTCGGAAAGGGTCAGCGTGGCGGGCGAGTTGGCGAGGTGCCGCACCTCGGGGTCGAGTCCGGCGCGCTCGGCGTGCGCGATCGCTTCGCGGAACGCTTCGAGCTGGGCGGCGTTCGCGGGGTGACCCGGCTCGTCGGCGCGGGCGAAGTGCGACCACACGCCGGTCACCCTGAGCGCGCCCTCCGCCTCCGCGGACCGTGCCGCCGCCACGAGGGCGGGCCAGTCGGCGGGCTGACAACCGCCCCTGCCCAGCCCGGTGTCGGCCTTGAGCTGAACTCTCGCCGTACGTCCGCTGCTTCGGGCCGCTCCGACGATCTCCTCGATCGCCCACAGCGCGCTCGCCGAGACGTCGACGTCCGCCTCGATCGCCTCCTGCCACGGGCCGCCCGGCGTCCACAGCCAGCTCATCAGGCGCCCCTCGTCACCGGCGGCACGCAGCTCCAGCGCCTCCTGCGGCGTGGCTGTGCCCAGCCAGGTCGCTCCTGCCTCGCGGGCGGCGCGTGCGCAGGGCACCGCGCCGTGTCCGTATCCGTCGGCCTTCACCACCGCCATCAACTCCGCGCGGGGCGCGCGGGCCCGCAGCGTACGCACGTTGGCGCGCACGGCGTCGAGGTCGATCTCGGCGCGTGCGCGAAGGGTGTCCGGGCCGTGTGGCGCGGTGAGAGCGGTTGTGCTGGAGCGGTCGTTCACGGTGCAAGTGTCGCAGGCGCCCCTTCACAGGCCCGTGTACGGGCTTTCGCTACGAGGGGCACGGGGCGGCCACGGGACCGGGGCAGGCGCCGCGACGCGGGGCCGAACTCCGGTGGAAGTCCCTGCCGTAGGAGATGTGAACTCACCCGTACGAGGACGCGAAAAAGGGCATGAGGACAGGCTGCCGCAGCGAGGAGGATGTCCGGCATGAGCTGGACGATCAACCCCGAAGCGGTCGGCGACGAGGACGCCGTGGCCCTGCACCGCGCGTATCTCGACGAGGTCGTGAGCCGCTACTACGGGCGCCCCGCGACGCGCGAGGAAGTCGACGAGGAGCTGGCGGGCATGTCCGCCGCCGAAATCACGCCGCCGCGCGGTGTGTTGCTGATAGCGAGGGAACGGGACTCCGGGGGCTCCGCCGCCCTTGCCGCTGCCTGCGCCGGTGTACGGCTGCTGACCCCCGTGATCGCGGAGCTGAAGCGGGTCTGGGTGCGCCCGGAGGCCCGGCGGCACGGTCTCGGCTCCCGGATGCTGGCCGCCGCCGAGCAGGCCGCTGCCGGCCTGGGCGCGACGACGATGCGGCTGGACACCCGCAGCGACCTGGTGGAGGCCCGCCGCCTCTACGCACGCCATGGATACGCGGAGATCGACCCGTACCACGACGATCCCTACGCAGAGCACTTCTTCGAGAAGCGACTGGACTGAGCCCGGTCCGGAGGGGCCGAACCGAGCGCCCTAACCGAGGACCCCGACCGAAACGGCTACGGCTGCGAACCGGGCCGGCGCCCGTCGCCCCGCAGCAGATCCCGCCATGCCTCGGTCAGCGCCTCCGCCACATCCGACGCCCCGGCGGGCCGCGGCGCCAACCGGCCCGCGAGACCATGCACATACGCCCCCGCGGACGCCGCGTCGAGCGCGTCGAGCCCTCCGGCCAGCAGCGAACCGATCAGCCCCGAGAGCACGTCCCCCGTGCCGGCCGTGGCCAGCCATCCGCTTCCCGTGGGGTTGACGCGCACACCGCTCGCCCCCGCGACGACCGTCGTCGACCCCTTCAACAGCACGGTCGCGCCCGTACGTTCGGACAACTCGCGTACCGCCGACAGGCGTCGCGCCTCGACCTCCGTGCGTTCCCAGCCGAGCAGCGCGGCGGCCTCGCCGGCGTGCGGTGTCAGCACGGTCGGCGCCCTGCGTGCGCGCAGCGCCGCCTCGCCCGCGAGACGCAGCCCGTCGGCGTCGATGAGCACCGGCACACGGGCGCCGAGCACGTCCTCCAGCCGTTCACGGTCCTCGCCGAGCCCCGAACCCACCGTCCACGCCTGCACACGGCCCGCCTTGCTCGGCGGCCCGTCCGAGACCAGGGTCTCCGGATGGCGGGCGATCACGGCGTCCGCGGCGGGCCCCACATAGCGCACCGCGCCCGCTCCACCGCGCAGCGCCCCCGAAACGGCGAGCACCGCCGCACCGGGATAGCGGGCCGACCCTGCGACGACTCCCACGACTCCCCGCCGGTACTTGTCGCTCTCCGCCGCGGGCCGCGGCAGCAGCGCGCTCACATCGGCGTGCTGAAGCGCCTCGGCCGCCGGAACCCCGCCGTCCGCCTCCAGGAGAGGACCGAGCCCGATGTCCACCAGGCGCAGCGCACCCGCGTGCTCCCGCGCCGGATCGAGCAGCAGCCCCGGCTTGTACGCGCCGAACGTCACGGTGGCGTCGGCCCGTACCGCAACCCCCGGCACCTCGCCCGTGTCCGCGTCCACGCCGCTCGGCAGATCCACGCTCACGACCGGCGAACGCACCATCTCCACCAGCCGCACCGCCTCCGGCCGCAGCCCGCCCTTGCCGCCGATCCCGACGATTCCGTCCACGACGAGATCCGCCCGCGCCAGCACCGGCTCGACAGGCACCGGCTCGCCCTCCACGACCGCGCCCGGCGCGGTGAGCACCCTGCCGCCCGCGGCCCGAAGCGCCGCCAGACCGCCCTCGTGCACCCTCTCCGGCGACAGCAGTACGGCGCTCACACCGGCGCCCCTCCTGGCCAGTCGCGCCCCCGCGAAGAGCGCGTCGCCGCCGTTGTCGCCACTCCCGACGAGCAGTACGACGCGGCTTCCGTACGTACGCCCGAGCATCCCGGCACACGCCGCCGCGAGCCCGGCCGCCGCGCGCTGCATCAGCACACCGTCCGGCAGGCGTTCCATCAGCGCGCGCTCGGCGGCCCGTACGGTCTCCACGCTGTAGGCAGTCCTCATGCCTCCAGTCTGACGGGGCGCGAGCGCTACGGACCACACGAACGTGATGAGGGCTCAGCCACGAAGAGGCCTTGAGGGCTCAGGCACGACGGCCTTCCGCTCCTCACCCCTCGGCGATCACCACGGCCGAGGCGATCCCCGCGTCGTGCGACAGGGACAGATGCCACCCCCGTACGCCCAGCGCCTTCGCCCGCGCCGCCACCGTCCCCCGCACGCTCAGCGACGGCTGCCCGGAGTCGGCCTGTAGCACTTCCGCGTCCGTCCAGTTCATGCCGCCGGGTGCGCCGAGCGCCTTGGCCAGCGCTTCCTTCGCGGCGAAGCGTGCGGCCAGGGAGGCCACGCCCCTGCGCTCACCGCCGGGAAGCCACAACTCCCCCTCCACGAAAAGCCGTTCGGCCAGCGCCGGGGTACGCTCCAGCGCCTCGCCGAACCGGTCGACCGCGGCCACGTCGATGCCGACGCCCACGATCACCTGGCACCCCCGACGGCCTCGCCCTCGCCCCGGCGTCCGCCGGTGCCGGGCCCGCCGGCCGCGCCGGGCCCCGCCTCATACGTCTGCGGATCCACCGGCACCCCCTCGAGGTCCGTGATCCACGCGCCCTCGGGACGCACCGTCACCACCCGCCCCTCCTCGCCGACATGCGCCGCCTCGCCGGTGTACGGCGCGAACGCCGCGGCCTCGGACGCCAGGAACGTCTCACCGTCGCCGATCCCCGCCACCAGCGGCAGCCCACGGCATGCCCCCACGATCACCTCCGGCTCGTCGGCGTGCACCGCGACGAGCGAGAACGTACCGGTGAGGCGCCGGCAGAGCTGACGCATGGCCTCCGCCGGGTCGCCGCACGCGGAGTAGTGCTCGGCCAGAAGGTGCGCCGCCGCCTCGGTGTCCGTCTCCGACACCAACTCATGCCCGCGGGCCGTCAGTTCGGCTCGCAGCCGGGCGTGGTCGTCGATGTCGCCGTTGTGTACGACCGCGACACGTCCCGAGGCGTCCAGGTGCGGGTGTGCGTTGAGGTCCGACGGCGGGCCCTGCGTGGCACGCCTGATGTGCCCGATCCCCGCCGTGGCGGCGGGCAGCGGACGCACTCTCAGCTCCTGCCGTACGTCCTCGAAGGTCCCCGCCTTCTTCGCCGCCGCCAGCCCTCCGTCGACGAGCAGGGCGACCCCGGCGGAGTCGTAGTCCGGACGTTCCAGGAGGCGCAGGCCGTCGAGGAGGACTCCCAGGGCGGACCGCCCTCCCGCGTACGCAACGATTCCGCACATGCGAGCACCCTAGAACGTCTCCATGACGCCGGACGCCGCCAGGCACCACGGCCGCGCTGGAAGACACGTAAGGCACCGGGGGCCGGGGGCGCACGGCGAAGCAGCGACCCCGGGGGGCGTGTGCCGCGCCGTTCAGTTGCTTCGGGGCCCCCGCGCGATGCGCTCTATGGCGTCCTCCATCAGCTCCAGATACTCCGCTTCCTCGCAGCGCGGCTTGCTGCCCAGCACGTACATGTCGAGGCTCTCGGAGAGGTCTTCCGCCAGGTCTTCGTCGGGAAGGTCGTCGAGCGCCAGATCGCTCTGTATTCGCGCCGCGAAGTCCCCGCCCAGGGGCGGCTGCGGCCGGGCGGGTCGTCTTCGTATGTGGTACTTGAGGCTCAAGCGGCCGATGCGGAGGGACATGCCGGGAAACGTAGCGGCAAAACCCACCGCCCGTACACCGTCCGCACATCCCGTTTTCACGGAGGATTCGTACGGTCTCCTCGAACTCTTCGGGGCACTCTGCCTCTCCGGCCTCTTCCGCCCCACCGGCCTCCTCGGCATCTCCGCACCGGGCGTCGTTCCGGTCGGCGCGCGGCGCAGAATGGCCTCGTGCCGAGCCCGTATGTGGACCTCTCACGCGCCGAATGGAGCGCGCCGCACGAACGCGCTCCCCTGCCGCTCACCGCCGACGAGGTGGAGGAGCTGCGCGGCCTGGGCGACTCGGTCGACCTCGACGAGGTCCGCGAGATCTACCTGCCGCTCTCCCGGCTGCTCGGCCTCTATGTGGCGGCAACGCGTGGTCTTCGCTCCGCCGTCCACACCTTCCTCGGCGACGCCGGAGGCGAGAGGGGCGAGAGGCGAGAAGGGCGCGAAGGGCGCGAAGGGCGCGAAGGGCATACCGCAGAGCCCGGCTCCCCCTTCGTGATCGGCGTCGCGGGCAGCGTCGCCGTCGGCAAGTCCACGGTCTCCCGGCTGCTGCGCGCACTCCTCGCGCGCCGCCCGGAACACCCCCGGGTGGAACTCGTGACCACCGACGGCTTCCTCCTGCCCACGGCCGAACTGCGGGAACGCGGCCTGATGTCGCGCAAGGGCTTCCCCGAGTCCTACGACCGCCGGGCGCTCGTCAGGTTCGTCGCCGACGTGAAGGCGGGCGAGCCCGAGGTGACCGCGCCCGTCTACTCGCACCTCGCCTACGACCGCGTCCCCGGGGAGCGCCTGACCGTGCGGCGCCCCGACATACTGATCGTCGAGGGACTGAACGTGCTCCAGCCCCCGCAGCCGGGCAAGGACGGCCGCACGCGGCTCGCACTCGCCGACCACTTCGACTTCTCCGTCTACGTCGACGCCCGTACGAGCGACATCGAGAGCTGGTACCTGGACCGCTTCCGGGCGCTGCGCGAGACGGCCTTCCAGGACCCGCGCTCGTACTTCCACCGCTACGCGCGGATGCCGGAGGACGAGGCGCTGGAGTTCGCCCGCCATACCTGGCGCACGGTCAACGAACCGAACCTGCGGCAGAACATCGCGCCCACACGCGGGCGCGCGACGCTGCGCCTGCACAAGGGCGCGGACCACAAGGTCCGCGGCTGTCACTGCGGAAACCCTGATCCCCCGCAAGCCCCGAAGCCCCGCCCCGCACAGGCACCGCCCCGTACAGGCCCCGGCCTCCAAGAAGCCCGACCGCCTCCCCGCTCAGCCCAGCGAACTCTTCACCACGTCCGCCAGCCGCCCCGCCACCGACTCCGCCTGCTCACTGTCGGCGGCCTCCACCATCACCCGAACCAGCGGCTCGGTGCCGGAGGAGCGCAGCAAGACCCGGCCCGTGGCGCCGAGTTCGCGTTCCGCGTCGTTGACTGCCGCGGCGAGTTCGCCCGAGGTGTCCACCCGGCTCTTGTCCACGTCGCGCACATTGATCAGCACCTGCGGCAGGCGCTCCATCACGCTCGCCAGCTCCGCCAGCGGCTTGCCCGTCGCGGCGACGCGTGCTGCGAGCATCAGGCCGGTCAGGGTGCCGTCCCCGGTGGTGGCGTGGTCGAGCGCGATCACGTGGCCGGACTGCTCGCCGCCCAATGCGTAGCCGCCGCGCTTCATCTCCTCCAGTACATAGCGGTCGCCGACCGCAGTCTGAAGGACCTCGATGCCCTCACGGCCCATGGCCAGCCGGAAGCCCAGGTTGGACATGACCGTGGCCACCACGGTGTCCTTACGCAGGCGGCCCGCGTCCCGCAGCGCCACCGAAAGCACGGCGAGGATCTGGTCGCCGTCGACCGTCTCGCCCGTGGCGTCGACGGCCAGGCAGCGGTCGGCGTCACCGTCGTGTGCGACGCCCAGGTCGGCCTCGTGCTCCACCACGGCCGCCCGCAGCCCGTCGAGGTGCGTCGAGCCGCAGCCGTCGTTGATGTTGAGGCCGTCGGGGTCGGCGCCGATGGTGACGACCTCCGCCCCGGCACGTGCGAACGCCTCGGGCGAGACGCGGGAGGCGGCGCCGTTCGCGCCGTCGATGACGACCTTCAGCCCGTCCAGGCGGTTCGGGAGCACGCCCACGAGGTGCGCCACGTAGTTGTCGAAGCCCTCGTCGTACTCACGGACGCGGCCGACGGCGGCGCCGGTGGGACGCGCCCACGGCTGGCCCGTGCCGTGCTCGCGGTAGAGCGCCTCGATGCGGTCCTCCAGCTCGTCGGCGAGCTTGTGGCCGCCCTGCGCGAAGAACTTGATGCCGTTGTCGGGCATGGGGTTGTGACTGGCCGAGAGCATCACGCCCAGATCGGCGCCGAGGGAACCCGTCAGATACGCCACTGCCGGGGTCGGGAGCACGCCCACGCGCAGCACATCCACCCCCGCGCTCGCCAGGCCCGCGACCACTGCCGCCTCCAGGAACTCCCCGGACGCTCGCGGATCCCGTCCGACCACGGCCACCGGCCGGTGTCCCTCGAACGAGCCCACTTCAGCGAGCACATGCGCCGCCGAGACCGACAGCCCGAGCGCCAGTTCGGCGGTCAGGCCCTCGTTGGCGACACCGCGCACACCGTCCGTTCCGAAGAGTCGTGCCACTTGTGGTTCCTCCGAGTCCGAGTCGAATCCCCGTACCGGGCCGAGGGCGCCTTGCGTTCCCGACCGGATACGAGCTGTACGAGCCGCGTATGGGATGCACACGAGGCGAGCACGGACCGCACACCACGCGGTCCCCACCGGGAAGCCGGAGCCCCGGCCCGTTCGTGCAAGGTAGCCGCCGAGCCCCCGTCTTCGGCGCTCCCCCGTGTACGGCACGCTCACACGCCGCCCGCCCTCAGCAAAAGTGCCCTGCACCACGCGTTGTATACCGAGCCCCCACGTACGCCGGGCACGGCGCCGGACGGACCGGGGACGAGACGCGGCAGACCCGGCGGAACCCGCCGCCGAGCCCCGGGACCGGCCCGGCGCCGCCCGCCCTCCGATAGACGAACGCCCCGGGGGCGTCTTCGTACCCCCGGGGCGTCTCCGTATCGCTGCCGCGAGCAGCGCAGCCGGCAGTGCGCGTCAGCGCTTGCTGTACTGCGTGCCCTTGCGGGCCTTCTTCAGACCGGCCTTCTTGCGCTCGACCGCGCGGGCGTCACGCGTGAGGAATCCGGCCTTCTTCAGCGGGCCACGGTTGTTGTCCGTGTCCGCCTCGTTGAGCGCGCGGGCCACACCGAGGCGCAGCGCGCCCGCCTGGCCCGAGATGCCGCCGCCGCTGATGCGGGCGACGACGTCGTAACGGTCGTCCAGTTCGAGCACCTTGAAGGGCTCGTTGACTTCCTGCTGGTGCACCTTGTTCGGGAAGTAGCCCTCAAGGGTGCGGCCGTTGATCTTCCACCGGCCGCTGCCGGGGACGATGCGGACACGGGCTACGGCGTTCTTGCGGCGCCCGGTGCCGGCGGCCGGCTGCGGGTCGCCGAAGCGGGACGCGAGCGACTCGGAGGTGAACTCCTCCGGCGCCTCGGGGGTCTCGGTCGTGTACTCCTCGACGCCCTCTACGGGGGTCTCAGCAGTGGTCTCGGCCACGGTTCTCCTCAACTTCTCTCTGTATCGGCGGGTGGCCGGACTTACTGCGCGACCTGGCTGATCTCGAACGGCACGGGCTGCTGGGCGGCGTGCGGGTGCTGGTCGCCCGCGTACACCTTCAGCTTCGAGAGCATCTGACGGCCCAGCGTGTTCTTCGGGAGCATGCCCTTCACGGCCTTCTCGACGGCCTTCGCGGGGTTCTTCTCCAGCAGCTCGTCGTAGCGGACGGACCGCAGACCACCCGGGTAGCCGGAGTGGCGGTAGGCCAGCTTCTGGGTCCGCTTGTTGCCGGACAGGTGCACCTTGTCGGCGTTGATGATGATGACGAAGTCACCGGTGTCGACGTGAGGCGCGTACACCGGCTTGTGCTTGCCCCGGAGAAGGGTGGCGGCCTGGGTGGCCAGACGGCCCAGGACAACGTCCTGCGCGTCGATGACGTGCCACTGGCGCTGAACATCGCCGGGCTTGGGGCTGTACGTACGCACGGTCGTAGCCTTCGCTTCTGTGAGTGGGTCACCCTGGGCCCGAAGCTCAGGGGAAAGGTCCTGACAAGGCCACCTGGCAGATCACGACAGCCTTGACCGCACTGCGGTGACGCGAGCCGCGTGTGCTGATCGCTGGTCATCGGCCGGTGGGCCGGGTGTAAGGCCCTCCCACGTGAGAATGAGCAAGCCAATACACAACGAAGAGGCAGCTTACCGGGGCGCACCCGTACGGGTCAAAGCGGCCCGTGCACCGCCCGTGACCACCTCCGATCCGTGCTCTCCCGCACCTCGCTCCGCCCGCCTCAGCGCCCGCTTCGACGTTCGCGTCTCGGGCCGCGTCACCGTCGCATCACCGCTTCCGTCCGGGCATCCGCCCGCCGCGACGGTGCCCTCAGTGCGCGAGCGCTGTCGCCCTTACGGGACCGAGCCGAAGGGCACGGAGACCCCAACAGCCCCTGCCGTCAAGGGAGTTCGGCCTGTGAGCGCTCTGCATGCCATTCGCCCCGCCGGATAAGGGAGTTGGACGTACTCGTGGTGGCGTCACCCCGAAACCGACCGAATATGATGCGCCCATGAGCTTTGGGCAGGATGGACCGGGTCAGGGTCCAGGCGGTTCCACCCCCGACTGGGCGGCGCTCGCCGACGAGACGGAGCGTGAGCGCAACCGCAAGCGCCGCTGGATGATCGCCGGTGCCGGTGCGCTCGCCACGGTCGTCGTGGCGGGAATCGTCGCCTTCGCGGTGGTCAACGAGGGCGGCGGCGGTGGCCGCGCCTCCGACAAGCCGTCGGAGACCCTCCCCACGCCCGAGGACCTGCCGTCCGACACCGGTGCCGACCCGACGTTCAAGGACGAGCCGCCGCCGCCCCCGCCGCCCCGCGACTTCGTCTCGAACGCCAAGCGCGACAAGGCCCCGCTCAACGTCGGCACGCTCTACCCCTCCAAGACCGTCAGCATCAACGGCCGCCCGTACAAGCGCACTTCGACCGATACGAGCAGGGGCTGCACGGACGCCGCACACGCCGGACTCGGCCCCGTGCTGAGCAAGAACGGCTGCGAGAGCCTCTTCCGCGCCACCTACACCCGCGCCGGACTCGCCGTCACGGTGGGCATCGCGGTCTTCGACGACGCCCGTACGGCAGCGAAGGTGAAGAGCCAGTACAAGCCGAACCTCGTGGCCCTCAAGGGCGGCGGAGTCCCCGACTTCTGCCGCACCGTCACCTGCCGTACGACCGCCAACTCCTTCGGCCGCTACGCCTACTTCACGATCGCCGGGCGCACCAACGGCAAGCCGTCCACCGCGGCCGACAAGAAGGCGGAGCAGGCGGGGCGCGACGGTTCGACGTACGCCTACGCCCGCATCCTCAAGCGCGGCAAGGACCAGGCGGCGGCAGCGGTGGGGGCCTCACCCGAGGAGTGAGGCACCTCACCCGAGGGGCCGGACACTTCGTCGAGTCCGGCCCTCGTGCCCCTGACCCGTCCCTCGACCTCGTCGCCCCGGCGTCGGCTCCCCGGCCTCGGTGCCGCCGACAGCGGAGCGCCTCAGCAGCACCCGCTCGCCGTAGGCAGTGAACGCCGGTTGCGTGCGGCCGAGTTGCGTGCCTTCAGTTCCTCGTCCGGTGGATAGCCGACCTCCTCCAGGGTCAGCCCGTGCGGCCGTACGACATGGACCGCCGAGTCCCGTACCCGCCCGGCCAGCACCTGTCCCGGCCACTCCGGGGGACGGTGCCCGTCGCCGACGAAGAGCATCGCGCCCACCAGCGCCCGCACCATGTTGTGGCAGAAGGCGTCCGCCTTCACCGTCGCCTCCAGCACGCCGTCCGCGTGACGCTCCCAGTGCAGCCGCTGGAGCGTGCGGATGGTCGTCGCGCCGTCCCGCTTCTTGCAGTACGCCGCGAAGTCGTGCTCGCCCAGCAGATGCCGAGCGGCGGCGTTCATCGCGTCCACGTCCAACGGCCGGTTGTGCCACAGCACATGCGAACGCAACAGCGGATCGACACCGGCGGCGTGGTCGCTGACGCGGTACGAGTAGCGCCGCCAGATCGCCGAGAAGCGCGCGTTGAAGTGCTCGGGTGCCGCGGTCACCCGCCACACCCGCACGTCCATCGGCAGCCGTCCCGCCAGGCGCCTCAGCAACTGGCCGCCGTGCTCGGCCCATACGTCCTCGGGCAGATCGACGTGGGCGACCTGGCCCCGTGCGTGCACACCGGCGTCCGTACGGCCCGCGACGGTCAGGCTCACGGGCGCGGCCGAATCCCCGTCGCCGGCACGGCCGTCGGCTTTCCGACGGCCCTCGCCGCCGTGCTCGCTCTCGCCCTCCGCGCCACCGGCGACATCACCGTCCGCGTCACCGCCGCGCCGCCCGAGGCGCAGCACCACGCCGATCGCGTCCTCCAGTTCCTGCTGAACGGTCCGCCGCCCCCGCTGCCTGGCCCAGCCCGAGAAGTCCCTGCCGTCGTAGCTCAGGTCGAGCCGGACCCGTACCTTGCCGGGCTTCACGGCGTCGGTCACGTCCGTCACGCAGCCGCTCCTCTCCTTGCGGGCACGCAGCCGTCCCTCTCCGTACGAGAACGAACAGGCCCGCCCCCCGAAGGGAACGGGCCCGCTCACGAGCTCTACGAGCGTCAGGCGTCCTTGGACTCGGAGCCCTCGGCCTCGGCTTCGTCCGCCTCGGCCTTGGCCTCCTCGGCCTTGCTCTCCTCGGCCTTGGCCTCGTCGGCCTTGGCCTTGGTCTTGGCGCTCTTCTTCGCGCCGCCCGCGGCCTTGGCGCTCTCGGCGTCCTTGGCCGTCCGCTTGGTGACGGCCTCGGCCTCGCCGACCGCCTCCTGCTGCACGGTCAGGGCTTCCACCAGCTCGATCACTGCCATGGGCGCGTTGTCCCCACGGCGGTTGCCGATCTTGGTGATGCGGGTGTAACCGCCCGGCCTGTTCTCGAAGCGGGGGCCGATCTCGGTGAAGAGGGTGTGGACCACGCTCTTGTCCGTGACCGTGCGCATGACCTGGCGGCGGTTGTGAAGGTCGCCCTTCTTTGCCTTGGTGATCAGACGCTCCGCTACGGGACGCAGCCGGCGGGCACGCGCCTCGGTGGTGGTGATGCGCCCGTACTCGAAGAGGTTCGTGGCCAGGTTGGCCAGCATCGCCTTCTGGTGCGCGGCGCTGCCGCCCATGCGGGCACCCTTGGTGGGCTTCGGCATCGTGCTTCTCCTTCGCTGTTCCTGCACCGGCCGTATCAGGTACCGATGGCAGTTCCGGCCGTATCAGGTACCGGAATCGGTGGTCCCCCAGGCCCGCCGGGGCCGAGGGGAAGCCCGGCCGGGCGGATTCCCGGCCGGGGCGACGGGACGGACGCATGGCCCGCCCCGTAGATCAGAGCCGCAGGGTGCCGCTCAGTACTGCTCGCCCGTACTGCCCGGCTCGTACTGCCCGTTCAGTACTTCTTGCTCAGTACTGCTCGGTCTCGACGAAACCTGCGTCAGTGTCGTCGTCCGCGCCGAAGGCGTCGGCGGCGGCCGTCGGGTCGAATCCGGGCGGGCTGTCCTTCAGGGCCAGACCCATCCCGGCGAGCTTCGCCTTGACCTCGTCGATCGACTTCGCACCGAAGTTGCGGATGTCGAGCAGGTCCGCCTCGGAACGCGCCACCAGCTCGCCCACGGAGTGGATGCCCTCGCGCTTCAGGCAGTTGTACGAGCGGACGGTCAGCTCCAGCTCCTCGATCGGCAGCGCCAGATCGGCGGCGAGCGCGGCGTCCGTCGGCGACGGGCCCATGTCGATGCCCTCGGCGTCGACGTTCAACTCGCGTGCCAGGCCGAAGAGTTCGACCAGGGTCTTACCGGCCGAGGCCATCGCGTCACGCGGGCGCATGGCCTGCTTGGTCTCGACGTCGACGATCAGCTTGTCGAAGTCGGTGCGCTGCTCGACACGGGTCGCCTCGACCTTGTACGTGACCTTGAGCACCGGCGAGTAGATGGAGTCGACCGGGATGCGCCCGATCTCCTGACCCATCTGCTTGTTCTGCACGGCGGACACATAGCCGCGGCCACGCTCGACCGTCAGCTCCATCTCCAGCTTGCCCTTGCCGTTGAGCGTGGCGAGGACCAGGTCGGGGTTGTGGACCTCGACACCGGCCGGCGGCGCGATGTCCGCCGCGGTGACCAGGCCGGGACCCTGCTTGCGCAGGTACATCACGACCGGCTCGTCGTGCTCGGAGGAGACGACCAGGGACTTGATGTTGAGGATGAGGTCGGTGACGTCCTCCTTGACGCCCGGCACGGTCGAGAACTCGTGCAGGACACCGTCGATCCGGATGCTGGTGACAGCCGCTCCGGGAATCGACGAGAGGAGCGTACGACGCAGGGAGTTACCGAGGGTGTAGCCGAAACCCGGCTCCAGCGGCTCGATAACGAACCGTGAGCGGAATTCGTCGACGACCTCTTCGGTCAGGGACGGGCGCTGAGCGATCAGCATGTGGTGATGCCTCCAGTCTTCGGCAACCGCTATTTGATGCCGTACTGACAGGGTACGGGCGGCACGGCACGTGCGAGTGCCGTACCACCCGTCCCGTACGAGCTGCTACTTCGAGTACAGCTCGACGATGAGCTGCTCCTGCACCTGGGTGTCGATCACCTGGCGCTCGGGCAGCGAGTGGACGAGGATCCGCATCTTCGACGGGATGGCCTCCAGCCACGCCGGAACGGTCTTCTCGCCTGCCTCCGCAGCCGCCACCTGGAAAGGCGTCATGTTGCGGGAGGACTCACGGACCTCGACGATGTCGTTCACGGACACACGCGCCGACGGGATGTCGGTCTTGCGGCCGTTGACGGTGATGTGCCCGTGCCGTACAAGCTGACGGGCGTGGTCGCGGGACTTGGCGAAGCCGGCCCGGTAGACCACGTTGTCCAGACGGGTCTCCAGAATGCGCAGCAGGTTCTCACCAGTCTTGCCCTGCTGGCGGTTGGCCTCGTTGAAGTACCCGCGGAACTGCTTCTCCAGGACGCCGTAGATACGAGCTGCCTTCTGCTTCTCACGCTTCTGAAGCAGGTACTCGGAGTCCTTGGTGCGCCCGCGACCGTGCTCACCCGGGGGGTAAGGACGGATCTCGATCGGGCACTTCGCGCTCTCGCACTTGCTCCCCTTGAGGAAGAGCTTCTGCTTCTCCCGACGGCAACGCTTGCAGTCGGCCCCGGTGTAACGCGCCATTTGTCTCAGTTCTCCTGTTTCAGCTCGTCAGACTCGGCGGCGCTTCGGCGGGCGGCAGCCGTTGTGCGGGGTCGGGGTGACGTCCTGGATGGACCCGACCTCGAGGCCGGTGGCCTGGAGGGAGCGGATCGCGGTCTCACGGCCGGAGCCGGGACCCTTCACGAAGACGTCGACCTTGCGCATGCCGTGCTCCTGAGCACGGCGGGCGGCGTTCTCGGCGGCCATCTGCGCCGCGAACGGCGTCGACTTGCGCGAACCCTTGAAGCCGACGTGTCCGGCGGAAGCCCAGGAGATCACGTTGCCGGTCGGGTCGGTGATCGAAACGATGGTGTTGTTGAACGTGCTCTTGATGTGAGCGTGCCCGGCGGGGACGTTCTTCTTGTCCTTGCGGCGCACCTTCTTGGCGGCCGTACGGCCCTTCGGAGGCATATGGATTTACTCCTGTGGAGGTCGTCGGTCCTGCAACACGGACCGCTTGCAGCGAGTCCGGTGCGGACTACTTCTTGCCCGGCTTCTTCTTGCCGGCGATCGCGCGACGCGGGCCCTTGCGGGTGCGGGCGTTGGTCTTGGTGCGCTGACCGTGGACCGGGAGACCGCGGCGGTGCCGCAGGCCCTCGTAGCAGCCGATCTCGACCTTGCGGCGGATGTCGGCCTGGATCTCACGGCGGAGGTCACCCTCGACCCGGAGATTGTTGTCCACGTATTCACGGATCTTGACGAGGTCTTCCTCGGCCAGATCCCGCACCCGGGTGTCGGGGTTGACGCCGGTCTCACCCAGGGTCTGCTGGGCAAGGGTGCGACCGATGCCGAAGACGTAGGTGAGGGCGACCTCGACGCGCTTCTCGCGCGGGAGGTCGACGCCTGCGAGGCGTGCCATTCCTTAGGCTCCTGATTGCTTCTGCGGAGGTCTGACGCAGCACCGTCCCCTGTACGCGAGTGCCGTACGAGCCGCGCTCGTGCGCACTGCCGACGGACAGGGTCCCCGGCCTCCGACCGGGGGTGTCGTCCCCACCGACAAGAATCACAAGGCGGGGGGTCGGGCGTCTGCGTATGTACTTGTCGTTTGCGTCGCGCGAAGAATGCGAGCCGTGCGAAGGCTTGCGGTCGGGGTGCTTCAGCCCTGGCGCTGCTTGTGGCGCAGGTTGTCGCAGATGACCATGACCCGGCCGTGACGGCGGATCACCTTGCACTTGTCGCAGATCTTCTTGACGCTCGGCTTGACCTTCATTCGATGAGGTTCTCCGGGTCAGGCCGCCGCCCCTTCGAGTGGGACAACGGCTCGATCTGTCGAGCTACTTGTAGCGGTAGACGATCCGCCCGCGGGTCAGGTCGTACGGAGAGAGCTCCACCACGACCCGGTCGTCGGGAAGGATACGGATGTAGTGCATCCGCATCTTGCCGCTGATGTGCGCGAGAACCTGGTGCCCGTTCTGAAGCTCCACCTTGAACATCGCGTTCGGCAGAGACTCGACGACCGTGCCCTCGATCTCGATGGCCCCTTGTTTTTTGGCCATGCTCTAGCGCTTCACCTTCCGGGATCGGCTACCTGGGGTGACCCCCGGGCATACCGATGCCCCGGGACCGACGAGCCAGTCTACGGTAAGCGCCCCGCAAAGACGAATTCGGGTAGCCTCCCCGGCTATCAAGATCGTTATGCCAGGTGGGCCGATCGGACTCCGGCGTACGGGCCGCGGGGCAGCCGGGCTCCGGGCCGGAGGGAGACCGGCGAGGGCCAGGGTCCGGCTCAGGAGTCCCGGTCAGGCGAGCGGATCGGGCGCGATCGTGATCCCCAGCTCGGCGAGCTTCGCCTTGCCGCCGTCGGGAGCCGTCAGCACCAGCGGGCCCTCCTCGGTCAGCGCCACCGAGTGCTCCCAGTGGCTGGACCAGGTGCCGTCGTTGGTCTTGACCGTCCAGTCGTCGGAGAGGACGTGCGTCTTGGGCGTCCCCAAGGTCACCATCGGCTCGATGGCCAGGCACAGGCCGGGCACCAGCTTGGGCCCACGGCCGCGCCTGCGGTCCACGTAGTTCAGCAGATGCGGATCCATGTGCATCTGCGAGCCGATGCCGTGGCCCCCGTAGTCCTCGACGATGCCGTACGAGCCGGAGGCGGGACGCGGCTGGCGCTTGATGTAGCTCTCGATCGAGCGGGAGACGTCGACGAGCCGGTGCCCCTTGCGCACGGCCGCGATGCCCGCCCACATCGACTCCTCGGTGACCCGGCTCAGCTCGTGAAGCTCCGCCGAGTGCCCCTCGCCCACGAACACGGTGATCGCGGCGTCCCCGTGCCAGCCGTCGACGATGGCGCCCGCGTCGATGGAGAGGAGGTCGCCGTCCTTGAGCACGGTCGCCCGGTCGGGGATGCCGTGTACGACGATGTCGTTGACGGAAGTGCAGATGTTGCCAGGAAAGCCGCCATAGCCAAGGAAGTTGGGCTTGGCTCCATGGTCGGCGAGTACCTTCGCGGCGACCTCGTCCAGGTCCTTGGTGCTGGCGCCCGGCACGGCCGCCGCCCGGCAGGCGTCGTGCATCGCCGCGACGACAAGGCCCGCCTCGCGCATCTTCGCGATCTGCTCCGGGGTCTTGATCTCCACCATGCGGCGGTGCCCTTCTTTCTGCTTCCGGGTGTCTGACGGCCTGCCTCGGCCGGTACGTACGTGTCGGGTCTTACGGATCAGGTCCTGCGGTCTGGCCGCTCGGCGCCGGGGTCGTGCCGTGACGGCCCCGGGCCCCCGCCGGGCCGCTTCACTCAGTGTGCCGTATGCGCCCTGTGCCGTATGCACCGCGGTCGCGGCCCCTCCAGGGACCGCGACCGTGTACGAAGCCGGATGCCGGCGGGCTGAGCTGACGGAACGCTTCGTCCCGTCCGGCCGGGACGTCAGTCGGCGACCGAGTCCCTGGCGGCGTCCAGAGCCTGCATCGCGCGCCCGGTCACCTCGCCGACCTCGCCCAGCGCCGAGATCGTGGTGACGAGGTCCTGACGCTTGTAGTGGTCGATGATCGGCTCCGTCTCGCTGTGGTAGACGGCCAACCGCTTGCGTACGGTCTCCTCGCGGTCGTCGTCCCGCTGATACAGCTCGCCGCCGCACGCGTCGCACACCCCGTCCTTCTTCGGCGGGCTGTACTCGGCGTGGAAGACGTGGCTGCTGTCGCTGCGGCAGATCCGGCGGCCCGCGATCCGCTTGACGACCTCTTCCT
This sequence comes from Streptomyces marispadix, assembly GCF_022524345.1. Classification (NCBI taxonomy): domain Bacteria; kingdom Bacillati; phylum Actinomycetota; class Actinomycetes; order Kitasatosporales; family Streptomycetaceae; genus Streptomyces; species Streptomyces marispadix. The sequence goes on along the minus strand of NZ_JAKWJU010000002.1, from coordinate 4,123,088 downwards.
CCGGGACCTCCAGGTCGAGGACCGCGTCGAGCCGCTGCCCCTGCTCCTCTAGATGACGGTCGAGCGCCTCGGCCTGCGCGATGTTCCGCGGAAAACCGTCGAGCAGGAATCCGTCCACCGCGTCCGGCTGCGACATCCGGTCCGTCGCCATGCCGATCGTGACCTCGTCGGGTACGAGCTGGCCCGCACGCATGTACTCCTGGGCCTGCTGCCCGAGCGGGGTGCCCTGGCTGATGTTCGCGCGGAAGATGTCACCCGTGGAGATGTGCGGAATCGACAGGTTCTCGGCGAGGAACGCGGCCTGCGTTCCCTTACCCGCGCCAGGCGGTCCGACGAGGACGATACGCATCAGCGGAGGAACCCTTCGTAATTGCGCTGCTGAAGCTGGCTCTCGATCTGCTTCACGGTCTCGAGCCCGACGCCCACGATGATCAGAATGCTCGTCCCGCCGAACGGGAAGTTCTGCTGGGCACCGAACGCGATCAGCGCGACGGTCGGCACCAGAGCGATCAGTCCGAGATACAGAGACCCCGGCCATGTGATGCGGTTCAGCACATAGCTCAGGTACTCGGCAGTGGGACGACCTGCCCGGATGCCCGGGATGAAGCCACCATACTTCTTCATGTTGTCGGCGACTTCTTCGGGGTTGAAGGAGATCGCGACGTAGAAGAACGCGAAGAAGACGATCAGCACGAAGTACGTGACGATGTAAAGCGGGTGGTCACCCTTGACGAAGTGGGCCTGGATCCACTGCGCCCAGCCCGCCTGAGAACCGCTGAACTGAACGATCAGCGCGGGAATGTAGAGCAGCGACGAAGCGAAGATGACCGGAATCACACCCGCCTGATTCACCTTCAGCGGAATGTAGGTGGACGTGCCGCCGTAACTGCGCCGCCCGATCATGCGCTTCGCGTACTGAACGGGAACGCGGCGCTGGGCCTGTTCCACCAGCACCACGAGAGCCACCATTGCGAGACCGCTGACGATCACGGCGCCGAACTCGATCCAGCCGTCGGCGAGTTTGCCCTGCTTCTTGATGGCCCACAGCGCACCGGGGAAGCCCGCGGCGATCGAGATGAACATCAGGATGGACATGCCGTTGCCGATGCCGCGGTCCGTGATCAGCTCGCCGAGCCACATGATGAACGCGGTGCCGGCCGTCATGCAGATCACCATCGTGACCGTCGTGAACACCGACTGGTCCGGGATGATCTGGTCGCGTACCTGGCACTGCGGGAACAGGGTGCCGCTGCGGGCGGTGGCGACGAGCCCCGTCGCCTGGAGGATCGCCAGAGCGACCGTCAGATAACGCGTGTACTGCGTGATCTTGGCCTGCCCGGCCTGCCCCTCCTTCTTCAGCGCCTCCAGCCGCGGAATGACCACGACGAGGAGCTGGAGAATGATGCTCGCGGTGATGTACGGCATGATGCCGAGCGCGAAAATGGTCAACTGCAACAGCGCGCCACCGCTGAACATATTGACCAGCCCGAAGAGGCCCTGGTTTCCCTTGGCCTCGTTCATGCACTGGTTGACGTTCTCAAAGCTGACACCCGGCACCGGAACGTGCTGCCCCAACCGGAAGAGCACCACGATGCCGAGCGTGAACAACAGCTTCTTTCGCAGGTCGGGCGTCTGGAACGCCCGGGCGAACGCGGTGAGCACGGTGCCTCCTGCGCCCCCCGCGTCTCGCGCGAGAGGTGACGGTCTTGGGGTCGACAGATACCAACAGTGCCCGCCACCTTACCGGCGACGGTGCCCGCCGTGGAACGACGGACCGGGGACGCCCCGTTGGGACGTCCCCGGCCAGTCAGTCAACGAACTCAGCCAAGCTCGGTGACGGTGCCGCCGGCAGCGGTGATCTTCTCCTTGGCGGAGCCGGAGACCTTGTCGACGGTCACCGTCAGAGCCACGGAGATCTCGCCGGTGCCGAGCACCTTGACGAGCTCGTTCTTGCGAACGGCGCCCTTGGCGACCAGATCGGCCACCGTGACCTCGCCGCCCTTGGGGTACAGCTCGGCCAGCTTCTCCAGGTTCACCACCTGGAACTGCTTGTGGGCAGGGTTGCGGAAGCCCCTCAGCTTGGGCAGCCGCATGTGCAGCGGCATCTGCCCGCCCTCGAAGTTCTCCGGAACCTGGTAACGGGCCTTCGTGCCCTTGGTGCCACGTCCGGCCGTCTTGCCCTTCGACGCCTCACCACGACCCACACGGGTCTTGGCGGTCTTGGCGCCCGGGGCCGGCCGGAGGTTGTGGACCTTCAGCGGGTTGCCCGACGAAGAGTCAGCCATCTCAGTCGACCTCCTCGACCGTGATGAGGTGCCGGACGCTGTGCAGCATCCCGCGCACCTCGGGACGGTCCTCACGTACGGATACGTCGCGGACCCTCTTCAGGCCGAGCGTCCGCAGCGTGTCCCTGTGGTTCTGCTTCGTACCGATGACGGAGCGCGTCTGCGTGATCTTCAGGCGGGCCATTACGCACTCACCCCGGCACGGGCCCGCAGCAGAGCGGCAGGCGCCACGTCCTCGAGCGGCAGACCACGGCGGGCGGCGATCTCCTCGGGGCGCTGAAGGCCCTGAAGCGCCGCACGCGTGGCGTGCACGATGTTGATCGGGTTCGCGGAGCCGAGCGACTTGCTGAGCACGTCGTGGATGCCCGCGCACTCCAGCACGGCACGCACCGGGCCACCGGCGATCACACCGGTACCGGGCGAAGCCGGCTTGAGCAGCACGACACCCGCGGCCTCCTCACCCTGGATCGGGTGCGGAATGGTGCCCTGGATGCGCGGGACCTTGAAGAAGTGCTTCTTGGCCTCCTCGACGCCCTTGGCGATGGCGGCCGGCACCTCCTTGGCCTTCCCGTATCCGACACCCACGGTGCCGTCGCCGTCGCCCACCACTACGAGCGCGGTGAAGCTGAAGCGGCGACCGCCCTTGACAACCTTGGCCACGCGGTTGATCGCGACGACGCGCTCAACGTACGCGGTCTTCTCGGCGGCGGCGCCGCCGTCCCGGCCCTTGCGGTCCCGACGCTCGCCGCCACCGGCGCCGCCACCGCGGCGCTGGGGTCCAGCCATTGGAATTACCTCTCTCCTTTATCCGCTCAGCGCGGGAACCGGCTCAGAACTTGAGCCCGGCTTCACGGGCGGCGTCAGCCAGAGCGGCAATCCGCCCTGCGTACTTGTTTCCGCCGCGGTCGAACACGACGGCCTCGACACCCGCTGCCTTCGCACGCTCGGCGACGAGGGCGCCCACCTGCTTGGCCTGCGCGCTCTTGTCGCCGTCACCACCGCGGATCGACGCGTCGAGCGACGAAGCCGAAGCCAGCGTGTGGCTACCAGGTCGTCCACAACCTGCGCGACCATGTGGCGGTTCGAACGCGTCACCACAAGACGAGGACGGGCGGGAGTGCCCGAGACCTTCTTGCGGATGCGGATGTGACGGCGCTTGGCGGCGGCGCGCTTGTAGGCGTCGCCCTTAGCGATCTTCACGCCGTATGCCATGGCTTACTTACCAGCCTTTCCGACCTTGCGGCGGATGGTCTCGCCCGCGTACTTCACGCCCTTGGCCTTGTACGGGTCGGGGCGGCGGAGCTTGCGGATGTTGGCGGCGACCTCGCCGACCTTCTGCTTGTCGATGCCCTCGACCGAGAACTTGGTCGGCGACTCGACCTTGAACGAGATGCCTTCCGGCGCCTCGACCAGGATCGGGTGGCTGTAGCCCAGCGAGAACTCCAGGTTGGAGCCCTTCGCCTGGACGCGGTAACCCACGCCGCTGATCTCGAGTTCCTTGGTGAATCCCGTGGTCACGCCAGTGATCATGTTCGCCACCAGCGTGCGGGACAGACCGTGCAGGGCCCTGTTCCGGCTCTCGTCGTTCGGACGCGAGACGACGAGCGCGCCGTCCTCGCCCTTCACGATCTCGATGGGCGCGGCAACGGTGTGCGAGAGGGAACCCTTGGGTCCCTTCACGGCGACCGCCTGGCCATCGATGGTGACGTCCACACCGGCGGGAACCTGGATGGGGAGCTTGCCGATACGCGACATTGCTTTGCCTCCGTTCCCTTCCGTTACCAGACGTAGGCGAGGACTTCCCCGCCCACGCCCTTCTTCTGTGCCTGCTGGCCGGTGAGGAGCCCGTGGGACGTGGAGATGATCGCCACGCCCAGGCCGCCGAGCACCTTGGGCAGGTTGGTGGACTTCGCGTAGACCCGCAGGCCCGGCTTCGAGATCCGCTTGATGCCGGCGATCGAGCGCTCGCGGTTCGGCCCGAACTTCAGCTCCAGCACGAGGCTCTTGCCGACCTGGGCCTCCTCGGTGCGCCAGCCGGTGATGTAGCCCTCCTGCTGGAGGATCTCCGCGATGTGCGACTTGATCTTGCTGTGCGGCATCGCGACGGAGTCGTGGTACGCCGAGTTCGCGTTACGCAGACGCGTCAGCATGTCCGCGATCGGATCGGTCATTGTCATGTGATGGCCTTCGGCCTCTCTCGCCGGGGTTTCCTGTATGCGCCCTCCTTCTCCCCGTACAGGGACGGGACAGGTGGGGTGCGGGGACCTACGGCGTAGTAAGACGGTCACGGTCGGCGGGCGGCCTGCCGCACAGCCGCTGGGCAGTGTGCGGCGGGCACCCGGCCGGCCTTGATGCTCTTACCGAGAGTCCTGGCTGGCCCGTGTCCGTTCGCCCACGAGGAGCGAACGGCGCGGGTTACCAGGAGCTCTTGGTGACGCCCGGCAGCTCGCCGCGGTGTGCCATCTGACGGAGGCACACACGGCACAGGCCGAACTTGCGGTAGACGGAGTGCGGACGGCCGCAGCGCTGGCAGCGCGTGTACGCGCGGACAGCGAACTTCGGCTTGCGGCTCGCCTTGGAGATCAGAGCCTTCTTCGCCATGGTCAGTTCTCCTTGAACGGGAAGCCGAGGTGACGGAGAAGGGCGCGGCCCTCGTCGTCGTTGGTCGCCGTGGTGACCACGGTGATGTCCATGCCCCGAACCCGGTCGATCTTGTCCTGGTCGATCTCGTGGAACATGACCTGCTCCGTGAGACCGAAGGTGTAGTTGCCGCGCCCGTCGAACTGCTTCGGCGACAGCCCGCGGAAGTCGCGGATGCGCGGCAGCGCGAGGGAGAGCAGGCGGTCCAGGAACTCCCACATGCGGTCGCCGCGCAGCGTCACGTGCGCGCCGATCGGCATGCCCTCACGCAGCTTGAACTGCGCGATGGACTTGCGGGCCTTCGTCACCGCCGGCTTCTGGCCGGTGATCGTGGCGAGGTCCTTGATGGCACCGTCCATCAGCTTTGAGTCGCGGGCGGCGTCGCCCACACCCATGTTGACCACGATCTTCGTGAGACCGGGGACCTGCATGACGTTCTCGTACTTGAACTCGTCGTGCAGCTTGCCCTTGATCTCGGAGCGGTAGCGCTGCTTGAGGCGCGGTGCTTCTGTGGTGGCAGTCATCAGATGTCCTCACCGGTCCGCTTGGCAACGCGGATCTTGTTGCCGTCGTCGTCGAAGCGGTACCCGACGCGGGTGACGACCTTCTTGCCGTCCTTCTCCACCACGAGCTGCACGTTGCTCACGTGGACCGGGGCCTCGGTCGTCACGATGCCGCCCGTCTTCGAACCACGAGCGGTCTGGTAGGCCTTGGTGTGCTTCTTGACCCGGTTGACACCCTCGACCAGGACGCGGTCCTCGCGAGGGTAGGCCACGATGACCTTGCCCTGCTTGCCCTTGTCCTTGCCGGTGATGACCTGGACCAGGTCGCCCTTCTTGATCTTCATCGTCACAGCACCTCCGGCGCGAGCGAGATGATCTTCATGAACTTCTTCTCGCGCAGCTCCCGGCCGACAGGGCCGAAGATGCGGGTGCCGCGGGGGTCCCCGTCGTTCTTGAGGATGACCGCCGCGTTCTCGTCGAAGCGGATGTACGAGCCGTCGGGCCGACGGCGCTCCTTGACGGTGCGCACGATGACGGCCTTGACGATGTCGCCCTTCTTCACGTTCCCGCCCGGGATCGCGTCCTTGACGGTAGCGACGATGACGTCACCGACGCCCGCGTAGCGCCGGCCCGAGCCGCCGAGCACACGGATGGTGAGAATCTCTTTCGCACCCGTGTTGTCGGCGACGCGCAGCCGGGACTCCTGCTGGATCACGTCTATCTCCTGATCGTCTGCCGGTTCCCGGCAGGGTCACACCCTCGGGGTGCGCCCTGCCGAGCCTGGCGGAACTGTCCTGGGAGGTACCCAGGCTGATTGCCAAGCCAATTCCTCAGCGGAACTGCCTACTTCGCCTTCTCAAGGATCTCGACGATGCGCCAGCGCTTGGTCGCGGACAGCGGCCGGGTCTCCATGAGGAGTACGCGGTCGCCGACCCCGGCGGCGTTCTGCTCGTCGTGCGCCTTGAGCTTGTTGGTACGGCGGATGACCTTGCCGTACAGCGCGTGCTTGACGCGGTCCTCGACGGCGACGACGACGGTCTTGTCCATCTTGTCGCTGACGACCAGGCCCTCGCGGGTCTTGCGGAAGCCGCGCTCCTGCTTCTTCTCTGTCACATTCGTCTCGCTCATCAGGCGCTCTCCACCGTCTCGATGCCCAGCTCACGCTCACGCATCAGGGTGTAGATCCGGGCGATGTCCTTACGCACGGCCTTCAGACGACCGTGGTTCTCCAGCTGCCCGGTCGCCGCCTGGAAGCGGAGGTTGAACAGCTCTTCCTTGGACTCGCGAAGCTTGCCGAGAAGCTCCTCGTCGCCCAGCTCACGCAGCTCGGAGGCCTTCGTACCGGCCGCCATCACGACTCACCTGCCTCGCGCCGAACGATCCGGCACTTCATCGGAAGCTTGTGGGCGGCGCGGGTGAGCGCCTCCTTGGCAATCTTCTCGTTCGGGTAGGACAGCTCGAACATCACCCGGCCCGGCTTGACGTTCGCGACCCACCACTCCGGAGAGCCCTTGCCGGAGCCCATGCGGGTCTCGGCGGGCTTCTTCGTCAGCGGGCGGTCCGGGTAGATGTTGATCCACACCTTGCCGCCACGCTTGATGTGACGGGTCATGGAGATACGAGCTGCCTCGATCTGCCGGTTCGTCACATACGCGGCGGTGACGGCCTGGATGCCGTACTCGCCGAACGAGACTTCGGTGCCACCCTTGGCCATGCCCGTGCGCTTCGGGTGGTGCTGCTTACGGTGCTTGACCCTGCGCGGGATAAGCATGGCGGTCAGCCCTCCTTCCCGGCAGCGCCGGGCTCTGCTGCCGCACCGGCGGGAGCCGCCGCCTCGGCCTTGGGGGCCTCGGCAGGTGCGCTCTGCTGCTGCGGCTTACGGCCTCGGCCACCGCGCTCGCCACCGCGACGGGGGCGGTCGCTGCCGCCACCGCGGGACGGGCGGTTGCCCGCACGTGCGGCGGCGTTCTCGGCGCGGACCTCGGCGATGTTCTTGACGTCACCCTTGTAGATCCAGACCTTCACGCCGATACGGCCGAAGGTGGTCCTGGCCTCGAAGAAGCCGTAGTCGACGTTCGCCCGGAGGGTGTGCAGAGGCACGCGGCCCTCGCGGTAGAACTCCGAGCGGGACATCTCGGCGCCGCCGAGACGGCCACCGCACTGGATCTTGATGCCCTTCGCCCCGGCCTTCATCGTCGTCTGCATGCTCTTGCGCATGGCGCGACGGAAGGAGACGCGGGAGGAGAGCTGCTCGGCGACGGCCTGGGCAACGAGCTGCGCGTCAGTCTCCGGGTTCTTCACCTCGAGGATGTTGAACTGGATCTGCTTGCCCGTCAGCTTCTCCAGGTTGCCCCGGAGCCTGTCGGCCTCGGCGCCGCGGCGGCCGATGACGATGCCGGGACGTGCGGTGTGCACGTCGACACGTACGCGGTCACGGGTGCGCTCGATCTCCACCTTGGAGATACCGGCCCGCTCCATGCCCTGCGTGAGCATCTTGCGGATCGCGACGTCTTCCTTGATGTAGTCCTTGTAGAGCTTGTCGGCGTACCAGCGCGACTTGAAGTCGGTGGTGATGCCGAGGCGGAACCCGTGCGGGTTTACCTTCTGGCCCATTACCGGGTTCCTTCCTTGCTGCTCACGACCACGGTGATGTGGCTCGTCCGCTTGCGGATCCGGTAGGCACGCCCCTGGGCGCGCGGACGGAAACGCTTCAGAGTCGGGCCCTCGTCGACGTACGCCTCGGAGATGACGAGGCTGTCGGCGTCCGTGTGGTCGAAGTTGTGTGCGGCGTTGGCGATGGCGCTGTCCAGCACCTTGCCCACCGGCACGCTCGCGGCCTGCGGGGCGAAGCGCAGGACCGCCTGAGCCTCCGTGGCAGGCAAGCCACGGACGAGGTCCACCACCCGGCGGGCCTTCATGGGCGTGACGCGCACATAGCGCGCTGAGGCCCTGGCTTCCATGGTTGTCCCTTCGGTGTCAGTCATAGGTCTTCACACCCCGCCATCAGCGACGACGCGACTTGCGGTCGTCCTTGACGTGGCCGCGGAAGGTGCGGGTCGGCGCGAACTCGCCGAGCTTGTGGCCGACCATCGACTCGGTGACGAACACCGGGACGTGCTTGCGGCCGTCGTGCACCGCGATCGTGTGGCCGAGCATGGCCGGGACGATCATCGAGCGGCGGGACCAGGTCTTGATGACGTTCTTGGAGCCCGCGTCGTTCTGCGCGTCCACCTTCTTGATCAGGTGGTCGTCGACGAAGGGCCCCTTCTTGAGACTGCGCGGCATCTAAAACCCGCCTCCTAGCGCTTCTTGTTCGTCTTGCGGCGGCGGACGATGTACTTGTTGCTGGCCTTCTTCGGCGAGCGCGTACGGCCCTCCTTCTGACCCCACGGCGAAACCGGGTGGCGGCCACCGGAGGTACGACCCTCACCACCACCGTGCGGGTGGTCGATCGGGTTCATGACCACACCGCGGACGGTCGGGCGGACGCCCTTCCAGCGCATGCGGCCGGCCTTGCCCCAGTTGATGTTCGACTGCTCGGCGTTGCCGACCTCGCCGACGGTGGCGCGGCAGCGGACGTCGACCAGCCGGATCTCGCCGGACGGCATGCGCAGGTGGGCCATGCGGCCCTCCTTCGCCAGGAGCTGCACGGACGCACCGGCGGACCGGGCGAACTTCGCGCCGCCGCCGGGCCGCAGCTCGATGGCGTGGATGGTCGTACCGACCGGGATGTTGCGCAGCGCCAGGTTGTTGCCCGGCTTGATGTCGGCCCCCGGACCGTTCTCCACGCGGCTGCCCTGCGTGAGGCCGGCGGGCGCGAGGATGTAGCGCTTCTCGCCGTCGGCGTAGTGCAGCAGCGCGATGCGCGCGGTGCGGTTCGGGTCGTACTCGATGTGCGCGACCTTGGCGGGCACGCCGTCCTTGTCGTGACGACGGAAGTCGATCACTCGGTAGGCGCGCTTGTGGCCGCCGCCTTGATGGCGAGCGGTCACACGACCGGCGTTGTTACGGCCGCCCTTGCTGTGCAGCGGGCGGACCAGTGACTTCTCCGGCGTGGACCGCGTGATCTCGACGAAGTCGGCGACACTGGCGCCACGACGGCCCGGAGTCGTCGGCTTGTACTTGCGGATACCCATTTCTCAGTCCTCGTCCGATATCGGACGGTCCTGTCTCCGTCAGGAGACCGGGCCGCCGAAGATGTCGATGCGGTCGCCCTCGACCAGGGTCACGATGGCGCGCTTGGTGTCCGCGCGCTTGCCGTAACCGGTACGGGTGCGCTTGCGCTTGCCCTGCCGGTTGATCGTGTTGACCCCGCTGACCTTGACCGAGAAGACCGCCTCGACGGCCTGCTTGATCTGGGTCTTGTTGGCGCGCGGGTCGACGATGAAGGTGTACTTGTTCTCGTCCAGCAGCGCGTAGCTCTTCTCCGAGACCACGGGCTTGATCAAGATGTCCCGCGGGTCCGAGAACGTCTTGCTGGGCGCCTGCGCGGGTGTCGCCTCGCTCATCAGGCTTCGCTCCCTTCGAGCTGTGCGGTGGCGGCCTTCTGCGGACCGGCCACGAAGGACTCGAAGGCGGCCTTGGTGAAGACCACGTCGTCGGAGACGAGCACGTCGTACGTGTTGAGCTGGCCCGGCTCCAGGATGTGGACCTGGGGCAGGTTCCGCGCGGAGAGCCAGGCGGACTCGTCGTCGCGCTCGGCGACCAGCAGCACGTGCTTGCGCTCGCTGATCTTGCCCAGCAGCGTCTTCGCGGCCTTCGTGGAGATCTCGTTCTCCACTACGCCGGAGACGACGTGCACACGGCCGTGACGGGCACGGTCCGAGAGGGCACCGCGCAGGGCGGCGGCCTTCATCTTCTTGGGCGTCCGCTGCGAGTAGTCGCGAGGAACGGGACCGTGCACGATGCCACCGCCGGCGAACTGCGGGGCGCGCGTCGAGCCCTGACGGGCGCGGCCGGTGCCCTTCTGGCGGTACGGCTTCTTGCCACCGCCGCGGACCTCGCCGCGGGTCTTGGTCTTGTGCGTGCCCTGGCGGGCAGCCGCGAGCTGCGCGACGACGACCTGGTGGATCAGCGGGACGCTGACCCGTGCGTCGAAGATCTCCGAGGGGAGTTCGACGGTCCCGGCCTTGTCGCCGGCAGGCGAAAGGATGTCAACGGTACTGGTAGTCATGGTTTAACCTCAGGCCCCCTTGGCCGCGGTGCGGACCAGGACGAGGCCGCCGTTCGGACCCGGGACCGCGCCCTTGATGAGCAGCAGGCCCTTCTCCGCGTCAACGGCATGGACGGTCAGGTTCTGGGTGGTGACCCGCTCGTTGCCCATGCGGCCGGGCATCCGCGTGCCCTTGAAGACACGGCCGGGTGTGGCGCAGCCGCCGATGGCACCGGGCTTGCGGTGGATGCGGTGCGCACCGTGCGAGGCCTTGCCGCCGCGGAAGCCGTGGCGCTTCATGCCGCCGGCGAAGCCCTTGCCCTTGGACTTGCCCGTCACGTCCACCTTGACGCCGGCCTCGAAGGTGTCGGCGTTGATCTCCTGGCCGGGGCTGTAGTCACCGGCGTCGGAGGTACGCAGCTCGACGAGGTGCCGGCGGGGAGTGACGTCGGCCTTGGCGAAGTGGCCCTTGAGGGGCTTGTTCACCTTGCGCGGGTCGATCTCGCCGAAGGCGATCTGAACGGCTTCGTAGCCGTCCTTGTCTGCGGTGCGGACCTGGGTCACGACGTTGGGCCCGGCCTTGACGACGGTCACGGGAACGACGCGGTTGTCGTCGTCCCAGACCTGGGTCATGCCGAGCTTCTCACCCAGGACGCCCTTGATCTGCTTAGCCATCTTCTTCCCGCACCCCTCAGAGCTTGATCTCGATGTCGACGCCGGCCGGGAGGTCCAGGCGCATCAGCGAGTCAACGGTCTTGGGCGTCGGGTCGAGGATGTCGATCAGACGCTTGTGGGTGCGCATCTCGAAGTGCTCGCGCGCGTCCTTGTACTTGTGCGGCGACTTGATGACGCAGTACACGTTCTTCTCTGTGGGCAGCGGCACCGGGCCTGCGACCGACGCGCCAGTGCGCGTCACCGTCTCGACGATCTTCTTCGCCGAGTTGTCGATGACCTCGTGGTCGTAGGCCTTGAGCCGGATGCGGATCTTCTGTCCCGCCATGGCTACTTCGTAGTCCTGTCTCTCGTAACGCTCTGGAACCCATGGGTTTCGTCCGCCCTTCGACTCCCCGACCCACGCGGTCGGGCGTGTCGTACCCCTTCTCGCAATGAACCCAGGACGGATTCCCTTGAAAAGGAAGGATTCGGGGGTACGGACCCACCGGGTGCCTGGTTGGAAGCCCCTCCTGCACTTCCCGGAAGATTCCCGTACTTCCGCTCCTGATGAGGAGCGACGAATACGCTGGGACTCGCTTCCGGTCCTCCCGGCGGGAGGCGCGCAGCATCGGCACTCAACCGAGCAACCTGGACAGTGTGCCATAAGGCGTTTGCCCGGTGCCAATCGGCCCGATGACCCTCTCCGGCGGTACGCGGCGGGGACGGAGCCCGGTCAACGGCCTCGGCTCGGGGCGCAGTTCAGCACTTCGAGTGCACGGTCGACGTGCTGCACGGTATTGCACAGATGCGGCGCGAGTCTGATGTTGCCCTCGCGGACCGCGATGTGGATCCCCTCACGTTCGAGGAGCGCGGCGGTCCGGTCGGCCCGGCCACGGCGAGGGCGGAACACCACGAGGTTCGAGCGTTCCGGCGGCGTACTCGGCCCGACAGGCTCGTACAGCTCGCGGTCGATTCCGTCCAGGAGCCGCTGGACGAGGCGCTGCCCGTGCGCGTGCACGGCCTCGGAGCCGATGTGCGCGAGCAGTTCGACGGCGCTCTTCCAGGCAGCGGTGTTGAGGAAGGCCGCGGGACAGAACACGTCAAGGCCGCGCACGCCGACGTCCTCGATCGTGTAGGAGCGCATGTGCTCCAGTCCCCTCCCCCGCTGCTGGGCGAGCCAGTAGACGCGCCGCGCCTGGATCTTGGAGAGCAGAGACGGTGCGAGCCAGGCGAATCCCGTGCCGTACGGACCGCACATCCACTTGTAGCCGCACGATACGAGCGCGTCGACGGGCGCCGCCGCGACATCGACGGGGCGTGCGCCCACCGCCTGCGAGCCGTTCACGACGAAGAGCACCCCGGCCGCGCGGCAGATCCCGCCCAGCGCTCCGAGGTCCGCCGCCGCCCCCGTGAAGGAGTCGACCCAGGTCAGCGCGAACACCCGGGTCCGTGGCGTGATCGTGTCACGTACCCGCTCCGGGTCGACGAAGCCGTACGGACCGCGCGGCACGAATCGCACCCGTACACCGTGCTGTCGCTGTGCGAGCCACGGCAGCACGGTGGCCGGATAGTCGCCCTCGACGCACAGCACCTCGTCTCCCTCCCGCCAACCGAGGCCGTAGGCAATGGCGTTCAGGCCGTGGGAGGTGCTGTCGCCGAGCACGATCTCCTCCGGGCTCCCTCCGACGAACGCGGCGAGCAGGCCGCGCAGTTGCTCCGGCCGCTCGATGAAGGCCCCGTCGGGGATGAGATGCGGAGCGGCCTTCTCCTGTGCCGCCTCGCAGGCAGCACGCACCGCGGAGGCGGGCATCGGCCCCTGGTGCGCGGTGTTCAGCCATACGTGCCCGTCCTGATCGCCGAAGTACGCGGTGTAGTCCGGCAGTCGGGCCGTGCCTGCCGGGTCCGCCGGCCCCTCCGTCTCTCCCGCGTCCGTCCCCGCCTGCGGTCTCCTCGCTGCCATGCGCGCGTCCTCTCAGCGTCCGGCGGCGGTCGATACGACGCAGTCCTCACCGCGGCAGACGGCGTGCTCGCACAGCCGGCATACGCGGCGGGCCTCCGTACGGTCGCCGGCGAGCTGTGGGAGCAGCCCCTTGAGCGCTCGCTCCAGACCGGCGGCCTCCGCCTCGGTCAGTCCGTCGACGACGCTCTTCAGCGCTTCCCGGCGGGCGCGCAGCATCTCGTCGGCCGCGGCGTCCCCGGCGTCGCTGAGGTTCAGCCCGCGCGTACGGCCGTCGGGGCCGGGGCCGCGGACCAGCAGTCCCGAATCGGCCAGCCGTCCCACCACGCGTACGCAGCCGGAGTGCGTCATGCCGAGGGTTTCGGCCAGTTCGGAGACGGACTGCCCGGGGCGGGCCCTGACGGTGAGGACCGCGGCGACTCCCGCGGGGTCCAGCCCCGATGTCTGCCGCAGCGTCCGGTCGAGCAGATCACCGAGGCCGACGGTCAGTGCGCCCAGCCAGTTCGCGGTCAGCGTCGTCATCGACAAAGCATGACACAGACACATGTCTCGCGCATACGTTTCAGCGCCCGGACGTCGCCCGCACCCGGTCCGCGGTACGGAACGTACGCCTGTACGCGAGCGGCGAGACGCCGATCGCCGCCTGAAGATGCTGACGCAGCGAGGCGGCCGTCGCGAACCCGGCCCGCGCCGCGACCTGATCCACGGACAGATCGCTGCTCTCCAGCAGATGGCGCGCCCTGGCCACCCGCTGCTGGATGACCCAGCGGCCCGGACTCGTGCCCACCTCGTCGTGGAACCTGCGGGCGAAGGTACGCAGGCTCATCTGCGCGTGCGCCGCCAAGTCGGCCATCGTCAGCGGCAGATGGAGCCGCTCCAGCGCCCACTGCCTGGTCGCGGAGGTGCCCGCGTCCGGAGTCTCGGGCACGGGGTGCTCGATGTACTGGGCCTGACCGCCGTCCCGCCACGGGGGTACGACGCACAGCCGTGCCACCCGGTTCGCCAGCGCGGCGCCATGATCGTTGCGTACGACGTGCAGGCACACGTCCATGCCGGAGGCGGCGCCGGCGGAGGTCAGCACGTCCCCGTCGTCGATGAACAGCACGTCCGCGTCGAGCTCTACGGCGGGGAAGAGACGGCGGAAGTCGGCGGCCAGCGCCCAGTGGGTCGCGGCCCGGCGGCCGTCGAGGCGCCCGGCGGCGGCCAGCACGAAGGCGCCCGTACAGATGGAGACGATGCGGGCGCCGGAGGGGATCAGTTCGAGGGCGCGGGCGACCGGCTCGGTCAGCTCCGCGGTGGCCTGGGAGATGTCGAAGGGAGGGATCACCACCGTGTCGGCTGTGGCCAGCGCCTCCGGGCCGTGCCCGACGTCGACGGCGAAGTCGGAATCACTGCGTACGGGGCGACCGTCGACGCTGCACGTGACCACGTCGTAGCGACCGCCGGCCGACCCGAACACCCGGTGGGGGATGCCGAGTTCGAAGGGATAGACGCCGTCCAGGGCCAGGACCACCACGCGATGCATGGCACGATCCTATCGAAGGCTGGCGATTCTGCCATTGCCGATGATGACCTGTCGCGACAGCCTGAGTGCATGAGACAGACCGAGACATCCGGCGCCATGCGCGCCATCAGCCAGGACGAGCTGGGCGAACCCGGCGTGCTGAAGGAAGTGGAACTGGAACGACCGCAGCCGGGCCCCGGTCAGGTGCTCGTGAAGGTGCGCGCCGCAGGCGTCAACCCGACGGACTGGAAGCACCGTCGCTACGGGGCCTTCCTGGGCAGCCCGCCGTTCGTACTCGGCTGGGACGTCTCCGGGGTGATCGAGGCGACCGGGCTGGGCGTCACCGTGCACAAGCCGGGCGACGAGGTGTTCGGGATGCTGCCCTATCCACACGGCGCCGGGTCACACGCCGAGTACGTCCTCGCGCCGGCACGTGCCCTTGTCCGTAAGCCCGCACAGCTCGGCCACGTGGAGGCGGGCGCCGTACCTCTCGCGGCGCTGACCGCCTGGCAGGCCCTCGTCGACACGGCCGAACTGCGTTCCGGGCAGCGGGTGTTGATCCACGCGGCGGCAGGCGGCGTCGGGCATCTGGCCGTGCAGATCGCCAAGGCGAGGGGCGCACATGTGACGGGTACGGCCAGCTCCGGCAAGCACAAGATGCTGCGCGGCCTCGGCGCGGACGAGCTGATCGACTACAGGGAGAGCGACTTCGCCGACGTGGCACGGGACATGGACGTCGTACTCGACACCGTCGGGGGCACGGACCATCGCACCCGCTCGCTGCGCACGCTCCGCAGCGGTGGCACGCTGGTGTCGATCACCCTTGAGGAGCCCGAAGCCCTGGCCGAGGAGGCGGCGCGCCTGGGGGTACGTGCGGAGGTGATGCTCGTCGAGGCCGACCACGCGGGCATGAGCGCTGTCGCGGCGCTCGCCGAGGCGGGCAGCCTCAGCCCGGTCATCGCGGGCACCTTCCCGCTGGCGGACGCGGCGAAGGCCCACGAGGTCGGGGAGACGGGGCGCACGGCCGGGAAGCTGGTGCTCGACCTGAGCTGAGCGGCGGCTGCGGCGCAGGCCGGAGCGGGCCGGACCGGGTCAGGGCACCCGCCGCGGAGTCAGCCCGCCATGGACGCTGCGGACGGCGCGGGCGCCGGTGACGCCCCGGACACCGATGCCCCCGAGGACGCCGGAGATACCGAGTTCGGCTCCGGCACCTGCGCCGCCCGCGGGCTGCGAGCCGCGTCACCGCCGGGCACCGGCTCCGACGCATCGGTACCGAGGCCGACGATCCGGTTGTCCGCGTCGACATGTACGACGGCGGGGCGCAGCGTCCGCGCCTCCGCGTCGTCGACCTGCGCGTAGCTGATCAGGATGACGAGATCGCCGGGGTGCACCAGATGGGCGGCGGCGCCGTTGATGCCGATGACGCCGGAGCCGCGCTCGCCCTCGATGACGTACGTCTCCAGGCGCGAGCCGTTGGTGATGTCGACGATGTGGACCAGCTCGCCGGGCAACAGGTCGGCGGCGTCCATGAGTTCGGCGTCCACCGTGACCGAACCCACGTAGTGCAGATCGGCCTCGGTGACGGTGGCCCGGTGGATCTTGGACTTGAACATGGTGCGCAGCATGGGGTCGCTCCTGGGCGAAGAGGGTCGCGCCCTCGTAAGAGGTGCGCGCCGACCCGGCCATCGTAGAGGACCACGCCGACGGTCCGATGCGACCGGGATCACCCCCGCACGAGCCGCCCCACACCGTGATCTCTTGTGGCTCACGATGTGGGGCCGGCGTACTCGCGCTGTCGGTCAGCCCTTCCTGACGGCCGAGACCTCGAACTCCAGCGTGACCTTGTCACTCACCAGGAATCCGCCGGTCTCCAGTGCGGCGTTCCAACTCACGCCGAAATCCTGACGGTTGATCGTGGTGGTGCCCTCGAAGCCGATACGGCTGTTCCCGAAGGGATCGGTGGCCTGGCCCTCGTAGGTGAACGGGACGGTGACCGGCCGGGTCACACCCTTGATCGTGAGGTCACCGGTGACTTCGAACTCGTCGTCGCCGCTCTGCCGCACCCCTGTGGACCGGAAGACGATCTCGGGGTACTCCTCCATCTTCAGGAAGTCGTTGCTCCGCAGATGCGAGTCGCGGTCGGGGTTGCGTGTGTCGATGCTCTCGGCCTTGATGACCAGCTCGACCGACGACTGCTCGGGCTTCTCACCGTCGATGTGGGCGGTGCCGGTGAAGTCGTTGAAGGCGCCGCGGACTTTGGTCACCATCGCGTGGCGTGCGACGAAACCGATGCGTGTGTGGGCGGGGTCGAGGTCGTAGTCCCCGGTCAGCGCGGCGTAGTCGTTCGTGGTGGTCATGGCTTCCTCCAAGGTTCGCGGTGCTTGCACCAGCCCCAACCTTGTTGAAGGATGAACTATTCCTCTCTCGGTCACGGAATCGGCCGGTCCAAGGGCGGCCCCCCGCACAGCACGGAGGGCCCGTACGACCGGAGTCGTACGGGCCCTCCCCCGGCCTCACGACCGGGCAACGCTCAAGGTGTACAGGTCACTTGATGATCTTCGTGACCTGACCGGCGCCCACGGTGCGGCCACCCTCACGGATGGCGAACTTCAGGCCCTCTTCCATGGCGACGGGCTGGATGAGCTGCACGCTCATCTCGGTGTTGTCGCCCGGCATGACCATCTCGGTGCCCTCGGGGAGGGTCACGACGCCGGTCACGTCGGTGGTACGGAAGTAGAACTGCGGGCGGTAGTTGTTGAAGAACGGGGTGTGCTTACCACCCTCGTCCTTCGACAGGATGTACGCCTGGCCCTCGAACTCCGTGTGCGGCGTGACCGAACCCGGCTTGATGATGACCTGGCCGCGCTCGACGTCCTCGCGCTTGATGCCGCGGAGGAGCAGACCGACGTTCTCACCGGCCTGGCCCTCGTCGAGGAGCTTGCGGAACATCTCGATACCGGTGACGGTCGTCGAGGTCTTCTGCTCCTTGATGCCGATGATGTCGACGTTCTCGTTCACCTTCAGCACACCGCGCTCGATGCGGCCGGTGACGACCGTACCGCGGCCGGTGATGGTGAAGACGTCCTCGATCGGCATCAGGAACGGCTTCTCGACATCGCGCTCCGGGTTCGGAATCGCGTCGTCGACGGCGTCCATGAGCTTCGCGACGGAGTCGGCCCACTCGGCGTCGCCCTCAAGGGCCTTGAGCGCGGAGACCTTGACGACGGGAACGTCGTCGCCCGGGAACTCGTACTCGGAGAGCAGCTCACGGACCTCGAGCTCGACGAGCTCCATGATCTCCTCGTCGTCCACCATGTCCGCCTTGTTGAGGGCGACCACGATGTACGGGACGCCGACCTGGCGGGCCAGGAGGACGTGCTCCTTGGTCTGCGGCATCGGGCCGTCGGTGGCGGCGACCACGAGGATGGCGCCGTCCATCTGCGCCGCACCGGTGATCATGTTCTTGATGTAGTCCGCGTGACCCGGGCAGTCCACGTGAGCGTAGTGACGGTTCTCCGTCTGGTACTCGACGTGCGCGATGGAGATCGTGATTCCGCGCTGGCGCTCTTCGGGCGCCTTGTCGATGTTCTCGAACGCGGAAGCCTCGTTCAGCTCCGGGTACTTGTCGTGCAGCACCTTGGTGATCGCCGCGGTAAGAGTGGTCTTACCGTGGTCGATGTGACCGATGGTGCCGATGTTGACGTGCGGCTTAGTCCGCTCGAACTTCGCCTTCGCCACTGGGGTCCTCCTGTGGACTGGTGCTGTACACCCTCCACATTCTGCGGAGGGGTTCAGATGGTCGTTATGAACCGGTCAGGACCCCGAGGGGGATGCCCTTGACCAGTTCGCTTGGGGGGCTGGCGGCCGGAGACCCGGCGCAGCCGAACGAAACCGCACGTTCTGCGCCGGAGTGCCCCGAATGCCTTTGCTCCAGCCTAAGGGTTGAGAAACGCGGTGTTACTCGCCCTTGGCCTTCGCGATGATCTCCTCGGCCACGCTCTTGGGAACTTCGGCGTAGGAGTCGAACTGCATGGAGTAGTTGGCACGGCCGGAGGTCTTGCTTCGCAGGTCTCCGACGTAACCGAACATCTCCGACAGCGGGACCAGGCCGGTGACGAGCTTGGCGCCACCCCTGTCGTCCATTGACTGAACCTGGCCACGACGGGAGTTGATGTCGCCGATCACATCGCCCATGTACTCCTCGGGCGTCGTGACCTCGACCTTCATCATCGGCTCCAGCAGCGCCGGGCTCGCCTTCCGTGCAGCGTCCTTGAACGCCATCGAACCGGCGATCTTGAACGCCATCTCCGAGGAGTCGACGTCGTGGAAGGCACCGTCGAGCAGCGTCACGCGGACACCGGTCAGCGGGTAGCCCGCCAGCACACCGAACTCCATGGCCTCCTGGCAGCCGGCGTCCACGGACGGGATGTACTCCCGCGGGATGCGGCCACCGGTGACCTGGTTGACGAACTCGTAGCCGTCACCTTCGAGCGGCTCGACGGCGATCTGCACCTTCGCGAACTGACCGGAACCACCGGTCTGCTTCTTGTGGGTGTAGTCGACCTTGTCGACCGTCTTGCGGAGCGACTCTCGGTACGCCACCTGCGGCTTGCCGACGTTGGCCTCGACCTTGAACTCGCGCTTCATGCGGTCGACCAGCACATCAAGGTGCAGCTCGCCCATGCCCGCGATGATCGTCTGGCCGGTCTCCTCGTCGGTCTTGACCTGGAAGGACGGGTCCTCCTCGGCCAGCCGCTGGATCGCGACGCCCAACTTCTCCTGGTCGCCCTTGGACTTGGGCTCGATCGCGACCTCGATCACGGGAGCCGGGAACTCCATCGACTCCAGGATCACCGGGTTGCCCGCGTCGCAGAGGGTCTCGCCGGTGGTGGTCTGCTTGAGACCCATGACAGCGACGATGTCGCCGGCACCCACCGACTCGATCTCCTCACGCTTGTTCGCGTGCATCCGGTAGATCTTGCCGATGCGCTCCTTCTTGCCCTTCACCGAGTTCATCACCTGCGAGCCGGTGACCAGCCTGCCGGAGTAGACCCGGATGAAGGTGAGCTTGCCCAGGTGCGGGTCGCTCGCGATCTTGAACGCGAGGGCCGACATGGGCTCCTGCTCGGACGGCTTCCGCTTCAGGACCTCTTCCGGGTCCTTCACGGAGTGACCCTCGATCGCCTCGACGTCCAGCGGGGACGGGAGGTAGCGGGCGATGGCGTCGAGCAGGGGCTGAACGCCCTTGTTCTTGAACGCCGTTCCGCAGAAGACGGGGGTCACCGTGGTGGTGCCCTCGGCGCCGGTGGAGGCGAGGGTGATGCGGCGGATCGCCGCGTAGAGCTGGTCCTCGGTGGGCTCCTGGCCCTCGAGGTACAGCTCCATCATCTCCTCGTCGTTCTCCGCGACGGCCTCGAGCAGATTGCCGCGCCACTCGTCGGCTGCCTCGGCGTGCGTGGCCGGGATGTCGACGGTGTCGTACATCTCGCCCATCTTCGCCTCGGGCGACCAGACCAGCGCCTTCATTTTGACGAGGTCCACGACGCCCTTGAAGTCCGCCTCGGTCCCGATCGGGATCTGCATGACCAGCGGCACCGCACCGAGGCGGTCCACGATCATGTCGACGCAGCGGTGGAACTCCGCGCCGGTGCGGTCCAGCTTGTTGACGAAGCAGATGCGCGGAACGCCGTACCGGTCCGCCTGGCGCCAGACGGTCTCGGACTGCGGCTCGACTCCGGCCACACCGTCGAACACCGTCACTGCACCGTCGAGCACACGCAGCGCACGCTCCACCTCGACGGTGAAGTCGACGTGGCCGGGAGTGTCGATGATGTTGATGGTGTAGTCGACGTCGTTGAGCGGCCAGTGAGTGGTCGTCGCGGCAGACGTGATCGTGATGCCGCGCTCCTGCTCCTGGGCCATCCAGTCCATCGTGGCAGCGCCGTCGTGGACCTCACCGATCTTGTAGCTGCGACCGGTGTAGAACAGGATCCGCTCGGTGGTCGTCGTCTTGCCCGCGTCGATGTGGGCCATGATCCCGATGTTCCGGACCTTGGCCAGGTCAAGTGAAGTGGTAGCCATAAGGCTTCAGTCTTCTCTCGGTCTCGATGGGGTCTGCGACTACCAGCGGTAGTGCGCGAAGGCCTTGTTGGACTCGGCCATCTTGTGAGTGTCCTCGCGCTTCTTCACGGCGGCACCGAGCCCGTTGGAGGCATCGAGCAGCTCGTTGAGAAGACGCTCGGTCATGGTCTTCTCGCGGCGGGCGCGGGAGTACCCCACGATCCAGCGCAGCGCGAGCGTGGAGGAACGGCCGGGGCGGACCTCGACCGGAACCTGATAGGTGGCGCCACCGACGCGCCGCGAGCGGACCTCGAGGGTCGGCTTCACGTTCTCCAGCGCGCGCTTGAGGGTGATGACCGGGTCGTTGCCGGTCTTCTCCCGCAGGCCCTCCATGGCGCCGTAGACGATGCGCTCGGCGGTGGAGCGCTTGCCGTTCAGCAGCACCTTGTTGATGAGGGAGGTCACCAGAGGAGAACCGTAGACCGGGTCGATGATGACCGGGCGCTTCGGGGCGGGGCCCTTACGAGGCATGCTTACTTCTCCTTCTTGGCGCCGTAGCGGCTGCGAGCCTGCTTGCGGTTCTTGACGCCCTGCGTGTCGAGGGAGCCGCGGATGATCTTGTAGCGAACACCCGGCAGGTCCTTCACACGGCCGCCACGCACGAGCACGATCGAGTGCTCCTGGAGGTTGTGGCCCTCACCCGGAATGTAGGCGGTGACCTCGATCCCGCTGGTCAGACGCACACGCGCGACCTTACGCAGGGCCGAGTTCGGCTTCTTCGGGGTGGTGGTGAAAACACGCGTGCAGACGCCGCGACGCTGGGGCGAACCCTCCAGTGCGGGCGTCTTGTTCTTCTCGACCTTGTCCTGCCGGCCCTTGCGGACCAGCTGCTGGATCGTAGGCACCGTTTCTCCGGTTTCTGTGTGCCGTCTCGGTAAAGCTAACCTGGGCCACTCTCCCGACCCACGAGGTCGGGCGTGTCGAAGGCTGCAAAGTCCCGCGTGAAGGCGGATACCCCTCGGGTGAGAAGCATGCAGATCCGGTGCCGCCGGCCGCGCTTCCCGAGCGTCTGACCGCTTACGAGAGCGCAGGGGGCACCCCAGGCACAAGGTCAGAGCGTACCTACTCGCGTCGTCCCCGGTCAAAACAAGCCTCCACGCCGACCACGAGGTACGAAAACCCCTGGCCGCGGGCCCGGACCGGCGGCCCGGCAGCGCCCGTCAGGGAACCGAGACGAGCAAGGTCACCAGCCCGCTGAGCACCAGCGCCACATAGGACAGCAGCAGCCCCGCCATCGCCGAGCCCTCGCCCCGCTCTCTCGTACGTCTGACCTCGACCCGCGCCTTGTGACCGAGGATCACTCCGGGCGCGGCACCGAGCCAGAAGAGGTACGGCGCATGAAGCCCGTACACGATCGGGGCGGTGATCAGCGTGAAGACCGGCGCCCCGATGCCGCAGACGAGCGCGGCCGTCGCCGTGCTGTTGTGCGGTCGCCGTGGAACGGCGTAGGGGACGGGCGGCTGCGGCTGGAAAGGCACCAACTGGCCCTGCCCCGGGGGACGTTGAAAGGTCGGCGGCACCGCGCTCGGCCCGTTGGGCACGTCCCCCGTGAGCTGCTGGAGCTCCTCGATCGTGCGGGCGGCCACGGCACGCCCCACGCGGTAGTCGTACTCGTCCTTGGTCAGCCGGCCCTCCGCGTACGCGGCCTTGAGTACGTCTCCCGCCCGGTCCCGGTCGGCGTTCCCCGCGAGCATCCGCACCACCCCCTCCGAGTCATCATGCACAGAGGGCGGTCGCCCCGGTAGGGACGGCCGCCCTCTGTAGCAGAGCTATGACTCTGATCAGGCGTTGTACGGACCGTAGTCGTAGTCCTCCAGCGGGACCGCCTGGCCGGAGCCGGTGCCGAAGGGCGAGTAGTCGATGTCGTCGTAGCCGACGGCCGAGTACATCGCGGCCTTCGCCTCCTCGGTGGGCTCCACCCGGATGTTGCGGTAACGGGACAGGCCCGTACCGGCCGGGATGAGCTTGCCGATGATGACGTTCTCCTTGAGGCCGATCAGGGAGTCGGACTTGGCGTTGATCGCCGCGTCCGTGAGGACCCTGGTCGTCTCCTGGAAGGACGCCGCCGACAGCCACGACTCGGTGGCCAGCGAAGCCTTGGTGATGCCCATGAGCTGCGGACGGCCGGAGGCCGGGTGGCCGCCTTCCGCCACGACCCTGCGGTTCTCACCCTCGAACTTCGTACGCTCCACCAGCTCGCCCGGCAGCAGCTCCGCGTCGCCGGACTCGATGATCGTCACACGGCGCAGCATCTGCCGGATGATGATCTCGATGTGCTTGTCGTGGATCGAGACGCCCTGGGAGTTGTAGACCTTCTGGACCTCGCCGACCAGGTGCACCTGGACCGCGCGCTGGCCGAGGATGCGCAGCACGTCGTGCGGGTTGGTGGCACCCACGGTCAGCGCCTGGCCGACGGCGACGTGGTCGCCCTCGCCCACCAGCAGCCTGGCGCGCTTGCTGACCGCGTACGAGGTCTCGTCCGAGCCGTCGTCGGGGGTGACGACGACCTTCTTGGTCTTCTCCGTCTCCTCGATACGGACCCGGCCCGCCGATTCGGAGATCGGCGCGACGCCCTTGGGCGTACGGGCCTCGAACAGCTCGACCACACGCGGCAGACCCTGCGTGATGTCGTCACCGGCCACACCACCGGTGTGGAAGGTACGCATCGTGAGCTGGGTGCCGGGCTCACCGATCGACTGGGCCGCGATGATGCCGACGGCCTCGCCGATGTCGACGAGCTTGCCGGTGGCCAGCGAACGCCCGTAGCACATGGCGCAGGTGCCGACCGCCGACTCGCAGGTGAGCACGGATCGGGTCTTGACCGTCTCCACGCCGTGCCGCACCAGTTCGTCGATGAGCACGTCGCCCAGGTCGGTGCCCGCCGGGGCCAGCACCTTGCCGTCCACGACGATGTCCTCGGCGAGGCAGCGCGCGTACACGCTGGTCTCGACGTCCGCGGCCTTGCGCAGCACGTCGTCCGCGCCCCTGGCCGCGATCTCCAGCTTGAGGCCGCGGTCGGTGCCGCAGTCCTCCTCGCGGATGATCACGTCCTGGGAGACGTCGACGAGACGACGCGTCAGGTAACCGGAGTCGGCGGTACGCAGAGCGGTGTCCGCGAGACCCTTACGGGCACCGTGCGTGGAGATGAAGTACTCCAGCACGGAGAGACCCTCACGGAACGACGCCTTGATGGGCCGCGGGATGGTCTCGTTCTTCGCGTTGGACACCAGACCGCGCATACCGGCGATCTGACGCATCTGCATCATGTTCCCTCGGGCGCCCGAGTCGACCATCATGAAGATCGGGTTCGTCTTCGGGAAGTTGTCGCTCATCGCCTCGGAGACCTCGTTGGTCGCCTTCGTCCAGATCGCGATGAGCTCCTGCGTGCGCTCGTCCTTGGTGATCAGACCGCGCTCGTACTGCTTCTGGACCTTCTCGTCCTGCGCCTCGTAACCGGCGATGATCTCCGGCTTGGCGTCCGGGACGACGACGTCCGAGATGGCGATGGTGACGCCGGAGCGGGTCGCCCAGTAGTAACCGGCCGACTTGAGGTTGTCCAGCGCCGCCGCCACGGTGACCTTCGGGTAGCGCTCGGCCAGGTCGTTGACGATCTGGGAGAGCTCCTTCTTGCCGACCGAGTACTCGACGTACGGGTACTCCTCGGGCAGCAGCTCGTTGAAGAGCGCGCGGCCCAGCGTCGTACGCAGCCGGAAGCCGTCGCCGGGCTGCCACTCGGGCTCGCCCTGCTCCGGCAGCGGCGGCGTCCAGTCCGCCGGCGGTACGGAACCGATCGGGAAGCGGATGTCGATCTCCGCCTGGAGCGACAGCTCCCCGGCGTCGAAGGCCATGATCGCTTCGGCGGTGGAGTTGAACGACCTGCCGTCGCCGACGGTCTCGCGCTGCTCCTCGGTGGTGGTGAGGAAGAACAGCCCGAGCACCATGTCCTGCGTGGGCATGGTCACCGGCCGGCCGTCGGCCGGCTTGAGGATGTTGTTCGAGGACAGCATCAGGATGCGGGCCTCGGCCTGCGCCTCCGCGGAGAGCGGCAGGTGCACGGCCATCTGGTCACCGTCGAAGTCCGCGTTGAACGCGGTGCACACGAGCGGGTGGATCTGAATGGCCTTGCCCTCGACGAGCTGCGGCTCGAAGGCCTGGATGCCGAGGCGGTGCAGGGTCGGTGCACGGTTGAGCAGCACCGGGTGCTCCGCGATGACCTCTTCCAGCACGTCGTAGACGACCGTACGGCCGCGCTCGACCATGCGCTTCGCCGACTTGATGTTCTGCGCGTGGTTGAGATCGACCAGGCGCTTCATCACGAACGGCTTGAACAGCTCCAGCGCCATGGCCTTCGGCAGACCGCACTGGTGCAGCTTGAGCTGCGGCCCGACGACGATCACGGAACGGGCCGAGTAGTCGACGCGCTTGCCCAGCAGGTTCTGACGGAAGCGGCCCTGCTTGCCCTTGAGCATGTCGGACAGCGACTTCAGCGGACGGTTGCCGGGCCCGGTGACGGGCCGGCCGCGGCGGCCGTTGTCGAACAGCGCGTCGACGGCCTCCTGAAGCATCCGCTTCTCGTTGTTCACGATGATCTCGGGCGCACCGAGGTCGAGAAGCCGCTTGAGGCGGTTGTTCCGGTTGATGACGCGGCGGTACAGGTCGTTGAGGTCGGAGGTCGCGAAGCGGCCACCGTCGAGCTGCACCATCGGACGCAGGTCCGGCGGGATCACCGGCACGCAGTCCAGCACCATGCCCTTGGGGCTGTTGCTGGTCTGGAGGAAGGCCGAGACGACCTTGAGGCGCTTCAGCGCCCGGGTCTTCTTCTGGCCCTTGCCGGTACGGATGATCTCGCGGAGCCGCTCCGCCTCCTCGTCGAGGTCGAATGTCTCCAGGCGCTTCTGGAGCGCGGCGGCGCCCATCGAACCGTCGAAGTAGGTCCCGAAGCGGTCGCGCAGCTCGCGGTAGAGCAGCTCGTCGCCCTCCAGGTCCTGGACCTTGAGGTTCTTGAAGCGGGACCACACCTCGTCGAGACGGTCGATCTCACGCTGCGCGCGGTCGCGGATCTGCTTCATCTCGCGCTCGGCGCCCTCGCGCACCTTGCGGCGTACGTCGGCCTTGGCGCCCTCGGCCTCGAGCTCGGCCAGGTCCGACTCCTGCTTCTTGGCGCGCGCCTCCAGGTCGGAGTCACGGCGCTGCTCGATCTGCTGACGCTCGACGCCGACGTGCGCCTCCAGGGAGGGCAGGTCGCGCGTGCGGCGCTCCTCGTCGACGTACGTGATCATGTACGCCGCGAAGTAGATGACCTTCTCCAGGTCCTTCGGAGCCAGGTCCAGCAGGTAGCCCAGGCGCGACGGGACGCCCTTGAAGTACCAGATGTGGGTGACGGGCGCGGCAAGCTCGATGTGGCCCATCCGCTCACGGCGCACCTTGGCGCGGGTGACCTCGACACCGCAGCGCTCACAGATGATGCCCTTGAAGCGGACGCGCTTGTACTTGCCGCAGTAGCACTCCCAGTCCCGGGTCGGACCGAAGATCTTCTCGCAGAAGAGTCCGTCCTTCTCGGGCTTGAGGGTGCGGTAGTTGATGGTTTCCGGCTTCTTGACCTCGCCGTGCGACCACTGACGGATGTCGTCAGCGGTGGCCAGGCCGATCCGCAGTTCGTCGAAGAAGTTGACGTCGAGCACTCTCGTCAATCCCTCTCAGGGTTGTGTCGATGAATGGTCTGAGCGGGGTTTGGAGGGGTCGCCTCCAGGCCCCCAGGGCCGAGGGGGAGGCCGGAACGCCTGGCGATCGCGTCCCGGCCAGACCCGTCAGACCTCTTCGACGCTGCTCGGCTCGCGCCGGGACAGGTCGATACCGAGCTCTTCCGCCGCGCGGAAGACGTCTTCGTCCGTGTCACGCATCTCGATGGACATGCCGTCCGAGGACAGCACCTCCACGTTGAGGCAGAGCGACTGCATCTCCTTGATGAGCACCTTGAACGACTCGGGGATGCCCGGCTCGGGGATGTTCTCGCCCTTGACGATGGCTTCGTAGACCTTCACGCGGCCGGTGACGTCGTCGGACTTGATGGTGAGCAGCTCCTGTAGTGCGTACGCGGCGCCGTACGCCTCCAGGGCCCACACCTCCATCTCACCGAAGCGCTGGCCACCGAACTGTGCCTTACCGCCCAGCGGCTGCTGGGTGATCATGCTGTACGGACCGGTCGAGCGGGCGTGGAGCTTGTCGTCGACCAGGTGGTGCAGCTTGAGGATGTACATGTAGCCGACCGAGATCGGGTCCGGGAACGGCTCGCCGGAGCGGCCGTCGAACAGGTGCGCCTTGCCGGAGGGCAGAACCATCCGGTCGCCGTCCCTGTTCGGCACCGTGGCCTGGAAGAGGCCCGCGATCTCGTCCTCGCGCGCACCGTCGAAGACCGGGGTGGCCACGTTGGTGCCCGAGGAGACGTCGTCGGCGCCGATCTGCTGGAGGCGCCGCGCCCACTCCTCGTCGATGCCCGCGACGTTCCAGCCCTGGGAGGCGAGCCAGCCCAGGTGGATCTCAAGCACCTGTCCCGGGTTCATACGGGACGGGACGCCCAGCGGGTTGAGGATGACGTCGACCGGGGTGCCGTCCTCCAGGAACGGCATGTCCTCGACCGGGAGGATCTTGGAGATGACGCCCTTGTTGCCGTGACGGCCTGCGAGCTTGTCACCGTCGGTGATCTTGCGCTTCTGCGCCACGTAGACGCGCACCAACTGGTTGACGCCCGGGGGCAGTTCGTCGCCCTCCTCGCGGTCGAAGACGCGTACGCCGATGACCTTGCCGGTCTCGCCGTGCGGCACCTTCAGGGAGGTGTCACGTACCTCGCGGGCCTTCTCGCCGAAGATCGCACGCAGCAGGCGCTCCTCCGGGGTCAGCTCCGTCTCGCCCTTCGGGGTGACCTTGCCGACCAGGATGTCGCCCGCCTCGACCTCGGCGCCGATGCGGATGATGCCGCGCTCGTCGAGGTCGGCGAGGACCTCCTCGGAGACGTTCGGGATGTCCCGGGTGATCTCCTCGGGGCCGAGCTTGGTGTCACGGGCGTCGACCTCGTGCTCCTCGATGTGGATCGAGGAGAGGACATCGTCCTGCACCAGGCGCTGGCTGAGGATGATCGCGTCCTCGTAGTTGTAGCCCTCCCAGGGCATGAAGGCGACCAGCAGGTTCTTGCCGAGCGCCATCTCGCCTTCGTCGGTGGACGGGCCGTCGGCGAGGACCTGGCCCTCGATCACCCGGGAGCCCTCGTCGACGAGCACCTTCTGGTTGAAGGAGGTGCCCTGGTTGGAGCGCGTGAACTTCGCGACGCGGTACGTGGTGTAGGTGCCGTCGTCGTTGGCCACCGTGACGTAGTCCGCGGAGACCTCCTGTACGACACCGTCCTTCTCGGCCTTGATGACGTCACCGGCGTCGACCGCGCAGCGGTACTCCATGCCGGTGCCGACCAGCGGCGCCTCGGCCTTGATGAGCGGCACGGCCTGCCGCATCATGTTCGACCCCATGAGCGCGCGGTTGGCGTCGTCGTGCTCGAGGAAGGGGATCATGGCCGTCGCGACCGACACCATCTGGCGCGGCGAGACGTCCATGTAGTCCACGTCGTCGCCCGGGATCAGGTCGACCTCGCCGCCACGGCGGCGGATCAGCACCCGGTCCTCGGCGAAGCGCATCTCCTCGGTGAGCGGCGCGTTCGCCTGCGCGATGACGAAGCGGTCCTCTTCGTCGGCCGTCAGGTAGTGCACCTCGTCGGTGACGACGCCGTCGACCACCTTGCGGTACGGCGTCTCCACGAAGCCGAACGCGTTGACGCGCCCGTACGAGGCGAGCGAACCGATCAGACCGATGTTCGGGCCTTCCGGCGTCTCGATCGGGCACATACGTCCGTAGTGCGAGGGGTGCACGTCACGGACCTCGAAGCCGGCCCGCTCACGGCTCAGACCACCCGGACCGAGCGCCGACAGGCGGCGCTTGTGGGTGAGACCCGAGATCGGGTTCGTCTGGTCCATGAACTGCGAGAGCTGGCTGGTGCCGAAGAACTCCTTGATGGAGGCGACGACCGGACGGATGTTGATCAGGGTCTGCGGCGTGATCGCCTCGACGTCCTGAGTCGTCATCCGCTCACGGACGACACGTTCCATACGGGCCAGACCGGTGCGGACCTGGTTCTGGATCAGCTCGCCGACGTTGCGCAGGCGGCGGTTGCCGAAGTGGTCGATGTCGTCGGTCTCGATGACGATCTGGTCGCCCTCGGCGGACGTCGACTCGGTCTCCCCCGCGTGCAGCTTGACCAGGTACTTGATCGTCGCGATGACGTCGGCGGTGGTGAGCACGCCGGAGTCCAGCGGCTCCTCGCCGCCGAGCTTCTTGTTGATCTTGTACCGGCCGACCTTGGCCAGGTCGTACCGCTTCGGGTTGAAGTAGAGGTTCTCCAGGAGTGTCTGCGCGGCCTCACGCGTCGGCGGCTCGCCCGGACGCAGCTTGCGGTAGATGTCGAGCAGCGCGTCGTCCTGGCCCTGGGTGTGGTCCTTCTCCAGGGTGGCCCGCATCGACTCGTACTGCCCGAACTCCTCCAGGATCTGCTCGTTCGTCCAGCCGAGCGCCTTGAGAAGTACGGTCACCGACTGCTTGCGCTTGCGGTCGATGCGCACACCGACCATGTCGCGCTTGTCGACCTCCATCTCCAGCCATGCACCGCGGGACGGGATGATCTTGGCGGAGTAGATGTCCTTGTCGGAGGTCTTGTCGATGGAGCTGTCGAAGTAGACACCCGGCGAGCGGACGAGCTGCGAGACCACGACACGCTCGGTGCCGTTGATAACGAAGGTGCCCTTGTCCGTCATCAGCGGGAAGTCGCCCATGAAGACGGTCTGGGACTTGATCTCGCCGGTTTCGTTGTTGGTGAACTCGGCGGTGACGAAGAGCGGAGCCGCGTACGTGAAGTCGCGCTCCTTGCACTCGTCGATCGAGTTCTTCGGGGGCTCGAAACGGTGATCGCGGAAGGTCAGCGACATCGATCCGGAGAAGTCCTCGATCGGGGAGATCTCCTCGAAGATCTCTTCCAGACCGGACTTCGTCGGAACGTCGTTTCCGCTCTCCAGCGCCGCCTCGACCCGGGACTTCCAGGCTTCGTTGCCGAGCAGCCAGTCAAAACTCTCGGTCTGGAGCGCAAGGAGGTTGGGAACCTCGAGAGGTTCCTTGATCTTCGCAAAAGAAATACGCAGCGGGGCGGTGCTGGCGCCATTGTTCGAATTGGCAGTCGAGGCAGTGCGCGAGGCGGCCAAGAGGGGGTCCTTCCGAGGGCTCGGACTCTCTGCGCGCATACCGGTGGCCCCTGGGTGACGGGCAGGGAGCAGCTAACAGGCAGCGCAAAGGGTCAGTGTAGCCTCAAGGCCCACTGATGTCCAGAGCAGATTTCCGGAACCGGACTCGGTCCCGGTCTCCGCCTCCAGCCGGTGGCAATCTGTCCTCCGGGAGGGGATCCCCCCTAGTTGTTCATCTCTGCCGCGGCCCGTCCCGACGGCCTCGGTACGTCGGGGCGGAACGTGCTTGCCGCAACACTTCCCGCTTCGTCCTCGATCCATGCCTCGGAAACCGGATCGATGCGAACGGCGCGTCCAGAGAATTGCGCGCCAAGTGCCGTTCGTCAAGGGCCCCACGGCAGCGAAGATCACCATACCCGCCTGCCGGGAGGGGGTCCGTGAGGGCTTCCGAGACGCCGAGGGGCGACCACCCGGCTGGGTGATCGCCCCTGGCTGAGGGGTCTTCACGACCCCGTTGATCACTTGACCTCGACGGAGGCGCCGGCGCCCTCGAGGGACTCCTTAGCCTTGTCCGCGGCGTCCTTCGCGACCTTCTCGAGAACCGGCTTCGGGGTGCTGTCGACCAGCTCCTTGGCCTCCTTCAGACCCAACGAGGTCAGCTCACGCACGACCTTGATGACCTGGATCTTCTTGTCGCCGGCGCCGGTGAGGACGACGTCGAACTCGTCCTGCTCCTCGGCAGCGGCGGCGGCCTCGCCACCACCCTGGCCGGGGGCGGCCACGGCGACGGCGGCCGGGGCGGCGGCCTCGACGTCGAACTTCTCCTCGAAGGCCTTCACGAACTCGGAGAGCTCGATGAGGGTCATGTCACTGAACTGCTCGAGCAGCTCGTCCTGGCTGAGCTTCGCCATGGTGGCGGTCCTTCCACTATTCCGGCTGGTGCCGTGTGTACGTATCGACGGGTTCGTCAGGCTTGGAGCCCGCTGTGGCCGGGTGCCTGTGCCTGCCCGGCCTCGACGGGAGCCGAATTACTCGGCACCGCCCTGCTCGACCTTGCTGCGCAGCGCGTCCGCGGTACGGACGAACTTCGTCAGCGGGGCCTGGAAGGTCGCCGCGGCCTTCGCCATGGACGCCTTCATGCCGCCGGCCAGCTTGGCGAGCAGCACCTCGCGGGATTCCAGCTCCGCGAGCTTGTTGAGGTCGTCGGCGCTGTACTGCGCGCCGTCGACGATGCCGCCCTTGATGACCAGGGCGGGGTTGTCCTTGGCGAAGTCACGGAGACCCTTCGCCGCCGCTACCGGGTCACCGGTGACGAAGGCGACGGCCGACGAGCCCGTGAAGAACTCGTCCAGCTCGTTGATCCCGGCCTCGTTGGCCGCGATCTTGGTCAGTGTGTTCTTCACCACGCGGTACTGGGCGTCCTCACCGAGCGAGCGGCGCAGCTCCTTGAGCTGGGCAACCGAAAGCCCCGTGTACGCGGTGACCACTGCGGCGTTGGAGTCACGGAACTTGTTCGTGATCTCCTCAACGGCGGCGATCTTGTCGGGCGCGACCTGGTCCCTCGCCATGAGCCTCGGCCTCCTTCCGGGTGATGAGACCGCTCGGAAGGGGCTGGAACGACGAAACGCCCCAGCGCAGGCGCATGGGGCGTGGCTCGACCGGGACGACGCGTACTCGTCCTCGGGAGCTTCCTCATCACCTACGCGGGTCGCCCGCGGCTAGCGGATCCTTCGGCCGTCGTGCCCTCTTGACCGAGCACGACGACGACCAGCGGTCTTTGGCTTCGTACGAGATTACGCGAAGGCCCCCTCC
This sequence comes from Streptomyces marispadix, assembly GCF_022524345.1. NCBI lineage: Bacteria > Bacillati > Actinomycetota > Actinomycetes > Kitasatosporales > Streptomycetaceae > Streptomyces > Streptomyces marispadix. Next base: position 4,091,189 of record NZ_JAKWJU010000002.1, on the reverse strand, counting down.
GGCACCAAATCCGTTGCCGGGAGGGGGCCTTCCGTACGGGTACGCGGATGCGTCGGCGTCCGGCGGTCAGCTCCTGCCGGGCAGCGCGTCCTCGAAGGGCACCGTGTCGGACGAGGCGGGCGCCTCCACGGAGACGTCGGTGCCGTAGTCCGAGTAGAAGACCGTCGAGTCCAGGTCGCCGTGCTTGCCCTTGGCGCGCTCCTGCTTCTTCACCAGCAGGTCCTCGCCGTCGATCCAGACGTCGACCTTCTCGGTCTTGAAGCCCTGCTGCGAAAGCTGGTCGGAGAGCTGGTCCAGTTCCTTCTCGCTGAGCTTCCTCGACTGCATGCGGGCCAGTTCGGCGACCTCGATGGTGCCGCTGTAGTGGTCGGTCTTCTTGCCCTTGACGGTCTCGGAGCCGACCTTCTTCACCTTGCCGCTCGCCAGCAGCAGATCGACCGAGCGGGCCGGGTTGTTGTTCTGCATCTGGTCCTTGATGAGCGCGCCCGACGGGCCGGTCTGCTCGGCCAGCTTGTCGTAGTCGTACTTCATCCAGTGCTTGCCCTTGCCCGCCGTGGAGGCGAACTGCTCGCCGAGGTTCACGTACATCGCGTCCTCGGTGTAGCGGGCGTCCATGGGCTTGCCGCTCGTGGGCAGGCTGCCGGCGCCCGCGCCCTGCTGCGTGACGGTCATCTCCGCGGTGGTGCCGCCGCCGGACCAGTCCACGGCGCCCTCGGTCTTCGTGGAGATCTCACCCTGCGGGGTGCCCTGGCTCTGGTCGCCCTCGACCCTCGCGGTCTTCTTCTGTTCCGTGCTCTTCGACGCCTGCTGAAGCTCGGTGATCGCGACCTGCGCGGGCGAGAGACCTTCCTTGTCCTTCGAGCCGCCGCCGGAGCCGGAGTCCGAGCTCCCGGAGTTGCCGCCGCATGCCGTGAGTCCGGCAGCCATCACAACTCCCGCCGCAAGCATGGCGATTCGGGCCTGGCGCATCTGATTCCCCCTGGATTTCCACTTGTTGAGAAGTACGCAGATTGAGATGTACGCAGAGGACTTTATCCCGGACATGACTCCCGTACATGGCCGCCCGTGCGACACAGAGCCGGGCCCCGCCCTCCGGAGAGGACGGGGCCCGGCTCACGTCGCGGCCCGCGGGCCCGAGCTGGGCGCTCAGACGGCCGCGGGGTCCTCCTCGACGAGGAGGTTGCGGGTGCGGTTGGGGTCCACGGGGATCCCGGGGCCCATCGTGGTGGTGATGGACGTCTTCTTCACGTAACGGCCCTTGGCGGCCGACGGCTTCAGACGCTGGATCTCGTCCAGGGCCGCGGCGTAGTTCTCGACGAGCTGGGTGTCGTCGAAGGACGCCTTGCCGATGATGAAGTGGAGGTTCGCGTGCTTGTCGACACGGAACTCGATCTTGCCGCCCTTGATGTCGTTGACGGCCTTGGTGACGTCGGGCGTGACGGTGCCGGTCTTCGGGTTCGGCATCAGGCCACGCGGACCGAGCACGCGGCCGAGGCGGCCGACCTTGCCCATCAGGTCCGGGGTGGCGACGACGGCGTCGAAGTCCAGGCGTCCGCCCGCGACCTCCTCGATCAACTCGTCGGCGCCGACGATGTCGGCTCCCGCGGCCTCCGCGGCTGCTGCACGGTCACCGGTCGCGAAGACCAGGACCCGGGCGGTCTTGCCGGTGCCGTGCGGCAGGTTCACGGTGCCGCGGACCATCTGGTCTGCCTTGCGGGGGTCGACGCCCAGCCGCAGGGCGACCTCGACGGTCGCGTCGAACTTCTTGGTGGAGGTTTCCTTCGCGAGCCGGACGGCCTCGAGCGGGGCGTACAGGCGCTCCCGGTCGATCTTGGCGTCCGCGCTGCGGAAAGCCTTGCTGCGCTTCACTTTCTGCTCCTGACAGTGGCGTCGTGCGGCTGGTCCGCACGGCGGTTACGGAGTCGTGGTACGGGCCTGCGCGGGCCCTTCCACGGGGTGCGGACCGTTCAGCCTTCGACGGTGACGCCCATGGAACGGGCGGTGCCGGCGATGATCTTCTCGGCCTGGTCCAGGTCGTTGGCGTTGAGGTCGGGCATCTTCGTGGTGGCGATCTCGCGCACCTGGTCGCGGGTGATCTTCGCGACCTTGGTGGTGTGCGGGGTGCCGGAGCCCTTGTCCACGCCGGCGGCCTTCAGGATCATCTTCGACGCCGGCGGCGTCTTGGTGATGAAGTCGAAGGAGCGGTCCTCGTAGACCGTGATCTCCACCGGGATGACCCAGCCGCGCTGCGACTCGGTCGCCGCGTTGTAGGCCTTGCAGAACTCCATGATGTTGACGCCGTGCTGACCCAGCGCCGGGCCGACCGGCGGTGCCGGGTTGGCGGCACCGGCCTGGATCTGGAGCTTGATCAGCCCCGCGACCTTCTTCTTCTTGGGAGGCATGCTCTCTCCGGGTCCTTAGTGAGAGGTGATTCGTCCTCCACCCGCCGCGCGGATGAAGGCATACCGCACCACGATAGCCCGTACCGAGGTGCGCACTGAAACCGGCAGCTCACGCCACCTGCGAGGTGCGACGAGCTGCCGGAAGCCGGGCGGGAAGGCTCAGTTCTTCTGGATCTGGTCGAAGCTCAGCTCGACCGGGGTCTCCCGGCCGAAGATCTCGACGAGGCCCTTGACCTTCTTGGAGTCGGCGTTGATCTCGTTGATCGTCGCCTGGAGGGTGGCGAACGGGCCGTCGGTGACGGTGACCGAGTCGCCGACCTCGAAGTCCAGCACCTGGACCTCGACCTTGCGTCCCGGGCCGCCCGCGGGCTTGCCCTCCTCCTCGGCGACCGCGGCCTTGGCGGCCTTCTCCTCGGCCTCCGGAGCGAGCATCTTGACGATCTCGTCGAGGGTCAGCGGGTACGGGTCGTAGGCGTTGCCGACGAAGCCCGTGACGCCCGGGGTGTTGCGGACGACGCCCCAGGACTCGTTGGTGAGGTCCATGCGTACGAGGACGTAGCCCGGGAGCTTGTTCTGCCGGACGGTGCGGCGGTCGCCGTTCTTGATCTGGACGACCTCTTCCTGCGGCACCTCGGCCTGGAAGATGAAGTCCTCGACGTTGAGGGAGACGGCGCGCTGTTCGAGGTTCGTCTTCACGCGGTTCTCATAGCCCGCGTAGGTGTGGATCACGTACCACTCGCCGGGGAGGAAGCGCAGTTCCTCGCGGAGGGCCGCGACCGGGTCCTCGGCCTCCGGCTCGGCTTCTTCCACTTCGCCTTCTTCGCCGTCGTCCTGCGCGGCGGCCTCGGCGTCCTCTGCCGTCTCGTCGTCCGACTCCTCGTGGACGGCGGCCTCTTCGGCGGGCTCGGCGACGTCCCCCTCGGCACTGAGCGCCTGGGCCGGGCCACCGGCGTCGGCCTGCTCCTGCTCCGCGCTGTCGTCCGCAGCCTCGACGATGTCGCGTGCGGTGTCGTCGCCCTCGCCGGGCTCGACGGCATCGTTCAGGTTCGGATCAGACACGGTGGCTGCTTCTTCCTGGCTTCATGGGTTCGAACATACGGGAAGCGCCGCGGGCGATGCCTTCGCGGGCTCAGCCGAAAACGTACTTGATGGCCTGGGTGAACCCGTAGTCGATCACGGTCACGAGGCCGATCATGATGGCGACGAAGACGATCACCACGGTGGTGTAGGTCGACAGTTGATGCCGGGTCGGCCAGACGACCTTGCGCAGCTCGGCGACGATCTGCCGGTAGAAAAGCCCGAGTCGGCCCAAGGGGCCCCTCTTGGCGCGCTTGCCCCCACGTCGTGGCTTGCCCTCCGACGACCCGCCGGGCTCTGGGACCTGGGTGGTATCCGTGATCTCCGTCACTCGTCCTCACCTGATCCGGGTCGTTGCCATGCGGCGTCCGGCCCGGCCGCACAGCGGTGCATTTCAGTACGTACGCAAGCACTCACACGCCGCTTGGACGGTGTGTGGAGCAGGGCCGGAGGGACTCGAACCCCCAACCGCTGGTTTTGGAGACCAGTGCTCTTCCAATTGAGCTACGACCCTTTGTGATTCCCCAACTTACCCCATCGGAACGACTGCTTGGTGTGCGTGCCGGTCGCGGGCCGGGGGATCAACGACGTGTGAGTGTACGTGGTCCGCGGGCGGGCGTCGAACACGTAACGGCGGGCCCCGGCCGATCCCCGGTGCCCGTGCGCGGGGCCGTCTGGGAACATGCCTGTATGAGCGCTGCAACGCCACCAGCCCAGTCACCCACCGAACGACGTGTGTCGGCCCGTGTCGGGTCGATCTCCGAGTCCGCGACGCTCGCCGTCGACGCCAAGGCCAAGGCACTCAAGGCCGCCGGGCGTCCGGTGATCGGTTTCGGCGCGGGCGAACCGGACTTCCCTACGCCGGACTACATCGTCGACGCGGCGGCTGAGGCATGCCGTGACACGAGGAACCACCGGTACACGCCGGCCGGCGGCCTGCCCGAACTGAAGGCCGCCATCGCCGAGAAGACGCTGCGCGACTCCGGTTACGAGATCGAGCCCGCCCAGGTGCTGGTCACCAACGGCGGCAAGCAGGCCATCTACGAGTCCTTCGCCGCGGTCCTCGACCCGGGCGACGAGGTCATCGTCCCGGCTCCGTACTGGACGACGTACCCGGAGTCGATCAGGCTCGCGGGCGGCGTGCCGGTGCCCGTCGTCGCCGATGAGACGACCGGCTACCGCGTGAGCGTCGAGCAGTTGGAGGCCGCGCGCACGGAGCGCACGAAGATGGTCGTCTTCGTCTCCCCCTCCAACCCGACCGGTGCCGTCTATCCGAGGGCGCAGGTCGAGGCGGTCGGCAAGTGGGCCGTCGAGCACGGACTGTGGGTGCTGACCGACGAGATCTACGAGCACCTCGTGTACGGCGACGCGGCGTTCACGTCGCTGCCTGTCGTCGTGCCCGAGCTGCGCGACAAGTGCGTGGTCGTCAACGGCGTGGCCAAGACGTACGCGATGACCGGCTGGCGCGTGGGCTGGATCGTAGGCCCGAAGGACGTCGTGAAGGCGGCCACGAACCTTCAGTCGCACGCCACTTCGAACGTCAGCAACGTGGCGCAGGTCGCCGCCGTCGCGGCGGTCTCCGGCAGCCTGGACGCGGTCGCGGAGATGCGGGCCGCCTTCGACCGGCGGCGGCGCACCATCGTGCGGATGCTCAACGAGATCGAGGGCGTCGTCTGCCCCGAGCCCGAGGGCGCGTTCTACGCGTACCCCTCCGTGAAGGGCCTGCTGGGCAAGGAGATCCGCGGCAGGCGTCCGGGCACGAGCGTCGAACTGGCCGAGCTGATCCTGGAGGAGGCGGAGGTCGCTGTCGTGCCGGGCGAGGCCTTCGGCACCCCCGGCTATCTGCGGCTGTCCTACGCGCTCGGGGACGAGGACCTCGCTGAGGGAGTCTCACGTATGCAGAAGCTGCTGGGCGAGGCGCACGGCTGAGGGAGAACGCCGCCTGGGAGGGCGGTTCGCGCCGGGGCGCGCGACAGCCCGTCCGCCGCGAACGGGCGCTCCGCTCCGCGGAGTTGGGCCTCCCCGCCTCCCCCGCCCACCGCTCGTAGTCGAGGACGGTCCTCCGGTGTACGTACCGGGGGACCGTCCTCGTGTTCGGGCAAGCGCTCGTTTCAGGGAGAAGCGGCTATCGGCCCGCGGGGCAGTTGCGGCAAAATCTGTGGATGGCTGTCCGAGATCTGCGCACCCTGCCCAAGGCCCATCTGCATCTGCACTTCACGGGTTCGATGCGTCCGTCCACGCTGCTGGAACTCGCCGACAAGTACGGCGTGCACCTTCCGGCGGCGCTCAGCGGCGGCGAGCCGCCCAAGCTGCGGGCGACGGACGAGCGCGGCTGGTTCCGCTTCCAGCGTCTCTACGACATCGCACGCTCCTGCCTGCGCGAGCCCGAGGACATCCGGCGTCTGGTGCTGGAGGCGGCCGAGGAGGACGTGAGGGACGGTTCGCACTGGCTGGAGATCCAGGTGGACCCCACGTCGTACGCACCGCGGCTGGGCGGCCTGATCCCGGCGCTGGAGATCATCCTGGACGCGGTGGACGACGCAGCCCGTGAGACCGGTCTGGGAATGCGGCTGATCGTCGCGGCGAACCGGATGAAGCACCCCCTCGACGCCCGTACGCTCGCGCGGCTGGCCGTCCGCTTCCGGGACCGCGGCATCGTCGGCTTCGGGCTGTCCAACGACGAACGCCGGGGATTCGCCCGTGACTTCGACCGTGCGTTCACCATCGCCCGTAACGGAGGGCTGCTCGCGGCGCCGCACGGCGGCGAGCTGACCGGGCCGGGCAGCGTGCGCGACTGCCTGGACGACCTGCACGCGTCCCGCGTGGGGCACGGCGTACGGGCGGCCGAGGACCCCGCACTCCTCGCACGGCTCGCGGAACGGAACGTCACCTGCGAGGTCTGCCCGGCGTCCAACGTGGCGCTGGGCGTGTACGACAAGCCGGAGGACGTACCGCTGCGCACGCTCTGGGACGCGGGCGTGCCGATGGCCCTCGGCGCCGACGATCCCCTGCTCTTCGGTTCGCGGCTGGCCGCCCAGTACGCGATCGCGCGGGAGGCGCACGGCTTCACGGACGCCGAACTGGCCGAGCTGGCACGGCAGTCGGTGCGTGGGGCGTCGATGCCGGAGGGCGTGAGGGAGAAGGTGCTGTCCGGTATCGACGACTGGCTGGACTAGGCGCCTGGGTACGGCCGGTACTTCCGTACTTCGTTCGGGGCTCGTTCAGTCAGGGGCTCGTTCAGTCAGGGGCTCGTTCCGTCAGGGGCTTGCCAGTCCGGAGGTGCGCTCAGTCCGGGGCCGTGCCGCCTTCCGTGGCTGAGCCGCTTTCCGGGCCTGTGCGTCCCTCCGGGGCGATTCCGGTCAGCAGCGTGTTGACGACGCCCGCCGCGAAGTCCTCCAGCGGCTGCGCATCATCGGCCCCTCCTCCGATGCTCAGCAGGATCGCGCGCTGGCTGCACGCACCGAGCAGCAGCGCTGCGGCGGCCTCCGGGTCGGCACCGGCGTGGATGCGCCCCGCCTCACGCTCGGCGCGCAGATAGTCGGCGAGCGCCTCCAGCGGCTTGTGCGGCCCGGTGCCGAGGCTGCGCATCGCCTCGTCGTGGCGGCGCAGCAGCTTCGGCTCGGCGAAGAGCGACGCGGCGACGGGGAAGCTCTGCTCGTAGAAGCGGGCCGCGCGCAGGGCGATCTCGGTGAGGTTCTGCTCGACGGTGGGGGCGTCAGGGGCTCCGTCGCCCCTGCGGCCGGCGTTGAGTTCGTCGAGGAGCGGGCTGAGCGGCGGCAGCCGTTCCTTCAGTACGTCGACGAAGATCTCCTCCTTGCCGGAGAAGTGCTTGTAGAGCGCGGCCTCCGAGCAGCCGGCGACTCGGGCGATCTCCTTCGTGGTGGCTCTGGCGAGGCCGATGGTGCGCATCCGTTCCTCGGCGGCGTCGAGGATGCGCTCCCGGGTCGAACGGGCCGGCCGCGATCGGGAGGTGGGCATTCACTCACCTTAGTGGCACCATGGTGAGTGAACACTCACCCACCATTTCCGAAGGAAGGCGAGCCCGATGCGCTTCACGGTCTTCGGCGCCACCGGCGGCACAGGCCGCCAGCTCGTACGGCAGGCGCTGGACGCCGGGCACGAGGTCACCGCAGTGGTACGGAACCCTGCACGACTGCCCGTACCGGACGGTGAGGCGTCCGCCCGCCTGGAGGTCGTCACGGCCGACGTCACGGACCCGGAGTCGCTGGTGCCCGCGGTCGCGGGCCGGGACGCGGTGCTCTCCGCGCTGGGCGCGCCCGGCAACAAGAGCGCCGGCATCGCCTCCCGCGGCACCCGCGCCGTCCTCTCCGCGATGGAAGAGGCCGGGGTGCGCCGCTACATAGGGGTGAGCGCGGCCCCGGTGGTGGCGTGGGGGGAGGGCGAGACGCTGCTGTTCCGCACGGTGGTGGTGCCGCTGGTACGCCGGGCACTGCGCCGGGTGTACGAGGACCTGGCGGTGATGGAGGACGCGATACGGGCGAGCGATGCCGACTGGACCGTCGTGCGCCCGCCCAAGCTGACGGACGAGCCGCCGAAGGGCACGTACCGGCGGGCGATCGGCGCCAACGTGCGGCGCGGCCACTCCGTACCGAGGGCCGATCTGGCGGCGGCGATCCTGGCGATGGTGGATGATCCGGCGACGGTGAGGAAGGGCGTCGGGGTCGCGTCCTGAGCGGGGCCCGGCGAGACGGTCGCCGTCGGCGCATCGACGCACAGCGGGGAGCGCCGAGCCTCGTCGCCCCCCGACTGCTCCCGGACGCGGTCACTACAGCGAACAGCCCACGGTCACCGGCTCGTTGACGAGGGTGACGCCGAACGCCTCGCGCACCCCGTCCCGTACCTCACGGGCCAGCGCCAGCAGATCCGCCGTCGTGGCGTCCCCGCGGTTGGTGAGCGCGAGGGTGTGCTTCGTGGAGATGCGGGCCCGGCCCGTGCCGTAGCCCTTGGCGAAACCCGCGCGATCGATGAGCCAGGCCGCGGAGGTCTTCGTACGCCCCTCGCCAGCCGGGAAGGCGGGCGCCGCGACATCGGCGCCCAGTCGCTCGGCGACCCGTTCGGTGAACGTCTCGAACTCGTGCTCGTCCAGGACTGGGTTGGTGAAGAAGGACCCCGCCGACCATGTGTCGTGGTCCTCCGGGTCGAGCACCATGCCCTTGCCCGCACGGAGCTTGAGAACGGTCTCGCGTGCGGTCTGCGCCGATACGCGGTCGCCGGGCTCGACGCCGAGCACGCGAGCGGTCTCGGCGTACTTGAGCGGTGCCGACAGGCCGCCCGCGTCCTCCAGTTCGAAACGGACCCGCAGTACGACGAAGCGCGACGGGTCGGCCTTGAAGCGGCTGTGGCGGTAGGCGAAGCCGCACTCGGAGTTCGGGATGACGACGGTCTCGTCGGTGCGGCGGTCGTAGGCGACGACCTCGGTGATGGTCGAGGAGACCTCCTGCCCGTACGCACCGACGTTCTGAATGGGCGTCGCGCCGGCGGAGCCGGGGATTCCGGCAAGGCATTCGATGCCCGCGAGTCCTGCCTCGACGGTGCGGGCGACGGCGTCCGACCAGTTCTCCCCGGCCGCCAACTCCAGGCGTGTGCCCGAGAGTTCGACGCCGGTCGTGGCGATGCGCAACGCGGTGCCGGGGAAGCCCTCGTCCGCGATGACGAGGTTGCTGCCGCCGCCGACGATCAGCAGCCGGGTGCCCTGGGCGTCTGCCTCGCGTACGGCTTCGACGACCTCGTCGTCGGTCGTCGCGGTACGCAGCCGGGCGGCCGGGCCGCCGAGCCGGAAGGTGGTCAGCGGCGCGAGTGGGGCGTCAAGGAGTTCCTGCACGCGCTCAAGCGTACGAGAGCGGCGCGGCCCCGGCGCCCACGGCCGTGGCCCACGCCTCTCGTACGCCTCGAACGCGGCGCACGGCAATCGGCCTTGTGCACGCCGGGACCGCAGAGTCGGTCAGGCCAGCTTCACCACGGCGCGGGACATGCCGAGGACCTTCTGGCCCGCGCTCATCACGGTCAGGTCCACCCGGACCGTACGGGCCTCGTCGTCGAGCTTGGCCGCGACCTTGCCGGTCACCTCGATCGCCGCGCCCTTGTCGTCGTCGGGCACCACGACGGGCCTGGTGAAGCGCACGCCGTACTCGACGACCGCCGCCGGGTCGCCCGTCCAGTCGGTGACGACGCGGATCGCCTCGGCCATGGTGAACATGCCGTGCGCGATGACGTCCGGCAGTCCGACCTCCTTGGCGAATCGCTCGTTCCAGTGAATGGGGTTGAAGTCCCCGGAGGCGCCCGCGTAGCGCACGAGCCGCTCACGGTCGACGGGGAAGGTGCACGCGGGCAGTTCGGCGCCGATCTCTACATCGGCGTATGCGATCTTCGCGGCCATCAGGCTCCCGCCTCCTCGGCCTCGGGCCCGCGGGCGACCAGCTTGGTGTGGGCGGTCACGACGTGCTCGCCCGACTCGTCGTGGACCTCGCCCCGTACGTCGAGGATGTCGTTGCCCGCCATCGACCTGACGGACTCGATGGTGGAGGAGACGGTGAGCCGGTCGCCCGCTCGTACGGGACGGGTGTAGGCGAACTTCTGGTCCCCGTGCACCACGCGGCTGTAGTCCAGGCCCAGTTCGGGGTCCTCGGTGACCTGGCGGGCCGCGCGGAAGGTGATGGCGAAGACGAAGGTCGGCGGCGCGATCACATCGGGGTGGCCGAGGGCTTCGGCCGCCTCGCGGTCCGTGTAGGCCGGATTGGCGTCACCGATGGCCTCGGCGAACTCCCGGATCTTCTCGCGGCCCACCTCGTAGGGGGTGGTGGGCGGATAGCTCCGCCCGACGAAGGACTGGTCGAGCGCCATGGGCGCGGACACCTCCTGAACGGTGTTGGTGCGGGGACCGTCGGGGACCGTCGGCCTTCTCACGGCGGCGAAGCGGCCTCAGGGTTCCGGGACTTGGGGGCTTCGGGACTCCGGTAGCCCGGGGGCCGCGCATGCCGGAGTCGCGGGCGCCGCGACCGGGGGCCAACGACACGAGGCCGCCCCCGCTGTGTGGGGACGGCCTCGTAGAAGGGCCTGAGTCAGCGCGTCTCGCGGTGCGCCGTGTGCGCGTTGCAGCGCGGGCAGTGCTTCTTCATCTCAAGACGGTCCGGGTTGTTGCGCCGGTTCTTCTTGGTGATGTAGTTCCGCTCCTTGCACTCCACGCAGGCCAGCGTGATCTTCGGGCGGACGTCTGTGGCAGCCACGTGAGTGCTCCTTGACGGACAGATGGGCCAGAACGCAGGAAGAGTAGCCGATCGAAGGACCGACCCCACAATCGGCTACATTCGGTGAAGTAGCGGTGACCGGACTTGAACCGGTGACACAGCGATTATGAGCCGCTTGCTCTACCGACTGAGCTACACCGCCACGATGCGCGGACTCCCATCTCCCGACGGGAGATCTCACACATCAGAGCCCCAAAACGGAATCGAACCGTTGACCTTCTCCTTACCATGGAGACGCTCTGCCGACTGAGCTATTGGGGCGAGCGGTGAAGACATTACACGCCTGACAGCCAAAGGTGAAATCCGTATCGCGCCCGTCCGGCACCGCTCACAGGGCCTGACTCCAGGGTCTCATCCGGCGTCACCGAATGCCCCAACGCCCCCTCGCACCACGTCAGTACGACTATTCGCCTCTTCCTCGCCGGTGCCCTGCGGGCGCCCTACTCTCTACTCACGCTGCGTGATCATGATCATCCGCCGATGTGGGGAGTGCGATGGCCGACAGCCAGTCAGAGGGGCCGGTGGACGGCGACCGCTCCCGTGACGAATCCGACACGAGCGACGAGCGGAGCGGCGGCGCGGGCGGCCCGGCAGGAGGTCCGGCGAACGGCCCCGCGGGCGGCGGTCCGGCAGGAGGCTCGGCCGGAGGTCCTGCGGGCGGCGGCTCCACAGGCGACCCCGGCGAAACGGCAGGCGACGGTTCAAGCCCCCGCGCCCTCATGCTGTGCGGCGCCCGTCTGGCCGACGGCCGGACCGTCGACGTACGTCTCGGCGGCGGCCGTATCGAGGCGGTCGGGACCGCCGGAAGCCTCGCGCGGGGACCGCAGCCGTCGGGCGCCTCACGCGTCGACCTCGCCGGCTATCTGCTGCTTCCGGCACCGGCCGAGGTGCACACCCACTACGACACCGCGCTGACGGCCGTCTCGCCCGTCTCGGCCGGGCCGCCCCGCAGCGGCCCCGAGGACGTCCAGCGCCGTACGACCGAGGCCGCGCTGATGCAGCTCGGGCTGGGCGCCACCGCCACCCGTACCCATGTGCACATCGGCGACGTCGCCGGGCTGCGCTCGCTGGAGGCCGTGCTTCAGGCACGCCGGGCGCTGCGCGGCCTCGTGGAGCTGAGCACCGTGGCCGTGCCGCGGCTGCTGACCGGGGTCGCGGGCGCCGACGGGCTGTCGATGCTGCGCGACGCGGTGAAGATGGGCGCCTCCGTCATCGGCGGCTGCCCCGACCTGGACCCGGACCCGGGCGGCTACGTCGACGCCGTACTGGAGGTCGCGGCAGAACACGGCTGCCCCGTAGATCTGCACACCGACGGCGGCGACCCGGCCCGGCTGTCCAGGCTGGCCGCCGCCGCGGGCGGGCTGCGCCCCGGGGTCGCGATCGGGCCGTGCGCGGGGCTGGCGAGGCTCCCGCACAAGGCGGCGGTGCGTACGGCCGAGCGGCTGGCCGCCGCGGGTGTCACGGTCGTATGTCTGCCGCAGGGCAACTGCGGTGTGCTGGAGCGCACTTCGCAGACCGCGGTTTCGACTGTCGCGCCGGTACGGCTGCTGAGGGCGGCCGGTGTCACGGTGGCGGCCGGAAGCGGTGCGCTGCGGGACGCCGCCAACACGGTCGGCAGGGGCGATCCGCTGGAGGCCGCATATCTGCTGGCGTCGCACGGCGAGGCGAGTCCGGAGGCCGCGTACGACGCGGTCTGCGCGAGGGCGCGTACGACGATGGGGCTGCCCGAGGTGCGCGTGGAGGCGGGGTTCCCGGCGGAGCTGCTCGCGGTACGCGGTACGGAACTGGCGGGGGCGCTATCGCTCGCGTACAGCCGTGTGGTCGTGCACCGGGGGCGCGTGGTCGCACGTACCAGCGCGGTGCGGGAGTTCTGCGACTTCACGGGCACGTCGGAGTTCGATCTGCCCCGGCAGTCGCAGGGCTGACGATTCGTAGGACCGACGGCGCCGCAGGGCCGACGGCGCCTTCAGGACCGACACCGTTTCAGGGCTGACGGCGGCTCAGGGCGGCGGCGCGGGCTGCGCGGCCGTGACGTACGGTCGAAGCATGCGCACAGTCATCGCTGGTGGACACGGTCAGATCGCGCTGAGGCTGGAGCGGCTGCTCGCCGAGCGCGGGGACGAGGCGGCAGGCATCATCCGCAAGCCGGAGCAGGCCGACGATCTGCGGGCCGCAGGCGCGGAACCGCTGGTCTGCGACCTTGAGTCGGCGTCCGTGCAGGAGGTCGCCGCCCATCTGGAGGGCGCTGACGCGGTCGTCTTCGCCGCCGGTGCGGGGCCTGGCAGCGGTGCGGAGCGCAAGGAGACGGTGGACCGCGCGGCGGCCGTGCTGTTCGCGGACGCGGCGAGGGAGGCAGGCGTAAGGCGCTACATCATCGTCTCGTCGATGGGCGCCGACGCCGGGCTGACCGAGCCGCCGCCGGGCACCGACCCGGTCTTCGCCGCGTATCAGCGCGCGAAGGGGGCCGCGGACGATGCCGTGAGGGCGCGCGACGACCTCGACTGGACGGTGCTGCGGCCAGGACGGCTGACGAACGACCCCGGTACGGGCAGGGTCCGGCTCGGCGAGCGGACGGGACGCGCGGATGTGACGCGCGACGATGTGGCGGCGGTGCTCGGTGCGCTCCTGCACGCTCCGGGCACGGCGGGCCTGACGCTCGAACTGATCGGCGGCGAGACTCCCGTGGACGAGGCGGTCGGAGCGGTCGCGCTCCGCTGAGACCCCTGAGCGGTCGCGGCTGGGCTCGGCGGCTCAACTGACCTTCCCACGGCGGAGCTTGGCGAGTTCGGCGTTGAACTGCGCGCCCACGAGCAGCGCCAGATTCGACATCCACAGCCAGACCAGGAAGACGACGATGCCCGCGAGCGACCCGTACAGCCGGTGATACGTGCCCACGTGCGAGGCGTAGAGCGCGAAGCCCAGCGACGCCGCGAGCCACAGCACCACCGCCAGCGCACCGCCCGGCGCGCGCCTGCGCACGCCGCGCGTCTCCGCCGGGCCGGTACGGAAGACGACCAGCACGAGTACGGCCACCAGGCCCAGCAGTAGCGGCCACTTCATGGTGTCCCAGGCGCCCGCGGCGAAGCGGCCCATGCCGAGCAGGCCACCGGCCGCGTGGGCCACCTCGCCGCTGAGCACGAGTACGAAGACGCTGGAGACGAGAAGCGCGAGCAGAGCCGTCGCGGTCAGCACGATCCGGGGAATGGTCCGCCACACGGGACGGTGGTCCTCGACGCCGTGCATGGCGTGCAGCGCGCGGCGGAAGACGCTGAGGTAGCTGGAAGCGGACCAGAGCGATCCGGCCGTACCGAACACGGCGAGAAGCCACGCGGCGGTGCTCTGCGCTGCCATGTCCTTCAGTACGCCCGCCATCAACTCGCCGGACTGGGCGGGCAGAACGGTGGTGGCGCGGGCGATCAGTTCCCGAGTGGCGCCCGTACCGGCGAGACCCACGGCCGAGACGGTGACGAGCAGCGCGGGGAAGATCGCGAGCACCGCGTAGTAGGTGAGGGCGGCGGCCCAGTCGGTGACGTCGTCGTTCCATACGGAGACGGGCGTACGGCGCAGGGCGACGCGGCAGTCGGCGGCCGGGGGGAGCGCGCCGCGCAGGGACGCGGAGCGCGAGGGCGAGAGGCGGGAGGACGAGTGGCGGGAGGACGAGTGGCGGGAGGGGGCCGCGGTGGCAGCGGTACCGGCGGTCGTTTCGGCGCCGGTGCCGGTGGTCCTTTCGGCGCCGGTGGCGGCGGAGGGCTCACCGAGGGGATCAGCCTCGCCCGGTCCCGGTCCGGCCTCTCCCCCGGTCACGCGTGTGCTCACGCGGCCCCCTTCACATCGCTCTCTCCACGCGGACCTGCCCGCCGTACCGTTACCGCGCCCGTCCGTACGCGCCGCAGCAGCGCGGCTGTTACGCGTCTGGCCGGGTTCGCCGTGCCGGAAACATGGTGCGCACAGGGCCGTACGGCTCGTTACGGCGGGGGGCGCCCACGCGCCCGGGAGGCAGCGGCCCACATCCGGCGATGGCACCGAGGCCGGACCGCCGGTGGCGGATCGCATCCCTCTGGGCATCCCCTCCCACACCGCTCCGACCTGCGGAAACGTCTCCGGTCGCAGGCTCTCAATATTCTGCCAAACTGGGACATAAGCACCTGAACAGGTGAAGGCAGACCTTGCACGAGGAGGGTCTCGAAATGGCAACTCATGCCGCCAGTGGTGGAGCGCATGCGGGCACCGCTGTGCGCCGTACAGGCAAGCCGACGACGATGTTCAGCGGCTGGACGAAACTGGCCGGTGCGCTGATGTTCTTCGGCGGACTGCTCGCCGTCTCCTCAGGTGTCGCAGCCCTGCGCGAGGACTCCGTGTTCGCAGCGACGCGAAACTACGCGTTCGACTACAGCCTCACGGGCTGGGGATGGGTCCATCTCTTCCTGGGCGCCGCGATCGCGGTCGCCGGCATCGCCGTGATGATGACGGGCGCAACGTGGGCCCGATGGGTCGGCATAGCACTGGCCGGCCTGGGCATGATCGCCAGCTTCATGTGGCTGCCCTACTTCCCGCTCTGGGCAGTGATCACGCTGGCGATCGACGTGTTCATCATCTGGGCACTATGCGCGGGGATGAACCGATCGCAAGCAGCACAGACATAACACCGGCGAAGTGACGGCCCCGGATCGTACGTGCCGATCCGGGGCCGCCTTCTGCGCAGGTGGCGTCAGTCCGGGCCCCACGACGCCGTCACCACCAGGGCGCCAGCCGGCGCCTGCCGCGGCGCTGCCGCTTTCCCCGCACGGCCGCGCAGTTCACCGGGCGGCGAGGCTGCACGATGCGGCCCATCGACTTGCCGCCCCCGCCGACCCGTCTCTGGGCGTAAAGGGCGGGCCGGCCGGGCTGTCTGTCGCGGTCCGGTTCCGCGGTCACCTCGACGCCGAGGACTCCGTCGGTGTGGACCATCTCCGAGGTCAGTTCATTGACGTCGGCCGTGCCCGCCAGATTCAACGAGACCCGGGCGAAGGTCTCGTCCGCCTCGTTCTGCTCACTCTTCGACGGCTTGTCGACGCGGACCCGGAGGATGCGGAAGCCGCGCTCCGTGCACAGCTCCATCAGCTCCGGCAGCACCCCTAGGCCGACTCGGTACCGCAGACGCACCTCCCACTGTTCGGCGGTCGGGGCGGCCGACAGACGAGTGGCGAGGAGAGGGTAGCCACGGACGACGATGAAGTGGAGCGCCGTCACCGAGCTGGCGAGGACGGGGAGCCCGCCGCCACAGGCCATGCCCACGGCGCAGGTGAGCCAGATCGTGGCGGCGGTCGTCAGGCCGCGCACCGCGTCACGGCGTACGAAAATGAGCCCGCCGCCGATGAACCCGATGCTGGTGATGATCTGCCCCGCAACGCGGGAAGGATCGAGGCGTACGTCCGGCAGGGACACCACGTCGCCGAAGCCGAACTGGGAAATCTGCATCATCAAAGCGCTGGCAACGCCGACCAGAGCGTGAGTCCGCAGCCCCGCGCTCTTCTGCCGCGCGCCGCGCTCCCAGCCGATGAGCGTCGACAGCAACAGAGCCAGACACAACTCGCTGAGTTCGTGCAGACCCTGACCGCTGTTCAGTTGCAACAGGTCTTCCACGAACGTGACCAGCGACTGGGTCGACGACATCGGCACGCCCACCTCACTCCGAACTTCCGCAATCCGCATGCTTCTGCGGCAAGCGCATCTGGGACGCATAGGGGGTCATCGATTGCTCTCGAACCCTGCGACTGCGTCACAAGGGCGCTGAACCTCCATCGCAGCGTCGGAGACTCCAACGCTCAGATCGCCTGACAGGGGGCGTCCATCCCAGTCTGGGTAATGCCCACTCCTGCCTCGTCCGCCACTACCTGAACAGGTGGTTTACCGAGGTTGAAGTCGTGGTGCCGTCTGCGGTGAGGGATCGACGGCCGATCCGGTCCCGGTGGGACGAACGAACTCCCGGAGCCCGGCGGCTTCGTGGACGTTGAGGTCGCCCCAGACGACTTGCGTGGGTGGTAGATCAGCCTGGCCAGGAGAGCTGCGAGGCAGGGCCCCGTAAGCGTGTGCTCCCCACCTGCCCCGCACGCACTGGTCAGCACGCGAACCAGGGTGAGACAAAGCGAGACATACGCCCCACCAAGCACCACCACGCGAAGCCCAGCACAGCGAGAGGCCCGCCACCGGCATTCCTGCTGGTGACGGGCCTCTTGCTGTCTGTGGCGGCGCTAGGATTCGAACCTAGGAAGGCTGAGTAAGCAGATTTACAGCGGGCCACCTCTCAGGGTATTGACCTGCCTTTTCGCCTACGTGTCCACCCCCGGGGGGGCTGACTGGGGGAATCACTCACCATCGGGGTCATCCGCACAACCTCACTCTGGGGCAGGTCTGCGGAGCGACGGCACGCCATCGCTGTCAGTGGCGCATGAGAAGGTGCGAAGCTCGTTCGTCACGGCTGAAAGGACGTCCATGCAACGGGAGTTGCGCGAAGCGGTCGCCGCTCGGGGGCGGCATAAAACCTGGGCCAACTACATTGGACCCCTCCGACAAGCGACCAGGACCATCACCTTGCCCATTGGGTTGGGCAAGACCCATGCGATGGGCCTGGTGATGATCGATGAGCTACACCGGTATGCGCCTCGCACGTCGCGCCCTGAGAATCCGCAAGTCGAGCACATCAGTGACGCAGCGCTCCCGACGGGCGGCTTGAACCTGAGCCCCGAGCCTTACGCTCCCCGTCGAATGCGGGTCCTCAAGTCCGATCGCGAGAGATATCGCGCCCTGTCACGGCGCGTCCTGGCCAGAGAGCGAGCCGGCAAGCATCAGGAGCGTCGCATTGTTACCGAGGTTCGAAGGTGGCGAGACTCTGAAGCTCGCAGAGCAGTTCTTACGCGGAGCCGCGGACTGTGCGAGAACCCGAAGTGCCTGAACCCAGATCTTCCCTACAGGACTACGGCGGGCGAACCCCTTCTGCAGGTCGATCACATCGATGAGCACGCGTCGGGGGGGCGCGATTATCCGAGCGCCATGATCGCCCTGTGCCCAAACTGCCATGCCAACAAGACACACGGCACCGACAGAGAAGAATGGACGGAACTGCTCCGGGCAGAGGCAGCTCACCTGCATGCCCGGTGGGCGTAGCAACGAGAGGAAGCGATCGGCAGACGGCCCGGGCGACGATCGCACCGCCAGGGCCGTGCCGCACCGGGAGATTTACAGCGGGCCCGCTCGTAGAGAACCGCCCTCTCTCCATCTGCGCCTGCGGAGACTCGGAACCACCAATCACTTCTCAAGAGCGGCAAGTCCCGGCCCTGCGGGGAGGGCGAGGCCCTTATCTCTCCGCCACTCGTAATAGCGGTCTCGAATCATCCTTTCCGCTTCGCTCCAGTCATCTGCTCGACCCCCAGGATGATCTGGCAAATTCCTGTTAGTCGAATTTGTGAAGATGATGACCTGGTCACCCTTCGAGCGAATCCGTTCCACATTCTTCTCGGAGTCTTCGATGTAGAGCTGCGCTTCGACGGCAGTCTTGTCCTCCATGAAGCAGAGGTCCCAATACTGCACTGCATGATCCTCTAGCCATTCCACCGTCTGCGATACCGCGGTCTGGTGAAAGTAGCTGATGAAGAGCCGATGCGTGATGATACGGATGCGAACCCCCTCAGCGCTCAAGCGCCGAAGTGCCTGCGGAGCACCCTCAATCGGCCGCATCGCTCCAAACAGTTTGCGCTGAGTCACCGCGAACCGATGCAAGCGGCCATACTCGTCCTTCACTAACCCCCATTCGGGAAGCCCAAAAGAAACCTCCTCTGTGAGTTCCTCAATGGGTACGCCCTTCCACTCTGCCGTCACCTCTCGCATGTAGCCGTAGAAGTCGGCAACAACTCCATCAAGGTCAACACCAAGTATGAAGCGCTGATCCGCAACCATGTTCGCCTCCAATTCACGGAACGACTGTGACTTGAAGACCATCTCGACAGGCGCTTGGTTGTGCAAGATCACGAATTTTCTCGATAAATACACCTGTGTGTCAACCCTAGGAGGATTTGTTAACTGACCTTGATGTTCGCGGTTAATGTCAGGAGTCACAGCGAGATCGCGGCGCCCCATCGCGACGAACACCAGCACCTGTGGCAGTGTTGAGGAGAGCCACCCTAGGGAAGTGAGGATCTTCAATGGCAGAGACCGCGAGGCAGATCGCAGACGATCTGCGTGCGCGCATCGACTCGGGCGACCTCACCCCGGGGGCTCGACTGCCTGGTGAACCCGCTCTTGTGAAGACATACGGAGTCGCGAAGGAGACCGCACGGCGAGCGCTCACCCTGCTCGTGACAGAGGGACTGGCTGTTCGCAGACGAGGCAGCGGCACGTATGTACGAGAGTTCCGTCCGATCCGCCGGGTCGGGAACCGTCGCTTGGCGAAGGAAGGGTGGGGCTCAGGTCGCTCCATCTGGAGCGCGGATCTTGGTGACCGCGAATTCACCGTGGCCGATCTCAAGGTGTACGAGGCCGAATCGCCGCGCCAGATCGCGAGGTTGCTGGAGATCGAAGCATCAGAGCCCGTAATCGTCCGGAGCCGCAGGTTCCTGGTGGAGGGGGAGCCCGTTCAGGCGGCGACCTCCTACTTGCCCGCTGAGCTGGTTCGAGGCTCGGCCATCGCGCAGCACGACACCGGCCCCGGAGGTACGCCGGCCCGTCTCGCGGACCTCGGATTCGCCCCTGTGCGCTTCACGGAGGAGGTGCGAGCTCGCATGCCGACCCAGCAAGAGAAGGAGTTGCTGCAGCTGTCCGAGGCCACGCCAGTTGTTGAGATCTGTCGTACGGCCTTCACAGAGGAGGGTCGGGCTGTCGAGGTAGCTCAGATGCTCCTCGACGGCGGCGTCTACGTCATGGAGTACAACCTGGAGAGCTAGCCCGACTGCAACCAACTGGGGAGCCCACCGCCACGCGGTGGGCTCCCTTTTGCTGCTCAGGGCCTAGCCGGAAGGAAGGGGTTGACATCCCTAGGGAGGTAATGCAATATCCCTAGGGAGGTTGCCATGGGCGCCTCAGTAGGCCGCCCGGAGGGCTCCATGTGGGCTCGAAGGAAGCGCCTGTTCGTTGATGTACACCGGCTCGTTGTGCGGGTCTGAATGGCGGCTGGGGAGGCCAGAACATCCCCGGAACGTGCGGCTGGTGGCCGCTTCTGGGTGATACCGGAACGGCCAGGCTGAACGAACGAAGCATCCCCATACCCGAGGCGACTTGGGCAGATGGGCGCGATGACCGAAGCGCCGGCCGTACGTACGCGACAAGGGCGGCACACGGGCACCTGGAGAGGGCCTGTCGGAATGCCGCACCTGCGAGAGGCAGCCGGGCCGATGCCCCGAACTCTGCCACTCGTCATGCGGACAGGGCGTCCGACGCACGAAGTTGGCTGCGCCTGGCTCCCTGTCCGCTTGATGAGTTCGAAATCAGTGCGCCGCCCCGGAGTTGCAGCTCCGGGGCGGCGTCGTGAACAGGCCCCTCTGTGAAAGGAAAGATGCCTGTGACCACCAGCATGACAGGAAGACCACGACAGGCTTCGAGCGTGGACCGACTGCTTGCCACGGTGCTGGCCGCGCTGCGGTCTCTACCGTCGAGTGCGGCGTACGAGCCGATCGACATGGTGCGGTTGCTGGCGCTGCACGCCCGCCGGCAGCACAACATGGACCTCGCCGCGGCGAATGGCACGCTTCGCTCGGCGCTGAATGTGCTGGGCAACCCGCACCAGAAGGTCAGCCCAGCGCACATTGCCCGCCGTATCGAACTCCACTACCGGCACGCCCCCGCCCTAGCGGGAGGTGCGCGATGACGGACCAGGAGCGACGGGAGCTGGCCCGCAAGGCGGGCGAGGCCACCAAGCGCAGCGAGGACAACGCCCGTGCGAAGGCGGGGCGCTGATGCCTCGTGACCCGCGGGAATGACCGGGAGCAATCCGACGGGCTTGCAGCGGGCGGGCCATTGCGGGGAAGCGCCGCTAGGCAGTGAAGCGGGAAGTGACCCGCGACCGCGAGAGCGGCACCTGATGCGCAGCGGTGAGCACGAGAAGACAAAACCACCGCTGCCGGTTCGCCCGCCGCGTCCGCACCCTCACATCACCTGATTCACCACCCACCGTCGAACAGGGCGGGCGCCCCCCGGAGTAGCCGCTCCGGGGGGCGCTGTGTGGGCCGTCCCACCGTTGAGAGGAGCACGACCCGATGCCTGACGCTAGCGCAGGTCAGCCCCTGGGAGGGGGCGAGAACGAGGCTCGTTTCGAGTCGCTGCACACGCTGTACGCCCGCCGTCTCCGCGCCTACATCGCGGCTCGGCTGGGCGTTCGTTTCCACCTGACCGACGACCTGGCCCAGGACACCTGGATCGAGGTTTGGCGGTCCCTGCACCTGCTGCGGGCCGACGAGACCGAGACGTTCGGCTGGCTGGCGTCGGTGGCCCGCCGGGTGATCACCCACCACGTGCGCCGGGAGCGGTCGCGGGAGGTCGCCGTCGACTTCGGCGGCCCGCACGCCCGGTTGCTGGCGAAGGCGCCGGCGGCCGAGGACGTCGCGATGGCGAGGGCGACCACCCGCGCCGTGGTCGAGGTCCTCGTTCGCACGAGTGCGCTGGGGGTGGCCGCATGAGCCGCCGTCAGCAGCCCAGCGAGGCATTCGCCGCTGAGGAGCAGCACCGCGCAGACGGACTCGCCCGCCGGGCCGGGGAGATCGCATCGACCCCGAATCACCCGTCGACCGGGAGCCTTCCGCACTACCAGGAGGCGTACCGGCAGGCGTCCGCGACTGCGGCAGCGCACACCGCGCAGCCCGGAAAGGGGGCGTGATGAGCACCGTCCTGAAGTCCTGTGAGCCGCGGGCGGACCGACCGCACGTCGAGTGCGTGCTCGACGCCGAACCCGACCCCGTTGAGGCCGCATTCGACCGGCTCGCGGTCGAGCACCCCGAAGCCTGCACCTGCTCCGAAGAGGGGGTGCGGTCGTGAGTGTCACCGAACTCGCCCCGGCCAACGAGACGTACGCCGAGGGCTTCGCTCGTGCCTCGCAGATCGAGGCCGAGACCGAGTCCCAGCAGATCCAGAACGAGAACGAGCGTGAGCGCAACCGGCTTCAGCGGGAGCGTGAGGCTGCGAAGTTCGAGCGCGAGCAGCGTCGGGAGCTGAAGAAGGAGAGGGAGGAGGACCGCCAGGCCGAGGAGAAGCGCCGGGAAGAGGCGAAGGCCAAGGCCAAGGCGGAGAAGTCGGCGCAGGAGTGGAAGCGGGCCGCGAAGACGATCGCGGTCCTCTGCGTCATCGTCTCCCTGCCGCTTCAGATCATGGCGTTCTGGGACCCGCACGCCTGGTTCCTTGTCGCCGCTCCGTTCGTACTGGAGGGCGTCGCCTGGGCTCTGTTGAAGGGCGCGGAGGCCGCGATCGACGACGGCCGCCCGTCGTGGCACTACCGCCTCGGCGCGCTGCTTCAGGCGCTGATCGCGGCCGGGATCAACTACGCCCACGGTTCCGAGGTCTACGGCGTCGCCACCGGCGTCGGTGGGGCGCTGTGCTCGCTCATCGGGCCGATGATCTGGGACCTGCACGAGAACGGCCGGATCGCCAAGCGCGACGGTAAGCCGACACTCGCCGAACGGCGCCGCCAGCGCCGCGAGGACCGCGCGGAGAAGAAGCGCGTGAAGAAGGTCAACGCGGCCCGCGCGGAGCGGGACTCGGAGGTGTGGGAGCGGGCGCTCGATCTCGCTGCGGCTCTGGGCGAGATGGTCCCGTCGGAGAAGACGTACCGCCGCGCGTGGGTCGAGATCCACGGCACTCCGGAGCTGGGGTCGACGGCCGATCGGATCGCCCACACCAGGCTCCAGAAGCGGGCCGTGCGCGCGGCCTACAACGGGCCTTTGAAGGACCTTGCGGAGGGCGAAGAGGCGCAGGTCGATTCCCAAACGCCCCCCGGCGAGGAGGACCCCTCACAGGGCCCGTCAGAGGGCTCGTCGCAGTCCGCGAAGAAGCGCGGCAAGAAGGGCGGCAAGGACGGCCGTAAGCGCAACGGCGGCACCCCGCCGAAGCGCCGCGCCGGGACTGTCGAGTACAGCCAGATCGCCCGCTCTGAGATGAGCCACCGGGCCCGGACGAAGGAGCCGGTCTCGTGAAGAGCCAGGAGCCGCACCCGCGCCCGAAGTGCTGGCGCTGCCAGGACTGGCGCGAGGTCATCAGCCGGGACGGCAAGTCCGCGAAGCCGTGCCCGAACTGCCAAACGACGAACAACAACACCACCGCCCGAACGGGTCGCACCGTCCGAATCTGAAGGGAAGTCACACCATGAAGATCCGTATCGCCGCCGTCAGCGCCGCCACTCTCGTCGCCCTCCTGGGCTCGGTCGGCCCCGCCGCTGCGGCCACCTCCACCTCCTACGGAAGCCCCGCGCAGCACGCTGCCGTCGCGCAGCTCGCCGGTGCGGACGACGGCGACCCGGCCGCACCGGGCGCCGGGAACGACCAGGCGCCGGCCGGACAGCAGCCCGCGGTGCAGCAGCCGGGCACCGGGCAGCAGCAGCCCGCCGCCCCGACGCAGCTCAACAACGTGCAGACCCAGGCCGGGGGCGGGGCCATCGCGGTCGGTTCCGTGGCCGTCCTGCTGCTGGGCACCGTGAGCTTCTTTCTCGTCAAGCGCGGCGGCCTGAAGGCCGCGCACCTTGCCCTCGGCGTCGCGATGGGCGTGCTGCTGGCCGGGACGTTCATCGGCCCCCTCGTCCAGCAGGTCACCGGCAGTGCCGTCACCTCCTTCGGCGCGATCCTCGGCGGCCTGTAGGCCCCCTGCTTGCGACGGGTGCGACCTCCCGCACAGGTCGCACCCGTCGCACCTCTCGCACCTCTCGCACTCGTGCACGCCGTATCACTACAGGGCAGGAGGCCCACGGATGGCAGTGGAACTGCACAAGCCGGACGACGTACAGGACGGCGTGATCGACGCCGAAGTCGTCGAGCCCGGCACGATGGACCGGCTCAAGGATGCCTACGCCGTGCAGCGCGTCCGCGTCGCGGCCCGGCTGCGCCGCTGGTACGCCGCGGAGGATCTGACTGAGGAGAAGATCTACGCCAAGGCCGTTGAACGGCTGCGGCTGCGCAAGCAGGCAAAGGACGACCGCATCGTCGCTGAGGTCGCTCGCATCCGCACCCAGCTCGGCCAGGCCAAGGCCCGCGCCCGCGCTCACGAGGCTGCGGGCGGTGAGTCGATGAGCCACACCTATGAGATCGAGCGTCTCTCCGGTGAACTGGCCGCCGCTGAGGCCCGCGTGGAGATCCGTGCCGGGGACGGCCGCAAGAGCACTGCCGCTGATGTGCCCGTACCGACCGCGAAGGACCTCAGTCACGAGCGGTGGGTCCGCAAAGCCAAGCGCGCCGGGGCGACGGCCGCTGTCGGCTTCGGCTGGCTCCAGCTTGCCGCCGCCGACTTCCTCGTCGGCCTCGGCGTCTCCGGTGTGGCCATCCCCGTGGCCTGGTGGTACCTCGCCCGGGAAGACGACGACCTCGACGAGACCGACATCCAGGAGCACGACGAGGAAGTCGAGCAACTCGCCGGCGCCGAGTCGACCAGCGCCCCGGCCGCTTCCGCGGACACCGCTGTGGAGGGTGAGCCGTACCTGCCGCCGACCCTCGCCGATGCGGGCAAGGTCTCCCTCGTCAAGCGCGATTCCGCCCGCGTGCGGGGCGAGTTGGACCTCATCACCGCGCTGGTGAAGGCCGGGATCATCCGGGCTGACCAGAAGGGCGAGACCCACGTCGTCGGCGTCATCCAGCCCGCCGGGCCGGGCTGGACGGCCACCATCGAACTGCCCCGTGGCGTCAAGGCCGAGACGGCCGTCAGCAAGGTCGCCGACCTCGCCTCCTCCCTGCGGATCAAGAAGACCCGGATCGAGATGAAGGCCGACACCTCCGAGGACGGCCATGAAGGCCGGTTCGTGCTGTGGGTCGCCAACGAGGACAACCCCTACGGCAGCGGCATCACCCCGTCGCCGCTGATCGAGGCCCCCGCCTGGGACTTCTGGAAGCAGGGCGTCCCGCTCGGCTCGGACGCCCGCGCCGTGCTGCAGACGATGTACCTGCTGTGGTCCTCGCTGCTGATCGGCGGCCTGATGGGCTACGGCAAGTCCTACCTCGCCCGGCTCGTCGCCGCCGCCGCCGCGCTCGACCCGACGATGCGGATCATCGTCGTCACCGGCAAGACGGGCCCGGACTGGGCACCGCTGCGGCACATCGCGCACCGCTGGATCGCCGGGGCCGATCCCGGCACGATCCGCAGCGTCCTGGACCTGATGGAGTCGACCATCGGCGAGATGCAGGACCGGGGCACCGAACTGGACCGCCTGTACGAGGAGAACCCCGAGGCCGTACCGGAAGGGAAGATCACCCCGGAACTCGCGAAGCGGGGCATGGGCCCGGTCCTCCTGCTCGTCGACGAGCTCCAGGAGCTCCTGGACGGCGCCGCGCTCGTCCAGGTCCCCATCGAGGACGAGTTCGCCGACGAAGGACGGCGCCCCAAGACCCGCTCCGGCAAGGACCTCATGGTCGAGGGCTTCGCCCGCTACGTACGCGTCACCCGCTTCGTCGGCGGCATGGGCGTCTTCATCACCCAGCGGCCCGACGCCAACTCGGTGCCGACCGCGCTGCGGGAGGTCTGCGCGAAGCGCGGCAGCTTCCGCGTGAAGGGCGACCGGTCCGCCCGCATGGTCCTCGGCGACGACGCCGTCGCGGCCGGCGCCGCCCCGCACATGCTCGGAGAGGACTCCAAGGGCGTCGTCGTCCTCGACCAGGGCGCCGAGGAAGGACACGTGACCCTCAAGTCCCACGTGATCACGCTCCCCGAGTTCAAGGACATCTGCCTGCGAGGCCGCGATCTGCGCATCGACGCAGGGACGTTGACCGGCGACGCCGTCGAGTACGGCAAGGCTGCCGCCGCTGCGGCCGACGCCCGCCGACTCCTGGAGGACTGCCGCACCGTCCTGGATGCGGCCGGTCTCGACCGCGTCCGCACCGAGCGGCTCATAGACCTCCTGACCGCCCACCACCCCGGCCGGTACGGAGAGCTGACCACCGCCCGGCTCCAGTCCCGCCTGCGCGAAGCGGGCGCCGGCACCACCCGGAAGATCGGCGCCGTCGACGGCAAGGCCAACGCCAACGGCTACCTTCGCGACCAGTTCGACGGAACCGGCAAATAGGGCGAAACAGCCCCGTCACAGGGGTGGTTCACCCCCGGTCGGTGCCCGACTTGACCCGATATGCCACCCAGTCGCAGTCGGCGCCGATCCGGTCGCCAGACCACCCCGACCACCCCCACGACCACTTGCCAGACCAGGACAAACCAGACACAGACCGGGGGTCAACCACCCCCGCAACCACATCCCGAACCGGGACAGAAAGGACACCTGGTGAGCACCGAGAGCAAGATCCAGTACGTGACTGTCGCGGGGGCGCACGTCACCGTGACCCCGCATCCGGACGAGAAGGTCA
Organism: Streptomyces marispadix; assembly: GCF_022524345.1. Classification (NCBI taxonomy): domain Bacteria; kingdom Bacillati; phylum Actinomycetota; class Actinomycetes; order Kitasatosporales; family Streptomycetaceae; genus Streptomyces; species Streptomyces marispadix. Next base: position 4,064,939 of record NZ_JAKWJU010000002.1, on the reverse strand, counting down.
CCAAGGCTTCGTGCGGTGGCTGCAGCCAGTACGAGAACGAGGCCTGGCACCTCGACTACTTCCGCGGCGGCGAGTCGTACGCCGCGCAGTATGCCGAGGAGCTGACCCGCGAGTGGGTGCAGGCACGCGCCGAGAAGTGCCGCGCTCTGCCCCGGGGTTGAGGAGGCCGTATGGCGATCCGTACCCGATACCGCACGGCTGGCGGAGGCGAACTCGTCCTCGTCCGGCCGCTATTGCTCGGTCACCCGCGGTGGCGCTGCACCGGATGCCGCATCCGGCGCCAGGTCAGCGCGTACCAGGCACCGGAGGACGTCGCGAACCAGCACGCCCACGACTGCCGCGCGATCCCGCGTACATGACCGGAACCGAAGACTGCGCCCGCGGCGAGGGCCCGGTGGTTTTGGTCGCCGAGCTGGAACACGGCTACGCAGCCACCTGCACCGGATGCGACATGCCCTGGTGGTTCTCCGCAACGGACTTCGACCTGGATCGCGACATCAAACCGTGGGCCCGAGCACACGCCAACATCTGCTCTTCGCCCGCCTGACACGACCCGACCCGGGGCGCCCGCTTCCCGCCTACCAAGCGGCGGGCGCCCCACCCCACCGAAAGGACCTGCACACGCCATGAGTTGGATCGACCGGCTCGACAACGTCCTCACCCAGGCCCGCGGTAACGGCAAGGCCCGCCGCGAAGCCGCGCGCTTCGAACGCAACTGCCAAGAAGGCGTCCCGTACTACTCCATCGAGGAGTGCGTACAGCCCTGGGGCAACGAACCCCGCGCCATGAAGTGGGTGTTCAAGCGCGGCCGACTGGGCGGCCTGTCCTGCGGCCCGCACTCGCCCGCGTACGTGTGGCTCAACTACGGGCCGCTGATGGAGGACCCCGGCGACCACATCGAGGAACTGCTCGCGCCGTCCACCAACGCCCACCCGCCGACCGCCAAGCAGCGCGAGCAACTGGCCCGGGCCCTCTGCGAAGGCCTCGAACGCGCCCGCAAGGAACTCACCCGCGCCTGACGGCTGCCCGATCCGCCCGGCCCCAGCCGGGCGGTGAGGGGAGCCGGACAGCCGTCCGGTGACCGCCAACACCACGCAGGAGGAAGCGATGGCGAGCAAGCCCGAACTCGAATGCATCACCAAGACGACCAACAAGGCCGGGGCCGACGTGATCGTCACCAAGGACCACACCGCGCTCTTCGTGCTCCAGTACCAGGCGTACTGCCACGGCTGCACCGACAGCAGTAAGGGCTTCGAGTCCGTGGGCCAGGCGACGAGCTGGGCCCAGAACCACGCCAACATCTGCAACTTCTCCTGACGCGGTACCGAATCGAGACCGGGGCGCCCGCTTCCCGCCTACCAAGCGGCGGGCGCCCCACCCCACCCGCAGGAGAAACCCCGCAGGAGGCATGACCCGAGATGACCATGTTCACCACCCATACGGCAAGCCGCAGTCCGGCCGATGTCGACGAGTCCGCCGCGCTGCTGGTCGGCGAGATCGAGCGGTACCTCGCCGCACGCGCCCGCGCCACCACGCCGCCGACTGCCCACCGGCTCGTCACCAAGTCCACGCAGCAGCTCGTCGACGAGGCCCTCGGAGCCCTCAAGAGGCCCGAACCTGCGCCGCAGTTGGACGGCCCAGCTCGCATCCTGCGTGTCCTGCCCGACCGCGCACTGAAAGCGCTGCGCCGCCGCTCTCGCCCGGTCTCCGTCGCCGAACACCTCGAACTCACCGCGCTCGTCATCAAGAGCTACGGCTGGTCGCACGGCACGCTGCGCTCCCGATCCGGACGGCGCTGCATCGCCGGCGCCCAGACCGTACTCCACCACCTCGGCTACGGCGACAAGAACACCATCGCCGCCGCCGGCCGAGCCCTCAACGCCGTCCTCAACGAGCGCGGACAGCGCGGCCCGTACTACGAGTGGAACGACCGCCCCGGCCGCCGCCGCGACGAGGTCCTCGACCTCCTGCGCACCGCCGCCTCCACCGCAGGGAGGAGCCGATGAGCGCCGTCCGTGCACCTGAGCGCATCGGCGGTACCGGCAAGGTCACGCTGGCCCGGATCTGGGCCGGTCTCCCCGGCTGGGGCACCTACGGCCTCCTCTACGCGACGGCCCTCGTCGACGGGCGTGTGACCGCGACGCTCGCCGCAGCGGACCCGGCCGCTCTCGACACCTGGCTCAGCGCCAACTCCGCACGGCCGTACGGCAATCCCGCCGCCGAGAAGCGGACGCTGTGGGCGTGGGCCGCAGCTGCGGAGTCCCCGCAGGGTGCCAGCGAGAGCCAGCCCGCGTACGAGCGGCGCCTGGCGACCTACCTCGCCCGCACCGGCCATGCCGCCCGCCTGTCCTCCGCATCGCGCGACCTGATGTGTACCGAGTGGGAGATGGATCTCGACGGAGCCCTCTCCCTCGCCGCTCCGGGCGGAGACGCTGGTCACGCGGGCCATCACCAGCTATGGATCGGCAAGTTGAGGAGCCTTCAGTCCACAGACTGACAAGGAACCAAGTTGCGGCATTAGAGGAGTACGACCCCGAAACACGCAACAGGGGCCGCGACTGCGGCCCCTGTCTGTGGCACTGCCACGCGTCATGTCGCAGCGGACACGGGCGCACCTATAGCCGTCACGTACGGGATGCAGACAAGCACAACGAAGGTCACCCACGCGAACGACGTCATCGCATTCAAGACACACGACTCCCAGCCCTATACCCCACTGACCTGCCCGAATGCGGCCCCGGGGGGCTTGAATTCGACCATGGCGGTCCTACATACGGCAAATCAGATCGACAGGGGGGAGTGCACCGCTACGACTCGGCGGCTTTGAGCGCCAGGCACGGCATCGACGCCACCTGACTCCGAGAACGAAAGCGGCTGCCCCTTCACGCCAATGACCCGGGGCCGCCCTGCTCTCCAGTCCTGAACAGACCTACGGAGGTTTCCCAGCATGACCGAACGCACCGACTCTTTCGGTGATCCGACCGAGTGGGACTTGATTCCCGAGCAGTGGACCGAAGCGTTCACGACTGCCATCCAGGCCCACGGCCACACGGTGACTGACGCCCACGACGAAGCCATCGCCATCGACGTACCCGGCCTGGACGAAGGCCACGAGTGGTACATCGGCAAGCCGAACTTCCACGGCATGTGGTCCTACGGCGTCGCCAACGAACGCGGCGTGTGCGACATGCCCCAGTGGATCCTCGCCGACGCAAGCGATCCGCAGGACGTCGCCGACACCGTGCACGCGATCCTCACCGGCGCACCGCTGAGGAAGTTCTGGACCGGTGGCGCCTTCGCCGTCTACCCGGAACCCGACTCCGCCTGAACACGACCGCGGCAGCCCCCCTTCCGCCAAGAACCGGGGGCCGCCGCTCTCCCAGCACGCATGCAGCGAACTTGGAGGCATCCAGCATGACCCAACCCACCGACATCCGGCGATCCCCTGCGGGGGTGCCTGCATGAGCAGCGAGACCGAGCACGCGGCTCAGGTCGCCGCGGTGTGGGCGGAGAACACGGTGACGAACCTGCTGGACGGTGCCCCCGAGGGCATCGCACTCCCGGAGTACGGCACCCCGGAGTGGGCTCGTCTGACCGTCCGTGACCCACGCCGGTCCGCGGCCGTCATCACGGCCGCCGAACTGTGGCGCCGGCACGCGACGGAACAGGCCCGCCTTGACGCGCTCCTCGACGCCGATCCGATCGCCTACTTCCGCGAGGTGACCGCCGACGCCGACCACACTGCCGCCCGCCTCGGCCGGGCCCTGGCTTCCACACCCACTCATTCCGAACTCGTTCAGCGTCGCAAGCTGCGCCCGCCGCACCCTGTGACCGCTACCCCCGGCTGGCCCGTCCGTCTTCCCGGGCGGCCCGGCTGGTGGCGCCACTGCATCGACGGCGAGCAAGTCGACCTGCCCTACCGCGACTTCGACGCCCCGGAGAGGAGGAACGCCGCATGACCCTCGCAGCTACGGAGGAGATCCCGGCACCGTCTAATCCGATGGCCGTCGCCCGGTACGTTGCGGCCGACTGGGCCTCCCCGGACGGGGACATGCTGCGCCGCCGCTGGCGCGGCTCGTGGATGCACTGGAACCGCACGCGCTGGACAGAGCTGGACGACCAGCAGGTACGAGCGGAGCTGTACAAGCGACTGGAGCACTGCGTCTACGTCTCCGGCGAGAAAGACGGGCTGCCCATCCTCAGCGACTGGGCCCCAACGAAGCAGAAGATCGGCAACCTGCTCGATGCCCTCTCGGCGCTCACGCTCATGCCGCACGAGGTGGACGCCCCCGCCTGGCTCACCGAGCCCGACAGGCACGGCGACAGCCCGATCGTGGCCTGTGAGAACGGGCTGCTGCGCGTGAGGGACCGGGAACTGCTGCCCCTGAGCCCGGAGTTCTTCAACCTCGTCTCCGTCCCCTACACCTACAACGCGACCGCCACAGCCCCGACCTGGGAACGCTTCCTGCACCAACTGTGGCCCGAGGATCCGCAGTCCATCGAAGCGTTGCAGGAGTGGTTCGGCTACGTCCTGTCCGGACGAACCGACCAGCAGAAGGTCATGCTCATCGTCGGCCCCACCCGCTCCGGAAAGGGCACCATCGCGCGTGTGCTGGCCGAGCTGGTCGGCCGCGGCAACATGGCAGGCCCCACCCTCGCCGGACTGGGCTCGAACTTCGGGCTGTCGTCGCTGCTGGGCAAACCGCTCGCGGTCATCTCCGACGCCCGCCTGTCCGGCAACAACAGTGGCCAGGTCGTGGAGCGGCTGCTGACCATCTCCGGTGAGGACACCATCGACGTGGACCGCAAGTTCCGCGACCCGTGGGTAGGAAAACTCCCCACCCGGTTGATGATCCTCTCCAACGAGCTGCCCAACTTCGGCGACTCCTCCGGAGTCATCGCACGGCGCTTCATCGTCCTCTCCATGACCACGTCGTGGCTGGGCAGGGAGGACACCGGCCTGACGGGCAAGCTCGCCGCGGAGATGCCCGGCATCCTCAACTGGGCCCTGGACGGTCTCGCGCGCCTGGAGGCCAAGGGCCACATCACCCAGCCCGACACCTCCCGGGATGCGGTCACCACCATGCAGGACACCGCATCCCCCGTCTCCGCGTTCGTGCGCGAATGCTGCGAGACCGGACCCACGTGCCACGCGCCCGTGGACGAAGTCTGGGACGCCTGGCGGGAGTGGGCCGAGGACTCCGGAATTCGCGCCGGCACCAAGCAGATCCTGGGCCGCAACCTCCAATCCGTCCTCCCGCAGTTGCGGCGTACGAAGCCGCGTGGCGAAGACGGCCGTCAGGTCGCGACCTACGCGGGACTCACTCTCTCAAGTCAGCCCCGCAATCGTCTGAGTCGCGGCTCATCGCGGCTCAACCCCGATTCTGAGGCTCTGAGCCGCGATGAGCCGCGACTCACAGCACTGCGAGCCCAACATGACGAGCCAACCGACACGGCTCCCAGCACAGGCATCACCGGGCCCAACGTCGGCCCCTGCGTCCAGTGCCAGGCCCCAACCGTCCGCTACGGCCGCTACGGCAACCCCCGCTGCCCCAACTGCCGGTAGAACAAGGAGTTCCCGCAATGGCACAGCCCAAGATGCTCAAGCTCTCGGAAGTCCTCGAAGAGATCGACATGAGCCGCGCTGCCTTCTACCGCATGCGCGCCCGCGGCAAGGCACCCAAGCTCATCAAGCTCCCCAATGGTCAAATCCGCTGCCGTCGCAGCGATCTCGACGCCTGGTGGGCGACCTGCGAAGAGCAAGCCGCCTAGACAGCCCCCAACACGACCGAGAGGACCCGTCCCCTGGACGGGTCCTCTCCTCTTGGAGAGACATGCTCACGTACGACGTACGGATCTACGGGATCGAGCTGCGCCGTGACCGTCCCAAGCCATACCGGCTCCGATGGCTTGTGGGTCAGCGGAAGCACTCGAAGAGCTACAAGCTCAAGCCGCAAGCAGACGGCAGGCGAGCCGAGTTGATGTCCGCTCTCCGGCTCGGCGAGCAGTTCGATGAGGAGTCGGGGCTGCCAGTATCCGAGCTGCGTGCCCGGAAGAACTCCATCACCTGGTATGAGCACACTCGGGCCTTCATCGACCGGAAGTGGGACAGCGCTCCGGCGAAGTCACGGAAGAACTTCGCTGACGCGCTCGCCACCATCACACCGGCCCTGGTGAGGACCCAAGCAGGACGGCCGGACACCAGGGTTCTCCGCCGTGCCCTGTACGGCTGGGCGTACAACAAGAACCGCTGGGACGGCGAACTGAGCGCCGGGACGTGGAAGGAAGAGCCACCTCCCGAGATCGAAAAGGCGCTGAGCTGGATCACGAAGCATTCCCTGCCGGTCGCGCGCCTCGAAGACACCGAGGTCGTCCGTCTCGCGCTGGACGCGCTGGCTTTGAAGCTCGACGGCACGCCTGCTGCGGCTCGTACGGCTCAGCGCAAGCGAGCCTGCCTCAGCGACGTGCTGGGACTCGCGGTCGAGAAGAAGTACTTCACGGTTCCCGTGAACCCCCTCAAAGCCGTGCAGTGGGTCGCCCCCAAATCCGTTCAGGAGGTCGACCCCGAGAGCGTCGCAAACCCCCGCCAGGTACGAACCCTCATCTCAGGCGTACGCGAACAAGGCCCGCGTGGCGAGCACTTGGCCGCCTTCTTCGGCTGCCTCTACCACGCCGCGATGCGGCCGGCTGAAGCCGCGGCTCTGAAGCGTGCGCAGTGCCACCTCCCCGAGTCCGGCTGGGGGACGCTCACGCTCCGGCACGGTGTCGTCCGAGCCGGCCGGGGGTGGACCGACGACGGTCGCGCGCACGAACAGAGGGGGCTGAAGGCCCGCGCGGCGAAGGATTCACGTCTCGTGCCGATCCCGCCCCACTTCGTTCGGACGCTTCGGGCGCATCTGGACAAATTCGGGACCGCTCCGGATGGCCGGCTCTTCCGTACGAGCCGCGGCGGAGTCCTTCAGGAGACCGGCTACGGCGAGGTGTGGGCACGGGCCCGAGAGAAGGCGCTCACCGACGAAGAGGCTGCGTCTCTACTTGCCCGCCGCCCGTACGACCTCCGTCACGCTGGCGTGTCGTTCTGGCTCAGCTCGGGTGTGGACGCGATGGAGGTCGCGCGCCGGGCGGGGCACAGCATCGCGGTGCTCCATCGGGTGTACGCCAAGGTGCTGGCGCAGACGCGAGAGATCGCCAACCGACGTATCGATGCCGCGATGCGCGAGTGGGGTGAGCCCGAGTAGCCGTTCCCCGGGGGACGGCTGGGGGGACACACACTGGTCAGGACTGGGATCAGCGTGAGACGAGGTGAGACAAAGTGCGCTTTTCGCCCCCACGATCACACCCGCTGTCGAACACGAGAAAACCCCTTCCGACTCTGCTTCACAGCAGGTCAGGAAGGGGTTCCACTCCTGTGGCGGCGCTAGGATTCGAACCTAGGAAGGCTGAGCCGGCAGATTTACAGTCTGCTCCCTTTGGCCGCTCGGGCACACCGCCTGGGATTGCTGCCGGGCCCGCCTCGTGGGCGGTCCGCCTTGGCAACGACGTAAACCATACCCGATGACCGGGGGTGCTCCGCCACCCGGTTGATCAGGGGTGCGGGGGCTGGTCTGTGGCTAGGCTGACCCGGCGGTCCGCGTCGTGGGCCGCCTCTCTGACGGATCTATTACGAGGAGCCAACTCACCATGGCCGACTCCAGTTTCGACATCGTCTCGAAGGTCGAGCGGCAGGAGGTCGACAACGCCATCAACCAGGCCTCCAAGGAGATCTCGCAGCGCTACGACTTCCGTGGCGTGGACGCCTCGGTCGCATGGTCGGGCGACAAGATCGAGATGCGTGCCAACGCCGAGGAGCGGGTGAAGGCCGTGCTCGACATCCTCCAGTCCAAGTTGATCAAGCGCGGCATCTCCCTCAAGGCGCTGGACGCCGGCGAACCTCAGTCGTCCGGCAAGGAGTACAAGATCTTCGCTTCCCTGAAGGAGGGCATCGCCCAGGACGAGGCCAAGAAGATCGCGAAGGTCATCCGCGACGAGGGCCCCAAGGGCGTCAAGGCCCAGGTGCAGGGCGACGAGCTGCGTGTCTCTTCCAAGAGCCGCGATCATCTCCAGGAGATCATCGCGCTGTTGAAGGGGAAGGACTTCGACTTCCCGCTCCAGTTCGTCAACTACCGGTGAGCGACCGCTCTGATCTGCACGGACGTAGTCGCGCCGACGGGGGTTGAGCGTGCCTCGCGGGGCGCGTCGGGAACACATCACCGAGGGCTGCCGAACAGCAGCCCTCGTTGTGTTCTCCCCTTCGGGTCACGGGGAGCAAGGGGGAGCTGGGAGCGGTCGGCGGTCTCCTGCCGAGAAGGCGGGCGGTGTCCCCTGCGCTCAGGGTTTCGCGCGGCTGCGGCCCGCGATGCCGCGTCGTGGCGGGTCGGGCGTCAGGCGGAGCGTGCCGATAGCCGTGGCCAGCATTTCGTAGTGTCCGACGAGCAGCAGGAATTCGATCGCGGAAGGCTCGTCCAGGTGATCGCGCAGCCGCTGCCAGGTCTCGTCGTCGAGGTCGCGTGCGTGGTGCAGCGCGTCGACGGCGGTCAGCAGGGCGCGTTCGCGCGGTGACCATCCCTCGGCGTCCGGGCCGCGTACGACGCGTGCGACGTCGCGGGGGCCGACCCGCGCCCGGCGTGCGAGCAGACGGTGGTGCTCGAACTCGTAAGCACAGTCGCACAGTTGGGCGACGCGCAGGATCACCAGCTCGGTCTCACGGCGCGGAAGGCGCCCCCCGGGCATCAGCCTCCCGGCGAACATCAGCCAGCCGCGGAACAGCCGCCGGTGCTTGCCGAGGGTGAGGAACAGGGCGGGCGGCCTGGTCCCCGTCAGCAGACCCGCGGCGCCGCTGAACAGCCAGGTGAGCAGGCCGACTTCGCGTCTGCCGCCGGGGGCGATGCGCGGGCCGTCGCCGTCCGCCGGGTGCCGCGGTCCCATCGGGCGCTGCTCGTCGGACGGGTGGCCCGGGTCCGTGGGGCGCACGTCGTTCACTCGGTGCTCCTTCGTCCGGGCGCGGGCGGCGGTACCTGTGCGAGTGCCTTGTCCGCGGCTCTGTTCAGCGCTCGCATGGCGAGTACGTACAGCGGGGGCAGGACGCGCTGGGCGGCGTGTACGGCGCGTATGAGGCCCGAAGTGTGCACCAGGTAGCGGTTCTTGTGTACGCCGTCCAGGATCGCCTCCGCCACCGCCTCGGGGGTGGCGGCGAGTTCGGCGAAGCGGTCGCGGAGCCGCTTGAACGCGGGGCTGTTCTTGTCGAGGCCGGCGATCTCCACCGTGTCGGTCAGAGGCGTACGTACTGCTCCGGGGCATACGAGGCTGACGCCGATGCCGTGCCGGCGCAGATCGAAGCGGAGCACCTCGGAGACGCCGCGGAGCCCGAACTTGCCTGCGCTGTACGCCGCGTGCCATGGGAGCCCGATCAGCCCGGCGGCCGAGGAGACGTTGACGAGGTGGCCGCCGCGGCCCGCCGCGACCATGGGAGGGAGGAAGGACTCGATGACGTGGATCGGTCCCATCAGGTTGACCTCCACCATCGAGCGCCAGTGGCGGTGCTCCAGCGACTGCACGGTGCCCCAGGCGGAGACGCCGGCGACGTTCATCACCACGTCCATGGGGCCGGACCGGGCGTGGACGCGCTCGGCCATGGCGCGGACGGCCGGGTGATCGGTGATGTCGGCTGCCTCGGCATGGCGGACGGCGCCGCCGCGCGTGCGTATCTCCTCGGCGGTGGCGTCCAGCCCTGCCTGATCGATGTCGGTGAGGAACAGTTCGGCGCCTTCCGCGGCCGCGCGCAGTGCGGTGGCGCGTCCGATGCCGCCGGCGGCTCCCGTGATGAACAGGCGGCGGCCGTAGACGCTTCGGAGCCCGGACCTTCGCATGGCGGGACGCTAGCACTGGCGAACACTCGTGTACATGAAAGTTACGAAGGGCGTCGCCCTGAGCACCGAGTGCCATTGGTCGTGCCATTTACGCAGCACACAGCGCTTACGCGAATAGAGCCGTACTCCATGTACACGACTGTTCCTCACTGTTAGCGTTCGCGTGCTTACGGGCGAGCCAGGCCGGCTCCGCGGGGCCGGTACGCCGACGTGCGAACGGCACGCGGCAAGTGAACGGCAGGCGGCGCGTGGGGAGTTCGCGCTCGGCCGCCGGACGGCGAGCGCCCGCGAGGGCACTTGTCACGACCACCCGCACCACCGGACTGCACGACCAGCAGCGCGACGGGAGGCAGAAGTGAGCGAGGACCACACGAGCGAAGACCACACGATCGAAGACGACACGAGCGAGGACAACGGAGGAACGCCGGGCCGCGGCAGGCCGCCGGGGCGGACGTCGTGGCGGAAGTCGGCGGCGGTGGCGGTGCCGGGCGTCCTGGCCGTCGGCGCCATGGCGGTGATGATGGCTCAGGGGGCGATGGCGGCGACCTTCGCCGTCTCCGGCACCGACTTCAAGGTGAGTTCGGGGGAGTTGAGGAGCAGGGGGCTGGCCTCGTACATCGACGTGGACCGCTCCGTCGACGGCAAGCGGCATCCCGTGTCCCTGCTCGCCATGAACGACGTGACGCTGTCGACCATCTGTCAGTCCACACGCGTCAAGACCCCCTTGGGTCCCGTGGTCTTCAGGCTTCAGGCGGGCGGGGACGCGGGCCCGGTGACAGCGAGCCGACTCGTCATCGACGGGGACGAGTTGACCGGTGACTCGCGCTTCGGCAGCGCCCAGATAGGGCGGGACGCCTCTTCGCTGGACTCCGTGCCGGGCGTTCACGGCAAGGCCGGAGGGTTCGGGCTTCAGGTACGGGACGTGGAGGTCTCCGGTGTGAAGTCACGCGCGTGGACCGCTACCGGCGGCGACTTCAAACTCAAGGGCATGAAGATCAACCTCGGTCTGGACGGCAGGGAATGCTACTGAGCCGCCCGCGCAACCGCGGCGACGGAGGCCGGGCACCTCTGGGCGCCTGGCTCGACGACCGTCTGCCCTGGCCCGGGTCGCGTGCCGCAGCCCGCAACTGGCGGCGACGGCGGCCGTTCTGGGCCGGTCTGCTGCTGATGGCCTCCGGAGCGGAGCTGATCGCCGTGCCGCTCTCCCCGTTCGGTGTGCTGGTCAGCCTGGGCGTCGGCGGGATCGCGGCGATGGCGATCGGGCTCGCGCTCATCCTGGCCGGGGGCTTCCTGTGGGCTGCTCCGCATGCGCGGGCGTACGTGAGCCTGAATGCTCTGCTGCTGTCCGTACTGTCGTTCGCTGCGACGAACCTCGGAGGCTTCGTGCTGGGTACGGCGCTGGGCATCGCGGGCAGCGCGATGGGCTTCGGCTGGACGCCCGGGCCGGACGCGGCGCGCAAGTACGCGTCGGACACGGGGTGTTCGCGGGACGCGGGCGCGGGCGCCGATACGGATGCCGACTCGGGCACCGGTACGGACGGCGGGGCCGCCCGGGTGGAGGGTGACGGAGGGCCGGGAGACGGGCCGTCGGCACGGTCCGCAGCGGCGCGGTTTCGTTCAGCACGGCGTGCCCTCGCCGTCGCACTGCCGCTCTCCTTCCTCGGCGCCTTCGCGGGACCAGCCGCCCCCGAGGCGCACGCCGTTGCCGCCACCGCGGGCGACGCGGGACCGCCCCCGGCGGCGAACACCCCGGCCACCATCACCACTTCGCGGTTCACCCCTGAGGGCTTCACCTTCGCCGGTACGGAGGAGGTCCGCACGGCGAAGGCCCGCTGAAGGTCATCGTGCTGCGGATGAAGGCGGCCTCGCTGACCCGCTACCGGCTGTGGACCCGCGAGCCCGGGATGGCACAACAGCGTTTCGCGGCAAAGGACTTGGAGCTGCGCGGGAACGTGAAGCTGTACATGCGGAAGTTCTCCGGCTGCCTGGAGGGCGTGGTCTGCCTGAGCTTCTCTCCCGAGAGCCTGCCTGCTCCGCCCGTCGTACCGCCGTTCGTCTACATGACGCGTGTCAAGGCCGAGCAGGCACTCGTCACGACGGACGAGCTGACCGCCGACGGTCTCGACACCGCGACCCGCGCGAGGGCGCCGGGCGACAGCACCGACATCGGTGACGGCGAGGACGAATACGCGGACGAAGGGACCGGCAAGGGCGGAGGGAAGAGTTCCCGCGGTTCGGGCGAGGGCCGGCATCCCTCGGGCGACGGCGAACAGGCCCCGGACAACGGCGAGTCCGGCCCAGGGGCAGGCGGGCCCGGCGTACCGTCGGCGCCTCCGGGGCCCGGCATGCCTGCCGCCACGGACCCCAGGCGGGAGCCGTCGGACGTGCCCTGGTGCGAGAAGGTCTCGCTGACCTTCGACAACACCGGCCGCGAGCAAGTGACGGAAGGCACCGTCGTCTTCACCTCGCGAGTCGTCGGCGCGCTCGGCGTCCCCTGGGTGACGGAGACCTCACGCCGCGAGGTGCCCGACGTCGCGGCGGGCGAGAGCGTACGGAAGACGTGGAAGGTGTGCGTGGACGGCAGACACGCGAGCAAGTTCCTGCTGGGACGCCGTCTGGAGCACGAGGCGAAGGTGACGTACCCGGGGGGCGAGCTGGAACCCCTTGCCATACCGTATCGGTGACGCCATCCGTAGCGCGTTCGGCGCGGGGACGGTGCGTACCGCCGGGGCGGCACCGTCCCCGCGCCGGAAGTACGCACGGCGGAGTCCGGCCAGGCCCGTCCCGGGTGACGGCGGCGTCGCACGATCGGGTTCCGCAGCGCCGCATCCTGAGCCGAAGCGCGGAGGAGAGATGACCGGCACCGGCACGTCGCAACAGCACTCGCCCCCCGCCCCGTGCCGTTGCCCAGCGGCAGGCACCACCTCAGCCGCGAGCAGGTCGTCGCGTCCCAGCGCAGCAGGATGCTCACGGCCATGGCGGAGCAGATGACGGAGAAGGGCTACGTCGGGACCTCGGTCACCGACGTCATCCGCCGCGCCGGGGTGTCGCGCGAGACCTTCTACCAGCAGTTCGCCTCCAAGCAGGACTGCTTCATCCAGGCACTGGACGCGGGCGTCGAGATCCTCTCCGGGCTGCTGGACATCACGACCGGGCGCGAGACGCGTACGCCGCTCGAACGTTTCCGCGAGTTGCTGCGCGTATATCTGCACACGCTCGCCGAGTCGCCCGCCATCGCCCGTGTCTTCCTGATCGAGGTGTACGCGGCGGGGCCCGAGGCGATGCGGCGCCGCAGCGATCAGCAGCAGCGGTTCGCGGACGCGATCGCCGAGATCTTCGGCGCCGCTTCGGATGATCAGCGCTTCGCCTGCGAGGCGCTGGTGGCCGCGACGGCGCAGCTCGTCACGGCCAGGCTGGCGACGGAAGACCTGGACGGGCTGCGGGAGTTGGAGGAGCCGGTGACGGCGCTGGCCGAGCGGCTCCTCACCTGAGCGGTGCGACGGCGCGGCTGTGCGACGGTGCGGCGGTGCGGCGGTGCGGCGGTGCGGGCCGAGGCGGCACACGCTCGCGCCCGCTCGGTGCGGTCCCTGATCAGGGCGGGCCTCCCCGGCCCCGGCTACATTGCCCGGCCCCCGGCCACGCTGCCCGGCCCCCGGCTACGTTGCCTGTCCGGCGGGCAGGGCGGCGATGCGCTCCGTACCGAAGGGCTGCCAGTCGCCCCATTCGCCGTTCGCCGCGGTCTGCACCCGGGTGGAGACCGTCCCGTCGGGAGCGACGGCGAAGAGGTGGATGCGCCCGGCCGCGTCGCGAGCGGCGCTCGGATTCGCCGTGCAGAGGCCGCCGCCGAAGTCCTCGCGGGCGCTCCAGCCGCCGCTCGCGGAGGTCTGGAAGCGCCGGGTCGTCAAGGCCCCGCCGGGCGAGACGGCGAAGCTCTCCAACCGGCCGTCCCGGTTGGCGATCACCGTCGGGGACATGCTCGACCAGCCGAGGAACTCGCCCTCCCAGTCGCCCCATTCGCCGCCGGGCGCGTTCTGCCGGCGCCTGGCGACCGCACCTCCGTACGGCACGAGCGCCTGGACCTCCAGGCGGCCGGTCACGTCGCGGGCGACGGTGGGCGCGTCTCCGCAGGGCGTGGGTCCGAAGGCGCTCTCCCACTCGCTCCAGCCGCCGCCGGGCACGGTCTGGAAGCGGCGGGCGATGTGCTCACGGGAGGGGCCGACGGCGAGCACGGTCAGCCTGCCGTCGGCGTCGGTGCACACTGCCGGAGGGCCCCCGGCCGCGGTGCCGAAGCGCTGCCATCCGCTCCACTCGCCTCCGGGAGAGGTCTGCCGCCGGTGGGCGAGTTCGCGGGAGGGGCCGATGACGAAGGCTTCGAGACAGCCGTCGCCGTTGCGGGCCACGGCGGGGGCGGCGCAGGCCGCGGCGGCGAACTCCGTCCACTCGCCCCAGCTTCCGTCCTTCTTCTGTACGCGGCGGGCGATTCCGGCACCGTCCTTGCCGAGGACGAAGACCTCAAGCTGTCCGTCCGCGTCGACGCCGAAGGTGGGCGTCGTGGCGCAGGCCGGGGCGAAGGGCTCCCAGTCGCCCCAGGCGTCGCCGCCGGGATCGGTCTGTACGCGTCTGATCATGCCGTCGCCCGTCGGGTCGAGGGCGAAGGCGGCGAGCCTGCCGTCCGCGCCGAGAACGACGGCCGGATTGTCGCGCGTATGCCAAATCGGCGGCGCCGTACGCCAGTTGAGGGGCGCGAGATGGACCCCGTGCTCGAACCAGCCGCAGTTCGTGGCCCATTCGCGGCCGCCGTCGGATATGACCTCGGGGGCGTGGGCGGGCAGGTGCCCGGCGTAGCCGTCGGGGGTGAAGCGCATCGGGTCCGTGCTCGCGTAGACGTCGGTGCCCTCGTAGCCACCGCGCGGACCGATGAACAGGTACCACCAGCCCTCGCGCCGTACGACGTAAGGCGACTCGGTGACGGGTCCGGAGTCGGCCTCCGTGGCGGGGTCGGTGAAGACCGTGAACGGCTCGCTCCAGCGGGTGAGATCGGTGCTGGTGCGGGCGGCCACGATGTGGTTGCCGCCCCGTCCGGCCAGCTCGCAGTAGTACATGACCCACCGCTCGCCCACGCGTACGACGAAGGGGTCGCGAGCGACGATGCCGCGGAAGAGCGGACCCGAGGGCAGCCGGGTCCAGGTCTTCAGGTCGGTGGAGGTGGCCAGGTTGACGGCCGCGCCCTCGGCGCCGCCGGCGGCGTAGAACATGTGGTACTTGCCGTCGTGTTCGACGACGTGCGGCGCCCACAGATGCTCCTCGCCGTAGTAGTCGGGGTCCACGTGCAGGGCGTGCTCCTGACGTGTCCAAGGGCCGGTGAGGGACGGGGCGGTGGCGTGCGCGAAATCGTGTTCAGCCCCGCTGTCGGGACCCTGGCCGGGCGGTGCCATGTCCCCGGTGATGCCGAACAGGTGCCAGGTGCCGTCGTTCGCCCTGATCAGGCAGTGGTCGTTGATGTACTCGGCGGGTCCGCCGGGCTGTGCGGGGTCGTAGACGTGCAGGAAGTCCCCCGCACCCACCCAGGCGTGCGGGACGGCCGCCGAGGCCCGGGACGGCGGGAACGACAGGCCCAGTCCCGCTGCGGCCGCCGTGGTGGCGGCAGTGGTCAGCAGTCCGCGTCTGGAGATCAACGGCGAGTCTCCTACTCGAATCGTGAAATCGATTTCTCCGAATCAAGCAGCAAACCCCTTGCAGCACAAGGGGGTTGGGCGGACGGGGGGTCAGGGCCGCGGTGCGGCTGCAGGGGCACAGTTACGGACGGGCGCCGGCGACACGGCCGTCATGGACGGCGGCCCGCCATGCGTTCCAGGCGTGCGACCCGCTGGGCCATCGGCGGGTGCGTGGAGAAGAGCCGGGTCATGCCCTCGCCGCGGCGGAAAGGGTTCGCGATCATCAGATGGCTCGCCGTCTCCAGCCTCGGCTCGGGCGGGAGCGGCAACTGCCGTGTACCGGCGTCGAGTTTGCGCAGGGCGGAGGCGAGGGCGAGCGGGTCGCCGGTGAGTTGGGCGCCGGAGGCGTCGGCCTCGTACTCGCGGGAGCGTGAGACGGCGAGCCGGATGACGGAGGCCGCCAGCGGGCCCAAGAGCATGATCATCAGCAGGCCGACGAGGCCCGGGCCCTCGTCGTCGTCGCTGCGTCCGACGGGGATCAGCCAGGCGAAGTTGACGAGGAACATCACGACGGAGGCCAGCGCGCCGGCGACGGATGAGATGAGGATGTCGCGGTTGTAGACGTGGCTGAGTTCATGGCCGATGACGCCGCGCAGTTCGCGTTCGTCGAGCAGGCGGAGGATGCCGTCGGTGCAGCAGACGGCGGCGTTGCGGGGGTTGCGGCCGGTGGCGAAGGCGTTCGGCGCCTGGGTGGGCGAGATGTAGAGGCGGGGCATGGGCTGCCGGGCGGCCGTGGACAGCTCACGCACCATCCGGTAGAGCCCCGGGGCCTCGAACTCGCTGACGGGCCGGGCCCTCATCGCGCGGAGGGCGATCTTGTCGCTGCGCCAGTACGCGTAGCCGTTGGTGCCGAGAGCGACGAGCAGTGCGACGACGAGGCCCATGCGGCCGAAGAAGCTGCCGATGACGATGATCAGTGCCGACAGCCCGCCGAGGAGCAGGGCTGTCCTCAGCCCGTTGTGCCGGTGCACAGTACGCCCTCCAGTGGTGCAGCAGGGGAACCCTGAGCCGCGTGGTCTTGCCACGGTTCGCTGGAACCTCTCCGCCCTGGTCAACGCCGGGGGCCGGACAACAGTTCCCTGCCTGGGACGACGTGCCTCTTACGGCCCTGCCATCGCCGTTCCGGTTGGGCCCGTGTCCGTGCCGGTTCCGTTTCCGGGCCGTGCCGGTTCCGGTCCGTCCCCGGTTCGGGTCCGTCCGGTCCCGTTGCCGTTTCCGTAGGCCGGTCTCCCGTAGGCCCGTCTCCCGTAGCCCGCTCCGTACGAACGAGGGCCCTAGCGCAGGCCGCCCGACGTGAACGTGAGCACCAGGTCCGGGTCGACGGAGAGCGCGATGCCCGCTGCCGCGGTGAGGGCGATGCCGACGGCCAGCGGCGGTGCCATGCGCGGACCCCGGCGTGCGCCGTCGGGCACCGGTTCGGCAGCCGGTACGGGAGTCGCGGACGCGGCGGACGCCGATGTCGCACCCGTACGGAAGACCAGGGCCGTCCAGCGCAGGTAGTAGAAGAGGGCGAGCACCACGTTGACGGCCATGATCACGGCGAGCCAGCCCAGGCCGCTGCCCACGGCGGTGGAGAAGATCGCGACCTTGGCGAAGAGGCCGATGACACCGGGCGGCAGACCCGCGAGGCAGAGCAGGAAGAAGGCGAGCGCCAGGGCGGCGAGGGGGTGGGAGGCGTAGAGGCCGCGGTAGTCGGCGAGGCGGTTGGGGCCGCTGGTGCGGGCGATGTGGGCGACGACGGCGAACGCGCCGAGGTTCACGGCGGCGTACATCAGCAGATACGCGACGGTGGCGCCGACCGTGGAGAGCGCCGGGCCGGAGGGTTCCGTACCCCCGGCGTCCGCAGCGGCGGCGGCCAGCGGCACCAGGAGATATCCAGCCTGGCCGACGGAGGACCAGGCCAGCAGGCGTACGGCGCTGTGCGCACGGTCGGTGCGCTGGCGCAGGGCGGCGGCGTTGCCCGCGGTCATGGTGACGGCGGCGAGCACTCCCAGCGCGGGGCCCCAGAGTTCCGCACGGGAGGAGAACGCCTGGACGAGAAGGAGGATGAGGCCGGAGATGCCCGCGCTCTTGCCGACCACCGAGAGGAAGGCGGCGACGGGCACGGGGGCGCCCACATAGGTGTCGGGGACCCAGAAGTGGAACGGGACGACCGACGCCTTGAAGGCGAAGCCCACGAGTGTGAGGGCGAGCCCGGCGCTGCCGAGGGCGTCGAGCTGCGGATCGGCTCGGGTGAGGCCCTCGCTGATGCCGCGGAAGTAGAGGGTGCCCGTTACGGCGTAGAGGAAGCTCGCGCCGAGGAGGGTCACGGCGGTGGCGGTGACGGAGGAGAGGAAGAACTTCAGCGCGGCCTCGGCGGAACCGCGGCTTCCGCGCCGCATTCCCACGAGCGCGAAGGCGGGCAGCGACGCGGTCTCCAGCGCGATGACGAGGGTGACCAGATCGCGTGAG
The DNA here is from genome assembly GCF_022524345.1 of Streptomyces marispadix. Classification (NCBI taxonomy): domain Bacteria; kingdom Bacillati; phylum Actinomycetota; class Actinomycetes; order Kitasatosporales; family Streptomycetaceae; genus Streptomyces; species Streptomyces marispadix. The sequence continues at coordinate 4,046,869 of NZ_JAKWJU010000002.1, read as the reverse complement.
GCGGGGACGAGCGCGGCCCCGGCGGTGGCGGACAGCAGCAGGAACCAGTACTCGCCGGGCGGCAGGCCCAGGTCGCGTACCGCGGGCATCGACAGCAGCGCGGTGACGAACGCGGCGCCCAGGATGAGGAATTGGAGCACGAGGGCGAGGGTGTCGGCGGAGTAGCTGCACGTCTGCGCCTCGTCGGGGAGGCAGAACGTCCCCAGGTCCCTCGTACGGAGGAAGAGCAGGGGCAGGGCCGACAGCAGCAGGGCGGCGGCGGAGAGGGGGCCGAGAAGCCGCTTGGCTCGTTCGGAGAGGAAGAGGTCGGCGACGAGTACGGCGAGTCCGGCCACGGCGGCGATCGTGGGCGGGGAGATCGCGAGCCAGTCGACGGACTGGACGGCGGACTCCGCGAGTTGCGCCGGGGCAGCGAGCTCCGCGGAGGTCGCGAACTGGGCAGTGTGCGCGGCGCCCTGGGCGAGGACGGTCATCGGGCGACCCCCAGCAGGCTCTGTACCGCGGGGTCGGTGAGCCCGAGGAGCAGCGCGGGCCACAGCCCGGCGGCGACGGTGAGGACGACCAGCGGCGTCCAGGCCGCGTACTCGTAGCCGCGCAGGTCGGGCAGGCGCACGGTCGCCGGGGCCGGGTGCGCGCCCGCGGCCTGCGGCTCGGGCGAGGTGCCGGGGTCGGGGTCCTTGAGCTGCCAGCGTTCGCGGTGGTGTGCGTCGCCGCGCTCCTCCAGGGGATCGCCCATGCAGACACGGCGTACGACGACGAGCATGTACGCGGCCGTCAGCAGCGTTCCGAGGCCGCCGATCGCCATGTACGTGGTGAACGCGGGGCGGCTGAGGCCGCCGGCCGGGTCGTACGCGCCGAGCAGTGTCAGCATCTCGCCCCAGAAACCCGCGAGTCCGGGCAGTCCGAGCGAGGCGACGGCGCCGAAGGCGATCAGCCCGCCGAAGCGGGGCGCGGTGCCGTAGAGCGCTCCGCCGGTCTCCCCCGAAAGTGTGTCGAGACTCGTGCTGCCCGTGCGCTCCTTCAGGGCGCCGACCAGGAAGAAGAGCAGGCCGGTGATCAGACCGTGGGCGATGTTCGCGAAGAGGGCGCCGTTGACGCCTGTGGGGGTCATGGTCGCGATGCCGAGCAGCACGAAGCCCATGTGGCCGACGGAGGAGTACGCGATGAGGCGCTTGAGGTCGCCGCCGGCGCCCCGGCGTGCGAGGGCGAGGCAGGCGAGCGATCCGTAGACGATCCCGGTCACGGCGAGGGCGGCGAGATACGGGGCGAAGGTGTGCATCCCCTCGGGGGCGACCGGCAGCAGTATCCGTACGAAGCCGTAGGTGCCCATCTTCAGCAGAACGCCTGCCAGGAGTACGGAGCCGACGGTCGGAGCGGCGGTGTGCGCGTCGGGCAGCCAGCTGTGCAGCGGCCACATCGGGGTCTTCACCGCGAGCCCGGCGCCCACGGCGAGGACGGCGAGTATCTGGGTGGTGCGGCTCAGCTCGGGGTGACTGTCAGTGGCGAGTGCCACGATGTCGAAAGTGCCGCTTTTGAGACCGATGAGGAGGAGGCCGAGCAGCATCACGACGGAGCCGAGCAGCGTGTAGAGGATGAACTTCCAGGCGGCTGCGGCCCGTTCGCGGGGGTCGGCCACCCCCCAGCGGGCGATCAGGAAGTACATCGGGACGAGCACGGTCTCGAACGCGAGGAAGAACAGCAGGAGGTCGAGGGTGGCGAAGGTCGCCAGCGTCCCGGCCTCCAGGAGGAGCAGCAGGGCGACGAACGCCTGGGGTGTGCCGTGGAGTCGGGCCGCGGCGGCGCCTTCGGTGCGGTCGCCGTCCTGGTCCCGGCCCTCCTTCGAGCTGTCGCCGCTCGCGGGCGCTGCCTTGAGGTGCGCCCCGTAACTGTGCAGAGAGCAGAGGAAGGTGAGCAGAGCGGTCAGTACGAGCAGTGGCAACGAGACGCCGTCGACCCCGAGATGGAGGTGAACGCCCAGGGAGGGAATCCACTCGACGTCGGACTCGGCCTGCATGGTCCCGGGCCGTGCGGTGTCGAAGCCGAGCGCGAGTACGACGGAGGCGACGAGCACGGCGCCGGTGACGGTTACTCCGTGCCGCAGCACGGCCTGTTCCGGGTCGCGGCCCTTGAGCCCGGGCGGTGCCGGCAGCAGCGCGGCGGCCGAGCCGAGCAGTGGAAGTACGAGTACGGCGATGAGGAGCGCCTGCATGGCGGCGTTGCCGAGGGGGATCACGGTCAGGCTCCTCCGTTTCCGGCGACCAGGACGACGGCCACGGTGAGCAGCAGCGAGCCCACCACGAGCGCGCCGAGGTAGGTCTGCGTGTTGCCGGTCTGGGTGCGGCGTACGAGCGTGCCCAGCAGGCCGGGTCCGAGGGCGGCGGCACGCACCCAGGTGTCGACGACCTCGCGGTCGAGGAAGCGGACGAGCCGGGCTGCGGCCTCTGCCGGGCGTACGAACAACGCCCGGTAGGCGGCGTCCAGATGGAAGCCGTGTGCCGCTGCCTGGTGGAGGGGGCCGAGCAGCAGCCTTCCGGGGTCTGCCGGGTCGGGGGCGGAGGCGATGTCCCCGTAGGCGGGCTCATGGGTGGCGATGGCCTCGGCCTCCGACAGGGCCGGGTCACCCTGCGGGTGTGCGGCTACGGCACCCAGTGGGGCGCGGGACGCGGCGAGGGAGGTGGTGTGCCGCCAGGCGCCGTATGTGACGAGGACACCGACGGCGGCGACGCCCGTGGCCGGTACGGATGTCGCGAGTGAGGGGGCGAGGGAGCCGCTGTCGAACCAGCCCGGCAGCACACCGGCGGCGAGTCCGAGCGCGAGGGAGGGGATGGCCAGCAGCCACAACACGACGTTCATGACGGCGGGTTCACGTCCGTGCTCTTCGGAGGAGGCGCGCGGGCCCTCGCCCCGGAAGGCGAGCAGCCACAGCCGTGTGGCGTACGCGGCCGTGAGCAGCGCGCCGAGCATGCCGGAGATGAGCACGATCCACCCGGCCGCCGTGGGGACGCCCTCGGCGTGGGCGCCGCCGAACGCGGCGTGCTCGGCGGCGGCGAAGACGGCTTCCTTGGAGAAGAAGCCGCTGAAGGGAGGCAGGGCGGCGAGCGCGAGCAGCCCGATCGTCATCGTCCAGTACGCGTCCGGGGCGATCTTGGTGAGGCCGCCCATACGGGACATGGCGGCGAGCGAGTTCGTGCCGGCGGCGTGGATGACGACGCCCGCGGCGAGGAAGAGCAGCGCCTTGAACGCACCGTGAGTGAGGAGGTGGAAGACGGCGGCACTGCGGTCGGCGACGGCCAACGCACCGGCCATATAGGCGAGTTGGCCGATCGTCGAGTAGGCGAGGACGCGTTTGACGTCGTCCTGGGCGAGCGCGGCCAGCGCAGAACCGACGATCGTCACGGCGGCCATGGCGGCGAGTACGACGAGCGCTGCGGTGGATGCTTCGAAGACCGGCAGCAGCCTGGCGACGACGTACACGCCGGCGGCGACCATCGTGGCGGCGTGGATCAGCGCGGAGACGGGCGTCGGGCCGGCCATGGCGTCGGGCAGCCATGTGTTCAGCGGGAACTGAGCGGACTTGCCCGCGATGCCCGCGAGCAGCAGCAGCGCGACGACGGTGGGGTGCGTCAGCTCGAACTGGGCGAGCTGGGAGGTGAGTTTGGAGGTGATGCCGCTGATGCGGAAGGTACCGGCGTCGGTGGCGAGTACGAGGATGCCGATGAGGAAGGGGACATCGCCGAGCTTGGTGACCAGGAACGCCTTGATGGACGCGGCCCGCGCGGCCTGGGTCTCCCAGTAGTGACCGACGAGGAAGTACGAGCAGATGCCCATGACTTCCCAGCCGACGAGCAGCACGATCAGGTCGTCCGCGTAGACGACGAGCAGCATCGCGGCGGTGAAGAGGGAGACGAAGGCGGCGTAGCTGGCGTAGCGGGGGTCGTCGCGCAGATAGCCGGTGGAGTAGAGCTGCACGCAGGAGGCGACGACACCGACGAGCACGGCGACGAGTACGGCGAACCCGTCGAGTTGCAGGGCGAGTTGGATCGGCAGCGCGGCGTCGCCCGTCGGCGTCAGCTCGGTCGCCGCCTTGATGGGCTCGCCGCCGCCCTGTCGTACGGCGACGGTGACCGCGAACGCCGTGGAGAGCAGCGTCGGCAGTACGGCGAGCGGCTGCGCGAAGCCGGGCGCGCGGCGACCGGTGAGCAGGCCGGCGACGGCGCCGAGGAACGGCAGCAGGGGGACGAGGGCGGCCAGGGTCGTGGTGCTCACGCTTTCTGCCTCCCGCTGCCGGTGGTGGTAGCCGTCTTGCCTGTCGGATCGCCTGTTGCGCTGTCCGTTGCTCTGTCTGCCGTGCCTGCGACGCCTGTTGCTCTGCCTGCTGTGCTGCCGGACGGGGTTGTGCCGGTGCCGGTGGTGTCCGTACCGGAGTCAGGTCCGCTGTCGGTGCCGGTACCGGTGCCGGTGTGCGGGCCGTCCGGCCCGGGGCCGTCGGTCGCGTCTCCGCCGGGGTCGCCCGGGCCGCCCTCGCGCAGGTCTCTCAGCCGGTCGATGTCGGAGCTGCCCCGGGTGCGGTACACGAGCAGCACGATGGCGAGGCCGATGCCGATCTCGGCGGCGGCGATGGCGATGGTGAACAGCGCGAGGGCCTGGCCCGTGTGCAGTTCCTCGCGGAGCCAGGCGTCGAAGGCGACGAGGTTGAGATTGACGGCGTTGAGCATCAACTCGACCGACATCAGCATGAGGATGGCGTTGCGGCGGGCGAGTACGCCGTAGAGACCGGTGGAGAAGAGCAGGGCTGCGAGTACGGCCGGGTAGGCGATGTGCATCAGCGCTGCCCCTCCTGCTTCTTCTCCGGTGCCGCCTTCCGGGAGAGGACTATGGCACCGACGAGCGCCGCGAGCAGCAGTACGGACAAGGCTTCGAAGGGAAGTACCCAGCCTCGGAAGAGCGCTTCACCGGTGACCCGGGTGGAACCCTCCGCCGACGTGCGCAGATCGATCCAGGTCGTACGGAACGCGTCGACGACGAGAGTGACGAGAGTGGCCGCTGATACGAGGGCGACGGCGAGTGCGAGCCATCTGTTGCCGGAGTCGGCGTCGGGTGAGGGCCCTATGGGCGCCTTCGTGAGCATCAGCCCGAACAGCAGGAGCACGACGACCGAACCGACGTAGATCAGTACCTGGACCCACGCGATGAACTCGGCGGTGAGAAGCAGATATTCGACTGCCACCCCGCCGAGCGCAGCCACCAGCCACAGCGCGGCGTGCACGAGTTGCCGGGTGGTGACGGTGACGAGCGCGGCGCCGAAGGTGGCCAGCCCGACCAGTACGAAGACGATCTCGACGCCGGTGGGTGAGAGGAAGCCGGGGTGGGCGGCGGCCGTTGCGGTCGCGGCGGAGGCGTCGGCGGTCAGGGCGGAAGGGGATGTGGATGCGGTGAGCGAAGTGGCGGCGGATACGGCTGCGTTCACGAATCGCCCTCCTGCTCGCCGCCGGGGCGCCGGGGCTCCTGCGTCTGTTCGGGCGCCTGCTCCCTCGCCTCCGGTGCGTGATCCGGCGCCTGCTCGGCTCCCGCCGGGCCTCCGGGTGCGGTCGGACCCTCGGGTGCGGTCGGACCCTCGGGTGCCGACTCCGCCTGCCGTGCCGCGAGTTTGTCCGCCGTCTTACGCGCGGCGCCGATCTCCTTCGGCTCCTCGGCCGCCGGATCGAGCGGCGGCGGCTCGGGCACCGTCCACATCCACTCCCGGAGCTTGTCCCGTTCATGGGTGAGTTCGCGGATGTCGGTCTCGGCGTACTCGAACTCCGGTGACCAGAACAGCGCGTCGAAGGGGCACACGTCGATGCAGATGCCGCAGTACATGCACAGCGCGAAGTCGATGGCGAAGCGGTCGAGCACGTTGCGGCTGCGCTCGCGTCCTCCGGGTGCGGCGGCGGGCATCGTCTCCTTGTGCGAGTCGATGTAGATGCACCAGTCGGGACACTCGCGGGCGCAGAGCATGCAGACGGTGCAGTTCTCCTCGAAGAGGCCGATCACTCCGCGGCTGCGTGGCGGCAGTTGGGGCGCCGCGTCGGGATAGTGCGCGGTGACCGAGCGGCGCGTCATCGTACGAAGGGTGACGGCGAGGCCCTTCGCCAGTCCCGAGCCGGGCACGGGCATTACTGGATCACCACCTTGACGACGCCGGTGAGGGCGATCTGGAGAAGGGCGAGCGGCACGAGCACGGTCCAGGCCACCCGCTGGATCTGGTCCTCACGCAGCCGCGGATAGCTCACCCGCAGCCAGATGACGACGAAGGCGAGGACGGCGGTCTTCAGCAGCGTCCACACCCAGCCGATCGAGTCGGAGGCGGGTCCGTGCCAGCCGCCGAGGAAGAGCACGGCCGTCAGCGCGGAGAGCACGACGATGCCCGCGTACTCGGCGAGCAGGAAGAGCGCGAAGCGCAGCCCCGTGTACTCGGTGTACGCGCCGAAGATGATCTCCGAGTCGGCGACCGGGGCGTCGAACGGCGGACGCTGCAACTCGGCCAGCCCTGCCGTGAAGAAGACGAGCCCGCCGGCGACCTGCCACGGCAGCCACCACCACTGCCAGGCGTCGAGGATGCCGGTGAGGGACAGCGTGCCCGCGGCCATCGCGACGGAGGCGGCGGCGAGCAGCATCGGCAGTTCGTACGCGAGCAGTTGGGCCGCCGTACGAAGTCCGCCCAGCAGCGAGAACTTGTTCGCGGAGGCCCAGCCGCCCATGAGCGAGCCCAGTACGCCGACGCCCATCACGGCGAGTACGAAGAAGACGCCCGCGTCGACGGCCTGGCCGACCGCGTCGCCGTCCCCGACGGGAATCGCGATCAGCACCACGAGGTACGGCAACAGCGCGACGGCGGGGGCCAGTTGGAAGATCCGCCGGTCGGCGCCATCGGGGACGATGTCCTCCTTCTGCGCGAACTTCACCCCGTCGGCGACGAGTTGGGCCCAGCCGTGGAAGCCGCCCGCGTACATGGGCCCGACGCGGCCCTGCATGTGCGCCATCGCCTTGTGCTCGGCCTGTCCGACGATCAGCGGCAGCAGCAGAAACGCCAGCAGTACGGCGAGCAGCCGCCAGAGGACGTCGACCACATCCATCAGGCGCCTCCCTTCGGCGGTCGCGGACCGGAGCCCTCGCCACCGGAGTCGGAGCCCTCGCCACCGGAGTCGGAGCCCTCGCCACCGGAGTCGGAGCCTTCCGCACCGGGGTCGGAGCCTTCGCCGCCCGCGCCGCCACGACCGGAATCGGTGGTGCGGGAGCCGGACTCTTCCGAAACGCCCTCGCCGGAACCACCCTTGCCGGATTCGGGGTTGCCGGAACCGGTGTTGCCGGAACGCTCGCCGCCGTCGTGCCAGGGCGCATCGGACGGCCTGCGCCGACCGGCACCACCGCCGGGCGCCGTCCGCTCCTGTCCCGGGGGTTGCTCAGGAGTCTGGGGAGACTGCTCCCGCTCCCGTTCGCGTTCCGCTGCACGCTCCCCTCCGGGTCGCTGTTCCGCCGCCTCCGCGTCTCCGCGCTGGCTGGCCGAGCCCGCGCTCGCCGAGCGTGCGCGCCGTGCGGGGCGCTCCGCCGCACCCGCGCGGCCCGCGCGTCCGCGTGCGGGCCGTGACGGTACGGGCGGCAACTGCCCCTTGAGCGGCCCCCATTCGTTGGGGTCCGGTACGCCCGGGGGCAGCATCTGCCTGCGTTTCGGTGCGCCGTGGGAGGACTCGCCTGGCTCTACGGCTCCGGGCCACGCCTTGGCCACGCGTGCGGCCAGTACGAAGTCCTTGCGCAGCGGGTGCCCTTCGAAGGAGTCGGGCAGCAGCAGCGGAGTCAGCCCGGGATGGCCGCTGAAGTCGACGCCGAACATCTCGTGGGTCTCGCGCTCGTGCCAGGCGGCACCCGCGAAGACGGCGGTCGCGGTCGGCAGTACGGGCGCCTCGTGCGGCACGGTCGTACGCAGCAGCAACCGGCGCACGGCCCCGCCCGACGGAGGCCCCGCCGGCCCCCGCTCGTCAAGTCCCGCCTCCGGCGCTTCCGTTCGCCCTTCCGATCGCGCTTCCTCCGCGCTCTCCGTTCGCGCTTCGTCGGCCGCGTCCGGTCCCCGGTCCCGCGGCTCCGGCCCCGAGCCCCCCGGCAGGGCCACCACATGGGCGTACACCCGGAAGCCGGTGCCCGGCTCGTCCACCGCGCTCAGCCAGTCGAAGAAGCGGCAGCCGAGCCCGTCCCGAGCGGTTTCGAGCGCGGAGATCCACGATCCGGGGGGCACGTCGACGGTCAGCAGGCCGTACGACTCCTCCGCACGTGCGCCTTCGCCGAACAGCGCCTCCGCGCCGTCGGGCAGCCAGCCGGCCGGAACCCTCGCCGACTCCGGCAGCGCCTGCGCATCCGCGCCCTTCGACTCCGGCTGCGACTCCATACCCTCCGGCTCGGGCCGTGCGTCCGCCGTGTCCCGTTCCTGACGCGCGTCAGCACCCTCCGGCCCGCCCGGGGCCTGCTCTGCCTTCGGCTCCTCGGGCCCGCTCACCGGCCGCCGCCCTCCTCCGGATCGGCACCGGGGCCCGGTTCGCCGTCCGTCCTCCCATGCGTTCCGCCGTCGGCGCCGGCGTCCGAATTCCCGTCCCGCGCACCGCTGTTCGCCTCCGGCGGCGCCACCAGGCCGCTCCGCAGCGCTGCGGTCGAAGGCCCGCGCGACGTGACTGCGTACCGCTGGGCCGTCGACTCCCGGGCGATCTTCTCCTGGAGCTTCAGCACGCCCTGCAACAGCGCCTCGGGCCGCGGCGGGCACCCCGGCACGTACACATCGACGGGGATGATCTGGTCGACGCCCTTCGTCACGGAGTACGAATCCCAGTACGGGCCGCCGCAGTTGGAGCAGGCGCCGAAGGAGATCACGTACTTGGGCTCCGGCATCTGCTCGTACAGGCGCTTCACCGCGGGCGCCATCTTGTCGGTGACCGTCCCCGAGACGACCATCAGGTCCGCCTGCCGGGGTCCGGGCGCGAAGGGGATGACGCCGAGGCGGATGAAGTCGTGCCGTGCCATGGAGGCCGCGATGAACTCGATGGCGCAGCAGGCCAGTCCGAAGTTGAAGACCCAGAGGCTGTAGCGGCGGCCCCAGTTGAGTACGACCTTCATCGGCTCGGGCGCGAGTCTCGCCAGCGGGCCGAGCGCCTTGGCCGCCGCCTTCACCACCACCGGACCCGAGCGGCTCTCTCCGGCAGGCCCGCTCGCGCCGCCGCCTCGCTCACGGCCGTTCGCCTCGTTCGTCACGTCGTCGTTCGTGTTCGTCACGTCGCGGTTCACGTCCATTCCAGGACGCCCTTCTTCCATGCGTACAGCAGGCCGACGGTGAGGAATCCGAGGAAGACGAACATCTCGATCAGAGTGACACCGCCGTAGCCGGGCGCAGCGAAGACGGTCGCCCATGGAAAGAGGAAGACCGAGTCGACGGCGAAGATCACATACAGGAACGCGTACACGTAGTAGCGGATCTGCGTGTGCGCCCAGCCCTCGCCCACGGGATCGACGCCGCATTCGTACGTCAGGAATTTCTCCCGCGTCGGCACCACCGGCCGCAGCAGCCGTCCCGCGCCGAACGCGACGGCGACGAAGAGCACTCCGACCACCGCGACCAGCCCGACGACCGAATAGCCGTGGAAATAGTCCGGCACGTCTGCCCTTCCTCACTCGCAGGCGGATCGCCGCCCGCCCGCGTCGATATCGTGCGTGCCCGCGCGCCTGGGCCTTCGCGGGCCACGCGACGGCCAGTGCTCCCGCTGTCGCCTCCGGCCGTGCTTCCGCGCCGTGCGCGACTTCGGCCACGCCGTCCACTCATGTGCGTCCAGCGCTTTGTACGCAGGGGAGTCTAGGGCGTACACGCAATCTTTCACCCGGCAGGATCCGGCAGCCGAATACATGCCGCGTCTGCCCCTGTATGGGGCTGTTGTCGCCGGAAACCGCCCCTTGCCATGGTGCGCGCGGCGGGAAGAGAATCGCACGATGCTTGTCGGGGGCTGCCCAATTCCCTGATTTTCCAGGCGATTTGGGCGATCTCCGTCGGGCTACGCGCGTAACCCCCCACGAGAGGAAAAACCCGTGCAGAAGCCTGGTAAGACGGCCAAGAGACTCATAGCCGGTGCCGCCGTGGCGGCCGCAGCGCTGAGCCTGGCGCCCATGGGTGCGGCCATGGCCGGACAGACCGACTCCAAGCCCGCTGCCAAGTCGGAGGGACCGAGCGCCAAGATCGTCGGCGGTACGCCCGCGGAGAAGGGCGAGTTCCCGTGGATGGTCCGGCTCTCCATGGGCTGCGGCGGCGCGCTCTTCGAGAAGGACGTCGTCCTGACCGCCGCGCACTGCGTGGACGGCAGCGGTGAGAACGACAGCATCACCGCCACCGGCGGCGTGGTCGACCTTGAGGACTCCGACAAGGTCGAGGTGAAGTCGAAGGAGGTCCTCCAGGCCCCCGGCTACAACGGCAAGGGCAAGGACTGGGCGCTCATCAAGCTCGCCAAGCCGATCGACCAGGAGACCCTGCCGATCGCCGAGGACGACTCCCTCAACAAGGACGAGTTCACCATCGCCGGCTGGGGCGCGGACAAGGAAGGCGGCGAGCAGCAGCAGAAGATGCTCAAGGCCACCGTGCCGTTCGTCGACGACGAGAAGTGCAAGAGCGCCTACTCGGAGCTGATCCCGGGCGAGGAGCTGTGCGCGGGCCTCCTCGACGAGGGCGGCGTCGACAGCTGCCAGGGCGACTCCGGCGGCCCCATGTTCCGTAAGGACGAGGCCGGCAAGCCGGTGCAGGTCGGCATCGTGAGCTGGGGCGAGGGCTGTGCGCGCAAGGGCAAGCCCGGTGTCTACACCGAGGTGAGCACCTTCGCGGCGGACATCAAGAAGGCGGCGAAGGACCTGGGCTGACGCCCGGTCCCGCTCCGCTCTGACGGATCTGTCCTGCGGCCGAGGCCGCGGGACCGGACCGGGGACGTGGATACGACGACGCCCGCGGGTGCGCTCGGCGCACGCGCGGGCGTCTTCGTGCGCCGGGTGTCGTGGTGTGCCGAGACAGGGTCGTGCGTCGTCACATCCTCGTCCGTCGAAGACATCGTCGTGCGTGCCTCTGTTTCCGTACGGGCGCCGGGCGCCCGTACGCCGGGCTCTCACGCGCGCCGGCTGCCCTCGCGAGGTGGGGTTATCCCCACGCCGTCCCCCCGCCGGACCCCATGGCGCCGCACCTGCCAGCGGGGGCAGGCTTTCCCCATGAGCGCCAGACACCCTTCCGGCACCGGCGGCACCGAGGACCCGTACGACTTCGGGGCCTCGGGCGACTTCGGCGAGCCCAGCGGCCCCGGCAAGCCCGGCGGCCTCGAGGGCTCCGGCGAAGAGCGCCTGCCGCCGCCCGCGCCGCCGCTCAGCGCGCAGTCATGGCGGGAGGTCGTACACCTGCTGTGCAACATGCCCGTCGGCGTCGTCGGATTCGTCTACATCACGGCCTGCATCTCCGCCTCGGCGGGGCTGTCGTTCACTCTGATCGGGCTGCCGCTGCTGGCGCTGACGCTGCTCGGCGCACGCGGGCTGGGACGGTTCGAGCGGGCACGGGCGCGGCTGCTGCTGCGCGTGAGCATCGAGGAGCCGAGCCCCGTGCGTGCGCGCGAGGACGGCTTCCTGTCGTGGCTGTGGGCGCAGCTCAAGGACTCGGTGGCCTGGCGGCACGTGCTGTATTTCTTCGTACGGCTGCCCTGGGGCTGGCTCAGCTTCGGGGTCACGCTGCCCGCGCTGTTCGTGGCCTGGCCGGTGCTGCCGTGGCTGGCGCGGGGGCTGACGAACGTCGACCGTGCCCTCGTACGGGGGCTGCTCTCGCCCTCCGACGAACTGGAGCGGCGCATCGCGGAGTTGGAGTCAGATCGTGGTTCCGTGGCGGACACCGCCGCGGCCGACCTGCGCCGCATCGAACGCGACCTCCACGACGGCGCCCAAGCACGCCTCGTCACCCTCGCCATGGACCTCGGACTCGCCAAGGAAAAACTCCTCGAAGACCCCCAAGCCGCAGCCGACATGGTCGACGAAGCACACGGCGAAGCAAAACTCGCCCTCCAAGAACTCCGCGACCTCGCCCGCGGCATCCACCCCGCCATCCTCACCGACCGCGGCCTCGCCCCCGCCCTCACCGCACTCGCCACCCGCTGCACCGCCACCACCACCATCACCGACGACCTCCCCCAACGCCCCGCCCAAGCCATCGAAGGCATCACCTACTTCACCGCCTCCGAACTACTCCAGAACATCACCAAACACTCCGGCGCCACCACCGCCCACATCGACCTGTGGAAAACCCACGACCACCTCCACCTCCAAATCACCGACAACGGCCAAGGCGGCGCCAACACCACCCACGGCACCGGCCTCAAAGGACTCACCGAACGCCTCACCGCCGTAGACGGACTCCTCCTCATCGACTCCCCCACCGGCGGACCCACCACCATCACCGCCCAACTCCCCTGGCGCGAACGGGAGAACGGACACGGGAGCCCCGGCGCGGAACGCGGCAACGGCAAGAAGACCCGTACGGGCAAGGACTCCCGTACGAAGCGCAGGCGCTTCCGCCGCGTCCACTGACCTCGACGCGGGCCTCGACTCGGGGAAGGGTCGGGTTAACCCCCTCCCGGGGACACGTGCCCACGCCATGGCCGCCGCCCGTACCGGGGGCGGACCCTGTAGGGGACGCTCACGCGAGCCGGACCGGACACGACGGGCCGGGGCAAGCACAGGCGGGCAGAAGCCCTCCCGGCACAGCCCGGCAGGCCCGCCCGGACGCCCCGGACCGCGCGCCCGTGCCGCACCTCCACCCCTCGCTCCCGGAAGGACGGGCATCCGCCCCATGGCTACCGCAACCGACATCGCAGGGCCCCGGCCGCACCGGATGCCCGCCGCACTGCGCGCCCCGTTCGAGGCACGCACATGGCGCGAGCTGCTGTACGTCGTCACGGGGCTGCCGCTGGCATGCCTCTTCTTCTCGTACACCGTCGTCATGGTCTCGGCGGGCGCCGGACTGCTGATCACCTTCCTCGGGGTGCCCGTGCTCGCCGCGGCCCTGATGGGCTGCCGCGGCCTCGGCGTACTGGAGCGGATGCGGGCGCGGACGCTGCTGGACGTGGACATCGCCGAGCCCGAGCCCGTGCACACGCTTCAGCGGCGCAGCGGCCTGATGCCATGGATGGGGGCGCTGCTGCGCAGCGGCGTCTCCTGGCGGCATCTGCTCTACACGCTGCTGTACTTCCCCTGGGCGCTGTTCGCCTTCGTCGTCTCCGTCACCTTCTGGTCGTGCGCCTGGACGCTGACGCTGTATCCCGCGTGGCAGTGGGTCTTCCCCCGGCATCTGGGCCAGCCCGGTATCCGGCTGGGGCCCGACGGGGCGACCGTGGACGGCACGACGCAGATCGGGGGCATGTACGTGGACAGCCCACCGGAGGTGGCGATCGCCTGCGCGGTCGGGCTGGTCCTGCTGACGGCGGCGCCGTGGATCGTGCGGGGGCTTACGCAGATCGACCGGCTGATGGTGCTCGGGCTGCTCGGCCCTTCGCCGCTCGCCACCCGCGTAAGGGAGTTGGAGTCGGATCGTGGTTCCGTGGCGGACACCGCCGCGGCCGACCTGCGCCGCATCGAACGCGACCTCCACGACGGCGCCCAAGCACGCCTCGTCACCCTCGCCATGGACCTCGGACTCGCCAAGGAAAAACTCCTCGAAGACCCCCAAGCCGCAGCCGACATGGTCGACGAAGCACACGGCGAAGCAAAACTCGCCCTCCAAGAACTCCGCGACCTCGCCCGCGGCATCCACCCCGCCATCCTCACCGACCGCGGCCTCGCCCCCGCCCTCACCGCACTCGCCACCCGCTGCACCGCCACCACCACCATCACCGACGACCTCCCCCAACGCCCCGCCCAAGCCATCGAAGGCATCACCTACTTCACCGCCTCCGAACTACTCCAGAACATCACCAAACACTCCGGCGCCACCACCGCCCACATCGACCTGTGGAAAACCCACGACCACCTCCACCTCCAAATCACCGACAACGGCCAAGGCGGCGCCAACACCACCCACGGCACCGGCCTCAAAGGACTCACCGAACGCCTCACCGCCGTAGACGGACTCCTCCTCATCGACTCCCCCACCGGCGGACCCACCACCATCACCGCCCAACTCCCCTGGCAGGTCTGACACTTGCGACCGCCCCGCACGCCGCCCGCCGAGACGCGTCCCGTGCTCGCGGAGGCGCGTCCGTCCCCCGGGTGGGAGCGGCCCACGCCATGAGCGCGCGGCCCGTGCCCACGGGCTGACAACCCCCGCCCCCGCTGCCGCGTCCCTCAGCCCGTGCGGCGGGAGTCTGGAATGCTGAGCGCGTCGTATGCGTCGTACTGAGCAGTCCACGAGTCAAGATCCGGGGGCCTTGAATGGCGGAGGACGTGGAGGACAGGGTGCGGGTGGTCATCGCAGAGGACTCGGTGCTGCTGCGGGAGGGCCTGACCCGGCTTCTGACGGACCGCGGTCACGAGGTCGTCGCGGGCGTGGGCGACGGCGACGCCCTGGTCGAGGCCGTCGCGGAGCTGGCTGCCGCGGGGTCGCTCCCCGACGTGGTCGTCGCCGACGTGCGGATGCCGCCGACCCACACCGACGAGGGCGTACGGGCGGCCATCGCGCTCCGCGAGGCCCACGCCGATCTGGGCGTCCTGGTGCTGTCGCAGTACGTGGAGGAGCAGTACGCCACGGAGCTGCTGGCCGGCTCCAGCAGCGGCGTCGGCTATCTGCTGAAGGACCGGGTGGCCGAGGTGCGGGAGTTCGTGGACGCGGTCGTACGGGTCGCACGGGGCGGTACGGCCCTCGACCCGGAGGTGGTCGCGCAGCTACTGGGCCGCAGCCGCAAGCAGGACGTACTGGCGGCGCTGACCCCTCGGGAGCGGGAGGTGCTGGGGCTGATGGCGGAGGGGCGTACGAACTCCGCGATCGCGCAGCAGCTCGTGGTCAGCCACGGTGCCGTCGAGAAGCATGTGAGCAACATCTTCATGAAGCTGGGCCTGTCGCAGAGTGACGCTGATCACCGCCGCGTGCTGGCGGTGCTGACGTATCTCGGCTCCTGAGCGCCTGACCGGTCACGGGCGCTGCCGCCCGGCTGCTGCCCGCATTTCGGCGCCAGGGCCTTGAGCTGGGATTACGGAGACAGGAGAAGCCCGGAGGAGGAGCCCGGCAGGGCACGGCGAGGCCCGGACCGTGGCGATCCACGCGGCGTCTCAAGTCCTCGTCCGCGATGTGGTCACACCAGGGAAGGCAACCCTTACCGACGTACGATGGCTGGCGAGCACGCCGCCGCTAGGAGGTCCGATCCACCGTGACCAACCAGGTCAACAGCCCAGCCGGGCAGCGCCCGGGCCCTGATGAGCCCGCGGCGACCGGCGCCGCGGACGGCACGGCAGCCGCGAACGGTACGGACGGCACCGGCGCCCCACGCGTGGAGGGGCCCGCCCCCGGCAAGGAAGTACGCCGCCTGGACCGCGTGATCATCCGCTTCGCGGGCGACTCCGGCGACGGCATGCAGCTCACCGGCGACCGCTTCACGTCCGAGACGGCCTCCTTCGGCAACGACCTGTCGACGCTGCCGAACTTCCCCGCCGAGATCCGCGCCCCCGCGGGCACGCTGCCGGGCGTCTCCTCCTTCCAGCTCCACTTCGCCGACCACGACATCCTCACGCCGGGCGACGCCCCCAACGTGCTCGTGGCGATGAACCCGGCGGCGCTCAAGGCCAACATCGGCGACGTGCCGCGCGGCGCGGAGATCATCGTCAACACCGACGAGTTCACCAAGCGCGCGATGGCGAAGGTCGGTTACGACGTCAGCCCCCTCCAGGACGGCTCGCTCGACGGCTACCGGGTCCACGAGGTGCCGCTGACCACGCTCACCGTGGAGGCGCTCAAGGAGTTCGACGTCGGCCGCAAGGACGCCGGGCGCTCCAAGAACATGTTCGCCCTCGGCCTGCTGTCGTGGATGTACAACCGCCCGACCGAGCAGACCGAGCACTTCCTGCGCACCAAGTTCGCGAAGAAGCCGCAGGTCGCACAGGCCAACATCGCCGCGTACCGGGCCGGCTGGAACTTCGGCGAGACCACCGAGGACTTCGCCGTCTCCTACGAGGTGGCACCCGCCAGCTCCGCCTTCCCGCCCGGGACGTACCGGAACATCTCGGGCAATCTCGCCCTCGCCTACGGCCTGATCGCCGCGTCCCACCAGTCGGGGCTGCCGCTCTTCCTCGGCTCGTACCCGATCACGCCCGCCTCGGACGTGCTGCACGAGCTGTCCCGGCACAAGAACTTCGGGGTTCGCACCTTCCAGGCCGAGGACGAGATCGCCGGCATCGGCGCCGCGCTCGGCGCAGCCTTCGGAGGCGCGCTCGGCGTGACCACCACGTCGGGCCCGGGTGTGGCGCTGAAGTCGGAGACCATCGGGCTCGCGGTCTCGCTGGAGCTGCCGCTGCTGATCGTCGACATCCAGCGCGGCGGCCCTTCGACGGGGCTGCCCACCAAGACCGAGCAGGCGGATCTGCTCCAGGCCATGTACGGGCGCAACGGCGAGGCACCCGTGCCGATCGTCGCGCCGCGCACCCCCGCCGACTGCTTCACGGCGGCACTGGAAGCCGCCCGCATCGCGCTGACCTACCGCACACCGGTCTTCCTTCTCTCCGACGGCTATCTCGCCAACGGCTCCGAGCCCTGGCGTATCCCGGAGACGGACGAACTCCCGGATCTGAGCGTGCAGTTCGCCCAGGTCCCCAACCACCGGCTCGACGACGGCACCGAGACCTTCTGGCCGTACAAGCGCGACCCGCACAGCCTGGCGCGGCCCTGGGCGGTCCCGGGAACGCCCGGCCTCGAACACCGCATCGGCGGGATCGAGAAGCAGGACGGCAGCGGCAACATCTCCTACGACCCGGCCAACCACGACCTGATGGTCCGCACCCGCCAGGCCAAGGTCGACGGCGTCGACGTGCCCGACATCGAGGCCGACGACCCGGGCGGCCGCGCCAAGACGCTGGTACTGGGCTGGGGTTCGACGTACGGGCCGGTCACCGCGGCCGTGCGCCGGCTGCGCAGGGACGGGCAGCACATCGCACAGGCGCATCTGCGCCATCTCAACCCGTTCCCGTCCAACCTCGGGGCGGTGCTCCGGCGTTACGAGCGGGTCATCGTGCCCGAGATGAACCTCGGCCAGCTCGCCACCCTCATCCGCGCCGAATACCTCGTCGACGCACACTCCTACACCCAGGTCAACGGCATGCCCTTCAAGGCCGAGCAGCTCGCGACCGCATTGAAGGAGGCATCCCTCGATGACTGAGACGACCCCCGGGACCCGCCCGGAGAGCGAGGCCCTCTCCCTGGTGCCGAAGGCCGAAGCGGCGCAGACCATGAAGGACTTCAAGTCCGACCAGGAGGTGCGCTGGTGCCCCGGCTGCGGCGACTACGCCGTACTGGCGGCCGTCCAGGGCTTCATGCCCCAACTCGGCCTGGCGAAGGAGAACATCGTCTTCGTCTCCGGCATCGGCTGCTCCTCCCGCTTCCCGTACTACATGAACACCTACGGGATGCACTCCATCCACGGGCGCGCACCGGCCATCGCGACCGGGCTGGCGAGCACGCGGCGCGATCTGTCGGTGTGGGTCGTCACCGGTGACGGCGACGCGCTGTCCATCGGCGGCAACCATCTGATCCACGCGCTGCGCCGCAATGTGAACCTGAAGATCCTGCTCTTCAACAACCGGATCTACGGGCTCACCAAGGGCCAGTACAGCCCCACTTCGGAGACCGGGAAGATCACCAAGTCGACGCCTATGGGCTCGCTCGACTCTCCCTTCAACCCGGTCTCGCTGGCGCTGGGCGCCGAGGCGTCGTTCGTGGCCCGTACGGTCGACTCGGACCGCAAGCACCTCACGAGCACGCTGCGGGCGGCGGCCGACCACCACGGGACGGCCCTGGTGGAGATCTACCAGAACTGCAACATCTTCAACGACGGCGCCTTCGAGGCGCTCAAGGACAAGCAGCAGGCGCAGGAGGCCGTGATCCGCCTGGAGCACGGCGAGCCGATCCGCTTCGGCGCCCCCGGCGAGGACGGCCTCGGCACCAAGGGCGTCGTACGCGACCCGGCCACGGGCGATCTGCGCATCGTCGACGTGACGGAGGAGGGCACCGACGGCGTCCTCGTGCACGACGCGCACGCCGAGTCGCCGACGACGGCGTTCGCGCTGTCGCGGCTGGCCGATCCGGAGACCTTGCACCGCACACCGATCGGGGTCCTGCGCGACGTCCGCCGGCCCGTCTACGACGCGGACATGAGCACCCAGTTGGAGGCCGCCGTGGAGAAGCAGGGCAAGGGCGACCTCGGTGCGCTCCTCGCGGGCAACGACACCTGGACGGTCGCGGGCTGACGCGGCCAGGCGGACGCCGAACGCGGCCCGGCAGGCACACGAGGGCACAGGCGCCGGACGCGCAGCACCGGCACCGGACACGCGGCACCTTGACAGGCATCAGCAGCAACTACGCGGCCCCGCCGGGGACTTCGGTTCCGGCGGGGCCGCGGCGTGCGCACCACGTCCCACGCCACCCGCGCGCTGTCAGTACCGTCATGTGAAACGGAGATGACAGTCCCTTCGCGGAGGGCTTACCGTCGGTCCCGCACCGACGGCTCTCTTCGAGGAGGACGGTTCGTGGTAAACCGAAGCGACCAGCGGACCGGCCTGCTCTACGGTTTCGCCGCCTACGGCCTCTGGGGAATCCTTCCGCTCTACTGGCATCTGCTCGAATCCACCAGCCCCGGCGAGGTCCTCGCCCACCGGATGGTGTGGTCCCTGCCGACCGCCCTCGTGCTGCTGGCCGTGCTGCGCCGCTGGGCGTGGATACGCCCGCTGCTGCGGCAGCCGAAGCGGCTCGCCCTGGTCGTTGCCGCCGCCGCCGCGATCTCCGTCAACTGGGGCCTGTTCATCTGGTCGGTGAGCGCCGGAATGGTCCTGGAGTCCTCCCTCGGCTACTTCATCAACCCCCTTGTCTCCATAGCCTTCGGCGTGCTGCTGCTGCGGGAGCGGCTGCGTCCCGGGCAGTGGGTGGCCGTAGGGATCGGCGCGGCGGCGGTCGCCGTGCTGAGCATCGCCTACGGGCAGGTGCCGTGGCTGTCGATCGGACTGGCGCTCTGCTTCGCCACATACGGGCTGGTCAAGAAGCGCATCCTGCTGGACGGCGTCGACAGCTTCAGCGCGGAGACCGCCGTCCAGTTCGTGCCCGCGCTGGGCTTCCTCGTCTATCTGAGCGCCACCGGCCAGGGCTCCTTCGTAAGCGGCGGCACCGGGCATGCCCTGCTGCTCGCCGTCTCGGGCGTGGTCACGGCGGTACCGCTGATCTTCTTCGGGAGCGCGGCGGTGAGGCTGCCGCTCACGACCGTCGGCCTGCTTCAGTATCTGGCGCCGGGCTTGATGTTCGTGCTGGGCCTGCTGGCGTTCCACGAGGAGATGCCGCCCGAACGCTGGGCCGGGTTCGTACTGGTGTGGGTGGCGCTGTGCGTGCTCACGTGGGACGCGCTGCGCACCAGGCGCCGGGGCCGCGAGCAGTTGCGCAAGGCGGCGGCGAAGGCGGCCGAGGCGGCGGAAGCGGAAGCCGGAGCGGACTCGGGAGCGGGGGCGGACTCGGAAGCCGGAGCCGGGACGGGAGCGTCCGCGGCGGCGTCCAGCCCTAAGCCGTGATGTCCCGCCCGGTGAAGCGGGCCCACGCCGCCGACCCGAACACGGCCGTGTAGAGCGCCTGTAGACCGAAGTTCCTCACCAGCTCGTCCCAGTAGACGGGGTCGCGCAGCAGGTCGGCGAAGCTCAGCCAGTAGTGGGGGAAGAGATACGGCTGCACGGCGTGGAGCTGCGGAATGGTGTCCACGATCTGAACCATCAGCAGCAGCCCGACCGTTGCGGCCATCGCCGCGATTCCACTGTCGGTGAGGGTCGAGACGAACAGCCCGAGGGCGGCCAGCCCGGTCAGCGATACGGCCACCGCCACCGCGATGGCCAGCGCCCTCAGCAGCCCCTCCGAAAGCGGCACCGAGGTCCCCGACAGCAGGGTGACCTCGCCGAGCGGGAAGAGGACCGCCCCCGTCGCCAGGGCGAACACGGCGACGACGAGGGTCGCGGCGAGGCAGAAGACCATCGTGCCCGCGTACTTCACCAGCAGCAGCCGAGTGCGCCCCGCCGGTGCGACCAGCAGATAGCGCAGCGTGCCGGCGTTGGCCTCGCCCGCCACCGAGTCGCCCGCGACGACGCCCACGGTCATCGGCAGGAAGAACGGCAGCGTGGCCGCGAGCGATGTGAAGACCAGGAACAGGCCGTTGTTGGTGATCTGCGAGATGAACGCCGGTCCCCCGCCTCCGCCGCCGCCCGCCGAACCCCCGTCCGCCGTCTCGATCTTGACGGCGATGCCGACCAGTACCGGGATCACCGCGAGCACGCCGAGCAGTGCGATGGTGCGCGACCGGCGGAAGGTTGTGAGCAGTTCGCTGCGCAGCAGACCGGACGGACGCCGGTGGCCTTTCACGGCCCTTGCGCCGGACGAGGCCACGGACTGGGACTCGGGCCGGGTGCCCTCACCCGCGAGGTCAGCCTGCGACATCGAAGCCCTCCCCGGTCAGCGATACGAAGACGTCCTCCAGCGACGCCCGCGTCACACCGAAGCCCCGCACCCGGACCCCGGCACGTACGAGCGCGGCGTTCAGATCGGCGAGATCCAGCGCGGGAGCCGCCTCCCCCGGCGGCAGTTCGCCCGTCACCTCGTCGCCCGCCACCGTCAGATCGCTCACGCCGTGCTCCTTCAGTACGCGCGCCGCCTCCGCGCCGTCCGGTGTGGCCACCGTCAGCCGTCCACGGGCACCCGCCGACATCTCCGCCACGGTGCCCTGGGTGACGAGCTGCCCCCGGTTCATCACAGCCGTATGCGTACAGACCTGCTCGATCTCGTCCAGCAGATGGGAGGAGAGGAAGACGGTCGTGCCGTCCTCCGCCAACGCCCGTACCAGCGAACGGATTTCACGCATGCCCTGCGGGTCGAGGCCGTTGGTCGGCTCGTCGAGCACCAGCAGTTCGCGCGGTTGCAGCAGGGCCGCGGCGATTCCCAGCCGCTGCTTCATCCCCAGCGAGTACGCCTTGGCCTTCTTGTTCGCCGCCGCCGACAGCCCGACCCGCTCCAGCGCGCCCTCGACCCTCGGCCCGCGCGTACGGGGATCGGCGGTGGGGTCGGCGGCGTCGTAGCGGTGGAGGTTGGCGCGCCCCGAGAGGAACCCGTAGAGCGCCGGGCCCTCGATCAGAGCTCCTACGCGCGGCAGCACCCGGCGGGCCGCGGACGGCATCCGCTCGCCCAGCACGTGGATGCCGCCCTCGGTGGCGTCGATAAGGCCGAGGAGCATGCGGATCGTGGTGGTCTTCCCCGAGCCGTTCGGCCCCAGGAAGCCGAAGACGCTTCCGCGGGGGACGGTCAGATCCAGCCCGTCCACGGCGAGTTGACCACCGCGGTAGCGCTTGCTGAGCCCGCGGGTCTCGATGACCGCTTCGGCGGACGGCTGGGCCATGGCGCTCCCGTGTTCGCTCTGATCGTCTCGGCGTCCGGTGTGTCTGATCGGTGGGCGGGGCCGGTGCCCCCTTCCCGCCGCGCCCGGTGCTTCTGTGCGGAACGTGCTTCTGTACGGAACTCCCCTCAGGCACGCCCGTCCCCACCGCCCGCGACGAGCGGTGGGGACGGACAGCCGGTCACGACCCGCTTTACGGAACGGTCACTTGGCGGCGGCGTCGGCGGCCTTGATCAGGCCCTCCTTCGTCACCGCGCCCACGTAGACCTTTCCGTCGTCCGTCATCAGAGCGTTGACGAGCCGGGTGTGGAAGATCCGTCCGGTGCCGAAGTCTCCCTTTGCCTTCTCGCTGAAGCCGTCGAGGAACCGCTGCCCCTCCGGGGACTTGGCGTCGTCGCCGGACCCCTGGGCTCCGGCGCCGGGAAGACCGCCCGCGCCCTTGCCCATGTCGATCTCGGCGACCGAACCCCAGCCCTTGCCGAGGACGTTCAGCCCTCCGGGCCCTGAAGGCCCGAAGCCCTTGCCCTTCCCGGACTTGCCGAACTCCTCGAACATCTCGGACTTCTCGAATTTCTCGGACTTCTCGAACTCGCCGCGCGCACCCGGCATTCCATGCATCCCGGGCATTCCATGCTTCTTCAGTTCACGGAGGTGCTTGCCGTGCGCCTTCCCGTGCGGGCCCGCCTCGGTGACGTCGGTGCCCTTCGGGGGCTTGAAGTCGAAGGTGCCCGCGTCGGGCTTGCCGAAGTCGACCTTGGTGTAGGCGACATCGACGACCGGCTCGCCGCCGCCCTTCGGGGCGACCGTGAACTTCAGCGGTGTGCCGTTGTCGGCGTCGACCGCGATGCGTACGGAGTCGATGGTCGAGTGGGAGGCGCCCTTCGGCTTGATGAGGAGCTGGTAGGCGTCGCGGCCCGCGACCTGTGCCGTGCCGTCGACCGTCACGGAAGTGGTGTCGTCCGCCGCCTTCAGCGCCTGCTTCGCGGCCTTCTGCGGGGTCACGTCGCCGATCCCGCCGCCCGGCATGCCGCCGTGGCCCTTGCCGTGCTCCCCGCGCTTGCCGTGGTCCTCGTGCTTCCCGGCCGCGCCCTCGGGTGCCTTTGCGTGGAAGGCGGTGTCCGAGCCGCTGTCGTACATCCACGCCTCGTCGCCGTTGTGGATGAAGCTGTACTCGGAGGCGTCCTCGACGATGGACACGCGCTGCTTCTCGGGTCCGTCGGCCGCGACGCGCAGCATGTGCTCGCCGGAGGCCAGCTCCATCAGCTTCTCCTGGGGCGCGGGGCCCGAGCCCTTGCCTTCGCCCTGGCCGCCGCCCTTGTCGTCGCCGTGCGGGCCGCCGCCGAAGAGGCCGCCGCCCTGCCGGCCGCCGCTTCCCCCTGCCATGCCCGGGATCTCCGGCAGACCGAGATCGGTCTTGATCTTCATGGTGCCGGACATGTGCTGGGTGTCGGACGCGGCCATCTTCGCGACCAGTTCCTCAGCCGAGATCTTCGGCAGGTCGGGGGCGCCGGTCTTGGCGAGTGCCGGGACGAGTCCGATGGTCAGCGCGGCGATTCCGGCGACGCCGGCTGGTATCCCGTACCGGACGGCCTTCCTGCCGGACGTCTTCGGTTGGATCTGTGCCATGTCGTGCCCTACCTCCGGGTCGGTGGCCGGTTGTCTACGTGCACTCGTCCGTCCCCTGCCTTCGGCGGGGAGACCCCACGCCTGCCTTCGGCGGGGAGACCCCACGCCTGCCTTCGGCGAGGAGACCCCTGCCAGCCTTCGGCAGGGAGACCCCACTCCCGCTCGGCCATTGTCCCCGAATTCCACGGGAACGTGCGGGGTGGAGTCTCCATCGCACCAAACCCGGGAGCGTTTCGCGTCAACCGATGGAGGCAACTGCGCCTACTCCTGCGGGTGGAGAAGCGGAGTGCCATGTCCCCCGTGCGGAGGCCCGTGAGGGGGCTGGAACCCTGAGCCGTCCATTGCGCCGGTCGATGAACCGGATGACGGGTCACACCATGAACCGGCCGGTGAGGCGGGCGGGCCGACGCGTGGACGGCCATCTTCCGGGGCGCTTTCCGGACGAGACGGTCCCTCAGCCGGACCCGGAGGCCGTGTGGACGCCGCAGACGCCCACTCGGACGCCCACTCGGACGTGCACTCGGACGTCCGCTCAGAAGCTGCCGATTCCGTATGGGCCCTCGTACGAAAGGGCTCGCGGGCGATGGACCCTCAGGCGGCCCGGTGCACCACCGCGTCGCAGAGCTGCGAAAGGGCGGTCTTCGCGGCGCAGTCGGGCAGCGGCGTCAGCATCTCGCGTGCCTCGTTCGCGTATCGCACGGTGTCCTGACGTGCCTGCTCCAGCGCCGGGTGCGCCCGAAGCGCCGTCAGAGCCTCGGCGTGCCGGGCGTCGTCGGTGAGGTCGCCGTCGAGCAGTTCGAGCAGTGCCCGGTCCTCGGCGGTGGCCTGCGGGGAGGCGGCGTGGGCGCGCAGCCGCAGAACGGGAAGGGTGGGGACGCCCTCGCGCAGATCCGTGCCGGGCGTCTTGCCGGACTCATGCGAGTCGCTGGCGATGTCGAGTACGTCGTCGGCGAGTTGGAAGGCGGTGCCCACTCGCTCGCCGTACTGGGTGAGGATCGAGACCACGCTCTCGTCGGCGCCCGACATCAGCCCGCCGAAGCGGCCCGCGACGGCGATGAGCGAGCCGGTCTTGCCCGCGATGACGTCGAGGTAGTGCTGCACCGGGTCCTGGCCTTCGCCTGGCCCGGCGGTCTCCATGATCTGGCCCGTCACCAGCCTCTCGAACGCCTCGGCCTGGATGCGTACGGCCTCGGGGCCGAGGTCGGCGAGGATGTGGGACGCACGCGCGAAGAGGTAGTCGCCGGTGAGCACGGCCACCGAGTTGGTCCAGTTGACGTTCGCGCTGGGGACGCCGCGGCGCACGTCCGCCTCGTCCATCACGTCGTCGTGGTAGAGCGTCGCGAGATGCGTCAGCTCCACGACGACGGCCGAGGGCACCACCCCCGGTGCGTGCGGGTCGCCGAACTGTGCGCCGAGCATCACCAGCAGCGGCCGGAATCTCTTCCCGCCCGCCCGTACGAGGTGCTGCGCGGCGCCCGTTATGAACGGGACGTCGCTCTTCGTGGCCTCGATGAGACCTTCCTCGACAGCAGACAGCCCCGCACGGACATCGGCCTCGAGAGCCTTGTCCTGCACGGTCAGTCCGAAGGGCCCGACGTCGTTCACGAGGGGTTTCTCCTGTCTGCATACGACGAATGAGCGGTCACGCGGAACGCTCGCTGCTTCCACTTCCGGGTTCACTTCCGGTCGTCGCCAACACCCGGCAGCGTATCCGGTCCCATGTCGATCTCCATGGGCGCATATCGGCTGACGGACACCGGCCCTGCGGTGGCCCGTGCGCCGTTCGGTTGCGGAGGCCCGAGGGGGTGCGGCGGGGGTCCTCGCCGCCCGAGCGCCCCCTGGAGCCCCACCGCCGACCGGGCTCGTTCCGCAGGTCGCCGGGGCTCCCGTTCGCGCCCGCCCCCCGGCTCTCGCAGCCGCCCTCGCGATGCCCCCGCCGGCCCTCGCGATGCCCTGGCGCCGTGGCCGGGTCGCTCCCCTCGCCCACAGCGCGCCGCGAGGGTGCCCGTACGCTGAACTCGCCCGTGACCGGCGACGATCTCGAAGGCGAGGCACCGTGACAGACGTGAATCCTCCCCGGCAGCCACATGTGGCCGAAGGCGACCCCTTCGGCCCGGACAACCTCCCGTACGGCGTGTGCACCACCCCCGAGCACCCGCGACGGCCGCACATAGTCGTCCGCTACGGCGACCATGTGCTCGACGCGGGCGGCGCCGCGGCGGCCTTCGGCTCCCCGCACACCGAACTGCTCCAACAGCCGCTGCTGGGGCCGCTGATGGCGGCGGGCCGCCCCGTATGGCAGTCCGTCAGGGCCGAGCTGCGCCAGTGGCTGACCGCGCCCGAGCACCGGGAGACGGTGGCCGGATTCCTTCGGCCGCTGACGGAGGTGACGATGCGGCTGCCGTTCGAGGTCGCCGACTACGTCGACTTCTACGCGAGCGAGCACCACGCCACCAACGTCGGCAAGATCTTCCGCCCCGACAGCGCGGCGCTGCCCGCCAACTGGAAGCATCTGCCGATCGGTTACCACGGCCGCGCCGGCACCGTCGTCGTATCCGGTACGCCCGTGCCGAGGCCCAAGGGGCAGCGCAAGCCGCCGAACGAGGAGGCGCCGCTCTTCGGGGCGTCGCGGAGGCTCGACATCGAGGCCGAGGTCGGGTTCGTGGTGGGCACACCGTCAGAGCGCGGCGAGAGCGTGCCGCTGTCCGGCTTCCGCGACCACGTCTTCGGCGTGACGCTCCTCAACGACTGGTCGGCGCGCGACATCCAGGGCTGGGAGTACGTGCCGCTGGGCCCGTTCCTCGGCAAGTCCTTCGCCACGTCCGTCTCCGCCTGGATCACGCCGCTCGACGCGCTGGACCACGCTCGTACGGCACCGCCCGCACGCGACGAGCCGCTCCTGCCGTATCTCGACGACTCGGCGGAGCCGGAGCCCGGCGGCATCGAGCTGCACATCACGGTGAGCATCAACGGCCACACGGTCTCCGAGCCCCCGTTCTCCGCGATGTACTGGACGGCGGCACAGCAGCTCGCGCACATGACCGTCAACGGCGCCTCCCTGCGTACGGGCGACCTCTACGCCTCGGGCACGGTCAGCGGCCCGGAGCACGGGCAGCGCGGCTGTCTGCTGGAACTGACGTGGGGCGGCAAGGAACCGCTCCAACTCCCGGACGGAACCCGGGGGTTCCTGGAGGACGGCGACGAGGTGACGCTCACCGCCTGGGCCCCGGGACCGGGCGGCGGCCGTATCGGCCTGGGCGAGGTGACGGGGCGGATCGAGCCGGCGCGGTAGCGCGGCCGGTACGGGACTGCGGCCGGGCGGGACGGGCGCGGCAGAGGCGGGCGCGGCAGACGCGGGAGCGGGACGGCGGGGTCGGTGCCGACGGGGGAACCGGCGCCGGACGGGCCGGAAACGACCCCGTGCGTGCCGGATCACTCCGGGGGCGGTATCTCGTGCCCGTCCGCGCCCTCCCGTACCACCGCGAGCCGCTCCCGTACCCACGTCTCCACATCGTTGACGTGGCGGCTCGCCGCGGCGAAGGCGCCGAGGCTGTCGCGGGCGCGCAGTGCGCCGAGGATGTCCATGTGCTGCTGATGCGTCCAGGCGAGGACGTCGGACTTGACCAGGGCCCGCCAGATGCGGGCCCTGGCCGTGCGGTTGCTGACTGAGGAGACCAGCGACTGGAGGGTACGGTTGCCGGTCGCCGCGACGATGTCGGCGTGGAACGCCAGGTCCTCGCGGACGAGTTCGCCCGGCTCCTGGAGCGTCCGCATCCGTTCGATCCGCTCCAGCAGACCGTCGAGCGCGGCGTCGTCCATACGGGTCGCGGCGAGCGCGGTGGCACCGGGCTCCAGCACCTTGCGGCACTCCAGCATCTCGTCCAGGGCGGTGTCCTGCGCCAGATCGAGGAAGCTGCCGATGGCGCTGAGCAGCCGTTCGGGACGCAGATCGGTGACGAACGTGCCGTCCCCGCGGCGCACTTCGAGGACCCCGGCCATCGCGAGCGCCCGCACCGCCTCACGCAGGCTCGGGCGGGACAGCGCCAGCTCGCCCGCCAGCACCGACTCCGGAGGCAGCCGGTGCCCCGGGGCGAACTCACCGCTCTCGATGCGCTGTTTCAGGCGGCCGATCGCCACATCGACGACGCTGCCGCCTCCGCCGCCCCCGTCTCTTTCGCTCGTCATGCCGGTCAGGATGTCACCGGGGCCGTGCCGCCCCACACGGAGCCGTCGGGGAAGCGGTACGCCCGAAGCGTCTCGCGGCGGATCTGCGCGCTGTAGCCGGGCACCTCGGGCACGCGGTAGCGCGAGCCCTCCACCCGTACGGGGTCGACGAAGTGCTCGTGGAGATGGTCGACGTATTCGACGACGCGGTCGTCCATGGAGCCGCTGACCGCCACGTAGTCGAACACCGAGAGATGCTGCACCAGTTCGCACAGGCCGACGCCGCCCGCGTGCGGGCAGACGGGCACGTCGTACGCGGCGGCCAGCAGCAGCGCCGCGACGGCCTCGTTGACACCGCCCAGGCGGCAGGCGTCGATCTGGCAGATCCCGATCGCACCGGCCTGGAGGAACTGCTTGAACATCACGGCGTTGTGGGCGTGTTCACCGGTCGCCACATGAGTGGGGGCGATGCGCCGCTGGATCGCGGCGTGCCCGAGTACATCGTCGGGGCTGGTCGGCTCCTCGAACCACCAGATGCCGAACTCCTTCAGCGCGTCCGCCCATTCGACCGCCTCGGCGACGCCGAGAGTCTGATTCGCGTCGATCATCAGGCGCCGGCCGGGACCGATGATCTCGCGGGCGATGCGGCAGCGGCGCACGTCGTCGCCGAGGTCGGCGCCGACCTTCAACTTGACCGAGTCCCAGCCCTGTTCGACGGCTTCCCGGCACAGCCGTGCCAGCTTCTCGTCGTCGTAGCCGAGCCAGCCCGCGCTGGTCGTGTAGGCGGGGTAGCCGTGCTCTCGTACGTATGCCTCGCGCTCGGCGCGTCCTGCGGCCCGCGACTCCAGAAGCTCCAGGGCGGCCTCGGGAGTGAGTGCGTCCTTCAGGTAACGCCAGTCGACGAGATCGACGATCTGCTGCGGGGTGAGGTCGCTGAGCAGCTTCCACAGGGGCTTGCCCGCACGCTTGGCGAGCAGGTCCCAGGCGGCGTTGATCACCGCGGCGGCACCGAGGTGGATGGCTCCCTTGTCGGGCCCGAGCCAGCGGAGCTGGCTGTCGCCGAGGAGGTGGCGGGAGAAGGCGCCCGGGTCGCGGGCGACCTCGTCGACGGACGTTCCCACGGCGCGCTCGCCGATCGCGCGTGCGGCGGCCACCGCCAGGTCGGTCCCCCTGCCGATCGTGAACGTGAACCCGTGCCCCTCGGAGACCGCCTGCCCGTCCCCCTCGCCGGTTCCTCCTCCGTCGCCCGTTCCCTCGCCGTCGTCCGCGACGTGCAGGACCACATACGCGGCCGAGTAGTCGGGGGCCTCGTTCATCGCGTCGGAACCGTCGAGTTCGCGGGAGGTGGGGAAGCGGACGTCGATCGTCTCGACGTCGGCGATGCGGGCGGTCATCGGCACTCACTCCTGGTACGTGCGCTCCTGGTACGTGCGGGAGGGTCGCGAAGGCGGCGCCATCCGGGAGACGCTGTGGGCAGAGCGGGCCCTCAGCGCACCCACAACCCAAGATGTCAGATGTCTGCCCGTCTCGACCAGACCCGGCAGACGAGCCAAGCCTGCACAACGAGCAGTAACACCAGTCCAGCACCCTGACAAGCGCCTCTCCGCACCCCCTTGTCATGGCCGTATGTGAAGGTTACGTTCCAGCGGTCAGACGTCTTTAGGGGACGCCGCAGGCGGGAGGGAGCAGCGATGACACGCATAGTGCGCTTCGCCGACGACAGCGGGACCATACGCACCGGCGTCGCGGACGGTTCAGGAGCGATCCGCGCCTTCGAGGGCGCACCCCGCGTGGCCGACCTGCTGCGGCTCTCCACGGACGAGCTGCGCGTCCTCGCCGAGGGGACCGCCGCGGGGCCCGCCGTCTTCGCCGAGGGCCGCGTCGTACTGCTGCCGCCCCTGGACGGGCTGATGGAGCTGTGGGCGGCCGGCGTCACCTACGAGCGCTCACGCGAGGCCCGCGTCGCCGAGAGCACCGAGCAGTCCGTCTACGAGCGTGTCTACGACGCCACGCGGCCCGAACTCTTCTTCAAGGCCCAGCCCTGGCGGATCGTGACCGACGGCGAGCCCATCGCCGTACGCGACGACTCGGAGCTGAACGTCCCCGAGCCCGAACTGGGCCTGGTGCTCAACAGCCGTGGTGAGACCGCCGGTTACGTGGTCACAGACGACGTCAGCTCCCGCAGCATCGAGGGCGAGAACCCGCTGTACCTTCCGCAGGCGAAGATCTACGGCGGCAGCGCGGCCGTCTCCTCAGGCGTCGTACCGTCGTGGGAGCTGCCGGACGTGAGCGCGCTGCGGATCACTCTCACCGTCCTCCGCGACGGCGAGACCGCCTTCGAGGGCGAGACCTCCACCGCCGCCTTCCACCGCGATCCGCACGGCCTGGCCGAACACCTGTGGCACGCCCAGCCGTTCCCGGACGGCGCGGTGCTGGCGACGGGCACGGGCATCGTCCCGGAGATGGACTTCACCCTCCAGGGCGGCGACACGGCCCGTATCGAGATCGAGGGCGTGGGCTCCCTGACCAACCCGGTGGTCGGCGACCAGGCCCAACTCGCCTGGCTGACCGAGGCGTTGGACCGGCCACTGATCCGCAGGGAGCGGCGCACGGCGTCCGTGAGCTGACTGCCTGGCGGTCCGTCGTCCGTCGCATGGCCGGGGGCTTACGGGCACCGGAGCGCGGCTCTCCGGGCCCCCGGGCGCACCCGGCACGGCTAGCGGGTGCCCCGCACGGTCCGCGCCGCTCGTGCCTCTGCTACTCCTCGGGCAGCTCCACCGGTACGTCGGTGACCCGGGCGTAGACCTCGGTCGGGCCGCCCTTCCAACTCACCGTCATCGACTTGCCCTTGAGGGCGCCGATCTCGCCGTTCGTACGAGCCTCGTCGGCGCCGCCCGGGCACTTGAGGGCGACGGTGCGGCCGCCCGAACCGCCCAGGGAGCCCGTGCAGTTCCTGCCGCGCTCGCGCAGCAGCGTCACCTTGTCGCCCACGACGGTCAGCACGTACTGCTTGCCCTTCGCCTTCCAGACACCGGCGTACTTGCCGGACCCGGACTTGCCCGAGTCGCCGCCCCTGCCGTCGTCAGGGGCGCCCTCGGTGGCGTCGCCGCCGGTCTCGCCGTCGCCGGAGGGCTTGTCTGTCTTCCCCGCGCCCTCCGAGGCCGACTTGGAGGCCGAGGCCTCCGGCTTGCCCTTGCCGCCCTCGTCCTTGCCGCCGTCGTCGCCGCTTCCGCACCCGCTCATCAGAAGCGCACCGGCCGCGATCACGGCCACCGCCCCCGCTCTCCGCGCTGACCTGCGCACCCCGCACTCCTTTGTCGGTCCTGTGTCCACGGCCCCGCAGTCGACAGGGCCACGTCAAGCTAGCAGGCGGCCGACCCGCTGAAAACGCCGCTGCCCGGCTCCCCTTGAGGAGCCGGGCAGCGGCGCGAGACGGAGACGACCGGCCCGTGAGCGGCCGGCGCCCGGCAGGTCAGCGGACGAAGACGCCCGCCTGGCTCGCCAGATCCAGGAAGTACTGCGGCGCGACACCCAGCACGAGCGTCACCAGCACACCGACGCTGATCGCCGACGTCGTCCACACGCTGGGGACGGCGACCGTGGGCCCGTCCGCCTTCGGTTCGCTGAGGAACATCAGCACGATCACACGGATGTAGAAGAAGGCCGCGATCGCCGAGGCGATCACACCGACGACCACCAGCGCGCCCGCGCCGCCCTCGGCCGCCGCCTTGAACACGGCGAACTTCCCGGAGAAGCCGGACGTCAGCGGAATACCGGCGAAGGCCAGCAGGAACACCGCGAAGACCCCCGCCAGCAGCGGCGAACGGCGGCCCAGCCCGGCCCACTTGGACAGATGCGTAGCCTCGCCGCCCGCGTCCCTCACCAGCGTGACGACCGCGAAGGCGCCCAGCGTCACGAACGAGTACGCGCCCAGATAGAAGAGCACCGAGGCGACGCCGTCCCTCGACGTGGCGATGACACCGGCGAGCAGGAAGCCCGCGTGCGCGATCGACGAGTACGCCAGCAGACGCTTTATGTCGGTCTGCGTGATGGCGACGACCGCGCCCGCCAGCATCGTGATGATCGCGACGCCCCACATCACAGGGCGCCAGTCCCAGCGAAGGCCCGGCAGCACGACATACAGCAGACGCAGCAGCGCACCGAAGGCCGCGACCTTCGTGGCCGCCGCCATGAAGCCGGTGACCGGCGTGGGCGCACCCTGGTAGACGTCCGGCGTCCACATGTGGAACGGCACGGCGCCCACCTTGAACAGCAGGCCCATGACGACCATGGCGCCGCCGATCAGCAGCAGCGCGTCGTTGCCCGTGGTCTCCGCCAGTACGGTGCTGGTCGTACGGTCGGCGTTGCCGATCACGCGGGCGATTCCCGAGTAGTTGACGGTGCCCGCGTAGCCGTAGAGCAGTGCGGCGCCGAACAGCAGGAACGCCGAGGAGAACGCGCCCAGCAGGAAGTACTTGACCGCCGCCTCCTGCGACAGCAGCCGCCTGCGGCGGGCCAGCGCACACAGCAGATACAGCGGCAGGGAGAAGACCTCAAGCGCGATGAAGAGCGTCAACAGGTCGTTCGCGGCAGGGAAGATGAGCATGCCGCCGACCGCGAAGAGCAGCAGCGGATAGACCTCGGTGGTCGTCCAGCCCGCCTTCGTGGCCTCCTTCTCACCGTCACCGCCCGGTACGGACGCGGGCTGCGCGGCGAAGGAGTCGACGTGCCCCCCGCGCTTGGCCGAGGAGCCACCGGTCCCGTCCGATGCGTGCGAACGCGGCTCCAGACGCCGCTCGGCGAAGACGAACACCGACACCAGGCCCACCAGCAGGATCGTGCCCTGGAGGAAGAGCGTCGGACCGTCGACGGCGACGGCGCCCATCCCGGCGATCGCCGCCTTCGTCGTGGCGTGCCCCGACACGGCCAGTCCGAGGACCGCGGCGAAGGCGCTCGCGAGCCCCAGTGCCGCGAGCACCAACTGCGCCCCGTAGCGCCACTTCCGGGGGAGGAACGCCTCCAGAACGATGCCGATCACGGCAGCGCCCAGCACGATCAGCGTCGGCGAGAGCTGGCCGTACTCGATCTTCGGGGCCTGTAGTTCTCCGGCTCCGAGTGTCCACAGACCGGGAACGGCCGCCGCCGTCCCCGCCGTTGCCACCGCGCTCACTTGTGGTCACCTCCGGCGTGCTCAGCCGGCTTGTAGTCGAACCATCCGGTCTCCGCGACCCGATGCTCCGGTTCCGGGTCCTTCTTCCGCACGTCCGAGAGCGTGTGCCCGACAGCCGGGTTCACGATCTCGGTCAGTGGCTTCGGGAAGACCCCGAGGAAGATCAGCAGCGCCACCAGCGGCGCCGCGACGGCCACTTCCCGCACCCTCAGGTCCGGCATGGCCCGCACCTCGGGCTTCTCCACCGGCCCCGTCATGGTGCGCTGGTACATCAGCAGTACGTACAGCGCCGCCAGGACGATGCCCGCAGTGGCGACGACACCAGCCACCGGGTAGCGGCTGAACGTGCCCACCAGCACCAGGAATTCACTGATGAACGGCGCCAGCCCCGGCAGCGACAGCGTCGCCAGGCCGCCCACGAGGAACGTCCCCGCCAGTACGGGCGCCACCTTCTGCACACCGCCGTAGTCCGCGATGAGACGCGAGCCGCGACGGCTGATGAGGAATCCGGCGACCAGCATCAGCGCGGCGGTGGAGACGCCGTGGAAGACCATGTAGAGCGTCGCTCCGCTCTGGCCCTGGCTGGTCATCGCGAAGACGCCGAGGATGATGAAGCCGAAGTGGGAGATCGAGGCGTAGGCGATCAGCCGCTTGATGTCCCGCTGGCCGACCGCCAGCAGCGCACCGTAGAGGATGCTCAGCAGCGCCAGTACGAGCACCACCGGCGTCGCCCACTTGCTCGCCTCGGGGAACAGGCCGAGGCAGAAGCGGAGCATCGCGAAGGTGCCCACCTTGTCGACGACGGCGGTGATCAGCACGGCCACCGGAGCCGTCGCCTCGCCCATGGCGTTGGGCAGCCAGGTGTGGAACGGGAACAGCGGCGCCTTCACCGCGAAGGCGAAGAAGAAGCCGAGGAAGAGCAGCCGCTCGATGTTCGTGCCCAGGCTCAGCTCGCCGGCGGCGCGTGCGCGTGCGATCTCCGGGAGAGAGAACGTGCCCTCGCCGAGCTGGTCGGAGGTGACGACGAAGAGCCCGATGACCGCGGCCAGCATGATGAGGCCGCCGACGAGGTTGTAGAGCAGGAACTTCACGGCCGCGTAGGAGCGTTGCTTCGCCGCCTCGTCCTCGCCGCCCGAGTGGGCCCGGTCGCCGAAGCCGCCGATGAGGAAGTACATCGGGATCAGCATGGCTTCGAAGAAGACGTAGAAGAGGAACACGTCGGTCGCCGCGAACGAGATGATCACCATCGCCTCGGTCGCCAGCATCAGCGCGAAGAAGCCCTGCGTGGGCCGCCAGCGGCGGTTGGGGCGCGCGGGCTCCAGCTCGTCGGCGTCATGCCAGGCCGCTCCGATGATGAACGGGAGCAGCAGCGCGGTGAGCGCGATCAGCACGGCACCGATGCCGTCGACGCCAAGCTCGTAGCGCACCCCGAAGTCCCTGATCCAGGAGTGCGATTCGGTGAGCTGGTAGCGCGGGCCGCCGGGTGTGAACCGCGCGAGCACCACCAGCGCGGACACCAGCGTCGCCACGGAGAACAGCAGCGCCACCCACTTCGCGGCCCCGCGCCTGGCGGCGGGCAGCGCCGCGGTGACGACGGCTCCGGCCGCGGGCAGCGCGGCCGTGACCGTCAGCAGGGGGAAACCTGCGTTTGCTACAGACATGACTCAGACCGCCCTCATCAGCAGGGTCGCGGCGACCAGGATCGCCGCGCCGCCGAACATCGAGACCGCGTACGAGCGGACGAAACCGTTCTGGACCCGGCGCGTACGGCCGGAGAGTCCGCCGAAGGCGGCGGCGGTGCCGTTGACGGCTCCGTCGACCACCTTGTTGTCGGCGTAGACGAGCCCGCGCGTCAGATACTCGCCGGGCTTGACCAGGGCGACGTGGTTGAAGTCGTCCTGGAGCAGGTCGCGACGGGCAGCACGCGTCAGCAGGCTGCCGCGCGGCGCCACCGAGGGCACCGGCCTGCGGCCGTACTGGAGCCAGGCTCCGGCGACACCGAGCACGAGCGCCACGACCGTGGCGCCGGTCACCGCGGCGGCCGAGACCGGCGGGTGTCCGTGCTCGAACTGCGTGACGGGCTCCAGCCAGTGCACGAAGGACTCCCCCGCCTTGAACAGGCCGCCCGCGAAGACCGATCCGAAGGCCAGCACGATCATGGGGACCGTCATGACCCTCGGCGACTCGTGGGGGTGCGGCTCGCCGTGCTCGCCGTGCACCTCCGCCGCAGGCTCTGGGGGCACCCCCGGCCGAAGGCTGGGGGAACTCGGCTCGTCCGGCGACGGCGTCGTACGGCGCCAGCGCTCCTCGCCGAAGAAGGTCAGCAGCATCACGCGCGTCATGTAGTACGCGGTGATCGCGGCGCCGACCAGGGTGACCGCGCCGAGGATCCAGCCCTGCGTGCCGCCCCTGGCGAACGCGGCCTCGATGATCTGGTCCTTGGAGAAGAACCCGGAGAGGCCGGGGAAGCCGATGATGGCGAGATAGCCGAGCCCGAACGTCACGAAGGTGACCGGCATGTACTTGCGGAGGCCGCCGTACTTGCGCATGTCGACCTCGTCGTTCATGCCGTGCATCACCGAGCCGGCACCGAGGAAGAGGCCCGCCTTGAAGAAGCCGTGCGTGACGAGGTGCATGATCGCGAACGCGTAGCCGATCGGGCCGAGTCCGGCCGCCAGCACCATGTAGCCGATCTGCGACATCGTCGAACCGGCCAGCGCCTTCTTGATGTCGTCCTTGGCGCAACCGACGATCGCACCGAAGAGCAGCGTGACCGCACCGACGACCACGACGGCCGTCTGCGCGTCCGGCGCACCGTTGAAGATCGCTCCGGAGCGGGTGATGAGGTAGACGCCCGCGGTCACCATCGTCGCGGCGTGGATGAGGGCCGAGACCGGGGTCGGGCCCTCCATCGCGTCGCCCAGCCAGGACTGGAGCGGCACCTGCGCGGACTTGCCGCACGCGGCGAGCAGCAGCATCAGCCCGATCGCGGTCAGCTTGCCCTCGCCCGCGTCCGTCGCGTTCTCCAGTACGGGCGCGAAGGTGAAGGTGCCGAACGTGGTGAACATCAGGAAGATCGCGATGGCCAGGCCCGCGTCGCCGACGCGGTTGACCAGGAACGCCTTCTTCGCCGCCACGGCCGCGCTCGGCTTGAACTGCCAGAAGCCGATCAGCAGGTACGAGGCGAGGCCCACGCCCTCCCAGCCGACGTACAGCAGCAGGTAGTTGTCGGCGAGTACGAGCAGCAGCATCGCCGCGAGGAAGAGGTTGAGATAGCCGAAGAAGCGGCGGCGGGAGACA
The DNA here is from genome assembly GCF_022524345.1 of Streptomyces marispadix. NCBI lineage: Bacteria > Bacillati > Actinomycetota > Actinomycetes > Kitasatosporales > Streptomycetaceae > Streptomyces > Streptomyces marispadix. Next base: position 4,010,980 of record NZ_JAKWJU010000002.1, on the reverse strand, counting down.
TCGTGCTCCATGTAGCCGACCGAGTAGATGTGGATCAGCGTGCCCACACCGGTGATCAGCAGCACGAACGTCATGGAGAGCTGGTCGAGTTGGAAGGCGACGTCCGCCTGGAAGCTCTCCACCGGCACCCAGCTGAAGAGATGCTGGTGCATGGCACGGTCGTCCGCGGGCTCGCCGAGCATCCCGGCGAAGAGCGCGGCGCCGGTCACGAACGAGGCACCCGCGAGCAGCACTCCCAGCCAGTGCCCGCTCCGGTCGAGTTTGCTGCCGCCGCACAGCAGCACCGCCGCACCCAGCAGCGGGAAGCCGACGAGCAGTCCGATCAATGACTCCACTGGTTCGTACCCCTTACAGCTTCATCAGGCTGGCGTCGTCGACCGAGGCCGAGTGACGGGAGCGGTACATCATCACGATGATCGCCAGACCGACCACGACCTCGGCGGCGGCGACGACCATGACGAAGAACGCCATGATCTGCCCGTCGAGATTGCCGTGAATCCGGGAGAAGGCGACCAGTGTCAAGTTCGCCGCGTTCAGCATCAGTTCGATGCACATGAACACCACGATGGCGTTACGCCTGATCAGCACCCCGGCGGCGCCGATGGTGAACAGCAACGCGGCGAGATAGACGTAGTTGACGGGGCTCACTTGGCGGCCTCCTCTTCCCGGACCTGGTCCCGGTCGCCTTCGCGGGCCTTACGGGCCTCACGACCGCCGCGTCCTTCGTCGTCGGCGTCGTCCACGTCCCGCTCCGGGTCGTGGGGTTCGCCGTACATCCGTCCGATGCGCTCGGTCTGGCCGTGGCTGTCGGCGGTGCGCTGCTCCAGCGCCGCGACCCGGTGCAGTGCGTCCTGGCCGACCTCGCGCACCTGGCCGCGCTGCCGCAGCGTCGCGCTGATGGTCAGCTCGGACGGCGTGCCGTCGGGCAGCAGTCCGGGGCGGTCGACGGCGTTGTGCCGTGCGTACACGCCGGGTGCGGGCAGCGGCGGAAGCTGCTTGCCGGACTTGACGCGCTCCTCGGCCTGTTCGCGCTGGGACTTGGTCTTCTCGATGCGCTCGCGGTGCGTCAGCAGCGTCGCGCCGACTGCGGCGACGGTCAGCAGCGCGCCCACCACCTCGAAGGCGACGACGTACTTGGTGAACAGCAGCGAGGCCAGCGCCGGCACGTTGCCGCCGTCGTTGGCGCGGGCGAGACCGGTGAAGGTGTGCACCGACGCCTGGCCGATGCCGGAGACGAGGAGCACGCCCAGCCCCAGACCGCAGGCCGCCGCGAGCCAGCGCTGGCCCTTGAGCGTCTCCTTGAGGGAGTCGGCGGCGCTCACGCCCACCAGCATCAGCACGAAGAGGAAGAGCATCATCACGGCGCCGGTGTAGACGACGATCTGCACGATGCCCAGGAAGTAGGCGCCGTTGGCGAGGTAGAAGAGCGCCAGGATCACCATGGTGCCCGCGAGGCACAGCGCCGAGTGCACCGCGCGGCGCAGCAGCACGGTGCCGAGCGCACCGAGCACCGCGACGGTGCCCAGCACCCAGAACCCCGCGGTCTCACCGGTCGAGGTGGAGGCGGCGGCCAGGTCGAGCGCTCCGGCGGACGAGGTCATGGCGGGCGTGGCGAGCATGGCGGCCATGGTCACCTTCCCTCCTTCGAGTCGTTCCCGGAGCGGTTGCCCTGGGCCCGTACGGCCGTGCCCTGTTCACCGGTGTCCGCCTCGGCGGCGTCGCGCGAGGACGGGTCGACGCCGTCGGCGTCGGCTCCGGAGGGGGCGTCGGTGACCAGCGGGCTGGCGGCGGGCTCCGCGGCTCCGAACGTCCCTGCCGACTCCTGCGGGTCGCCGGTGTCGGTCACGGTCTGCTGCTCGGTGCCGGGAGCGGCGGCGGTGACGAGCCCGCGGTAGTAGTCCTTCTCCGTCATGCCCGGGTAGATGGCGTGCGGAGAGTCGACCATGCCGTCCTCCAGGCCCGCGAGCAGCTCCTTCTTGGTGTAGATGAGCGACTCGCGGGAGGAGTCGGCGAGTTCGTACTCGTTCGTCATCGTCAGCGCCCGCGTCGGGCACGCCTCTACGCACAGGCCGCACAGGATGCAGCGCAGATAGTTGATCTGGTAGACGCGTCCGTAGCGCTCGCCCGGCGAGTAGCGCTCCTCGTCGGTGTTGTCGGCGCCCTCCACGTAGATGGCGTCCGCGGGGCAGGCCCAGGCGCACAGTTCACAGCCGACGCACTTCTCCAGCCCGTCGGGGTGCCGGTTGAGCTGGTGGCGGCCGTGGAAGCGGGGTGCCGTCGGCTTCTTGTACTCGGGGTACTGCTCCGTCAGCCGCTTCTTGAACATGTCCTTGAAGGTCACGCCGAAGCCGGCCACGGAGCTGCGCGGGGTCTTGGGGTGCAGCCCCTGTGCGTCGTTGTCAGGCACCGTCGGCCTCCTTTCCGTCTGTGTTCTGGGCGGCGTCGCCGGACGCGCCGGCATCGCCCGCGGAATCCGACGTCGCGCCGGACGGCCCGACCAGCGTGCGGTCGTGGCGAGAGCGGCGGCGCGGCACCGGCGGCAGCGTCTGCCCGGGCAGCGGCGGCACGGGGAAGCCGCCCGCCATCGGATCGAAGACCTCCGAGGCCGCCTTACGCTGCTCGGCCTCCTCCTCGGCCGCCTCCTTGCGTCCGCGGAAGACGTCGACGACGAAGGAGAGCAGCAGGATCGCGAGCGCGGCGCCCGCGACCCAGTAGACGATCCCCGCGAAGTCGTAGCCCTCGTTGCGCATGGCCCGCACGGTGGCGACGAGCATCAGCCACACCAGGGAAACGGGGATGAGGACCTTCCAGCCCAGCTTCATGAACTGGTCGTAGCGCACACGCGGGAGCGTGCCGCGGATCCAGACGAAGAAGAAGATCAGGGCGCACACCTTGAGGAAGAACCAAAGCATCGGCCACCAGCCGTGGTTGGCGCCTTCCCAGTACGTGGAGATCGGCGCCGGCGCCCGCCAGCCGCCCAGGAAGAGGGTGGCGGCGAGGGCGGAGAGCGTCACGATGTGCACGTACTCGGCGAGCATGAACAGCGCGAACTTGATGGAGCTGTACTCGGTCTGATAGCCGGCGACGAGGTCGCCCTCGGACTCCGGCATGTCGAAGGGCGCACGGTGCGCCTCGCCGACCATCGACACCATGTAGATCAGGAACGACACCGGCAGCAGCGCCGCGAACCAGGTGTCCTGCTGGGCGTCCACGATCGCCGACGTCGACATCGAGCCGGAGTAGAGGAAGACCGCCGCGAAGCTCAGGCCCATCGCGATCTCGTAGCTGATGACCTGAGCGGTGGCGCGGACCGCGCCGAGCAGCGGGTACGTCGAGTTCGACGACCAGCCCGCGAGGACCACGCCGTAGGCGCCGATGGAGGCCGTGGCCAGGATGTACAGCGCCGCCACCGGGAGGTCGGTGAGCTGCATCGCCGTACGGGTGCCGAAGATCGACACCTCGTTGCCGGGAGGCCCGAACGGGATCACGGCGATCGCCATGAACGCCGGGATCGCGCCCAGCACCGGTGCGAGCAGATAGACGACCTTGTCGGCGCCTTTGACGACGACGTCTTCCTTCAGCATCAGCTTCACGCCGTCGGCGAGGGACTGGAGCATGCCCCACGGGCCGTGCCGGTTGGGGCCGATGCGCAACTGCATCCACGCGACGACCTTGCGCTCCATCACGATGGAGATCAGCACCGTCACCATCAGGAACGCGAAGCAGAAGACGGCCTTGAGCGCGATCAGCCAGATCGGGTCGTGCCCGAAGAACGAGAGGTCCTCCTCGGCGAGCCGGACGGTGCCGTTCACGCGGTCACCTCCTCGATGCGGGCGCACGCGCTGCGCACGTCGACCGGACGGACGGCCGCTGCGGCCGCAGCCGCGGCCCGCCGCCTCACCTTCAACAGCGCGGTCACGCGCTCACCTCCTCTTGTGCGGCGCGGTCGCGCGGTCCGGGTGCGGGTGCGATACGGACCAGCTCGCCCGGGAGGGCGCCCGTGTCCGACTGGACGCCGCCGCCCACCGAGTTCAGCGGGAGCCACACCACCCGGTCGGGCATCGGCGTGATCTCCAGGGGCAGTTGGACGCTGCCGAGCGGCCCCGAGACCGACAGCACCTCGCCGTCGGCCACGCCCGCCTCGGCCGCGGTGGCCTTGGAGAGCCGGGCGCGGGCGGGGTGCCTCGTACCGGCCAGCGCCTCGTCGCCGTCCTGGAGCCTGCCCTGGTCGAGCAGCAGCCGGTGTCCCGCGAGCACCGCCTCGCCCTTGCCCGCCTGCGGGGTGGAGGAGGCGGGGGCCGCGGCGTTGCCACGGGTGAAGGAGTCCTCGACGTCGCCCGCGTCCCAGTGGCCGAGCCGGTCGATCTCGCCGCGGATGGTCCTCACGTCCGGCAGCCCGAGATGTACGTCGAGGGCGTCGGCGAGCATGTGCAGCACCCTCGCGTCGGGCTGGACGTGGCGTCGCGTCATCTGGTCCGCCTTGAGCGACGCCTCGAACGGCCTTGCCCTGCCTTCCCAGTTGAGGAAGGTGCCGGGCTTCTCCACCACCGCCGAGACCGGGAGTACGACGTCGGCGCGGTCGGTGACCTCGCTCGGCCGAAGCTCCAGGCTGACGACGAAGCCGACCTCGTCGAGGGCCTGGGCGGCTCGTGCCGGGTCGGGCAGATCGGCGAGTTCGACGCCGCCGACGACCAGTGCGTCCAGTTCGCCGTCGACGGCCGCGTCGACGATGCCGGCAGTGTCACGGCCCGGCGCGGCGGGCAGTTCGGCCAGTCCCCATGCGCGGGCGACCTCGTGGCGTGCGCGGGCGTCGTTCGCGGGGCGGGCGCCTGGCAGCAGCGTCGGCAGCGCGCCCGCCTCGACGGCGCCGCGCTCACCGGCACGACGCGGGATCCACACCAGCCGGGCGCCGGTCGCGGTGGCCGTGCGTACGGCAGCGGTCAGCGCGCCCGGCACCGCGGCCAGCCGCTCGCCGACGATGATCACGGAGCCTTCGGCGCGCAGCGCGTCGGCCGCGGCCTCACCGGCCGCGTCGAGCCCGACCCGTCCGGACAGCGCGTCCAGCCACTCGGTCTCGGTGCCGGGTGCGGCCGGCAGCAGCGTGCCGCCCGCCTTCTCCAGGCCGCGGGTGGCGTACGAGGCGAGGGAGAAGGTGCGCTGGCCGCGCTTGCGCATGGCCTTGCGCAGCCTCAGGAAGACGCCGGGCGCCTCCTCCTCGGCCTCGAAGCCCACGAGCAGCACGGCCGGTGCGGCCTCCAGCGCGCTGTAGGTGATGCCGGTGCCGTCCAGGTCGCGGCCGTGGCCCGCGACCCGCTCGGCCAGGAACGCGGCCTCCTCGCGGGAGTGCACCCGTGCGCGGAAGTCGATGTCGTTGGTGCCGAGCGCGACCCGCGCGAACTTGGCGTACGCGTAGGCGTCCTCGACGGTGACCCGGCCGCCGGTGAGCACACCGGCACGTCCGCGGGCGCCGGCGAGTCCGCGTGCGGCGGCCTCCAGGGCCTCCGGCCAGCTCGCGGGCGCCAGTTCACCGTCGTCGCCGCGTACGAGCGGGGTCGTGAGGCGGTCGGGGCGCTGTGCGTATCGGAAGGCGAAGCGGCCCTTGTCGCAGAGCCATTCCTCGTTGACCTCGGGGTCGTCGGCGGCCATCCGGCGCATGACCTTGCCGCGCCGGTGGTCGGTGCGCGTCGCGCAACCGCCCGAGCAGTGCTCGCACACCGACGGCGAGGAGACCAGGTCGAAGGGGCGGGAGCGGAAGCGGTACGCCGACGAAGTCAGCGCTCCCACCGGGCAGATCTGGATCGTGTTGCCGGAGAAGTACGACTGGAACGGGTCGCCCTCGCCGGTGCCGATCTGCTGGAGGGCGCCGCGCTCCAGCATCTCGATCATCGGGTCGCCGGCGATCTGGTTGGAGAAGCGGGTGCAGCGCGCGCACAGCACGCACCGCTCGCGGTCCAGCAGCACCTGGTCGGAGATCGGCACCGGCTTGGCGAAGGTGCGCTTGGCGCCCTCGAAGCGGGTGTCGGGATCGCCGGTGGACATCGCCTGGTTCTGGAGGGGGCACTCGCCGCCCTTGTCGCAGACGGGGCAGTCCAGCGGGTGGTTGATGAGCAGCAGCTCCATCACACCGCGCTGTGCCTTCTCCGCCACGGGCGAGGAGAGCTGCGTCTTGACGACCATCCCGTCGGTGCAGGTGATCGTGCAGGAGGCCATCGGCTTGCGCTGGCCCTCGACTTCGACGATGCACTGGCGGCAGGCGCCGACCGGGTCGAGCAGCGGGTGGTCGCAGAAGCGCGGGATCTCGATGCCCAGCTTCTCGGCGGCCCGGATGACCAGCGTGCCCTTGGGCACGGAGATCTCCACCCCGTCGATCGTCAGGGAGACCAGGTCCTCGGGCGGACGGTCCGCCTCGCCCCCGAGGAGGTCTTCGCGTCTGTGGTGACTGTCACGCCTTCACCTCCGGGTGAGCGGTCTGGTGGCGGTCGGCCCAGATGACCGACCTGGCCGGGTCGAAGGGGCAGCCGCCCTCGTCGATGTGCTGCTCGTACTCCTCGCGGAAGTACTTCAGCGAGGAGTAGATCGGTGAGGCGGCGCCGTCGCCGAGCGCGCAGAAGGACTTGCCGTTGATGTTGTCCTGGATGTCGTCGATCTTGTCGATGTCGGCCTTCGTGGCCTTGCCCGCCTCGAAGTCGCGCAGCAACTGGACGAGCCAGTACGTGCCTTCGCGGCACGGCGTGCACTTGCCGCAGGACTCGTGTGCGTAGAACTCCGTCCAGCGCGTGACCGCCCGTACGACACATGTCGTCTCGTCGAAGCACTGGAGGGCCTTGGTGCCGAGCATCGACCCGGCGGCGCCCACGCCCTCGTAGTCGAGGGGCACGTCGAGGTGCTCGTCGGTGAGCAGCGGCGTCGAAGAGCCGCCCGGCGTCCAGAACTTCAGCCGGTGACCGGGCCGCATGCCGCCGCTCATCTCCAGGAGCTGCCGCAGCGTGATGCCGAGCGGCGCCTCGTACTGGCCGGGGTTGGCGACATGGCCGCTGAGGGAGTACAGCGTGAAGCCGGGGGACTTCTCGCTGCCCATCGAGCGGAACCACTCCTTGCCCTTGTTGATCAGGGCGGGGACCGAGGCGATGGACTCGACGTTGTTGACGACGGTCGGGCAGGCGTAGAGACCGGCGACGGCCGGGAACGGCGGCCGCAGCCGCGGCTGTCCGCGCCGCCCCTCCAGGGAGTCCAGCAGCGCGGTCTCCTCACCGCAGATGTACGCGCCGGCACCGGCGTGGACCGTCAGCTCCAGGTCCTTGCCCTCGCCGAGGGCGTTCTTGCCGAGCAGTCCCGCCTCGTACGCCTCGCGGACCGCGAGATGCAGCCGCCGCAGTACGGGCACGACCTCGCCCCGCAGATAGATGAAGGCGTGGGAGGAGCGGATCGCGTGGCAGGCGATGATGATGCCCTCGATGAGGGAGTGCGGGTTGGCGAACATCAGCGGGATGTCCTTGCAGGTGCCCGGCTCCGACTCGTCGGCGTTGACGACGAGGTAGTGCGGCTTGTCGTCGCCCTGCGGGATGAACTGCCACTTCATGCCCGTCGGGAAGCCGGCGCCGCCGCGTCCGCGCAGGCCCGCGTCCTTCACGTACGCGATGACGTCGTCCGGCGGCATGGCGAGCGCCTTCTTCAGGCCCGCGTATCCGTCGTGGCGGCGCTTGTACGTCTGAAGCGTCCACGCCTCGGGCTCGTCCCAGTACGCGGAGAGGACGGGGGTGAGCAGCTTCTCCGGTGATTCCGTCGCCATTACTCGCTCTCCTCCCCGGTCTCCGGGCGGATCGGGCCCGCGTCGCTGGCCGGGTCGGACGCAGAGGTCGACTGCGGCAGATCGTGCGAACTGGGGTGGCTCTCGGGGGCCTCCTCGCCGGGGAGCGGCACCGGCTGGTCCGCGGGGCCGGGCGGCCCCGGCGGGTGTGCGAGCCGGTTGGCGGGCGCCTCGCCCCTGGCCAGGCGCAGCCCGGCGATGGAGGGTTCACCGCCGCCGCCGGTGGCCTCGACGGCGCCGGGGCGCTCGTCGGGGAAGCCGGCGAGGATGCGTGCCGTCTCCTTGAAGGTGCACAGCGGGGCGCCGCGCGTGGGGGCGACCTCGCGTCCGGCGCGCAGGTCGTCGACCAACTGCCGTGCGGACTCGGGCGTCTGGTTGTCGAAGAACTCCCAGTTGACCATCACCACGGGGGCGTAGTCGCAGGCGGCGTTGCACTCGATGTGCTCGAGGGTGACCTTGCCGTCCTCGGTGGTCTCGTTGTTGCCGACGCCGAGGTGCTCCTTGAGGTCGTCGAAGATGGCGTCGCCGCCCATCACCGCGCAGAGGGTGTTGGTGCACACGCCGACCTGGTAGTCCCCGGAGGGCTTGCGCCGGTACATCGAGTAGAACGTCGCGACGGCGTTCACCTCGGCCGTCGTCAGCTCCAGCATCTCTGCGCAGAAGCGCTGCCCGGTGGGCGTCACATGGCCTTCCTCGGACTGCACGAGGTGCAGCAGCGGCAGCAGCGCCGAGCGGCTGTCGGGGTAGCGGGCGATGATCGCGCGTGCGTCCGGCTCCAGCCGCTCTCGTACGTCGGCCGGGTAGTCCGGCGCGGGCATCGCGGGGATGCCGAGCATCGGGGCTTCGGGGGCCGGACCCTGTCGGTGGGCGCTGTCGGGCGCGGTGGTCATCGGTCGACGCCTCCCATCACGGGGTCGATGGACGCCACGGCCACGATCACGTCGGCGACCTGGCCGCCTTCGCACATCGCCGCCATGGCTTCGAGGTTGGTGAAGGAGGGGTCACGGAAGTGCACGCGGTACGGGCGGGTGCCGCCGTCGCTCACGGCGTGCACGCCGAGTTCGCCCTTCGGGGACTCCACCGCCGCGTACGCCTGCCCCGGCGGGACCCGGAAGCCCTCGGTGACCAGCTTGAAGTGGTGGATGAGGGCTTCCATGGAGGTGCCCATGATGTTCTTGATGTGGTCGAGGGAGTTGCCCAGTCCGTCGGGCCCGAGGGCGAGTTGGGCGGGCCAGGCGATCTTCTTGTCGCCGACCATGACGGGACCGGGCTCCAGGCGGTCGATGCACTGCTCGATGATGCGCAGCGACTGCCGCATCTCCTCCAGGCGCAGCAGGAAGCGTCCGTAGGAGTCGCAGGTGTCGACCGTCGGCACCTCGAAGTCGTACGTCTCGTAACCGCAGTACGGCTGCGACTTGCGCAGGTCGTGCGGGAGTCCGGCGGAGCGCAGGATCGGGCCGGTGGCGCCGAGGGCCATGCAGCCGGCGAGGTCGAGATAGCCGACGTCCTGAAGGCGTGCCTTGAAGACCGGGTTGCCGGAGCAGAGCGCGTCGTACTCGGGCAGGTTCTTCTTCATCTTCTTCACGAACTCGCGCAGTGCGTCGACCGTGCCGGGCGGCAGGTCCTGGGCGAGACCGCCCGGGCGGATGAACGCGTGGTTCATCCGCAGCCCGGTGATCAACTCATAGAGGTCCAGGACGTGTTCGCGGTCCCGGAAGCCGAAGATCATGACGGTGGTGGCGCCGAGCTCCATGCCGCCGGTGGCGATGGCCACCAGGTGGGAGGAGAGCCGGTTCAGCTCCATCAGCAGCACGCGGATGACGTTGGCCCGGTCGGGGATGTCGTCCTCGATGCCGAGGAGCTTCTCCACGGCCATGCAGTACGCCGCCTCGTTGAAGAACGGCGTGAGGTAGTCCATGCGCGTAACGAACGTCGTGCCCTGCGTCCACGTCCGGTACTCGAGGTTCTTCTCGATGCCGGTGTGGAGATAGCCGATGCCGCAGCGGGCCTCGGTGACCGTCTCGCCGTCGATCTCCAGGATGAGCCGGAGCACACCGTGCGTGGAGGGGTGCTGCGGGCCCATGTTGACGATGATCCGCTCGTCGTCGCTGCGGGCGGCAGCGGCGGCGACCTCGTCCCAGTCGCCGCCGGTGACGTCGTAGACGGTGCCCTCGGTGGTCTCGCGGATGCCCGCGGGTGCGTGTGTACTCATCAGCTGTACGACCTCCGCTGGTCGGGAGCCGGGATCTGGGCGCCCTTGTACTCGACGGGGATGCCGCCGAGTGGGTAGTCCTTGCGCTGCGGGAAGCCCTGCCAGTCGTCGGGCATCATGATCCGCGTCAGCGCGGGATGACCGTCGAAGATCAGGCCGAAGAAGTCGTAAGTCTCGCGCTCGTGCCAGTCGTTGGTCGGGTAGACCTCGACGATCGAGGGGACGTGCGGGTCGGCGTCGGGGGCGCTGACCTCCAGCCGGATCACCCTGTTGTGGGTGATCGAGCGCAGGTGGTAGACGGCGTGCAGCTCACGGCCCTTGTCGCCGGGGAAGTGGACGCCGCTGACGCCGGTGCACAGCTCGAACCGCAGCGCCGGGTCGTCCCGGAGGGTCCGCGCCACCTGGAGCAGGTGCTCACGGGCGATGTGGAACGTCATCTCGCCGCGGTCGATCACCGTCTTCTCGATGGCGTCCTCGGGTGCGAGGCCCTGCTCCTCCAGGGCGCCCTCCAACTCGTCGGCCACCTCGTCGAAGTAGCCGCCGTAGGGGCGTCCGCTCGCGCCCGGCAGCCGGACGGTGCGGACGAGGCCGCCGTAACCCGAGGTGTCGCCGCCCTTGTCGGCGCCGAACATGCCGCGCCGTACGCCGATGACCTCACCGGCGTCCTGGCGCGGCGCGGGCACGGAACCGTTCGTGCCGTTTCCGTTTGCGTCGCTCACCTCAGCAGCCCCTTCATCTCGATCGTCGGAACCGCCTTGCGCGCGGCCTCCTCCGCCTCACGGGCTGCCTGCTCGCGGTTGACGCCGAGCTTCTCGCCCTTCACGTGCTCGTGGAGCTTGAGGATCGAGTCGAGGAGCATCTCGGGACGCGGCGGGCAGCCGGGCAGATAGATGTCGACGGGCACGATGTGGTCGACGCCCTGCACGATCGCGTAGTTGTTGAACATCCCGCCGGACGAGGCGCAAACGCCCATGGAGATGACCCACTTCGGGTTGGGCATCTGGTCGTAGACCTGCCGCAGCACCGGAGCCATCTTCTGGCTGACGCGCCCGGCCACGATCATGAGGTCGGCCTGGCGCGGCGATCCGCGGAAGACCTCCATGCCGAACCGGGCGAGGTCGTAGCGTCCCGCGCCCGTCGTCATCATCTCGATGGCACAGCAGGCGAGTCCGAAGGTCGCCGGGAACATGGACGACTTGCGCACCCAGCCCGCGGCCTGCTCGACGGTGGTCAGCAGGAAGCCGCTCGGCAGCTTCTCTTCGAGTCCCATTGAGTACCTGCCCCTAATCCCATTCCAGGCCGCCGCGCCGCCAGTCGTAGGCGTACGCGACGCCGATGAGGGCGACGAAGACCAGCATTTCGGCGAGGCCGAAGATCCCGAGGGAGTCGAAGTGGACCGCCCACGGGTAGAGAAAGACGATTTCGATGTCGAAGACGATGAAGAGCATCGCCGTCAGGTAGTACTTGACCGGGAAACGCCCGCCGCCGGCCGGCTGCGGAGTGGGCTCGATGCCGCACTCGTACGCCTCCAGCTTGGCCCTGTTGTAGCGCTTGGGGCCGATGACCGATGCCGCGACCACCGAGAAGATCGCGAAGGCCGCCGCGATGGCTCCCAGTACAAGGATTGGCGTGTAGGCGTTCACCGCTCCCCGCTCCTTCCAGTCGACCCTGGGGCCCCTACCGGACCGGTGGGACCGGAGGGCCGTCGACGCTGACTGCCGGCTGTCCGCCGGGCGAATGTCCCGCCTCCATGAAGATCGCTTCTATGTGAGGCAGTTCACAAGCCCTTGCGGGAGGCATCCTATGCCTGGGGCTTGTGATCTGCGACACGGGGTCCCTGTAGGAGTTTGTGATCTCCAACACGCGGCATCGAAACCGCACGTCAGAGGGATGACGATCTTCAATTGCGAAGGGTCGCAAGGCCTTTCGTCGCACCCGTCGCCAACTGGCCCCACGAGAGGCGTTCGCGCGCCTCGGAGCGGGGGCGAGGGGCCCGGAGAGTGCGGGGGCGAATTCACGGCGAGCCCCGCCAACCGATATCCGAACGAGACCCGCGCGCAGCGGGAACGAGACCCGGTACACCCTGCCCGGAAAGCACCCTTCGAGTGACTCGCCCGCTGATCGCCTCCCGGCGGCGACGGGGGGTGTTCGTGAACGGCAGCACAAACACCCCGCGTTGATCACTTCCTTCACGCTTCACGCATCGGATCTCCGCATCACAAAAGGGGATGACATCGGATCAAACGCCCATTCATGAACAGAGTTGACAGTGGGCGAGTGACCTGCGCCACAGGGCTCGATGGCAGCCCCTGCCACCTTTGCCGAGACCCCCTGCGGGGTGATATGCGCCGACGGAGATGCGCGCAATACGGACAACTACCTGGTCACAGCCCCGTAGTTGGGCGCAAGGCCGTGACCGTTTCGAGACCTTCGAAGATCGACTCCGGCTCAACTGGACGAAACCGGCGCCACTGTGGCGCATCGCACCTTCTTTGAACGGATCATCCCCGCCCTGCTATCCATGCCCCATGTCCCGGAACGCTCACATACCCAGACACCGGAAACCCCGCAGCAGCAACGTGAACAGGGCGCTGCGCGCGGGGGCGACCGGCGGCGTCTTGGGAGCGGTCGCACTCACCACGGCCATCTCCCCGGCGTCCTCGGCAGCCGAGAAGCAGGATGAAGCCGCCGAGACAGTCGAATTGGCCTCCGCGAGCCACACCGTCGAACAGTCGACGGCGAAGGCGGCCGACTCGCTCAAGACCAACGCGCTACAGCGCCAGGTGGACCAGGCAGAGGCCAAGGCCGCCGACAGCGCGCAGGACGCGGCGCACACGGCCCGCAAGAAGGCCGAGGCGGCGAAGCGCAAGGCGGAGGCCGCGCGCAAGGAGGCCGCCGCGGACCGCGCTTCGCGCACCAGCGAGCGCACCACCCTCTCCGCGGGCAGCGGCAACGTCGCCGGGCTCATCAGCTTCCTCAAGGCCCAGGTCGGCAAGTCCTATGTGATGGGCGCCAGCGGGCCCTCCGCCTACGACTGCTCGGGCCTGACCCAGGCGGCCTTCAAGCAGCTCGGCGTGAGCCTGCCGCGTACCTCGCAGGCGCAGTCCACCCAGGGCACGTCCGTCTCCATGGACTCGCTCCAGCAGGGCGACCTCCTCTACTGGGGCGGCTCGGGCAGCGCCTACCACGTCGGGGTCTACGTAGGCGACGGCAAGTTCATCGGCGCGCAGAACTCCTCCACGGGCGTCGTGGAGAAGCCGCTGGACTACGACCCGCCGACGGGCGCGATGCGCCTCCTCTGACGGCTCCGGTCCACGCCGACGGGTCCGGCCGCGCCGAAGGACGCGACCGGCACCAGAACACGCGAAAGGGGCCCGCCGCCGCCCGGGTCCGGGCGGCGGCGGGCCCCTTCGTCGTTCTCCCGGCCTGTCGTGCCGCCGCGTCGGCGGCAGTCGGCCGCAACCTCCGTCAGCGCTGCGGCACATCCGGGAGCAGGGCGTCCGGGTGGTCGATGAAGATGTTCGTCATGAAGCCGTTGAACTGCGGGACGTGCGCCCACCACGGATTGCTGAAACCTTCGGTGTTGACGAGGTCGCCGCGCTGCTGGAAGTCGACGGTGACCTTCGTCGGCCCGTTGAGGGTGTGCACCACGGGCGAGTCCAGCTTGGGCTCGCTGTGCACCTTGACCCCGGTCCCCCAGGTCCCGAACTCCCGGCCCCCCGGCTGCGGTTGGCCCGGACCGGGCTGCGGCGGCGCGCCGCCGTCCACTGCCGCCGCCGTCTGCTGGAGCAACCGGCGTGCCTCTCCCTCGGCCTGGTCGTACCTCTCGGGGTAGGCGGAGCGCTGCACGCTCTGCGCGAGGTGCCCGGTGGACTGGTTCTTGTCCTTCGCGTCGGACGCGACGGCCCGCTCGAAGTACGAGCGCGACGCATGACTCACGTCCAGGATCTGCTCGGGAGTGCCCCAGCCCTGCGACGGCCGCTGCTGGAAGACGCCGAGCGAGTCGCTGTCGCCGTGGTTGAGGTTGCGCATCCCCGATTCCACGATTCCGGTCTCGAACGCGGACAGCATCACCTTGTCGTTGACGTTCATCTCCCGGCCGACCCGGTAGACCGTCTTTGCTGCTTCGAGGTCGTAGGCCATGGACTTCCCCCTGGTCTGCTGCGGACTGCTCTGGTTCGTAGACGCCGCTCCGGCGGGAGCGGACTGCTGCGGACTCTGCGCGCTCTGCGCGTCCCCGGTGTCCTTCTCTTCCGTGTCGCCGAGGCGGGCCAGTTGCCGCTTGCCCCAGTCACGGATCTCTTCGAGGGCCATGGTGCTCCCTTGCGTCGTCCTTCCGGCCGGGCTCAGTTCTGGGGGACTCCGGGCAGCAGGGAGTCCGGGTGATCGATGTAGATGTTCGTCATGAAGCCGTTGAACTGCGGGACGTGCGCCCACCACGGATTGCTGAAGCCGTCGGCGACGACGAGGTCGCCGCGGCGCTGGAAGTCGACGGTGACCTTCGTCGGCCCGTTGAGGGTGTGCACCACGGGCGAGTCCAGCTTGGGCTCGCTGTGCACCTTGACCCCGGTCCCCCAGGTCCCGAACTCCCGGCCTCCCGGCTGCGGTTGGCCGGGAGAGGGCGCGGGCGCCGGACCGCCCTGCCCGTTGAGGTGCTTCTCCACCTCCGTGCGGAAACCGTCCATGTCGCCCGGCCAGAACGCCGGATCGCTCTTCCGCTCGGGCGCCCACTCCTTGTGCCCGATGGCCCGCGACGCAGGCTGGTGCACGTGCTTGAGCAGGGCGGCGACCCCGCGCGGGTACGCGTCGAGCTGCTCGGGCGTCCAGTCCGGGCGGGTGCCCACCGACTCCGCTTCCACGCCGATCATGTACTCGTTGCCCTCGTTCTTCGGCACGCTCTCCCACGGGCCGCCCGTGCCAGCGTGGTACGCGATGCCGGCGGCGATGACGATCCAGGTGCCGTCCCGGCCCAGCCCCAACTGGGCACGGGGCCCCGGCAGCGACGAGTCGCCGTCCCTGACGATGTTCAGGCTCGGGTAGTTGCCCTCCGCCGGGCCCGCGGTGTGGTGCAGCATGATTCCCCGTACGTCACCCATCTCGCCGTGACCGCGGGTCTGCCAGCCGTTCTCTTCCTGGACCTTCAGGCCGCCCTGCCTGAGCACATCGGCCAACCACGTCATGTTCGGCATGAGGTGTCCCCCCGTTTCCCTAGTGGCGATACCAAGAGCCTTACGGTGCGGGGCAGTCGGGCCCCTGACCGGCCCTGTGTCCGTGCGTACGTCCCACACTCCACGGCGTGCGCCCGCGCACCAAACCCGTTCGACCTGACTCAAAAAGCGCAGGCGGCGACGGGTCCGGCGAACGAACAGGTTGACAGCGAAACGCACGGGCGCTGCATCCTGAGGAAGCACGAATCCCGGGGAGCTTTGTCCTCCTCGGGCCACGGGGGAGAGAAAGAGGTACCGGCCATGCCGATCCGCATCCACTTCGGAGCCGACGACCTGGCGAGGACTCAAGTCGCGAGCGCACTCGATCCGTTGTGGGAGACGCTGCTCAGCCTGCACCTGCTTCAGGAGCGCCACGGAGAGACGGTCTTCGGAAGATGGCGGGAACGCACGCGCTCACGGCTGCCGGTATCCGTGCGGAACCTCCTCTTCCCGCTCGCGCCGCCCCGCGGCTATTCGCCGGACTTCCTCACTCCTTCCGAGTCCGCCGACGGGCTGGAGGCGGGCCTCGAAGCCCTCCGCCGCACGTCGCGCGAGCGGCTGCGCACCGATATGCGCAGGCTCGCCGCGAGCCGCCACGTACCGGTGTGGGCGAGGGACGTGGGTCCTCGCGGCCTGGAGCGTCTGGCCGACGCGGTCGGCAGCTACCACGAGCTGGCCCTCGCCCCGTACCAGTCGCAGATCCGGGGCCACTTGGAGGCGGACCGTGCGGAGCGCGCCCAGCGCATGCTGAACGGCGGCGTCGCGGGACTGCTCGACGGTCTCCATCCGAATCTGAGCTGGGAGCCCCCCGTACTGGAGCTGCGGGGTACCCGCGTGGACCGCGACATGTGTCTGCACGGGCGCGGCCTGCGCCTCGTCCCGTCGTTCTTCTGCCGGCGCAATCCCGTGACGCTGCGCGATCCGGCCCTCCAGCCGGTGCTCGTCTACCCGGTCCAGCACGAGTCGGGGTGGGCGGACGCCGAGCGGCGACGGCGCCCGGAGAGCCGGCAGAACCCCTGTGCGGCACTGCTCGGCCGGACCCGCGCCGCGGCCCTGGAAATGGTCGCCTCGGGATGCACCACATCGGAGCTGGCCCGCCACCTCGACGTCTCACCGGCCACGGCCTCGCACCATACGGCGGTCCTCCGGGACGCGGGCCTGATCACCTCGCATCGTGCGGGCGGCAACGTCCGCCATACGCTGGGCACTCTGGGCTCTGCGCTGCTGGAGCAGGCGTCACCCACGGGCGAGGCGCTGCCGACCGCGTGATGCGGGGCGGCGCCCGGCCGGGCGCGGCGGTCGCGGAGGGCCGCCTCCCGCTCGGCACCCCGCGCGAGGCGGGAGCCGACGGTCTCCGCGAACTGGCCGGTACCGCCGACGGGTTCGGCTTCCTCGGGCCGGCGCGCCCGGGGGGAGTCGCTACGCTCGCGGCGCGACCTTGCTGAGCCCGTTGATGACGCGGTCCATCGCGTCGCCGCCCGACGGGTCCGTCAGATTGGCGAGCATCTTCAACGCGAAGCGCATCAGCAGCGGGTGGGACAGACCGCGCTCCGTCGCCACCTTCATCACCTTCGGATTGCCGATGAGCTTCACGAAGGCGCGGCCCAGCGTGTAGTAGCCCCCGTAGGTCTCCTTGAGGATCTTCGGGTAGCGGCGCAGGGCCAGTTCGCGCTGTGCGGGAGTGGCGCGTGCCTGCGCCTGGACGATGGTCTCCGCGGCGATGACAGCCGACTCCATGGCGTATGCGATGCCTTCGCCGTTGAACGGGTTCACCAGGCCGCCCGCATCGCCGACGAGCAACAGCCCACGCGTGTAGTGCGGCTGCCGGTTGAAGGCCATCGGGAGCGCGGCACCGCGGATGGGGCCCGTCATGTTCTCCGGGGTGTAGCCCCACTCCTCGGGCATGGACGCCGTCCACGCCTTGAGGATCTCCCGCCAGTCCAGCTCCTTGAAGTCCTCCGAGGTGTTGAGGACGCCGAGGCCGACGTTGCTGGTGCCGTCGCCCATGCCGAACACCCAGCCGTAGCCGGGCAGCAGACGGTCCTGACCGCCGCGCCTGTCCCACAGCTCCAGCCAGGACTCCAGATAGTCGTCGTCGTGGCGGGGCGAGGTGAAGTACGTGCGCACGGCCACGCCCATGGGCCGGTCCTCGCGCCTGTGCAGGCCCATCTTCACGGACAGGCGCGTGGAGTTGCCGTCCGCGGCGACGACGAGCGGCGCGTGGAAGGTGACCGGCGTCTTCTCCTCGCCGAGCTTGGCGTGTACGCCGGTGATGCGGCCCGCGGCGTCGAGGATCGGCTCGCCGACATTGCAGCGCTCGTACATCCGGGCACCGGCCTTCTCGGCCTGCCGGGCGAGCTGCTCGTCGAAGTCGTCGCGCTTGCGCACGAGTCCGTAGTCGGGGTAGCTGGCCAGCTCCGGCCAGTCCAGCTCCAGGCGCTGACCGCCGCCGATGATGCGCAGGCCCTTGTTGCGCAGCCAGCCCGCCTCCTCGGAGATGTCGATGCCCATCGCGGTCAACTGCTTGGCGGCGCGCGGCGTAAGGCCGTCGCCGCACACCTTCTCGCGCGGGAACGCGGTCTTCTCCAGCAGGAGCACGTCCAGGCCGCTGCGGGCGAGGTGGTAGGCGGTGGTGGCCCCGGCGGGGCCGGCACCTACGACGATCACATCAGCGGTCCGCTCGGAGGTGACGGTGTCGGTCACGAGGACTCCCGCAAAGGCTGGGTACTGGGCAGTTGCAGTCTATGAGGACGGCCGGGACCGTCGGTCCAGGGGCGCCGGGCTTGCCTCGGGCCCCTGACGGCTACGGGTTGAGGGTCACGGGTCACGGGCGTACGCCTTGGCGTCGGCGGCGGTCACGCCCCGGTGTCCTAGGGGCGTACACCGCGGTGCAGTGCCACGACGCCGCCCGTCAGATTCCGCCAGGCGGCCTTCGCCCAGCCCGCGTCCTGGAGGCGGCGGGCGAGCGCGGGCTGGTCGGGCCAGGCACGGATCGACTCCGCGAGATAGACGTATGCGTCGGGGCTGGAGGAGACGGCCCTGGCGACCGGAGGCAGCGCCCGCATCAGATACTCGGTGTAGACGGTGCGGAACGGCGCCCACGTCGGGTGGCTGAACTCGCAGATGACGACCCGGCCGCCGGGCGCGGTCACCCGGTGCATCTCGCGCAGCGCACCGTCGACGTCCTGCACGTTGCGCAGCCCGAACGAGATCGTCACGGCGTCGAACACCCCGTCGCCGAACGGCAGTCGGGTCGCGTCCCCGGCGGTGAACGGCATCCACGGATGGCGCTTCTTGCCCTCCGCCAGCATTCCGAGGCTGAAGTCGCACGGCACGGTGTAGGCGCCCGCCGCGGCGAACGGCTGCGACGAGGTGCCCGTGCCCGCGGCGAGATCGAGGACGCGCTCACCGGGCCGCGCGTCCACGGCGCGGGCGACGGCCCGACGCCACAGCCGCGTCTGCCCGAGGGAGAGCACGTCGTTGGTGAGGTCGTACCGCGCGGCGACGTCGTCGAACATCGCGGCGACTGCCTGCGGCTGCTTTTCCAGTGATGCGCGGGTCACACGGCCATTGTGTCGGCACGCCCGGCGAGGCGCGGCGGCGGGGTCCACGGACTGCACAGCGGACGGCACAGCGGATCGCACATGCGCGGCAGACGCGGCAGCGCGGCTACGACAGGAACCACCAGAGCGACGCGAGTACCGCCAGCGCTCCCAGGGCCGCGGCGGCGATCTGCACGGTCCGCTGCCGGGACGGCACGGCGAACACCCCGTACACGGTGGCCCCGGGGTGCGCCGCCGGCGCGGGATGGGCGTAGAGCACACGGTGCGGCAGCAGCGGCACGTCGACCCGGACAAGCGGAAGCACATCGAGGGTGGCCCTGAGGGCGACTTCGCCGTCCGCCTTCGCCATTCGCGGTTCCAGCCCCTTGACCGCCTCGTCGTCCAGCTCGCCGACGGACGCGACCCCGGCGCGGCCGTCGAGCACCGCCGTACGCCAACTGCCGTTGCGGCGCGCGCGGTTCCGGGCCCACCAGGACAGGCCGTGCTCCGGCCACCGCAGGGGCTTCGTATCGGGGCTCCGGCCGATGGTGCCCCCGATCCAGGTGGTGAAGATTCCGGTGCCCTCGCAGTCGTCGTGGGCCACCGTGCCGGCGCGGTCGCATCGGGGACAGTCCCGGCGGCCCGTGCCCTCACACTCGAGGCAGTCGACCTCGCCTCTGCCCAGGCACGAGCGGCAGGCGGCGCCCCGCTCTCCGCACTCGGCGCAGGTGAGGCGCTTCTCCGTACGTACGGGCGCGGGCCGCGCCGCCTCGGAGCCCGCCTCGGAGTCCTTATCGCTGTCGCCCGACCGGCAGTTGAGGCAGGAGTCGACCCCGCCGCACACCTCGCACTCGATACGGCGGTCGCAGCGCACCGTCTTACGGCCCGAGCACTCCGGGCATCCGACCTTGCCGCCGTCGCAGCGCCGGCAGGGCTCCACCGCCTCCGATCCGCGCTTGACCAGCCGCAGCATCGTCGGCTGCGAAGGGTCCCGCGGCGGATCGAGGCGGTAGTCGGCGAGGACGTCGTAGACCGGACGGTCCGAAAGGCCGAAGTCGCCGGGCTCCTTCTCCGGCCTCTCCATACGGCTCTCGATGCTGCGTACGACCCGGCCCGTCACCAGGGTGTGCCGGGTGAGCGACCAGGTGGGCGGCGGACCCGCCTGCGCCAGTTCCCCACGCCGTTCGAGATGACGCCGTACCGCTTCCCTGGCGTCCTCGTCGTCCAAGTGCCCCACCCCAAGCCGGTGCACCGGCGTCCCGGCCACGGCGACCGGAGTCGGACATGCGGTGCACCAGCGGACCTACCCCCGCAACGACCCCCACACGCACGGGACTTGAGGCGGACAGGCCGACGGGCTTCCTCGGGCTGGCTTCGCCGTCCGCCGGGCTACTTCGCCTCGATCAGATTGAGTTCGGGGTGCGCACTGCCGCCCTCGATCGCGGTGGACGAGAAGTGCGAGACGACGCGGTCGTCCGACGGGTCGTCGGCCGGGTCCTCGTGGACGACGAGGTGCTCGTACGTCGTGCTCCGCTGCGCCGGTACCCGGTCCGCGGAGCGGATCAGCTCCAGCAGCTCCGTACGGTTCGAGCGGTGCTTCGCGCCCGCCGACGAGACCACGTTCTCCTCCAGCATCACGGAGCCGAGGTCGTCGGCACCGTAGTGGAGGGAGAGCTGGCCGACCTCCTTGCCGGTGGTGAGCCAGGAGCCCTGGATGTGCGCCACGTTGTCGAAGAACAGCCGCGCGACGGCGATCATCCGCAGGTACTCGAAGAGGGTGGCCTGCGTCTGGCCCTTCAGATGGTTGTTCTCCGGCTGGTACGTGTACGGGATGAAGGCGCGGAAGCCTCCCGTGCGGTCCTGCACGTCACGGATCATCCGCAGATGCTCGATCCGCTCGGCGTTGGTCTCGCCGGTGCCCATCAGCATCGTCGACGTGGACTCGACGCCCAGGCCGTGCGCCGTCTCCATGATCTCCAGCCAGCGCTCGCCCGACTCCTTGAGCGGGGCGATGGCCTTGCGGGCCCGGGCGGGCAGCAGCTCGGCACCCGCACCCGCGAAGGAGTCGAGGCCGGCGGCGTGGATGCGCCGGATCGCCTCCTCGGGGGTCACACCGGAGATCTTCGCCATGTGCTCGACCTCGGAGGCGCCCAGCGAATGGATCACCAGCTCCGGGAAGCGCTCCTTGATCGCGGCGAAGTGCTCCTCGTAGTACTCCACGCCGTAGTCCGGGTGGTGGCCGCCCTGGAACATGATCTGCGTGCCGCCCAGTTCGACCGTCTCCTCGCATCGGCGCAGGATGTCGTCGAGGTCGCGCGTCCATACGTCCTCGCTCTTCGGCGAGGCGTAGAAGGCGCAGAACTTGCAGGCGGTGACGCAGGAGTTGGTGTAGTTGATGTTCCGCTCGATGATGTACGTCGCGATGTGCTCGGTGCCCGCGTAGCGCTTGCGGCGGGCGGCGTCGGCCGCGGCGCCCAGAGCGTGCAGGGGCGCTGAGCGGTACAGGTCGAGCGCTTCCTCGGGGGTGATGCGGGCGCCCTCGGCAGCGCGGTCGAGAACGGCCTGACGGTCGGCGGTTTCGGGCACCGGGGCGTCCCTCCGGAGGTGGCTGGCGGCAGTTGCTGTGCCAGGCCAGCGTACGCCAGGGGGCGAGGGCGGCCTCGGGGCACCGGGACGTGACGTCCGGCCCCCGGCGCCTCGGTCGCCGTCCGCGGCCCGGTCGTTCAGCCGCGGTCCGCGGCCCGGTCGTCTCAGTCGCCGTCCGCGGCCCGGTCGTCTCCGTCGCCGTCCGCGACCGGCAGCAAGTCGACGCGTACGTCCGCGGGATAGTCGCCTCCCGCCGCGGTGCGCCGTACGAACTCGGCGACCCCCTGCAACTGCCTGCTGCCCAGCCGGAAGTCGAGCGTCGTGAAGTACCGCTCCAGCACCGGGGGTTCGAAGACCTCCCAGCGAGCGGCGTGCTCGGCGACCTTCGCGACCTCCTCCAGTGCGAGGTCCCGTGAGGAGAGGAAGGCGCGGTGCACCTCGTGCACCGTCTCCGGGTGGTCCGCCAGATAGTCGCGGCGCACGGCCCACACCGCCATGACGAACGGCAGCCCCGTCCACTCCTTCCACAGCTCGCCCAGGTCGTGGACCTCCAGGCCGGGCTCGGGCAGGTTCCGCAGATAGGCGCGCAGCCCGACGTCGCCGATCACGACGGCAGCGTCGGCCTCGTTCATCATCCGTTCGAGGTCGGGCTCGCAGGTGAAGTAGTCGGGCCGTACGCCGAACCGCTCGGCCAGCAGCAGCCGCGCCAGCCGTACGGACGTGCGCGAGGTCGAGCCCAACGCGACCTTCACGCCGTTGAGTTGGTCGAGCGGCCTGCGTGTGACGATCTCGCAGGACATCACCGGCCCGTCGCATCCGACGGCGATATCCGGAAGCGCGACGAGCCGGTCGGCATTCTTGAGGAATTCGACGAGTGTGACCGGCCCGATATCCAGTTCCCCGTTCACCAACTGGTCGCTCAGCTTTTCCGGAGTGTCCCTCGTCAGCTCCAGATCGAGCAGGGAGCCGGTGTGAACAAGGCCCCAGTAGAGCGGAAGGCAGTTGAGGAACTGGATGTGCCCCACACGAGGACGGGACCTTGGAGCCTGCGGAAACTCAGTCACACCCCGGAGCGTACGCCGCGCCCGCGGGCCGTCCGCCACAGGCCCGTCGTCGGCCGGGAGGCGATTTCCCATAACGGAACGTAAGGGGACGGCGGCGGATCGGGACCGTCGAGGCGGATCGAGAGGGGAACGCCCGGAGGAGTCGAGAGGAACACCCGGGAGGGGGCGACAAACGGAAGGAGAGGCGGCGGCAGAGGCGCCCTGTGAGCGGCGCGGAGGGAAACCCGCCAGCGCACGCCGGAGATCGCGGCCCTTCCACACCGCAAGGCAGCGTGCTAGGCTCGCCGACAAGTTGCAGTTTGGTTTCCTTGCAGTACAGAGCCTGCGGAGCATGTGACCGCGGGCTCTCGTCGTTTTCAGAGACTTCGTAGCGGGGTTCTGGGAGCAGGGCGACCCTTATAGGCCCAAGGAGGGCTTATGGCTACCGGAACCGTCAAGTGGTTCAACGCTGAAAAGGGCTTTGGCTTCATCGCCCAGGACGGCGGCGGTCCCGATGTCTTCGTCCACTACTCCGCGATCAACGCGACTGGCTTCCGCTCCCTCGAGGAGAACCAGGTCGTGAGCTTCGACGTGACCCAGGGTCCGAAGGGGCCGCAGGCGGAGAACGTCACGGCACAGTGACCTGATCGCACCACCCAAGGAGCCCCCGCCGGGAAACCGGCGGGGGCTCCTGCCGTTCCGGCTCCGGCTCGCGCCCACGCCTCGCGTCCCGCCTCGCGTCCCGCCTCGCGTCCCCCCTCGCGTCCACGTCTCGCACCCCGCGAGTCGCGGTCCGGCGGGGCCGCCGGGTGCTCGTCCGGAGTCGTGCCGGGACCGTTCCCGGGGCTCCCCGGGGCTGAATCCGGGCCCGAATCCACCCCGCGCTTCGAAGTTCCTCTTCGTATGCGCTTACGTCTCCGCTTCCTGTTTACGGCCGGACGCGCCGTGTGATGTCGTACGGCCCGGCGCTCCGTACGGCATCGGGGCGCGAAGGGTGCGTGGGCGCGGTGAGACCCGTCAGCAGCCCGTCAGTAGCTCGTCGGCGCCCCCTCGGCGGCCCGGTCCCCGCCCCGTGGCGATTGACCGTAAATCTTCCGGCATTTCGGGAAAGTTCCCAGCTCAGGGACTGTCCGTCTCTGCTAAAAGTGCATCCGCAGTGGGAGCAAAGTGTGGCCCCGCAAGTACCGTCTGTCGGTGCACTGCCCGTTTATTGGGAGCCATCGGGATCGCTCGGGGGAGCACGGGAGCTGCTCATGTTGACCACATGCCCGCACTGCGGCACCAGATCACCGGCATCGTCGGACGCCTGCGCGGGGTGCGGACGCGCCCTGTATCCGCTGACGGCGCCGCCACCGCCGCCCCCGTTCAAGTTCCGCACCAGGACCAACTACGTACGGCTGGGGATCACGCTCGGCGTCATCACCCTGCTCGTGGGCGCGGGAACGTCCTCCGGGATGCTGATGAACCGGGACGACGCCGCGGACGACCGAGCCGACAGCCGGATCTCGCGGTACAAGATGGTCGACACCGGTGCGTCGCCCGACCCGTCGCCCACCACGGCGTCGGCGTCGCCGAAGGAGAAGAAGAAAAAGGAGAAGAAGAAGGAGGAGGAGTCGGCGTCCCCGACGCCCTCCCCCAGCAAGACTTCGAGCAAGCCGCCCGCGCCCGAGCCGACCAAGCCTCCCGCCCCTCAACTGCCCGCGGGATTCCGCAAGGTGGTCGACGACCACGGCTTCTCGCTCGCCGTGATGAAGGGGTGGCAGCGCCAGGAGCTGAGCCCGACGCAGATCGGCTACATGGCACCGGCCGGCGACGAGTATCTGCACATCAGCGAGATCGCGAGCGCGCCGAAGGCCAGCTTCATCAGGTTCCTGGAGACGGAACAGGCGATGCAGGAGTCAGGGAACGGCTATTCGCGCATCCGCCTGGCGCACAACACCTTCCAGGGGCACAACGGAGCACGCTGGGAGTTCACTTACGTACCGGAGTCGGGCGAGCAGATGCACGTCGTGCAGCAGGCGTACATCGACGACGCGGGCACCGAGTACACGATCTACTTCGAGGCCGCCCAGCGAGTGTGGGACTCGCAGGAGGACCTGATCTTCCGCACCGCGCTCGACACCTGGAAGCAGCCCTGACGGCAGGGCCCGGATTCGGGAAGAGACGAGTGAGGGGCACGACTGCCGGCTGAAAGGTTCAGGTCCCTCACGGTCAGGGGCGGTTGACCGTTCCCCCTGGTCAACCGCCCCTGACGTACTCGTCGGCGTGGCTGCCGGCCGCCGGTCCGGAGCCGAAGCCGAAGCGCGAGGCTACTTCAGGGTGCCGCAGTTGGAGCCGCTGTTGAAGTACTCCTCGTCACCGATGACGCCGCTCCACTCGATGCAGTGGCCCGAGCCCTCGTCCACGTAGACCGGGCCCGCGTACTCGGTGAACTCGCCCTCCTCCACGACCGGCTGGGTCTCCTCGTCGTCCTTGAGCACGCGGACGGCCGCGGACATGTGCACCGGGTCGCCCTTCTCATTGCGGATGGTGACGACGCAGTTCTTGCCCGTCGAGGAGTTGTACGTGAGGTAGACGGTGCCCAGGCCGGCGATACCGGCGGAGTTGACCACCGAGTATCCGGAGCCGCAGGCCCCGTTGTACGCCGCCTTGTGGGCGCCCTCCGTGGTCGCCGCGGTGGCGGCGGTGTTCCTGGGTCCGGCGGTGGCGGCCGAGGCGGTGCCCGCGGTCGCGATCAGGCCCGTACCCGCGATGAACACGGCGGCTGCCAGAGCGGCACTCTTCGAACGCATAACTGTTCCCCCAGTCATGGTCAGTGGTCTTGCCCGGTCGATGGTCGGTCGAACCGGACCTGCGGCCCGTGGTCTTCAGGCCGCTGATCCACAAGAAGAGACCTGCGAACCCCTGCGGGGGTTGTACGCCGATCCGGATTCGGCTGACGGGCAGTCAGCGGTGGCGGATCGCGGACGTGCGGGGCGGACCGTAGCCGAGCAACATCACTGACTGATGCATCAGTCAGCACCGCAACACCCCGTCTGCCTCTGGATATTGCGAATGTGCCCGCCTTCGGTATTGCGATTTTCTCAATGTGCTCCTACGGTGTTCCGCATGCAGCAGGAGCCCGGAAGCCGAGTCCCCGACGCGGGTGGCGACGTCTCCGTACGAGTGCGGCAGGTGATCGGCGAAACCGGTTGCAGCCAGCGGGAGTTCGCCCGGCGGATCGTGATGGACCCGTCGAAGCTGTCCCGTTCGCTGAGCGGGAGCCGCCGCTTCACCGTGGCCGAGCTCGCGCGGATCGCGGACGCGGGCGGCGTCGACGCGGCATGGCTGCTGGGCGCTTCCGGTACGGGCGGGAACGCTGCCGCGCCCGGGGTGCCGTCCGTGACAAGGGCCGCGGCCCGAGCCGGAACCGCGGCCGGAACCGCGGCCGGCACCGGGTCGCGCAACGGATCGCGCAACGGATCGCGTACCGAGGCCCGTCACGGAGACGCAGTCGCCGCCGCCTCGCCCGAGGGCGGCCGCCCGTTGCAGATCGTCCGCGAGACGGTCCGCCTCATCGCCGAGCACGGCTTCCACTCCGTACGCGTCTCGGACATCGCCGAGGCATGCTCGACGAGCACGGCCGCCATCCACTACCACTTCCCCGGCCGTGCCGAGCTGCTGGAGGCGGCGGTCCGCTGGTGCATGGACGAGGACACCGCGCGCCGCGCGGCCCGTGCGGCCCAGGCGGGCGACGACGCGGCCGACGAGCTTCGCCGCCTGGTCGAACTCCAGATCCCGCGCGACGCACAGCAGCGCCGTCAGTGGCTGGTCTGGCTCGATCTGTGGGCAGAGGCCGCACGTTCCACGGCCGTGGGACAGCTTCACGCCGACTACTACCGGCAGTGGCGTACGACTGTCGCGGACGTGATCCGGCGCGGGATCGAGCAGGGCCTATTCCGTGCCGTGGACCCGGAGTTCGCCGCCCTGCGCCTCACCGCCCTCATCGACGGCCTCGCCGCTCAGGCGCTCGCCACCGCGCCGGAGGCCGGGGAGGGCGGCGAGGCCATGCGGAGGGTCCTCCTCGCCCATATCGACACCGAGTTGTCCGCCAGACCGGCCCGCTGATCCATACGTACGACGTCGCCGCGACCGTCGGCGCGCACCGGCACCGCACCGGCACCAGCACCGGCACGACCCGATCGATCCGTTCCCTCCACCCCGCCCCGACCCGACCGGCCCCACCCGACGCACCCGACGCACCCCGACCCGATCCGTACGAGCGGAGGAGAAAGCCCATGCCCATGAACAGCTCCGTCATCATCACTTGTGCGCTCACCGGCGCCGGAGACACCGTCGGCCGGAGTCCGCACGTCCCGGTCACGCCCGAGCAGATCGCCCGTTCCGCGGTCGAGGCCGCCGGTGCGGGCGCCGCCGTGGTGCACATCCACGTACGGGACCCCGAGACGGGCGCACCCGCACGCGACCCGCGCCTCTACCGGGAGGTCGTGGAGGCGATCAAGGAGACCGGAACCGACGTCGTCATCAATCTCACCGCGGGCATGGGAGGCGACCTCGTCATCGACCCCGAGGACCCGCTGACGCATCTGCCCGGCACCGACCTGGTCGGCGGAGTCGAACGCCTCCCCCACGTCGAGGAGTTGCTGCCCGACATCTGCACCCTCGACTGCGGTTCCCTCAACTTCGGCGAGGGCAGCAACCTCTACATCTCCACGCCCGACATGCTGCGCTCGGGCGCCAAGCGGATCCAGGAGCTCGGCGTACGGCCGGAGTTGGAGATCTTCGACACGGGCCAGCTCTGGTTCGCCAAGCAGCTACTCGAAGAGGGCCTGCTGGACGACCCGACCGTCTTCCAGCTCTGCATGGGCATCCCCTGGGGCGCTCCGGCCGAGCCGGGCGTGCTGAAGTCGATGGTCGACATCCTTCCGCCGGGTGCGCAGTGGGCGAGCTTCGCGCTGGGGCGAATGCAGATGCCGTGGGTCGCGCAGTCGATCCTGCTCGGCGGAAACGTACGGGTGGGGCTGGAGGACAACCTCTACCTCAGCAAGGGAGTCAAGGCGACCAACGCCCAACTCGTAGAGCGCGCCGTGCAGATCACCGAGCTGCTGGGCGCACAGGTGGCCACACCGGACCAGGCCCGCGAACGGCTGGGACTCAAGCCCCGGGCCTGAAGCCGGGCATGAGCCCTGGCCCGAACCGGACGGCGGCGGTCCGCCGCCGCACCGCCGGAATCTCCGCAGCAGCGACCGCTAAAGGACACCACCAGCATGACCGCACCGCCCTCCGCCTCCTCCCCCGCTCCTCGCCCGCCCGAGGCCGTACGCCGTGTCGCCTGCGTCGGAGCAGGCGTGATCGGCGGCGGCTGGGTGGCGCACTTCCTCGCCCGTGGCTACGACGTCACCGCATGGGACCCGGCGCCCGACGCCGAGGAGAAGCTGCGCCGCCTCGTGGACGCCGCATGGCCCGCCCTGGAACAGCTCGGTCTCGCCGAGGGGGCCTCGCCCACCCGTCTCACGGTCGCCCCCACCCTTCAAGACGCCGTCGCCGGGGCCGAGTTCGTACAGGAGAGCGCTCCGGAGAAGCTGGAGCTGAAGCGCTCGCTGCTGGCGGAGCTGGACGCCGCCGCGCCGCCCGGTGTCGTCATCGCCTCCTCCACTTCCGGCTATCCGATGTCCGACATGCAGGGCGAGGCGGCGGACCCCGGGCGGCTGCTGGTCGGCCACCCCTTCAACCCGCCGTATCTGATCCCGCTCGTGGAGGTCGTGGGCGGGAGGTCGACTGATCCGGAGGCGGTCGCGTGGGCGTCGCGCTTCTACGAGGTGGCGGGCAAGTCCGTGATCACGATGGACCGCGAACTGCCCGGCTTCATCGCCAACCGCCTCCAGGAGGCGCTGTGGCGGGAGGCGCTGCACATGGTCGCCAACGGCGAGGCGTCCGTACGCGACATCGACGACTCGATCACCGAAGGGCCCGGCCTGCGCTGGGCGTTCATGGGCCCTTGCCTGACCTTCGCCCTCGCGGGCGGTGAGGGCGGAATGGCCCACATGCTCGACCACTTCGGCCCTTCGCTCAAGTCTCCGTGGACGAGGCTGGAGGCGCCCGAACTCGACTCGGCGCTGCGTGATGCGATGGTGGACGGCTGCGACGAGGCAGCCGGGGGCCGTTCCATCGCACAGCTCGTGGCCGAACGCGACCAGGGCGTCATCGACGTACTACGCGCTACGGGCCGCCTGCCGCACGGCGGTGGACGGCACACGGACCGAGGAGACGCCACCGTCGAGGGAGAGACAAGGTGAGCACCGAAGAGACGGAAGCGACCGGCACCGGCACCGGCACCGAAGAGACCGAAGCGGCCGGGCGGGGCGCCCTGCCCGCAGGCGCCGACGAGCCGATCACAGACCACACGGCGACCGTGCGCCCCGAGTGGATCGACTACAACGGCCATATGAACGAGGCGTTCTACGTTCTCGTCTTCGGCCACGCGACCGACGCCATGATGATCGAGACCGGCATGGGCCAGAAGTACCGCGAGGAGAGCGGCTGCTCCCTCTACACGGCCGAGGCCCATGTGCGCTATCTCCGCGAGGTCTCCGAGGGTGCCGAACTGACCGTCCGTACACGGATTCTGGGCGTCGACGCGAAGAAGGTCCGCCTGGTGCTGGAGATGCGGGCGAAGGGCCGCAAGGAACCGGTGGCCACCTCGGAGCTGCTCATGATCCATGTCGACCAGAGGGCGGGACGGGCCGCGCCGTTCCCCGACGCCGTACGTGAGCGCTTCGCCGCGCTGACGGAGAAGGCACCGCAGTGGGCGGGCAGTTCGATCGGCCCGGTACCGAAGGCATAGGGCGGGGTCCGGGCCGGACGGGCCCGGACTCGCCCCGGAGAGAGACGCAGCCGGGGAAAGACGCAGCCGGAGAGAGACGCAGCCGGGGCCGGTAAGGCAGTCGGAGAGTCGGCCAGGAGTCGTGGAGGCAGTCGGCGGGCGCCACCGACGGGACTTCCGTGGCCCGTCCACATGCCGGTCGCGCCGTTGACGATCCCGTAGCCCCCCGCTCAGAATGTGCCCATGATCCAGCACACCTCTTCTGCCTGTGGACGCCTCAGCGTGCCGTGGCGTCGCGGGTGTGAGCGGTCCGGTCGATAGGGCCTGCGCAGAGCCCTGCCGCGCGTTCTCGTACGCGTCACGCGCCGCGCGTTCCCGTACGCGTCACGTCCGCTCGGGCGCCATGCGCTCCCGGACGCAACTCTCCCTTTCGACCGCTGACTTCGAAGGATCGTCACTCATGACCCTCACCCCCGCCTCCCCTGCCCCTGTCCTGCGCGACGCCCGCGTCCCCGCCGACGGGATGTACGAGGGCCGCCGTACCCTGCGCCGGCTGCCCGAGGGCGCGCCCGAACCGCCCTACGAGCGCTTCGAGGTCGTGCCGCAGGGCCGTGTCATCGGCGCCGAGATCCGCGGCGTCGACCTCTCCCGGCCCCTGGACCGGGAGCTGCGGGACGAGCTGAACCGTGCGCTGCTGGAGTGGAAGGTGCTCTTCTTCCGCGGCCAGGGCCTCACCTCCGGGCAGCAGCGCGACTTCGCCGCGAACTGGGGCGAGTTGGAGACCAATCCGCTGCTCGCCCGCGGCTCGTCCGCCGAGGTCGTACGTTTCGAGAAGGGCGGCGACGCGGCCCCCACTTTCGAGAACGTGTGGCACGCGGACGTCACCTTCCGTGAACGGCCCGCGCTCGGCGCCGTACTCCAGCTCCGCGAGGTGCCGCCCGTCGGCGGCGACACGATGTGGGCGGACATGGCCGCCGCCTACGACAACCTCCCCGACACGGTGAAGGCGCGCATCGACGGCGCGACCGCCGTGCACGACTTCATCCCCGGCTTCGCGCGCTTCTACGGCCCGGAGAAGCTGATCCCGTTGCAGGAGGAGTTCCCGCCGGTCGAGCACCCCGTGGTACGGACGCATCCCGAGACGGGCCGCCGGATGCTCTTCGTCAACACGTCCTTCACCACGCACATCACGGGCATGGACCGCGACGAGAGCGACCGCCTGCTGAGCTACCTGGTCCGGCAGGCCCACGTGCCGGAGTACCAGGTCCGCTTCCGCTGGCAGCCCGGCGACATCGCCTTCTGGGACAACCGCGCCACCCAGCACTACGCGGTCGACGACTACGCCCCGCACCGCCGCGTGGCGGAACGCGTCGCGATCGCGGGCGACCGGCCCTTCTGAGCCGTCACGAGCCCTACGGGGACGGACTCCCGGCAGCGGCACCGGGTTTCGCTGCCGTCCCCGTACGGCTCCCGGGGCATGTACGCCTGCACGCGTACGCCTGTGCGTGTGCGCCCATGCCCGCGCCCGGGGAAGGCCGCCGAGGGGCAGGTCGGCCGCCGTTGTTGTGCCGTGCATGCACACTTACGGCGCGACCCCTTCACGGGGTACTGACGCGTCAGTACGTTCCACCCAACGAGCCCAGCATTCCGAATCGTTGGGAGACCCCCCATGCGCATCCCCATTCGAAGAAGACGCCCCCGTACTGGAAAAGTCCGTAGCAAGGCGGTCACCGCAACAATCGCGGTGACCGCCTTGTGCTTTTCCGCAGCGCTGGCCTCCCCCGCGAACGCGGGCACCCCCAAGGCCGCGCAGCCCGGTGACGTCGTCAGCGCCGAACCGACCGACTTCCAGGTGTTCCCCGGCGTATCCCTCCCCACCCACGCCTGGAAGATCCAGTACAACTCGACGGATGCGAAAGGGAAGTCCAACACCGTCTCGGGCACGGTCCTCGTGCCCAAGGACGACCGCGAAGGGCCGAGGCCACTGCTGACGTACGCGGTCGGCACCGTCGGCATCGCCGACAAGTGCGCGCCGTCGGCGAACTTCCCCGTGGGCAAGACCAAGGAGGCGCCGCTGATCGAGGGTGCGCTGCTGCGCGGCTGGGCCGTCGCCGTCACCGACTACGAGGGGCTGGGCACGCCGGGCACGCACACCTACACCGTCGGACGTGCCGCCGGCACCGCCGTGCTCGACGCGGCACGCGCCGCCCAACGACTGCCCGGCGCACAGGAGAAGGGCGTCACCGAGGACTCCCCCGTCGGCATCATGGGCTACTCGCAGGGCGGCCAGGCCAGCGGCTGGGCGGCCGAACTCGCCGGAACCTACGCGCCGGAACTCCAGGTCAAGGGCACGGCGAGCGGCGGTGTCCCGGCCGATCTGCCGAAGGTCGCAGAGTACAACGACGGCGACGAGGAGGCGGGCCTGGTGCTGATGTCCGCGATCGGCCACGACGCCGCGTTCCCCGAACTCGGCCTGGACGGCTACCTCAACGACGAGGGCAAGCGCATCACGCAGATCATGAAGGACGGCTGTCTCGCCGAGGCGTCGGAGGCGGGCGCGAACAAGTCCGTCGAGGACGTCACGACCAAGGACCCCAACGACCAGCCCGACTGGCAGCAGCGCCTCGCCGAGGACAAGCTCGGCACCAAGGCACCGGGTGCGCCCGTGTACCTGTACCACGGTGAGGCCGACGAGATCATTCCGTACGACGTAGGGAAGCAGCTACGCGCCGACTGGTGCGCGAAAGGCAACACCGTCGAGTGGACGAGCTTCCCGCTCGCACCGCACGCGGGCACTGCGATCCTCGCCTCGATCCCCGCGATGAACTGGCTCTCCGACCGCTTCAAGGGTGAGCCGACGCAGGGCGACTGCGGTGGCTGAGCACGGTGATCGAGCACGGTGATCGAGCACCGTGATCGAGCACGGCGAGCGAGCAACGGCGAGCGAGCAACGGCGACTGAACAACCGAACACCGTGATTCAGCACGGTGGTTGAGCACCGTGATCGAGCACGAGGCTGAGAACGTGGTTGAGCGCAGCGACCGAGCGCCCGACCTCCGACGGCCTCAGCCGCACCGGTGATCCGGCCCCGCCGCCGACTCCGACGACCGCATGGACCATCGCGCGTCGTCGGAGTCCGGGCGGAGCCGGGCAGCGTGGTGGTGGTGGCACACGCAGGAAACACCGCGGACTTCGGCCGCCCGAACGGGACTTGACCGCCGGGCCCGTTCAGCGGCTCCAGGCAGGCGCACGTTCCAGATGAAGGGCACACCCCGCGTTCAGCGCCTTGGCCGCCCGCCGGGCCGGCTCCCCGCTGAGCCCCGCACCGCGCAGCGCACGCAGCGAAAGGAACTGCGCCGCCATCAGCGCGACGACGGGATCGCCGGAGGTCACGTAGCGCTCGCAGCCCGGATCGTCCAGATCGCGGGACTCCAGCCTGCGCCCGGCGCACAACTCGGCGATGAGCCCTTCTATCCGCCTGCGCAGCGGGGGACGTGCCTCGCCTGCCGCCCAGCGCATATACGGGAGCTGGCACGTGCCCATGGCGACGAGGACCGTCTCGGCCATCCTCCGCACGACCGGGTCCGGGTTCAGCAGCTCGTGCGCCTGGCAGACGGGGATGCATGTGCACACCTTGTTGCAGGTGCAGATCGTGCCTCCCGTGCTGCCGCCGTACGAGCCCGAACTGGTGCCGCCGTAGGTGCTGCCGCTCGTACTGCCGTAGGTCGGGTCGGCCGGGTCGGGGTAACTGCCGCCGGGCGACTCGGTCTCCGTCGGATACGTCGGCAGGTCCGTGGGCGCCTCCGGGTAGCTGCTCGACGGGTACGGGTCGCTGGGAGTGGGGTAGGAGGGCGTGTCCGAGGGGGTGGGCGACTCGGTCCCGTAGCCGCTGGGAGACGGGGACAGCGGGGACTCGGGATCGTCGTCGTCACATCCGCTGAGCAGCAGCGCAGCCGCGACCGACGAGGCGATGCCGGCGCCGAGGAAGCCGCGCCGCCCGGACTTCGCCGCCCACGGCGGACTGGTGATGGGCAGCACCTCGACGGGACCGGTGGAACCGTCGGCGTTCACCCGCTGGATCTCGTAGCGCGGAGCGGCCTGCGCCTTCCCGGACCGGTCACGACCGGACCCGCCCCGCCCGGACCCGTCCTTACGGGACTCCCCGTCCGTACGGGACTCCCCGTCCTCACGGGGGCGCCTCGGCTCCGGCCAGGGCAGCATGACGTCATTCACCGCGGCCTCCGTGGACTGAGCAGTCGTCGCCGCTCCGGCGGTCGCGCCAGATGAGGCCGCCCGACCCGGCGATACGGGTGAGGAGCTGGTCTTTCACCAGCTCACGGGTGATGTGGCAGCGCTGCGAACCGGCGAACTCGCCACGCCCGTTGGCCGCCAGCGACTTGTGGTAGCAGTCGCCCGCGCAGTTCCACTTGGCGAAGCACCCGTCGCAGAAGGACCGCTGCTCGACGCCGAGCCCGCGCAGCCGCTCCAGCGCGTCCATGTCGAAGGTGTAGCCGTCCGGCCCGGACGATCCGTAGAAGAAGACGTCCGCGAACTCGTTGTCCTCGGAGAACGCCTCGAAGCAGGCCGACACCCCTCCCGAGGGGCTGAGGCAGAAGTTGTCCTGGGTGACGCCGCAGAAGTGGTTGGTGAGCGTCCCCACCCGGGCCGCGCTGTAGACCAGTTCGTGCCCGAAGCGGGCGGCACGGGCCTGTGCCTCGCGGTAGGCGGCGATGAAGTCCTCTGTCTCGGCGTCCGGTTCGCCCTCGTGCCGCCCCAACTGGTAGGCGGGCTCGACCTGTACGCGCTTCGGCGTGAAGTTCGACAGTACGAACTCGATGGAGTCCGGCAGCAGCGGGATCTGCTCGGCGGTGACGGTCAGCCGCACCGCGTACGGATATCCGGCCTCGGTGAAGCGCCGCATCGTGTGCATCACGCGTGAGCTGGAGCCCGTGCCCCGCACCGTCGGCCTGTGCTTGTCGTGCGCCTCGGGCAGCCCGTCGAAGGACAGGCTCATCCCGCCGTTGAGGTTGCCGATCATCCAGTCGATCTGCCGGTCGCTGAAGACGCCGTTGCCCGCAGACGCCGCGATGACCTCCAGATCGCCCGCCTGCTCACGTGCGTAGGCCAGCGACTCCGTCATGAGGTTCCAGTGGACGCTGGGCTCGCCGCCGCCGTGGTAGTTGACCCCGGCGAACGGGGCGCCCTGCCGCCTGGCGTTGTCGATGACGAAGTCGATGCCCTGCTTGGCCACTTCCATCGTCATATACGTGGCGGGGGCGTCACCGGCGGAGGCGTAGCAGTAGGTGCAGCGCAGATTGCACGCCGTCGTGAGGAAGAGCGTCACCTCGGTCGGCGACGGCTCGCCCTCCCGGCGTGTGACCGGCGACGGGGGCTCGCCCAGCAGCCCCGCCTCGCGTGCGAACGCGACCACGCTCTCGTCGCCGCCCCCGCCCGCCAGCACGCCCGGAAGCTGCGCCGCCATGCCCTTGCTGGCGGCGAAGGCCGTTCCGTGCAGCGGTGCGTACACCAGGTACGCCTCGTCCTCCAGGGGGATGGCGAACACGTCCCCGGTCTTGTTCAAATTCTTGCTCCCGCCGCTGCTTCCCGCACGAACCCTGTCGTCGCGCAACGGCATCGGACCACAACTGAGCGCATACGAAGGCGCCTTGGCAATATCTCCCCAACTGGACGGGAACTTGCCGGTACTCGGCGCCCCGCCCCAGGCCACGGGCACGGGGCCCACGGCCACGGGCCCACGGACAAGCCACGGCCACCAAGCACGGGAGCACCGAGCACCGGAGCGGCGGCGGCCCGACGCAGGCACCGGTACGCACCCGCGCCCGCGCCGCCCCGCTTCCCGCGCCCCGAGCGCCCTACCGCTCGTACAGCTTCGCGATCTCCCTCTCGTAGTCCCTCACGATCGCGGCCCGCTTCAGCTTCAGCGACGGCGTGAGATGACCGCCCTCCTCGGTGAAGTCCTCGGGGAGCACGGCGAAGCGCCGGATGGACTCGGCGCGGGAGACCATGCGATTGGCCTCGTCGACGGCCTGCTGGAGGTTGGCGAGCAACTCCGGGTCCTCGGCGAGCTGTTCGCGGGACAGCTCCTGCTTCTTGTGCATCTGCTGCCAGTGCGCCAGACCGTCCGGTTCCAGGGTGATGAGCGCGGTGATGTACGGCCGGTCGTCGCCCACGACGAGGCACTGGCTGACCAGCGGATGTGCGCGCAGCCAGTCCTCCAGCGGCGCGGGCGCGATGTTCTTGCCGCCGGAGGTGATGATCAGGTCCTTCTTGCGCCCGGTGATCGTCAGATAGCCCTCGTCGTCGAGGGCGCCGATGTCGCCCGTCGCGAACCATCCGTCGCCGCCGACCTCCGGCACGGCGGTCTGCCGCTGCGAGTCCCAGTAGCCGGCGAAGACATGGGCGCCCTTCAGCAGCACCTCGCCGTCGTCCGCGATGCGCACCGCGGTGCCCGGCACCGGCCAGCCGACCGTGCCCAGCCTGGGCTTCAGCGGCGGCGTACAGGTCGAGGCCCCCGTGGTCTCGGTGAGCCCGTAGCCCTCGAACACCGAGATCCCCGCGCCCTCGTAGAACGCGGCGAGACGCGAACCGAGCGGCGATCCGCCGCTGATGACGTAGCGGCAGCGACCGCCGAGCGCGGCCCGGATGCGCCGGTAGACCAGCAGGTCGTACAGGCCGCGGGCGGTCCTCAGCCCGGCACCCGGCCCGTTGCCGCGCCCGTGCTCCTGCTCCTCGACGGCCTGTCCGTAGCGGCGGGCGATGCGCGCGGCACGGTCGAAGGACGAGGCGCGGCCCATCTTCTCGGCCGTGGCACGGCCGGTGTTGTAGACCTTCTCCAGCACGTACGGGATGCCGAGCAGGAACGTCGGCCTGAAGCCCGCGAGATCGGCGAGCAGATCCTCCGTCTGGATGCTGGGCGCGTGCCCCAGCCGTACCCGGGCCCTCATGCACGCGACCGCCACCATGCGCCCGAAGACGTGCGAGAGCGGAAGGAACAGCAGCGTCGAGGCGGGGTCCTTGCTGACGGACTTGAAGACGGGGTGGAGCAGTTCGATGTCGTTGTCCACCTCGGCGAAGAAGTTGCCGTGGGTGAGCACGCAGCCCTTCGGCTGCCCCGTGGTGCCGGAGGTGTAGATGAGGGTCGCGACGTCTTCCGGGCCCACCGCGCGGCGGCGCTCGGCGACTACGTCGTCCTCGAGCTGCCTTCCCGCGGCGGCGACTTGGGAGAGCCCGCCCGCGTCGAGCTGCCAGAGGTGTTCCAGCTCGGGCATGGCTCCGCGCTCGGCGGAGAGCATCCGCGACTGCTCGACGTTCTCGACGGCGCAGCCGCGCGCCCCCGAGTGCTGAAGGATGTAGCGGGCCTGCGCGCTGGAGGACGTCGGATAGATCGGCACGGTGACGAGGCCCGCGGCCCAGCCCGCGAAGTCGAGCAGCGTCCACTCGTACGTCGTACGGGCCATGATCGCGATACGGTCGCCCGCGCGGAGGCCGAGAGCGATGAGGCCCTTCGCGGTGTTGAGGACCTCCTGTGCGAAGTCGGCCGCCGACACGTCTCGCCAGGTACCGTCCGGCCGCTTACGGCTGAGCACCGCCTCGAACGGCGCCTCCTCCGCGTTGGTGAACGGGATGTCCCCGAGGGAACCGCTCGTGACCGCCGGTGCGAACGGCCGCGTGGACACCTCCCTGACGACGCCGTCCACCACCTCCTTCTCCGGCTCTACGAGCGTGGGGCCCGGACTGATGCCGCCGGGCGCCGGGGCTTGGTTCGCTGGCTGGGTCGTCACGAGCGGCTCCTGTTCGTGAGGTACCTCTTGTGTTCGGCGTGGCGGGTGGTCGTATGAGTCGTGGTCGTATCAGTCGGCGTGGGTTCGAACGGTGTCGGTTCGGACGGTGTCGGTTCGGGCGGGAAGAGCAGAGCCGGGCCCGGCGGAGCAGCTCGGCCAGGGCTACGGGTGGCGGGCACCGGATGCCGCACTCGGGGTGCCGGAGCCGGGTGCCCGCGTCCGTCAGGCCCTCTCCAGTACGGCGGTCACCCCCTGGCCCCCCGCCGCGCAGATGGAGATCAGCCCCTTCGCTCCGGCCTGTGCGTCGCGCTGGGCGAGGAGCTTGGCGAGGGTGGCGACGATCCGCGCCCCGGTGGCGGCGAAGGGATGGCCGGTCGCCAGCGACGACCCGGCGACGTTGAGACGTTCGCGGTCCACGGGCGCGAGCCCCCGCTTCTCCCACGCTGCGAGGGTCGCCAGCACCTGGGAGGCGAACGCCTCGTGGATCTCGAAGAGTTCGAAGTCCTCGATGCCGAGCCCGGCCCGCTCCAGCATCCGCGGCACGGCGTAGGCGGGCGCCATCAGCAGCCCGTCCTCCCCCGGCCGCCCGTCCTCCTCGTAGAAGCTCACCGCGCCCGTCTCGTACGTGGACAGATAGGCCAGCGGCTCCAGCCCGTGCCGCTCGGCCCACTCCTCGCTCGCGAGCAGCACGGTCGCGGCGCCGTCGGTGAGCGGCGTGGAGTTGCCGGGCGTCATCGTCGCGTCGGGCTGGTCCGTGCCGAAGACCGGCTTGAGTTCGCCGAGTTTCTGCACGGAGGTGCCGGGCCGCAGGTTCTGGTCGCGGGCCAGGCCGCGGAACGGTACGACGAGGTCGTGCAGGAAGCCGCTGTCGTAGGCGGTGGCGAGGTTGCGGTGGCTGGCGGCGGCGAGGACGTCCTGCTCGTGCCTGCCGATGTTCCACTCGCGTGCCGTGCGGGCGGCGTGCTCGCCCATCGAAAGACCGGTGCGGGGCTCGGCGTTGCGCGGGATCTCGGGCACGAGGTGGCGTGGGCGCACCCGCGCGATCTCCTTGGCACGCTCCTTCAGCGTCTTGGCCCTGCGTGCCGCGAGGAGGATGCGCCGCAGCTCGTCGTTGACGCCGAGGGGCGCGTCGCTGGCGGTGTCGGCGCCGCCCGCGATGCCCGCGTCGAGCATTCCGAGCGCGATCTTGTTGGCGACGGCGATGACCGCCTGAAGTCCGGTGCCGCAGGCCTGCTGTACGTCGTAGGCGGGTGTACGCGGATCGAGCCGGGAGCCGAGCACGGTCTCCCGCGCGAGGTTGAAGTCCCGGCTGTGCTTGAGCACGGCACCGGCCACGAACTCGCCGACGCCGCGCCCCCGTTCGCCCGTCAGCTCGAACCGCTCCACCAGCCCGTCGAGCGCGGCCGAGAGCATCTCCTGGTTCGAGCAGGTCGCGTACGGTCCGTCGGAGCGTGCGAAGGGGATGCGGCTGCCGCCGATGACGGCAACGCGGCGCGTGGTGCGGGAACTTGTGAGGTCGCTGGAACTCATCCTCGACCAGACTCCTGACCTGAAAGTAACCTTACTCGGAAGTAAATTTACGCGAGCCGGAGGAATCAGGGAATGGCTGACCGATATCTGCATTGGACCAACACACGTCCCGGCCGCCTCCTCACCCGCCGTCTCGGCCTTCCCCGTCCCGTACCGCTGCACCGCTGGACGGCCGAGCGGCCGGCACTGGAAGGAGGCCCCATCCTCCACCTGACGCCGGTCCCGCCGCGCGACGGCGCCGGTTACGCCGAGGAACTCGCCGCCGTGCTCGAAGGCAACGGGTTGCCCGTCGTCACGGACACGACCGGCGCGGAACCCCGTGCGCGCTCCGCCGCCGTCGTCGTCGACGCCACGGGAGTCCGCGACGTACCGCGACTGCACCATGTGTACGACTGCCTTCGCCCGGTGGTCCGTTCGGTCGCCGAGTGCGGACGCATCGTGGTACTCGCCGCACGTCCCGACCCCGAAGACCACCATCAGGCCGCCGCACAGCAGGCGCTGGAGGGCTTCGTGCGCTCGCTCGCGAAGGAGACCGGCGGCGGCCGTACGGTGCAACTCGTGCGCCTGGCGCCCGAAGCGGGCCCGGCGGACGCCGAGTCCACCCTCCGTTTCCTGCTCTCGCCGAGGTCGGCGTACGTCAGCGGGCAAGTCATCGAGATCGGCGACGGGATCGCCGCTCCCGCGCCGGCCGATGCGTCCGGCGGCACATCCGGCGAGGCGTCCGCCGGGTCCGGCACTGCTTCACGACAGGGCCCGCTCCAGGGCCGTACGGCGCTGGTCACCGGTTCCGCACGCGGCATCGGCGAGGCCGTCGCGGCGACGCTGGCACGCGACGGCGCCCACGTCGTCTGCCTCGACGTACCGCAGGCCGAGGCCGAACTGACGCGTGTCGCCGAGTCGTTGGGCGGCACCGCGCTGCCGCTGGACATCACCTCGGACGACGCGGGAGACCGCATCGCCCAGGCCCTGCCCGAGGGTGGTCTCGACGTGCTCGTACACAACGCGGGCATCACGAGGGACCGCAGGCTCGCCAACATGAAGCCCGAGCGCTGGGACCAGGTGCTGGAGGTCAATCTCGCCTCGGTCCTGCGCACGACGGACCGCCTGCTGGCGGCGGGCGCGCTGCGGCGCGGCACCGGCCGGGTCGTCGCCACCGCCTCCATCTCGGGCATCGCGGGCAACGTCGGCCAGACCAACTACGCGGCGAGCAAGGCCGGGATCATCGGCCTCGTGCGCTCCCTCGCGCCACGTGCCGCCGCGGAGCACGGAGTGACCGTCAACGCCGTGGCCCCCGGCTTCATCGAGACGAAGATGACGGCCGCGGTCCCCTTCTTCATCCGCGAGGCGGGCAGGCGCATGAACTCCCAGTCCCAGGGCGGCCTTCCGGTCGACGTCGCCGAGACCGTCGCCTGGCTCGCGGCGCCCGGCTCCGCCGCCGTCAACGGCCAGGTCGTACGCGTCTGCGGCCAGAGCCTGCTGGGAGCGTGATCGCGATGACCGTTCGCCGTCTCAGCGCGCCGCCCCGGCTGTCCGTCGTGCTGGCGCGCGGCGCGCTCTCCGCACGTTCCAAGCGCGGCCCCTACGACGGGGCGCGGCTGCCGGAGGAGCGGCTGCTGCTTCCCGAAGCACGCATCGACGCCAGGCGGCTGCGTGCGTACGCGCGTGTCTGCGGCTTCGCCGACGGGAGCGCGACGGGCGACGCGGGCGCGGCCAGGGCCGGGGATCGGACCGGAGCCGAGAGCTGGCCCGGAACCGGGACCGGGACCGAACCGCGATGCCGGCTCCCCCGTGCCGCCCACCTATCCGCACATCCTCGGCTTCCCGCTCGCGATGGAGCTGATGGCGAGGCCCGACTTCCCGTTCCCGGTGCTCGGCCTCGTACACACCGGCATCGAACTCACCCAGTACCGGGCGCTGCGGCCGGGCGACCGGCCGGAGATCTCCGTACACGCGGAGGGCCCGACGCCCCACCGGCGCGGCAGCAGCTTCGACGTGGTGACCGAGGTCCGGCTGGCAGGAGCGCTCGTCTGGCACTCGCGAAGCAACTATCTCTGCCGCCACCGCCCCAAGAACGCGGACGCGGACACGGACAGCCACACGCACGCACAACCCGGCACCCGGCCTCCGGAAGACCCCGCGCCACCGCTGCCGCTCCGCGAGCACTGGGACCTGCCGTCCGGTCTCGGACGCCGCTACGCCCGCGCCTCCGGCGACGGCAACCCCATCCATCTGCACCCGCTGACCGCCAAGCTCTTCGGCTTCCCCCGCCATATCGCCCACGGCATGTGGACCTTCGCCCGCGCCCTCGCCGGTACGGGTGCCACCGCGGGCAGCGAACAGCTCACCGCCCGCGCGGAGTTCAAGGCTCCTGTGCTGCTGCCGTCGACCGTCGCCTTCTGCGTGGACGAGCCGACGGCCTCCGCCGGCGGCTACCGCGCCCCCGTACGCGTACACCGCTTCGAGCTGCGCGGTCGTGACGACCGCGGCGGCGACACGGACGGAAGCGCGAGCCGAGGCAGCGCCGGCGGCGCGGGCGGCGCGACCACGGCCGGCCGCCCGCGGCTGCACCTCACCGGTGAGGTGACCAGCGAGCGCCCTTGATCATCTGCCCCATGCCCGTCCAGCAGAAGTTCATCAGCGTCGCCGCGGTCTCCTTGGGCGAAGGCACCGCGTCCGTACGGGAGTTGGCCCACACCGCCAGCGACTCGGCCGCCCCCACCATGGCGTGCGCCAGCCCGGAGACCTCGCGCTCGGCGAACTTCTCGTCGCAGCCCGCGTCGACCGCCGCCCGGCCCAGCAGCAGCGTCACCAACTCCGTGATCTCCGCCCGCATTCCGGCGATCTCACGGGCGAAGGGCTCGCCCTGCGTATCGGCACGGTGCAGCACCGACCACCCGTCGGGCCTGGCCGCCGTATGCGCGAAGAAGGCACACAGCCCCCGCCATAGCTGCTGCTCGGCGTCGGCGGGCTGGGGCTCCCCCCCCCCCGCACCGCCGCGTACGGCAGCGACCAGCGCGGCCCGCTCCCTGCGTATGCACGCCGTGAACAGGTCTTCCTTCGACTTCAGATACAGATACACCAGCGGCTTGGAGACCCCCGCCTCCTCCGCTATGTCGTCCATCGACGCCGCCTGATAGCCGTGCCGTGCGAAGCCCGCCACGGCGGCGTCCAGCATCTGCCGCTCGCGCACCTCCCGCGGCATCCGCCGGCGCCCCCCGCTTCTCGTCCCCTTGGTCCCCACCTGAACGCCCCTCCGCGTCATCTCCCCCGTCTCCCCACGGAATGCTCGGATGTAAGCGTACGCGGACCCTCCGTCAACGCACCTGGCGAGCGGGGTGACAGACGCTCAGCCCCGCGCCCGCCGCCGCCCCGCCGTACGGATTCCGCGGGTCCCGGGCGCGGGATGAATCCGGCCGTACCGGCGCACCTCTACCATCCGGCACGTGGACCACACAACGGCCCCTCCCCGTACCGGCGGCGGGCCCGAACGCCTGGAGAGCCTCTCCGACAACGTCTTCTCCATCGCCATGACGCTGCTGGTGCTCGACATCACCGTCAGACGCGGCCTGAGCACCGAGGCTTTCCGCGAGTCACTCCATCTGACGCTCCCCCATATCGCCGCCTATGCGCTGAGCTTCGCGGTCATCTCTGAGTTCTGGCTCGACCACCGTCGCATCCTGGCGGCCTTCCCCTCGATCGACGGCAGGGTCACCGCCCTCACACTGCTCGGCCTCGGCTTCACGGCACTGCTTCCCTTCCCCACCGCCCTGCTCGCCGAGTACAGCGACCAGCCCCAGGCCGTCGCCGTCTACGGCCTCAACGTCTCCGCGCTCAACGGCGTACATCTGGCGCTGCTGCTCACCTCGCACCGGCGCCTCGGAACCGCCTCGGGCGACGCCCTCCGCCTCCGCCGGCTCGACGCCGTCGACCTGGCGTCCACGGTGTTCGTGTTCGGCGCCACGGTCCCTCTCGCATTCGCCTCCCCGACGGCCGCGAAATGGTTCTGGCTCGCCCTCTTCCCGGCCAAATTCCTGATCGGACGCCTGCAACGGCACGCCCGTACGCCATCGGGTGGACAAACACAGTGACGCGCCCGCAGGCCCGCTGCGGTCTCCGCGGCCCTGCTTACGGTTTCGGAGAGGGGGAGGGAGGGCTGTTCCGATCGACCAAGGAGAGCCGATGGCTGAGCAACACACGAAGAGCAGTCCACGCCGACTCGGTTACAGGACTGGAATCGGCGGCGAGCTGATCGCCGAATTCCTGGGCACCTTCGTCCTCATTCTGATCGGCTGCGGCTCGGTGGCCGTGGCCGTCGTCGGACTCTCCGGCTCGGGACGCCAGACCGGCGACTTCGGGCCCGCGAACTGGCTGATCATCTCCTGGGGATGGGGACTCGCGGTCGTGTTCGGCGTGTACGTCGCGGGAGGCATCAGCGGCGCCCACATCAACCCGGCTGTGACGCTCGGCTTCGCGGTACGCGGTCACTTCCCCTGGCGCAAGGTGCTCCCGTACTGGGCGGCACAGCTCGTCGGCGCCTTCATCGCCGCCGCCCTCGTCTACGCCACGTACCACTGGGCGATCGACGCCTTCAACGCCAAGGAGGGCACGGGACGCGAGAAGTCCCTGCCGACCTTCTCCATCTTCGCGACGTTCCCCGCCGAGTACTTCGGGGACTCCTGGTGGGGCCCCTTCCTCGACCAGATCGTCGGCACCGCCTTCCTGCTGCTGCTCGTCTGCGCGCTGATCGACATGAGCAACAAGGCGCCGATGTCGAACATGGGGCCCTTCCTCATCGGCCTCGTCGTCGTCGCGATCGGCCTCACCTACGGCACGAACGCCGGGTACGCCATCAACCCGGCCCGCGACCTCGGCCCCCGCCTCTTCACCTTCTTCGAGGGATGGGGGGCCATCGCCTTCCCAGGCAACTTCGACTGGTTCAGCAGCTACTGGTGGATCCCCATCATCGGCCCGCTCATCGGCGGCGTCATCGGCGCGATGGTCTACGAGCACCTCATCAGCCGCGTCATCTCGGCCCGCGGCCAGGTCCACCCGGAGGGAGAGGCGGGCGAGGCGGAGTAGCCCCCGCCGACCGCGAGGTCCCAAGACGCGAAGCCCGAAGACGCGAAGCCCGAAGACGCGAAGCCCGAAGACGCGAAGGCTCCCAAGGCCAGAGGACGCGAAGACCCCCGATATCCGGCAGCCCCGCACGGCACCGGATATCGGGGGTCTTCGTCATGAACGATCGTCATGAGCGGCGGGCGGCAGCAGGCCGGGGAGCCAGAAGCGTGCGAAGTGAGGGTGGCCGGGGGCGAGACGCGCCCCCGGTCGATTCGTATGCGGCTCCCGGCCGCACGCCCGCCTCGACCGCCGGACTCGCCGCCGCATCCCGGCCAGGGCACCTGAGCATGTCCCGGCCGGCACGTGCCGACGAGCCCGACCGCCGTATCAGTTCGCCGGCTGAGCCGGCGGAGCCGACGTCTCCTGCGCGGAGAGCGGTGCGGCGATGTCCTCCAGCGAGCGGCCCTCGGCCGGGACCGCCAGGAACGCCGCGACCACACCGGCGGCGCACATCAGCCCGGCGCCGATGTTGAACGCGAGCGTCGTGTCGGCGAGTACGCCGTTCTCCGTCAGCTCGGCGAAGATCAGCGGGCCGCTGATACCGCCGACGGCCGTGCCCAGCGCGTAGAAGAACGCGATGGCCATGGCACGGGTCTCCATCGGGAAGATCTCGCTGACCGTGAGGTAGGCCGAGCTGGCACCGGCGGAGGCGAAGAAGAGCACCACGCTCCAGCACACCGTCAGCGTCGTCGCCGAGAGGACGCCGCTGGAGAAGAGCGCGGCGGTGCCGAACAGCAGGGCGCCGGACCCGATGTAGGTGCCGGCGATCATTATCTTGCGGCCCACGGTGTCGAAGAGCGGCCCGAGGAGAATGGGCCCGAGGAGATTTCCGATCGCGATGGCCACGAAGTAATAACCCGTCGATCCGGCGGGCACGTCGTAGAACGCCGC
Source organism: Streptomyces marispadix (assembly GCF_022524345.1). NCBI lineage: Bacteria > Bacillati > Actinomycetota > Actinomycetes > Kitasatosporales > Streptomycetaceae > Streptomyces > Streptomyces marispadix. The sequence continues at coordinate 3,966,419 of NZ_JAKWJU010000002.1, read as the reverse complement.
GAGAATCGCCCCGAATCCGAAGGTCACGGCGTTGTACAGAAACGCCTGGCCGACGAAGAGGGAAAGCCCGAGGAATGCGCGGGAGCGGTACTTGGAGAAGACCGTCTTCGCGATCATCCCGAAACCGATCGACTGCCGCTGATTGATGACGATCTCACCGGACGGCTCGGGCAGGCAGCCCTCCCCGTGCTGAGCGACGCAGCGCGCCTCCGCGTCCTTGACGATGGCTTCGGCCTCGTCACCCCTTCCGTGGATGAACAACCATCGCGGACTCTCCGGCACGTTCCGGCGCACCAGCAGGATCACCAGGCCGAGGAAGACGCCGAAGGCGAAGGTCAGACGCCAGCCGACGTCCTTCGCGAAGATGCCGGTGTCGAGGAACGGGATCGAGAGCATGGCGCCCGCCGCGGCTCCCAGCCAGAAGCTTCCGTTGATCATGAGGTCGACGCGGCCCCGGTACTTCGAGGGAATCAGCTCGTCGATCGCGGAGTTGATGGCCGCGTACTCGCCGCCGATGCCGAAGCCCGTGACGAAGCGGCAGAGGAAGAACCACCAGCTGTCGAACGACAGAGCCGTCAGCGCGGTCGCCGCGAGATACACGGCGAGCGTGATGAGAAAGAGCTTCTTCCGTCCGTAACGGTCGGTCAGCCAGCCGAAATACAGCGCGCCGAGACACGCCCCCGCCACGTACAGCGCGGCGCCCAGCCCCGTGACCTGCGCCGAGGTGATGTCGAGCCCGCTCCCGGACTCGGACAGGCGGCCGGCGATGTTGCCGACGAGGGTGACCTCCATTCCGTCGAGGATCCAGACCGTGCCGAGTCCGATCACGATCATCCAGTGCCAGCGCGACCAAGGCAGCCTGTCCAGGCGTGCCGGCACCGCGGTTCTGACTGTGCCGGATGAAAGCGTCCCGCTGCTTCCATCTTGAACTGCCATTGCATACTCCGTCTGAATTGTTCACTGTTTTCAGGCCATACCACTCGTCGTCCCAGGTCGGGACGGGAGCGCAACTCGCAGACCCGGCGGCACAGTTAACACGCACTTCCACCTGCGGAAGGGCGTTATCGATTCATAGGGCGGTCTAATTTCGGCCGACTCACCGGCCCCACCGCGCACTTCACCCAATGCGGAACATCCCGGGCGGGTAATGAACCTCGCATTCTCTCCGAATCAGGACCGGGTCCAGGTCCCGGTCCGGGCCCGGTGTCGGTCCCGTACGGTCCGGCCCGTGAGCAGCGCCGCGCGCCCCCGACTACGCCTGTCCGGCGGCGGGTTGAGGATCGGGGGCGGGACGGTACGCCGACGCACCGGTGCCCCGGCGGCACAAAGCGCCGCCGGGGCACCGGACTTGCTGTCATTCGTTCGGGGCGGGGACGCGGCCGTCAGGCGGTTCCCGCCGGGGTGGAGAGCGCGCCGTTCAGGAAGACCTCCACCAACTCCTGTGCGGAGAGCTGCGGTTCCTCCTCCCCTCGGGGCTGCGTGAACAGCAGCCCGAGGAAGATCGCCGCGATCTGCTCGGCGGGCAGCCGCAGGTTGTCCTTGTCGGGCTCCAGAAGTTCGGCCACGGCGCTACGAGTACGGGCCATGGACTCCTCCCGGCTCGCACCGCGAGGAGGCTCACCGCCCCGGTCCCGGCGGAAGTGCCCGGAGGCGTAGAGCGCTCCGGCCACCGCGCCCATCCGTGCCAGATGAGCCTGTAGCGCTTGGGCCGCCTCGGACAAGCGCTCGGCGAGAGGCTGGTCGAGCGGGATGGACATCAGCTCGCGTATCGCATGATCGGGGTGTACGGCCTCGGCCACGCAGGCGTTCAAGAGTTCCTCCTTGTCCGCGAAGACACGGAAGATCGTGGCCTCGCCGATTCCCGCGGCACGTGCGATCTTGCTGGTCGTCACGGCGGCGCCGTACTCGGCGATCAGCGGGATCGCCGCCTTGATGATCGTCTCCCGCCGCTGCTCAGGGCTCATCCCCGGCGCCCGGCGCCGGGTGGATCGCGTCTCGGTCATACCCCGAAAGTACGGAGTGAGTACTCACTCCGTCAAGGCCGAGTGAGTACTCACTCCGTTCTCTTGTGCGGAACGAGGCCGCTTCGCGCGCTGTAGAGCGGAGAAGTGCGGCGCCCGTGGTGATCCTCAGAGACCGCGCAGGGTCTCCGAAGTCGTTGGAGAGCCGGTTCGGTCAGGCGCCGGCGGCGACCTTGGTTCCATCGGCTGTTTCCGACGACGCGGGCGTCTTCTTGGGATAGAGCATGGAGCGGGCTTTGGTGCTGTCGAAGTCGTTCTCCCACTTGCCGATCACGATGGTGGCGATGGCGTTGCCGAGGACGTTGATGAAGACCCGGCCCTCGTTGAGGATGCGATCGATCCCGACGATCAGTGACAGGGCGGCCAGGGGGATGTGGCCGACTGCGGTGACGGTGCTGGCGAGAACGATGAACGCGCCGCCGGCGATGCCGGCAGTGCCCTTGCTGGTGAGCATCATGACCCCCACCATGACCAGCTGTTGTTGCCAGGACAGATCGATGCCGACGGCCTGGGCCATGAACATCGAGGCCATCGTCAGGTAGACCGCTGAGCCGTCAAGGTTGAAGGAGAAGCCGGAGGGGATGACGATGCCGACCACCGGCCGACCGATGCCGAGGGTCTCCAGTTTGCGTACGAGCTGCGGCAGGACGGCCTCGCTGGAGCAGGTGCTGAGCGCTACGAGCAGTTCGGCCTTGAGGAACCGTATGAGAGCGAACAGTCCGAGACCGCAGACCCGCATGATGGCGCCCAGCAGCACCAGGACGTAGACGATGCAGGTCGCGGTGAACAGGATGATGAGATAGGCGAGTTGCTTCAGGCTCTCGGCACCGTAGGTGGAGACCACCATGGCCAGGGCACCGAAGGTGCCCACAGGAGCCAGCCGCATCACCCAGCCGACGATCCGGAACACCACGTCCGAGAGGGCGCGGATGCCGTTGGTCAGTGGGGCCGCCTCCTCCCCGGCCATGTTCAGCGCTATGCCGAAGACGATCGAGACCAGAAGGGCGGCCAGGATCGCGTCCCCCGTGATCGCGCCGAACAGTGAGGTGGGGATCAGGGAAGAGATGAACCCGGTGAAGCTGGCGTGTTGTTGGCTGGTCTTGGGGACGTCGTCAGTGTTCAGCGTCGAGGGGTCGACGTTGAGCCCGGCCCCGGGTTGGAAGACGTTCGCGACGACCAGGCCGATGAGCATCGATGCCAGCGACAGCACGAGGAAGTAGCCGATCGCCTTCACGCCGATCCGGCCCGCCTTGCGCAGGTTGTCCATGGAGGCGATGCCGGTGGTCACCACGCAGAAGACGACGGGTATCACGATCATCTTGACCAGCGCGATGAACCAGTCGTTGAGCGGGCTGAGGGCTTCTCCGAAGCCGGGTGCTGCGATGCCGACGGCGATCCCGAGGACTGCTGCCAGCACCACCTGGAACCACAGCTCACGGATGAGTCGGTTCAGCCGCGACCGCTGCGGGCGGTCGGAGACGGTGGTGGAGGTCATGGTTTGTGCTCCCTTGCGATGACGCTGAAGATCCCTGTCCTGTGAAGTGCAGGGGACGAGAGGCAGTCCCCGTCTCGGGTGATGTGTGCGGAGCGCGGATGCAGTTGTGCGCTGGTGGCCTGAACTCCTGGGTGGTTCGGGCGGCTTGGGCTCGATTCGGTCAGGTGTGCAGCTCGCGCAGCACCCTGTAGAAGGCGGCCTTGCCTTCGAAGCCGACCCCCGGGATGTCGGTGAGCCCGACCTGGCTCTGGCTCTTCTCGACGACTGCGTCGTCGGCGAAGCCGCCGGTGGGCTGGAACTCGCCCGGATAGGACTCGTTGCCGCCGAGCTTGAGGGCGGCGGCGATGTGCAGAGAGAACTGGTGTCCGCCGTGCGGGATGCACCGGCGTGAGGACCAACCGTGCTGACGCAGCATGTCCTGGATGCGCAGGTATTCCACCAGGCCGTAGCTCAGCGCGGGATCGACCTGGATGACGTCCCGGTCAGGGCGGAGGCCGCCGTAACGGATGAGGTTGCGGGCGTCCTGGAGGGAGAAGAGGTTCTCGCCGGTGGCGATCCGGCCGGAGTAGTTCTCGGCGACCACGGCGTTGAGGCGGTAGTCCAGTGGGTCGCCGATCTCCTCGTACCAGAAGAGGCCGTAGGGCTCGATCGCCCGTCCGTATTCCAGCGCGGTGGCCAGGTCGAAGCGGCCGTTGACATCGACGGCGAGGCGGGACCCGTCCCCGTCCAGGACGTCGATGACGGCCTCGATGCGCCGCAGGTCCTCCGCCAGGTCGGCTCCGCCGATCTTCATCTTGACCACGTCGTAGCCCAGGTCGAGGAAGCCGCGGATCTCGTCTTGCAGATCACGCAGGGACTTGCCCGGGGCGTAGTAGCCACCAGCGGCGTAGACGAAGACCGAGTCGTCGGGCTCGCCGTCGCCGTAGCGGTCCGACAGCCACCGGTACAGCGGCTTGTCCGCGATCTTGGAAGCGAGGTCGAACAGCGCCATGTCCACCACACCGACCGCGACCGAACGTTCCCCGTGTCCGCCGGGCTTCTCGTTGCGCAGCATGATCTCCCATGCCCTGGCGGGATCGAGTCCGCCCTGCTCGTCCAGCAGGCTGCGGGGCTCGGCGTCCATCAGCCGCGGCAGGATGCGCCGGCGCAGGATCTCCCCCGCGCTGTAGCGGCCGTTGGAGTTGAAGCCGTAACCCACGACGGGCCTTCCGTCACGGATGACGTCGCTGACGATCGCCACTATCGAGCAGTCCATCGCGCTGAAGTCGATCCAGGCGTTCCGGATTGAGGAGCTGATCGGGACGGTGCCTTCGTAGACAGCAGTGATCTTCACGTGGGGCCTTTCTCATATCTTATAAGTTGCGAGAATGTTAGGGTGAGACGGCCGAGAGGCGCTGTCAAGGGCTACGACGTCGGGAAGGATTCGCAGGGGCGATGGAAGGCACGAACCTTTTCCTCAGCAAGAGCGATCTTGCCTACACGGAGCTCCGTCGCCAGATCCTCTCCGGCGCCATCCCGGCCGGTTCACGGTTGGCCCAGTACGAACTAGCCGGCTCTCTCAACATGAGCATCACGCCCCTACGCGAGGCCATCAGGCGGCTCAGCAGCGAGGGGCTGGTCGACGTCGAGACCCACCGCGACGTCCGGGTCTCATCGATGAACTCCGAGGAGGCGCGGCAACTGTTCGAGGTACGACTCTCGCTGGATCCCACAGCAGCCGAACTCGCCGCGACACGGCGCACTCCCGAGGACATCTCCGCTATGCAAGCCGCGGTCGACAACCTGCTCCCCGTCACGCGCCAGTGGGGCGAGGATGCGCTCACCGCCCATCGCGCTTTTCATCAGGCGCTGTACCGTGCCTCCCACAACGACGTTCTCATCCGCCTCCTGGACGACCTGTGGGACAAGTCCGACCGCTACCGCCGCCTCGGCCTCGAACTTCCGCCCGGCGACGAACCGCGTACGCGGGACCTCCAGGAGCATCACGACCTCGTTGAACTCATCAAGGCCGGCCAGGCTGCCGAGGCAGCCCAGCTCATGCGCGGCCACATCATCCACAGCCTGACCGCCTCCGCCATCACCGCGCTCGAAGACCGCGAAGGTACGCAGGCCGACTGAGCCGCCATGGGTGAGCAGCCGCAGCGACAGCGGGGTTCCGTGTCCGTCGGTGATCATGCGGCGCTTGGGCCGGCGCGGCCCCGGTCGACCGATGACGGCCGGGTTCGGCCCCTCGTGACCGGAGCCGACCACGGCTCGCGATCGGTCGAGCCGGGCAGCCGCCGATGCCTCAGGTTGGCTACGCCGCCGCGGCTGGCCGCACCTCAGGCTCGAAAGCGTCCAACTCTGCCCCACGGGCGCTCGCGTACATGTCGCGGTCGAGAATCCGCTCCCGCGCCGAGACCAGTACGGGGATCACCGACTGCCCGGCGACGTTCGTGGCCGTACGGATCATGTCCAGGATCGGGTCGATCGCCAGCAGCAGGCCGACGCCCGCCAGCGGCAGCCCCAGCGTGGAGAGGGTGAGCGTGAGCATGACCGTGGCGCCCGTGAGGCCCGCGGTGGCGGCGGAGCCGATGACGGAGACGAAGACGATCAGCAGGTACTCGCGCAGGCCCAGATCGACGCCGTAGAACTCGCCGATGAAGACGGCGGCGATCGCCGGGTAGATCGAGGCGCAGCCGTCCATCTTCGTCGTCGAGCCGAACGGCACGGCGAACGAGGCGTACTCACGCGGCACCCCGAGCCGTTCGGTGACCTTCTGGGTGAGGGGCATGGTGCCCACGGACGAGCGGGAGACGAAGGCCAGTTGGATCGCGGGCCAGGCGCCGCGGAAGAACTGGAGCGGGTCGACCTTCGCGACGGTGGCCAGCAGCAGCGGATAGACGCCGAAGAGTACGAGAGCGCAGCCGATGTAGACGTCGGCGGTGAACGTGGCGTACTTGCCGACGAGGTCCCAGCCGTAGTCCTTGATCGCGGTGCCGATGAGGCCCACCGTGCCGATCGGCGCGAGGCGGATGATCCACCACAGCGCCTTCTGGAGCAGGGCGAGCACGGCCTCGCCGACGGAGAGCAGCGGCGCCGCCTTCTCGCCGAGCTTGAGGGCGGCGACTCCGGCGACGGCCGCCATGAAGACGATCTGGAGCACCTGGAGTTCGGTGAAGGGCGTGATGACGTCGGTCGGGATGATCCCGGTGAGGAAGTCCAGCCAGGAGCCGGACTCCTCGGGCTTGGCCGCGTCGTCGCCCGAGAGTCCCGTGCCCGAACCGGGGTCGGTGACGAGCCCGATGAGGAGCCCGATGGCCACGGCGATCAGCGAGGTGGCCATGAACCACAGCAGGGTGCGCGTCGCGAGGCGGGCCGCGTTGTGCACGTTCCGCAGGTTCGTGATCGAGACCATGATCGCGAAGAAGACGAGCGGCCCGACGGCGAGCTTGAGCAACTGCACGAAGATCTCGCCGGTCTTGGTGAGCGCGGCCCCGAGCCATGCGACGTCGCCGTCGCGGACGAGCCGGCCCAGCAGTACGCCGAGGACTAGTCCCGCCAGGATCTGCGCCCAGAAGGGGACCTTCGGTATGCGGCCTCGGCCTTGAGGCTTCGTCGTACGTTCCGCCGTGCCGGACGGCGTCGAGGCCGTGCCGGGCGGCTCAGTGGCATCGGGGGCCTTCGGCGCCACGGAGGACTTCGGGCTTCTGGGGGACTCGGAGTTTCCGGAGGGCTCCGGGGTTTCTGCGGACGACGGCACGTCAAACTCCCGCTCGATGGCTCGGCAGTGGCATTCGCTTCCCGGAAAGGAGTTTCCGCCACGGGCTTACGAGCACCGACAACGTGCCGCCGGGCACCGCTCATTCCCGGCGGAGTGTCAGGAGAATGTGACGAGCCTTACGTGCCGCCCCGAATCCGTACAGGATTCGCATACATCAACAGAACGGACACAGGGCCGCAGTGTTCGCGTATGGCTTCGGCCGTCTGCCGATCCGGCGCTACGCGACGCCGTCCTCCTGGCTCTGATTCGCCGTCAACCGCTCCTTCGCGCGGCCGACTCCGTCCGCGATCTGCTCGGACATCGCGTCGCGCTGCTTGCGCAGCAGCACGAAGCTGATCGGCGCCGAGACCACGAGCGCCAGCAGCACGACCCACAGCGGGTTGGAGCTGCCGATGCCCTCGGGGATGATCCCGGTGTACGCGAGGACCGCGACGACGACGAGGCAGCCGGCGAAGACGCCGGCGCGCATGGCGGTGTAGCGGAGCGTTGCGTGCGACTTGCTGCTCACGGGGGTCTTCTCCGGACTTCTCGGTGATTCGGGGGCAGCGGGCCGCGGTGCGGCTCCGGGCCCTGACGCGCGGCGTGCGCGGACTGCGCGTCGCGCTCCGTCAAGTCAAACACAGCGCCGCGGGCGATCTTCCCGGCCCCTTCGCCCATGCCCGTGCCGCGCTTCGGCCGGGCCGTACGGGAGGAGCGGACCGTACGGGAGAAGCGGACCGTACGGGAGGAGCGGGAGGAGCCCCGGCCGCGACCGCCGGCGCCCTACGTGAGCTGAAGCCACAGCGTGACGTCGTCCCGTAGATCGCCGTCGGCCACCTTGATCGCCCCCGGCAGCCGCCCGACCTCGCGGTATCCGCAGCCGGCGTAGAACCGCTCCAGACCGAGCCCGCCCCGGCAGGTGAGCCGCAGCGCCGTGATGCCCTCCATGCCTCTCGCCACCTTCTCGACCTCGGCCATCAGTTCCCTTCCGTGGCCGTTGCCCTGGAGCGAGGGGGTGCACCATCACCGTGTAGACCGAGCACCAGTGGCGCTTGAGCCGGTGTGCGTTGAGGGCGAGAAAGGCGCCCGCGACGATCGTGCCGTCCCCGTCGCGGCCGATGAGCATGCGCGTACGGCCCGCGTCGACGGAGGCCAGATGTGCGAGCAGGTCGGGCCGTATCTCCTCCTCTGTGATAGGCGGCACGAAGCCGACGGCACCGTCCGCATTGGTCACGGCCGCCCACAACGCGCACAGCCCGTCGCGTAGTTGAGCAGTGATGGACGGGTCCGTCTCGAATGTGAGCGACATACGGCCGACCTTAACCGAGCATTCGTCCGGGCCGGCTCGGTGGCCTGTTCGGCTGCATGCGCTCCATTGAGTGCCCGCTAGTCAGTGAAAAGGTAAAGATGACCGGCGCGCCACCGGAACTTCAACGACCGCCTTTGTAAAGGTCGCTCTGTTTCGTGACGGGAGACGGAGTCATCAATGGTGGGCATCAGGAAATCAGCGGCACGCGGCCTGAGCTGCGCGGTGCTATGCGCGGCAGCGACAGTGTCGCTTTCCCCGCAGGCGACGCCGGCGCCGAACCCCTCGTCGGCGCCGGACCCCGCGCCGCAGAAGACGGGCCAGGCGCTCCAGGAGCGCTATCACTCGACGCGTCACGGGGGGATCGCGACGGCCGCGAACGCCTCGATCACCTGCCGGAAGACGGGCGCTGACGCCGCCTCGTGCGGCTCGGCCCAGAGCGGCGGTGCGGGCCGCAACGACGGCTACGACATGTTCTACTCCGACGTCGACCGCGACCCGGACACCTACAACTCGACCCGCGCGAGACTGCGCCTGCCGAAGAACTCCGAGGTCTCCTACGCGCGGCTCTACTGGGGCGGCAACCTCCGCGTGGGCGAGGTGAAACCGGCCAAGGACAACGGCAGGGTGCTGATGTCCGAGCCGCGCGGCTCGTACCGCGCGGTCAAAGCGGACACGGTACGCACCCACCGCCGCGACGACGGGGCGGACGCCTACCAGGCCTCGGCGAACGTGACGCCGCTGGTGCGCAGAAGCGGCCCCGGCGTGTACACGGTGGCGCAGCTCAATGTGGCGATGGGCCGTTCCAAGGCCGGCGCGTGGGGCGGCTGGACGCTGGTCGTGGCCTACGAGGACAAGAAGGCGCCGCTGCGTCATCTGAGCGTCTGGGACGGGCTCGCGGCGTCGGAGCGGCATTCCGGCGGAATGCCCGTGGCGTCGCGTGCGATGAACTTCCCCTCGGGCGCCGGGGGTTCGGTGGGTGTCGTCGGATACGACGGCGACCGGGGCGTGGGAGGCGAATCGCTCACGCTGTCCGCCGACAAGCGTGCGGGCACCCGGATCTCGAATTCGGCGAACTCCCGTGACGACTTGTTCAATTCGACGATCACCGACCTCGGACGTGAGGTCGCCGGGCGCGTTCCCGCGCACCGGAACACGCTCGGATACGACTCCGACGTATTCGACGCACGGGAAGCGCTCCGTTCCGGAGGCAACCGCCTCCAATTCCGCTTCGCCTCCGGCGGCGACGACTATCTGCTCGGTGCGCTACACGCGGAGGTCGACGCCCGCCGCTGATTCCCGGCAGTTCCCAGATACCCAGATCCCCCAGCATTCCCTTCCGCCGACAAGCCTGTACGGCAGCGACGTTGAGGAGACGTCCGGGTGCATTCGCAGCGTAGAGAAGAGACAGGCCGGCTCACGGTCCTGCATCTGGCACAACCGGTCGAGGGCGGGGTGGCGAGGGTCGTTGCCGAACTGGCCGGGGCCCAGATGCGGGAGAGCACCCGTGCCGTAGTGGCCTGCCCGGAGGGCGGAAGCCTCCCGCGGCAGGCCGCGGCGGCGGGCGCCCAGGTGGAACGATGGCCCGCCGTAAGGGAGTTGGGCCCGCACATCGCGGCCGAGACCCTGCGTGCCGGGCGGCTGGTCCGGCGCGTACGCCCCGATGTCGTACACGCGCACAGCGCCAAGGCGGGGCTCGCCGCGAGGCTGGCACTGCGCGGCGCGGTGCCCACCGTGTACCAGCCGCACGCCTGGTCCTTCGAGGCCGTCGAAGGCGCCACCGCACGCCTCGCCCGCGCATGGGAGCGCCGGGCGGCGCGCTGGACGGACCGGGTCCTGTGCGTGAGCGAGGCGGAGCGCCGCACGGGAGAGGGCGCCGGGATCGCGGCGAGGTGGTCCGTGATCCACAACGGCGTACCGGAGGCCGAGCCATGCGAACGGGCAGCCGCGCGGCGGGAGTTGACCCTGCTGAGCGGAGTCCCCTCGGACGCGGCGCTCGTGGTGTGCGTAGGGCGGCTGTGCAGGCAGAAGGGCCAGCGGGTCCTGCTGGACGCCTGGCGGCACATCGCGGAGGAGGTGCCGGGGGCCTGGCTGGTGCTCGTGGGAGACGGGCCCGACCGGCGGGAGCTGAGCGGGTCGGCCCCCCGGCGGGTGCTGTTCGCCGGTGCGAGCGACGAGGTCGGCCGCTGGTACGCGGCGGCCGATCTGGTCGTACTGCCGTCCCGCTGGGAGGGGATGGCGCTCACGCCGCTCGAAGCGATGGCCTGCGGCCGGCCGGTAGTCGTCACCGATGTGGGCGGGGCTCGCGAGTGCCTGCCGCCCGGACAGCAGGAGACGTCCCTGGTGCCGCCCGAAGATCCACGCGCCCTCGCCGGAGCGGTCACACATCTGCTGCGTGAGCCGGAGCTGAGGGACTTCCTGGGCGAGGCCGCGCGCAAGCACGTACGTGCCGACTTCGACGTACGGCGGACGGCGGCGTCCGTCACTCGGCTCTACCGCGAACTGCTCGACACCCGCGTCCGGTTCGGCACAGGGCGGGCGGCGCGATGACGACGGACAGCAGAGAAGAAGGAGCCCGTGGCGCACGCGTGGCGACCCGGCCGGACACGGAATCGGGGCCCGCGCCTGTGGTCGGCCCGGCCTCCGGGACGGCCGAGGGCGGTGTCGCCCTGCGGTCTCCGCAGGCAGCCGACCGGAACGTACCTGCGCCCGTGGGCACGCTGCGCAGGCGCCGCAATCTGCTCCGTCTGCGCCACCGTGGTGCGGCGGCGCTCGCCGTCGCCGATGCGGCATCGGGCGCGGCCGTCGTGGCAGCCGTAGTCGCGGGCGCCGGCGGCGCACACGCCGACGCGCTGCTGCTGGGGCCCGTCGTGGGCGGCGCCCTCGCGCTCAACGCCCAGGCCGGGTTGTACCGTCCGGGCCTTCGGACCTACGCGCTCGACGAACTCCCGGCCGTCGCCGCACGTGCCGCCGTGGTCTGGTGCGTGGGCGCCGCTCTCCTCGCGGCCCTCGACCGGCCGTCGGCACTGACGTGGATCGTCCTGCTCGCGGCGATCGCCGCGAACTCGGCGCTCACAGGCGTGGCCCGCTCCCTCGTGCACGGCCTGCGGCGGGCGAGGGCGCGGCGGAGACCACGCCCCGCGCTCGTCGTCGGCAACGGACGGCTGGCCCGTACCGTCGCCGGTGTCTTCTCCGAACACCCCCGCTACGGACTGCGTCCCGTGGGCTACGTCGATCTCGTCGGCTCGACTGACACGGACGACGGCCTCGACGGCGGCCCCTCCGCCGACGCGGACACCGGCGACGACAAGCGCGACGACGCCCCGCTGCCCGTGGTCGTAGTGCTGGAGGACGTGACCAGGGCCGTCATCCAGAACACCGTCCGGGACGCGGTCTTCCTGCGCTCCCCCTGGGAGGAACCCCAGAACGCCCTGCTGGCAAGGGCGTTGGGCGAACGCGGCGTGACCGGCTGGCTCGTGAGGCCCGGCTGCGCGGTGGGCGTACACGGAACGCACGAGGGCGGCCCGTCCCATGTGTGGGGCTTCTCATGCAGGCGGCTGTCCCTGGAGTGCCCCGGCACCGGCTGGAGCTGGCGCAAGCGTCTGCTGGATCTGGCGCTGGTCGTACCGGCGCTCGTCGTCGCGGCGCCGCTGCTGGCGCTGTGCGCGCTGGCCGTACGGCTCTCGGACGGGCCGGGGGTGATCTTCCGTCAGGAACGGGTGGGCCTGGGCGGCGGCCCGTTCACCTTGCTGAAGTTCCGCACGCTGCGGCCCGCGGACGAGAAGGAATCGGCGACGCTGTGGAGCGTCGCGGGCGACGAGCGCATGAGCGCGGTGGGCAGGCTGCTGCGCCGCACGTCGCTGGACGAGCTGCCGCAGCTGTGGAACGTGCTGCGCGGCGACATGAGCCTCGTGGGACCGCGTCCCGAACGCCCGTACTTCGTGCAGCAGTTCAGCGAGGAGCTGCCCGGCTACGCCGAGCGGCACCGCTCCCCCGTCGGCATCACCGGCCTCGCGCAGGTGCACGGGCTGCGCGGCAACACCTCGATCGAGGACCGGGCGCGCTTCGACAACCACTACATCGAGACGTGGTCGCTGTGGCAGGACGTACGGATCATGTTCCGCACGGTGACCTCCTTCTTCCGCCTCGAAGGACGGTGATCTCCAGTGACGGTCGCACTTCCGGAGAGCCGCCGGCCGCCGCGCGGGGACGCCCCCGCGGGCGGCACGGGCGCCGGTCCGGGTACGGCCGGTACGGAAGGCGGACCCGCCCCGGGCCGGCGGGAGTTCGCCCTCGGCACGAAGGGAGCGGCCGGCCTGCTGCCGTACTGGCGGCGCTGGGCGCCCATGGCACCGGCGGTGGCCACCGTGCTCGTCCTCTGTGCGCCGGTGCGCACCGGCGATGTGACCACCTCGGGAAAGATCACTGCCGCAGACGCGGCCTCCATGGTGCTGGTGGTGTGGTGCCTGGTGAGGCTGCTGCGCGGACGCGGCGGTCGGTTGACACCAAAGGCGGCAGTGGTGCTCGGGGCGCCGACTGCCGCCTTCGCGGTGGCGACCGCCGCGTCCGCCGACCCCTGGACGAGCCTGCCGGGCTTCGTCCGCTGTCTTCAGATCTTCGTGCTGATCCCGGCTGCGGTGCTGCTTCTGCTGCGCGGCACAAGGGACTTCAGGGTGCTGTGCTGGTCGGTGATCCTGCTGGCGCTGGTGCAGGGGACCGTCGGCGTCGTACAGAACCTGACGGGCACGGGCGCCTCGTACATGGGGAAGAACGTACGCGCCGTCGGCACCTTCGGGCCGCTGGACGTGATGGGCATGTCGACGGTCGTCTCCCTCGGTCTCGTGGCGGCCTTCGCGCTCTGCCTCGCGGACCCGGCCGACAGCTCGCGGCGACAGCGCGTCACCGCGATGTGCTGCGCCGGGGCGCTCGTGCCTCCGCTGGTCCTCTCGTACAGCCGTGGCGCTTGGATCGCCACGGCGGTCGCCTGTACGACGGTGCTGCTGCTGGCCGGGGTGCGCCGGGGCGTCGCCGTGCTGCTGGCGCTGGCCGCCGCCTCGGTGGTGGCCGTCGGCGGGTTCGGGATCGGCTCGAAGATGGTCGAGGAGCGACTGACCAGCATCGTCGACGTCAACTCCGCCCCGGACCGCTCGGTGACCGACCGCTACGCGCTCTGGTCGGCGGCGACCGGCATCTGGCAGGACTCTCCGGTCTCGGGCGTCGGCCCGAAGAACTTCGCCGCGCACCGCGACGGCCACGCCTCGCTCGGGCTCTCCTCGGGGAGCGACACGGCGGGCGCGGGCCTGGAGTTCCAGAAGGAGCCGCTGCTCTCGCCGCACAACATGTATCTGCTCGTCCTCAGCGAGCAGGGCCTCGTGGGGATCGTGGCGCTGGTGGGCGGCGGAAGCGTGCTGCTGGTGAGCGGGCTGCGGAGGCTCCACTCGGCGCACCGGGCACGCCAGGAGCAGCGGCACCGCGAGTACGGCGGCCGGGCCGCGGGCGACCGCGAGGCCCCCGGCTCCCATGACTGCGGGCTGGTCGCGGCCGGGCTGCTGGTCTGGCAGGCCGTCGACTTCCTCTACGCCGACATCGGCGGGCCGTCGACCGTGCTGACCGCGGTCGTGCTCGGCGCGGTCACCTGGTGGGCGCTGGCTTCCCCTTCGGCCGACCGGTCCTCCTCCCGCTATGCGCGGTCCTCCTCCTACGTGTACGCCGCCGTCGACGACAAGGCAGAGGCATCGGCTCGATGACGGACACGCACGCCTCCCGCAGCACCACCCGGGACGCATTGCCGCCGCCCGCGCAAGCGACGGGCGAAGTACGCGGCGGCGAGGGCGCTTCGCCGCCGCTGCTTGGCAGGTTCCTCGCGCGGGCGGCCGTGATCACCGCCGCGCTGACCGCCGCAGGGGCGTTCTTCGGCCTGCTGCGCGACCAGACGATCGCCAGCCTCTTCGGCGCCGACGCCGACACCGACGCCTTCCTCGTCGCGTGGACCGTGCCCGAACTGGCGGCCACGCTGCTCATCGAGGACGCGATGGCGCTGATCCTCGTCCCCGCGTTCAGCCTGGCGCTGGCGCGGCGCGCGGCAGGGCCGTCCCCTACGGAGAACGGCGCGGTCGGCACGGACGGCAGGGCAGCGGACGGCGTGGACGCCCGGCCCTTCGACCCGGTCAGGGACGTGGTGCGGCGGACCCTGCCGAGGCTGCTGCTGGGCCTCACCTGCATCGCCGCCCTGATGCTGCTCGCGGCGCCGCTTCTCGTACGGGTGCTGGCGCCGGGGCTGCCGGACTCCGGAACGGCCGTCGACTGCATGCGTCTTACGTCGCTGACCGTGGTGACGTTCGGGGTGGCTGGCTACTTCAGCGCAGCGCTCCGCGCGCACCGGCGCTTCGTGGCGCCCGCGGCGATCTATGTCGCCTACAACGCGGCGATCATCGCGGTGATGTTCGCGGGGCACACGCTGTGGGGCGTACGTGCTGCCGCCGTAGGGGTCGCGGTGGGCGGCGGCTTGATGGTCGTCGTTCAACTCCCGTCGTTCATCCGGCAGTTGCCGTCACGTACGCGCCGGGCGCCCGCCGCAGGCGCCAAGGTCCACGCGAACGTGACCTCGAAGGTGCCCGCGAAGGTCTCCGTGAGCGCGCCCGCGGAAGCGGCGGCGGAGACGGCGGTGGAGACGGCACCGAGCCCGGCACCCGCCGCGCCCACCACGCCCACCACGGCCTCCACGTCGGCAGTGCCCCCCGCGCACTCACCGTCCGGCACGACCGCCGAACTCCCCGCCCCCGCCGACGCGTCCGGTCTCGCCCCCTCCCAGGGCCCCGGCGCGGCCGCCGCCCCCGGCCCCCACAGCGGCCGCATCGCGCTGCTCGGCATGGGCGTGCTCGCACCGGTCGTCACCTTCGCCGTCAGCCGCCAGGCGCAGGTGCTCTTCGAGCGCTATCTGGCCTCACCGCTGCCCGCCGGAGCCATCTCGCACCTCAACTACGCACAGAAGGTCGCGCAGATGCCGATGGTTCTCTCGCTCATGGTGTGCACGGTGACCTTTCCCGTCGTCGCGCGTGCCATGGCCGACGGCGACCGTGAGCGTGCCCGGCTGCGCGTCGAACGCGATCTGGCTCTGGTCGGCATCGTCGTGCTGCTCGGCGCCGCATACGTCACGGCCTGCGCGCCCCAGCTCATCCAACTGCTCTTCCAGCGCGGCGAGTTCGATGCCGGCGACACCGCCGACACGGCGTCCGTGATGCGTGTCTACTGCTGCGGCCTGCTGGGTCACAGCCTGGTGGGTGCGCTGGTGCGCCCGTTCTTCTCCGGTAACCGGCCCCCCTGGTACCCGGCGGCGGCGATGGGCGTGGGCCTCCTCGTGACCGTGGCGGCGGGCGCCGTCGCGGTGCGCCCCTGGGGCGTCCATGGGATCGCCGCGGCCAACGCCGCCGGAATCCTCACCACCGCGCTGCTCCTGCTGCACGGCCTCGGTGCCCGCGTCGTCGCCATCGATGTGCGCCGCGTGGCGGCCGGGCTGGCGCGGCTGCTGCTGGCCGCCGTCGTCGCCGCCGCCGCGGGCTGGGGCGCCGCCCGGCTCGTCGCGCATCCGCTGACCGGTGCCATGGCGGGCGGCGTGGCCGTGCTCGTCGTCTTCGCGTCCGTGGCTCACCTCGTACGCGCCCCCGAGATGCCTCAGCTAGTCGCCACCGTCAAACGAAGGTTCGCTCATGTCCGCTGAGTCCGCCGAGTCCACTCCCTCTGCCGTAACCGTCGCGCCCGCTCCGTCTGCCGCGGCCGCCGCCTCCGCCGAGTTCGATGCGCGCGTCCCGGCTCCGCCGCTGCCGGCTCCCCAGCTCCGCTTGCCCGTTCCGGCCTCCGCACGCGGGCCGTTGACCGCGACCGCCACGGCCCGTGTGGGCACTCGGCGCCGACGGCCCCCCTGGGTGCTGATGTACCACTCGGTCTCCGGGTGCACCGACGACCCGTACCGGATCACCGTCTCCCCGCACCGCCTCGACCGGCAGCTTCGCTGGCTGCGCGACCGGGGCCTTACGGGCGTGAGCGTCGGCGAGCTGATGCGGGCACGGGCCGCCGGACGAGGCGCCGGACTGGTGGGGCTGACCTTCGACGACGGTTACGCGGACTTCGTCGACAGCGCGCTGCCGCTGCTGCGGCGCCACGGATGCACGGCGACCGTGTTCGTACTGCCGGGCCGCCTCGGCGGCGACAACGCCTGGGACGAACTCGGCCCGCGCAAGCCTCTGTTGACGGCCGACGGCATCCGCACGGCAGCCGCCGAGGGCATGGAGATCGGCTCGCACGGTCTGACGCACACCGATCTGACGACCGCCGACGACTCCACCCTGGAACGCGAGACCAGGCACAGCCGCACCCTGCTCGCCGACATCACCGGCACCGCCCCTCAGGGCTTCTGCTATCCGTACGGAACGGTCGACTCCCGCGCGATCGAGGCCGTACGCACCGCGGGCTACGACTATGCGTGCGCCATCGATCCGGGCGCGCTGACCTGCATGCTCGCGCTGCCGAGGGTGCACATCGACGCCTCGGACACCTCCGTGCGGCTGCTGCTGAAGCGGATGCTGAACCCACTGCGCCGCAGGCCCCTCCCGGCAGAACCGACGACTCAGCAGCGAACGCCCCAGCGGCCGGGAACGCAGAAGCCGGAGACTCAGCAGCCCGGAGATCGGAAGTCCGGGACGCGCAAACCGACACGTGCGCGGGACGCACGTCCCGCAGCCGGGGAGGGCCCTGACGCCGTCGGCAGCGAGACGGGCGGCGGCCGTCGATGAAAGTCGCGCACATCATCACAGGGCTCGGCGTCGGAGGTGCCGAGCAGCAGCTACGGCTGATGCTCCGCCATCTCCCGGCGCGCTGCGACGTGTTCACCCTGACCGCACCCGGGTCGGTGGCCCATGGAATCCTCGCCGACGGCCACCGCGTCACTCATCTCGGCATGACCGGCAACCTCGACGCGACGGTCATGCCGCTGCTGGTCCACCTCCTGCGCGAGGGCCGCTACGACCTCGTACACACCCACCTCTACCGCGCCTGCCTCTACGGGCGGCTGGCCGCACGCCTCGCCGGGGTACGCGCGGTGGTCGCCACCGAGCACTCACTCGGTGACGACTCGATCGAGGGCAGACCCCTCAGCGTCGGCGTCCGCGCGATGTATCTCGCCTCCGAACGCCTCGGGTGCGCGACCATCGCCGTCTCGGACACGGTTGCGCAGCGGCTGCGGAAGTGGGGCGTGCCCGCGTCGCGGGTGCACACCGTGCCCAACGGCATCGACGCCCGCCGCTTCCGCTTCGACCCCGTCGCCCGTGCGGCCACGCGTGCCCGGCTCGGCATCCCGGCCGACACGTTCGTCGTGGGCGGGGTGGGGCGGCTGGTGCCGGGCAAGCACTTCGAGACGCTCGTACGGGCCGTGGCCGTACTGCCCGACGCGCGGCTGCTGCTGGCGGGCGACGGCCCCGAGCGAGAGACGCTCCACGCCATCGCCTCGTCGCTCGGCGCGCTCGACCGGGTGCACATGCTCGGCGAGTGCGACGGGACGGTCGCCTCGGGGACGGCAGGCGCGGTCGAGATCCCCGAACTGCTGTCCGCGATGGACGTGTTCGTCTCGCCGTCGTCCGAGGAGTCGTTCGGGCTGGCCGTGCTGGAGGCCCTCGCGGCCGGTCTGCCGACGCTGCACGTCACTTGCCCGGCGATCGACGATCTGCCCTCGGCGGAGGCGCCCGGTGCGCGCCGCATCGGCACCGGCGTGCCCGAACTCACCGCGCGTCTCTGCGAGTTCCAGAAGGCCGGGCCCGTACGGCTGCCCGTACCGCCCGTCGTCGACCACTACGACATCGCCCGCAGCGCGGAACGGCTGATGGCCGTCTACCGCGCCGCCACGGGTGCTCCGCAACTGCCCGCACCGGCGCCGCACACGGCGACCTCCGTACCGGCGCCGGCGTCCCTACCCCTGACATCGAGGTGAGTCCTGCCATGCCCAAAGCCGCACAGGGATCGGCCAAGTCCCCCGCCGAGGGCGGCTCGGCGCGTACGAAGCAGTCCAGGCGCGAAGCCCGCTCGTCGAAGTCCGACGGCGGCTCCGCGGTCCCCGAGGAGAGCGAGACCGCGAAGACGACGGAGGCCACGAAGGGAGGCGAACAGGCCGAACCGCCACCGTCGTCGGCCACGGGCACGGCCACCGCACCGGCACCGGTGCCTGACAAGACGGCGGCCCCGGACGAGAAGGCAGCGCCGGCTGAGAAGGCACCGGAGCCGAAGCCGGACGCCGCTGGTGCGGGGAAGGACACCGGTGGTGCGGGGAAGGACACCGACGCCACGGCCGAGTCCCCGGCGAGCACAAGCACGCCCCGGAGCCCGGTACCGACCACGGACCCCGGCGACCACGGCACCCGTATCGGCACCAGCAGCAAGACGGCGGCCTTCACCAGGACGGCTCCCCTGCGCACCAACTCCCTTACGGGAAACGGCAGTCGGGGACAGACGCCCACGCGGACCAGCACACCCGCGAGCACACCCGCAAGCAAGACCGCACGCCCACGCACGAGCGCGGGGGCGGGGGCGGGGGCGGACACGAGCGCCCGCCCAAGCCCAAGCCGAAGCACAGGCACAGACATGGGCACGAGCACGTCCACACGTACAGGCACGGACACGAGCGCGAAGCCGCACACGCGTCCCGGCAACCGTCCGCGCGTCACGGAGCCCACGCCGACCCCGGCACGACGGGTGTCCGACCGCCTCAAGGCGGGGCTGCGCCGCATGAGCTGGTGGCCGCTGCCGCTCTGCCTCGTGCTCGGAGCGGGTGGGGGCGGGGTGTACTCGGCGATGACGCCCGCGCAGTACTCCGCCGTCAGCTATGTGGTCGTCTCCCCCTCGGGCGGCTCGGAGGCGGCCGGGGCACTCGGCTACGCGCAGGCCTACGGCAAGATCGCCACGGACCCGGTGATCCTCGCCGACGCGGAGAAGCGGGCCCATCTGCGTCCGGGCACGATCCGCGACGGCAT
This sequence comes from Streptomyces marispadix, assembly GCF_022524345.1. Lineage (NCBI taxonomy): Bacteria > Bacillati > Actinomycetota > Actinomycetes > Kitasatosporales > Streptomycetaceae > Streptomyces > Streptomyces marispadix. The sequence goes on along the minus strand of NZ_JAKWJU010000002.1, from coordinate 3,946,840 downwards.
CCAGGCCAGCACCTCCCCCGACGCTCCCATGGTGCAGATCACCGCGACCTCCTCCAGCGCGTCACAGGCGGCCAGGAACGCCGACTCCGTGGCGAAGGCGCTCACTCATACGGCCAAGACGTCGGTGAAGCGGACCGGTGCCCGGCTGACTGTGCTCTCCGAAGCCATGGCTCCGGCGACGCCGGTGTCGCCGTCCCCGGCGGTCGCGGTCGCCGTCGGCGCCTGCGCGGGCGGGCTGCTCGGCGGGCTCGTACTGCTGGTACGTCCGCAGTCGCGCCGCCGCCCGGACGCGGCGACGGTCCCGGCGACCGGCGGCGTCGCGCAGGCGGCGCCCGGCACCGGTCCGGCAGCGAACGACGCGGCACCCGCGTCGGGTGAGCCCGTGGGCGCCGGTCACGGAACGGAGCAGACGCGATGACGTCGGCGACCGTCTGCCGCGACCCGGCGCAGTTCGCCGAACTGGCCCGCGAATGGGAGGAGTTGAGACGCCGCAGCCCCGGCGCCACCACCTTCCAGTCGCATGCCTGGCTGCACTCCTGGTGGCAGTCGTACGGAAGGGCGGGATGGCTGCGGGTGGTGGTCGTACGCGGCGGCGGCAGGCTCGTCGCTGCCGCGCCGCTGATGCTCGTTCACCGGCCGCTGCCCACGCTGGTGCCGCTCGGCGGCGGCATCACCGACTTCTCCGACGTGCTGCTCGACGGCGAGTTCCCCGACGCCGCCGAGTGTCTGTCGGCCGCACTGCACCGGGCGTCCCGCGGGGCGCTGATCGATCTGCGCGAGGTGCGCCCCGGCGCGGCGGCCGAGCAGGTATACGCCGCGTGGCCCGGCGTCCGCCGGCGGCTGAAGGACTCCGTATGCCTGGAGCTGCCCGGCGTTCCCATGGAGGGGCTGCTGGAGCGGCTTCCGGTGGCCGGCGCCAAACGCACCCGCCAGAAGCTGCGCAAGATCGACAAGTTGGGGATCAAGGAGCACGACGTCCTGCCGACGGAGGCCGGGGAGGCCGTACGAACCCTGCTGCGCCTGCACGAGATGCAGTGGCAGGGTCGCGGTGTGACGCGGGAGCATCTGCGCCCGCGCTTCCGCGCGCACCTTGAACGCACGGTCGAGCAGTTGGCGGAGAGCGGCGACGCCACGATCACCGTCTACCGGATCGACGACGAGGCCGTCGCCGCGGACATCACGCTCGTCGGCGGCGGCATGGTCTGCGGCTATCTCTACGGCGCCGACCCACGGCTGCGTTCGCAGCACGTCGACATCACCACGATGCTGCTGAGGCACGCCGCGGGGCACGCCGCCGCCAAGGGGTGCGGCACGCTCAATCTGCTGCGGGGCGCGGAGCCCCACAAGCTCAGATGGCAGGCCGAAGCGGTCGCCAACCAGCGGTTGTTGATGGCCCGCGTGGAGATGGCGCCCGCGATGGCGATGCATCTGGGACGTATCGCGGGACGTGAGTTCGCGGCGGGCGCGGTACGCAGGGGACGTGACGTGGAATGGCTGCGCCGCGTACGGCCGGGCGGGTCCCGGGGCAGCCGCCCGGTCAAGGCAACGGACGCGGCGACTGCGCCTGGCGGAGAGCGCGGTCCGAAGCGCGACCGGGACCGAGACCGGGACCGAGACAGGGACAGGGACGGGGGCCGGGACGGGGCCTAGTCTTCGCCCACGCCCCGCAGTTCCACGCGGGCGCCCCCGTCGAGGAGGCGCCCGCGAACCATATCGGCGAACCGCCGCCGGATTCTCCGGAAGGGAACTCCGGGGTCCTAGTCGCGGAAGCCCCAGCGTTCCGGCAGCACCTTGTCGAACCGCACGCAGTACTTGCCGGAGACGAAGCAGTGCTCGTACCACGGAATGCGCGACCCCGGTTCCGTCGGCACGGGCACGGCCGTGACCCCGGGCGAAGGCGTGGGCGGGGCGGGAGCGGTGGAGCCGGTGGGCGGCGCTGACGGCGTTCCGCCCGGCGACGGGGCGCCCGGCGAGGGCGTGGCACCGCCGCCCGACCGTGCGTAGAGCGAGGCACGAAAAGTCTCGGCGGAGGCCGGGTTGTGCGAGCACTGCCAGACGCCGTGCGGGCAGTAGTCCGTGATCGTCTGGTACAGCGGCTTGTGCCGGTCGAACCAGTCGAGCATCCGCCGCACGTACTCGGGGTTGTCGCCGTTGCGGAAGAGTCCCCACTCCGGATACGAGACGGCCTTGCCGTGCTCCCTGGCGAAGTCGACCTGCGCCTGGAGGCCCAGCGGTTCGTTCACCTGCTGCGCGAACGACCGGCCTTCGGGCTGGTCGTAGGTGTCCATCCCGATGACGTCGACGACGTCGTCGCCGGGATAGCACTTCGTCCACGGATAGGCGTCCTGCCCGCGGCTCGGTGCGAAGTCGAAACGGAACTTCTGCCCGTCCACGGAGCGCATCGCCGTGACGATGCGCCGCCAGTACTTCATCCACGCCGCGGGGTCGGGTCCGCAACGGTGGGAGTACGTAAGGCCGTTCATCTCCCAGCCGAGCACGATCACGGTGTCGGGCGCCTTCTGTTGCACGAGGCGCTGGGCGAGGGTGCGGAAGTGGGCGTCGAAACGGCCGGACGCTCCCTCACGCAGCAGCCCGCGCACCTCGTCGTCGGGCAGGCTCTCCTCGTTGCGTTCCAGCATCGGCACGTTGAGCACGAAGAGCCGGTCCTTGCGGGCCTGGCGCCACTGGGTCCACGGCTTCAGGAACTCCGGACGGCCCTCGATGTTGGACCACCGGTCGCCGGGCAGATAGGTGTGGGCGACCTTCAGTTCCGTCCCGCCGAGCCAGTTCTGAAGCTGCGTCATGCGTTGCACGCCGTCGGCACCGGAGCGCAGGAACGCGCCGAGTGGAGCCAGCGGGGCGGCCGCGGAACGCAAGGCTGAGCCATCTGTCGAGGCGCCTCCGGAGGCGGGCGTGGGGGAGGGCGAGGGGGTCGTCTCGCCGGGGCCGCCGACGGTGGACGCGACACTCCGGACGAAGGATTCCGGTTCGAATTCGGGCAAATTCACCGGCAGGACGCTACATGAGGCAAGGAGCCCGGCAGCCACGACGACACCGCAAACCCCTTTGTAGACGCGGCGTTCGGGACTTCCCATGGCTCCTCCAGGTCTGTGGGCGATGTCCTCGGCCGCGAAACACGCATTTCAGACCTCAGTGCTCGGAACGGCGCGGTGCGGTCTGATAGGCCAATGGGGATATTTTCTCCCTGTTCGCCCTATTCGTGATGCAAGGACATACCCATGCCGCCGTTCGACACGGAAGTCCCCGTTCTGCTGCTCCGGCTCGATCCCAATCCGTTCCACCACGGAACGCTGGGCGCCGTCCGGTCACTTGGGCGTACGGGAATCGAGGTGCACCTGGCCGAGGCGGCACCGGGACCGGTGACCCGCTCCCGGTACGTCCACCGCGCGCACTCGCTGCCTCCGGCACCACCGGGCCCGCCGGGTGGCGCTTCGGACGTGGAACTGGGCCGCGCACTGGAGCGGGTGTCCGACGCCATCGGCACGCCGGCGGTCCTCATCGCGCTCGACGACCGCGGTGCGATCGCGGTGTCCGCGCTCTCGGAGCGCCTGCGCGGCCGGTTCCTGCTGCCGCCCACGGCTCCCGGGCTGCCCGCCCGCGTCGCCGACAAGGCCGAACTCGCCGGGCTCTGCGCCGCCGCCGGGATCTCACATCCCGTCACCGTCTCGCCGGGCAGCGCCGAGGAGGCCGCACGCGAGGCGGCGCTGCTGGGGCTGCCCGTGATCGCCAAGTGGAGCCGCCCTTGGCTGCTGCCGAAGGGCATGCGCAGCACGACTCTCGTACGGACGCCCGCCGACGCCTACGAGTTGTACGAGCACAGCGCACACGCCGGGAGCAGGCTGCTGTTGCAGCAGCGGCTGACAGAGGGGCACGGGACGGACTGGTTCTTCCACGGCTACGCCGACGCCGACGCGGGCTTCCTCGTCGGCGGTGCCGGGCGCAAGGAGCGCTCGTGGCCGCCCCGTACGGGCCTGACGGCGGTGGGCACCTGGCTCGCGAATCCGGACGTGGAGGAGGCGGCGACGCGGCTTGCCGCGCACATCGGCTACCGGGGCATCCTCGACCTCGACTTCCGGCTCGACCCGGACACGGGCTCGTACCACCTGCTCGACTTCAACCCCCGGCCCGGCGCGCAGTTCCGGCTGTTCACCGACGGGAACGGGCTGGACGTCGTACGGGCGCAGCACCTGCATCTGACGGGGCGTCCGGTACCCGCGCAGGGCGACGGGGAGGGCCGGGTCTTCGTCGCGGAGAACTACGCGCTGCTGTCGGCGCTGGTGTCGGGCGCCTCGCTGCTGAGGGGGGCGCTACGGCCGCGCTGGTACCGCCGGGACCTCGGCACACGGCAGCGGAGCGGCGCGAGCGGCGACCACACGGGCGAGGCCCGCGGGCGACGGTCTCGGCTGCGGCTCGCACTCCGCCTCCCATCGCCCGGCCGTCGACTCGGGCGCTCCGTCGAACGTGCCTGGTTCGCGCCGGACGACCCGCGCCCGTTCTTCGCGATGGCCGCCGCCTGGTTCGTACGCGGCGCGCTCAAGGCCTGGCACGTCGTCAGGTCCCGAAGGGCGGCGCTGCCGACGGCGGTACCGGCGCTGCCCGCCCCGACCGCATCGCACCTCCGCACCACTCGTGATGAGCGATCAGTGCAAGATCAGAGAGAAGGAAACGCATGTACGACCTCGTAGTGGTGGGCGCAGGCCCTTACGGCCTCTCCATCGCATCGCACGCCGCGGCCGCCGGACTCAACCTGCGTGTCCTGGGCCGTCCGATGGCCTCGTGGCGCGACCACATGCCCCGGGGCATGTACCTGAAGTCCGAGCCGTGGTCCTCCAATCTCTCGGACCCGGCCGGTACGCACACGCTCGCCGCCTACTGCTCCGCACGCGGCATCACGGTGGAACACGGACGGCCGCTGCCGCTGGGCACCTTCACCGAGTACGGGCAGTGGTTCGGCGAGCGGGCGGCGCCCAAGGCGGACGAGCAGAAGGTGACTTCCGTGGTGCCCTGCGCACGGGGCTTCCGTGTGGAGACGGCCGAGGGCGAGGTGCTGGTGACCCGTACAGTGGTCCTCGCCGTCGGCGTCATGCCGTTCGTGCACAAGCCGGGACCGCTGCGGAAGCTTCCACCGTCGCTCGTGTCGCACAGCAGCCACCACCGCGACCTGCGGCGCTTCAAGGACAGGGACGTCACGGTGGTGGGCGCGGGACAGGCCGCGCTGGAGACCGCGGCGCTGCTCGCCGAGGAAGGCGCGCACGTGCGGGTCGTCGCCCGCGCCGACCGCATCAACTGGAACTCGCCCCCACAGCCGCTTCAGCGCTCCATTCTCAAGGCGATCCGCGACCCGCACTGCGGGCTCGGCACGGGCTGGCCGAGCTGGGTCTTCTCCGAGATGCCCTGGGCGGTACGCAAGCTCCCCCCGGCGCTGCGGCAGCACATCGCACGTAACGCACTGGGCCCGGCCGGGGCGTGGTGGCTGCGGGACCGCTTCGAGTTCGCGGTACCGGTGCTGCTCAGCAGCAGGCTCAGCGCCGCGGAGCAGGTGGGCGAACAGGTGCGGCTGCGGCTGGAGTCGGCCGACGGCGTCGTACGCACCGTCCAGACCGACCACGTGGTCGCGGCCACCGGCTTCACCCCGCGACTGGCACGCCTGTCGATGCTCGACACATCGGTGCGCGGCATCCTGCACCGCGTCGGCTCCAGCGACGCACCCGAACTCAACGCACGGTTCGAGTCGTCGCACCCGGGGCTGTTCTTCGCGGGGCTGCTGGCCACGCCGTCGTTCGGGCCGTCCATGCGCTTCGTCTACGGGGCGGGCTTCGCGGCGAACCGGGTGGTGCAGGGCGTCCAGCGGCGGCTGGCGGAGCCGCGGCTGGCGACCGTGCCGCACGCGGCCCGTGCCCGTACGGAGGAACAGCACCGCACGGACGGGCAGTTGACGGCGCCTTCGCCCACGGCCGCACGTCACTGAGCGCAGACGGAACACCGGGGGCGCCGGACGGAGACCGGACGAAGACCGGGCTGAGACGAACGCCGGGCAGAGAACGGAAGCGATGGCAGCGGGTCCGCGGTAGCGGGCCCGCTGCCCTGCGTCCGCGTGCTTCGCAGGACGGGGGCCCTTCGTACGTGGCGGGGAAGCGCTCGGACGGGGAGCAGCGGCCGAGACGGCGGCGCTCAGCCGGAGCGCAGTGCCGCCGCGGCCACTCGCAGATCGGACACCAGGCCCTCGCGTACGTCGTCCCGGTCCTCGTCGTCGGCGCGCAGCACCGCGGACGGATGGATCGTCGCCACGAGGCGTTCGCTGCGGCCGTGCACCTCGCGCTCGATCAGTTCGCCGCGCTCTCTGGTCACACGGAACGACGAGCCGAACAGCGCCTTGCCCGCCGTGGCCCCCAGCACCACGATCACCTCCGGTGCCAGCAGGGCGAGTTCGGCGGCGAGCCATGGGCCGCAGGCCGTCATCTCCCGGAGGCTGGGCGCCTTGTGGATGCGGCGCTTGCCGCGCCCGCCCGAGGCGTACTCGAACTTGAAGTGCTTGACCGCGTTGGTGACGTAGGAGCGTGCCGGGTCGATTCCGGCCTCCTCCAGCGCGCGGTCGAGTACCCGGCCCGCGGGTCCCACGAAGGGTTCGCCGCGCCTGTCCTCCTGGTCGCCGGGCTGTTCGCCGATGATCAGCACCCGGGCGTGCGGGTCGCCGTCCCCGAAGACGGTACCGGTGGTGTTGCGGTGCAGCGGGCAGCCGCGGCACTCCTCTGCCGCCTCGCGCAGTGCACGCAGACCCGCCTTGCCCCGGCCCACCTTGGCGGGCAGGAAGGGCTCGGCGGTGTAGTCGTCCTCGGGGTTCGCGGCGATCGCGGTGTTCTTACGGGATGCGGGCATGCGCCGCCGGGTACCCCGACGGGCACGTTCCAGGCGGCGCCCGATACGAAAGAAGCCGCTCCGGTCAGGCCCGCTGCGGACGGAGTCCGCGGCCCACGGAACCTCAGACGCGCATCGGCTGCGGCGACTCGCGCCGCTCCGGGTCCGGCCCGTCGTACTCGCGGATGACCTCGTAGCGGGTGTTGCGCTCGACGGGCCTGAAGCCGGCGTCGCGGATCAGGTCGAGGAGGTCCTCGCGGGTGAGCTTGTCGGGGGTGCCGTAGTTGTCCGCGTCGTGAGTGATCTTGTACTCGACGACGGAGCCGTCCATGTCGTCCGCGCCGTGCTGAAGCGCGAGCTGGGCGGTCTGCACACCGTGCATGACCCAGAAGACCTTCACGTGCGGCACGTTGTCGAACAGCAGCCGCGAGACGGCGAACGTCTTCAGCGCCTCGGCTCCCGAGGCCATGGTGGTGCGCGCCTGGAGGGTGTTGCGCACCTTCCCGTCCTGCATGTCCACGAAGTCGTGCTGGTAGCGCAGCGGGATGAAGACCTGGAACCCGCCGGTCTCGTCCTGGAGTTCACGCAGCCGCAGCACGTGGTCGACGCGGTGGCGGCGCTCCTCGATGTGCCCGTACAGCATCGTGCACGGGGTCTTGAGGCCCTTCTGGTGGGCGAGGCGGTGGATGCGCGACCAGTCCTCCCAGTGGGTGTCGTGGTCGACGATGTGCTGCCTTACGTCCCAGTCGAAGATCTCGGCGCCGCCGCCCGTGAGCGATTCCAGGCCGGAGTCGATGAGGACGTCGAGGATCTCGCTCGCGTCCATCCCGGAGATCTTCTCGAAGTGATGGATCTCCGTGGCGGTGAACGCCTTCAGCGAGACCGTCTCCGGCAGCGCCTCCTTCAGGGCGCTGAGCGAACGCGGGTAGTAGCGCCAAGGCAGCGTCGGGTGGAGGCCGTTGACGATGTGCAGCTCGGTGAGGTTCTCGCCCTCCATCGCCTTGGCGAGCTTCACCGCCTCCTCGATGCGCATGGTGTACGCGTCCTTCTCGCCCGGCTTGCGCTGGAAGGAGCAGTACGCACAGGAGGCCGTGCACACGTTCGTCATGTTGAGGTGACGGTTGATGTTGAAGTGGACGACGTCGCCGTTCTTACGCGTCCGCACCTCGTGGGCGAGGCCGCCGAGCCAGGCCAGGTCGTCGCAGTCGTAAAGGGCGATGCCGTCCTCACGCGTCAGCCGCTCGCCCGCGCTGACCTTCTCCTCCAGCTCGCGCTTGAGCCCAGAGTCCATGCGTCGCCCTCCTAGGAAATTGCTTCGAGCGCCTTTTTGAGCCTACTCCCCGGCCCCGGGGACCACTTGACCGGCCGTGCGTCAGGCTTCCTTCGGCAGATCGGTTACCCGGTTCTCCCACTTGGTCGACAGCACGACCGTCGTACGCGTACGGGACACGCCCTTGGTGCCCGACAGCCTGCGGATGAGGGACTCCAGCGCGTCCACGTCGGAGGCGCGCGCCTTGAGCATGAACGAGTCGTCGCCCGCGATGAACCAGCAGTCCTCGACCTCGTTCAGCTCGCGCAGCCGCGCGGCGACGTCCTCGTGGTCGGTGGCGTCGGTGAGCTGGATGCCGACGAGGGCGGTGACGTCGAGGCCGAGCGACTTGGCGTCGACGGTCGCGCGATAGCCGGTGATCACACCTGCGGTCTCCAGGCGGTTGATGCGGTCGGTGACGCTGGGCCCGGAGAGGCCGACGAGCCGGCCCAGTTCGGCGTAGGAAGCCCTGCCGTTCTCCCGCAGCGCCTGGATGAGCTGCCTGTCCACCGCGTCCATGGGTCCTGGTGCCTCCGTTGCCGAATCTGAAGGTCGCCCCGCCGTGGCCGGGCTAGTCTCCGGGGTCTGCCCGCCGTGGGCGGGGAGACCCGGCTTCTTCGCCGGTGGCAGGGAACCGTGGGCTCCGCGAAATCTCCGGTAACGAATCTAAGGCATGGGGAGCGCTCGCCCTCAGAGACCCTGCCTCAAGCGGGTGCCTCCAGCCGCGACGGCCCTGCGGCACCGGGTGCGACCCGTGGGTTCCGCGACGCTCTCCGCCCACGCGTAGGCTCGTCGGCGTGACCGACGTGACCGATACGAGCGCAGCCCGCCCGCCGCGCAGGCCCTGGATCGTCGGGGTCTCCGGCGCCTCGGGCACGCCCTACGCCGCGGCCGTGCTGCGTGCGCTGCTGCACGCCGGTGAGGACGTCGACCTCGTCGTGAGCCGTGCCGCCCGGCTGACGATCCTCGACGAGACGGGGCATCCCTTCCGCGACGCCCACGCCCAGGAGGATCTGCGCCGCTGGCTCTCGCACGGCGCCGACGGCACCCCCGACGCCTACGACCCGGACGTGGCGTCCGTACGGCACTGGCCCGCCGGTGATCTCGCCGCGGGGCCGTCCTCCGGCTCGTATCCGGCGCGGGGCATGATCGTCGTGCCCGCGAGCACCGCATGCGTGGCCGGGGTGGCGCTCGGCCTGTCGAAGGACCTTCTCCAGCGGGCCGCGTCGGTGACGCTGAAGGAGCGGCGACCGCTCGTCGTGGCGGTGCGGGAGACGCCGCTGCACGGGCAGACCCTCCGGCATCTCGTCTCGCTCGACGACGCGGGAGCGGTGGTGCTTCCGGCGTCTCCGGGCTTCTACGCGGGCGGCAGTACGGCCCAGCAGCTCGTCGACTTCGTCGCGGGGCGCGCACTGGACGCGGCGGGTGTGCCGCACAAGCTCTACCGGCGCTGGGAGGGCGAGTTGGGGGGCGGCCGGGGCGGCGTGGCCTAGCCCGTCCCGTAAGCCGCTTCCGTGGGCCGCTTCCGCAAGTCGCTTCGCAAGCCCCTTCGTAAGCCGCGTCCGTGACTCACCTCCGGGGCCCCGCACGCTTAACTCGCCTTCGCAGCACGGTCCTTGGGCCGGTTCGTAAGGCGGTCCCGTGGCCTCGGGTCCCCGGATCGACTGGCGTGGCGGGCCGGTTGTGCGATTGGGTCTGCGCATGCAGTTCTTCCGTCCGCCGTATCCGCGCTCCGGGCCCCTGTCACACATGACTTCGCGTACGAAGAGCCGTGCCGTGCTCGCCGCCGGATGTGCGGCGCTGCTCGCCGTCAGCGCAGCGGCGTGCAGCACGGCGGAGCGCCTGACGACCGGCATGAAGGTACGGAACGCGGTGGTGAAGCTGGGCGACCAGTCCGCCGCCACCGTCGTGGTCTCGGTGGACGGATCGCCGCGCCAGGCCCGGGAGTTCCTGAAGCAGGCACGCGGAGGCGACGACAGGCCCGGCACCTCCGAGAAGGCGGCGATGAGGCTGGCACGCGCCGAGCTGACGCTGTCGGCCGGTACGGGGGACGAGGAGGAGGAGACGCCGCTGAAGGAGATGCCGCGGTCCGAGGCGGCGAACGTGGCGGCGGCGCTGAACTTCGGCGGCGAGGACGTCGCGGGTGTCAAGTCCGTTGACGACAAGCTGTATTTGAAGGCAGACCTGCCCGAGCTGGTGTCGCAGACGGAGGGCTCGAAGAGGGCCCGCGACAAGGCGCAGGAGATCGTGGACCTGGCCGACGACCTTCCCGCCACGCTCCGCGCGGCCGAGGACGCGCTCAAGGGCGAGTGGGTGCGCGCGGACCCGGAGGCGTTCGACGACTTCGCACGGGCGGCGGAGGCCCTCGCGGAGCGCCGGCGGGCCGAGCAGGACGCCGAGCACGACGCCGAGCACGACGCCGAGCAGGACAAGGACGAGGACAAGGACGAGGACAAGGGCAAGGACCAGGGCAAGGACAAGGGCGAAGAGAAGAGCGACGGCAAGGGCGAGCACTCGGAACGCGACGACGACAGGCGCGAGCGCAGCGAACAGGCCGAGCGCGCACGCGAGATCAGGGACGCGATCACCATCGGGTCGGCGCTCGACGGGCAGTCGCAGCGCGAGTTCGTCAACCGTGTGCAGCAACTGCTGCGCGAGCACGCGGAGTTCGCCGCCAAGGGCGAGCGCGGCGGCGCGGAGCACGTACGCATGACCCTGCCCGGCCGCAAGGCGGCGAAGGACCTGGTGGGCGCGTTGCACTCGCTGGGCGCGGAGATCGACCCGAAGCGGGTGCCCGGCGGCGACATCGCTGCCGACCTGTCGATCAGGCGGGGCCAGCTCACGTCGCTGACGCTCGACCTCGGCCAGTTCACGCGGGGCGGCGAGGCCCATCTCCCGCTGACCCTGGAGTTCAGCGGCGGCGACGCGGTAGCGGTGACCGCGCCCGGCGGTACGGAGCAGCTTCAGCCGCAGGACCTGGTGGCCGCGATGATGTACGGCGCTCTGGGCACGGAGAAGTTCTGACGCCATCCTTGGACGTGTGGAGTTCCCTGACGCGGAACTCCACACGCGGTCTGCCACGTTTTCAGGGTGTTCACGAGCTTCGGCGAGATCACGAGGTTCACCAGGTCGAGGTCAACGAGGTCAACGAGGTCACATCGGCTCCGCTCACTGTCTCTCAGGGGGAGACTCGATGGCGTACGGATCAGGGTCCGGTATCAACAGCACCAGCAGCGACAGCGCTCCGCGGCGCACCGCCTGGCCCGCGGCCAAGCTGATCCTGCTCTGGGTGGCACTGCTGTGGCTGCTCGAGGGCATCGACCAGGCGACGGGCAACTCGCTGGACACGTTCGGCATCGTCCCGCGCCGGCAGGACGAGCTGGTCGACGTGGTCCCGGCGGCGTTCATGCACTTCGGCTTCGGCCATCTGATCGCGAACACCGTGCCGCTGCTCGTCCTCGGCTTCCTGGCGGCGCTGCGCGGCACCGGGCGCTTTCTGGCCGTCGCCTTCACGATCATCGTGGTCAGCGGCCTGGGCGTATGGCTGATCGCGCCCGACGGCAGCAACACCGCGGGGGCGTCCGGGCTGATCTTCGGGCTCTTCGGCTATCTGCTGGTGCGCGGCTTCGTCGACCGTCGCATCACGGACGTGGCGCTCGGCGGCGTCGTCGCGGTGCTCTACGGATCGATCCTGTGGGGCGTGCTGCCCACCGAGAGCGGGGTGTCCTGGCAGGGGCATCTGTTCGGGCTGGTCGGCGGCGTCGTGGCGGCGTTCATGACGTCCACGACCCGCGGCGCCGGAGGCGCCAAACCGGCCTGGCACTGAACGGGTCCGGAGTCCGACACCGAGCGCCGGGGCCCGGCCGTCCCGGTCCCGCCCGCTGCGGACGCGCGGATGTCCCGCCCGTACTGCTAGACGCTCAGCCCCCGCACCCCGAGGTCCAGCAGCGCACATACGAACAGCGCGATCCCGATGAACCCGTTGACCTTGAAGAAGGCCCGGTCGAGCCGCGAAAGGTCCCCCGGTTTCACGATCGAGTGCTCGTAGACGAAGGCGCCCGCGACGATCAGCAGGCCCAGCCAGTAGAAGACCCCGGCACCGGTGAGCAGCCCGAACCACAGCAGCAGCGCCACCGTCACGACGTGGCTTCCGCGCGCTCCGTGCAGGGACCGCGCGATGCCGAAGCGCGCCGGTACGGAACGCACCCCGTGCGCACGGTCCGCCGCGACGTCCTGGCACGCGTAGATCAGGTCGAAGCCCCCGATCCACACGCCCACCGCGAGCCCCAGCACCACCGCCTCCCACGACCACTCGCCCGTCACCGCGATCCAGGCGCCGACCGGGCCGATGGCCTGCGCGAGACCGAGGATGGCGTGCGGGAAGTCCGTGAAGCGTTTGCCGTACGGATAGACCACCATCGGCACGGCGGCGACTGGCGCGAGCGCCAGGCACAGGGGGTTGAGCAGCGCGCAGGCGCCGAGGAAGACGGCGACGGAGATCAGCGCGCCCGTCCAGGCGGACCGCACGGAGAGCGCGCCGGTGACGAGTTCGCGCCCGGCGGTGCGCGGATTGCGGGCGTCGATCTCGCGGTCGATGACCCGGTTCGCGGCCATCGCGAAGGTACGCATCCCGACCATGGCGACGGTGACGAGCAGCAGCTCACGCCACTGGACGGCGCCTGAGCCGAGGAACATCGCGGTGAGCGCCGCGATGTAGGCGAACGGCAGCGCGAAGACGGAGTGTTCGATCATCACCACGCGCAGGAACGCCCGTACCGCGCCCGGACTTCCGGGCAGTCCGGTCTGCGCGCCCTCGCCGGTCGCCGCGTCCCCGCTCACAGCCCGTACTCCTTCCACCGCTCCGTGACCAGTCGTGCGACATCGGGGTCGGACTCGATCGTGGCGGGCCAGCCGGCGTCGCGGGTATAGCCCTCCTCGGGCAGTTTCGCGGTGGCGTCGACTCCGGCCTTGCCTCCCCAGAACTGCTGGTACGAGGCGTGGTCGAGATGGTCGACGGGGCCTTCGACGACGGTCAGATCGCGTGAGTAGTCGACGTTGCCGAGGGCACGCCACGCCACCTCGTGCAGATCGCGTACGTCGCACTCGGCGTCGACGACGACGATCAGCTTCTCCAGCGAGAGCATGTGCGCGCCCCAGATGGCGTGCATGACCTTCTGTGCGTGCTTGGGGTACTTCTTCTCGATCGAGACGATCATGCAGTTGTGGAAGCCGCCCGCCTCCGGGAGGTGGTAGTCCACGATGTCCGGGACGATGATCTTCAGCAGCGGCAGGAAGAAGCGCTCGGTGGCCCGGCCCAGCGGCCCGTCCTCCGTGGGCGGCCTGCCCACCACGATCGACTGGAAGACGGGGCGCCTGCGCATCGTCACGCAGTCGATCGTCAGCGCCGGGAAGTCCTCCTGCGGCGTGTAGAAGCCGGTGTGGTCGCCGAACGGGCCCTCGGGCAGCGTCTTTCCGGGCTCCAGCCAGCCCTCCAGGACCACCTCGGCGTTCGCGGGCACCTGGAGCGGCACGGTCTTGCAGTCGGTCATCTCCACGCGCTTGCCCTGGGTGAAGCCCGCGAAGAGATATTCGTCGATGTCGCCGGGCAGCGGCGCCGTCGAGGCGTATGTCACAGCGGGCGGGCAGCCGAAGGCGATGGCGACGGGCAGCTTCTCCCCGCGCCTTGCGGCGACCTGGTAGTGGTTGCGGCTGTCCTTGTGGATCTGCCAGTGCATGCCGATGGTGCGCCGGTCGTGCCGCTGGAGCCGGTAGAGGCCGAGGTTGCGTACGCCGGTCTCGGGGTGCTTCGTATGCGTCAGGCCGAGGTTGAAGAAGGAGCCGCCGTCCTCGGGCCAGGTGAACAGCGCGGGCAGGCTCTCCAGATCGACGTCGTCGCCGTGCAGCACGACTTCCTGCACGGGGGCGTCCTTCACCTTCTTCGGCGGCACGTGCGTCATCGCGCCGAGCTTGCCGAACGCCTCCCTCATCCCCACGAAGCCCTGCGGCAGTTCGGGCTTCAGCAGACCGCCGATCTTCTCGCTGATCTCGTCGTACGACTCCAGGCCGAGTGCCTTCAGCAGACGCCGGTCGGTGCCGAAGACGTTCATCGCGAGGGGCAGGTCCGAGCCCTTCACGTTCTCGAACAGCAGCGCGGGGCCGCCGGACTTCTGCACCCGGTCGACGATCTCCCCGACCTCCAGATACGGATCCACCTCCGCCTTGATCCGCTTCAGGTCCCGGTCGCGCTCCAGCGCCCGCAGCAGCGAGCGGAGATCGTCGTATGCCATGCGCCCCAGTATCCGGCATGGGCTTCCGCAGTTGCCGGGCCGCCCCCGGGGCCTTCCGCGCACCGTTACGCTGGCATACGTACGTACGGCGGGAGACCGCGGTACGTACGGCCGTGACAGCGCAAGCACGACACGCGCGACACCTGCAAGAGCAGCACCAGCAACACCACCGGCAACACGAACCGCACCAACCGCACTTCCGGCCCGCCGTGCCGAGCCAGCTCGCCTAGGGGGCGTCCCACATGCTCAGGTATCTGCCGTTCCTTCTCGTCCTGGCGGTGTGGATCTACGCCTTCATCGACTGCCTCAACACCCCCGAGCAGGAAGTGCGGAAGCTTCCCAAGGTGGTCTGGGTCATCATCATCCTGCTCTTCGGGCAGGTGCTGCTGGGGCCCGTCGCCTGGTTCGCCGTCGGACGGCCGCGCAGGAACGCGCCTTACGGTGCGACGCGTCCCGACGAGCGCCGCTGGGTCGCGCCGGACGACAACCCGGAGTTTCTGAAGTCCCTCAAGGACGGTGTGCCGCCCCGCGATTCAGCGGTCGACGAGGACACGGTCGACGAGCAGGGGCCGCGCGGCAGCGGACCGCGCGCCGCTGACGCCCCCCTTTCGGACGGCGGCGAGAGGGGCGGCGAGCCTCAGGCCGACAAGGACGGGAAGGAACCGCCGCGTCCCGGTGCCGAGCCGCAGGAGGCCGAACTGCGCCGCCGCGAGGAGGAGTCGAGGCGGCGGGACGACGGCGGGGGCGGCTCGGACGAGAAGCCCCCGAAGGGCTGAGCGCTGACGGCTCAGCGCGGCCCGAAGCGGAGGCCTCACCGCGTGGCGTGCCGATACTCGGGCCCGTGCCGATACCCGGGCCCGTGCCGTTGCTCGGGCCTCAGCCGACGCCCGCGTACGAGTGCTTGCCGTTGAAGAAGATGTTGACCCCGTAGTAGTTGAACAGGAAGCACGCGAAGGCGAGCAGCGCCAGATAGGCGGCCTTGCGGCCCTTCCAGCCGGCGGTCGCGCGTGCGTGCAGATAGCAGGCGTAGGCGACCCAGGTGATGAACGACCAGACCTCCTTGGGGTCCCAGCCCCAGTAGCGGCCCCAGGCGTCACCGGCCCAGATGGCGCCCGCGACGATGGTGAAGGTCCAGAAGGGGAACACGGCCGCGTTGATGCGGTACGCGAACTTGTCCAGCGACGCGGACGACGGCAGACGCTCCAGCACCGAGGTGGCGAAGCCGCCGGGTGTGCCGCCGGCCAGCAGCTTGGTCTCGTAGCGGTCGCGGAAGAGGTAGAGCGCCGTCGAGACGAAGCCCAGATAGAACAGCGCGCCGCAGGTGATCGCCAGCGAGACGTGGATCCAGAGCCAGTACGAGTGCAGGGCGGGCACGAGCTGGTCGCTCTCGGTGTAGAGCACCGTCACCGCGAGGCCGAGGTCGAGCAGCACCGATGTGACCAGCGGCAGTCCGATCCAGCGGACGTTCTTCTTCGCGACGAGGAACCCGAGGTATGCGCCGACGGCGACCATCGAGAGCGCCGTCGAGAACTCGTACATGTTGCCCCAGGGGGCGCGCTGCACCGACAGCGAGCGTGCGAGCACCCCGGCGACGTGCAGCAGGAACGCGAGCGTGGTGAGGGAGACCGCGATCCGGCCGTAGAGGTCGCCCTGTTCGTCACCGGCGGCGGCGCCGGGCCCGTCGGGCAGTTCGCCGCGGCGCCCTGCCGAGGAGCGGACGACGACGCGGGGGCGGGGGCGTTCCAGTACGGACGTGGCCCCGCCCGAAGTGGCGGCCCCGGCGCCGGACTTGGCGTTCGCGGCCTCGGCGGACGACGTCTTCGCGGACGACGTCTTCACCGACTCGGTCTGCGCGGAGGCGGCGGGCTGCTCGTCCCGCTCGCCCTTCGGGCTCAGCGCGGCGGCCGTGCGGGCGACCTTGCTGCGGCTGCCGAAGACCCACTCGGCGACGTGCGCGAAGAAGGCCAGGGTGTAGACGGCCATGGCCGAATAGATCAGATAGTTGCTGATCTCGGCGAGATTCTCGTTCGTTCCGGCGGCGGCGATGTTCACTGGCGTTCTCCTCGCGGCGAGGTCTCGGCGCTCTCCTCGTCGTTGTCGGCTGGCTCGTCGGCGTGTGCGTCGGAGTGTGCGTCCGCGTCTGCGGCGTCGGCCTTTGCGTCCGCGTCTGCGGCGTCGGCCTTTGAGTCCGCGTCTGCGGCGTCGGCGGGCGGCGGTCGATCGGCGTCGTCCTGGTGAGCGTCCTGCTGGTCGGCGTCCTCCGCGGGCGGTGCCCCGTCCTGGAGCGCATACGCCAAGTCGCCCAGTTCCTCGGGGAGTCTGGCCGACTCGCTGCGCCCCAGCCCGGCCATCTCCACGACGGTCAGCCCGTCGGGCCCGGCGACCGCGCGCACCCACACGCGGCGCCGCTGGATGAACAGCGACCCGGCGAGCCCGCCGATCGCCGCCAGCGCGCCGCCGAGAGCCCAGCCCTCCCCGACCTGGTGCACGATCTGGAACTGCGCCCACTGCCGTACGCCCTCGAACTTCAACTCACCGCCGCCGTCCGGCAGTTCCATCGTCTCGCCGGGAAGGATCTTCTTCGCCAGCGGGCTTCCGTCGTCCTTCTTGAACTGCTTCATGCGCTTGGTGTCGAGCTGGTACACGCTCTGCGCGGCGCCGTAGTCGAGGCCGAGGTCGCCGTGGTAGGCGGTGAGGAAGAGGACCGGGTACTTCAGGGAGGGGGACTGCGAGAACATCGTGCCCGCGCCCGAGCCGCCGAAGGT
Organism: Streptomyces marispadix; assembly: GCF_022524345.1. Lineage (NCBI taxonomy): Bacteria > Bacillati > Actinomycetota > Actinomycetes > Kitasatosporales > Streptomycetaceae > Streptomyces > Streptomyces marispadix. The sequence continues at coordinate 3,929,603 of NZ_JAKWJU010000002.1, read as the reverse complement.
CGGCACGAAGAAGCCCTGGAAGCCCAGTTGGTCCTTGCGGCCCTTCGCGTCGCGGTAGTCGGTGACCTTCAGCACGCCGGACGAGGTGAGGTTGCCGTCCTGCGGGAGGAAGGCGACGGGGCCCCGATAGGCGGTGCGGCCCTTGCCGTCCTTGACGGAGATGACGGGCGCATAGCCGTTGCCGTTGAGGAAGACCTTGGAATCGCCCACCTCCAGCGGGTGGTTGACCTCGATCGACCCCTGCTTCTCCTTGCCTCCCGGGCCCTGCCAGTACGAGACGCCGGCGCGGAAGTCGCGTGCGGTGCCCTTCTGCGGTCCGGACTCCTCGTAGCTGGCGTGGAAGTCCCGGAGGCTGAAGCCGAAGGAGTCCAGGTCGTCCGGGTCGAAGAGCGAACCGGACTTGAAGTCGTCGTACTGGGTGAGGGTGTTGGAGAAGCCGTCGCCCTTGATGATCAGCTTGCCGCCGTCGGACTTCCACAACTGCCCGGCGGCGAAGGCCAGCAGCAGCACGATCAGCGCGATGTGGAAGAGCAGATTGCCCGCCTCGCGCAGATAGCCCTTCTCGGAGGCCACCGCGTCGCCCTCGCGGTCGACGCGGAAGCGGCGCCTGCCCAGCAGTCGTCCCGCGCGGCCGAGCACCTCGTCCGGGTCCGTCTCGGTACGCCAGGTCGTATACGCGGGCATACGCTCCAGGCGTCGCGGCGCACGGGGCGGCCTGCTGCGCAACTGGCCGACGAACTGCCAGGTGCGCGGCACGATGCAACCCGCCAGCGAGACGAAGAGCAGGATGTAGATCGCCGAGAACCACACCGACGTGTAGACGTCGAAGAGCTGCAACTTCTCGTAGACGGGCGAGAGTACGTCGTGCTTCTTCTGGAACTCCTCGACCTTGACGCTGTCGACGGCCTTCTGCGGGACGACCGAGCCGGGGATCGCCGCGAGGGAGAGCAGGAAGAGCAGGATCAGCGCGACGCGCATCGACGTGAGCTGGCGCCAGAACCAGCGGAGCCAGCCGACGAGGCCGATGGAGGGGACGTTGAGCCTCTCCTCGCCGGGTGCGGTGGAGAGCGACGAGAGCTGCGACTCGGCCTCGCGCGTCAGCCGCGCCTCGTCCGAAGCGGCGTCGGCCGGGGCGCTGTCGGGGGACGCACTGTCGGCGGCGTTGTCCGGGGCGGCGGCATCCGCTTTCGGGTCCGCCGCTTTCGGGTCCGCGCCCGTACCCGCGCCGGTCTCGGTGTCCGTCGTACGCATCAGATTCCCACGGTGTAGTCGGACGACCAGACTTGGAGGTCGTAGACGATCCGGTCCCAGACTCCGGTGACGAGGAGGACGCCGACGGCGACGAGCATCAGGCCGCCGATCCGCATCACCCACGCATAGTGCCGCTTCACCCAGCCGAAGGCGCCCAGCGTGCGCCGGAAGGCCACGGCGGCGACGACGAACGGGACACCGAGCCCGAGGCAGTACGCCACGGTCAGCAGCGCACCGCGCCCGGCGCTGGCCTCGCTGAACGCCAGGGTCTGCACTGCCGCCAGGGTCGGCCCGATGCACGGTGTCCAGCCGATGCCGAACAGCACGCCCAGCATGGGCGCTCCCGCCAGCCCCACCGACGGCCGCCGCTGGATGCGCAGTTCGCGGGAGGTGAGACGGGACAGCGGCCCGAGCGCGCCCATGAACGCCAGCCCCAGCAGGATCGTCAGCGCGCCCAGCACCTTGGAGATGATCGCCCGGTGCTCCTGGAGCGTCGCGCCGAAGCCCCCGAAGAGGGCGCCGCCGGAGACGAACACCGCGGTGAAGCCCAGCACGAACAGGCCCGCGCCCAGGAACATCCGGCCGCGCCTGGCCTGTGCGAGATCCGTACCGCTGACGCCGGTGACATAGCTGAGATAGCCGGGCACCAGGGGCAGTACGCAGGGGGAGAAGAAGGAGACGAGGCCGCCGAGCACGGCCACGGGCACGGCCAGCAGCAGGGCGCCGCTGAGGACCGTGTGGTTGACCTCCGAGGGGGCCGCCGCGAGGGCGGGACCTGACGCGGAGGCCGCTGCGGTGACAGCGGTGGCGGTGGCGGTGACGCCGGCGAGCACGCTCATGCCGTGGTCACTTCTCCGCCGTCAACGGGTCCAGCGCATGGCGCAGTTCCTTCTCGCCGAGTTCCTTCAGCGCCCGTACGGCGATCTTCCCGTCGCGGTCGAGGATGAGCGTGGAGGGGATGGCCTGCGGGGACAGGCTGCCCTTCGGGAAGCGGAGGATGAGCTTCCCGCTGGGGTCGTAGAAGCTCGGGTACTCGATGCCGAAGTTGCGCTCGAACGCCTTGGCGTTGGCACGGTCGAGATCACGGGTGTTGATCCCGACGAATCGGACGCCCTCGTCCTCGGTGTCCTTGGCGACCTCGGCGAGATTCGGTGCCTCGGCGCGGCAGGGCGCGCACCACGAGCCCCAGACGTTCAGGACGACGATCTTGCCCTTGTAGTCGGAGAGTTCAAGCCGCTTGCCGTCGACGCCTTTGCCCGAAATGTCCGGAGCCTGCTGCCGCTCGCCGCGCTTCACCTCGGTGATCTTCCCGGTGCCCTCGACGAACTTCGTGTCCCCCGACGACGATCCGGCGTCACCCTCGCCGCCGCACCCGGTCAGCACCGACGCACCGGCCGCGAGCATCGCGAGCAGCAGTGCGGGGCGGTATCGGAGGGGGCGGGTCTGACTCATGTGAAAAGTTTCGCATGAACCCGTGGCCGATCTTCCACGCCCCCCTTGTGCCCCTTGCGCACGGGCCGTCCGAGGTCGTACGGGCCGTCCGTACTTGCGCCCGCCGCCGGTTCTACGGGGGCCGGGCCCCTCGCGAGGCCCGCAGCGACGGGGAGCCGGAGGGCGCTGGGCTCGCGAACCCGGTGGGGGCAGGGCTTGCGAACCCGGTGGACGCGCCGCTTCCGAACGGCGCCGCACGGGCTCACCCTCCGCCGGACTCCGGCCCCCGGGGCTCAAGCCCCGCGCCCGCCGCCGCCCTTGGTGCGCCTGGCGCCCGCGCGCAGATGCGGGGGCACGAGATCGCGAGCGGGTTCCGTATAGCCGACGGAGACGATCTTGTCCCCGTGGAAGGTGAAGGTCGTCAGCGATGCGAGCGTGCACTGCCGGCGCCTCGGGTCGTGCCACAGGCGGCGGCGCTCGACGAAGCTGCGCAGCGTCCAGATCGGAAGCTGGTGCGAGACGCAGACCGCCTCGCGCCCCCGTGCCGCGTCCCTGGCCGCGTCGAGCGCGGCCCGCATCCGCAGCACCTGGTGCATGTACGACTCGCCCCAGGAGGGCCGGAAGGGGTTGAAGAGGTGGCGCCAGTTCGCGGGTCTGCGCAGGGCGCCGTCCCCCACGCCGACCGTTTTGCCCTGGAATACGTTGTCGGCCTCGATCAGGCCCTCGTCACAGGCGACGTCCAGGCCGTGCGACTTGGCGATGGGCGCGGCCGTCTCCTGCGCACGCTCCAGCGGCGAGGCCACGACGTGGGCGATGTCACGCTCGGCGAGATGCTCGGCGACCCGGTCGGCCATGCGGCGCCCCAGCTCGGAGAGGTGGTATCCGGGCAGCCGCCCGTACAGCACGCCGCCGGGGTTCTCGACCTCGCCGTGACGCATCACATGTACGACGGTGACGGTACGGCTCTCGCCGTCGGCCGGGATCTCCAAGCTGTCCCGGCGCTCACGGCCGTGAGCGCCGCCTCCGCCCCCGCGGCCCGTACTCGCGCGATCCGCGGCGCCACGGCCCGTGCCTCTGCGGTCACTTCGGTCTTCGGCGCTCATGCCGTCGCCTCCGCGGCGGCCCTGGCCGCGGCGGGCAGCGCCTCCACGACCCGGTCCAGCGCACCGTCGTCGTGCGCGGTGGATACGAACCACGACTCGAAGGCGGACGGCGGCAGATAGACGCCCTGCTCCAGCATCGAGTGGAAGAACGCCGTGAAGCGGAACGTCTCCTGTGCCTTGGCGCCCTCGTAGTCGGTCACGGGCTCGTCGGTGAAGAACACGGAGAACATGTTGCCCGCGGCCTGGAGCCGATGAGCCACGCCTGCCTTGCTCAGCGCCTCCGTGACGGCGCCGCGCAACTGCACGGACGCCGAGTCGACCGCCGCGTACGCCGCATCGTCCAGCAGCCTCAACTGGGCGAGGCCGGCGGCCGTGGCGACGGGATTCCCGGAGAGGGTCCCGGCCTGGTAGACGGGCCCCTCGGGGGCGAGCCGCGCCATCACGTCGGCTCGTCCGCCGAAGGCCGCCGCGGGGAAGCCGCCGCCCATCACCTTGCCGAACGTCATCAGATCAGGGACGACTTGATCGATCCCGTACCACCCCTGCCTGCTGACGCGGAAGCCGGTCATCACCTCGTCCGAGACGAACAGCGCACCGTGCGAACGGCAGATCTCCTTCAACTGCTCGTTGAATCCCGGCTGCGGCGGGACGATGCCCATGTTGCCGGGGGACGCCTCGGTGATCAGGCAGGCGATCTCGTCCGGGTGCGCGGCGAACGCGGCGCGCACCGCGTCGAGATCGTTGTACGGCAGCACGATCGTCTCCGCCGCCTGCGACTCGGTGACCCCGGGGGTGCCCGGCAGCCCGAAGGTGGCGACGCCCGAACCCGCCGACGCCAGCAGCGAGTCCACGTGACCGTGGTAACACCCCGCGAACTTCACGACCTTGGCGCGCCCGGTGAATCCCCGCGCCAGCCGGATCGCGGACATCGTCGCCTCCGTGCCGGAGGAGACCAGACGTACCCGCTCGACCGGGGCGATACGGTCCACGATCTCCTCGGCGAGGGCGACTTCGTCCTCGCCGGGCGTACCGAAGGACGTGCCGCGACTGACCGCCGCCTGTACGGCCGCGATCACCTCGGGGTGGGAGTGGCCCAGGATCATCGGCCCCCATGAGCAGACGAGGTCCACGTACTCACGTCCGTCGGCGTCCATGAGGTACGGACCGGCACCGGACACCATGAACCGGGGCGTACCGCCCACTGCTTGGAACGCCCGGACCGGAGAATTCACGCCTCCAGGTGTCACGGCGGCGGCACGGTCGAAGAGCGACTGCGATACTGGGGCCTCGTACGAGTAAGTCACAGGGCCATGGTGTCAGAGCGTCGCCGGGAGCCCTGCGTCGTCTTCCCACAGGTGGGTATGCGAGACGCAGGGGACCGGTGAGGTACCGGCGCGGTAACACGGGGATTACCCGCGCGCTGCGGGGCGTTTCACGGACCGCAGGACGGGGAGGTCTCTGACACGATGATCGGGTTGCGCGGCGGTGGCCGCGAGTGGTCGGGTGGTGACATGCAGCGCGGTGGTGGACTGGGAGAGGGTACCGGGGACCTCGGTCCGGAGCGCGCACGGGGCCGTCATCGCAGAAACGCGGCGGAGAGAGACACAGGGAGCAGCAGGGGTGGCGGCCGAGTGGGGGTGACCTACAAGTACTTCGGCGCACCGGACGGCGCGACGGCGGCGCGGGTCCCGGTCTCGATGCGCCCCGAGGAGCTCGGCGGCGACGAGCTGGGCCACGGCATGTTCACCAAGATCAAGCCGGAGACGATGGCTGCGATGGTCCTCACGGGCATCGAGGGCATACCTCTGCACCGGGTCCCGCCGCTCGAACTCGTGGTGCTGCACCCGGACTACGCGGTCGTCAAGCTGCCGATGACGGTCGTCGACCCGCTGCGAGGCATCGGCGAGGAGTCGGTCGGCGCTGCGGCCTTCATCTGGTCCACGGTGCCCGACCGTGCGGGCCCGCAGGACGCGTTCAACGTGTACCAACTCCTCCACGAATGGCAGGACTTCTCCGACCGTCTGCACATGGCGGGCCACCAGCCGTACTGCCTGGTGTGGCCCTGACGGTCCGCTTCCCGTCGGGTGGTTCCCCGATGGCCCGCTCTGCCGCGGTTGCGCCGGCTTCGTAAGTTTCCCCGGATCTGCCGGTCTTCGCCGTACTCCGAGTCCCCGCCGTCTTCTCGGCTTCCCCGGCTACGGGCCCTCCGCCGTGAGGTAGCGCTGCACCGTCGGTCCCAGCCAGCTCACGATCTCCTCGTGCGTCAGCGCGACCGAGGGCGGCAGCTTCAGTACGTACCGGCTGACGGCCATGCCGAGGATCTGCGACGCCAACAGGGCCGCGCGCTGAGGCACTTGTGCGGGGTCCGGGCACACGGCGGCGACGGCCGGGGCCACCTGGTCGCGGAAGACGGAGTGAACGCGCTCCGCGCCGGCGGGATTCGTGACGCCGACGCGCAGCATGGCGTTCAGCGTCTCGTCGCCCTCCCAGCGGTGCAGGAAGTGCCGTACGAGCCGGGTGCCGGTCTCTTCGGCGGGGACGCCGGTCAAGTCCGGGAGGCGCAGGTCGATTTCGGAGGCGGCGGCGAAGAGCCCCTCCTTGTTGCCGTAGTAACGCATCACCATCGACGGGTCGATGGCGGCGTCGCGCGCTATCGCCCGGATCGTCGCCCGCTCGTATCCGTCTGCGGCGAAGCGTTCGCGTGCGGCGCGCAGGATCGCGGCACGCGTCGAGTCCGAGCGGCGCGGGGCACGTTCGCGCCCCGCGGCCCCCGCGCGCCCCGCGCCCCCCGTGGCCGCGAGCCCGGCCGACGCTTCAGCAGCCGGGGCGTCAGCGGCCACGGCGCCGGAGGGGGCAGCCGTACGTGCCTTCACTTCGTCGTTCATGCCAACGACTGTAGGCCAACACTCGTTGGCGGACCAGGGTTCCAGATCACGGGGGCATCGGACCGCGGTGGGCCCAACGAACGACCAGCCGCGACCCCGGGTCCCATAGGGCGCAAACGCACCCCGACTCCCCCGACTTCCCCGATCTCGCCCCCATTTGACCCGAGTCCGCCCGGGTCAGGGCACCGGCGACAGCGACGGCAGCACGATCTCACGGTGCACGGAACGGATATGCGCCTCCACGGCATCCCCCGCCCTGTCGACCTCCCCCGCCGCCACGGCGTCGTAGATCTCGTGGTGCTCCGCACGCAGCCGGGCCGCCAGCAGCTCCCAGTCGTCGACGCGGTTGAAGACCGTGAGCAGGGTCTTCCGCACCGCGTTGCGTACGGACACGGTCAGATCGGCCACCAGGCGGTTGCCCGCCGCCTCCGCGATCGCGACGTGGAAGTCGGTGTCGCAGTCGTTGAACACCTCGCGGGGAAGGCTCTCGGCGTCCATCCGGTCCAACTGCTCCCGCATACGCGCGAGATCCTCGCTGCGCGCCCTCTCGGCAGCGAGCCGGGCGCTGGAACGTTCCAGTACGGCACGTGCCTCGACCACGTCGTCGAGCGGAAAGTGCGCCAGCGCTATGTGCAGCCGGAGGAACTGGGTGAGCCCCGCTCCGGGCATGGCCGCGATCACGTTCCCGGAGTCCGGGCCCGTGCCGACCCGTGGCCGCAGGGCCCCCTGTGCCTCCAGCACGCGAAGCGCCTCACGGACTGCCGCCCTGCTCACACCGAGCAGTTCGCTCAACTCCCGTTCGGGCGGCAGCCGGTCGCCCACCCGGAGCCTGCCGTCGTGGATGAGCTGCTCGATCCGGGTGAGCACCAACTCGTATGTACGTGAACGGGCTACGGGTTCCCAGTCCTCCGGCCCGGCCATGAAGCCCTCCCAAGTCCCCGATGTCGTTCCGCTCGTCCGAGGTGGTGCCGACGCGGGACGACACGGATGAACGCGAGCGTAACCCAATCACCCATGCTTTGGTCTGACCACATCATGTGCGTTCTCTGGACAGGGAGTTGGGCTCTTCATAGTGTGTGGCAGCTTCTGTGCATGGTCTGACCAAATCCGTCCGGGGATGCCCTTGTACCAGCCCGCACTCTCTCCGCTCTCCGGCGGCCTCGCGCTGTCGGCGCTCGTGGCCACGGTGCCGCTGCTCACCCTGTTCCTGCTGCTGGGCGCGGCCCGGGTCAAGGCCCACTGGGCCGGACTGACCGCGCTCGCCGTCGCGGTGGGAATCGCCGTCTACGTGTACGGGATGCCGCTGAAGCTGGCGTCCCTCGCGGCGAGCGAGGGCGCCGTCTTCGGCCTCTTCCCGATCGGCTGGATCCTGGTGACGGCCATCTGGCTGTACCAACTGACCGTCGTCAGCGGGACGTTCGAGGATCTGCGCCGCTCTCTGAGCCTCATCAGCGACGACCCGCGCGTACTGGCGGTGGTCCTGGCGTTCTGCTTCGGCGCTCTGCTGGAGGCCCTCGCCGGCTTCGGGGCGCCCGTCGCCATCACCGGCATCATGCTCATCGCGCTGGGCTTCCCGCCGTTCCGCGCGGCCGTCACGGTGCTCGTCGCCAACACCGCGCCCGTCGCCTTCGGCGCCATGGGCATACCCGTCATCACCGCGGGCGGGCTGACCAAGATCCCGTACACCGAGATCGGCGCCTATGTGGGCCGTCAGGTGCCGCTGCTCGCCCTCGTGGTGCCGCTGCTGCTGACGCTGCTGGTCGACGGCTTCCGCGGGCTGCGCCAGATATGGCCGGTAGCGGTGGTGTGCGGAGTGTCCTTCGCGGTCGTGCAGTTCGTCAGCTCCAACTACATCTCCGTGGAGCTGACCGACATCATCACCTCGCTGGCGAGCCTGGTCGCGGCCGTGGTCTTCATGCGGTTCTGGCGGCCACGCGGCAGCGAGGAGGCGAGGGCCGAACTCCTCGGCGAGGACGGGGGATCGGGCACGGGCGGACAGCGCACGCCGGCCGCACGCGGATCAGGCGGCGGGCCGACGCGCGGATCACACGGCCCGCGCGGCACCGAGACCGGTCCCGTACGGCCCACGACCGACGGCAGGCGCCTGACGACGGCCTTCGCCCCGTACATCATCGTCATCGCGGTCTTCTCCGCCGCCCAACTGTGGACGCCGGTGAAGGAGTTCCTCGGCGGTACGGACATCGCCATCCCCTGGCCGGGCCTGGACGGGAAGCTGCTGACGGTCACCGGCGACCAGGTGGACTCCACCGTCTACAAGCTCGCCTGGCTGTCGTCTCCCGGGACGCTGCTGCTGCTCTCCGGCGTGATCACCGCTCTCGTGCTGCGCATCGAACCGCAGTCCGCCTTCCGGGAGTTGGGCGCCACCCTGGTGAAACTGCGTACGGCGCTGCTGACCGTGGCGGCCGTGCTCGCGCTCGCCTACGTCATGAACCTCTCCGGGCAGACCATCACCATCGGCACCTGGATAGCCGGGAGCGGGAGCGCGCTCGCGCTGCTCTCGCCGGTGCTCGGCTGGTTCGGCACCGCGGTGACCGGCTCGGACACCTCGTCCAACGCACTGTTCGCCAGCCTCCAGCACACCGCCGCACAGGGGGCCGGCCTCGATCCGTCGCTGCTGGTCGCCGGTAACACCTCGGGAGGAGTCGTCGGCAAGATGATCAGTCCTCAGAACCTCACCATCGCCGCCACCGCCGTCGGATGCGCAGGTCAGGAGTCGGAGCTGCTGCGTGCCACGCTCAAGTGGAGCCTCGGTCTGCTGCTGATCCTCTCCGTGTTGATCTATGCACAGTCGGGAATCCTGGCCTGGACGCTGCCGTAGCGCTTTGACATCCTTTGAACTTCCGGACTCCTGGCAGGACTTCCGGACTCCGGGCCCGTGGCCGCGCCGTGAGGAAGACGACTGAAGAAGTGGACCGTTTGTCCCAGCACACGTCATCCGACCCCAGCAGGCCCGCGTTCAACCGTGAGGCCGCGCGCAGCACGCGCCAGGCCCTCGGCATGCGGGCAGAGGACGTCGCGTCCACGATGCTCAGCGCGTACGGCGTGCAGGTCACCCCGCTCACGGTGCTGAGCTGGGAGTCCGGCGACCAGAGCCCCGGCGAGCGGGAGTTGACCGCGCTGGCCGGTGTGCTGTGGTGCTCCGTCGGCGACCTCATGGGGGCGCTAAGCACCGTGCACCAGCACCGCCTCGCCCGTGGCGTCTCGACGTTCGACATGGCACTGCGACTGGGCCTCTCCCCGGCCGAGTACGAGGAGATGGAGCGGGGCGGACACTGGCGCCTCACCGAGCGCCAGGCCGAACTCCTCGCCGAGGCACTGGCGTTGCCGCTGCGCGCCTATCTGGACGTCACGGGACTCGGCGCCGAGCTGAGCGACCTGCTGTCCCGCGCGGTCACGAACCGCTGGCAGCCCTATGTGCAGCCCGTGTGCAAGCTGCTGGACCTGCCGAGGGCGCGGGTCAGCGGCATCCTTCACCATCTGCACTCCGAGTACCAGGACATGGTCGGCACGGTCGACTGGGGCGGCGGGACGATCTCCATGGAGCCCGGCGAGGAGGGGCGCGCGTTCCAGGCCCGCCTGGTGGACCTGTTCTGCGCCCGCCTGGACGACTGAGCGCGACCGGCTCTCACCCGCACTTCCGACGACTGTGCCTCCGTGGGGCGTTGAGGCTCTACGGCGGTACGGCCTGATCGAGCCGCATCGCGCGTCTTCGTTTCGCATCGCGTCTCTTCGCTTCACGTCGTGTCTCATGGCGTCTCTTCGTGTCTCATGGCGGCTCTTCGCGGCTGATCGGCGTTCGTTGATCGGCTCGCATTGGTCAACACCCGTAGGCCAACGCTCGTTGACATCGCCGTAGAGCCCCATCTACCGTTGTGCCAACGGTTGTTGACGAACGCAGGCCGACGCCCGCGAACGAACCGCCGGGCACCCACACGATCGGGGAGGACTCATGGCACGCAGCGACAGTCCGCATAAGGGGACCCCGCAGGCCGAGGAGGCCGCGGACGTGATCGTCGTGGGTGCCGGGCCCACGGGGCTGATGGCCGCCGGCGACCTCGCCGAGGCCGGGCATCGGGTCACCCTCGTCGAGCGGCGCGAGGAGGGGATCAGCAATCTGACGCGTGCCCTCGTCGTCCACGCACGCACGCTGGAACAGCTCGACGCCCGCGGACTCGCCGACGAACTGATCGGCACCGGCTCGCGGATGGAGTCGCTCAGCCTCTTCGGAGTCGGCGTCCTCAAGCCGTCACTGCTGCCGAGCCGCTTCCCGTACGTACTGGTCACCGGCCAGTTCGAGGTGGAACGGCTGCTGGAGCGGCGCGCCCGCAAGGCAGGGGTGGTCTTCCACCACGGCACGGAGGTCGTCGGACTGCACCAGGACGACACGGAAGTCGTCGTGGAACTCGCGGCGGCGCGGGCGGACGCCGCAGCGGACGCCGCAGCGGATGCCGCAGCGGGGTCCGAGTCCGGGGCGCCCGAGTCCGGGGCCGGGACCGGGGCCGGGACCAAGTCCCCGTCCGCGCCCGTCCGTTCACTTCGCGCCTCGTATGTCGTCGGCGCGGACGGCGTGCACAGCACCGTGCGCGAACTGCTCGGCCTGCCCTTCCCCGGCAAGTCCGTGATCCGTTCGATCGTGCTGGCCGACGTCCGGCTGACCGATCCGCCGTCCAACCCATTCCTCATCGACGCGTCGGAGGACGGGTTCGCCCTCATCGCGGGCTTCGGGGACGGCTTTTACCGGGTGGCGGGCTGGAACCGCCACCGCCAGCTCCCCGACAGCGAGACCCCCGGCCTCGAGGAGGTCAGGGAGCTGGCCGTGTCGGCGCTCGGCTACGACTACGGAATGCACGACCCCCGCTGGATCTCCCGCTTCCACAGCGACGAACGCCAGGCGCCGCACTACCGTGTCGACCGGGTCTTCCTCGCGGGCGACGCCGCACACGTCCACTCCCCCGCGGGCGGAATGGGCATGAACACCGGCCTCCAGGACGCGGCGAACCTCTCCTGGAAGCTCTCGGCCGTGCTGCGCGGCCACTCGCCCGCCGCCCTGCTGGATACGTACGAAGGCGAGCGGCACCCGGTGGGCACCCTCGTGCTGCGTGCCAGCGGCGCGATCATCCGGCTCGCGCTCACCCGTTCCGCCGCGGGCCGCACGCTGCGTTCGACCGGTGCCCAACTCCTCGGCCGCGTGAGTCCGTTGGCCCGCCGGGCGGTACGGATGGTCTCCGGAGTCGGCATCTCCTACCGAGCGCCGCGTGGCTCCCATCCGCTCACCGCAAGGCGGGCGCCCGATCTGCCGCTCGCCTCCGGCGGCCGTCTCTACGAGGCGCTGCGCACGGGCTCGTTCGTGCTCGTCTCGCCGCCGGACGCACCGCCGCCGAACACGGGCGTGGAGGCCGACGACCGTACGGTTCACGTCCGTTCGTCGGCGACGGGCCGAAGGACCCTGCTGGTGCGGCCCGACGGCTATATCGCCTGGGCGAGCGACAGGCCCGATCCACAGGGAATGCGGCAGGCGCTGGCACAGTGGACGGGCTCTCCGGCCGTGCGGGAGACGGCGGACGCGCTGAGGGCGACGCGCTGAGGCCGGAGTGAACCGGCGGGATGAACAGGCGGGGTGATCGGCGCCTATGAACGGGCGGGGGTGAACTGGCCGGAGGACGTGCCCCGTTGACGCGGGGGCGCCTCCGCCGGGTCCCCCCGCCCCCTGAGGCAGGCGCGCGGACGTCCGCACGCCGCCGGGCCGTTCCGCCGCCGCGCTCGCTCCGCCGCCGCGCTCGCACACACCGCCGTGCCGTACTCGTCCTCCCGTAGTCTGCCGCCCTGCTCGTCGCCCGCTCCGTCGCCCTGTTCGCCCTCGCGGCGCTGCTGGAGATCGGCGGCGCGTGGCTCGTCTGGCAGGGAGTACGCGAGCATCGCGGCTGGGTCCGGATCGGTGCGGGCGTGATCGCCCTGGGCGTCTACGGCTTCGTCGCCACGCTCCAGCCCGACGCCCACTTCGGCCGCGTACTGGCCGCGTACGGAGGCGTCTCCGTAGCGGGCTCCCTCTCCCCGACCTTCGGCCGGGAGGTGCCCCCAGGGGAATGGCGGTGGACGGCTTCCGACCCGACCGCTGGGACGTGACCGGCGCCCCGATCTGCCTCGCCGGGGTCGCCGTCCTGATCTACGCGCCGCGCGGCCACTGACCACGGCCTCTGCCACGACCGGCGTTCACCACCACAAGCCCCGAGGTCCCAAGTCCCAAGCAGCGGGTGCGGAGTTCGCAGTCGCCTCCCCGCGACGGGGGCGGAGGCACCGCTCCGTCCCACGACGTAGCCTTTCGGCCATGAGCAACCGCACCGCAGTCATCAGCGGCGCCAGCAGCGGCATCGGCGCCGCCACCGCCCGCCGGCTCGCCGCGGCCGGATACGACGTCGTGCTCGCCGCGCGCCGACGGGACCGTATCCACGCTCTGGCCGGGGAGTTGGCCGCCGAGGGCCGTCGCGCGGTCGCCCACACCCTCGACGTCACGGACCGCGCCGCCGTCGACGCCTTCGCGGCGGGCCTGGACCGCTGCGACCTCCTCGTCAACAACGCGGGAGGCGCCCTCGGCGCCGATCCGGTCGCCACCGCGGACCCCGCCGACTGGCGCCGCATGTACGAGACCAACGTCCTCGGCGTTCTGCATCTCACCCAGGCCCTGCTGCCGAAGCTCACCCGCTCCCCCTCCGGCGAGGGCACGGTCCTCGTCGTCTCCTCCACCGCGGGGCACGCCACCTACGAGGGCGGAGGCGGCTATGTCGCCGCCAAGCACGGCGCCCATGTGCTCGCCGAGACGCTGCGGCTGGAGCTGTGCGGGGAGCCCGTACGCGTCGTCGAGATCGCGCCCGGCCTGGTGAAGACCGACGAGTTCGCGCTCACGCGCTTCCGTGGCGACGCCGAGCGTGCCGCGAAGGTCTACGAGGGCGTCGCCGAGCCGCTGACGGCCGAGGACGTCGCGGACACCGTCACCTGGGCCGCGACCCGGCCCCCGCATGTCAACGTGGACCTGCTCGTCGTACGCCCGCGCGCACAAGCGTCCAACACCAAGATCCACCGCGAGCGTTGACCACCGGGTGCCGGGGCGCCGGGGCGCCGGGCGTACGCGTCACCGCACCCCACCACGGCAGTCGGCCGCCGCACACCGGGCGGGGCACACCCCCTGCCCCGGTCTGCGGCGGCCGCCGTCAGCCCTTCACGCAGACGACCTGCTTCAGCTTCGCCACGACCTCGACGAGGTCCCGCTGCTGGTCGATGACCTGCTCGATCGGCTTGTAGGCCCCGGGGATCTCGTCCACGACCCCCGAGTCCTTACGGCACTCCACGCCCCGCGTCTGCTCCTCCAGGTCCCTCGCGGAGAACCGCTTGCGCGCGGCGTTCCGGCTCATCCTCCGGCCCGCGCCGTGCGAGGCCGAGTGGAAGGACGCCCGGTTGCCCAGCCCCCGCACGATGTACGAACCCGTGCCCATGGAGCCGGGGATGATCCCGTAGTCGCCCGCACCCGCGCGGATCGCGCCCTTCCGCGTCACCAGCAACTCGACGCCCTCGTACTGCTCCTCCGCCACATAGTTGTGGTGGCACGAGATGACCGGTTCGAAGCGCGGCTTGGCCTTCTTGAACTCCTTGCGCACGACGTCCGTCAACAGCCCCATCATCACGGCGCGGTTGTGCTTCGCGTACTCCTGCGCCCAGAAGAGGTCGTGCCGGTAGGCGGCCATCTGCGGGGTGTCAGCTACGAAGACGGCCAGATCGCGGTCGTCGAGGTCCTGGTTGTGCGGCAGCTTCTGCGCCACGCCGATGTGGTGGTCGGCCAGTTCCTTGCCGATGTTGCGCGAACCGGAGTGCAGCATCAGCCACACCGAGCCTTCGGTATCCGTACACACTTCGACGAAGTGGTTTCCACCTCCGAGCGTGCCCATCTGCTTTCTGGCACGCTCCTGACGGAATCTGACCGTTTCGGCCACACCGTCGAACCGCGCCCAGAAGTCGGACCAGCCCGCCGTGGGATAGCCGTGCAGGCTGCCCGGGTCGACCGGCTCGTCGTGCATTCCGCGTCCGACGGGAATGGCCTGCTCGATCTTCGAGCGGAGCCTGGAGAGATCGCCGGGGAGGTCGCTCGCGGTGAGCGAGGTCTTCACGGCGGACATGCCGCAGCCGATGTCGACGCCGACGGCCGCCGGGGAGACTGCGCCCCTCATCGCGATCACCGAGCCGACCGTGGCGCCCTTGCCGTAATGCACGTCGGGCATGACGGCCAGGCCCTCGGTCCACGGAAGGGCCGAGACGTTGCGGAGCTGCCGCATGGCGGCGTCCTCGACCGACGCCGGGTCGGCCCACATCCGGATGGGAACCCTTGCGCCGGGCACCTCCGTGTAAGGCATCTCACTCAACTCCCCCATGACCGGAACAGAAAAAGCCGCACTGAATCCACGAAACGGAAAATCCGGGCTTCGCGCAACATAAGCACCGCACGGCCGGACGCTTCCGGCGCGCGTGCGGTAGACATTGTCTTCCGTGGCACCGCCGCCGCGGCAACACGTTTTCGACCGGACGGCAGCAGCGCCGAGCAGGAGGCAGCACAGTGCAGCGGAGGGCTAGGACGTACGCAACCGGCGTCACCGGTGTCGCGCTGGTCGCCGTGCTCTCCGGGTGTCTCAGCGCCTGCACCGGCTCGTCCGACGACGGGGGCGGGCCGGACACCAAACCCGGCAATTCCTCCTCAGCCGGGCCGCCGGCCGAGCCCGGCAAGTACCGCACGCTCCCGGAGCCCTGCGGCGCCGTCGGCATCGGCACCCTGAAGAAGCTGCTGCCGGGGGCCGAGGCCGCCGAGAGCGCGGGCGGCAGCAGCGACCCCTCCGGCAAGGGCGACGAGGCCGACCCGGACGCCTCCCCGTACAAGGGCCAGGCGATCGCGACTTACGACACCGACCGCCGCGTGGGCTGCCGCTGGAAGAGCGCCACCACCCTCGCCACCCGCCATCTCTCCGTCGACCTGGAGCGAGTCGTCTCCTACGACCCGGCCGTCAGCGACGACGAGCAGGCGCAGTTGCTCTACGACGAACGCGCGGGGCAGGCCGAGATCCCCACCGACGACGACAGCAGCACCCCGCCGGACGACGGTGGGGACGCGGGCGACGGCGGAGACGGCGGCGACGACGGCTCGAACGACAGGGACGCCGACGGCGACGGCAAGAGCGGCGACAAGAGCGGCAAGAGCGGCGACTCCGTCAAGGGCGGCAGCGGAAGCGACGGCGGCGACGACGGAAGTGAGAAATCCGACAGCGGTTCCGCCGCCGCGGACGAATCCGGAACCGGCCCAGAGGCGTCCCAGTCTCCGGACGAGGACCTCTCCCCCCGTATTCTCGACGACATCGGCGACAACGCTTACATCGACGACCAACTGGACACCTCCGACTCGGGAGTCCACCGTGACATCACGCTCGTCTTCCGCAGCGCGAACGTGATCGCCACCGTCAAGTACGACCAGTGGCTCACCGACAAGCGGCGCACCCCGGACAGCGCCGAGTTGCAGGAGAACGCCCGTAGCGTCGCCGAGGAACTCGCTGCGGACTTCGAGGACGACTGACGCAGACCGACTGGAAGCGAAGGAATCATGCCCCGTAAAGCTCAGCGAACCTCTCAGCGACGCTCAGGGCGTCCGGTACGGACGCTCGCCTGCGCGGCAGTCGCAGTCCCCGCACTGCTGTTGGCGGGCTGCTCCTCCGACTCCGGTGGCGAGGGCGGCGGTTCGGCCGCCCCGGACGACGGCGGAAGCTCCGAGAGCGCTGCCCCGGTGAGGTTCAAGGAACTGCCGGACGCCTGCAAGACCCTCTCCAGAGACACCGTCAAGAAGCTCACGCCGAAGACGGAGAACGCGTCCGGCAAGCGGATCGGCTCCGGCAACACCCAGGACTCGGGAAGCTGCCTGTGGAGCGGCCTGGACAAGTTCGACTACCGTCAACTGACCGTCTCCCTCAAGCGCTTCGAGTCCGACCCCTCACGCGGTTCGGGCAACGAGCTGGCGAGCGCCTTCCTTTCGCAGCAGGCCGCCGCGCTCAAGGAGGACAAGGCCAACAAGGGCGTCAAGTCCTCCCCGGCCGGCGGGATCGGCGACAGCGCGACGTCCATCGCCTACGAGGTCGAGAAGAAGGACGGCAAGAAGTCCGAGGACTTCCGTGAGCACCGCGTGGTCGCGCGGAGCGCCAACGTCGTGCTGACGGTCGACTACGCCGGCGCCGGTTTCGAGAGCGGAAAGCTGCCCAGCGCGGACGAGTTGAAGAAGAACGCCGAGAGGGCCGCCTCGGAGGCCTCGGCCGCGCTGAAGTGATCCGGCCGCGGCCTGGGTCTTCCAAGTGCCAGGTCACGGGGCCGGCTTGGGCTGCGAAGTGACTGGCGAAGTGACTGGCGACATGACGGCCGACGTGACGTGATGTGACGAACCGTCGTGCTACGGGCGCCCGTTGGGCCCGCCCCGCCGGTCGCCCGTAGCGCATCGGCGACTCGCACACCCGTGCGGCGAGAACTTGACGCATGTGCCAGTCTGGTGCGCCGCGTCGGTTTCCAAGGGTGGGGGACAACTCCAGTGCAGGCCGTACAACTGACTCGTACACACCGCATATTGGTCGCGGTGGTCGTCATCGGTGCCGTGACGATCGCCGCGATCGGATTCGCCGGGTCCTTCGCCGCCGTGCGCGATCTCGCCGCACGCAAGGGCTTCGGCGCCTTCGCGCCCTTCTTCCCCATCGGCATCGACGCGGGCATCGTCGTACTGCTGGCGCTCGACCTGCTGCTGACGTGGATCCGCATACCGTTCCCGCTGCTGCGGCAGACGGCCTGGCTGCTGACGGCGGCCACCATCGCCTTCAACGGCGCCGCCGCCTGGCCCGACGCGCTCGGCGTCGGCATGCACGCGGTGATCCCGGTCCTCTTCGTCGTCTCGGTGGAGGCCGCGCGGCACGCGATCGGCCGGATCGCGGACATCACCGCCGACAAGCACATGGAGGGCGTACGGGTCTCGCGCTGGCTGCTCGCCTTCCCCTCCACGTTCAAGCTGTGGCGCCGCATGAAGCTGTGGGAACTGCGTTCCTACGACGAGGTCATCCGCATGGAACAGGAGCGGCTCGTCTACGAGGCGCGGCTCCAGGCCCACTACGGACGGGGCTGGCGGCGCAAGGCCCCCGTGGAGTCGCTGATGCCGCTGAAGCTCGCGCGCTACGGCGTACCGCTCGCGGAGACGGGGCCGTCCGGGCTGGCGGCGGCGGGCATAGAGGCACCGGCGACGCTGACTCGTGCACGCACGGGCACGGCCACGGGCGCCGCCCCGGGAGCCGCGGACGGCCAGGGCACGGAGCTGTCACCGGCCTCCGCCTCCGGCGGCAGGCAGCGCGCGGCGCTCACGGCGGGCGAGGAGAACGGGACGGTCGACCTGGGCGGCGGGCGGGACGAACAGCAGCCGCAGTACAGGCAGTTGGGCACCGCGGCGAGCAGCGGCAACGCGGGCGGCGCGGGCGATTCAGGCGCGCCTACGGACGACGCGTATCACCGGCAGCAGCACAACGGCCACCGGCGTTTCGAGCAGCAGGCCCAGCCCCAGGCGCACTACGAGCAGCAGCTATACGACCAGTCCTACGACCAGCAGACCCAGCCTTACGAAGGCGCCGCCCCCGCCATGCCCGAGGACCGTCCGCCCGCCGAGCCGCGCCGTCGCGACCGCGCGCAGTCCCAGACGCAGGCCCGGTCACAGCCGCAGTCACAGGCACAGGGCCGGGTGCCCGACGCGGAGGGCACCGCGCAGGACGGGCAAGCCCCCGAGTACACCTACGCGGCCGAGACCACGGCTTCCGGGCCGCAGGTCACCGTCCCCGTGGGCCCCGGACGGCGCCGCGCTCTCGGCAACTCCAACGCGCCGGGGAGCGGCAGCGGCCCCGCCTATCTGCCGCCCCAACGCGCCCATGAACAGCAGCTCTTCATGGAGCCCGAACCGGCCCCGCGCGCCCTGCCGGACGACGACGCTCCGCCCGTGCCGTCCGCTTCGGACGAGGCGGAACCCGTGGGCATACCCGACGGCGTCCCCCGCGAGGAGTTCTACTTCTCCGCCTACCGCGAGTTCGCCGCCTCGAACGCCGACTTCCCGAACGCGCGCCAGCTCTCCCGCGCCCTGCACGAGCGGCACGGTGTGACCAACGCGGACGGTTCGCTGCTCAGCGAGGCGTATCTGCGCACGTACATGCGGGAGTTCAAGGAGCGCTACAACACGGAGATGGGCCTCGCGGGCTGACACCGGGACGGCCTCGCGGGCCGGACCGGACGAACCGCACGGACCGCGAAGCGCAGACGCCCCGCACGGCCCGCACGCCGCGAGCGCTCACGCCCCCAGCAGCTTGCGCGCCCGGTCCGCCCCGACCGCCAGCAGCAGCGTCGGCAGCCTCGGCCCGGTCTCGCTGCCCACAAGCAGCTTGTAGACCAGCGCGAAGAACGACCGCTGCGCCACCTTCAGTTCGGGCGTGGGCTTCGCGTCCGGATCGATGCCCGCCTGGATCTTCGGCACCCCGTAGACGAGCCCGGTCAGCCCCTCCAGCGACCAGTGGTCGTCGAGCCCTTCGAGCAGCAGCCGCAGCGACTCTCGCTGCTCGTCGTCCAGCGACTCCAGCAGCGCCGTGTCCGGCTCGTCCCGTACGCGGGTGCGCTGTTCCGCCGGTACCTGGGTGGTGATCCAGCGCTGCGCGCGGTCGAGTCGCGGGCGCACCTCGTCCAGGGAACGCACCGGGCGCTCCGGGTCGAGTTCGCTGAGAATCCGCAGCGTCTGCTCGTCGTTGCCCGCGGTCACGTCGGCCACCGAAGCGAGCGTGCGGTACGGCAGCGGGCGCGGCGTCGCCGGAAGCGGCCCGGCCGCCGTCGTGGAGGCACGCAAGTGCGCGGCGGCGTCCGCCGGCTGGGCACTGCCGGCGGCGAGCTTGCGCTCCAGCGCGTCCCACTCGTCGTAGGTGCGCTGGATCTCCTGGTCGAAGGCGACCTTGAAGGACTGGTTCGGGCGGCGGCGGGCGTAGAGCCAGCGCAGCAGCGGCGCCTCCATGATCTGCAACGCGTCGGCCGGAGTGGGCACTCCGCCCTTCGACGACGACATCTTCGCCATGCCGCTGATGCCGACGAAGGCGTACATGGGCCCGATGGGCTGCTCGGCTCCGAAGATCTCCTTCACGAGCTGTCCGCCGACGACGAAGGACGACCCGGGCGACTGGTGGTCGACGCCGCTCGGCTCGAAGATCACGCCCTCGTACGCCCAGCGCATCGGCCAGTCGACCTTCCACACGAGCTTGCCGTTGCTGAACTCGCGCAGCAGCACGCTCTCGGTGTGGCCGCAGCTCTCGCAGCGGTAGGTCAGCTCGGTGGTCTCGTCGTCGTACGCCGTCACCGTGGTGGTGTCGCGTCCGCAGGCAGTGCAGTAGGGCTTGTACGGGTAGTACGCGCCGCCGCCCGCGCCCGAGCCGTCGTCCTCGGATGCCGCTCCGGAGCCCTCGGCGGCCTCGATCTCCGCGGCGTCGGGCTCGCCCTGCTTCTGCTTCTTCTTCTGCTGCTTGCCGCCGGTGCCGCCGCCGGAGGCAGCCTTGTCCAGCGTCCGGTACCGCTCCAGCACGGCGTCGATGTGCTCGCGTTCGCGCATCGCGAAAAGGATCTGCTCGCGGTAGGCGCCCGAGGTGTACATCTGCGTCTGGCTGATGCCCCGGTACTCGACGCCCAGCTCCGCGAGCGACTCCTCCATCGCCGCCCTGAAGTGCTCGCCCCAGCTTCCGTACGGACTGCCGGGAGGCGCGGGCACGGACGTCAGGGGCCTGCCGATGTGCTCGTCCCAGGAGGAGTCGACGCCCTCGACCCCGGCCGGGACCTTGCGGAACCGGTCGAAGTCGTCCCAGGAGATGATGTGCTCGCACGGCACACCGCGCCGCTTGATCTCGTCGGCGACCAGGTGCGGAGTCATCACCTCGCGCAGATTGCCGAGGTGGATCGGCCCGGAGGGCGAGAGCCCGGACGCGCAGACCACTGGTTTACCCGGCGCGCGACGCTCCGCCTCGGCGATGACGTCGTCCGCGATACGGGAGACCCAGTCGGTCTCGGGGGTGGTCCGCTCCACGTCGGGCACTTCCTTCTCTCTGCTCTCTCGGTCTCTCGGTGAGTCGTCGGTCCGCGGTCCATTCTCCCACTGCGCCGCACCCCGTTTTCCCGTGGGATACTGGTCGGCCGAACCGACTCCAACCTACGGAACGGCCGCACCATGCCCTCGGTCCCCTCGCTCGCCGCTACGCTCCACAAGCGCCTCGCGGAAGCCCTCTCGGCCGCACTGCCGGAGGACACCCCGGCGGATCTTCTGGACCCCATGCTTCGACGCAGCGACCGGGCCGACTTCCAGGCCAACGGCGTTCTGGCGATCGCCAAGCGTCTCAAGGCCAACCCTCGTGAGCTGGCCGGGCAGGTCGTCGAGAGCCTGCCGCCGAACGAGGAGATCGGCTCCGTGGAGGTCTCGGGTCCCGGCTTCCTCAACATCGACGTCTCCGACGCCGCGGTGCTGCGCAATCTCGCCGCGCGCTCCGACGACGAGCGGCTGGGCGTGCCGTACGCGGAGCAGCCCGGCACCACGGTGATCGACTACTCGCAGCCGAACGTGGCGAAGGAGATGCACGTCGGCCATCTGCGCTCGACGGTCATCGGCGACGCGATCATGAACATCCTCGAACACCGCGGTGAGAAGGTGATCCGGCGCCACCACATCGGCGACTGGGGCACGCAGTTCGGCATGCTCATCCAGTATCTGGTCGAGCATCCGCACGAGCTGGACCACGAGTCGGACGCCGCGGACGCCAAGGACGCCGGCGAGGCCGCCATGGCGCGCCTCAACCGCCTCTACAAGTCGGCCTATTCGCTCTTCGACTCCGACGAGGAGTTCAAGGCGCGCGCCCGTGACCGGGTCGTGGCGCTCCAGGGCGGCGACAAGGAGTCCCTCGCCCTCTGGCACAAGATCGTCGACGAGTCGAAGACGTACTTCCAGGGCGTGTACGAGACGCTCGACGTCGAGATCCGCGACGCGGACATCGTCGGCGAGAGCGCCTACAACGACGGCCTTCAGGCGGTGGTGAGGGACCTGGAGTCCTCGGGCGTCGCGGTGCGTTCCGAGGGCGCTCTGTGCGTCTTCTTCGACGACGTCAAGGGCCCCGACGGGACCCCGACGCCGCTGATCGTGCAGAAGTCCAACGGCGGCTTCGGCTACGCCGCCACGGATCTCGCCGCCATCCGCGACCGCATCGGCGAGCTGCACGCCGACACCATCCTCTACGTGGTCGACGCCCGGCAGGCGCTGCACTTCCGCATGGTCTTCGAGACGGCGCGGCGGGCGGGCTGGCTTCCCGAAGGCGCCGCCCGGCAGCTCGCGTTCGGCACGGTCCTGGGCAAGGACGGCAAGCCGTTCAAGACCAGGGCGGGCGAGTCGGTGCGGCTGGTCGACCTGCTGGAGGAGGCGAAGCAGCGCGCGGCCCAGGTCGTACGGGAGAAGGCGCAGGACCTCACGGAGGAGGAGATCCGGGAGCGCGCGGCCCAGGTCGGCATCGGCGCGGTGAAGTACGCGGACCTGTCGAACTCCATGACCCGCGACTACGTCTTCGACCTGGACCGGATGGTCTCCCTCCAGGGCGACACCAGCGTCTACCTCCAGTACGCCTACGCCCGCATCCAGTCGATCTTCCGCAAGGCGGGAGGCGAGCGGCCGCAGGTTCATCCGATGCTCCAACTGGAGCCCGCGGAGAGGGCGTTGGCGCTCCACCTGGACGAGTTCGGCGACACGCTCGCCGCCGTGGCGCAGAACTACGAGCCGCACAAGCTGGCCGCGTATCTCTATGAACTGGCCACGCTCTACAGCCCGTTCTACGAGAACTGCCCGGTGCTGAAGGCGGAGACGCCGAAGCTGGTGCAGAACCGGCTCTTCCTGTGCGATCTGACGGCCCGCACGCTGCGGCAGGGCATGGCGCTGCTCGGCATCCGCACGCCGGAACGGCTGTAGTCCACGGCTGTAACGCACGGCGCGGGCCCGGCGGTTCGGGCGGCGGCGGCGCTGGCGATCCCGGGCGGCTACCCGGAGGCCACCTCGTGATCAGGCGTGTCCAGCCACACATGCTGTTCGCCCTGCGTCACCGTCAGCCCGAACCGCTCGTAGCCCGGCTCCCCCTGCTCCCGCCACCACCGGTAGGCCGCCTCGACCTCGTCCCACAGGCGACGCGGCCCGGCCTGGTAAACCTTCGACTCCGAGCGCCCGTCGCGGAAGATCACAACGGCCCAGGACGAGTCGGCCAGCCCGTAGAACCAGACGGGGCGCATCCCGTCGCGCTTCTCGGCGGCCCCGTGCCAGCAGTCGGGTACGCGGAGCCCGAGTGCGAACGGGGCAGGGTGGTACGGCTCGACCGCGAATGACGATTCAGTGAGGGTGGTCTTGGATTCGTCTCCGTTGTCCGTCACATCCTTGGGCACGTACGCGTCGTGCCCGGCGAACGGAAGCCGCTGGGCGCGCAACTTCATGAACTCCACTCCTCGCGTGAAGTGGCCCGACGCGGTGCCGTCACCCGCAACGGTCAGCTTGGCCACGGCGTCTCCGTGCGTGTAGTGCGTCCCCCACGGAGCCACGATCACACCGCCGGGCCGGGTCTGCGCCGCCCATGAGGCGGGGATGTGCCGGAGCCCGCACGTCGCGATGACCCGGTCGTACGGCGCGCCCTCCGGATGGCCCGCGTAGCCGTCCCCCGCGACGACCTGAACCGGGAGCCCCGCCTGCTCCAGGGCCGCGCGGGCGGCTTTCGCCACGGCGTGGTCCACGTCCATCGTGACGACGTTCCCGGCACCGAGCCGGTGTGCGAGCAGTGCGGCGCTGTAGCCCGTGCCCGTGCCGATCTCCAGCACCCGCTGTCCCGGCTGGACGTCGAGGTCGCGGAGCATGGAGAACACGACGCTCGGCATGCTCGCCGAGCTGGTCGATCTCCGTCCTGGCTCGCGGCCCGTGTGTCTGCCGTCGTCCCACTGCGTCACGACGGGCACGTTGGAGTTGACGAAGCGCTCCCACGAGTCCGGGTCAACTGCCTTGTCCACGGTGACGGTTCGGCCGGTTTCCATGTCGTAGGGCCACATCACGTCCGGCAGGAACGCGGAGCGAGGCACTGCTTCGAAAGACGGCAGCCAGTCGGAGCTGAGGGCGTTCATGTCGAGGAGCGAGCGGCCCAACTCCGCACGGGTGGGCCGCCCTTCCTGCTCAAGTGCGCTCGTCACTTGCGGTGCTTCCCGTCTCCTTCGGGGCTTCCCCCGTCAGGCTTCGGCTCTTCCGTCGGATGCCACGGCTGGCCGGGCAACTTGTCGTCATCGTCTCCGTCTCCACCGGCATTGCGTAAAACGAACTCCACCGCGAAATACCTCCGCTGTTGTGCCTCTTGCTCGCCTCCTACCTCGACGGTACGACGCCCATCATCCGGGCACGAAGGATCGAGCCAGCAGGGCAGTGCCCCCGGCCTCCTGCACCGTGCAAGTACCATCCATCGCCGGGAGACCCCCGCTGACGCCGCATCAGGAGGACGACGCATGAGCACTCGCCGATCGGAGCCGACCAGACGGACCGCGGCCCTCTACGGCCTGGCGACAGCCGCGGCCGTGGTCGGTTTCGACCCT
The DNA here is from genome assembly GCF_022524345.1 of Streptomyces marispadix. Classification (NCBI taxonomy): domain Bacteria; kingdom Bacillati; phylum Actinomycetota; class Actinomycetes; order Kitasatosporales; family Streptomycetaceae; genus Streptomyces; species Streptomyces marispadix. Next base: position 3,905,203 of record NZ_JAKWJU010000002.1, on the reverse strand, counting down.
TCGGCCCGCGCCTGGGCCACCGAGCGCCCCGCCGCGACACATCAGGCGGACGGCGGCGCCTTCGACGAAGTGCCGCCGCTGGACGGCGAGTTGCTTACCGACGACGCCTCACGCCAGGCCGCCGCCGTGGACTTCGGGCACATCGTCCACCGGCGTCCGGCGGCCGTGCTGCGGCCCGGTTCCGTCGACGACGTCGTGGTGATGGTCCGCTTCTGCCGCAAGCACCGCATCCCGGTGGCGCCGCGCGGCCAGGGGCACACGACGAACGGGCAGGCGCAGACCGACGGCGGCCTCGTGATCGAGACCGCTCCGCTGAACCATGTCGGACCGGTCGAGGACGGCAAGGTGACCGTCGGCGCGGGCGCCCGCTGGAGCGAGGTCGCCAAGTCCACGCTGCGGCAAGGGCTGACGCCTCCCGTCTTCACCGACTATCTCGAACTCTCCGTCGGCGGCACGCTCTCCGTGGGCGGCCTCGGCGGCCAGTCGCACCGCCACGGCGCCCAGGTCGACACCGTCACCGAACTCCACGTGGTCACCGGCGCGGGCGAGTCGGTCCGCTGCTCCGCGACACGGCACCAGGACCTCTTCGACGCCGTAAGGGCGGGCCTCGGCCAGTGCGCCGTCGTCGTGGGCGCCACGATCCGCCTGGTACGCGCCCCGGAGACCGTGCGCCATTTCCAGCTCCCCTACCGGGAGTTGGGCGTCTTCATGGAGGACCAGCGTCGGCTGACGGCCGAGCGCCGCTTCGACTATGTGGAGGGCCTGGTCCTTCCCGACGACTCCGGCGCCTTCCGCACCCATGTGCTGGAGGCGGTGGCCTACGGACCCCCGGCGGGGCCCGAGCCCGACGACGGGAAGCTGCTTGCCGGTCTGCGCCACGAGAGCGAGGGCACGACGGCGGAGACCCTGGACTACTACACGTTCCTCGACCGGCTCGCGCCCTCCGTCGCCGAGCAGAAGGAACAGGGCCTGTGGGACGACCCGCACCCCTGGCTCAACCTGCTCCTCCCGTCGCGCTCCGCCGAGGAGTCGGCCTCCGGCATCCTCGACGCGCTGCGGCCCGAGGACGTCGGTACGAGCGGAGTCGTGCTGCTCTATCCGCTGACCCGCGAGGCGCTGCACGCGCCCCTGCTGCGGATGCCGGACGACCCGGTGCCGTATCTGCTGGCGGTCCTGCGCACCGGCCCGCCGGACGACCAGGCCACCGTCGACCGCCTGCTCGCGGCCAACCGCACGGCCTACGAGAAGGTGCGCGACACGGGCGGCAAGCAGTACCCGGTGGGGTCCGTCCCGTTCCAACGCCCGGACTGGCGGGACCACTTCGGGGACGCGTGGGCGGCGCTGGAGGCCGCCCGCCACCGCTACGACCCGGACGGCATCCTCACGCCGGGCCAGGGGATCTTCTGACGAGGGTTCCGTGAACCCAAGGGAGGTGGCGCCGGATCAGCGGATCTGGCGCCACCGGCCGTCTACTCGGCGGCGAACGCCGCGAATGCGGCCCAACTTGCCGCGTTGAACGAGAGGTTGGGGCCGGTTATGTCCTTCGAGTCCCGCACATGAACAGCGCCGGTGGAGACGGCCACCTCGACACAGTCCGGGCCTTCATTGCTGCTGTAGCTGCTCTTGAACCACTCCAGCGTCGAATCGTCCCCGGCTATGGGCCTGATCGTCATGTCTCTCCCAGAACCTTGTCGATGAGGGCCAGCGACTCCCGCGGAGTGAGGGCCTGCGAACGGATGATTCCGTAACGCATCTCCATGCTATGCACCTCTCGGGCGTCGGAAAACACCCGGCTGTCGACCTGGTCCTCCGTGTACCCCAGCGTCGTCCCGTCCTTGAGCTTGAGCAGTCGGATTCCACCGCCCATCCCCGCGTGCTCCTCGCGGTCGGTCGGCATGACCTGAATCTCGACATGGCGCAACTTGCCGATTTCCAGCAGACGTTCGAGCTGGCGTCGGAGCACTTCCCGGCCTCCGATGGGCCGGTGCAGCGTCACCTCCTCCAGTACGAAGGTGATGGCGGAAGCCCGCCCGTGTTCGAGGATCTGCTGCCGCGACATTCGACCTGCCACGTATCGGTCGATTCGATCCTCGGAGAAGGCGGGCCTTCGCATGCGGTACAGCGCACGTGCGTACTCCTCGGTCTGAAGCAGTCCGTGAAGGACATGGTTGCTGTACGCGCCCAACTCAACGGCCTGCGCCTCCAACTTGGCCAGATCCCGAACCTTCTTGGGACACCGCGCCTCGGCCACGTCCTGCTGCATCGCCGCGATGATTCCGTCCGCGCCCAGCACCTCGTCCGAGTTCACAAGGAACTCCGGCTGCGGAACGCGCCGTCCGCGCTCCACCGACGAGACCTGTTCGACGCTGTAACCGATCGCGGAGCCGAGCTGCAACTGAGTCAAGTCCGCGCGCTTGCGCCAGAGTTTGATGAGTTTGCCCACCGTCCGCACCACGGCCGCACTCTCGTCCTCGTCCCACTCCGGCTCTTCGCCGTCCCACTCGGCCTGTTCCGCGCCCTCCGGCGAGCGCTCCGCTTCGTCCATTCCCCACCTCCGGTGCGTGCCTCTCATCCAACTCCGGCTCCATGTACGGCGTCACGCGTCGCAGCCCGGACAGTACGCGGGGCCGTTCCGGACAATGACGCCGCGTACTGGTCCCGTTACACATCACGCTATGCGTACGCGGAAACACAGGGTGAGCAAATACGGCAGGAGACCTGCACGGGATCGGCGCAGCTCAGGACCTTCAATACGCAACCAACGCTCTGATAACTTCAACTTCCCTGCACAGGAGGGCTGTTGACGGCCGGACGCGGCGAGAGCGCGACCGTACGACCGGCCCGCGCATCCGCATACGTATCCGCATACGCACACGCAGCGGCAGAAGAGGAAGCACGACGATGACCGGTCCCGGCGCAGAGCCGCCCGCCCCCATAGACACCAGCAAGGCCCACTCGGCCCGTATGTACGACTACTACCTGGGCGGCAAGGACTGGTATCCGGTCGACCAGGAGGCTGCCGAGAAGGTCAAGAAGGTCTTCCCGTTCATCGTCCTCGGGGCCCGAGCCAACCGGGACTTCATGCACCGCGCCACCCGCACGCTCGCGAGCGAGTACGGCATACGGCAGTTCGTCGACGTGGGCACGGGCATCCCGACCGAGCCCAATCTGCACCAGGTGGCCCAGGAGGTCGCTCCGGAGTCACACGTCGTCTACGCGGACAACGACCCGACGGTGCTGGAGTACACCGACGCGCTCACGCTCAGCAGCCCCGAGGGCCGCACCGCCTACGTCCACGCCGATCTGCGGCACGACGACATCCTCGACTCCCCGGGCCTTCGCGAAGTCATCGACCTGGAGCGTCCGTTGGCGCTGTCGATGCTCGCCGTCACGCACTTCCTCCCCGACGAGCACAAGCCCGTGGAGATCGTGCACCGCATGGTCGAACGCCTCGCCCCGGGCAGCTTCCTGGTCCTCTCCCACGCCACCCCCGACTTCAACCCCGCCGCCCAGAAGGCCGTCGACGTCTACCGGCAGAGCGGCACCCCGGCCCAGATACGCACCAAGTCGGAGGTGCTCCGCTTCTTCGAGGGCACGGAACTGATCGAGCCGGGCCTCACTACGACCCACCGCTGGCGCCCCGACGGCCCCTCCGGCATCACCGACGAGGACGCCTTCTTCTACGCGGGCATCGGCCGCAAGCCCTGACCGGCGGCCCGTTCCGCTCGGCGGTCGCCAAGTCGCGGGCCGTCAGGAGTCTTCGGCGTACCTGGGAAGAGAGTCAGTCGACAGCTTGACCCCGAGGTCGCTCAACACGACGTCGTCCCCGTAACGCTTGTGCAGCGACCCTTGGTATTCGCCCTGGCGGGGCTCGGTGTACAGCGTCCAGGTGCCGTCACGGGGATCGATCACCAGGTACGACGGGATGCCTGCCTCGGCGTACCAGCGGACCATCTCCCGGGTGTCCTTCGTGCTGTTGCTCTTGGAGACGACTTCGAGGACGAAGGCGACGCTGCCCGGCTCCGCGAGCCAGTCGTCCGACTCCCCGAGAGCGGCATCACCGACGAGGAGGTCCGGGGTCGCGTAGTCGTCCGGGTCGTTCGGGAGGGCGACAGAAGCGACTTGGAACGCCTCAAGCCCCTCCGGCAGGGCGGACATCAACTGCTCGTTGACCACGTTGATGACCCGCGCATGTTTGAAGCGCGGGGGCGCGCGACATCATCAGCACTCCCCAGATGATCTCTGCGCGCAGCCCGGTGGCCTCCTCGGCCGCCTCAGCGGCCTGCCGCATGGGGCTGATGCCGTGGTTGCGAGCGGTAGAAGCCATGAAGAGCAGGCGCCGCCCTACAGCCGCCCCGCGGCCTCCGTCGCCCAGTAGGTGAGGATCAGGTTCGCGCCCGCGCGCTTGAAGCTCGTAAGGGTCTCCATGATCGCGCGGTCGCGGTCGATCCAGCCGTTCTGCGCGGCGGCCTCGACCATCGCGTACTCACCGGAGATCTGATAGACGCCGACGGGGACTTCGGCACGCTCGGCGAAGTCGCGCAGCACGTCCAGATACGGCAGGCCCGGCTTGACCATCACCATGTCGGCGCCCTCGGCGGCGTCCAGGGACAGCTCGCGCAGCGCCTCGCGGGCGTTGGCCGGGTCCTGCTGATAGGTCTTGCGGTCGCCCTTGAGCGAGGAGCCCACGGCCTCGCGGAACGGACCGTAGAAGGCGGAGGCGTACTTCGCGGTGTAGGCGAACAAGGACACGTCCCGGTGGCCCGCCTCGTCGAGCGCGCGGCGCACGAAGCCGATCTGGCCGTCCATCATGCCGCTGGGGCCCAGCACATGGGCGCCCGCCTCGGCCTGTACGCACGCCATCTCGGCGTAGCGCTCCAGCGTCGCGTCGTTGTCGACGCGGCCCTCGGCGTCCAGCACTCCGCAGTGGCCGTGGTCCGTCGTCTCGTCCAGGCACAGATCCGACATGATCACGATGTCGTCGCCGACCTCGGCCCTCACGTCCCGCAGCGCGACCTGGAGGATGCCGTCGGGGTCGGTGCCCGCGCTGCCGACCGCGTCCTTGTCCTCCTCCTTCGGGACGCCGTAGATCATGAATCCGCCGACGCCCGCGCGTACCGCCTCGTGCGCCGCCTTCTTCAGCGTCTCCCTGGTGTGCTGCACGACGCCCGGCATGGACGAGACGGGCACCGGCTCGCCGATGCCGTCACGGACGAAGACGGGAAGGATCAACTGCGCCGGGTGCAGCCGGTGTTCGGCGACCATGCGGCGCATCGCCGGCGTCGTACGGAGGCGGCGCGGCCGCGCGGCGGGAAAGCCGCCCACGCCCGTCGCGTAAGCGGGACCTCCGGGGAACTGCGTAGTCACGACGAACGTGCCCTCCTCCTGGCCGGGCGCTTCTCGCTCGGCCGCTTCACCACATCGCCTGCCGCCAGGGCCTCCGCCCGGCGCTCCGCTCCGAAGTCCGCGAGCGCCTCGGCCAGTTTGTGCACCGAAGGCTCCGGCGACATCACGTCCACACGCAGCCCGTGCTCCTCCGCGGTCTTCGCGGTGGTAAGCCCGATGCAGGCGATGACGGTCACGTTGTGCGGCTTGCCCGCGATGCCGACGAGATTGCGCACCGTGGACGACGAGGTGAACAGCACCGCGTCGAAGCCGCCGCCCTTGATGGCCTCCCGCGTCTCGGCCGGGGGCGGCGAGGCCCGCACCGTCCGGTACGCGGTGACGTCGTCGACCTCCCAGCCCAGCTCGATCAGCCCGGCCACCAGGGTCTCGGTGGCGATGTCGGCACGCGGCAGGAAGACGCGGTCGATGGGGTCGAACACCGGGTCGTAGGGCGGCCAGTCCTCCAGCAGGCCCGCCGCGGACTGCTCGCCGCTGGGCACCAGATCCGGCTTCACACCGAACTCCACGAGGGCCTTCGCCGTCTGCTCGCCGACCGCGGCGACCTTGATCCCCGCGAAGGCGCGAGCGTCCAGCCCGTACTCCTCGAACTTCTCCCGCACCGCCTTGACCGCGTTGACCGACGTGAAGGCGATCCACTCGTACCGGCCCGTGACAAGGCCCTTGACCGCTCGCTCCATCTGCTGCGGCGTACGCGGCGGTTCGACGGCGATGGTCGGGACCTCCGCGGGCACCGCGCCGTAGCTGCGCAACTGGTCGGAGAGCGACTCCGCCTGCTCCTTCGTACGCGGCACCAGCACCTGCCAGCCGAACAGCGGCTTGGACTCGAACCACGCCAGGCGCTGACGCTCCGCCGCCGCACCGCGCTCCCCGACCACGGCTATCACGGGCTGCCCGCCGTCCGAGGACGGCAGCACCTTCGCGGACTTCAGGACCTGGCCCATGGTGCCGAGCGTGGCGCTCCAGGTGCGCTGCCGGGTGGTGGTGCCGGCGACGGTGACGGTGAGCGGCGTCTCGGGCTTGCGGCCCCCCGCGACGAGTTCACCGGCGACGGAGACGACGGAGTCCAGCGTCGTGGAGACGACGACGGTCGCGTCGCTCGCGCCGACCTCCGTCCAGCATCTGTCGTCGGCCGTGGCGGCGTCGATGAAGCGGACGTCGGTGCCGTGGCCGTCGCGCAGCGGGATGCCCGCGTACGCGGGCACGCCCACCGCCGTCGCGATGCCGGGCACCACCTCGAACGGGATGCCCTCTCCGGCGCACGCCAGCATCTCGCGTGCCGCGTCGGCGTCCAGGCCGGGATCGCCCGTGACCGCCCTCACGACCCGCTTGCCGGACCGTGCGGCGGCCATGGCAAGATCTGCTGCACCGTTCGCGGTGCCCGCCGGCGTCCCGTCGGCTTTCGGGTCCTGCTTCGCCCCGTCTTCCAACCGGAGCGGAGTGTCCACCCCTGCCCGCGCATGGCTGCGGACGACGTCGTACACCTGCGGGTCGGCGACAAGCACGTCTGCCTGTGCCAGCGCCTCGACGGCGCGCAGCGTCAGCAGACCCGGGTCGCCGGGACCGGCGCCGAGGAAGGTGACGTGTCCATGTGCGCCGTAGAGGTGCTGAGTTGTCGAGTTGTGGGCAGTGGTGGGGCTCAAAGTGCTCGCTCCCCCATCAGACCGGCCGCGCCTTTGGCGAGCATCTCGTCGGCGAGCTCGCGCCCCATCTTCTCCGGGGTCGCTGCGCCCTCCGCGGACGCCGGTACGGGACCGGTGGTGGACAGCTGCACCAGCGTCTCGCCGTCGATGGTTCCGACGACGCCGCGCAGGCGCATTTCGGTGACAGCCTGCCCGTCGCCAAGCAGGTCGGCGAGCGCGCCCACGGGGGCGCTGCAACCGGCTTCCAAGGCGGCGAGCAGGGTTCGCTCGGCGGTCACGGCGGCCCGCGTGTGCGGGTCGTCGAGCTCGGCGAGCTGGGTGGCCAGATGTACGTCGGCCGATGCGCACTCGACGGCGAGTGCCCCCTGGCCGGGGGCCGGCAGCAGGGCGTCGGGGCTGAGCAGTTCGGTGACCTCGTCGAGGCGTCCGGTGCGTTCCATCCCGGCTGCTGCGAGCACCACGGCGTCGAGTTCGCCTGAGCGCACATACCCGATGCGCGTGTCGATATTCCCGCGGATCGGCACCGTGTCGACCTTCACGGAGAGGCTGCGGGCCCAGGCGGCGAGCTGCGACATGCGCCGGGGCGAGCCCGTGCCGATACGGGCGGGCCTGCCGGTGGTGCGCACGCTCGCGGCGAGCTCCTCGAAGCGGAGCCCGTCGCGGGCGATCAGCACGTCCCGCGGGTCGGCCCGGCGGGGCACCGCGGCCAGTGTCAGCTCCGGGGGCTGCGCGGTGGGGAGGTCCTTCAGCGAGTGCACCGCGAAGTCGATACGGCCGCCGAGCAGCGCGTCGCGCAGCGCCGTGACGAAGACGCCGGTGCCGCCGATCTGCGCGAGGTGTTCCCTGCTGGTGTCGCCGTACGTCGTGATCTCGACCAGCTCCACGGGCCGGCCGGTGACCCGGCGCGCCTGCTCCGCCACGAGGCCCGACTGGGCCATGGCGAGCTTGCTGCGCCGGGTGCCCAACCGGAGGGCGTTCGCTGGGATGTTGCTCATGTGCTCACCTCGTCGCGCCCGGCCGCGTACCGCTCGTGGGCTTGCGGCTCGGGGGCGCCTGCTTTCTCGTTCTGCTCGCCCTGGGGGCCGTCGCCGCGGCGTTCCGGGGACTGAGTGGGCTCCGGTACGCCGGGCGACACGGGGCTGCTGACGGCGGCGACCGTCTGCGGGTCGAGGTCGAACAACTCGCGCAGGGCGTCGGCGTATCCGGCGCCGCCGGGCTCACCTGCGAGCTGCTTGGCCCGTACGGTCGGCGCGTGGAGCAGCTTGTCCACGACGCGTCGCACGGTCTGGGTGATCTCCGCGCGTTGCTTGTCGTCGAGGTCCTGGAGGCGGCCTTCCAGGCGTGCCATCTCGGACGCGACGACGTCGGCGGCCATGGTGCGCAGGGCGACGACGGTCGGTGTGATCGTCGCGGCCCGCTGCGCGGCGCCGAACGCGGCGACCTCCTCGCGCACGATGGTCCGCACGGCGTCGACGTCCGCAGCCAGCGGCGCGTCCGCGGAGACCTCCGCGAGCAGTTCGATGTCGACGAGGCGTGCGCCCTCGGTGCCGTGGACGGCCGCGTCGATGTCGCGGGGCATGGCCAGGTCGAGCAGCGCCGTCTCGCCGCCTCCCGAGGCCGACCGGTCCTTCAGCGCCTCCCGCACGGCCTCCTCGGTGAGTACGAGACCCGTCGCGCCGGTGCAGGAGACGACGATGTCGGCGCGGGGCAGCTCGGCGGCGAGCCCGTCGATCGGGAGGGCGTGCGCACGGGGGCCGTGCCCGGCGGTCAGCGCCGCGGCGGGTGCGGCGCCCGCGGCGAGCCCGGGGGCCAGCCCGGAGGCCAGCCGCTCGGCGCGGTCCAGGGTCCTGTTGGCGATCACCAGTTCGGCCACACCGGCCCGCGCGAGAGTCGTAGCGGCCAGCGACGACATCGAACCCGCGCCGATGACCAGCGCACGCTTGCCGCGCACCCACTCTTCGACCGGCTCGGGCCGGGCGAGCTGCTGAAGCCCGAACGTCACCAGCGACTGCCCGGCCTTGTCGATGCCGGTCTCGCTGTGCGCGCGCTTGCCGGTGCGCAGCGCCTGCTGGAAGAGGTCGTTCAGCAGCCGCCCGGCGGTGTGCTGGTCCTGGGCGGCGGCGAGCGCGTCCTTGATCTGTCCGAGGATCTGGCCCTCGCCGACGACCATCGAGTCCAGGCCGCAGGCCACCGAGAACAGGTGGTGCACCGCCCGGTCCTCGTAGTGGACGTACAGATGCGGCGTGAGTTCGTCGAGGCCGACGCCGCTGTGCCTGGCGAGCAGCGTCGACAACTCGCCGACACCGGCGTGGAACTTGTCGACGTCGGCGTACAGCTCGATGCGGTTGCAGGTGGAGAGCACGGCGGCCTCCGCCGCGGGCTCGGCGCTCACGGCGTCCTGAAGCAGCTTCTCGCGTACGCGGGGTGCGAGCACCGCACGCTCCAGCACGCTCACGGGCGCGCTGCGGTGGCTCAGACCGACGACCAGCAGGCTCATGCGGGCATCACGGCGGGGCGGTCCCCGTCAGATCCCGGCTCGGGACGCTTGCTGACCGCGGCCGCGGGAGGCGCCGCGGGAGGCGCGGTCTCCTCCTCCTCGGGGGCCTCCTCGCCGGCCTTGCGCTGCTCGTGGAAGGCGAGGATCTGCAACTCGATGGAGAGGTCGACCTTCCTCACGTCCACGCCGTCGGGCACGGACAGCACGGTCGGCGCGAAGTTGAGGATGGAGGTGATTCCGGCGGCGACGAGCCTGTCGCACACCTGCTGCGCGGAGCCCGCGGGGGTGGCGATGACGCCGATGGAGACGCCGCTCTCGTCGATGATCTGCTCCAGCCCGTCCGTGTGCTGGACCTCGATGCCCGCCACGAGCCTTCCGGTGAGCGAGGGGTCGGCGTCGATGAGGGCGGCCACCCGGAACCCGCGTGAGGCGAAGCCCCCGTAGTTGGCGAGGGCGGCACCGAGGTTTCCGATACCGACGATCACGACTGGCCAGTCCTGTGTGAGGCCCAGCTCACGCGAGATCTGGTAGACGAGGTATTCGACGTCGTAGCCGACGCCGCGGGTGCCGTAGGAGCCGAGGTAGGAGAAGTCCTTGCGCAGCTTGGCCGAGTTCACCCCCGCCGCCGCGGCCAGTTCCTCCGAGGAGACCGTGGGCACCGAGCGCTCGGAGAGCGCGGTCAGGGCCCGCAGATACAGCGGTAGCCGGGCGACGGTGGCCTCGGGGATCCCTCGGCTCCGGGTCGTCGCCGGTCGGTGGTTTCGGCCAGTTGCCACGGTGCTCCTGCCGGTTGCGCGAAGCGGTGAGCGCTCCCGCGCGAACCGCGCGTCCCGAACGCTCCATCGCGACAAGGCTATGCCTTTGTGAACGCGTGCACAAAGATGGAGTCCGATTTGCCCGGTCAACGTGACCGGTGCCACATGCGACAGACGCGACACACGTCACTCCTCACATACCGCCCGACGGCGGCGGCTCTTCCCCCCTCGCCCCAACTGCCGTACGGGACACGGCGAACGGCGCCCGCACACCCCGTACGCAGCCCGTTCCCGGCCCGTACGCGGCCCCGCACACGGCGTCGTACGCGACCGACGGCGGGCGTGCCCGGCAGGAGGCCTGGCTCCTCAGCGCCCTAGCTCTCCAGTGCTCTGCGCAGCCGCTGGGGGTCCACCCGCCAGAAGTCGTGCTGCGCACCGTCGACCAGGACGACCGGGATCTGCTCCCAGTACTTGCGGTACAACTCCTGGTCGTCCTCGATGCATTTCTCCTCCCAGGAGGCTCCCGTCTCGGCGCAGACCCGCACGATCACATCGCGGGCGACGTCACAGAGATGGCATCCGGGCTTCCCGATCAGGGTGACAGTCCTCATGCCGGCCATTGTCACGCTTCTCCGGCACCACACGTCACCTCCGCGACGCTTCACATCCGGGATGAGCGGCGCCGCTTCCCGCGGACCCGGCACCGGGACCGGCAGCGGACCCGTAGCGGACGCGTCGCGGGCCCCGTGGCGGACGCACCGGGCCCGCCCGTACCCGTAGCAGCCGTACGCATCGGTCCCGTCCCGAATCCGTCCCGTACGGCCCACAGTTGGACATCCGGACGTAACAGGCATGCCGTGCGCAGTGGCTATCCTCGATGCCATGTCCACCCGGTCCTCCCGGTCGTTCCGCACCTCTCCCCGTCACGCGTGGTCCTGGATCGCGCGCCGCGGCCGTTCCGCGACCGCGCGCAGCGTGCTCGCGGGCGAGGCGTCGGCCGACGCGGCGCGCAAGCGGGAACTTCAGCTGCGGCAGGCGGAGGAGCTTCAGCAGGGCGTGTTCGCGGCCGCGCAGGAAGTGGAGGAACTCCCGGACGAGGAGGCCGCGTTCCCGGTCGCGGGCGACACCCGCGCGGCGGCCTTCTTCGACCTCGACAACACCGTCATGCAGGGCGCCGCGCTCTTCCACTTCGGCCGCGGCCTGTACAAGCGGGACTTCTTCGACAAGCGCGAACTGGCCCGGTTCGCCTGGCAGCAGACCTGGTTCCGCCTCGCGGGCAACGAGAACGCCGGTCACATGGCGGACGTACGCTCCAGCGCCCTGTCCATCGTCCAGGGGCACCGGGTCTCCGAACTCACCGCGATCGGCGAGGAGATCTACGACGAGTACATGGCCGGACGGATCTGGCCCGGCACCCGCGCACTCGCACAGGCCCACCTCGACGCGGGCCAGAAGGTGTGGCTGGTGACGGCCGCGCCCGTGGAGACGGCGACGATCATCGCCAGACGGCTCGGCCTGACCGGCGCGCTCGGCACCGTCGCGGAGTCCGTCGACGGCGTCTACACGGGCCGGTTGGTGGGAGAGCCGCTGCACGGCCCGGCCAAGGCGGAGGCCGTACGGGCGCTGGCCGCGGCGGAGGACCTGGAGCTGGAACGCTGCGCCGCCTACAGCGACTCCGCGAACGACATTCCGATGCTCTCGCTCGTCGGATATCCGTATGCGATCAATCCTGACAGCAGGCTTCGCGGCCACGCACGCGAAATGGGCTGGCGGCTACGGGACTACCGGACCGGACGGAAGGCGGCGAAGGTGGGCATCCCGGCCGCGGCGGGAGTGGGCGCCGTGGCCGGTGGAGCCGCCGCCGCGGTGGCCATTCAGCGCCGCCGCCGCTAGGACGGAAGGGCTTGCCATCCCCGGCGGATACGCGCCGACACGCCGTGGCACCGCACACAGCGCGGTAGTTGAACGCTGTCGATTTCCGGCCTGTCGGGCGATCTCGCTCCCGCCAGTGACGCTTCGGACACCTGGGCACAAGTCGTAACTCCAACGACAAGTTGTGACCAGCAAACGGTCGTTGCCCCGATCACAGTCGGTGCAATAGCAGCCAGCAATCCGTAACAGATCAGACGCAACCGGCGATTTCAGCAACTACGCGTAGCACGGCCTTTACGAAGCGTTATTCTCCTCAGACGCAATCGGTACCCACACGTCCCTTCCGGGTCGAACGGTCCCGTACTGCACGTGATGGAAGCTCTGCCTCTGGGAGTCCCGTGTACCCACACGTCGGGGTTGACGCCTCGGGCCTGGCTACGCTGCGCAGCACGGTCGTTGCGGCACTCGGTCGGCTGCGCGCTGTTGTCCCCCACGCGTACGCCCCCGCCCTCGCCTCAGCCGTGCCCGTCCCCGCCGGCGCCCGCTACGCACTCGCCCACCGCGCCGCGACCGGCGCCGTGGGCCGCGCGGTCCCCGCCGCGCCCGTCCCTGCCCCTGCTGTCCCTGTCAACGCCCCCGTCCCCACTACGTCCCCCAACCCCACGTCCCCCTCTTCTCCGTATACGCCGTCCCCCTCGCCCTCTGCGGCTCTCCCGTCCTCGCCGTCCTCTTCGTCCTCGCCGTTCGCGCCCGGGTCGCCCTCCGTGGCGTCCGCTGCCGCTTCCGCGGTCGGGAGCACGACGTCCTCAGGCGGGATCGGGCGGCGCATCCGCAGCTCCGCGTCGGGCAGTTCGGGCACCTCCACCGCACGGCGCGCACGTCCCGTCGCCACGGACACCGACAGCCGCCGCATGATGGATCTCGTGGAGCGTGCCCAGTCGGGCGAGGCCGACGCCTTCGGCCGCCTCTACGACCAGTACAGCGACACGGTGTACCGCTACATCTACTACCGGGTGGGCGGGAAGGCGACCGCCGAGGACCTCACAAGCGAGACGTTCCTCCGGGCACTGCGCCGCATCGGCACCTTCACCTGGCAGGGCCGCGACTTCGGCGCATGGCTGGTCACCATCGCGCGCAACCTGGTCGCCGACCACTTCAAGTCGAGCCGTTTCCGGCTGGAGGTGACCACCGGGGAGATGCTCGACGCCAACGAAGTCGAGCGCAGCCCCGAGGAGTCGGTGCTGGAGTCCCTCTCCAACGCGGCACTCCTCGACGCCGTACGAAGGCTCAACCCTCAGCAGCAGGAGTGCGTCACGCTCCGCTTCCTCCATGGCCTGTCCGTCGCCGAGACGGCACGCGCCATGGGGAAGAACGAGGGCGCGATCAAGACCCTTCAGTACCGCGCTGTGCGCACCCTGGCCCGGCTGCTGCCCCAGGACGCGCGCTGAACCCGCGAGTCGGCGCCGGGAGGGGCGTGCTGAACGGGCAGGCGTGCGGGGCGAATTGACCAGCAGGACGGGGGCCGTGCGGCGAAGCGGTCCGTACGAAGAGACCCGTACGGCAACGACACCCCGTAGGGCGAAGAGGCCCGTACGACCGAGACGTCCGTACGACCGAGACGTCACGCGACCGAGAAGTCCGTACGATCACGCCGTCCGTACGACCGAGACGTCCGTACGGCCAAGCGCCCCCGAGGCCAAGAGGCGCGCGGCGCCCATCACTTCACCGCAGTGTGACGTCTCGCATGCATGCGGTCACATCATCGTGAGTCCGTAACCCGAGTGGCTTGCCGCTCGTTGTGGGGGTGTTGTCTCCCCGCACCCGTTAACGCGCAAGGTTGCACTCCCACTTACGAGTGAACGTCGGCGATATGCCGCACAACCTTCCGTACGCGACGGGGAGTGGACCGTGCTGACGAGAGGAGGTGCCGCCCGTGATCGGGTCCGTAGCCGCGAGCAAGCGGGCTGCCGCCTTCGCCCGAGCCCTGGACGAGCACGAGCTCGACGAGGCCAGGGCGGCCGACCGGACGGCGGAAGACCAGCGCCCAGACGTCTCCCTGCCTTCCCCCGCCCCCGTACGTTCCGCGCCGAGCGAATCGTCCGGTGACGCCCTCGCGCCGGCGGCACCCGCTGACGCCGACGCCGCGGAGCACCCGCCCGGTGACGCCTGCGACGCCGGGGACTGCGCCGGTGACTCCGATCCCGAGCTGCTGCTCGGCGTGGCGAGGAGGCTGCGCTCCGTCCCCAGGCCGGCGGTGCCACCGGATGTCAAGATCGTTCAGCGGGCACAGCTCGTGGCCGCCATGGAAGCGGAGTTCGCCTCGCCGGAGGTCCGCGCACGTCAGGTTCCCGCCCAGCGTGACGGCAGAGGTACGAGGAGAGGAGCCCATCGTGCTCCCGCCCTCGGCCCGTTGAGCAGACTCCGTCCCAACTCCCGCCTGGGCAAAGGGCTCGCGGCCGGAGGACTGGGCGTCGGCGTGGCCGCCTCCGCGCTCGGGGGCGTGGCAGCGGCGAGCAGCGAAGCGCTCCCCGGAGACTCGCTGTACGGCGTCAAGCGGGGCATGGAGGATCTGCGCCTCGACTTCGCGGACGACGACAGGGCCCGCGGCCGGCTGCATCTGGACCGCGCGGCGACGAGGCTGCGCGAGGCCCGCCGCCTCATGGAACGGGCCCGTGGCGGCGCCGAGTTGGACGACGAGTCGCTGGCCGAGGTCCGCAGGGCACTCGCCGGGGTGCGCTACGACGCCACCGAGGGCCACCATCTGCTCAGCGCCGCCTACGAGCGGGACGGCAGCATCGCCCCGATGCGCACGCTGTCCACCTTCAACTCGGGGCAGCGCGAGAACTGGACGAAGCTGCGGGAGCACCTTCCCGAGCAGCTCTACGACGTACGGGACGAAGTCAGCTCCGTGTTCGACGAGATGGACAGCGACATCACCCCGATCGCCGGCCTGATCTCCGAACACGACGACACACACCCTCAAGGGCAGGGCCACGGCGGCGCGAGCGGTCACGAGCACCGGGGCGAGGCGCCCCGCCCCTCGTCCCCGTCCGATTCCAGCGACCCCCGCGACGGCTCGGCGGGCACGAGCGACGAGCCCTCGCCGTCCGGTACGGACGCGCGTGCCGGTGGACTCATCGGCGGCGAGGGCCTGTTGGGCACGCCGGGAGGCCCGCAGGGCGATCGGTCCCGTCCAGGCTCGGACCGGAGCGGCGATACGGGAGGCAAGACGGAGGTCACGCTTCCGCCCATCGTCCCGGACACCCTGCCGGGGCTGAAGAGGCTCTCGGAGGACTACGAGTAGCCCGCCCCCCTGGCGCCCGTCCTGGCCGCGCCTTACGCGACGCCCTCCCGGCACCGCCGCCGGGAGGGCGTCGGCGGTCGTAAGAGCCTGCGCTGACGGCCTGCGCGTATGGGCCTACGGGCACGGGGGCATGCGCCTACGGGCTGCGGGTGAGTCGCCGGGCCCGTATGGCAAGGCCCGACGCGGGACCACCGGGAGTCAGAAGAAGACCGACCGCCGCCGCACAAGCAGCTTGTAGAGGGTGTGCTGGATGGTCTCCCGGATCTGGTCGGTGAGGTCGAACATCAGCATCGGATCGTCGGCCGACCCGGCCGGATAACCGTCCGTCGGTATCGGCTCCCCGAACTGGATCGTCCACTTCGTCGGCAGCGGTACGGCACCGAGCGGCCCCAGCAGGGGGAACGTGGGCGTCACCGGGAAGTAGGGGAAACCCAGCAGCCGCGCGAGCGTCTTGGCGTTCCCCACCATCGGGTAGATCTCCTCGGCGCCGACTATCGAGCACGGCACGATCGGCGCCCCGGCCCGCAGCGCCGTCGACACGAAACCACCGCGCCCGAACCGCTGAAGCTTGTAGCGCTCCGAGAAGGGCTTGCCCAGGCCCTTGAACCCCTCGGGCATCACACCGACGACCTCGCCCGCGGCCAGCAGCGCCGAAGCGTCCTCCGAACAGGCAAGCGTGTGCCCGGCCTTGCGCGCGAGTGCGTTGACCACCGGCAGCATGAACACCAGATCGGCCGCGAGCAGCCGCAGATGGCGCCCCGCCGGATGGTTGTCGTGCACGGCCACCTGCATCATCAGGCCGTCGAGCGGCAGGGTGCCGGAGTGGTTGGCGACGACGAGGGCCGAGCCGTCCGCCGGTATGTTCTCGACGCCGCGCACCTCGACCCGGAAGTACTTCTCGTACAGGGGGCGCAGCAGCGACATCAGCACCTCGTCGGTCAACTCGGCGTCGTAGCCGAAGTCGTCGACCTCGTACTCGCCCGTGACCCGCCTGCGCAGAAATGCCAGCGCCTTGGCGGCCCTGCGCTCCCAGCCGGTACCGGGGCCGGCGTCTCCGGGTACGCCCTCGCGGACCTGCTCTCCGTAGCCCTGCTCTCCGGGCCTCGGGGCCTCTCCGTGGCCCTGCTCTCCGGGGCCGTCCTCTCCGTGGCGCCGCTGCCCCCGCGGTCGCGGTCCGTAACCCCGCTGCCCCGGCTGCCCGTTGCGGTCATTGCGCTCGTTGCTCTCGCTTCGCGCGTACGCCCCGCGCCGCTCATGCCCGTCATCGGGAGACCCGAACGGTATGACCTTCGCATCACCCATGCCGACCGGCCTCCTCGTCCCGCGGTCCTCGCCCCGGAGCCTCTCCGGGCGGACCCACCACCGCGGCCACTCTGTCCACCGCATGAGCGAGCTTCTCCGGCGGCAGCAGCCCCGGCCCCCGGCCGCGAGCGAAGGCCGCCAGCGCCCCTCCGGTCGTGAACCGCGGCTCGAATCCGAGGACTTCACGCATCTGAGTCGTACGCACCACTCGTCCGTGTGTCAGCAGCCGCACCTGCTCCGGCGAGAAGTCCGCGACCCCCACCGACTGAAGCAGCGACCTGCCCCATCGGATCGCGGGCAGCGGCATCGGCACCGTCGGCCGGCCGAGCCTCCGCGCGCACTGGGAGAGCAGCAGGGTGCCGTCGCCCGCGATGTTGAACGTGCCCGCGCTGAGCGTCCCGCGCCGCGGCTCGTGCGCCGCCAGGCGCAGGACCTCCACGGCGTCGTCCTCGTGCACGAACTGAAGCCGCGGATCGTAGCCGAGCACCGTGGGCAGTACGGGCAGCGCGAAATACGACGCGAGCGGCGAGTCCATCGACGCCCCCAGCACATGCGCGAACCGGAGCACCGTGACGGAGACGTCGGGACGGCGCCGGGCGAAGCCCCGCACATAGCCCTCGACCTCCACCGCGTCCTTCGCGAAGCCGCCGCCGGGCAGCGACTTCGCGGATGTCGACTCGTCGAAGACGGCCGGGTCGCGCGACGTGCCTCCATAGACGCTCGTCGTCGACTTCACGACCAGCCGCCGCACCCCCGGGGCCTTCTGGCAGGCGCCGAGAAGCTGCATCGTGCCTATGACGTTGACTTCCTTGACGGAACCACGGCCGCCGCTTCCGGGCACCGGGGGCGGCGAGGCGTTCACATCCATGTGTACGACGGTGTCCACGCCGTACCGGGCCAGCACACCCGTGATGTCCGGCTGCCGGATGTCGGCCGGTACGAACTCGGCGGCGCCGCCGAGACGATGCGCAGGCTCGGCGGTGTCGACTCCGATCACCCGGTCCACGTCGGACTCACGCTGGACACGGCGCACGAAGCGCCCGGCCAGCGGCCTGGCGACCCCGGTGACGAGCACGACCCTGCCCAAGTTCCCTCCCCAGGCGCCGATTTGCGGCCTGTGCCGCAGAATGCGAGCTTCCACGGGCTCCGCAGGTCCGTCTCTGCGGATTCCGGTTCTCGCCTGTCCGCACGCTCGCCCCCGAAACGCGTACGCAGGTAACGAAAACCGCCGCCCCACCGCACCGCACACCTGGTGCGGGCAGCAGAACGGCGGTCAAGGACGAACCCGGCGCTCGCTCACTTCTTGTTGCGACGCTGAACCCGCGTGCGCTTGAGGAGCTTGCGGTGCTTCTTCTTGGCCATCCGCTTACGCCGCTTCTTGATTACTGAGCCCACGACAACCCTCGCTCACAAATCATCTCCGCCGATGCGGAGAGAACTGTCTTCACTCGGCGCGGGGCGTCCGAGCCCACACGACCTACATGAGGTTCAGCCTACCCGTCGCCGGGCCCGGCTCGTAATCCGAGGGTCGCCGCGCAGCGCCGTCAGGCCGTTTCCACCCCCACATAGGATTCCTGGAGGTATTCATGGACGGCTTGCTCTGGGACCCGGAAGGACCTGCCCACCCGGATCGCCGGCAGATGCCCGCTGTGCACCAGCCGGTACACGGTCATCTTGGACACTCGCATCACCGAGGCGACTTCCGCCACGGTCAGAAAGTTGACCTCGTTGAGAGGTCCCTTGCCAGCAGCCATGTCACACCTGAACCTTCCGCACATGTCGGTCACCGGCTTCCCCTTCCGGCGACTCCCGCTCGCATGCGCGCTCCTCCCCAGATTAGGGGCGGGTGATGCAAGTGGGGAAGAGGAGTAGCGATCGGTCTCCTACTGTGACAGACACCCTCGATTGAGTACATAGTTCGCCAGCGGACGGTAGCCGCAGGAGCGCACAGCGTCATCGCCGACGGCCTGCCGAAACCCTCCACTCGGCCTCGCACACGAACGGCACCGGATCGTCCGCATCCGCCGGCCCGATGGCCTCACTACCCAACTGACCTGCTGTGCAGACCCGTTCGTGCCTCCCGATGACACAGGGACCCCCGGGACCCGGCTGCGGTACGCGGCCCACCGTGACGTCTGCCCGCACGGCTCGAAGCAACGGGGGCGACACCGTGTGCACTGCGGGCGCATGGAATCCGAAGCGCACGCCGGTCCGTGTTTCAGTGCAACTCCCCATACGCGGCGGGGGTTTGGCGTACGTACGGCGAACCGGGTCGTTATGTCGACAGGTCTCCCCTCCGGTGATGTGAGGAGAGGACATCCCCCTGACGATAGAGCTGAGGCCCATGTTGCGTAGACACCCGGAAGCCGCGTCGGCGACGAGGCCCCGGAAGTCATCCGGCGGACGCCCCTGGCCGGCACTCGAACCCGCCGCTCACCGGCGCCGGACCGGTACCGAGACCGGTACCGAGGCCACGCCCCGGCCCTCGCACCGATACGACGGCGGTGGCTCGTAAGGGCCGGTGCCGCGTCACGAGACAGTAGCCGGACCACCCCGCACCCCGCAGGTTTCGGCCAAAAGTGCCATCAACTTCGCTACGGGGCACTGACGTTGGCGACCCGGCCTGGGCACGGAGACCTCACGGCCCAGGAGCCGGTACGGGTGCGACGAGACGAGCGGCGGCGCCCGCAGCTACGGCAGCAACCCGTGTGCGGGGAAGACCGCCTTCCTGGTGGCCTGCACCGCCCTGTCCAGCGGATCGGCCGGGTCGTATCCGTCCGACCACATGCGGCACACCGGCTCACGCCCGTCGGTCATCCGCTGCGGCGCCACCGGACTCCCCGTGCGCGCGTACACCAACTCCCGCCAGGAGTCCGGGACTTCCGTGTCCGGCGGCACGGGCGCACCGGCGGCGATCCCGACCAGATGCGTCCACGTCCTCGGTACGACGTCGAAGACGGCGTATCCACCGCCGCCGAGCGCCACCCAGCGCCCGTCGGCGTACTCGTGCGCCCAGCCGTGCAGGGCCTCCGCCGCCGCGCGCTGCGCGTCCACGCTCACGGCCAGGTGCGCCAGCGGGTCCTCGAAGTGCGTGTCGGCGCCGTGCTGTGTGACAAGCGCTTGTGGCCGGAATTCGGCGAGGAGTTCGGGCACGATCGCATGAAGCGCGCGGAGCCAGCCCTCGTCGCCGGTGCCGGCGGGAAGGGCTACGTTCGCCGCGCTGCCCTCGGCCTCGGGGCCGCCGTTCTCCTCGGCCCAGCCGGTGCCGGGGAACAGCATGTGCGGATGCTCATGAAGCGAGATCGTCAGCACACGCGGGTCGTTCCAGAACGCGTCCTGCACGCCGTCCCCGTGGTGCACGTCCACGTCGACGTACGCGACGCGCTCCGCCCCCTGCTCCAGCAGCCGGGCCACGGCCAGGGCCGCGTCGTTGTAGATGCAGAAACCGGACGCGGACGCATGCATCGCATGGTGCAGCCCGCCCGCGAAGTTGACCCCGTGCTTCACATCCCCGCGCCACACCGCGTCCGCCGCGGCCACCGACTGTCCCGCGATCAGCGCGGACGCCTCATGCATCCCGGCGAACGCGGGATCGTCCGGCGTACCGAGCCCATATTCGCCGGTCGCCGACCCGGGGTCCGCCGAGATCCGCCGTACGGCCTCGATGTAGTCCTGACGGTGCACGAGCCGCAATGTCGAGTCCCCGGCGGCCTTCGCCGCGGTCACCTTCAGACCGTCCTGGCCGTCCAGCCCCAGCGCCTCGACCAGCCGCATCGTCAACGCCAGCCGAACCGGATCCATCGGATGCCCCGGCCCGAAGTCATATCCGGTGACTGCCTCGTCCCACATCAACTGTGCGCCGCCACTCATCCCGCCACCGTACCGGCCCGCCCCCAGGCCCGATCACCGCGGCTGCTCCTGCACTACGAGAGCAGCGCGTGCAGCTCCTCGATACGCGAGAAACAGGCGGTGGCCCCGGCAAGCCGCTCACGGGGCGTCATGGCCGCAAACGCATACACGTCCATCCCGGCGGCGACGGCGGCCTCCACACCCAACGGACTGTCCTCCACGACGGCGCACCGCCCCGGCCGAGCACCCATCTTCTCCGCCGCCAGCAGAAAGAGATCCGGTGCCGGCTTCCCCCTGCCGACGTCCTGCGCGCTGAAGATCCGTTCCTCACCGAAGTGTTCGTACAGCCCTGTCTTACGCAGCGCGACCCGGATTCGCTCATGACTCCCCGAGGACGCGACACAGTACGGCACCCCGTCCGCGTCCAGCCTCGCCAGCACATCGCGCACACCCTCGACGGCCCTCAACTCGCTGCGGAACGCGGCGAACACCCGCTCATGGAACGTCTCGTCAAAACCCTCCGGGAGCCGCCGCCCCGACCTCTCCAGCACCAGATCGTGTACGCGATGCACTGCCGCGCCCATGTAGTCGCGGATCGACTCCTCATACGTGGTCGGATGCCCCAACTCGGTGAGATACGCGGCCAGTACACGATTCGAGATGGGCTCGCTGTCCACCAGCACACCGTCATTGTCGAAGACGACCACGTCGTAACTGCCCATACGCCCTACTCTACGAGAACACGAAAAAGGCCCCGTTGGTCTGGGTTGTTTCCAGTCCAACGGGGCCTGTTTCACGTGGAGTTCGGCGGTGTCCTACTCTCCCACACGCTCCCGCATGCAGTACCATCGGCGCAGTAAGGCTTAGCTTCCGGGTTCGGAATGTCACCGGGCGTTTCCCTCACGCTATGACCACCGAAACACAACCCCCACATTGCTCAACGCAACAAGGGGGAAACCTTGTGTCGTGTGTGTTCAGCGCACTCTTCACATATCAACCAACCAGCCAGCACGGTTTGCCGGGGTTGTTGTTTCAGATACCGGACAGTGGACGCGTAGCAGCTATGGTCAAGCCCTCGGCTTATTAGTACCAGTCAACTCCAACCCTCACGGGTCTTCCATATCTGGCCTATCAACCCGGTCATCTCCCGGGAGCCTTAACCCCACAACGGGGGTGGGAGTCCTCATCTCGAAGCAGGCTTCCCGCTTAGATGCTTTCAGCGGTTATCCCTCCCGAACGTAGCCAACCAGCCATGCCCTTGGCAGGACAACTGGCACACCAGAGGTCCGTCCGTCCCGGTCCTCTCGTACTAGGGACAGCCCTTCTCAAGACTCCTACGCGCGCAGCGGATAGGGACCGAACTGTCTCACGACGTTCTAAACCCAGCTCGCGTACCGCTTTAATGGGCGAACAGCCCAACCCTTGGGACCGACTCCAGCCCCAGGATGCGACGAGCCGACATCGAGGTGCCAAACCATCCCGTCGATATGGACTCTTGGGGAAGATCAGCCTGTTATCCCCGGGGTACCTTTTATCCGTTGAGCGACGGCGCTTCCACAAGCCACCGCCGGATCACTAGTCCCGACTTTCGTCCCTGCTCGACCCGTCAGTCTCACAGTCAAGCTCCCTTGTGCACTTACACTCACCACCTGATGACCAACCAGGCTGAGGGAACCTTTGGGCGCCTCCGTTACCCTTTAGGAGGCAACCGCCCCAGTTAAACTACCCACCAGACACTGTCCCCGATCCGGATCACGGACCCGGGTTAGACATCCAGCACGATCAGAGTGGTATTTCAACAACGACTCCACACCCGCTGGCGCGAATGCTTCACAGTCTCCCACCTATCCTACACAAACCGAACCGAACACCAATATCAAGCTATAGTAAAGGTCCCGGGGTCTTTCCGTCCTGCTGCGCGAAACGAGCATCTTTACTCGTACTGCAATTTCACCGGGCCTATGGTTGAGACAGTCAAGAAGTCGTTACGCCATTCGTGCAGGTCGGAACTTACCCGACAAGGAATTTCGCTACCTTAGGATGGTTATAGTTACCACCGCCGTTTACTGGCGCTTAAG